>CAVWSC010000034.1:0-140784 GCA_963757435.1 Lewinellaceae bacterium | reverse complement strand
CGGCCGCCCGCGCCGGGGTCGGTCATCTGCGCGGCCAGCGTGCCCGTGCCGTTGAAGCGTAGGGAGTCGAGCGAACGCTGCCAGTCCTGACCGGGAAAAAACAGGCGAAACTCCAGTATTTCAATGGGTTTGGTTGCATCCTGCGCCGTCAGCAGCGGGTTACACAGCAATACCAGGAACGGGAATAAGAAGTATAATCTTTTCATCGGTGGTTGGGATTCAGTCGCGGAGCAGCTTCGCGGTACGCCGGGTAGCGGCAAATTATCGTCAAAAGCCTCCCGTTAATTCGGGGGCTTATTTTGGCACGAAGATAGAAAAAAGGTGGTAAGTGGCGAAGGGCTTCCGCTGTCGATTTGTGCGTAGAGCTACCATTCTCATTGTGGCTTTAGATACAAGATCCGAAGCAAGTGAATCCTATAAAATTTCGGAGCGGGCGTAGCCGGCTATGCCGTCCGCCTCGGGCCGGTAGGTTCTCGACCTGAGCGGCATATACCTAATTATTTTTTAGTTTAACCTGGTTGCTCCGTGCTGAAGAACGGATGCGGCGGATCTCGGCTGAATCGGCGGTGATCCGGCTCAGTTCCAGGGCGGGTTGGTAGGCGCGTTCCAGTTCGGGTCGCAGGGCGCGGAGGGTTTTAGCGGTCTTACCGGCCTCTTGGTAGCGTTCCAGGCTCATCTCTAACGTAGAGCGGCGTTCCAGGTAATCGAGTTGCTTGCCGCGGGTGTCTTCTTGTTTATTAAGCTGATATAGTTCCCGTTCCTGCTCGGCCTTAGTTTGCTGCCACTTATTTTGCAACTCCTTTATCTTTTGGGGGGCGGCATTGGTTTTGACCGTACCGGCGGGTACGCGGATAGTAGCGGTGGTAAGTTTTTGCAGGTCCATTTTCGCCAAGTTCAGCCGGTCGGTAGCAATGTATACTTCCGCACGTTTGAGACGCGATTCCTCATCGCCGGGGTTGAGGTCAACGACCTTACTCAGATCGTCGATGGCGCGATCCATTTCCCCTACCTGCATCAGCAGATCGGCGCGGCGGCTAAGGGCCACGTGCTGGTAGGGCTGCTCGTTCAGTAGTTGCGAATAGGCCTCAATGGCAGCCTCGGGTTGGTTGAGTTTAGCCAGACCGGACGCCTTGGAAAGCTGGGCCGCACGGAAACCGACGGAATCCCCGGCAGCCACTTGTGCGGACTCCAGCAGCGCGATGGAGGCACTGTCCTGGCTGGTTTCGGCGGCAATGAGGCCGAAGAGCAGGTAGAGGTGATCTTCCAGGTCTTTGACCAGACTGCCCTGCGCGGTGATACTGCTCAGGCTACTTACCGTATCCACGGTCATCATGTTGCTGCTCTGGTCGAGGAGCGTAGAATCCAGGGTGGAGCTTTTCAGGAAGCGGTAAAATAATACCACGATGTCCCCGAGGGGTGTCTCCTCCGTCGTCCCCCACACGATCAGTTGCGCACCGCAGGAGTTGGCCAGTGACTCGGCATCGCGGGGGCGGATGGGGTAGTCGCTCACGTCATCGGCATCGTTGCCGTATTCGTGAAAACTAAGGTTGAGGCGGTACTGATCGCTGGAGACGGCCAGCCGTTGCAGAATAACGGTGTGCAGTTGCGTGGCCGGTCCGGCCAGGGCACGAAAAGGGAGTACCAGCACATTCAGTGACGAACCGGCATCGAAAGCGGGGCAGTTCAGTTTGGGTTCCAGCGGCTCGGTGGGCGGCAGGGGCGGGTCGGTACGTCCTCCCACCCCCGCTCATCAGGCGCGGCAGTAGCAAGATAGCCGCCAGCAGTACCAGTGCCCCGCCCACCAGCACGGGCCAGTACTTGCGCAGGGCGGGCATTACCTTACCTTCCCTTTTTTCCGCGCCCGCTGGCGGCATTCCGTTTTCCAGGTCGTTTAACAATCCCAGCGTAGCCAGACGGATTTGGTTGCGGCTGAGTTGGGCGGATTCATAGCCCACCACTCCGGCCGCCTCGCTGCGTTCCAGGTCGGCCAACTGGGCTTCCAACTGCACGGCCCGGTCGCGTGCGGGCCGGTTGGGCGGCAGAATTTTCTCCAGTCGATCGGCCAGTTCCCTCACTACCTCCGACAATTTTCCCCGGCCGATTCGGTCACGGGCATCTGCGTAAAAAGCGGCGGGATCGGTCATGGGTGTTCGGCTAATGATTGCGTAAATCTACGATGCGTGACTGGAATAGCGATATTTGCGGGGGAAATTAGTCGGATAGTAGGGGGTTCTAACCGTTTGTGCCTTCAATACTTGGTTTTCCCCCTGCCCCCGAAGGGGGTTCTGCACGTTTTATATTCAATCTTTGGTTTCCCCCTGCCCCCGAAGGGGGTTCTGCACGTTTTATATTCAATCCTTGGTTTCCCCCTGCCCCCGAAGGGGGTTCTGCACGTTTGACATTCAATCCTTGTTTCCCCCTGCCCCCGAAGGGGGTTCTGCACGTTTGACATTCAATCCTTGGTTTCCCCCTACCCCCGAAGGGGGTTCTGCACGTTTGACATTCAATCCTTGGTTTCCCCCTGCCCCCGAAGGGGGTTCTGCACGTTTGACATTCAATCCATGGTTTCCCCCTGCCCCCGAAGGGGGTTCTGCACGTACTACATTTAGTCATTCACTCATTGATATGCGCCAAACCCCTAATGCCGACCTCAACCGCCCCTCCCCAAAGGAATACGGTCATGTCACCAAAACACCACTGATCGTGGTACTCGACAACGTCCGTTCGGCCCTAAACGTAGGAAGCATTTTTCGCACCTGCGATGCGTTTGCCATCCAACGCGTTTACCTCTGCGGCATTACCGCTACCCCACCCCACCGGGATATCCTGAAAACTGCCCTCGGATCGACCGATACCGTTGACTGGTCTTCCGAATCCGATACGGCTACGTTGATCACGAACCTGCGGGCCGCCGGCCATACCGTACTGGCCGTAGAGCAGACCGACCGGAAGATGTGGCTACAAGACATCAAGCCGGTATCCTCCGCGCCGGCTACCGTGCTGGTTTTCGGCAATGAAGTGCGGGGCGTCTCTGTCGCTGCGCTGGCTGCCTGCGAGGGGGCTGTAGAGGTTCCGCAGTTCGGCACCAAGCATTCCTTGAATATCGCAGTCTGCGCGGGAGTCGTGTTATGGGAATTTACTCGCAGGCTGCGCCTGACCCAGGCAACAAACGGGATCAATTATTAAAATTTTACATATGTTAAATTTCGCCACATAGTTGCAATACTGTCACAACGGACGTAGTTTAGCAGCACCAAACAACTAGACTTGGAATTAAGCCTTTACCGGCTGCCTCCTGGCCTGGAACTATCATTAATCTCGACAACAGAAGAGTAACTACACACGACGACCGCAAGAAATGCGTGAAAACGTAGTTTTTGTGTTTATTTGTTTGGGTTAGAGGCCCTTGTCCACATAGGACAAGGGTTTTTTTATGCCTCCTCATTTAGAGCGTGTCTAGATACGGTCGATCAGTCTGAGGTAATCCGTCAGGATGGTGCGCAGTTCCGAGCGACCTTTCTCCCGTGGGAAAAGCGGTTCGACCGTGCCATCCTCCGCCCGCCAGACAATGGGTTCCTGCCCGCCCAACTGATTGCGCAACCGTTCGGTGAATGTCACGCTGCTGTCCAGGGCGTAATCAGCCTGGTAGTAGATGGTATCCTGACGGCGCACCAGCCCCAGCGAACCCTCGGTCCAGGGCAAAAGTCCGCCGGGTGCCAGGTAACCGATGCGGGCCTCGTCATCCAGCCAGTCATAGACGATTGCGGCACCGATCCGCTTGTCCGCCGCCACCTTTTCCAGGTCATCCAGTAGATAAACGCGCAGGCTGTTTTGCGCTGCGGGCATCTCATTCATCCCGTACGCATGCGCCCGCAGGTTCTCGAAGTAGCGGCGCGACGGCTTCGGAAACCCGCCGATCTTCGGAATCAGTCCGCGAGGCGGGGCGGCTTTCGCAGGAAGATAGCAGCAGGATCAACAGGATGAGATAGGGCAGTAATCTGGTCATCGGTCATTTTAACCACCTAACCGGCCGGCTACGATTTGGTTGGTCGGTAACGGATCGTAAATCAGGCGGGTAATCCGGCCTTCCCTGCGGCTTATTCGCGCATCTTTGCGCCATGATCAGCTCCCTCCCCCCGGCCGCAGGCGACGAAGCGGCCCAACGCCGCTACCGGCTCGTCGGCATCGGCATCCTGCTCATCGGCTCGCTACTTTTCAGTTGCAAGGGGGTACTCATCAAACTCGCTTACCTGGAGGGCGACGTGCCCAGTATTTCGCTGCTGGCCGTCCGCATGGCCTGCGCCCTGCCCTTTTTCCTGGTCATCGGCTACCTGGGGCGGGGCAAAAAAGCGGAGCGCGCGCCCTTCAGCACCCGCGATCGGCTGCTGGCCGTCGTCTTCGGGCTGTGCGGCTACTACCTGGCCAGCTATTTCGACTTCCTCGGCCTGCGCTACCTCAGCGCGGGCATGGAGCGGCTGGTGCTCTACTCCTACCCCACCATCGTACTGCTCCTCGGGCTGTTCTTCCTCGCCAAACCCATCCGCCCCATCCAGTGGATCGCCACCGCTATCTGCTACCTCGGCATCGGCATCGCCTTCAGCGGGGCGGATTTTTCCGGCGGCTCCCACTTTCCGCTCGGGGCGGGGCTGGTCTTTCTGGGGGCCTTTTTTTACGCCATTTACCTGCTCGGCAGCGGGCAGTTGGCGGTCCGTGTGGGTTCGGTGCGTTTCACCAGTCTGGCCATGATCAGCGCGGGCACGGCGGTGCTGCTGCATGCCGTGGTCAGCGGGGCGCAACTCCTCGGCCTCCCCCCGGCGGTCTACCTGTACGGGGCCACGCTCGGCATCCCGTGCACGGTGCTGCCTTCTACCTGGTCACCGAGGGCGTCCGCCGCCTCGGCGCGGGCGATGCGGCCATCATCGGCGGCATCGGCCCCGTATTTACCATCATCCTCGAGTACTACGTGCTGGGCGAAACCCTCAGCACCGTGCAGTGGATCGGCGGCATTATTGTAATCGGGGCGGTGCTCATAATCGGGCGCAGCCGGGCGGCCTGATCGTTATCCAATTCACCGCTCGTCGCCAAACATCTCCGTAACGGGTCAGGTTAGAATTTTAAAATTGATCTGCCATGATCCGTCTTCTCGCCCTGTTCCCGCTCGTCCTTTTCCTTGCCGCCTGCACGCCGCGCGCCGCCACCGGCGTGGCCGACGATAACATCAATACCTACTGGGTCAACAGCAGCAAAGTGCCCTGCACCGGCGTTGCCCCCCGGCAGTGTCTCCAGGTCAAACGGGGCAACCAACTCAGCGAGGGGCAGTGGGAAAACTTTTACTCCTCCATCCAGGGCTTCGATTACGAACCCGGTTATCTCTACCTGCTACGAGTCCGTGAGACTCAGCTTCCCGCCGCGCAGGTCCCGGCCGATGCGTCGTCGATCAGGTATGAGTTGGTCGAGGTAGTGGAAAAGCGACGGGATAAAAAACTCCGGCTCTACGACATCTGGGCACTGGAAAGCGTCGCCGGCGAGGCCGTCGATTTCACCGCCTCCCCCGCCGGGCAGCAACCCAACCTGGAACTAAATCTCACCGAGATGCGCGTTATGGGCACCAACGGCTGCAATACCTTCACCGGTCAGATCACCGGGGTCACCGACGAGCAACTCACCTTCGGCCCACTTGCCATGACCCGCCGCGCCTGCAAAGACAACAACCTCGCCGATTGCGTCACCGCCGCCCTGGACCAAGTAGCCGGCTACCGGATCAAGGGCCTGAAATTGACCCTCCTCGACGAAAGCGGGAAGGAAATCCTGGGCTACCGGAAAGTAGATTAGGATTCCGTTTTGCGTCCGCAACCCCTCCCCGCCCACACCAAGACCCCCCCGGCCGGGCGGAAATTATCCCTCGCTTTCCTCCCGAAAAATCTTCCGCAGCCGCACCAGCAAGTTCGTAAACCCGTCGTATTCGGCATTACAGAGGATAACGATGAATAAATTATCCTGCGGCTCGTAATAAGTCAGGCTGTAGTAGCCGCCCCAACTGCCGCCGTGATAGATTCGCCGGCCGTAGTCATCGCTGTTTTTCACAAACAGCCCGTAGCCGTATTCCTTGGATACCTCATCGGTTGTCAGCATCAACTCCTTACTCTCCGCGCTAATCAGCTTATTACCACGCAGGGCCGCTTTCCACTTTTCCATGTCCCGCAGCGTACTGTTTACCATTCCATCGCCTACTATACCATCCAGGTAGTAGTACTGGCGCAACTGCTTGTACATTTCCACTCGTACAAACCGGTCTTTTTTCTCCTGGTACATATGGCCCTCCGTGCCCTTTTCCACCATTTCCGGGCGGTAACGGCGGCGGTACACGTGCGTATCGCTCATCCCGGCGGACAGGAAAACGTTCTGTTCCAGATACTCGCCATATTCCATACCCGCCACCCGCTCGATGATGGACCCCAGTAGCAGGTAGCCCGTATTGCTGTAACTATACTCAGTTCCCACCGGAAACAGCAGGGGCGGTTGCAGCCGCCTCAGCAGTTCGATCGCATCGTCGTTCGTCGCTATTTTCTTAGGGTCCCAGTTTTTCTTATTCATCATCAGGCCCATATAATCGGGTAGCCCACTCTGGTGCCGCAGCAGGTGGCCCACCGTTATCCCGGCGTACGGGAACCCCTCGATCACCTCCCCCACTTCGGTCGCGAACGTCAGTTTTCCCGCCTCCACCAGCTGCACAATGGCCAGTGCCGTAAACTGCTTGGACACCGACCCCAGGTCGAAAACCGATTGCTCCGTCAGCAACTGCCCGCTCGCCGCATCGGCCAGGCCCAAACTCCTCACGTAGCGGATCGAATCACCGTGCGATAACAGCACGTTTCCGTTAAACCCTACCTCCCGGTCGGCCGCCAGCAGGCTGTCCAGCCGTTCCGTCAACTGGGCTTGGGCGCAGGTCGCCCCCACTAGAAAAACAAGCAAATACAGTAGCTTCTTCATCGTCATCGGTCGGAAGAGGTTTAGGTGATCGTTCTTCCCCAACCCTAAAGTAAGTAACATTTTCCCGGAGGTTGCACGAGTATCCCTGCCGACAATGCTTCCTCCCTACGGAATCAGTGCTTTAGCGGTTTCTTTTTTTTCGGGCGTGCCCCCGCCCCTACGGGGCGGGGTCGGCGTCTTGCGGGCGCGCCTGTCGGCTTGGTGCTGCGCACTCCTCGCTACGCTCGGCCCCTCCAGGTGCCTCACGCGGCGGGGGTGCGTTGTAATGTAATACGTAATCAAATCTGTCGGCGGAGCCTTAATAACTATGCTCGTCCAACCGCACCTTACCCCAAAAGGTCTTGTACACAAACACCGTATACCCTACCGCCAGCGGCCCCCCAATTGCCACGAACGTCAACATGATTCCGAGCGACTTATCGGAAGCAACGCCATTGTAGACCGTGATGTCATTTCCCAATCCACTACTGTCACGCAGAATAACGGGGTACAATTCCATCGCAACCGTCATCAGTAAGAAGCCGACGGTAAGGGCACTGAAGATAAAGGCTGATAGATACTTTCGCTTGCTAACCAGGCGAGGGACATTAGCGATAGCCAGTATTGCGAGGATCGGAATCCCGAGTAATGCGACATTGTCTTTGATCCCGTCGGATAAGTGCGGATAGTAAACCAAACTGGCGAGCGTCGTCATGCCGAAAAGTAGGATGAAGGCGATGATCGAGCGTTTCAATAATTGATTAACCTTGGCAAATAGCCGCCCCTCCGTTTTCATTGTCAGGTAGATCGCACCATGCATCATAAAAAGTGCCAGCGCGGTTGCACCCACCAGCAATGCGTAAGGATTGAGAAACCTCAGCCAGCTACCCGTAAACTCGTAATTACTATCCAGGGGCATACCGAGCAGCACATTCCCCAGTACCACCCCGAGCAAGAAAGCCAGCAAAGCACTCGATATACTATACGATACATCCCATAGTTGTCGCCACCATTTCATCGGTTCTTTGCTCCGAAACTCGATGCTGATGGCTCGGAAAATCAGACAAAACAAGAAGAGCATCAGCGGAATGTACATTGCGGAGAATAATGAGCCGTACACCACGGGAAAACCGGCGAATAGCGTACCCCCTCCGATAACCAACCAGACTTCGTTACCATCCCAGACCGGGCCGACGGCGTTGAGTGCAATACGTCGGCTTTCTTCCTTGCGAAAAAAAAGATGCCAGGCTCCCGCCCCGAGATCGAAACCGTCGAGTATGCCGTAACCGGTAAAGACGGCACCGACAACCAGGTACCAGAGGGTAGGATAGTCAATGCCGGCAATAGTAGAATAACCGGATTCCACGTCGCTGCCACAGGACGTGAGCAGCATCAGTAGGCTTGCGTAAGGTAATGCACGCTTCATGAGTGGTATGCTTTAGATGAAAATTTACGCCAATGCTTCGGATATGTCCTCGGCCTGACCCGATTAAAAAAATTACGATCGCGCCGATGCGGGGCATCATTGACTTGCAATCACCTCAGCAATATCTTCCTGAAGGGGGCGGTCGTCGATATCGGACTCATCATAGGGACCGTGTTTGATTTTCTTATTGAGCAGGTAAATAAAGAGCATCAACAACAAAATGTAGATGATGCTAAAACCGATCAACGAAAACAGAACCTGGTTAGCGGTAACCACATTAGACAGCGCATCGGAGGTTCGCAACAGCCCATAAACTACCCAGGGCTGGCGCCCCATCTCAGCGGTATACCAGCCGAATTGATTAGCCATCTGTGGCAGGACTGCGGCAAAAACAAAGGCCCAGAGCAACCATTTCTGATCGAAGAGAGTCCCGCGCCACCAGAAAAAGCAGGCGATTAGCGTAAGCCCGATTAACGTCATCCCGATTGCGACCATTAAGTGATAGAATTGAAAGACGGCGTTAACCTGACCGGGACGGTCTTCCTCCGGAAAAGCATTTAACCCCGTGACCGGAGCATCGAAATCCTGATCGAGCATGAAACTCAGCCCGCCCGGAATACCTATTCCGGTAGTAGTCCGTGTCTCCTTGTCCACCCAGCCTAGCACGTAAAGATCCGCCGGTGCTTCCGCCTCGAAATGCCCCTCCATCGCAGCCAGTTTGGCCGGTTGGTACTTCGCTACATACTCGGCACTGCGGTGGCCGGTAAACAATTGGCTCAGACTGAATACGGTCGCTACGCCCAAGGCGATTTTGAATGCTTTCCGGGATAGATCGACGTAGCGGCCACGTAGGAGGTAATACGCATGGACGCTCAACACTAAAAAAGCACCGGCCAGAAACGCACCGATCCAAACGTGCGTCAGGCGGTCAACGCTACTGGGATTAAAGACCATCGCCCAAAAATCAACAATTTCGGCGCGGACACTCATCCCTTCTCCTACAATCTTATAGCCGGCCGGTGTCTGTTGCCAGCTATTAGCCACGGTAATCCAGATGGCGGAGAACATCGACCCCAGAAAAACGCCGATGGTAGCGATGAAGTGAACCCTGGGGCTTACCCTGTTCCAGCCGAACAACAGTATTCCGAGAAAGCCGCTTTCGAGCGCGAAAGCAAAAATTCCCTCGGCGGCCAGGGCACTGCCGAAAATGTCACCGACATAGCGCGAATAAGTGGCCCAGTTGGTGCCGAACTCAAACTCCATCACGATACCCGTAGCGACACCGATGCCAAAAGTGAGGGCAAAAATACGGGTCCAGAAACGACACATCGTTTCGTAAACCTTATTACCGGTCTTCAAATAAAGACCTTCCATGATAACCATCAAAAGCCCAAGGCCGATACTCAGCGGCGGGTAAATGTAATGGAAAGCGATGGTGAAAGCAAACTGTAACCGGGCAAGGATTTCCACGTCCATTGTATAGCAATTTGTAGGCAAAATAAACGAACTACAGCAATATTTGCCGGCAATTCGAGCTAAATTTTTGGTACCGTAAAGATCGTTAACCCATGAATTTTTCAAGGAGAGGCGGGTTACGTAACGGATTTTTTCTGAGGTAACCGATCAGCTAAAATCTTTCACCGCCTCACTCAGATCAAATACACCGACGCTCTTCGGCTGAGTCATCCGCACGATACTGGCCGCCGCCGCCGACCGGTAGCCGCCCGCGCAGTGCACCACAATGGGTTTGTCTTCCGGGATTTCAGTCGCGCGATCCCGTAGTTCGGGTAACGGAATATTGATGGCGTTGGGAAACTTTTTTCCTTCCTGTTCTACCTCACCGGCGTTGCGAACATCGACGATCGTGTAATCACCGGTATGCGCTTTGAACCGGTCGAGATTCAGGGGGGCGATGATTTCTTGCGGTTGGCCGGCAAAGACGGTGAAGGCTCCCTTAACAAAAGCCTCATAGCCGATTTTTGCGGAGGTCGCGACGGCTTCGTCCAACTGTTTTTTATTGCCGGCAACCAGGTAGAAGGGGGTTCGTGGCGGTACGAGGCTACCGAGCCAGGTTTCAAATTTACCGGCCAACTGGATGTTCAGGGCACCGGCATGAAATCCTTTTTTAAAAACGGATTCGTCGCGCACATCCACCACCATGGTATCTTTTTCAGGAACGAAACCGGCATCCATGCGGCGAACGGCCCCGATGCTTTCCCCGTAGGCGGGTGCTCCCCGCTGATTAATATCCACATTATAGGGGAAGTAGGCGGGCACAAAGGGTTGGTCTTGTAGCAGCCATTCGATAAATGCTTCCTCCGTTTCCGGTTGGAAGGCCGGGTTGGTATCCAGTTCTTTACGGATGGTACTTGTCCGCTCGTCGCTCAATCCTTTGCCGCAGAGGCTACCGGCTCCGTGGGCGGGGTAAACGGTTGCAGCGGGGTTGATATTCGCCAGTTTATCATGCAGGCTGTAATACATGTCCCGCGCCAGGTCCCGGCGTTTGCTCTTGAAGTTCCCGGCGGATTCACGCAGGTCGGGCCGACCGACGTCGCCTACGAATAGCGTATCGCCGGTAAAAACAGCCTGCTGCTCCCCCGCCTCATTTTCCAGTACGATGGAAATGCTGTCCGGGCTGTGCCCCGGCGTATTGAGGGGGCGAAAGGTGTATACTCCTACTCGTAGCTCGGTGCCTTCATCAAAGCCGATGTGCGGGTAATCAGCAGCCGTTTTGGTACTGGTGTAAATTGTGGCACCGGTCCGCCGGTGTAATTCCAGGTGGCTGGAGACAAAATCTGCGTGGGGGTGGGTCTCGATGACGGCGACAATTTCAGCATTATGTTCCTCCACGTACTGAAGGTAAGCAGAAGGGTTGCGTGCGGGGTCGATCACCACCACTTCCGCACCGATCAGGATTGTGTAAGAGGCATGGGCGAGACCTTCATCATAAATCTGTTGGATGTGCATGAGTAAAATGTTTTTAACGGTATTGATATAGAATTACAGTTTGCCAATCAGCCGTAAAGCCGATTGATCCTGCCTCTCATCTGGATGTAGTTGACTATGCCGGTCAGAAAGGATGCCCCGCCGAATCCGAAAGCCAACCAGGCGACCCAGTATAGGTCGCGCTCGATACTGATCAGGTGCAGTAAACCGAGACCGGTGAATACGAGGTAGATACCCGTGCGCGTATAGGCAAGCAACGTTCGCTGATTGGCCAGGTGTGTACGGTCCAGTGCCAAACGGTCTGTGAGATTAAGATCAGCGATCCTCATGAGGAAGAGTGATTAAGTGATGTCGGATAGGGGTACAGGAATTACCCATTAATGTATTAGCGGACACCTCCGCTCAGTGAGGAAGCCGGGGGCGCAGCAAACCATAGACATAGGTGCCGAAAGTGGCGGCCAGAATGACGGCCCCGATGGCCCAAACCCCCTGCCCGAGCAGCGTGAACATGGGTCCGGGACAGGCCCCGGTCATGGACCAACCCAGGCCGAAAATAGTGCCGCCGAACAGGTAGCGGGGAACCGTGAAGTCTTTGGGCCGCAGCCGCCAGGAATCGCCATCGACCGTTTTCCAGTGCATTCGTTTGGCCAGGGCCACGCCGACGATTCCGGTTACCACGGCCGTGCCGATGATGCCGTACATATGGAAGGACTCAAAGCGAAACATTTCCTGGATGCGAAACCAGGAAACGGCTTCTGATTTGGTCATGACGATGCCGAAATAAGTGCCGATGAGCAGGTAGGTGATTGTTTTCATGGTAGGAAGAAGAGGTGGTTGAATAGTATTTTTCGTGTCCGGGAGGAGACGCCGGGCAGCCCCGGCGGGGCGAAGCAGGTACCGCCGTAGAAAGCAATTTCAGCGGCAATGGTAGCAGGGGTTTAGTTGATGATTATCGGGTATGCGTGAGGTGCCCGGAGGGGCGGCGCATTAGCGCCGGGTGCGCAGCACCGAGCGAACAGCGAAGCCCGCAGGGGACCGACGGCGAGGCGGTAGCCGAGGCGGCACGCCCCAAGCCCCTAACCGAGCAAAAGGGGCAGCAGCACCCAGGTCATGAGGAGGCCGCCGATGAAGAACCCGACTACGGCGATGAGGCTGGGGACCTGGAGATTGGACAGGCCGCTGATGGCGTGGCCGCTGGTGCAACCGCCCGCCCAGCGGGTGCCGAAGCCGATGAGAAAGCCGCCGATGAGGAGAAAGGTCCATTCCGGCCAGCCGATCTCGGCGAGGCCGAATAGCTCGTGCGGGACGTAGCCGCCGCCCTGCCGGCCCGAGGACGGTGCGTCGATTCGGAGGGTGGCCAGCCAGGTTTCCGTGGCCGGGGAAATGGCAACGGGTGCGGGGTTGGCCAGGAATGTGACGGCGATAAAACCGCCGAGGACCGCCCCGGCAACAAAGAGGAGATTCCAGTGCTGGGCCTTCCAGTCGAACTTGAAAAAGTCGGCGTGTCTACCGGCTCCGGCCATGCTGCACATGGTGCGCAGGTTGGCGGAGACACCAAATTCTTTGCCGGCGTAAAGGAGGGCGAACATGACGCCGGCGATCAGCAAACCGCTGATGGACCAGTGCCAGGGACCGTAAATAAATTCTGACATAGTAAAGTGTGAGGGGCGGGCGGCGGTGGGAGCCGCCGTGCCCCGGTTGGAAAATAGTTGTCGTTTCCGAAATTCCCCAGCCGCCTCGTGGACGCTTTCGGGAATTGCCGGTGGCAGGTGTAAGGTAGCCCGGATGAATTTATCCGGCCCGCACGGTTTCATTGTTTGGTGGACGGCAAAGTTAGGGGAAGGGTTGACGGCGATCGGTGACGTGTATCACACTGGCACTTTTTTAACTCCGTACCGGGTACTTACCCCAGATGGCAGCTACACAAAACCCTTCAGTAGCCGACGCGTTGTGGTCAGAAAATTTGGCATGAGAACGCAGCTTACCCCGGAGGAAATTAACCGTTATTTCCCCCAGTTTGTCGAACCGGATTTGCGGCAAGTAATGGCCGGGGAGGGGCGGTTGCATCAATTTAAAGCAGGTGACCTAATAATGGATTACGGTGGTTATGTTCGGATGCTCCCCCTGGTGTTAAATGGTACCATTAAGATCAGCCGTCTGGCGGACGACGGTACCGAGTTACTTCTCTATTACCTCAGCCGGGGCGAAAGTTGCACCATGACCTTTTCGTGTTGTATGCACAGCAAAAAAAGTGAGATCCGTGCCGTTGCGGAGGAAGATACGACTATTTTCGCGCTTCCCCACCAGCGGATGGACCAGTGGATGATGCGTTATAAAAGCTGGAAAAATTATGTGATGCTCGCCTATGACCGGCGCATGAACGAGCTGATTAAGACCATTGACCAAGTCACTTTTAACGCGCTCCACGAACGCCTGCTGGAATACATCAATAAACGTGCGGCTATTCATCCTAACCGGACGATCAGCACGACCCACCAGCAAATTGCGGATGACCTGCACGCCAGCCGGGAGGCCGTATCGCGCTTGTTGAAGGGGCTGGAGCGAAAAGGGGTAATCCGATTGGGACGAAATTTGATTACGGTGGTGTAGTAAGGAATTTGTTGTGTTATGAATATGCAGTGGAAGGGGGGTTGAGATGTAGGCGGTTCAGATTATCAGGCTTCGATTAGTATAAGTTTTGCGCTCGTTTATTGAAGACCTTTTCCCGACCCGGCTAATCGTCTGGGTCTCGTTCGCTTCACGGCTACTTCATGGTAACCCCAGCCGCTGCGGAGGAGAGAGGTGATAGGAAGTTGACGTATAGTTAAACTGTAGCGAGTTAACCTAAATAGATTGGACAGCCTAAGAGGTTATGGTACCGCAGAACAACCCAAAATCCATAACTTCGTATCACATAGGTGAAAATAACAACCACTTTTAGAATTTTTTAAAAAAAACATTGCGACGAGTTGCTACCAATTTAGTTCTTCTTCTTGCAGCCGGCATTCCTACTTTATGGGCTTGTGAATACGAAATGATAGTGTGTTGAAAATGCTTTAAAAGCAATGCTCGAAAACCCACTGACTAGAAACGTTTTCACCCACCACTATACGCTAATTCGTATACACCCTCTTCCTCCCTGAATAACAACTCTGGGTACAAAAAATACTCTTCCTTCGGCTGCAACTTTCTATCCAACTTCGGCCGGCAACGCGGCGCAGCCATCTGCAAAGCTACTGAATCCAGGGCCGGAAGTTGTGAATATTGGATAACTCGCTTACCCGTAAGTTCGTAGCGATTGTTATAAGTGAGTTGCAGGACAATGTGTTGATTCCAACTATTTAACTCGACTGAAACTTGGTTGTAAGAAGATTTTCGGATAGGATTCTTGAAAGAGTTGTCGTCATAATGGGCAATCCCCAGGTGCGTGATCGTATCGAGAGTTTTGAGTTTCCGAGCTACTTTTATACGATGCTCGCGGGTATATGCATCATAATTACCAATGATTTCGGGAATTGGGTCCAGGCGAATACTTCCAAAACACTGATCCGTGAACAAATAACTATTACGAACGACGGCTTGCACCAAATACGTCCCCCCTTGATCCATTGCAAAGGCGCAACTATTAGTGGGATTTGTCTCAATAACACAGCTGTTACCTGCATAGCTTTTATAAACCCTCAATGGCAAAACATAATTATATATTGACCCTTCTCGCGCGGCATGAACAGAAGTGAATATTATTTTTACCTGAGCCACAAAGTCTGCAGCGACATATTCCTCTACACCATTGCCAGGAAAACAAATGCAGGCTGTCAATTTTTTACTCGTTGACGACAAAATTAATAGCAGAAGGAAATACTTGAGCATAAATTGTGATTTTGTTTCGCCGAGTTTATTTTAGCCGGGGTGATAACTACTTGTATAGAGTCATTACGTTGAAAATATACAAGTAGCCTACGGGGCTAATTTAGTAAATTAAATTTTCATGAGCACTTCACCATAAAGATAATACACGTTATGAGTATTAATATTACTATTGTTCTTCTGTAATGCCGTCTAAGTAATTTTTTGTAATAGCGTTTTACTCTTGTTTTTCTGCATTTTACGTGCACTCCCACCCATCTCTTCACCTCGAAGATCGCCTTTGCGATCGAGAGAAGCAGCATAACTAATCCTTGCCCCCCCGCGTGAGGTGCCCGCAGGGTGCCCCGCGTGTAGGGAGTAGGGCTTGCCCCTACCCGCAACAAGGGGCAGTGCGCAGCACCAAGCCGACCGGCGCGCCCGGAGGGGACCGACGCCGACCGCCAGGGAGGCGGATTTTTTCTTCAGTGGCTCCCCTATCAATCGGGCACCACCATCACCGAGGGCCAGTTCGTCGGCAGCGGTGCCAGTAAGAACATCCCCACCGCCGACCTCATCCGCACCTATGAGACGGGCGATCGCCGCTTCACCGCCAGCATCGGTTTTTACGACGAGGACCTGACCGACCCGGATAACGAACTCATCCCCTACTCGCGCAAGTTCCTTTTTCCGCCCGTAACCAACGGCGGTAGCGACCTGAATTTCCCCGTCTTCCGCTACGCCGACGTGCTCCTCATGAAGGCCGAGGCCCTCGTGGAAACCCAGGGCGGCCTGCCCGACGCGGCCTTCGAGATCGTTAACCAACTCCGCGTCCGCGCCGGCCTGCCGCTCTACTTCCCCGGCAACCCCGTGCCCGAACTCGACCTGTCCACCACCGAGCAACTCACCGATGCCATCCGCCGCGAGCGCCGCGTGGAACTGGCCTTCGAAGACCACCGCTGGTGGGACCTCATCCGCTACGGCAACCTCATCGAAATCATGACCGCCCACGGGGAAGAGCAGCGCATGATCCAGCCCTACCTCAACGATTTCTCCGACGCTTACATGAACATCCGCATCCTGTTTGCCATCCCCTTCGGCCAGGTCGAGCAGTACGGCTACCGGCAAAATGAGGGGTGGTAGGGGGTTAATACTTAGTACGTACTAAATAAGGCCGTGCCCCCGGCCAAGGGCCGGGGTCGGTACCTTCCGGGCGTCGCTATTCGCTCGGCACTGCGTGCGCTAACGCCCCTCCAGGCACCTCACGCAAACACCCCGCCCAGGTCGAGGACGTCCCGCAAACACCCCGCCCAGGCCGAGGACGTCCCGCAAACACGCCGCTCAGGTCGAGGACGTCCCGCAAACACGCCGCCCAGGTCGAGGACGTCCCGCGAACACGCCGCTCAGGTCGAGGACGTCCACGTCCGAGACGGCATGCGCAGCCTGCCACTAATGCACTCTTATCACTCGAAAAAGAACTAAAATAAAACCCCTCCTCCGAGGCATCTCAATACACTCAATTCAACATCAACGATCATGCTTAAAAGACTTACATTTTTCACCCTCCTTTTCCTCGCGGCCTGGACCGTCCGGGCGCAGGTAGCGGACGGATTCGACTATATGACCGGCCCCACCATTGCCGGTAACGGAACGGCGGGCAACGGCTGGGCCGGTGCCTGGACGGCCGTCACCGACGCCGATTCATCCGCCATTCGCGGCGGCGGCGTTTACAACGACAGCCTGCTGGTGCGCACCGCCACCAACCGCGCCACCATGATCTCCACGGGGGCCATGAACCGCTACCAGCGGCTCTTTACCACCCCCATCGCCCCGGCGGACGGGGATTTCTGGTTTAGCGTCCATATTTCCATCGAGGGCGATATGCTGGGTAACGTGGGCGTGCTTTCGCTCATCGACACCGCCCAGGGCAACATCGAGCGCGTGACGGTCGGCAAACGCTTCGGCAACCGTAATGTATTCGCCGTCGGCCCCGGAACCGGTGCTACCAATACCGGCGAGGTGTTTACCGGCAATGCCGCTCACTGGCTGGTCGGCCACCTGGTTTACAACGCCGCTTCCACCAACTGGGAACTCGATATGTGGGTAGACCCCTCCCCCACCGGTGAGCCGCTGGAAGCCGATGCCGATATTATTAACAAGACCTACCCCACGGCTACCTTCAACGGCGTCCTCCTCAAGTCCGAGGGCGGCGAGGGTATCCGCTTTAATGCCGACGATATTTTCGTGGCCCCGGCTTTCGCCCAGATCGTCCCCGACGACCTGATCACGATCGACGAGCAGCCCGACGGCGCCGTGGAGAACATGAATTACGTGGTGGGAACCACCCTGGCCGGCCAGTCCGGCGGTAGCGGTTTCGACGGCGACTGGATGTTGCTGGGCGGCACCGATCCCGCCATCACGGCGGGCGGTATCGAGAGTACGCCCCTGCTACGCGCCACCAGCGGCAACAAAGTAAGCCTGGCCGCCAATGCGCGGGTAGTCCGCAGCCTGGACGGCAGCTACGGCGACGTGGGCCGCACTTTCTGGGTCAGCTATTTTTTCCAGACTACTAACGATGGTCCCAATGTATCACACTTCGTTCTAGCCGATGAGAACACCTTCGGCGCAATGGGTCCCGGCGGTCGCCTGGCGCAGATCGGCAGTGGTTTCAACAACCCCAACATCGCCCTGGTAGGCGGTGGCGGCACCGGCATTTCCAGTGCCGACGGCCACCTGGTCGTACTCGAAATCGTGACCAACGGATCTGCGGCGGTTAACGACGATATTTACATTTACATCGACCCGGACCTGAGTGTTCAGCCCAACCGCGCCGACGCCAACGCCACCGGTGCCCGCGACCTGACCAACTGGAACGCCATCGGCCTGATCGTCGAAGGTACGGAAGGCGTTACGGCTGACTGGGACGATATCTACGTCGGCAACACCTACGCCGAGGTAATTCCGGCCGACCTGGTCGACACCTCCGTTCCCGTATCCGCCCTGGCTTTCGAGCAATTCAATTACAATGCCGGACAACCCCTGCTCGGTCTCGGCGAGATGGCCGACGGCTGGGCCGGTCCCTGGGACACCATCCAGACGGCGGCCGGTTTTCAGGCGTCCGTTGCCGCCGGTGGTCTGGCCAACGACGAGTTGTCGGCCCTCACCAGCACCAATTCCTTCGAGGGTGTTTCCAACGGCGCGAATAACCGCGTGATCCGCTACTTCGAGGCTCCCCTCACGCAGGCGGAAAACCCCACCATTTGGTTCAGCACCCACGCGGCCGTCAGCGGTAACGTGGGCAACAACGTCGGCACCCTGGTTTTTACCGATACCACGCAGGACAATTACGAGCGCATCGTGCTCGGCAAGCGGTTCGGTAACCGCAACCTGTTCGCCACCGGCGCGGGTTCGGGTGCCACCAATTCCGGTGCCCTGTTCGAATCCACCTCCGCCCGCTGGATGGTCGGTCGCCTCATGGCCTCCGATACCTCCGACAACTGGATCCTCCACCTCTGGGTAGACCCCGACCCCGCCGGCATGATGCCCGATACGGCCGATGCCGACATCAAGAACAAGCTCTACCCCGGTGCGTCCTTCAACGGCATCTCCCTCAAGACCGAGGGCCAGGCCGGACTCAACTTCGAGGTCGATGACATTTTCCTCGGCGGTACCTTCGCCGACGTGGTTCCCGGCGACCTGACGCCCATCCCCGCCGCGCCAGTGGGTGCTTCGGAACCGATGGACTACCCCGCCGGCGACGGACTGGCGGGCAAGGACGGCGGAACCGGCTGGGACGGTCCCTGGACCCTCGCCGACGGCATGGACCCCCTCATCAGCATGGGCGGCATCCAGGCCCTCGACCTGCTCAAGGAAACCAATAACAATAAGGTCACCTTTGACGCCAACGGTCGCGCTTTCCGCAAACTGGCCGGTGAATACGGCGACAATGGCCGCTCTTTCTGGGTCGGCTACTGGTTCGACTCCGAGAACGGCGGTCCCAACGTGACTAACCTCGTGCTGGCTGACAGCGATAACTTCCCCGCCGGTGGAGCCGGTGAGTTACTCCAGATCGGACGTTCGTTCGGCGGCACCAACCTGCGCATCATCGGCCAGGGCGAGACCAATGCCTCGGCAAGCGACGGCCACTTCGTCGTTTTGGAACTGGTCACCAACGGCACTTCCGCGCCGGACGCCGTTTATATGTGGGTAGACCCCGCCCTGACCGGCACCCCCGGCCGCGATACCGCCGACGTAGTCGGCTCGGCCAACCTGACCAACTGGGATGCCATCGGCCTCAAAGTAGCCGGCGACCCCGGCGTTACGGCTGACTGGGACGACATCTACGTCGGCCGCGAGTACAGCGACATCGTTCCCGGTGACCTGCTGGACATCCAGGCCCCCAATATCCCCGTCGTGGCGACCGAGCCGTTCGACTACAACGTCGGCGAAGACCTCGATGGCCAGAACGGCGGTACCGGCTGGGCGGGTCCCTGGGTCAAGCAATCCGGCCTGATCACCATCGGTGAAGGCTCCGTACCGAGCGACCGCGTGGACGGTACCGGCAATAAAGCTACCCTGACCCAAATGAGTACCGCCACCAGCTATACCCGCCCCTACTTCGCCCGCTTCGCGGAAGATTCTCCCGAGGGATCGACGGTCTGGCTGAGTTTCCTGCTGGACGTAACGCAGAACTCCATCGGCAACAGCGGTAATGTGGCCATCATGGACGGTGATACGGAAGTACTCGCCATCGGTGCCACCACCGGCCTCGGCAACCTGGCCGTTACCTACAACGGTAACATCCCGCAGGTAGCAACCAACGCTTCGGCCAACGGCGTCAACTGGATCGTGGTCCGCATGGACCTCTACGGTTCCGGCGTCCAGGATTCGGCCCTCGTGTGGGTCAATCCGACCTCCGACGTACTGCCCGATCCCGCAAGTGCCCTGTTTACGATCACCGACCTGGACGTAAGCAACGGTTTCGACCAGGTCCGCATCCGGGCCGCGGGAGCGCAGTCGCTATCCCTATCGGCCGACGAGCTGTACACCGGATTCAGCTTCCGCGACGTATCGCCTAACTTCGGCAGCAGCGACCCCGACCTGCTGGTTTACGAGCCATTCAATTACGACGCGGGCGAGTCACTCTTCGGTCAGGGCGGTATCAACGCCTTCTGGGACGGTACCTGGATGAATGCCGGTAACTTCGGCTCCATGAACACGGTGAACATCACGTCGGGCAGCATTGCATTCCCCGAGTTTATTACCATCGGTAATAAGGCTCAGTACAACTACCAGGAAGCCGGCACCCAGATCCGCGCCGATCGCGAACTCGCCTTCCCGCTTACCAGCGACGGGCGGACCTACTACATGACCTTCTTTATGAATACCACCGAAGGTGCCGCCACGGACAACGTGGCCAGCGTCACCCTCCGGAACACCAACGTCGGTGCCGCTGCCGGCCAGCGCCTCGCGGTAGGTCGCCTGTTTAACGGTGACTTCCTCGGCTTCGTGACCCCGGCTTCCAACAACAACCGCTTCACGGAAGTAAAGGACGAAGGCCTGCACTGGCTGGTAACCCGCATTTCCACCAATGCCGATATGTCCATCCCCGACAGCATCTGGCTGTGGATCGACCCGCCCGCCGGCGTGGAACCGGATACGGCTGACGCCCTCGCTTTCGGTACCAGCGATTTCATGAAGGCCGGACCGATCGACGTGATCCGCATCCGCGCGGAAGGATCGGGTGGCAACCAGGTTCCCTACGTGACCAACTTCGACGAACTACGCATCGCCACCTCCTGGCCTTCGGCCGCCGTTATCAACGGCGTGATCGAGGAAGCCGAAGACGATGTGTTCCGCCTCAGTGCCTACCCTAACCCTTCCCAGGGTCAGCTGACGGTGGAGTTCGATGCCCTCACCGCCGGCCGGTACACGCTGGAACTGATGGACCTCCAGGGCCGTCAAGTAGCCACGCTATTCGACGATACCGTCGCCGTCGGTGCCCACCAGGTCCAGTGGACCGGTGCCGGCCTGCCGAACGGCTTTTACTTCCTGCGCGTCGCGCACGGAACCGATTCGACGGTACGGCAACTGGTGCTGTACCGCTAACCATAGTATCCTGTCCCCCCCGCAGGAATTGATTTTGATTGAAGATTGATGTTGAAGTTTAGCCGTGACGAAGCCGGGAGCCTTGCTTCCGGGTTAGTCACGGCTATTTTTTTGTTGAAACTTCAATCCCCGCACAGATTCGCTCAGCCGGATCGAAGGATAAAACCCCTTTAGGGCTTTGGCAGCGAAGCCGCCCGAACGTAAATTACCAACAGGAGTGGAACCTCAGCCACGCTCAGGAACCATCCCTTCCCATTATTTCCCTTACCTCCATTCAAGCCAACCACGATGCGATTATTCCTCCCTTACTGCCTTTTACTCGTCCTCGCCGGATTCGCCGCCACCACCCTGTCCGCCCAGACCATCCGGGTCGATAATACCACGCCCCGCCTTACCGCCGAGGGTAAGATCGTGGATGCGCACGACGGGCGGCTGGTCGAATTCAACGGCACATTTTACTGGTACGGGACGGCCTACGGCAGCACTAACGGCTTTACGACCGCCAACGCTTACCAATGTTACAGCTCGACTGACCTGAAGACCTGGCGGCACGAAGGTCCCTTACTCGCCAAGCAGCCGACGGGCGTATATTACCGACCCCACGTCATCTACAATGCTAAAACCCGTAAGTACGTGCTCTGGTACAACTGGTACCCGCAACTGTGGGACGGGCAGTTCGGCGTGGCCGTAAGTGACCGGCCGGAAGGCCCGTTCCGCATCGTGAACGATAATGTGCAAATGGCCAACTCCGCCATCGGCGTGGGGGATTTCGGGCTGTTCGTGGACGACGATGGGGCGGGTTACATTAGCTACAATACTATTCAAGGCCACCAGGTATCGGTGGAGCGGATGGCGGATGATTTCCAGTCGTCGACCGGGGAGAACGGCGGGATGATCGCCCAGCACATGGAGGCCGGGACGATGTTCAAGCGCAAGGGGCTGTACTACCTGCTTACCGATTACACCTGCTGCTTCTGCAACTACGGTTCCGGGGCGCGGGTCTACGTGTCCGATAAACCTTTGAGCGGTTACCGCCTCACCACCAACATCAACCGCTACCCCGGCCGCGCGGCGGCGGTGCTGACGGATGGCGTAGATCGCGGCACCGGTTACGCCACCGTGATAACCAGCCGGGATGAGGCCGCCACTATCCTCTACCGGGAATCGCAATCCGCAGACGGCCTGGTCATCGACCGCTTTACCGGAAACCGGCCGGAGAATTGTGGTGACGTGTCCAACCCCCGCGTCCACCCCGAGATCGACACCGTGGGTTTCGAGCTATCCGGTTGGTCGGACGGTAGCTGGAAACCAATCGAGATCACCGACCGTAAGGAAGAAAACACCGCCCTGCGGCAGCGCATCTACCTGCAATTCGCGCCTACCGCATCACGTCGTTTCCGCCTCATGGGTAGCGATACCAGCAGCAGCCGGCGGCCACTCTACCTCAATGAACTCACCTTCCAGTCCGGCGGTCGGGCCGTGCCGGCGGGCCGGGCTTACGTGACCGGCCCGAACATCCAGCAGCCGCCCATCATCCCCGCCCAGCAGGCCTACGTAATGGAACTCGGCACCGCCTCCGGTCCCGAATTCATCTGGATCGGCGATCTCTGGGGTTCCGCCTCCGATAACGTAAAGGGCCATGATTACCAGTACTGGAGTGCGCCGCTGAAGTTCAATGAAGATGGAACGATCGGGGAGATGGAGTGGGTGGATGGATGGGAGGTGGAGAGGTAGAAAAAAATCTAGCTTTAGTCAAGAGCGTATCTAAATTTTTACTTCCTGATAACCAAGCATTTGAGAACCTGGCGTCATAAAAACGGACTTACGTAACCCGCTATGCGCGCAAGTTTTTATCTAGCCAGAACCTTCGTGGTAACCCCAGCCGCCGCGGAGGAGAGGGGTGACGGGAAGTTGACATCCACTTATAACTGTAGTAGGTAAACCTAAATAGATTGGACAGCCTACGATTAAACAGCTTCGAGATTCCTCCTCCAAGCTATTTTTCCCCCGCTTCAGCGGGGTGAAAGTTATCGGGAGGCGTGATTCGGGAGGCGGACCGGAAACTTACCCCCCCCCACCGCGTGAGGTGCCTGGACAGGGCGCAACGCAGTGAAGCAGCCCGCAGGGCCGACCGAACAGGGAGCTGGGAAGGGACCGACCGGCTTGCCGTCAGGCAGCCGGACACGCCCGTTTAAGAGCGTGTCTAGGAGAAACTTTTTTTAGCTGACGCTAAAATTAGCTACCCCGGAGAAGTAGTCCTGATTAAGAAAAAGTACAACCGCTCTTCCGATGCATCCATTTTGTTTCGCAAAAAAGGTTCATCGTAAGCGTCGGCACCCCAGCCCTCACACCTCCTTCCGCACATCTTCCTCCACGTTACCCAACTCCCGGAAGCGGGAGACGATGAGGTCGAAATCACGGCCGGTGGTGTAATCGCGGGCGTAAAGAAGGTTGAGGCGGCTGCGGGTGGCCTCATCGGGCTTTGTTTCGGCGGGACCGGGTTGCAGTACGCCGCGCGGCAGGTCGGGCAGGAGGTCCAGGCGCTCATCGCCGCGGTAGTAGCCGACCCAGGTGCGGCGGCCGATGAGGACGCGGTAGATGTTGGCGAAAAAGGAACTGCGATCGTGCACGAGCCAGATGAAGAAGGGCCAGGTGAAGAGCAGCAAAAGCGAAACGCACTTGTCGAGCAGCCACTTGGCCCGACGGTCCACGGGTTCGGCCAGGCGGAGGCGGAAATCGAGGGTGTAGAGTTCGCCCGCACGGCCACCGGCGTGGCTGCCGATAATGGAGGTGCCGTGCTCGGGCAGGATCTTGTAGCGCAGGCGCGGTCCCAGGGTGGACATCCAGCCGAGGATGGACCGCAGCGGCAGATCGGCCGAACAGAAAATGAGTTCCGAGAGGTCGTAGACCCGCACCAGGCCGGGTAGCTGACCGGTATGGCCGATGCCGTCGCCGTCGTCTTCCTGGTCCGGCGGGCTGATGCGGCCCACGAAGTTGACCCCTACGCCCGCCCGCTGCAGTAGTTGCATGACCCGCAGGGTTTCGGGAGGGCTGCCGACCACCGCCAGCCGGCCGCCGGTCCGGTCGCCGAGGCGCAAGTGGCCGAAGCGGGAAAAATGCCACGCGAGGCGGATAACCAGCGTGGCAATGAATGCCCAGGCGGTGCCGAGTAGCAGCAGGGCGCGGCTGGGCCGCAGCTCTCCCGGCAGCAGGCCGTAGATGGCGGTAAGCAGCAGGGTGCCCAGGATCAATCCGCGCCCCAGCCGGCGCAGTTCGAAGGGCCGGTCGTAACCGCCGCTGAGGAAAATACCCACCAGCCAGAGCGCGATGTAAGCGGGAAAGTGGAGGTAAAGGATGCCGTCGTCGTAGTAGTTGGGATTACGAAAGTGGTAGGAGGCCCAGTAATTCTTGAGCAGCACCAGGCCGCCGTAAATGACCGCCGCGTCCAGCACGGCCAGGCCGACGCGCCGCAACAGATTGCCCAGCAGCGTGATGACCGCCCGCACGTAGACGGCCGTCTGCATGAGTGCCACCAGCAAACCGGCACTGCCGCCGGTGAAGTGCTTGCGGGCAAAGATGATCATGGCCCGGTAGAAGACCCGCACGTAATTGAGGCTGCCCTTTTTGGTGCTCTCGCCCTTGTAGTGGATGATGGTGGTGGCGGCCAGGTACCAATTCTCGTAGCCGCCCTGCGTGATGCGGTAAGACAGGTCGATGTCCTCGCCGTACATGAAGAAATCCTCGTCCAGCAGGCCCACCCGTTGCAGGGTCTCGGAACGCAGGAACATATAGGCACCGGATAGCACCTCCACCCGGTGAGTCTTGTACTCGTCCAGATAGCCGAGGTGGTAGCGGTTGAAGGTGCGGCTGCGCGGAAAGAGCCGCGCCAGGCCGAAGGCCTTGGTAAATGCCACCCAGGGCGTGGGCAGGCCGCGCTTACTCTCGGGCAGGAAGCGGCCGGAACCGTCGATCATCCGCACGCCCAGGCCGCCGACGTTGGGGTGCCGTTCCATAAAATCGAAGCAGACGCGCAGGCTGTTTTCCTCCAGTACGGTATCGGGGTTAAGCAATAGCACATACTTACCGACGGCTTGGCGAATAGCCTGGTTATTGGCCACCGAAAAACCGGGATTATCGGCGTTAGCGATCAGTTTGACCCACGAAAATCGCTCGCGCACGATCTTGACCGAATCGTCCACCGAAGCATTGTCCACCACGAACACCTCCACGTCGAGTCCCTTACGCGCCCGGTCCACGGAGCGCAGCGTCTGCTCCAAAAAGTAGCGGACGTTATAGGAGACGATGACAATGGAGAGTTGCATGGTAGGAGGGCCGTGCCCGCAGTGTTGTAGGACGCTCCGCGTCTGGTAATCGAGCAGTGGGTAGGTGATCCGAACGAACCTTGATTTTTTCGGACCGGCTACAAAAGTACTAAAATACTAAGGGCGAAGCCGGCTACTTAGTCACCGGTGCAGCCGTAAGTGTACGCGTAGGCTTGATCCAACGGACTAAGAGCGTGTCTAAACTCCGAGGGGTCTGCGACGATCACCGCAGGTAATTACCAAAGGCAACGCCTGCTATTACAATACGGGTAAATAATGCTTACCCCAGTATTCCCCCCAGGATCTTATTCGTGATCAAATACGTCGGTTTCACCCCATCCAGCCCCAGGCTACCGCTGGCCAGCGTGTGGCCCGTTTCCAGGGGGTTATCCGAGGCATAGTAGGCATAGCGGAGCGTCACATCGGGGTTGATGCTCTTACGGATCTTGGCCGCCGCCTGGATCGCTTTTTGGTAGTGCGCTCCCTCCATTTCCAGGCCGCTCGCGGCCCAGCTGCTCTCGATGAAATAGGCCAGAATGTCGCGGTTCTGCAGGCTCGTTCCCATCACCGTGATCATGGGGCCGCCGAATACCTGGAGGCCCTGGCCTTCGAAATCGGCCACGCTCAGGGCATTCTCGAACGGATAGTTATCGGCCGTGCCCTCGAACACATGGGCCGTGGGCACCATGATATCGCCCTTGCGGCCCGACAAGATGCCGGCCTTGCCCATGATATTAATGCTCTCCACCTGCATGTGGTAGACCTTGTCTTCCGCATGGAAAGGGCGCAGCAGTTCGTCCATCGTTTCGTAAGCCTGCTCCCCGAAGGCGTAATCCATTACGATCAGTACAGGTTTTTCGCGGGCGATGCGTTCGGCATCGTAGGCAATTTCCTCGCTGATCAATTCCGTCGGCAGATCGGCCGTATCGAAAATTTGCACACTGATGTTTGTCCCCGAGGTATCATCCAGGCGCACCATGCCGCTCTCTCCGGCCAGCACGCGTACTTGCTTTCGCAACTTACCATTGTCCACCTGCGAGAGCAGGCGCGCATAGTCTTCCAGATTCACCGAAGGTACGGTATCACGCAGCGCAACCGTGGCGTAGAGCGAATTCATCACACTGTGCAGGTTCGCACTGATGATGTGCAGCGGCCGTTCCAGCAAGCCGGCTCGCAGCAGGTGTTCCTTGATCGCCTTGGCCCACATTTCGCCGTAATAGTGGTGCCCTACCTTTTCGCGCAGCGCACTGGAAAAGGTGATCTCACGGTCCAACGGTCCGCCCTGGCTGTCTTTTTCCTCGTTTCGTTCCTGCGTGGCCAACCGGCCCAGGTGGTACGCGATGTGGAAAATGGAGTTCACGTTCGAGTCGGCATTAAATCGCTTGCAGGCGGCCACCGTCTCCTCATAAGTGCGGCCCAGCAGTACGCTCAGATAAGTAAACGCCACCTCGCGGCTGTACTCCTCACCGGCCGCCTCGGCCTCCACGATCCGCTCCAACTGTTGCCACTCCCGCTTTTTGTTCCCCCGATTATCCTCGCTATTGCGCCGGATCTTCTCGGCCTCCACGTACAGGAATGTCAGGTGGGTCAGGATATCATAAATGTCACTCCGCCCCCGCGTCATCTCGATGTACATTTCGTTCTCATCGATCCGGTAGGCGTTCCGTCGCCGCTTAGGCGGTACGATAGCCCCGAAATCCTGCTCAAAACCCTCGCGGCTGATCAACTTGATCAGGCGACACTCCTCGATACCTTTCGGCAGGCGCTGAAAAATATAGAGTAGGCCATCCAATTCCACCCGTTCACGGTCGTTGATACTGCCGTAAATCTCCGGCTCCAGCACCCGCAGTGCCTCAATCAGCGCCTCACCCGACATCCCCATCGGCTTATAAGATCCCCGGATCAGCAGGTGCCGCATCGCAATGTACAGGCGCTGGATGGCCGCCCGGCTCTCCTGGGCGCGTTTTCTCTCGGGGCTTGATTCATGCATACTGCAAAGGTATTCAAACTGCGGCTTTTCCCCATGCACTCCGCATCCTGAAGAACTATGGTAGCCGTTAGTCCTTTAGTAAGGAAGGTTTTTGGGGCGTGTCCCCGGCCATGGGCCGGGGTCGGTCCCTTGCGGGCTTCGCTGTTCGCTCGGTGCTACGCACTAAACCCTCCAGGCACCTCACGCACGCTGCCGGCTAAGCGCGAGGTATCGCGACGCTACGTTGTTATTTAACGTGCGCCGGCTAGGGCCGGCTAGACGCGAGGTATCGCGTCTCTACGTTGTTATTTACCGTGCTAGACGCGAGGTATCGCGTCTCTACGTTACACATCCCTCCATCCCTCAATCCTTCCATCCTTGCAAACCGACATCCTCGCCATCGGCGCTCACCCCGATGACATCGAACTCTCCTGTGCCGGCACCCTGCTCAAATCCGCCGCCCAGGGCCACACCTTCGGGTTACTGGATTTGACGCATGGCGAACTTGGCTCCCGCGGCTCGGCCGCGATCCGCGACCGGGAGGCGGCGGCAGCCGCCGACATCATGGGTGCCGCCTTCCGCTGGAATGCCGGCATGGCAGACGGCTTCTTCGAGCATTCCCGGGAAAACCTGCTTACCATCGTTCGCTACGTCCGCGCCTGTCGCCCCCGCATCGTGCTGGCCAACGCCCTTTCCGATCGCCACCCCGATCACGGCCGCGCCGCCAAGCTCATCGCCGATGCCTGCTTCCTTAGCGGCCTACGTCGCATCGAAACCACCGACGATAATGGTAATCCCCAGCAGCACCACCGCCCAGATCATGTCTACCACTACATCCAGGACCACCAGCTGGAACCGGATTTCATCGTCGATATCACCGATTATTTCGACCGTAAAATGGAAGCCGTACTGGCTTACTCCTCCCAGTTTCACAACCCCGATGACGAACGGCAGGACGACGATCAGCCACAAACGCCTATCTCAGGTCGTCAGTTTTTCGATTACCTCCGCGCCCGCGCCATGACCTACGGCCGTCAGGCCGGTTTCGACCTGGCCGAGGGTTTCCAGACGGCCCGCGTTTTGGGGGTGGATAGTTTGTTTGATCTGTATTGATACTACGGACCGGATGTTACTTTCGCTCGTATCGCACCTTTCCATCCACCACCGTCATCAGCACTTCAGCACGCAAGATATCCTCGTCTGTACAGGTTAGGAGATTTTGGCTCAGTACCGTGAAATCAGCCACCTTGCCTGGTTCCAGGGTTCCTTTCCAGTCTTCCTCGAAGGCGGCGAAAGCGGCGGCCTGGGTGTAGCTGTCGATCGCTTCTTCGCGGGTCATGGATTGCTCGGGGAAGAAAGCCAGGTCGCGATCGGTGCGGCGGCGGGTGACGGAGGCGTAGAAGCTTTCCAGGGGGTCGACGTCCTCCACCGGGGCATCGGTGCCGTTGACGACGATGGCCCCGGCATCCAGGAGGGCACGCCAGGGGTAGGCACCCTCGCGGGCGCGTTGTTCGCCCAGGCGGGTTTCGGCAAAGAGGGCATCGCTGGTGCAGTGGATGCCCTGCATGGCAGCGATCACCCCCATTGGACCAAAGCGGGCGATATCAGCGGGATGCAGGTGCTGCGCGTGCTCGATGCGCCAGCGGTGGTCTTCCCGACCGGCCAAGTGCTTCTCGAAAAGGTCCAGTACCTCGCGGTTGGCGCGGTCGCCGATGGCGTGGACGCAGAGCTGGAGGTTATGCCAGGCGGCCAGGCCGGCAATGGTGTCTACGTCGGCTAGTGGGGTGGTATTCTGGCCCGTGAAACCGGGCTTATCGTTATAGGGTTCCAGCAGCCAGGCACCATAAGAACCCAGGGCACCGTCTACTTCGGACTTGATGGCGCGGCAGGTGAAAAAGCCATTGCCGGCGTCGATGATCGGCAGGCGGTCCATGCGGGGGTCGCGGATCTCGGGTAGGCGGTGGCGCAGCATGGCCCAGAGTCGCAGGTCGAGTTCACCGTTTTCGGCCAGTTCCCGGTACCACTCAATTTCCTGGTAGCTGCTGCCGGCATCCTGGAAGGAGGTGATGCCCTTGCGGAGACATTCTTCCTGCGCGGCGTCGATCCCGGCCCGCCACTCGGCGTAGCGCTCCTCGCTGCTGAGGCTCTGCAGGTATTCCTGGTACACGCCGGTAATCAGTTCCATTGCCCGCTCCTCGAATACCCCGATGGGGTCTCCGCTCGCATCACGCACAATGCGGCCGCCGCGTGGGTCGGGGGTTTCGCGGCTCACGCCGGCCAGCTCCATGGCCCGCGCATTGGCGTAGATCGAGTGGCCGCTGGCGTGGGACAACAGTACGGGGTTGTCACGGGTGAGTTCACTCAGCGCGTCGTGGATCGGGTAGCCGCCGATGGAGTGGTCGTGGGGCTTGTCCCATTTCTCCTGGTGCCAGCCCCGGCCGGTGATCCACTCTTCCTTCGGTGCGGTCCTGGCGCGTTCGGCCACCTGGCCCACGATCTCGTCCCAACTCTTGCTCTTTAGGAAGTTCAGGTTACGCAGGCTGGATCCCAGTCCGCTGAAGTGGCCGTGGCCCTCATTAAAACCCGGCATCAGCCACGCTCCCTTCAGGTCGATGATCTGGGTGGCGGTATCTTGCTCGGAGGTCAGTTCTTCCAGCGAGGCGGCGAGTTCGAGGATGGTACCGTCGGCGGCTACGGCAATGGCTCCGCCGCCGTTCAGGCCGCTACCGGCATAGATGGTACCGTTATGGAAGACGGTGGCGGCAATGGCGGTCCGGTCCGTCTCCTCGTTTCCACAGGAGATGAGGTGGAAAGCGAGGCAAATGAATGCAAGGGTAGCTAATTGGCGCATAAGTGGTGGATTAGTTGGAAAGGGGGAAGATAGGGAAGATGGGCTTTGCCCGTACTTTGGTAGGCGTGCTGCGCACGCTGGTAATTTATTTGCGGTGATCGTCGCAAGCTCATCGTAGTTGGTACTTTGGTAAAAGCCCATGCAGCTATGGGAGGGGCCGGAACAAATGTCGGCTAAACAACATTAAATACCCGCAAATTCAGCCTTGCTTAATCCAATTTAACCGTAACAAACCATTAACTTATTCACAACTGACTGTATTTCAGAAGTATATAAGAGTTGTTAAATTCTATAACAGCCTCCGCCGTATCCTTTTTCCCGGTTTGCGCGTCTATATTATCGAAAGCGGCGCACAGCGGATGTCACTAAAAAAAGCTTCCCGCGCCGACCAAGATTTAATGGGTGTTCTCATAGTGTGTGGACTGCCCCGACTCCGGAAACGGATGTTCGGGGCAGTTTTTTTTCGGGGCCTGTGCGTGAGGTGCCTGGAGGGGCGTTAGCGCACGCAGTGCCGAGCGACAGCGAAGCCCGGAAGGGACCGGCCCCGGCATCAGCCGGGGACACGCCCGCAAGTTACTCTTTAACTTTATCCGCCTGCGCTAACCAGTGCAGTTTGAGTAGATCGAGCCGCCAAAAAGCTCCTTTGGGATGAGCCGTTAATTGTCGTTGCAGGGTGGGGGCAGCCCAACGTACCGGTACCTGCGTCAACCCCCATATGCTCCACTTTCGCAGACGCTTGACCGCCGCGCTTAAGCGGGTTTCCAGGTAAGGGTGATCGCGGAGTAGCCGCCGGAGATTCTCCGTCGCACGCCGTTGTTTGTCCAGAAAAACGGTCGCCTCCTCCAAGTCTAGGTGGACCACGGGATTGTCGAGGTGGACGATCTCGCCCACTCCCGCGCGGCGCAATTGGAGCGCCCAGAGGGTGTCTTCGTGCCCGTAACCGGCGATGGATTCGTCGAAGGGATGCTGGAGCAGTAGGTCGCGGCGCACCAGGAAATTATTGCTCATGAAGCCGTGCCACGGCTGCCGCCGCCGCTCCTCCGCCGACCGTGATTCGCGGCGGTGGCCGTAATGCCAGTGCAGCAGTTTGTTCGTGTCGGCAGGCGGCTCCGGTGCGTATATCCGGCCGCCCATCAGCAGCGGGGCGGTTGTTTGCCCGGCGGCCCGCAGGTAAGCGGCCAGGAAATCAGCCCGTTCGATCCCGCTGTCGGCATCCAGGAATAGAAGCGTTTCATGGCCGGCATCACGGGCCAGTAGATTGCGGATGGCCGCCCGGCCCAGGTTGGACGGAAGCAAGCGATAATTTACTCCCTCCGCCCGCATCGCTTCCAGCTCTTTTTGGTAGATTTCTCGATCCGCCGCCGGACTGGCATCGTCGTACACCAGCACCTCCACGGAGTGGGTGAGGGTAGCTGCCTGCCGGACCAGCTCCCGGACTAGTACGGTGGGGTCGAAGCGGTAAACCGGGAGGCAAATGGTGAGCATGGTAGTATTTTCCCCCCGACCCCCCGAAGGGGGGAGGGTCCGATTATGATCCTGGGACGAAAGTTTTATCCCCTACCACCTCCCGTCGTCCGGCTTGTTGCGGAGTAGGTTAGGCAGCAGTCCCTCCCAGATGAGTTCCAGGTAAATATCGCCGCCCTCGCGCTCGTAATCGGGCAGGTTGAGTTGGTGTTCCCAGCCATTGAAGAGGTAGCAACTGCGGGAGAAAAAATCGCTGAGCGGCAGGACGAGATTTTGCCCGAAGCTCTCACGGTTGACAAAGATAGTGGGTAAATCCGGCCGACCGGGTTGGCGGTAGTCAAAAATATAATCCTGCGGGAAGGCGAAGCCGGGGGGTCGCGGCAGTTCCGGGCGGGGGATGGAATCGGCCCGCCAGCGGTGGGTGGGGTGCAGGACGCTGCCCTGATCGGTGGTGCGGTCTTCCAGTCCGGCCATTTTGGCGAGGGTCATGCCGGGCCACTCACTCAACTCGATGCGGTAATCTCCGCGCCGAAAGGACGGGATGGCGGGAAAATCTTTGCGCAGCCGATCGACGATGGTGCGGGTGGCGATGAGGCCGGCGAGGTTGGTCCAGTGGTGGTCGGTACGAAAATAGAGGAGCGTATCGCTATTCGGGTGGTCGGTCAGGTAATTCTGGAGGGGTCGGTAAAGGTCGATGGTAGGCACCCGCCCGTCAGCGGCCAGCGCGTTCAGCAGGCGGCGGGCGGCAAATTGGCTACTGAGTTGCCGGGCATTCTCGGGCAAAAACCGGCGGTACAGATGGTGCTTGAGGGGCGCGATGGCAAAGTAGTAGCGGCCGCCCCGTGCCTCCACCGCCGTGCGGCGGCGGTTCAGTTCGGTCACCAGTTCCATCAGTTGTTCGGGCCGTAGGGGGTAGGTGCCCCGGTAGAGTTCCATTTGCAGGCCGCCCTTGAAGAACCAGCCGTTTTTGCCGATCACGGTTTTATCTTCGAGGCGGGGGAGCTTTCCGCTCACCAAGTCGATGCGGCGGCGGGTGCGGACCAGCCAGGCGCGGCCGTAAAAATGGTCGTTAAACCAGGCGTCGGTCTGGGGCGGGAAGCCGTCGAGGTAGTCGAGCTTCAGTTCGGGAATCGGTGCCAACGCCCGTTGCTCCTGCAGGGGCGCGGTGGCGGGGAGCAGGTGCAAACGACTGTCCGCCAGCCGCAGGACCAGCAGGCCGAAAACGAGCACGGGCAGGCCGTAACGAAGGAGGCGGGAAGTGGAGCGGGCGTTCCATCAAAACCGGAAATAGATGAAGGGATTATAGGCATCAACGCTTAGTTCGAGCAGGCAGTACGTGAGGAGTAGCAGCAAGCCGCCGAGACGGAGGAGGCCCAGGAATTCAGTGCGGAAGACCGATTGCTCCGACCAGCCTTGCAACCAGGTACTTGCTTGCCCCAAAACCGTGGTGCACCCCACCAGACCGAGAAGTAGTGCGCCGTACAGTTCCGTATTGGCGTAACCCACCCAGTCGAATTGCTGGGGCGTGGCCGCCCCGCCCGCCAGCGCGATATAATAGTTGAGCGCCTGACCCAGGCTTTCGGACCGAAACAGCACCCACGCCAGCCCTACGGAGAGGGGCAGGTAGAGGTGAGCCGTAAGCCGCCTCACGAAGCCGGTCGCCCCGGCCGGCGGCGGCCCCAGCCGGCGTTCGGCCACGATACACGCGCCGTGCCAGAGTCCCCAGAGCAGGAACGTCCAGGCCGCCCCGTGCCAGAGTCCGGTGAGCACGAATACGATCAGCAAATTGCGGTAGGTGCGCCCGCTGCCCGCCCGGCTGCCGCCGAGCGGCAGGTAGACGTAGTCGCGGAACCAGGCCCCCAGGGTGATGTGCCACCGCCGCCAAAAATCACGCACCGAGCGGGCGGCGTAGGGGTAGCTGAAATTTTCCGGTAATTCGAAACCGAATAGCCGCCCCAGTCCGATGGCCATGTCGCTGTAACCGCTGAAGTCGTAGTAGATCTGGAGCGAGTAGCACAGCAAGCCCGTCCAGGCGGCCGCCGGCGAGAGCGAACCCGCATCGAGGGCGAACAAATCGTCGGCCACGCGGCCGAAGTTATTAGCCAGTAGCACTTTTTTACTCAGGCCCCAGATGAAGCGTTCGGTGCCGGCCGCGAAGCGGTCCCAGTTCCGTACCCGCTCGGTGAGCTGATCCACGAAGGTCCGGTAGCGCACGATCGGTCCGGCAATCAGTTGCGGGAAAAAGCTGATGTAGAGGCCCAGCCGCGCCAACGAGGGTTGCGCCCGTACCTCCCCCCGGTATACGTCGATGAGGTAGCTCAGCCCCTGAAAGGTATAGAAGCTGATGCCCAGCGGCAGCGCGATGCGCGGCAACTCGAAGGGCGGGATGCGCGTCAGTTCCAGCAGCGCATTCACGTTCTCGCCGAAGAAGGCAGTGTACTTGAAGACGATCAGCAGGCCCAGGTTCAGGCCCACGCCCAGCCAGAGGGAGTTCATTCCCGTCCGGCCGCTCTCCCGCTCGCGCTCGATCCGTCGCCCCAGTAAAAAGTTGATGCCGATGCCGGCCCACAGTAATAAGGTGTAGCTAAATCCGCCCCAGGCATGGAAAAACAGGCTGGCGAATAATAGCCATCCGTTCTGCCACCGCCGGTTGCCCGGTAGGGAGAGGACTACCACCAGGGGCAGGTAGAAGAGGAGGAAAAGGAGGGAGGAGAAGAGCATCTGGGGCGGCGAAGATAATGGGCAACGGGAAAACTCGCTCACACCTCCCAGGTACGATCTCGCTCACACCTCCCAGGTACACGATTTTGGTAAACCAAAACGTAGATACCTTGGAGGAGGAACTCGCGTGTCGATGGTGGCAAGGTCGCTCACACCTCCCAGGTACTACGATTTTGGTAAACCAAAACGTAGATACCTTGGAGGAGAAGCTCGCGTGGGCGGGAGCTTTGGCTCCCGCTGTTTCCCATCGCTCCTCCAAGGTGTCCATTTTGCGGAGCAAAATGGCACCTGGGAGGTGTCGATGGGGTGAGGCGTACTCGCTCACACCTCCCAGGTACTACGATTTTGGTAAACCAAAACGTAGATACCTTGGAGGAGGAGCTCGCGTGGGCGGGAGCTTTGGCTCCCGCTGTTTCCCATCGCTCCTCCAAGGTGTCCATTTTGCGGAGCAAAATGGCACCTGGGAGGTGTCGATGGGGTGAGGCGTCTCGCTCACACCTCCCAGGTACTACGATTTTGGTAAACCAAAACGTAGATACCTTGGAGGAGGAACTCGCGTGGGCGGGAGCTTTGGCTCCCGCTGTTTCCCATCGCTCCTCCAAGGTATCCATTTTGCGGAGCAAAATGGCACCTGGGAGGTGTCGATGGTGGTACCGGAGGTGTCGATGGTGGCACCTGGGAGGTGTTGATGGGTTAAATAGAAGGTTACGATGGTTTACCAGCGGCGCAGCCGCCAACCAAAGTACGCGGCCTCCTTCTCCTCAAACTTTTCCTACCCATCTTCCCCAATTTTTAAACGCATCCCCGCCCCAGCCGTTATAGTGACTTCAACCCCGCTACATGGCCGTTACGAAGGCGAAAAGTCAACCAAAGACCACCAAAAATACCGCACCCACTTCCTCCAACGGGAATGGAGTGACCACCGCCCCGGCGGAAGAATACATCGAGGTGATCGGTGCCAAGGAACACAACCTCAAGGATATATCCCTGCGTATCCCACGCGATCAATTAGTGGTGGTGACGGGCATTAGCGGCAGCGGAAAGTCCAGTCTCGCCTTCGATACGATCTATGCCGAGGGGCAGCGGCGCTACATGGAGACCTTTAGTGCCTACGCCCGCCAGTTTATCGGCACGATGGAACGGCCCGACGTGGAACTTATCACCGGTCTCAGCCCCGTGATCTCCATCGAGCAGAAGACCACCAACCGCAGTCCCCGCTCCACGGTGGGCACGGTGACGGAGATCTACGATTTCCTCCGCCTGCTCTACGCCCGGGCCGGCACGGCTTACTCCTACGAGACGGGTAAGGCCATGACCCGCTTTACCGAGGAGCAGATGCAGGACCGCATCGCCGAGGATTTCGCGGGCAAGAAGATCACCATCCTCGCCCCGCTGGTGCGCGGGCGCAAGGGGCACTACCGCGAACTGTTCGAGCAAGTCCGCAAGCAGGGCTACACCAAGGTGCGCGTGGACGGCGAGATCACGGACCTGACCCCCGCCATGCAGGTGGACCGTTATAAGGTGCACGATATCGAACTGGTGATCGACCGCATCAAAATGCAGCCCGACCGAGTGGCCCGCCTGCGGCAGAGCGTGGAAACGGCCCTGAGCATGGGCGACGGACTGCTCTTCATCCACGATCAGGATACGGACACCGTCCAGCCGCTGTCGAAAAATCTGATGGACGCCGAATCGGGCATCAGCTACGAAGAACCCTCGCCCAACAGCTTCTCCTTCAACTCGCCCTACGGCTACTGCCCCAACTGCAAGGGCCTGGGCCTGGTCAACCGCGTGGACCTGGACAAAGTGATCCCCGACGAAAAACTGAGTATCGCCAAGGAGGGCATCAAGCCCTTCGGCGAACTGCGCGACAACACCACCTTCAAGCAGCTCAAAAAGATCGCCAAGGATCACAAATTCAAATTGTCCACACCCGTCGAGGATGTGCCCAAGGCCGCCCTCGACCTCATCCTCTACGGTGCCCCCAAAAAAGGCCGCAAGAGCAAGTACGACAAGGTAGCGCACGACCTGGTCTGGGACCTGGAAAAGCACGGCCTGTTCAACATGCTGCAACGCTGGTACGAGGAATCCACCTCGGAGCGGATCCGGCAGTGGGCCGAGGAATTCATGACCATCGACGACTGCCCCGTCTGCGAGGGCGCGCGCCTGCGCAAGGAATCGCTCCACTTCCGCATCCGCGACAAAAACATCAGCGAGCTGGCCAAAATGGACCTCAACGAACTGGCCGACTGGCTCGAAACGGCGGGCGAGGGCATGGACCACCGCACCGCCACCATCGCCGAGGACATCCTGAAGGAGATCAAATTCCGCCTCGGTTTCCTCCTCCACGTGGGGCTGGACTACCTCAGCCTCGACCGGCCCGGGCGCACCCTTTCCGGCGGCGAGGCGCAGCGCATCCGGCTGGCCACCCAGATCGGCAGCCAGCTGACCGGCATCACCTACATCCTCGACGAGCCGAGCATCGGCCTGCACCAGCGCGACAACCAGCGCCTGATCGAGGCCCTGCGCGACCTGGCCAAAATCGGCAATTCCGTCCTCGTCGTCGAACACGACAAAGACATCATGCTGGCGGCCGACTACCTCATCGACCTCGGCCCCGGCGCGGGCGTACTGGGCGGCCACGTGGTGGAAGCCGGCGTGCCCGCCGATTTCCTGGCGGGCAAAGACAGCCTCACGGCCCAGTACCTCAGCGGCCGCCGCCAGATCGAGGTGCCGCAGTCACGGCGCAAAGGCAACGGCCTGTTCCTGGAACTAAAGGGGGCCTCCGGCAATAATCTCCAGAACGTCACCGCCAAAATCCCGCTCGGCACCCTCACGCTGGTCACCGGCGTCAGCGGCAGCGGCAAATCCACGCTCGTCAACGAGACGCTTTACCCCATCCTGCGGCAGCACTTTTACAAGAGCCTCAAAAAACCGCTCGACTACAAATCCATCACCGGCCTCGACGACATCGACAAGGTGATCGAGATCGACCAGTCGCCCATCGGCCGCACGCCCCGCTCCAACCCGGCCACCTACACCGGCCTGTTCACCGAGATCCGCAAGCTCTTCAGCGACCTGCCCGAGGCCAAAATCCGGGGCTACAAACCCGGCCGTTTCAGCTTCAACGTCAAGGGCGGCCGCTGCGAAACCTGCCAGGGCAGCGGCCGGCGCACCATCGAAATGAACTTCCTCCCCGACGTTTACGTCGAGTGCGAAACCTGCGACGGCAAACGCTACAACCGCGAAACGCTGGAGATCATCTACAAGGGCAAATCCATCAACGACGTCCTCGACATGCCCGTCGCCGAGGCCGCCGAGTTCTTCCAGCCCATCCCCAAAATCTACCGCCGCCTCAAAACCCTCGCCGACGTCGGTCTGGGCTACATCACCCTCGGCCAGCAGGCCACCACGCTCTCCGGCGGCGAGGCGCAGCGCGTCAAACTCAGCGAAGAACTCTCCAAACGCGACACCGGCAACACCGTCTACATCCTCGACGAACCCACCACCGGCCTCCACTTCGAAGACATCCGCTACCTCCTCAAAGTCCTCAACCGCCTCGTCGATAAGGGCAACACCGTCATCGTCATCGAGCACACCATGGACGTCATCAAAGTCGCCGATTACATCATCGACATGGGTCCCGAAGGCGGTCGCGGCGGCGGCACCGTCGTCAGCCGCGGCACCCCCGAGCAGGTCGCCCGCAACAAAAAGAGCCACACCGGCAAGTTCCTCCGGGAGGAGTTGAGCAAGGAATGAAGCAACGAGGGGGTGTGACCTCCGGTCGCGCGAACGCACACGAAACAGAACGCAAAACGTCACCCCTCTCCCCCGCGGTGACTGGGGTTACCACGAAGTAGCCGCGAAGCGAACGGGACCCAGTCTCTTAGCAGGGGCCGGAGGGGGCGGCGCACACGAAACAGAACGCAAAACGTCACCCCCTCCCCTTCGGGGCAGGGGGCCGGGGGGTGGGGCGCACACGAACCAGAACGCATTCCGTCACCCCTCTCCCCCGCGGCGGCCGGGGGAGGGGGCGCACACGAAACAGAACGCATTCCGTCACCCCTATCCCCCGCGGCGGCTGGGGTTACCACGAAGTAGCCGCAAAGCGAACGGGACCCAGCCGAATAGCCGGGCCGGGGGTGAGGGAACACGGAGTTACCTAATTCGCGGGTGTACGCCTTCAAGGCGAACACGCGAATGCGCAGCTGCGCATTCGCGCTCCCGACCTTGTGGTCGGGGGCCGAGAAATCTACGAACATCCCTTCCATTTATGCTACACTAATATGGCTTCTCACTCGCCTCCATAGTCCGCATTCCGCTCCGGCAATTTCGCCCCCACCCGTTGCTGCCACGCCAGCAACTTAGCCAGTAATTCCCGCGCCAGTTCCGGCCGCTCGGTCGCCAGGTCGTTTTCCTCGCCGGGGTCGGTCTTCAGGTTGTAGAGGGTAGTGACTTCTTCCTCATAATGGTAAACCAACTTGTAATCCCCACTACGAATAGCGGCCTCCGGCTTACCCCGCTGCGGGCTGTAGTGCGGGTGATGCCAGTATAGGTCACGCGCGGGAATTGTCCTGCCGGCCAGTAGCGGCACCAGGCTCTGTCCATCGGCCGTACGTTCGGGCCGGCCCGCCAGAGCGGCGAAGGTGTTGTAAAAGTCCGTGCTGATAACGGGTGTGGCGTTGGTCCGGCCCGCCTGGACATGGCCCGGCCAACTGAAAATAAACGGCTCGCGGATTCCCCCCTCGGAAAGATAACCCTTGCCTTCCTTTAAAATACCGTTGTCGGTGGGCGGCGTATGCTTATCGTAGCCGGGCACCTCGCGTACGCTCAGGCCGCCGTTATCGGAGGTGAAAATGATCAGCGTCCGCTCGGCCAGCTTCAGGTCGCGTACCCGTTGCACCACCCGGCCCACGTTCTCGTCGATGGACGATACCATAGCCGCGTAGTGGACGTTGGGCAACAGTGAATCGGGAAGCGGCTGCCGCTTCTGGTGGTATTTCGCTACCCATTCCTCCTTCCCCTCAATGGGCACGTGGGGACTGTAGTAGGCCAGGTGCAGAAAGAAAGTGCTGTCGCGCTTATCGCCGATGTAGTCCAGGGCGCGGTCGGTCAGTTTGTCCGTCAGGTAATCACCCGGTTTGCTGTAAGCCTCCAGGTCGGCCATCATGCCGGGGTCGAAGAAGGGGTAGAAGAAGGTGCGCGGCAGCCCCGCCCAGTTCCCCGCAAAGCTGAAATCGTAGCCCATCGCCGCCGGCAGGCTCTCGTTATTTCCCAGGTGCCACTTCCCGATGTGGGCCGTGGTGTAGCCCGCCCGCCCCAGCAGTTCGGGCAGGATGTCGTAACTCGGCTCCAGCCGCTGCGCGCTGCGCACCGGCACCACCTTCATCCACGGCTGCGTCTTCGGGTAACCCCGGATATGCTCCGTCATCCCGATCCGCGCCGGTGCCGTGCCCGACTGGATACTCGCCCGCGTGGGGCTGCACAGCGGCGCGGCGGCGTAGCCGTCCGTAAAGCGAAGACCCGCCGCCGCGAGGCGGTCGAGGTTAGGCGTTTCGATAAACTCCCCACCGTAGCAGCCCAGGTCGTAGTAGCCCAGGTCATCCGCCACGATCAGGATGATGTTGGGCCGGGGTTCGCCCGCTTTTTGCAGCAACGGTTTCGGCGTTCCGCAGGTGAATAGCAGGAGGATGGGTAGTAGAAGCAGGTAGTATTTGGTCATGGTAGTTGGTTTTCCCCAGTTTGGAGGGGTTCTGGTAGTTGTAGTCTTTAATCCTTGTTTTCCCCCTGCCCCCGAAGGGGGTTCTGCCCGTATTATCCTCATTCATCCCACTCCTTCACTCCTTTAATCCTTAGTTTTCCCCCTGCCCCCGAAGGGGGTTCTGCTCGTATTATCCTCATTCATCCCACTCCTTCAATCCTTCAATCCTTAGTTTTCCCCCTGCCCCGAAGGGGGTTCTGCCCGTATTATCCTCATTCATCCCACTCCTTCACTCCCTTCAATCCTTAGTTTTCCCCCTGCCCCCGAAGGGGGTTCTGCTCGTATTTTCCTCATTCACTCCTTCACTCATTGGCCACCACAATCATCCCCGCAGGCGCGTCGTAACTCACCTCCGCCCCCCGCACCCGCACCACCAGTTTGCCCAGCGGCGTATCCACGGTCGCGGTCACCTCCTTTAAGGGACCCAATTGCGGCCTGATCCGCACCTTGCGGTAGCCCGCCTCCAACGGCTCCACGCCGGCCACGTACTGCGACAACAGTGTCAGCCCGCCCCCGCTCCAGGCGTGATTGTAGGTGCCGCCGCCCCACTTGGCGCTGCCGATGTCCCAACCCTCCCAGAGGGTGGTCAGGTCGCTGTCCACCATGGGCGTAAAACGGTCTTTCATGCGCGCCAGCGCGTCGTTCGGGTAGCCCATTTGGAAGAGGGCTTCCAGCACGTATTTCTCGAAGTAGGGGCTGGCGTGGCGTTGCTCGGCCAGCACCCGGCGCAGGGCGGGGTAGTGTTCCGGTGGGGCCATGCCGCTTACCACGGCCAGGGCCTGGCCGCGGTCGTCCGTCGCGCCCGCGTAGGCGGGGTCGCGGTAGGCGGTGCCGGTCCAGAAGCGGCGGTTGTAGCTCTCTTTCAGGCGTTCCATCCGGGCCGTGGCCCAGGCTCGGTCGGCCGGCCGGCCGGTCAGTTCCGCCATCTCGGCAAAGCCGCGCAGGGCCAGGTAATACCAGCCGTTGAAGAGCAGCGTCATGTCCTTGTTGTCGCCCCAGTCGCCCCAGGTCCAGCCGCCCTCGCGGGGCACCACCAGGCCGTCGGCGTCCGTTTGCCAGACCTCCAAATAGCGTTTCACGGCCGGGTACACTTCCTCGATCGTGGCCCGGTCGCCGCTGTGCCGGTAGTAGTTCCAGATGCCGTAGTAGCCCACGCTGGCCAGCATCTGCGTGGGTAGTTCCTTGTCCCAGTTCCCGGCGGGAATGGGCGAAAAGATGGTGCTATCCGCCTGCTGCCAGGCCAGCAATTCCCGGATCGCCTTGCGCGTCAGCGCATCGCTCGCGCGGTCCAGGGCGTAGGCGGTCTCGCCGGCTTCCAGCACCACGTCGCCCCACCACTGCGCCCGCTCGCGGTCGGGGCAGTCCATGTAATTGTCGCGCATCGTCACGTAAAGCGTCCGCCGCGCCTTGGTCCACAACCGGTTATAAAATTCGTCGTCGCACGCGAACGAGCCGCTAAACTCGGTCGCAAAGCCCGTTTCGCGGTACTGCAATCCCTCCACCGTCACACCGGCCGGAAAGTGGTAGCGCACGCGGTGGCCGTTCATCCAGCCCGGCGTCTCAAACGTCTGCCGCCCGGCCGTGGTCACGTACACCGTCCGCACGTTCGGCGGGCCGCCGCCCCGATAGTTGTCCGTCCGCACGTCAATCCGCAGGCCCGCCGGGGCCGTTACCGTAAATTGGGGCGTCACCTGCGCGTTATAGGGCAGGTCCACCACCATGGTATCCCCCCGCGCTTCCAGCGGCAGGGCCGGGGCATTCGCGTAGGCCTTCAGGCCGAAATCCTTCCACTGCGCCAACGGCCGCGCCGCGCTCGGCGCGTCGCGCCGGAAGGCGTGCGCCGCTTGCCATTCCCCGCCAAATCCCAGCAGCGCCCGGTCGCCATCCCGCAGCACGTCCGCCCGCCGCGCGTCAAACAGCACGTTCGATTCGGCCAGCCGCCAATTCGGGTGGGGGGGCTCGTTTTCCCACTCAGGGCGGGGTGCACCGCCGCCTGCCAACTGCCGTCGGTCGCCAGGCCCAGCTCGGGCGATCGCAGCAGCAGCCCCGCCCGCCCGCTGCTCCGGTGCGAAAAACCCTGCTTCCCGAAGTACCACACCAGCACGTCGATCGTGTCCGCACCGCGCCGCAGGGCGTGGGCCAGGTCCACCTCGTCATAGTAGTAGCCGCCCGGCACCGGCCCCCACTTCAGGCCGCCCTCGCGCACCACCAGTTCGCCATTCACCCACAGCCAGTATTTGCTGTCGGCCGCCACCTGGCTCACGGCCGTTTCCGGCACCCGGTCCAACGTAATGATCTTCCGAAACACCAGCCAGCTTCCGGCTTCAGAGCTATCCCTGAATTCCGGCGCGGTGATCCAGTCGGTCCGTTCCAGCGGGGCAATCTCCGGCATCACCACCGCCGGTCCGCAGGCCGTGGCCAGCAGCATCCCCAGCAAGATCGTTCCGGTAAGCGTGGCGCAACTTTTCATAGGTCGCTAAAGTAGGGCGTATTTTTGGTGGGCGTGTCCTGCCCTGTCGGGCCGGCCGGTCCCTTCCAGGCTCGCTGCCGCTCGGTGCTGCGCACTGGGCGCCGGTGCGGCCCACCTTCCAGGCACCTCACGCGATGAATGCTGAGACAATTAATCACTCTACGTAGCGGTAGAACGTCATCGGAAAGGTATCGTATAAACCCTCCGACTCCGGCCGGCTACCGCGCATATCGCACGCGTTATAGCGGGCCACGCCCACCAGGCTGTTCGCATCCGTAAATCTGCCCACGAACAGTTTTTTACACCGCCATTCTCCTAGGTCGCAGTTCGTCAGGTGATTGTCCGTCCCCTTCACTCCGTAAGTGGGGAAAATCCAGATGCTATCCGCGGTTTCCTGCGCCAGGGTATCGCCGTAGTAGGCCAAACCTACCGGCATATCCAGCAGGTTCATCCGCAGTTCCTGCTCGTATACGAAGCCGGTCAGCGTATCTACCCCAATGCTGTCCGCCATTCCGGTCAGGAACGGATCCCGGTCAAACCCGACGATGGTAGTGTCGAAACACGTACCGTAGGTATCGTAAGAGCGTGTCTAAAATTTTTAAGAACTGAGGATCAATGATTTAAGGTTCTGGTTAGATAAAAACTTCGCTTCGCGGCTACTTCGTGGTGCGCGCATAGCGGGTTACGTAAGTCAGTTTTTACGACGTCAGGTTCTTAAATGCTTAGTTCTCAGGAAGTAAAGATTTAGACACGCTCTAAATGGCTGTACGGGAAACGTTGGGGTGTAGAAACCGCCATCTTCGTCCTGAAATCTTTTCTACAACTAGCCTTGATATCGGCCTATACGCAGCCCGGCGTAGAACAAGATCTCTGGTCCAGCTTCGCCTTTTATAACCAACAAAGCGCGCTGGTCACCGCCAGTGAGGAAGACGTTAAAAAAGCGACCGAACACCGAAAATATGAATACCGGATCAACCGTAACGTAGGGCAAACGCATCAAATTACAAGTTGAGAAGTTGCTCGAGGTAGTCCGTGTTCATGGACGCCCTGAATCGTCTCTTTTTCTGACTTAATTTGGCGTTGTCCTTCTTTATGCGGTGGAGTGCCATCTTGCGCATTGTGCTGAGGTTGAGAGGAGCATTTCCCATTCTGGCTCTGCTGGAATCCTCGTCAAAAGTTACATCCAGATGCCAATGAAGCTGATTCTCAATACTCCAGTGGCTTCGAATCATTTTATTAAGTTGGGCAGCGGTTTTGTTAGCGTGACTGGTTATATAATACCTTGTGTTTGTTGTAGTTACTTCACCAATTTCTCTACTGGCGGTAATTTTTACCAGCTGCTCAATACTGGACCACTTTTCCTTTAAGTCGGGACTTAACCATGCCTTGCCATTTATGACTTCACATTTTCTCGTCTCGAAGCGACCATGGTCGTATTCCCATTGCGAATCTTCAGATTCGCAAGCGCAATGATCGAATCCTTCTTGTACCTCTTCAAGCAGGTCTTTTTCGTTCCCTTTGACCGCCAAGATGTAGTCGGCCTCAGCCGAAATTATTTGCTCGGCCACCTCTTTTTGGCACCCGATTGCATCAATGCTGACCGTCGTGCCCTGCAATTCGAGTTCATCGAGAAGGATGGGAATGGCCGTGATTTCGTTGCTTTTATCCATCACTTTGGTCTGCCCGATGCACAATCCCTGATCGCAAACCCAAGCATTCAAAATATACAAGCCACTATTTCCTTTTGATTTGGGAGAAACGCCTTTTAGTTTTTTACCATCGATGGCAATCAGACGCTCTTTGAGATGATTTAATAGTTTTTTCCCATCTTCGTTTAAACCTTCTTGAAGACATTGAGGGTCAACGAGTTGAAATACCCTGTTAAACGTATCATGAGATGGTGTCGAATCGCCTAAATCAATGTATTTCTTCAACCAAAATTTTCGTTCTCTCGCAAACTCCGCCATATCTTCAAAATCCTCTCCATTAGATAATAAAGTGCATAAGGCGATAAACAAGATATTAGATAGTTTGTACTTACATCTACCCCCTACTCTTGGGTCAGGAACGGAAGAAAACAGAGGGGCGGTTTTGTGAGAATCATGCTGCCAAAGGTACGAATTTGATGCGTTTGCCCTAACCGTAACGTGACGGGCGGGATGATCCAACACTTTTTATATACCATATATCTGGGTGGACCCAATGACTGGCGAGCCAAAACCCTGGTGCTCCTCAAATTGATGTCCCGCTATACCGAACCGTATCGCCCCGACCGAAGCCGAGCGCGGGAGAGAAAAATCATGCGGATGAATAATCGGCATATCCACGAAAAAAACTATAGAAAAGCGATGTAAACACCCGCAAGGCTACCGCCACAATAGCACTTTGCAAACAAGGGCACGGGGGAAGTATATTCACTGGGCAACTGAAAAAATGTGGCAACCCATCAGTACCTAAAAACGGTGTTTACGGGGGTGGAGGCTATCGGAAGAACCGCCTTAACTTAATGGAGTTGATGCGGTGTTTGGGCGTATTTTAATTTCAATAATACATTATAATTTACACTATGGCTTATTATCTTTAATGAAATATGAAGGTTTCACGGCATCGAATAATAATCGATGTATAAAATAATCAGTCAAATAAACTATGTTGCCGTTTTTCTCTATTCTTAAACTCTTGTTATTCCATCTAAATATAGAATCCTTACTATCTTTGTATTTATCATAAATTTTTTGAGAGACTTTTCTACTTGTCCATTCGCAAGTATATCCCATTTTCATAAATAGCAATCTAAGTTCTGAAATATTGACAAACATTTTAATTGTGATATGATCTAAAAATATATTCATAAAAACATCTTTGCCATAAGGTTTAAACAAAAGTGGCTCAACAATTGGAAAAATGAAAATATCATCATAGTCGTATAATTTACCATCTTCACCTAGATATTCTAATTGAAGTGATTTCATTAGTTTATCACCGATGTGTTGCTTTGGCCCCGTAAACATACCAATATAAACTATATTTTCTATTACTAAAAGTTCAAATTCTTCTTCAAATGCCTTCCAAAAACAGTTCTCAAATTCATCATAATATCTGTCTGAATGATCGAAATAGTCAAATTTACTAGCATTATCAATTAAGAAATGCTTTTCCTTGAGAGTACCAACAGCTTGTAAAAAATGTAAATCTCTCTCTTTTTGATTTAATACTCTTCGAGATTGTTTTATAAATTTTTCATCAAAGTTTGAATAGTCATAATCCTCTATTTTATTACTTGGATTTTCTAAAAATTCTAAAAAATCAAAAACACTATGATTTATTTTACCTTCCTTAACTTCTGTAAATCGAATCTCATCTTTGTGTATTACAATTAAATCGCCAATATCAAAGAAGCTGGTTAAGTCTGTCATCAATGAAAAGCTTCCTGGGAACTTGGCATTATTGACTGGTATAAGCCTTTCCAAAGATTCTATATTAGATGAAAGTAAGCTTGGACGCTTATTCCCTCCTAAATAAGATTCACGTATTTTTTGATGATTCCCTTTAAAAATTTGCCAAACTACAAAATCTGAAAAATGTCTATATATTAAAATAATTTTATCAATTTTTCTATCGAAAACTCTATAATACTTTTTCTCTTCCGAATCAGATACAATTTTTATTTGAGTTTTAAGTCGATTTTTAAGTTTTAGGCATTTAGTTATTTCTTTTAGAATTATTATCTGGGCAAGTCCAAATCCTTCGTGAACTGCACTCTGAAATTTATACTTAATTTCTGGAGAAATTTTTTCTAATTCAGCTATGGGAACTGGAACTTTCTTAATTCCATATTCACCGGTATACTCAAAGACTTTTTGAATATTTTCGGCAAACCCTCCAATGATTTCTTTAACTTCTGATAAAATCAAATTGTGTAAAATGACACTCATCTTTGTTGATTAGCTATAAATATTAATTTTTTTGTTTTGCCCAACGTTTTGGCTATGCGCCGTGCGACGTAAGGAGCATGGACGTCATAGCCTGTGTTCTGCGCATTAATCAAATTTCATATTAAGAAATAAATGATAAACCTCAATTTTCTGTCCACTACAATCATGAATCCCAATACCTACTCTGATATTTATTAATTGCAGGAATTGATCCGATACATCTTTCACTTCAGATATTGCTAATGGATATTTGTAGCTATAATTCGAAACAAATTCTAGGTACCTAATCCAAATATCTTGGAAGTTAGCACTTTTTGCATAAATAATAGCATAGTTTCGACTCAAGCCATTTGGATCGTAATTTACTGTAAGTTTTTCGAGATGAATTCTGATATAGTCTGTTTGGATTGAAGAAATGATAAAAGCTTCGATAATTGTAATAGGGTAATGATCTTCAAGCGAGAAGACCTTTAAATCTAATTCTCCAAAAGTGTTGCCAGATGATGAAACTCCCCTCTGGGATTGATTTTCAACCTTATAGTCCTTCGCAAGGATAGACTGGATGACACTATTAAACTGATCTTCATTGTTGTTAAATACTCTATGCTTGCTTTGCACTTCTCTTACACAATACATTACATCATCCAGCAACTTCTCTTTTAACTGTTCGTATTTCAATTGACGGTTTTCCATGTAAGAGTCGATCATTAGCAGTAGAGGGAGATCATGCTCATATTCATATACCGACAAATCAATTGAACTAATTTCGATACCTAGAGCAGACTTTATTATTGATGCGCATCCTAAAGTATTAGTTTCGCTTTGTACGCAGTTAATTAACTCAGACTCAAATTCAGGAAATAGCCTAGATATTAAAAATTTATTCTGCAATGGAGAAATCTCAAATTGCATCACTTTAAAAATCCTTGATATCTATAATCTTTACCTCCCAAGCATGCGAGAGAGACTCCCAAAAAATGATAGATTGAAATTGCATTCTTGAAGAATGGATTTTGTAGCTGCTTTATAGCTATTTCAATATCCCCGATTGATACAGGAAAAGAACAGAACCCACATGCTGCTACGTTTTCAATAGACCCATTGAAGAATGTTAGTATTTTTTCAATTTGGCTATTTAATTGAAACTCCCCATATAACTTCTTGTAGCATAATCCACTAAGCTCAGTGTATACATTTAATTTGGCTTTGAGTTCTTTCTGTACAATTAGATGCATCATAAGAACCAAGGTGTATTGTCTGGCATTGATATCTTAGATAAATAAAATCCATCTAATTCACTCAATTTGTGAGCCATTCTAGCCATTAATTTTGAGTATTTAATCGTTGCTGGCAGTGATTGCTTATTGAAACTAGAATGAGATAAATCCGAAAAATTATAAACTTGGCTAGATGAATACAACAAATTAATTACGTTTGATCGGTAGTCAATTTCAATCTTACAGCAACGAGAGCTATTTTTCTTTAAAGCTAAAAAGCCTAATTCAGAATTTATTTGTAATAGAGTCCCTCGTTCTAAATTCTGATATCCAGTTCCATCCTCGAATGACGGAATTTTGGTTGAGTACATCTGAAAATTATGACCATCACCAATATAGATATAAGTATATTTAAAGTCTAAATCTGGAAATTTAGATATAGCATCTTGTAGTGCTTTTATTTCATTATATTTTCCAGCTTTCTTAAAGAGGTGAAAAACTAAATATATAGGTTTTGATGAATCTAGAATCCTTCCATCTAAACACTTCCTAACACTCTTATATATGTAATTTGATAGATAGGATTCATATTCATCGATTCCAACAACTGCCGAAATATCGCCAAATAGATACTTTCCATCACCTTGAAAAACGGAAGTTATACCTATTAACGGGGCCCCATACTTATCCACTGTAGCTCCAACCCCAAATACTAGCTCATTCCTAAGTTCTCCTGCTGGTTTTATCGTCCAAGCAATTCCCCCTAATTTAGCATAAATATTGAGAGAAAATGTATGATCCGCATAATTTGTCAAACCATTCTCCTTATCTCTTAAAAACTTCTCGACTTGTTCAATTTGAACTTGTTGACTATTTATTCCCCTCTTGATAAATTCTGCTTTACAAAAGAAATATGGTGATTCATTTCCCTCCAATTGTTTATGAGACTCTTCTAGGACAACTATTATTAAGTCTAGATCAGCAATAGACTGTAATACTCCTTGGTAGGAAGAAAGCCTAGTATTAGGAATTGAATAGGTTTCATAAGATAAATTCCCTTCTGGTATTTTATAAATCTCACTTAATTCAGCTTGCACAGCTTTCATAAATGTCGCAATCTTAATATGAGTTTGCTCTGGGTAAATCACTCCAAGTTTTATCCTCCTAGTTACAAAGTAGTCATAAGATACAGGTTTATTATACTTTATTTTGCTGCGCACCGCGTAGTTCTCAGTACCAACTCTAGGAATAGTATTCCTGTAAAAATAGTTTTTTGGTTTATCCAAAGAGCTATACCCAGGCAAGTCTAAAGACTCAGTTATTTCACTAAAACTAGGCTGTCGAATTTCTAAAACCTCTAACCCTTTTGGAAACATCAATTCTGGTGTCCGGTCTATAAAGAACTCCTGAACGAAAGACTTGCTGCTGGCTAACGAATAGCGATCATCATTCAGTCTATCGACAAATGCTTTGAGCCTTGATGAATCATTAAAGATATTGGCAACTCGATATAAGGCTGTAGTATCTGCAATTATCTCTCCACTTCTATTTTCCTTTAACCCATCAAGACTAACTCCATTGGCAATAAAATCCTTCTTACTCCAGTTGAATTTAAGTTGTAAACTAGATGATACGGAAAATCCCAATTCAACCTGATCGCTAATCCAGAGAGGAGCGAAGTTTACAAAATAGGAACGAAACGCTCCAACATATGGCATATCATCTTCTGAAAGATCTTCTCTAAAATCAATAATTTTAAATCCGCCTATTGAATAAAAAATCAAAAAATCCTCCGTTTTAAAAAACTGACCAATGAACGATTCAGAAATAATCTTTGAAATCAAGTAAGGGCTATCATTTACAGATACTGTTTGCATGCTGCTTCCTCGAAAATTTATACTATCCCATATATAAACATTGTCTTTATATCTTAGAAAAGTGGAAGAGTCAAATCTATCTCTAAAAGAAGAAAGATTTTCCTCGCCACGGTACTCTATAGTTTGAATTTCACCAGTGTTATTACTAAGCTTGATTTGGAACCAATTTAGCTTCACTATTTTTTCACTCATTTGTTATTTTTTTTTTGCGCCCAACGTTAAGTCAGCTATCCGCCCACCCGACGCAGGAGGGGTCGCGGATCTACCTGCCGGTTGAACGAAGCCGTGTCGCTCCAGCACTGCTATGGGGATTACATTTTCTAACCCCGCACCATTCGAGGTCTATCCGGGTTATTTCTCGCCCCAAGATAAGCCATTAAAGTGTGAACGGTACAAGTTTAGCGACTCATTTTTATTCGTTTCATTGGTAAAGGCAGCTCTCTCCACCCTTCGTGGCATTACGAAGCGGCGGATGTAAGGGGTAAATGTAGGGGAGCGCGCGAAAGAGACCGAGCGGATAGCGGTGGGGAGCGCCAGGGCTTCATCCATTGTAAGCGTCCGAGCAACTACAGGTGGTCGTTACACTGATTTTTCGCCCACTGCGCGGGCAGCAGCTCGTCCAGCTGATTGACGGGATGTCGGCCGATGCGCACGAGCACGTCCCGCAACCAGTCCGTGGGGTTGATGTCATTCTCCTTGCACGAGCCGAAGAAACTGTACATCATCGCCACGCGCTGGGCACCGGGGTGTGAACCGGCGAACAGATAATTCTTCCGACCCAGGGCCAAGGGTCTAATCTTGTTTTCGATCTGATTATTGTCGATCTCCACGCGACCGTCCAGCAGATAATTTTCCAGATCGGGCAAATGATTTTTAGCGTAGAGCAACGCCTTGCCGATGGCACCACTGCTCAGGTTATTGGCGTGCTCGTAGCGGACCCAGTCCAGCAAGGCGTCGTACATGGGGCGGGACAACCGTAAGCGCAGGGCCAAGCGCTCTTCGTGGCTTCGATTGCGTCGCCGGCAGTGTGCCTCGACGTGATACAAATAAGCAATGCAGGACAACGCGATATCGGCGAGTCGACGGTGATTGCTTTGCGCTTTGATGAACTTGCGGCGGATATGAGCCAGGCAACTGACCAGTTTCACGTCCGCATGCTCTTTGAGGTAGGCTTTATAGGAGGAGTAGCCGTCGCTTTGCAGCAGACCGGTAAAGTTTTCCAGCGTTTCGTGGAGTACGTTGGCACCCCGCCCCCTTCGATACACGAAAAAAACATTTTCGCTCACGGGGTTGCGGAACACCCACATCCAACCCAAGTGGGTTTTTTTAGCCTTGGCACGGTCCAGCACCTTTATTTTTGATTCATCGCCCTGCAGATAATCCGTGTCCAGCACGTTTTCTCTCAGGGCCGCGTAGAGTGGCTCCAACAGCGTGCAGCAGGCCGCGAACCAGTCGTTGATCGTCGATTTATGGAAGATCACGTCGTGGTTGCGCTTGAACTGCTCGATTTGCCGGTAAAAGGGGAGATGATCGATGAACTTGGCCACCATTAGGCGGGCCAGCAGGCCCGCTCCGGCGATGCCCTTGGGAATGGGCCGCTCGGGAAGCTCGCCGATAATGATGGCGACTTCCTCGTCCGGGTTATCGCGGTCCTCGGCGTCTCGCACCTCGACGGCGGCGGGGCGAACGTACTTGGAGCGCACGTACCGCTTAATGTAAAGTACTCCCGGCCGGTATTCCAGTTCGTCGGTGATCTCCTCGCCGATCTTGACCAAATCGGTCGTATCCTCGTCGGGTTCGATGGGGATGATTTGGACCGGCAGCGTATCGGGAAGCTTGGTGCGACCGGGATGCTTCTTTTTCTTCTTGCGCTGGTAAGTCACCGTCTGCACGCTCGCCTGCTCATCGGTCGCCGACGGCGTGGTGTCCGCTTCACCTCCAAAGCCCAGGGCCAATTGCTCGGGCGAGGCGGCGGGCTGGAAGCGTTCCTTGGTGGCGCCAAAGATCAACCGCTTCAACTGGTCCAATTCGTGGCGCAGCGCGTTGATCTGCCCGTCACGCTCCTTTAAAAGGGATGCGGCCCGCGCATCCGCCTGGTCCAGGAGGGCGTGAAAATCCCCCTCCTTTTGGGCAAGGATGGCGTCGTGCTCGGCCTTGGAAATAGTGATTCCCATATGCCACAAAAATACAAACAATCCCTAATAATCAGGCCGCTTTTGCATATCTTTTTCGCCGCTTTACTGATTTAATTTCAATACCCTCCAAAAGCAACTGAATATCCGTCCAGGACATCTCCAGTGACGTTTTGTCGGACGCCGGCAACTCGAAAGTACCCCGTTCCAGCACCTTGTACCAGACCACGAAGCCGTCGCGGTCCCAGACCAGCAGCTTAATGCGGTCGCGCCGCTTGTTTAAGAAAATGAACACGTCGCCGCTTAACAGATCGTGCTCAAGGTGATCGCGCACCAAGCCGCTCAGGCCGTTAAATCCTTTGCGCATGTCAGTGATGCCCCGGTACATGAAATACCGCTGCCGGCTGGAGAAACTAAGCATGGGCGCGGTCGATTTCCAGGATGAGTTCGGCGATCTCGCCAATGGACAAGCCGATTAAATCCACGCTCAGGCCGCTGGGCAGTCGCAGGCCCCTGGCGGTGGCGACATCTTCCCGAGTCGGTTTGATCTCGCAAAAGCCGCCCACGGGGAACGTCTCCGCTAAATTGGCGTACTTTCGTTTCCACGAGTAAAACGTGGCGGCCTTCAAGCCGTGTTCCACGCAGTACGAGGCGATGCCGTGCTCGCCCTCGGCCTGTCGGCGCAGGTGGTGTTTAATTTGATGAGGTGGCGTTTGCCGCATGATTGTCAACTTTGGTTGGAGGCAAAGTTGCGGCGGCTTCGCGGCGCTGGCAAGATGTGGTTGCTCGGACGCTTACCATCCATTAGATCACCGGCATCCGCCCTACCCCACCGTCCTAGCACCGTTTTGGATCACGCCCCGTCAGCTTTAGAATAAGCAGTTGCCAGGGCAGATCGACACTTCGTTGATAGCTGCCCGCGAGCAACTCATGACACTTCGCCAGACGCGTTTGCCGGTTTCTGGTAGCCGGCAGTCCGTCATGCAGTGCCGGTGGAATAGTGAATGCCAAATGGTCGTGAGGAACCGGAAGAAGTTCCTCGGTTCTTTTCGCCAGCCATCTCTCCCGAGCAAGGTATTGGCACTTTAGGCAGTGTTCTGTCCCGGCAGCCGCTGTAGCATACTTTGGTGCAACCACAGCTATCACGGGCACAAACATGGCCTCCCAATGCCGCCGTGCGACATTTGGTGATGGACCCCATTACCTTGGCTTGCCGTGCGCTGATTCGATGTCGTTTCAGATAAGCGGGGCCGTGCAGGCGAATAGCGTCGGCTAATTCCGAATTACTCAGCGGAGGGTAAATCCTTACTGTGGATAATTATGGTAACGCATGGGTTATTAGTGAACTATGAGATAACCAAAAACATATTACCATTCAGATGGCGTCGCCGTGTTTATTTTAAATGGATAGGCTACCTGCCGTAGGCGGTTTAGTTCAATGGATGCGCCAACGCAGCCGGCCCATTTTCAAGTCACCACAATTTACAATAGAAATATGAAACTCAAATCTATGACTGACTTCATTAGAACTCAAGGCCGGTTGACGACAGCGCATTGGTCTGCGTATTTCATTTTGTTTGGGCATCTACCCTTCTCCAAATTGGTTGAACAACATTATGGAATGCTTTCATTGCATCGACATACCATTCTATAATAGCAGATTTATCAGAATTTTTCCACGGATCGTCAACCCCTGTAATTTGCAAACCAGTTCTCTCAAATTTTATTCTGGAAGCCTTCTTTCCGTCGAGTCTCTCCCATAATATGTTACCTAATTCAAACTGCTCGTCAATCTCTGGCTTGTAGTTCATCATCTGTTCTATCAACTGTTTATCAGTATCATCCCTAAAATAGAGTTCTACACGATAACCAGTTCTACCAATACAGAACCCAAACTTGGCCCTTCCTTCAAAAGCTCCAATGCTATAGCTTGGTCTAGCCGATACATTACTTAACAGAGAATTACCATCATCTTTGAGCTTTACCTTTAGGTTTTTCCAAAATTCGACTAGTTCACTTTCCCTTTCGGACACGGCTTTAGTTTTCCCTTTCTCTTCTTTTTCCTTCTCAATCATATCAATCATGAATTCCTTAGTCTCAGGAAGAGGTATGATTTGTTCGACCTGCAGGAATAGTTCAGACCCCATACTGTAAGGAATTGCTCTGAAAGCCTGTATAAGAACATTATGATTAAGCAGCCATAATACTGTCGACGTGACTTCCTTGCGATAATTATTGGCGACAAGAATTATCCTTTGATCATTTCTATTCAGGAGCAGATTTTCTTCATCTGTATCGAGAAATTCTAAAATGTTATCCTTTGCATTTTCTTCTATCGAATTATCATTTAAATACTTCTGATAGATATGTATGATTTGCTGTGTCGTAAGTGTTGAGCAATAAGAAGTATACTTAAGGGCTTGCCATACTACATCTTTCCCCGTATCATCCAACTTATTTTCTATCACTACAATTGATCCATCACGATCAAGAGCCAATAGATCAAGTCGCTCACTAGTGTCATTGAAACCAGCGAACTCCTTCTGTATAATCAATAAGTCATCAAGAATTTCTGGGTTCTTTGCAATCCATTCTTGCAGGTTTTGTCTTTCTTTTATATCTACATCAGAAAACAATCGTTGATCAAGTTTAACAACTTCATTCTTAGTTCTATCAATTTTGTACATAATCTGAATTTAGGGACTGCAGAATTTATATTTGGTTTTTTAGTTGCACAGAACGGTTAGTGTATGCGGCGTGGTGGCATTTAGCCACCATGAACGTCATACACATTGTTCTTGGCTGTTTTCTTTTTAATTATTTCTTTAATCCTAATTGGAAATTCATCTAATATTTCATCGCTTTCGTAATTCTCTTGTTTTTTTCGTATCCAACTTGCATCTAGGTCATCTTTTCCCTTATAGAATGTGATATCACTTATTGAAATATGAACAAAATTAATTTCATCCATTAGCCTAAAATAATTTTCAAAATTTGTTTGCTCAGGTATATAAAATTCAATCTGTGTATTTAATCTCGATGTTCGATTCATTCCTAGGTATCTTGCAATTCTATTCCTTGTTTGAAATAAATCGACTGTATCTCCTTGAATGAAGTATCTTTCTGGCTCAATTATTTCAATTTTCAAGATTGAATCTATTTTTGTTACCTGATGCTTTTCGCAAAATTCACATATATCTATCTCATAACCCTTATCTGTTTCAATTATTGATTCGATGTTTCTTGATATTAGCTGAATTTGTTCGTTGTTTTCTCGTTTAGATAAAGCTGAGAAGTACGGTTTATATCCTCTTTCCTTCAATTCTATTAAAATTGGAATTATTTCATTCAGTTCTATACTCTTTTCAATAGTAAGCCAAATTGTTTCTTCATTTGATTTAACTATTTCGCTCAATTTCTCAATCATATTTCCATTAAACAACACATTTGTTTCTTCATTTTCCTTTGAATAGAAAATTAACAATTCATTTTTATTCCTTGATGGTAAGGCAGCCTCGCCAGTCATAGATCCTATTATGAACTGATTGGATTTTGTATAGTTTTGAATTTTCTCTGAAAAGTATTCTTGATTTGATTTGCAATCAAAGTGAGGAATCAATTTCATATCAATTCTTCCATCTTTCATCGAAATTGTTCCATTTTCTTCAATTGAATATTTGCATTCATAGTTAATGTCAACCCAAGGTTCAATAAACATTTTATCTCCTTTGAATCTAATTTGTGAACTAAAACAATCATCATCTCTATCAGCACAGACCTCTCGATTGATAACCATTTTATTATCCTTTATATTCCATACTTGAAATTGATTTCCATTTCCCCATTCCAAATGATAATGACCATTCAAATTTTCATCTGAACAAGATTCTGATAAAATAATCAAAATTAGTAATCCAATATTTCTGAGAATGATTTTCATTTTTTCTTAATAGCCGAGAACTAGTCGATATCCACATTGCACATACCCCACCAATCGCACCCCACCGCCCAAACATACGTCAACCCCACCAAATATCCAAACACACCCCCCCAACCAAAAAAGAAGCCACCCCCAGCAACTGGAAGCGGCCCAAAACCAAAATTTCCCCTTAAAAAAATCGTAATCACTTTACGACCGGACCGGCGAAAAGCCAAAGCGATTCAACTGCCCGGTTGGTTAAAGTACCCATGAGACGGAGGTAAGGAGGTGAAAGTCACCCCCGTAGCAAAATAAAAATGCGCGCTGACGGCCTATGGCCAATCAACGCGCATTTATACGTTATTGTAAATGGCAAATCGTCTCCAAACGGAAGAGCGGTTAACAGCAACCTCGCGTGAGGGGGACGGAGGGGGCGGCCTTAAGGCCGCAGACCCGGAGCGGTAGCGGAGGGGCCGAGCGAACAGCGAGCCCGGAGAAGCCCGACCCGACCGGTAGGGCGGGGCACGCCATATTTAGTAAATTAGTAGGTAGTACGCTCAGAACGAGTACCCCGCTACCCCACTGCCCACTAAAAACTACCGCACCTTTTGCGACCCCAGCGACGACTTCAGATACTCGCGGTTCAAGCGGGCGATGTGGTCCACTGAAATGCCTTTGGGGCACTCGGCCTCGCAGGCGGTGATGTTGGAGCAGCGGCCGAAACCCTCGGCATCGTGCTGGTCTACCATGCGGCGGGCGCGGGAGGCGGCCTCCACGTGGCCCTGGGGCAACTGGGCGAGGTGACTGACCTTGGCGGCCGTGAAGAGCATGGCCGAAGCGTTGGGGCAAGCCGCCACGCAGGCCCCGCAGCCGATGCAGGTGGCCGCGTCGAAGGCCTCGGCGGCCGTGTCCTTGTCGATGGGGATGGCGTTGCCGTCCTGGGCCTGGCCGGTGTTGACGCTGACGTAGCCGCCCGACTGGATGATGCGGTCGAAAGCATCGCGGTTGACCACCAGGTCGCGGACGACGGGGAAGGCGGCCGCGCGCCAGGGTTCTACCGTAATGGTGTCGCCGTCGTTGAAGTAGCGCATGTGCAGCTGGCAGGCCGTGGTGTAGCGCTGCGGACCGTGGGCGTAGCCGTTGATCATCAGGCTGCAGGTGCCGCAGATGCCCTCGCGGCAATCGTGCTCGAAGGCCACCGGCGTCTTCTTTTCGTGGATGAGCTGCTCGTTGAGTACGTCCAGCATCTCCAGAAACGACATGTGCTCGTTTACGTTGGCCAACTGGTAGGTCTCGAACCGGCCGTTGCCGAACTCGCCGCCCTGACGCCATACCTTGAGCGTGATCTTCATGTCTTTCATTGCTTATAGTTTGGCTTCCCGCCGCGCGGCGGGAAGTAGATCAGTTAATTTGGTGCCGACGGTTTACTTGTAGGAGCGGGTTTTCAGCTCCACGTTCTCGAACTCGAGTTCCTCCTTGTGCAGGATGGGCCGCTCGTCGTTCCACTCCCAGGCGGAGACGTAGGTGTAGTTCTCGTCGTCGCGCAGGGCCTCGCCCTCGGGGGTCTGGTACTCCTCGCGGAAGTGGCCGCCGCAGCTCTCGTTGCGGTCCAGCGCATCCACGATCATGGTTTCGCCCAACTCCATGAAATCGGCCACGCGCAGGGCTTTTTCCAGTTCAGGGTTGTACTCGTCGTTGGTGCCGGGCACGAACACGTCGCGGTAGTACTCGTCGCGCAGGTCACGCACCATCTGGCGGGCCTTGGTCAGGCCCTCGGCCGAGCGCGACATGCCGCAGTAGTCCCACATGATGTGGCCCAACCGGCGGTGGAAGCTCTCGACGGACTGATTGCCCTTGATGGCGAACAGTTGGTCGATCCGCGCCTTCACGTCGGCCTCGGCCTGCATGAATGCTTCGCCGTCGGGCGAGATATGGGGCGTGCGGATGTCCTCGGACAGGAACACGCCGATGGTGTAGGGCAGCACGAAGTAACCGTCGGCCAGTCCCTGCATCAGGGCCGAGGCCCCGAGGCGGTTGGCCCCGTGGTCGGAGAAGTTCGCCTCGCCGGCCGCGAACAAGCCGGGAATATTGGTCTCCAGGTTGTAATCCACCCACAGGCCGCCCATGGTGTAGTGCACGGCGGGGTAGATCTTCATCGGGTAGATGTAGGGGTCCTCGCCGCTGATCTTCTCGTACATCTCGAAGAGGTTGCCGTATTTCTCGGCGATCACGGCACTGCCCAGTTCGCGGATTTTTACGTCATCGGGGTTATGCAGCCCCATGTTGTGGGCCTTGGAGTGACCGTAGCGCATGGTGGCCTCGTCGAAATCGAGGTACACGGCCAGGCCGGTGGCGCTCACGCCCAGCCCCTCGTCGCAGGCGGTTTTGGCGGCGCGGCTGGCTACATCGCGGGGCACCAGGTTACCGAAGGCCGGGTAGCGGCGCTCCAGGTAGTAATCGCGGTCGTCTTCCGGAATATCCAGGGCGGTTTTCTTGCCGGTGCGGATCGCCTCGGCGTCCTCTTTGCTTTTGGGCACCCACACCCGGCCGTCGTTGCGCAGCGATTCCGACATCAGCGTCAGTTTCGACTGGTAATCGCCCGAAACGGGGATGCAGGTGGGGTGAATCTGCGTGAAACAGGGGTTGGCCATCAGCGCACCCCGGCGCACGGCGCGCCAGGCGGCCGAGGCGTTGGAGTTCATGGCATTGGTGGACAGGTAAAACACGTTGCCGTAGCCGCCGGTAGCCAGCACCACGGCGTGGGCGGCGTGACGCTCCAGCTTACCGGTCAGCAGGTTGCGGGCAATGATGCCGCGCGCCTTACCCTCCTGAATGACGACGTCCAGCATCTCGTGGCGGTTTTTCAGTTCCACGTTACCCAGCGAGATCTGGCGGCTGAGGCTCTGGTAGGCTCCCAGCAGCAACTGCTGACCGGTCTGGCCGCGGGCGTAGAACGTCCGGCTCACCTGCACGCCGCCGAAGGAGCGGTTGTCCAGCATCCCGCCGTAATCGCGGGCAAAGGGAACGCCCTGGGCCACGGCCTGGTCGATGATGTTGACGCTCACTTCAGCCAGCCGGTGCACGTTGCTCTCGCGGCTGCGGTAGTCGCCGCCCTTGATGGTGTCGTAGAAGAGGCGGTAGACCGAGTCACCGTCGTTCTGGTAGTTCTTGGCCGCATTGATGCCGCCCTGGGCCGCGATGGAGTGCGCGCGCCGGGGGCTGTCGTGGAAGGTGAACACCTTTACATTGTAGCCCAACTCGCCCAGCGTGGCGGCGGCTGCGCCGCCCGCCAGGCCGGTGCCGACGACGATGATGTCGATGCGGCGCTTGTTATTGGGGGCCACCAGGGGCATGGACGAGCGGTACTCCGTCCACTTTTCGGACAGTTCACCGGCGGGTTCGTGTGCTTCGAGTTTCATAAGGCTACTATTGAGATGGACCCTGCAATGGGGCCGGCGAGATAAAAGGTAAGGGGGTAGCGCTTAAACGATGTTGAAGTACATGGCCAGCGGAATGGAGGCGAACCCGGCCGGAATCAGTACGCTGTACACCTTGCCGATCGCCTTGATCAGCGGGGTGTACTTCTTGTGGTTCAGGCCCAGCGTCTGGAAGGCCGACTGGAAACCGTGCCACAGGTGAAACCCGATCACGATCATGGAGACGACGTAGAAGATGACGAAGAATACATTCTCATAAGTGGCCTGCACCAGGCTGTAGAGGTCCTTCGCGTCGGGCACGCCCTCGTAGTTGACCGTAGGTACTTCTCCCAGTTTCATCTGCAACCAGAACTGGTACATATGGATCAGGATAAACACCAAGATAATGGTGCCCAGCGAACCCATGTAGACGGAGCTAAACGAGCTGGTGCCCACCACGCGGTCTTTCTTTACGGCATAGCGCTTGCCGCCCCGCGCCTGGCGGTTACGCCGCCACAGTACGATGCCCTGCACGGCGTGCAGGAGAATGAAAAAATACAGCCCGTAAGAGACGGTCTTGATAATGGGGTTGCTCGTCATGGCGTGCGCATAGCGGTTGAATGCCTCGCCGCCGTCGCCATGAAGCAGGAACGTATTACCACCCAGGTGCACCAATAGGAACACGATCAGGAAGATGCCCGTGAGGGACATGATGACTTTCTGACCGATGCTGGAGGTTATAAACCGGGAAAACCAGTTAATCATGTTATTCTTTTGTAGTCCGATAGGTTTGCCGACGGCAATTGCGCAAAACTACCGTTCTAATGATTAGGACCAAAGGATAGTTGGCCCCGGAAGTGCCTGCCGGGGCTTATTTGGAATCCGTCTAAAGTAAATGGCTGTCCTTTTTGCTTCCGGCTTATGATCCACCGGGCAATCATTGCCCTCAACTGACAACCAAGCCCGACCCGCATCAGTTAATGCCCTGACAAAATCACCGTTCTATGTCCAAGCGTAAACCGTTCACCACGGTCGCCGTCCTTTTCCTCCTCATCGGTTTTCCGGCCCTCTCCTACGTCTACCTCAAAATGGGCTACGATTACCGCAAGGAGGCCATTTCCGTGCAGGGCGACTACGGCAAAATGCCCGACCTCAGCGGCCTGGCGGACGTGCGCGGCCAACTCCCCCCGATCTTGCGTGGCAGCATGGTGGTGGTCGGCTGGCTGGACGAGGACCGCCCCGAGGTGGCCGAGACCTACGGCCACATGCTCGACAGCCTCAATCGCCAATTTGACGATTCGCCCAACCTGCACTTTACCACCATCGTCAATTCCACCATGGACACCGGCGAAATTCATGCCTTCGCCGACCGCTATCACCTGCCCGATTCCGATCACCTCTCCTTCCTGCGCACCGACGCCGCCACCCTCGCCCGTACCGCCCGGGATTTTCACCTGCCGCTCTCCGAATACGACTCGCCCGGATCCCGTCCCATCGTGGCCCTCGTAGATAGCTCGCAGACCATCGTCAAATACTACGACCTCGACCGGCAGGACGAGCGCATCGGCCTCGTACAACTCATCTCGCTCATCATTCCCCTTCCGAAAAAGGGCGACGCCGTTTACCAAACACCCCGCGAATTTTAATTACATGGCTGACACCCCTACTTCCACTCCCGCCTCCCCCACCCTCCGCACGCCCTTCGGCCTCACGCCCCACCCCGGCCACGGCCGCACGCTGCGCTTCGCGGCCTGGGTACTTTCGGCCGTCGTCATCGTGCTGGTCGGCCTCATGCGGCAGTATAAAATCCCTGTCCCGGAATCACTCGACCTGAGTTTCCTGCCGGCCGTTAATGCGGTTATCAACGGCCTCACCGCGCTCACCTTACTCGTTTCGCTGTACTTCATCAAGCAGCGTAAATACGTTTACCACCGCAACGCCAATTACACGGCACTCGGTCTTTCCGTAGCGTTCCTGGTCTGTTACGTTGCCTACCATTTCACCACCAGCGAAGTGATCTACGGCGACCTCAACCTCGACGGCACCCTCTCCGCCGCCGAATCGGCCGCCGTGGCGGGCACGCGCACCATTTACCTGGTTATCTTGCTCAGCCACATCTTCCTGGCAGGCATCCTTTTACCCTTCATTTTGTTTACCTTTATCCGCGCCTACACCGGCCAGTACGCCCGCCACAAAAAAATGGCCCGCTACGTCTGGCCCCTCTGGTTTTACGTCGCCGTCACCGGCCCCATCGTGTACCTCATGCTCGCGCCTTACTATCCTCAATAGCCCCTTCCCATGTCACGTTACCGCATCCTTTTCGTCCTCCTTCCGCTGCTCCTCCTCGCCTTCCTCCCGGCCGAGGTACTCGCGCAGTGCCCCATGTGCCGCGCCACCGCCGAGACCAACCTCGCTAACGGCGGCACCGAGGGCCAGGGCCTCAACCAGGGCATCCTCTATATGCTCGGCATGCCCTATTTCGTCATCGGCCTCATCGCCTTCGTCTGGTGGCGCAACCGCAAGAAAAACGTCGATTCCGATGACCGCATCGACCGCCCCGCTACGTCTTCGCGCGAGGAGATCGCCGCCTGATTAGCGGGCAATTGCTTTTGTACTCTTATTTTTCGGGGCCCCGGTGCGCTTGCGCGCCACCGGCCGGGTCGTCCGCAGCTCCGCTTCGCTCCGGCCGCTAAACGCGTCTCCTCCCTGCGGTCGGCCCGCTCCCACCCCTGGTCCGTTGTAATTCGTTAGAGCGTGTCTAAAATTTATAAGAACTGAGGATCAATGATTCGCTTCGCGGCTACTTCGTGGTGCGCGCATAGCGGGTTACGTAAGTCAGTTTTTACGACGCCAGGTTCTTAAATGCTTGGTTCTCAAGAAGTAAAAATTTAGACACGCTCTTAGCGGCAACTCGTTAGATTTATTTCGTGTTCCGCCCCTTCCATTCCCCTAACCGGTCCAGCGCATCCTCCTCATCGATCAGGCCGATCTCCACCTGCAAATTCAGCCCACTGACCGCTTCCGAGCGGTTTTTAGTCTTTTCGATCCGCTTATCGACGATCTCGATTAATTCTGCGGGCGGGGCCTCCCCTACCGCCTGGCAGTACTCCTGCAGTGCTATACAGCTGTCAATAAACTCGCTCTTCCCCCTGTTACGCAGCGATTTTCCGCACACGTCCATAAATTCCGGCACCGGAAAGTACTCGGCCACACTCGCCAGTATCTGTAGGGCATAACCCCTCCGCTTGCCCGCAAACGCATCCCGGTCTATAGTGAGTCCGTGCATCTCCCGGGCAAAATCGACCAGCGCATCCGCTATCCGTCCGTCTTCCGAATTCCCGCCCCGCGCCATCTTTTCTCGTTCTTCTGTTTTCCCCTCCTTTTCCCACCTAACGTGAGCGTAGTAGGTAAACAGTTCCATAAAATATTTTTCTATTAGCTGTTTGTTGGCTTTCACGGTAGCGGCAACCTTCTTTGCGGTTTCCAGCAGCAACTGTAATTCATCGTAAGTAACCCCTTCTTTCACCACATAATATTTCAATTGGTGAACCTTTCTGTAAGCCATCTGGCTATCCTTATCGTCCAGCTTACTCACCCCATGATGGCGGAGTAAGTCAGCACAGCTCTCTTCGATATTCATATTTCGCTTTTTCTTCGGTAAAGTTACCGCTATTGTTTTTCATCATGCCTCAACTTGGGTTTAGCAAGTCTCCGCGTTTCTTCCAATCCAAGAGCGTGTCTAAAATTTATAAGAACTGAGGATCAATGATTCGCTTCGCGGCTACTTCATGGTGCGCGCATAGCAGGTTACGTAAGTCAGTTTTTCACGACGCAAGGTTCTTAAATGCTTGGTTATCAGAAAGTTAAAATTTAGCCACGCTCTAAGTAATCGACCTGACGGGTAATCAATCAAGAACTCCGAGGAGCTTGCGACGATCAGCGCAGCTAATCAAGAACTCCGAGGAGCTTGCGACGATCACCGCAGGTCATCGCCAATCAAGAACCAAAAATCCACCTGATCGGCGCGTCTCATCTCATCTGACCCATAAAATCATCGAAAGTGCTGCTGTAATTCAGCCACGCTCTAAGTAATCGACCTGACGGGTAATCAATCAAGAACTCCGAGGAGCTTGCGACGATCAGCGCAGCTAATCAAGAATCGCCAATCAAGAATCAAAAATCCACCTGATCGCGCGTCGAATCATCCATCATCGACGCTCTCATTCATCTCATTCATTTGACCCATAAAATTATCGAAAGTGCTGCTGTAACTCAGACACGCTCTAAGTAATCGACCCGACGGGTAATCAATCAAGAACTCCGAGGAGCTTGCGACGATCACCGCAGGTCATCGCCAATCAAGAATCAAAAATCCACCTGATCGGCGCGTCTCATTCATCTCATTCATCTGACCCATAAAATCATCGAAAGTGCTGCAGTAATTAAGAGCGTGTCTAAAATTTATAAGAACTGAGGATCAATAATTCGCTTCGCGGCTAACTTCGTGGTTAAGGTTCTGGCTATATAAAAAATTCGCTTCGCGGCTACTTCGTGGTGCGCGCATAGCGGGTTACGTAAGTCAGTTTTTGTGACGCCAGGTTCTCAAATTCTTGGTTATCAGGAAGTAATAATTTAAACACGCTCTTATTATTCACGGCTTCTGAAGCAATCTACGATTGCCATAAATTAAATTGCCCCTCCATGCAAGCAGCTTTTTCGCGTGAGGTGCCCGCAGGGGCGTTAGCGCACGCAGTGCCGAGCGATCAGCGAAGCCCGCAGGGGACCGACCCCGGCCCGCGCTAGCGGACGGGGACACGCCCAACTATTTGCCCCCGGCCGACCTTTGGTAAGGGAACATCCACCACCATGAGAACCGTAGATAAACCCGCCGACCTGGCCCGGACGCTACTGGGCTTCGAGACCTTTGAGGGCCTGGACCCCGCCGCGATCGACTGGCTGATCGAGCAATCCGACTACCTGTGCTACCCGGCGGGGGAGGTGTTTTTTGCGCCCGGCGAAACGATCGACTATATGGACGTGATCGTGGCGGGCGAGTACGTGGCGACCAGGGAGCAGCAGGGGCGCAAGCGGGAGATCGGCGTGTGGGGGACGGGCTACCTGACGGGCAAGCTGCCGTTTAGCCGGATGACGCACGCGAGCGTGACGGGGACGGTGCTGAAGGACGTGTACACGCTGCGGTTGTCACAGAATTGCTTTACGGAAATGGTGAACGTGAGCTACGAACTGACGCAGCGGCTGGTGGGCTTTATGTCTACCCGAATCAGGGATTTCAGCCAGATCCAGTTGATGGACGAAAAGCTGATGGCACTGGGCAAGATGTCGGCCGGACTGGCGCACGAGTTGAATAACCCGGCCTCGGCCATCGTGCGGGCGGCGGATGGTCTGTTGAAGCAACTGCGGCAAACCCCGGAGCGATTTAAGGACGTGATCACGATGGACACCAAGCCCGAGCAGGTGGACCAGTTGAATACCATTCTGTTTAAGCGGCTGAATTGCTGGCAGGAGATCGACCTGAGCCTACTGCAACGCCAGACGGCCCTGGATGACCTGGTGGACTGGCTGGAGGACCACCACGTGCCCGAGGCCGAGGACCTGGCCGAGACCTACGTGGATTTCGGTTTTACGGAAGACGACCTGGACGAGATGGCGGGCTTTTTGGAAGTGTCAGCCCTGCCGAGCGTGCTGTGGTGGGTGCAGGCGAACCTGGAAACCGAGCGGCTGGTGGTGGAGATGCACGAGAGTGCCGACCGGATCGGGAAGCTGGTGATGTCGATCAAGAGTTACAGCCACATGGACCAGGAGCCGAGCCTGGAGGACATCGACCTGCGGGTGGGCCTGAAGAATACGCTGGTGATGCTGAAGCACCGGTTTAAGCAGGGCAATGTGACGCTGCACAAGGAATTTCCGGAGGAAATGCCGCACGTGCGGGCGCTGGAGGGCGAAATGAACCAGGTGTGGACCAACCTGCTGACCAATGCCTTGGATGCACTGAACGATACGCCGGATGCCAAGATCACCCTGCGCGCCTACGTAGAGCGCGACTGCGTGTGTGTGGAGCTGGAAGACAACGGACCCGGCGTGCCGGAGGAGATCAAGACGCGCATCTTCGAGCCGTTCTTCACCACCAAGGGCATCGGCGACGGCACCGGAATGGGCCTGGACATTGTGAAGCGGGTGCTGAAACGTCAGAAGGCGAGCATTGATTTTAGCTCCAAGCCCGGCAAGACCACCTTTAAATTGTGTTTTCCCAAAAGCTAAGACCCCATGAGCAGCGAGACCAAACCGATTATCTTTTCCATCGACGATGACGAGCAGGTGCTACGCGCCCTGCGCAGCGACCTGCGCGAGCACTACCGCAAGGACTACCGCATCATCAGCACCGACTCGGCCGAGGAGGCCCTGGCCGCACTGGAGGAACTGAAGAAAAAGAACGAAGAAGTGGCCCTTTTCCTGTCCGACCAGCGGATGCCGGAGATGCTGGGCGTAGATTTCCTGGAGAAGGCCCGGCCGTTCTTCCCGAAAGCCAAGCGCGTGCTGCTGACCGCTTATTCGGATACGGATGCGGCGATCAAGGCGATCAACGACGTGAACCTGGACTATTACCTGCTGAAGCCCTGGAACCCGCCGAGCGAAAAACTTTACCCCGTGCTGGACGATCTGCTGGCCGACTGGCGCGCCGTGTACCGCCCTAAGTGGCGGGGGATGCGAATCATCGGCTACCAGTACTCGCCCAAATCGCACGATTTAAAGGATTTCCTGGCGGGCAACCTACGGCCCTACCAGTGGATCGACGCGGGCAGCCCCGAGGCCGAGGAGCTGTGCGGCCTGCACGCGGTGGACACGAAAAAGCTGCCGGTGGTGCTGTTCGAGGACGGCACGGTGCTAAACGACCCCAGCCTGCAGGAGGTGGCCGAGCGGGTGGGCCTGAACCCCCACGAGCGCGATGACCTGTATGACGTGACCATCATCGGGGCCGGCCCGGCGGGCCTGGCGGCCGCCGTGTACGGTGGCTCGGAGGGTTTGAAAACCCTGCTGATCGAGAAGCGGGCGGCCGGCGGGCAGGCGGGCACCAGTTCGCGGATCGAGAATTACCTGGGTTTTCCGAACGGGGTAAGCGGATCGGACCTGTCGCGGCGGGCACTGACCCAGGCCCAGCGGTTCGGGGTGGATATGCTGAGTCCGCAGGAGGTGACGCACATTGAGGTGAAGGACGGCTACAAAATACTGACGCTGGGCGACGAGAGCACGGTAAAAACCCGGGCCCTGATCATCACCACGGGCGTGGAATACCGTAAGCTGCCCGCCGAGGGCGTGGATGAGTTTAGCGGTGCGGGCGTGTATTACGGCGCGGCCACCACCGAAGCGCAGGGGTGCCAGGACAAGCAGATCTACGTGGTGGGCGGCGGCAACTCGGCCGGTCAGGGGGCGGTCTATTTGTCGCAGTTTGCCAAACAGGTGACCATCCTGGTGCGCAGCCCCGACCTGACCAAAAGCATGTCGTCTTACCTGATCGACCAGATTGATAATATCGACAACATCCGGGTGCAGGGCCGCCGGGAGATCACGAAAGTGGGCGGCAGCGACGATCACCTGGAGAGTATTTGCATCGAGGACCTGGACAGCGGCGAAATAGTGCCGGCAGAATGCGATGCGCTGTTTATCTTCATCGGCGCACGGCCCTATACGGACTGGCTGGAGAGCGGCGACGTGCTGCGCAATAAGCGCGGCTTTATCATCACGGGTAACGAGTTAACGGGCGGGCAGCACCCGGGGTCCTGGACGCTGGAGCGGCCGCCTTTTCTGCTGGAAACCTGTCAGCCCGGCGTTTTCGCCGCGGGCGACGTGCGGCAGGGGGCCATGAACCGCGTGGCCTCGGCCGTGGGCGAGGGGGCGATGGCGGTGAAGTTCGTGCATGAGTATTTGGCAACGGTTTAGGTAGTGAGGAAGTGGACGTGTTTTGGCAGATGCTTTACCTCCGACCTGAGGTCGGTAGCCAAATTCGCGCGACCGGAGGTCACACACCATTCGCGTGGTTGGAGGCGCACACCATACGCGCGACCGGAGGTCACACACCATTCGTGCGAATAAACAAAACAGCCCCCGCTACCACTGGTAACGGGGGCTATTTAATCAGTAGCCGAATCAAACCAGCGGTTACCGCCGATCCCGACCGCCACCGCCACGACGATCGCGATCACGGCCGCCGCCGCCACGACGGTCTCCCCGGTCACCGCCGCCGCGCCGATCATCGCCGCCGCCGTAGATTTCCTCTTCGGTGGGCATGGTGCCGTCGGGCTTCTCCATAATTGCCTTGCGCGAGAGGCGCAACTTACCGGTACGCTCGTCAACGGCAACCAGTTTGAACTTGACCATGTCGCCTTCGGCGAAGTGCTCCTCCACGTTCTCAATGCGCTGGTGGCTCATCTCGGATACGTGCAGCAGACCGCTCTTGCCGTGAAAATCGACGAATACACCGTAGGGCTGGATGGTGCGCACCACGCCTTCGTAGTCGTCGCCGACCGAAGGGGTGAAAGTGATCTTCTTGATCCGCGCCAGGGCGTCGTCAATGCTTTCCTTATTGGAGCTGGCGATGGATACGATGCCCTTCTCGTCCACTTCCTCGATGTTAATCGAAGTGCCGGTAAGGGCCTGTAGCTCCTGGATGACCTTACCACCCGGTCCGATCACGGCGCCGATGTAGCTCTTGTCGATCACCAGGCGTACGATGCGGGGCGCGTGGGGCTTGAGGTCCTTGCGGGGTTCCGACAGCGATTCGGCCATGCGATCCAGGATGTGCAGGCGACCGACGCGGGCTTGCTCCAGGGCTTGCTCCAACTGCTCGTAGGGCAGTCCGTCGATCTTGATGTCCATCTGGCAGGCGGTAATGCCTTTAGCCGTACCGGTCACTTTGAAGTCCATATCGCCCAGGGCATCCTCGTCGCCCAGGATGTCGGACAGGATGGCGATGCGGCCGCCCTTATCGGCCACCATACCCATCGCGATACCGGCCACGGGGGCGGTGATCTCGATGCCGCCGTCCATCAGGGCCAGCGAACCGGCGCAAACCGTTGCCATCGAAGACGAGCCGTTCGACTCCAGGATATCGGAAACGATACGAATGGTGTGCGACTGTTCTTCGGGCAGTACCTGACGCAGCGAGCGGGCGGCCAGGTTGGCGTGGCCCACCTCGCGGCGGCCGGGACCGCGCATCGGCTTGGTCTCCCCCACCGAGAAAGCGGGGAAATTGTAGTGCAGGATGAAGTTGTCGTAGTAGCTGCCGTGGGCGATGTCCACCATCGCCGAGTCGGTCTTGGTGCCCAGTGTGAGCGAGGCCAGGGCCTGCGTCTCGCCGCGGTTGAACACGGCCGAGCCGTGGGTGCTGGGCAGGTAGTCCACTTCGGTCCAGATGTCGCGCACCTCGTCAAAGGCACGGCCGTCCAGGCGCTTGCTTTCGTCCAGCATCATCTTGCGGATGGTAGCTTTCTGCAGCGTATTATAGTAGGAACTTACGAAGTGGCCGTTTTCGGCCATCCATTCTTCGTCCTTCGTCTCTTTGAAGTGTGCCTTCAGGGCGTCTTTCACGCCTTTAAAACCGTCTTTGCGGGCGTTCTTGTCCAGGCCGCCGCGGGCGACTTCCAGGATCTTGCTCCGTGGCAAACTTAGCCACTTCGGCTTCCACCTCGGCGTTTTCGTCGGCTACGTCTACCTCGCGGTTGGTGGCCTTGTCGCCCACCAGTTCGGCCAACTTGCGCTGGGCGTCGCACTGCACCTTGATGGCGTCGTGACCCACCTTGATGGCGTCGATCAGCACCTGCTCGGCCACTTGTTTGGCTTCGCCTTCCACCATCATGATGTTGTCGGAATCGGCGGCCACGATGATATCGAGTTCGGCGTTCTTCAGGGCCTCACGGCCGGGGTTCACCACGTACTCGCCGTCGATCCGTGCCACGCGCACTTCCGAGATCGGGCCGGAGAACGGCACGTTGGACACCATCATGGCAGCCGAGGCGGCCAGGCCGGCATAGGTGTCGGGCATGATGTCGGGGTCCGACGAGATCAGGTTGATGATCACCTGTGTGTCGTACATATAGCCCTTGGGGAAGAGCGGCCGGATGGCGCGGTCCACCAGGCGGCTGATCAGGATCTCGTAGTCCGACAGGCGCGCCTCGCGGCGGAAGAAGTTACCGGGGATGCGTCCGGCAGAGGCGAACTTTTCCTGGTAGTCTACCGAAAGGGGGAAGAAATTCTGTCCCTGGCGGATCTCGTGGGCCGAGACGACCGAGCAGAACAGCATGGTCTTACCCACGCGGATGACGACGGAGCCGTCGGCCTGCGTGGCCAGTTTTCCGGTTTCAATGACGACCTCCTGGCCGCTGGGTAACTCGAAGGATACCGTTATGGGGGTTTTGTTTCCCATGTAAAAAAGAAGTTAGTTGTGTTGGCAATCGCGCTACGCTACCCCCTCAGCAAAGGGGGCACCCCGACCAAACGGATGGACGGGGGACTAAACAACGAACTTAAGGGAGCGGGAAGCAAAACCGCGTGCCCGGAGGTAAAACGGTTTCGATCGAGCAGGGTAATTCCGGCCTGCAATAGCCGCCGAAGGTGGGCCGTAAGCCCGCAACGCGCATCCCCCAACCGGTGCCGGGGGCCGGAGCGCCGTTCGCTCCCAAAAGTTATGGTCATTTAGTCGCCGCGAAGATAACAAAAAGCGTGGTTATTTTTATCACTTTCCAGCGGTCAGTTTCTTTCTTGGGCGTGTCCCCGTTTCGCCAACGCGAAAACGGGGTCGGCACCTTGCGGGGTTCGCTGACGCTCCGTGCTGCGCACCGCTCCCTGCGGTCGTGCCCTCCAGGCGCCTCACGCGGGGAGCGCGCGATAGATTGAAGGCTATACGAGCAAAATCCCCTTCGGGGGCAGGGGAAATTGAGTGTCCAAGGTCGAGAACATCCACATCCGAGACGGCAGGCGCAGCCGGTAATAGGAGGTGGTCCACATCCAGCCATAATATATGACTACTTTCACAGCTTCCCGACGTGGTCGTCGGAATCCAATCCATGCCATGCCCACCGCCACAAAACATCCGCTCTATTACCTCATCGACAAACCCTACAACCTCCTCTCCCAGTTCACCCGCGAGCTACCGACCCACCGTACCCTGGCCGACCTACCGTTCGACTTCCCCAAAGACGTCTACCCCGTCGGCCGCCTTGATCGCGACAGCGAGGGGCTGCTCATCCTGACCAACGACGCCCAGTTCAACCAGCGGCTACTGAAACCCACCCGGGGCCACCGCCGCGCCTACCTGGTGCAGGTAGAGGGTGTGCCCACCCCCGCCGCCCTGGAGCAACTGCGCTCCGGTGTGGAACTACGAATCAATAAAAAAGATTTTCGCACGCGCCCCGCCGGGGTCACGCTGCTGGAAATGCCCCCTATCCTACCCGAGCGCGATCCGCCCGTGCGCTACCGCGCCGCCATCCCTACCGCCTGGCTGGAACTGACCCTGACCGAGGGCAAGAACCGGCAGGTACGCAAAATGGGCGCGGCCGTGGGTTTCCCGGTACTGCGGCTGGTGCGGCAGTCGATCCAGGGACTCTCGCGGGAAGATTTAGGCGGGGAAGCGGTGCGGGAGATCGGACGGGAGGAATTGTGGGAGAAATTAGGCTGGGGGTAAAAAACTTCGACTCGCCACTAACGCTGCTCCCCGCCGGAGCGATAGTAAAGGAAAGAACCCCACTTGCGCTACCATCGGCACAGTACGGACGAGGATTTACGCCAAGGCTGCCGCTGCGGTGACCGATGGGCCTGCGAGTTGCTGTACCAGCGTTACTATGGGAAATTGCTCGGAATCACCATGCGCTATACCGGCAACCCGGAGGAAGCAAAAGCCGTACTGAACCAAGCATTTCTAACCATCTTTCAGCGGCTGGACCAGTATACCGAGCAAGGTTCTTTCATCGGTTGGATGAGCACGATCACCTTCCGGACGGCCATCAATCACCTGCGCCGCGAGGGACGGCACCACCGGGTACTGAACATCGATCAGGTGCTGCCGACGCCGGTACCTAGTCTGGTGGAAGGTAAGCTGGCGGCGGAGTTTATCTACGCTCAGATCCAACTCCTCCCCGATCATTTGCGAACGGTTTTCAGCTTGCATGCAATTGAGGGCTATTCACACCGTGACATCAGTGAGCTATTGGAAATCAGTGAGAGCAACAGTCGGTGGCGATTGGCAAAAGCTCGGGAAAAACTACGCTCGGCCCTGGGACCTCATTACGAACAAAACGGGCGCACGGCATGAATACCTCCGAAGAATACTGGGAAAATAAATTGCGGGAAACCGTTCAGGACTACGAATTTTCGCATGACCCGACGGCCTGGGCCGCCATGAATGGTTTGCTTAATCAGTTGCCACCGTTGGGGGCGGAAGGTTCCGCAACCCCTAACTCAGCGGCGGCCGGCAAGGCGGGTTCAATGCTGGGCGGCTTGGCACCGAAGCTGGTAGCGGTAGCCGTCTATGAACTAGTGGTCGGTTTGCTGATGGTTGGATACATCGGGGTAATAGTGCTAACGAGTGAGCCGGCGGCAACACCGCCGGTGCTTCCACAATACCGTGACACCAAATTAACTGTTCCGCTTGAAATATCTCCCTCCATTGCCCCTGATAAAACACCGGATGCTACGACCATTTCAAAACGATCAAATCTGCCGCGTACATTGACTACGGTACAAGCTATCGATACTACTGCGGCTTTCGTTGATACTACCCCATTCGGCCCGGTTGAAGCAACACCTAAAACCTTGCGTATTGACTTGCTTCCCGCACGGCCGCTGTTTCTTCCCCAGTCACTCCGGCGAAAGGGTGCCGGTATTATCCTTGATAGTTTGTCACTAAACTTTTCACCTAAAATCCGGAGTCGCAAGACGCTCTATCCGGATGTAATCAACAATTACTGATGAGACGACTGATACTTATTATAGGTCTACTGGGAGCTACCGGCGGGTTGTTTGGGCAAGACAGCACGGTCGTTGCCGAAAAACTGGGGCGGTGGTCGGTAGGGTTGCAAACGGGATTTGGATTGCGCGAAACGGGTTACTATCGGAATTATTCCGGTAGCACACAAACAGTAAATTTTAATGTGCTTGTAGAATGCCGGCTGATTAAACATTTCAGTTTAATTGGAAATGCAGGATGGCTACAGCATGCGCGAAGTAGCCCATTTTATATCCAAGGGTTCAGGCAGTTAAATCAAACTGAACAAGCCAGTGAATTAAAGATTCGGAATACCGCATATATCGGTTTCGGCGCACGAGCCAATATCCGAATTTGGCAGGGAGATTTGTATGCCGGATTGACGCACAACCTCGGCTCGGCTAAGTTAAAAAGACGGCTTAGAACAGCTACTCGATCAGATGATGTATTTTACAACTACCGCCGCGATTATATTTGGCTGACCACTTATTGCATTGGTTATACTTATTGGCCGGTGCCCCGCTTGGGGGTAAGCTTACAGTTGAGTGAAACAACGAGTCGGGCGGCGTCGAAAAGTGATCCCGTCTATATTCCCGATTTGCAAATAGACAATATTGGTGAAGGCCCTTTCTATGATGACACCGTAACTGCTACAACGTTTCAGGAACCTTTACAAGCAAGTATTCACATTGGACTTCACTACCGTTTTTAAAAAAACATACCATGAAATATTTATACCTGACTTCAATACTTGTATTTTTTTCTGCCGGAATTCTGAGCGGGCAATACTTGTTAGAGCAATTTGAAGTAGGCATCTACGGCGGCCCCCAGGCAACTCTCTTCAATATTGAATTTCAGGCTAACCGCAGTATCAGGCCGGGTCTATCCATAGGTACATGGCTACAGACCCCTGTCGGTAGCGGCAACCTGCAATTCTCCACCGGCTTCAGAAGGCTTTCCGGTCTGGACTTTACTCGGATCGACCGGCGAATTATTGACGTACCCGGTCAATTGCGCGAGGAAAGCGATATCCTCCAGCTCACCCAAATCGACTACTGGGATTTTGGAGTAGAATATCAGGGTGATATTGGACGAAAAGGAAAGTGGTTCTACTCAGTGGGTGGATTTGCGGCGCGGGTAGCGGGACTGGAAAGCAATCAACGGACATTGATAAGTTACCGCCAATCAGGCACCGTCAATACCAATGGCAGTATAACCCAAGCTATTTATAACGACCAGTCACTTCTAGCCAAATGGAATGGCGGTATACGTGCTGGTATATCCCGTCACCTGATGAAGGGCTTGTCCTGTCGCGCAGGTTTTGAATATAGTTTGACGAACGCATTTAGCGATCAGGAATTATCCGCCCTCGATTTCAGGCCTGCTCAGATTAGCCTCACTTTATCAGCACGACTTTTTTGACAAACCCACAATTTTTCCATAAAATCAATCCATTCATCATGTCAAAATACACTCCCCTATTTTTTGTGATTCCGCTGTTCCTTATCTCCTGCACAAATGAAGAAAAGATAGTAACAAATACTACGGAGCGATTACCAGTATACGTCAATCTGACGGTAACCCGTGACTCTGAACCCGAACCGCGACAGTTTTATTACGAACCATATGCCAGCCGGAATGGAGATGAACTAATTTGGGCCGTTGAATACCAGAATAGAAATGCAGATGCTAACAAATTTAATTACCGATTCGGTCGAATCGTCCAGAGACCGGATTTCTATTTCGATGATCAAATATTCCGACTGGATTTTTTTGCTTCCGAGCAGCCCCGAACTCTGATCGAATTGGAAAATTACTTTAGCGAAGGCCGTTCATTTGACTTTGGTTCTGCTGAAGGTCAAGTAGCGGTGGGGCTTGCTTTAAATGATACGGTTCAAATCGAGCAGCTATCCAGTTCTACTATTTGGCCGAACTCACGGGGGAAATTGACGATTACTTCCAGTGAATCACGTAGCTTTGAGCATTATAGACAATCTTATCCAATATTAGAATACCGTCAAGTCGAAGGCCTGCTCATCAAAGCTGAAATCAACGGTGAGATTGGCATTTGGGATCTTAATACTTTCATTGCGCAGCAACCTTCTCTAGGACGCGACTACGTTGCCGAGGAAGTGGCCCGGATTGAGGGCGAGGTCGTTTTCTTCTTACGCACCCAAGATTAAACCTGCTTTCAACCGGCGGAGTCAATTGAGGGGCAACGAGTAAATTTTTTGTCCCATACAACCGCCCCCTACTCCACGGCGTTCCTTGCACTATTGCTTTAATCACCTTACTAAAGATAGCTGCATGCTTACCCGCTTTTTTTCCTTACTGCTCTGCGCCGCCTTTCTCGTGGTCCTGACCAGCTGTGACACCAATTCCGCTACTGATGCAGATGACGGCATGACGGCCGATAGTACTGCCGTTGACGCCATGCCCCAGGGTGTGATGAATGCCGGTGCCCTGCCCTCCGGCGAGCAATTTTCAACCACCTCGCTGGATGATACCCTCGCCAGCCCCCGCCTGCAAATGGACGGTGACCTGGAAGGAAATAAAATCCTCGTTAACTACGGAAGTCCCGGTGTTAAGGGACGGACCATTTGGGGTGAACTGGTTCCCTTCGACCGTGTATGGCGTACCGGAGCCAATGAGGCTACGGTTGTTACTTTTTCGGAAGACGTGATCGTAGAAGGCAAGCCGCTAAAGGCCGGTAGCTACGCCCTGTTCACCGTGCCCGGCCAGGAAAACTGGACCGTCATTTTTAACAAGACCACCGAACAGTGGGGAGCCTACGATTACAGCGATAAAGACGATGTGCTGACCGTAACCGTTGCCCCCCGACCCGCTGATAAGGAAGCCGAGCACCTCTATTTCGGCCTGGAAGATAATGAGCTTACCCTGCACTGGTCCGATCTTATCGTGCCCGTGAAATTGCAGGCGGCTTAACTCATTTCACTTACCGGCTCAATACAAAAACAGGAAATCTCACCCGCCCGATTGATTGCCAACCGCAATCAGTTGGGCGGTTGCTTTTGTCCAGTGGGCCGGTAGGCAGACACGGGAAACATACCGAAGCACGGCAGGTTGAGTTATAAGGTGCAGGTAGATAAGCCTGAATTTCTCGCAACCCGTGAAGTGCTCCCCTACCCGGCAAATTGACTATCTTTGGGTAAAAACGTAACATGCCATGGCTATCCTTAATGGAACGTATGCAAATCCGCTGACCGACTACGGTTTCAAAAAGATTTTCGGGGAGGAACCGAATAAGGATATCCTGATTGAATTCCTGAATGATATTTTGCCGGGAGAACGCCGGGTTGAAGATCTGCAATATCTGAAAAACGAAAAACTGGGTATCTCCAGTAGCGATCGAAAAGCCATTTTCGACCTCTACTGCACTTCGGATACCGGGGAGAAGTTTATCGTCGAGTTACAAAAAGCCAAACAAAATTTTTTCAAAGATCGGAGCATCTATTACTCTTCTTTCCCGATCCGCGAACAGGCCCTGAAGGGAGACTGGGATTTCAGGCTGGAAGCCGTCTACACGATCGGTATCCTGGATTTTATCTTTGATGATCACAAAAAACAGGAGGAATACTACCACGTAATCGAATTGAAGAACCAGCGCAACGAGGTCTTTTATGACAAGTTGAAGTATGTGTATGTGGAACTGCCGAAATTCAGAAACACCGCAGAAGAATTATTAACTCGCCGGGAAAAGTGGCTCTACGTGTTTCGTCACCTTGCCCGACTGAACGAACGCCCCGAACCGCTCAAGGAGAGAATATTCGAAAGGCTGTTTGAGGTGGCAAAAATTTCAAATTTCTCACCCGAGGAACAGGATGAGTACGAGGAAAGTCTGAAAGTGTATCGAGACATTAAAAACGTTGTCGATACGTCACGGGAAGAAGGGATGGAAGAAGGAATCGAGAAAGGGATTGGAGAAGGAATTGAACTGGTGGCAAGAAAAATGATTGTCTTGGGGATAGAACCTGAAGTGATAACTGCCGCCACCGGTTTGACGGAAGACCAGTTGAAAAAATTAGCCGAAGATTAACCGCAGACTGCTTCAATCCTTAGCCCGTAGTCAATCGGCCGCGAAGGGGATGCGGGAGAGGTAGCGAAACACGGCAGTTCAGATGACACGGTGCAGGTAGATAAGCCTGAATTTCTCGCAACCCGTGAAGTGCTCCCCTACCCGGCAAATTGACTATCTTTGGGTAAAAACGTAACAAGCCATGGCTATCCTTAATGGAACGTATGCAAATCCGCTGACCGACTACGGTTTCAAAAACGATTTTCGGGGAGGAAGCCGAATAAGGATATCCTGATTGAATTCCTGAATGATATTTTGCCGGGAGAACGCCGGGTTGAAGATTTGCAATATCTGAAAAATGAAAAACTGGGTATATCCAGTAGCGACCGAAAAGCCATTTTCGACCTCTACTGCACTTCGGATACCGGGGAGAAGTTTATCGTCGAGTTACAAAAAGCCAAACAAAATTTTTTCAAAGATCGGAGCATCTATTACTCTTCTTCCCGATCCGCGAACAGGCCCTGAAGGGAGACTGGGATTTCAGGCTGGAAGCCGTCTACACGATCGGTATCCTGGATTTTATCTTTGATGATCACAAAAAACAGGAGGAATACTACCACGTAATCGAATTGAAGAACCAGCGCAACGAGGTCTTTTATGACAAGTTGAAGTATGTGTATGTGGAACTGCCGAAATTCAGAAACACCGCAGAAGAATTATTAACTCGCCGGGAAAAGTGGCTCTACGTGTTTCGTCACCTTGCCCGACTGAACGAACGCCCCGAACCGCTCAAGGAGAGAATATTCGAAAGGCTGTTTGAGGTGGCAAAAATTTCAAATTTCTCACCCGAGGAACAGGATGAGTACGAGGAAAGTCTGAAAGTGTATCGAGACATCAAAAACGTTGTCGATACGTCACGGGAGGAAGGAATGGAAGAAGGAATCGAGAAAGGGATCGAACTGGTGGCAAAAAAACTAATTGCCCTCGGAGTATCTTTTGAAGTGGTGATGACCTCAACCGGTTTGGCGGAAGACCAGTTGAAAAAATTAGCCGAAGATTAACCGCAGACTGCTTCGATCCTTAGCCCCGTAGTCAATCGGCCGCAAAGGGGATGCGGGAGAGGTAGCGAAACACGGCAGTTCAGGTCACACGGTGCAGGTAGATAAGCCTGAATTTCTCGCATCCCGTGAAGTGCTCCCCTACCCGCCAAATTGACTATCTTTGGGTAAAACGTAACAAGCCATGGCTATCCTTAACGGAACGTATGCAAATCCGCTGACCGACTACGGTTTCAAAAAGATTTTCGGGGAGGAACCGAATAAGGATATCCTGATCGAATTCCTGAATGATATTTTGCCGGGAGAACGCCGGGTTGAAGATCTGCAATATCTGAAAAATGAAAAACTGGGTATCTCCAGTAGCGACCGAAAAGCCATTTTCGACCTCTACTGCACTTCGGATACCGGGGAGAAGTTTATCGTCGAGTTACAAAAAGCCAAACAAAATTTTTTTCAAAGATCGGAGCATCTATTACTCTTCTTTCCCGATCCGCGAACAGGCCCTGAAGGGAGACTGGGATTTCAGGCTGGAAGCCGTTTACACGATCGGTATCCTGGATTTTATCTTTGATGATCACAAAAACCAGGAGGAATACTACCACGTAATCGAATTGAAGAACCAGCGCAACGAGGTCTTTTATGACAAGTTGAAGTATGTGTATGTGGAACTGCCGAAATTCAGAAACACCGCAGAAGAATTATTAACTCGCCGGGAAAAGTGGCTCTACGTGTTTCGTCACCTTGCCCGACTGAACGAACGCCCCGAACCGCTCAAGGAGAGAATATTCGAAAGGCTGTTTGAGGTGGCAAAAATTTCAAATTTCTCACCCGAGGAACAGGAGGAGTACGAGGAAAGCCTGAAGGTGTATCGAGACATTAAAAACGTTGTCGATACGTCACGGGAGGAAGGGATGGAAGAAGGAATCGAACTGGTGGCAAGAAAAATGATTGTCTTGGGGATAGAACCTGAAGTGATAACTGCCGCCACCGGTTTGACGGAAGACCAGTTGAAGAAATTAGCCGAAGATTAAGAGCGTGTCTAAATTTTCACTTCCTGATAACCAAGCATTTAAGAACTTGGCGTCATAAAAACTGACTTACGTAACCTTGCTATGCGCGCACCACGAAGTAGCCGCGAAGCGAATCATTGATCCTCAGTTCTTAAAAATTTTAGACACGCTCTAACTGTCCACTGAATCAAAATAAATATTCCATGACCCCTACCCCGCCCGGTCCCGGCCAGGAATCAGTTTGGGATTATCCCCGCCCCCCCGCGTTGGAATTGACGAACAAAACCATCGTCATCACCCACCACGGCACGGAAATCGCCCGCACCAACCGCGCCTATCGTGTGTTGGAAACCAGCCATCCGCCCGTCTACTACCTCCCGCCGCAGGACGTCCAAATGCAATACCTCCGCCCCCGCCCCGGCGGCCAGACCAACTGCGAGTGGAAGGGGCGCGCCCACTACTACGACCTGATCGTTCCCGGCAAGGTTGTCTCATCCGCCGCCTGGGCCTATGCCGATCCCAGGCCCCGCTTCGCCCCCATTAAAGATTACCTCGCCTTTTACCCTTCCCGCATTGACCGGGCCACCGTAAATGACGAAATCGTCAAAGCCCAGGAAGGTGATTTTTACGGAGGTTGGGTCACCGCTGATATTGTGGGGCCTTTTAAGGGTGCCGCCGGTACTTGGGGGTGGTGATCAATTCCTTCTCTGGATGTCGACACACGAGGAGGCCTGATAACGAAAACACCCCCGCCGCTACCGAAGTAACGACGGGGGTGCTGATGGAGTAAAGGCTTTGTGAACCCTCACTGGTGTTTGTAGGAGTATTCACTCCTTCGCCAACTCCACCCTACACCCGCGTGAGGTGCCTGGAGGGGCGTTAGCGCACGAAGTGCCGAGGCAAACGCCGAAGCCCGCAAGGGACCGACGCCGGCCTTAGCCGGGGACACGCCCAAAGCATTCCTTAGAGCGTAAACCGGACCCGCGCGAACAGGTAACGGCCGTTGGCACCGAACTGCTGCGAGCGGCGGCTGTAGAGGAAACGGCCGCCGGACTGGTTCTCCGCACGGTTGAGGTCGGGGTAAACGTCGAGCAGGTTGTTGGCACCGACGGTGAAGCTAAGGCGCTTGCTGACATCGTAGCCGAAGCTGAGATCGGTGACGATCTTGCCGGAAAAGGTCTGCGCGTTGTCGGGGTTGTCCGTTGCTTCATCCACTTCACCGAAGTAAACGTTGCGCAGGAAGACACGGAACTTGTTGATGCCGTAGTTGAAGGTCAGGTTGACCTTGGTCCGTGGTACGGCACTTTCCAGAAAAATTTGGCTGGTGCGGTCGAAGTAGGTGTCTTCGAAGCCGCGCAGGATGGAGTTGGTGTTCACCTGCTCCAGCGTAGTTTGCACGAAGGTGGCGGCCAGACTGGTGGTAAGGCTACCCTCCCCGAGGCGGGCCTGGTGCGTTACGACGACGTCGACACCGCTGGTGCGGGAGTCGATGGCGTTGGCGAAAAAGGCGGCGCGGTTGGCGTTGGCCTGCTGAAGGAGTTCGCTGATCTGGATCAATTGAGGAGTGGCGGTACCGCCCTGAAACTGACCGGTGAGGACCACGCGGTCCTTAATGTCGATGATGAAACCGTCAATGGTGAACGACAGGTTGGCATCGGGAATGCGACCGGTGATACCACCGCTGATGTTGGTGCTTTCTTCCTGCTTGAGCTTAGGAATGCCCAGTAGTTGAGCGGGGCGGCTGTTGTTGTCGAACACGCCTACCTCGAAAGGTACGCCGTCGACGAAGAGCGTAGAGGTCGAGTTGAAGTTCAACTGGTGCAGCGAAGGCGCGCGGAAACCCGTGCTGAAACCGCGCCCGCAGCGAGATGTTATCCGTAGCGCGGTAGCGGGTGGTAACTTTGGCATTGAAGGTGGAGCCGAAATCGCTGTAGTTCTCGAAACGTCCGGCTACACCGAGCAGGAGTTTGTCGGTCAGGTCCGCTTCGATGTCTCCATAGAAACCGACACTGGTACGGAACGCATTTACCTCATTATCCGGCCGGAAACCGGGAAATACCTGCGCGCCACCGGGACGCGGGCGGCCGAGGGGATCGAAAACGGTGTTGAGGGGGCCTACGCCGTCGCGAATAATTATCGTGTCGCCACCAGTAGTAGGAAAGGCCGAAGCCGAGCCGTAATTACGGTAACTACCTTCCTCACCAGCGTTGATTTGGTAATTTTCCATGCGGTATTCCGCGCCGAAAGCGATATTAAGACCGGCCAGTTTATCGTCGAAGTAGCGGCGAATGTCCAGGTTAGCGGTGTTCTGCGCAAAGCTGAACCCACCGGCATTAAACTCAGTAGGCGATGCGGCACCCAGACTGGCGTTGAGCGTATTCGTGATCAGGTAGTCGAAGCTGTTTTTGCCGTAGACATTGCTGAAATCCACCTCCCACTTCTCGTAGGTGCCGCGGATGCCCGCGCCCAGGGAAGCGTCGTTGATATTAGAATTGATCTCGGGCAGGAAGCCGTTAGGGTAGATAGCGGTTACCGTGCGGTCCTGATTGGGCAGGCGGTAGAAACCGGCGGCATTACCCCGGCGGTAGTTCAGGCCACCGAAAGCGTACACCTCGGCGGCGGCGGCTACGGGCAGGCTCATGTTAAGCATAACGCCACCGTTGCGGATGGCCGACTGGCCGACACGCATATTAAAGTCGCTACGCTCCAGGCCGCGGAGAGCCAGTTCAGACTCAGTGATATCAGCATCGGCGGCCGCGCCGGAATCGGGGTTGTTGTAGCCGCTGAAGATCGTACCTTCCCACTCTTTCATGCGGTTCGTAAAGTCACGGTTGTCAAAGGTACCGGTCAGGTTAATGAAGCCGCCTTTATCGCCCAGTGGCAGGCCGAAATTGCCGCTCAGTTGGCTGAACTCACCGTCGGTGGTGCCATCCTGCTCGGGAATCTCGGAGCTGAGGTAGGCACCCGTCTCGGCGTTGAAGCTAAAGCCTATGTCGTCCTTAAGAATGATGTTGATCACGCCCGCGATGGCGTCCGATCCGTACTGGGCCGAAGCTCCGTCGCGCAGGATCTCGATCCGCTCGATGGCGGCTACGGGAATCGAGTTTAAGTCCGTACCCACGTTACCGCGCCCGAAGGTGCCGTTAACGTTGACCAGTGAAGTGTTGTGGCGGCGTTTGCCGTTGATGAGTACCAGTACCTGGTCGGGTCCCAGGCCGCGCAGCGAGGCGGGGTCGATGTGGTCCGTACCGTCGGAGATGGTCTGGGTATTGGAGCTAAAGCTGGGGGCCACGAAGTTAAGTAACTGGTTGACATTCGACTGGGCCGAGGAGGCCGCCAGCGATTTGACGTCAACTACGTCTACCGGTACGGGCGTAGTCAATTTGGTCCGGCCCGCCGAGCGGCTACCGATCAGGACGACCTCGTCCAGCAGGGTTCCTTCTTCCAGGATAGCATCGATGCGGTCGGCATCTCCCACTACCAATTCTACGGTACCATAGCCGGTGAAGGAAAAAATCAGGGTATTGGCGGATTCGGGCAGGGTGATTTTGTAGCTGCCGTCGAGGTCGGTTACGGTGCCCAGGGAAGACCCCTTTACCGTGATGTAGGCTCCGATAAGCGGTTCGCCGGAAGCTTCCGTCACCGTGCCGGTGATGGAGCGCTGGGCCGATAGGGCCATAGCGCAGGTCGCCACGAGGGCGAATGCAAGTATCAATCGTTTCATAAAGCGTGTGATAAGTGAGTGAAGTAAAGTGAAGTATAAAAGGCTTACCCCGATCTGGACCTTACCGGCAGATTCATAAGTAAGCGTTGCGCGTTTATTTGGGATAACTACTACCTGGATTGCGCGGCGAACATACGACAATCCTTACAACTCGTTCCTAAAATTATATTTCAAATATACTGTCCCTAAGCTTACGGTAATTTTATAACATAACATTTTCCCTTCGTTAATTCCTTCGATAGATCGGATCATTTCTTTATCGATTGGGATTTTTTGTGTTAGTCCATTTGAATACCAACATTGATGAGAATTTTTTGTCTGAGTAGAATAATATAATAATAAAAAAGCGGGTCACCTTCCCCGAAGAAGGTGCCCGCTTACCCAAGCGAGGTGTGTTTGCTAAGGCAATCAGGGGTCGTAAATGGCGCAAACAACCGCCTGACTGCTCCGGCTGCTCGCTCGAAGTAAATAGAATGTCAGCCTCAAAACGGTGGCTCACCGGCATACCATTACCAAGCTTCTAGCGAAGGTGAAATGGATAAGTATGCCAATGGCTTCCGGTAAAAAATAGCGGTTAATTAGTCCACGTTGTCGTGCAGGTAAGAATTAGAGGTACGTATCTCCCCCTCCTCGTCGTCACCGATGCTGAAACGGCTCAGGTGCTGCGCATCGGAATTAGGCAGCGAATCCAGTTGCACCCGGCGGCGCAGGTAGGCGGGCTGACTCTCCAGTTCGTTGAGCACTTTAGGGTTACTCAGCTTGGGCCGGTTACCATCGCGCTCCATTTCCTGGCGGCGACGCTCGTACTCGGCACGGCGTTGCAACTCGGCGTCGCGGCCGGCGTCGGCACTATCGCGTGCGTAGCTGGGCGTTGCGGCGGGCGGCGGCGTAGCGGCCGTTTCCGGACCGCGCCGCCGGTAGCGGCCGAAGTCGGCTTCGCCGAATTCGATGGTCGAGCCGGGGCTACCGCCTCCAGGCTTGTTGCGCTGGTCAGGCGTGTCGCCGGTAATATCCGACAGACTGGGGCCGGCAGTGCGCTGCGTTTCGCGGGGCTGGGTACGGCTCTGCGGGGCGTCATCGTCCAGGTGGACTACCACCCGCTCGTTGTTTTCCTTCTTACCCAGTTGCTCGCGGTGCTCGAAGCCGGTAGCGATCACGGTCACGCTGATCTTATCGCCCAGGGCCTCGTCAAAGCAGTTACCCCAGATCAGGTCGGTACCGTAACCGGCTTCCTCCTGTACGAATTCGGTGATTTCGAAGATCTCGTCCATCGTCACCTCACGGGTACCGCTGGTGATGTTGAGCAAAATATGGCGCGCACCGCGAATGTCGTTGTCTTCCAGTAGCGGCGAATGCAGGGCCTGGTCCACGGCCTGGCGGGCGCGGTCTTCTCCTTCGGCCGAGGCGGTTCCCATGATCGCCACGCCGCTGTCGCGCATAACGGTATTCACGTCCTCGAAGTCAACGTTAACGTAACCGGCCACGGTAATGATCTCGGCAATACCGCGCGCGGCGGTCGTCAGGATATTATCGGCCCGGCTGAAAGCGTCGCTCAGGTTGAGGTTACCGTGAATCTGGCGCAGTTTATCGTTGGAGATCACAATGAGTGTATCCACGTTCTGCTTGAGTTCTTCCAGTCCGTCGGTACCCTGATCGGTCCGGCGGCGGCCTTCAAAGGTGAAGGGCAGCGTGACGATGCCCACCGTGAGGATATTCATCTCGCGGGCCGTTTTGGCAATGATCGGGGCCGCGCCCGTACCGGTGCCGCCACCCATGCCGGCGGTCACGAAGAGCATCCGGCAGTTGTTGGACAAGTACTTCCGCACGTCCTCGATGCTTTCCTCGCAGGCCAGCTTGCCCACATTGGGCTTGCTGCCGGCTCCCCGACCCTCGGTCAGGTTAGGGCCGAGCTGGATCTTGGTGGGCACGGGACTCTGGTCCATCGCCTGGTGGTCCGTATTACAAATGGCAAAGTCCACGCCGTGGATACCTTGCAGGTACATGTGGTTGACGGCATTGCTGCCGCCGCCACCGACGCCGATCACTTTAATGATCGGGGATTCGCCTTGGGGAATGTCGAACGTCATGGTTCGGATATTTTGAATTTTATGCGCTGCTTACCGGTCTTAGTGTAGGGTACACACCTGAAACCCCTTTTTGGTATCGAAAGCAAGTTGGTAAATCAGCTAATGGACGCTTTTCCCTTTCGCAGGGTCTTGCGCCGTTTCTTTAAGTGGTGAAAAAAGCAAGACTCGCCTAGCGAAAGTCGGTGTCCGGCTCGGCCTCGAACCATTCTTTCGTTTTGCGAAAGATGGATTCCAGCCAGGGCGTCCCTCCTTCCTCGGCCATTTCGGCTTCGGCGGCTACGGGTTCCTCTTGCTTCGGCTCGGGCTTGGGCGGCATGGCCGTGGCGGTAACGCGGCCGGCGTCGAAATCCTCGAATCCTTTGAGCAACAGGCCCAGGCTGGTCGAGTAGATCGGGCTGGTCAGCCGTTCGCTGTAACCGTGCGCCAGGTGCTCCACCGGCGTACCGATGCGCGTGGCCAGGCCGGTGTGCAGTTCGGTCAGTTTGTCGATGTCGCGCAGCAGGGCGCCGCCGCCGGTCAGCACGATGCCGCCGATCAGTTTGCGCTCGTAGCCGCTGCGGCGGATCTCCCACATTACGTAGTCGAGGATTTCCTCGGCCCGCGCCTGGATGATGCGCGAGAGGTTTTTCTCGCTGATCTCCTTCGGCTCACGGCCCCGCAGTCCGGGGATGGCAATGATGCGGTTCTCGTACACTTCCTCGGCCAGCGCGCTGCCGTACTTGACCTTCAGTTTCTCGGCGTGGGCGTCCATGACGTTGCAGCCTTCCTTGATGTCCTTGGTGATCACGTTGCCGCCGAAGGGGATCACGGCCGTATGCCGGATGATCCCTTCCTCGAAGATGGTGATATCCGTCGTGCCGCCGCCGATGTCCACCAACGCAACGCCGGCTTGCTTTTCGTCGTCGTACAGCACCGAGGCCGCCGAGGCGATGGGTTCCAGTGTCACGTTAGCCGTGCGCAGGCCCGCCCGCTCCACGCAGCGGTGGATGTTGTTTGAGGCCGTGATCTGGCCGGTAATGATGTGAAAGTTGGCCTCCAGCTTGATGCCGGACATACCGATGGGGTCCACGATCCCCTGTTCGTTGTCCACGGTGTATTCCTGCGGAATCACGTGGAGGATCTTATCACCCGGCGGCAGCACCAGTTTGTGCATGTCGCTGATCAGACGGTCGATGTCGCGGCGGCTGATCTCGTTGTGGGTGCTCTCGCGCATCATCATGCCGCGGTGCTGCAGGCTCTTGATGTGCTGGCCGGCAATGCCGACGTGAACGGTGTCGAATTCCAGGCCGGATTGCTCGCGAGCGGCATCGGCGGCTTCTTTGATGGCCTTGACCGTTTTCTCGATATTCGAGACCACGCCGCGCATCACGCCTTCGCTTTCTACCTTACCCAGGCCCAGCACCTCCAGCCGACCGTGCTGGTCGCGGCGGCCGATCACGGCGCAGATTTTAGTGGTGCCGATGTCCACGGCGGCAATTATAGGGGACTTGTTGGTTTGCATAACATTCAGTTAAAATTTCGCTCGGTGTTCCCCGATTCGGGTCGTTTTCTTTCCGGCAACCGCCGGTAGGTCAGGAACACTAAGACAAAAAGGGTGTCAGTAAAATTTTATCGTTTGGTGCACACGACCTGATCGGCGTACCGTAGGTCGAAGCTTCTATATTTTCGCCAGCCCTCGTAGGGCAGCCCCTGACGGTAGAAGACCTTGAGTCGTTCCAGTCGTTCGGGTGTTCTTTCTTCGTCATAGCGGCCCAGGTAAATGATCTGGTCGCCCACTTTCGGACTCAGCACCAGTTCTCCTTTGTTAGTCAGATAGATCTGTTCCACCAGGGCCCGCAAAAATTCGTCCGCGGTCAGCAGTTCCACCAGTTGGTAAATGCTGTGCAGATTGTGGTTCTCCCGTAGCAGAAAATCTTTTTGCCAGGGGGCCACGTTACCGGTCACCACCACTACGCGGGCGGCGTAGTGCTTACTGGGTGGCATTCGGTTTCCGTCTACGTCCAGGTAGTAATCCAGTCCGTTATTATCCTTCACCCGCAGCAGGGGCCGCCGCTGCTCGATCTGCACGCGCAGTCCGTTATTTTTATCCACGAATGCCTCGGCCTCGCTTACGAAAGGATTGCGCTCCAGCACCCGCTCCACGCGGGCCATGTCGATCTCGGCCAGCCGCAGTTGGTCCAGGGGCTTGGTAAAACTCTCCTGCAGGATCGCCCGCACATCGCTCGTGTCGATCAGGTAATTGTCCGCCGTTCCCGCCAGTGCTTCCACGCTGATATCGATGCCGTTGATGATGGCCGTTTCCTTACGGTTCACGGCATTCACCACCAGGGCACCCACCAGCAGCAGCGCACCCACCCAGCTCACCCGACCCAGGTTACTGGACAGGTTGGCCAGCGTCAGTTGCTTGCGTTGTTTCTTAGCCATGGTTTATCGTTTTCAGGGTTTCGGCAATCGGTTCCACCAGCTCGTCAATGTCGCCCGCACCAAGGATCAGCACCACGTCCGCCCCGCGATTTTTCAGGTGTTCGGCTACTTCTTCCGGTTCCAGCAGGCACTTTTCAGCGCGGTATATCTTATCCAGCAACAGGCGGCTGGTCACGCCTTCCAGCGGTTCTTCCCGCGCGGGATAGATCGGCAGCAAAACCACTTCGTCCAGCTTGTCCAGTGCCCCGGCAAAACCGTCCACGAAGTCTCTCGTCCGGCTAAACAGGTGGGGCTGAAACACCCCCGTGATGCGCCGCTCGGGAAAAAGCTCCCGCGCCGCGCTAATGGCGGCATCCAGTTCCGTCGGGTGGTGCGCGTAATCATCGATCACTACCGGCCCGCCCGGCTCGTTCAGCACGATCTCAAACCGCCGCCCGATTCCCCGGAAAGAGGCCATTCCTTCGCGCAGTTTTTCTTCGCTCCCGCCTGCTTCCAGCGTCACGGCGGCGGCGGCCACGGCATTTTCTACATTGTGCCGACCCGGCAGGGGCAGGCGCAGGTCGGTGATCACGTCTCCCGCAGGCCGCTTCAGATCAAAAACGAAGTCCGTACCGTCCACTCGCACGTTATTCGCATTATAATCACCCGCCCCGATCCCGAAGGTCCGCAGTTCCGCCCGTCCCCGGAAATAATGGTCCAGGTCGTAACGCACGAGTAACCGACCGCCTTCCTTCAGCCGATTAGCAAAGGCCATAAATCCGGTATCCACCATGTTCTGATGGTCTTCGTAAATATCCAGATGGTCGGGGTCCATCGAAAGAATCACGGCCACGTCCGGGTCCAGTTGTAAAAACGAGCGGTCATACTCGTCGGCTTCCACCACCACCCAATCGCTCTCGCCGGCCACGAAGTTCCCCGCGAAGTTGCGCGAGATCCCGCCTAAAAACGCGCTGGGGTCTAGCCCCGCCTCCCGCATCAGGTGCGTAGTTAGGGTCGTCGTGGTCGTTTTGCCGTGCGTGCCGCCCACCGCCACGGTCCGCATCCCCCGGCTAATAATCCCCAGCACCGCCGACCGCTTCAGCAGCGGCACTTCCCGCTCGCGCAGGGCCGTCAGCTCGGCAAAACCGTTCGGCACGGCGGGCGTATACACGGCCAAGTCAATGTCATCCGGCAGTCCCGCCACGTCGGCCGCATAGTGCACGGCAATCCCCTCGGCCTCCAGCGCGCGCGTCAGCCGCGTCGTCGTCCGGTCATACCCACTCACGCGCAGCCCCCGGTGCCGAAAGTAGCGCGCCAGCGCACTCATCCCGATACCGCCGACACCGACGAAGTAGACCGTTTTTATGGAGTCCAGTTGGATCATGTTATTTTTCGTTCGTTTAACTCAGTTGTTTTTCATTCAATCTTTCGGGCGTGCCCCCGGCCCTGACGGGCGTGGGGTCGGTCCCTTCCAGGCTTCGCTATTCGCTCGGCACTGCGTGCGCTAACGCCCTTCCAGGCACCTCACGCAGTGTCATCCATTAATTCCAGCACTTCCTCCGCAATCCGCTCCGCCGCGCCCCGTTGGGCTAACGAGCGCGCCGCGGCACTCAATTCCTTCAGTTCCCCGGGCCGTGCCAGCAGGGCCAGCGCGGTGGGCAGTAATTGCTCGGCGGCTTCCCCATCGGGCAGCATCCGGGCGGCGTCCCGGTCCGTCAGGGCCAGGGCGTTCTTCGTTTGGTGATCCTCGGCCACGTTAGGCGAGGGTACCAGCAGGGCGGGTTTGCCCAGGGCTAGTAATTCAGCGATCGTCAGTGCTCCCGCCCGGCACACCACTAGGTCGGCCGCCCGGTAGGCGTCGATCATTGGGTCCAAAAAGGGGCGGCAGACTACGTTTGGCAGGGCCGCCGTGTCACTTCGCTCGCAGCGTTCGGCATAGCCGCCGCCGCACTGCCAGATCACCTGCGCGTCGGCCGTCGCCAGGGTGGCAGTGGCGTTTAGCAGGGCCTCATTCAGTGTTCTTGCGCCCAGGCTACCGCCGGTGACCAGTACGGTCGGCCGGTCGGCTTCCAGCCCGAAGGCGCGTCGCAGTTCTCCGCGTTCGGCGTCCGTCGCGGGCTGCGCCCGCTCAAAATCCTCGCGGATCGGGTTACCGGTCTGCACCAGTTTCCCGGCGGGAAAAAATTGCTCCATCCCCGGATAGGCCACGCAGATGCGGTCCACCCGGCGGGCCAACAGTTTGTTGGTCAGGCCCGCATAGGCATTCTGCTCCTGGATCAGGGTCGGGATGCCTTGCTTGGTCGCCGCGTACAATAGCGGTCCGCTCGCGTAGCCACCCGTACCCACCGCCGCGTGGGGTTTGAAGGCCCGCAACAGTTTATTTGCCCGCAGTACACTACGGATCACCTTGAGCGGAAAACTCAGGTTATCCAGCGTCAGCCGCCGTTGCAGCCCGCTGATCCCGAGGCCCTCGATGGGAAATCCCGCCGCCGGCACCCGTTCCATTTCCATGCGGCCGCTGGCACCCACAAAACGGATATCCGCGTCGGGGCGGGCCGCCAGCAGGGCTTCCGCCACGGCCAGGGCCGGGAAGATATGTCCCCCCGTTCCGCCTCCGCTGATCACGAAGCGCGGGCCGTTGCCCATTGCCGCCTTGTCGATCCAGCCGCTCATAAGTCGTCGGTTTCCAGGTCCCCTCCCCGCGAGGAGCGGGAGACGGTTTCAATGTATTTCGATACGCTCAGGATGATCCCGAACGCGATGCAGGTAAATAGCATACTCGTCCCCCCCATGCTCACCATGGGCAGCGTAAGTCCGGTGGTAGGCAGCAAGTCGGTCACTACGCCGATATTGATGAAGGCCTGGATGACCAGACTTAAACTCAATCCCAGGGCCACCATCGCCCCGAAGGCTTTGGGGCTGTTAGTGATCAATCTGGTTACCCGGAAAAAGAGGAGTACGTACAGCCCGATCACGATCCAGCCGCCCCAAATGCCGTATTCTTCCACGATGATGGCATAAATGAAATCAGAATAGGCATAGGGAAGGTAGTGCCGCTGCGTGCTGTTTCCCGGCCCTACCCCTCTAATCCCACCATTGGCCATGGCCAGCTTAGCGGCCTGGATCTGGTAGGTATCGTCGGAAGTGGCCAACTCGGGATTGAAGAAGGTCGATATGCGTTTTTCCCAGGTTTCAGCGCGGGGAACCAGACCGGGCTGGTTGCGGCCGATGAGGAGGAGCAGGGCAAACAACATAACCCCCAGCACCAGCAAGGCACCGATATATTTCAGGGCCACCCGGCCGATGATCATCATGAGCATACAGATCAGGAAGATGACCAGTGCACTGGAAAGGTCAGCAGGTGCCACTAAAAAACATACTAGCAGAATCGGACAAATAATGGGTAGAAAAGCATTCTGCCAGTCCTTAATATAATCCTGCTTCGACCCGATCGAGCGGGCTACGTAAAGGATCAGTGACAGTTTCGCCAAGTCCGATGTCTGGAAGGTAAGTCCGATGAAGGGTACGGTTATCCAACGTTTGGCTTCGTTGAGGTCGGTTCCGAGGATAAGGGTGTACGTCAGTGCTACCACACTTATGGCCAGCAGAGTAGGTGCCCAGCGCGAAAAATTCACGTAGTGATAAATGTGGCAGAAGTAGACGATCACCAGGCCCGCCCCCATGATGATGACGTGCTTAAAGAGGTAAGATTCCGTATTACCGCCCCGGTTTTCGTAGGCTAGCGAACTGGTGGCACTATAGACCGAGAGGATGGAAACCACGCACAACAGCACGATGATGGCCCAGATGACCCGGTCACCCCTTAATTCCGCCGCAATTCTGGTCGAAATGGTTGACATTAGTGGGTAGTTGAGGTTGGTAACGCAAGAACGGCCGCCCGGAAGCGGTCGCCGCGGTCCACGTAATTTTTGAAGAGGTCGAAACTGGCGCAGGCAGGACTTAGTAAAACCGTATCACCGGGTCGGGCCAGTTCCCTGGCGGCCGCCACGGCCGCTTCCGCGCTATCGGTCTCCCGCTGTTCGCTCACGGTTCCCGCAAAGGCAGTCCGCAGTTTTACATTATCTACGCCCAGGCAGACCAGGGCACGCACGCGTTCGCCGGCCAGTTCCTGGAGGGGCGCATAATCGTTTCCCTTATCCGTACCGCCGGCAATCCAGACGAGGGGTCCGGGCAGGGCATCCAGGGCGTAGTAGGTGGCATCCACGTTGGTGGCCTTGCTGTCGTTGATGTAGGTTACGCCGTCGATTTCGGCGACCTGTTCCAGGCGGTGCTCGGGTACCTGGAAGGTGTTGAGGCCCTGCTGCAATTTAGCGGGTTCCACGCCCAGTTCCCGACCTACTCGCAACGCGAAGAGGGCATTTAAGGCATTATGGCGGCCGCGCAGTTGCGTGGCTTGCAGGTCGTAGCTATGCCCGTCCAGTTCCACGCCGGTAGCGCGGGGGGCGATGGCGGCACTGCTTATCTCCTCCCGGCGGGCGGGACTGGTAGCGCCCGGCAGCTGCCGCGCCGTGATCTCGTCTTCGGCCCAGTAGAGAAAAAGGTCTTCCGCTCCCTGGTTCAGGGTGATGCGCAGTTTCGCGGCGGCGTAGCGATTCAGGTCGTAGCCGTAGCGGTCCAGATGATCGGGGGTGATGTTGAGCAGCAGCCCGATATCCGGCCGGAACTCACGGATGGAATCGAGTTGGAAGCTGCTGAGTTCCAGTACGTAGATGGCGGCCGCGTCTTCCTCGGCCAGCAGGCGGGCGAAGGAATGACCGATGTTGCCGCCGAGTTTGGCATCCAGGCCCGCCGTCACCAGCAGGTGGTGAACGAGCAATGTCGTCGTGGTCTTCCCGTTGCTGCCGGTAATACCGATCACCCTGCCGGTGTTGAACCGCGCCGCGTACTCGATCTCACCGATCACCGAAGTGCCCTGCTCGCGCAGTTGGACCACCAGCGGCGCGGTATCGGGAATGCCGGGGCTTTTGATCACCTCGGCGGCGGCCAGGATTCGCTGTTCATCGTGGCTACCTTCCTCGTAGGCAATACCGGCCGCCTCCAGTTCGGCGCGGTAGCCCGCTCCGATGGATCCCCGGTCGGAGACGAATACGCTCCGGCCCCGGCGCACGGCCAGCAGGGCGGCACCAATGCCACTCTCGCCCGCTCCCAGTATGACCAGTTCTTGCTTCGACACGAGGTTTAGCGTATTTTAAGGGTGAGGATGGTAGCAACCGCCAGCAGTATGCTGACGATCCAGAAGCGGGTGACGATCTTAATCTCGGGCATCCCGGCCTTCTGATAGTGGTGGTGGAGCGGCGACATCAGTAGCAGCCGGCGTCCCTCGCCGTAGCGTTTGCGGGTGTACTTGAAGTAGCTCACTTGTACCATCACCGACAGCGTTTCCAGCAGGAAGATGCCGCACAGCAAGGGGATGAGGAGTTCCTTGCGGATCAGGATAGCCAGACTCGCAATGATGCCGCCCAGGGCCAGGCTGCCGGTATCGCCCATGAAGACGCTGGCCGGAAAACTGTTGTACCACAAAAAGCCCAGGCAGGCCCCCATCAGGCAGCCGGTGAAAATGAAGAGTTCTTCCGATCCCGGCAGGTGCAGGATGTTGAGGTAGTCGGCCACGATGGCGTTGCTGCTCACGTAGACGAATATGGCCAGCGTGGAAGCCACGATGGCCGAGACCCCCGCCGCCAACCCGTCCAGTCCGTCCGTCAGGTTGGCCGCGTTGGAGACGGCGGTGACGATGAAAATGATGAGCGGCACGAAGATGATCCAGACCAGTGACTCGGCCAGGGCCGGCGCGAAGGGCAGGATGCGGCTGTAATCCAGGTTGTTGTCGGAAAGGAAGGGCACGTTGGTCAGGGTGGTCTTGTAGTCGGCCCGGAAAACCACCAAACCGTCCTCTTGCTCCACCTGGAATGGTTCACCGACCATCTCCTCGGCTCCCAACCCGTAAGATTCCGCTTCGGCTACCGTCATCCGGACAACGATCTGATCGCTGAAGAGCATGATGACCGAGATGATCAAACCGAGACCGATCTGACCCATGATTTTGAACTTACCCGCCAGCCCGTCCTTATTTTTTCGAAACACCTTAATATAGTCATCCGCGAAACCGACCGCGCCCATCCAGACGGTCGCTACCAGCATGGTGATGATGTAGGTATTGTCGAGCCGGGCCATGAGCAGGCAGGGTACCACGATGGCGAGGATAATAATGACACCGCCCATGGTGGGGGTTCCGGCTTTTTTCAGTTGCCCGTCCAGCCCCAGGTCCCGGATGGATTCGCCGACTTGCAGCCGGCGAAGTTTTTTAATGATCAGCCCGCCGAATGCCATACTGATGATCAGGGACATAATGATGGCCAGTCCTGCCCGGAAGGACAAGAAGGTAAACAGGCGGCTACCCGGCAGATTGCCGAACATTTCCCGTAACCATTCTACTAGACTGACTAACATAGGTGACATTTACTACCGGCCGGGGGACACCCTCTCGGGAAGGGATCAGCCGTTGATGGTTTAGTGGTGACTCAATTTTTCGTGATGTTCTTCCAGTGCGAGGCGCAGTTCCTCGCGGTCGTCAAAGGGTGACTTTACTCCTTTTACATCCTGGTAGGTTTCGTGGCCCTTGCCCGCCACGAGGATGATGTCTCCCGGCCGGGCCAGGCGCACCGCCATGCGGATAGCCGTGCGGCGGTCGGTTTCGCGGATGGTCTTTACTTTTTCATCGATCCCGAATTCGGCGGCCATCTCCTCGATGATTGTAGCAGGGTCTTCGGAGCGGGGGTTATCGCTGGTCAGCACCACCTGGTCCGCGAGGCGGGCGGCGGCGTTACCCATTTTGGGTCGCTTGGTGCGATCACGGTCGCCGCCGGCCCCGGCTACGCAGATCAGCCGCTCCCCCACCCCGAGGGTGGCACGCAGACTGGTGAGGACTTTTTCCAGGGCGTCGGGCGTATGGGCGTAATCGACCACGCCGCGTACTTCGAGGCCGGGCAGGGAAACCGCCTGCATCCGTCCCTCGGCACCCGTCAGGCGGCTGAGTTCAGTCAGCACTTGGTCGGGTTCCTCGTCCAGGATAACGGCTACGCCGTAGGCGGCCAGCAGGTTGTAGGCGTTGAAGTCACCCACCATGCGGGTGTAGACCTCGCGGCCGTCCAGTTCCAGGTGCAGGCCGGTGACGGCGTTCTCCAGGATGCGCGCCCGGAAATCGGCCATGCTCCGCAGGCTGTAGCGGTAGATCTTGGCCGCCGTATTCTGTACCATCACGTCCCCCCGCTTATCGTCGACGTTGATGAGGGCAAAGGCTTTCTTCCCCAGCCCGTCGAATAGCATTTTCTTGGCCGCGATATAGGCCGCAAAGGTGCCGTGGTAGTCCAGGTGATCGTGGGTAAGGTTGGTAAATGCCCCTCCCCGAAAAACCAGCCCCGCCGTGCGCCCCTGCACCAGCGCGTGGCTGCTGACCTCCATGAAGACATATTCGCAACCCTCGTCCCGCATCCGGGCAAGGGAAGCGTTGAGCGTTAGCGCATCGGGCGTAGTGTGCGTAGCGGCCAGCCGCTCCGTTCCAATTCGTAATTCGACGGTGGAAACCAACCCGCAGCGGTAGCCGAGGTTGGTGTACAGATCGTGCAGCAGGGTGGTCACCGTAGTTTTGCCGTTCGTGCCGGTAACGCCGATGAGCAGCAATTCCTCACTCGGGCGGCCGTGCCATTCCGTAGCCAGGATTCCCAGGGCCGTAGCCGAGTTCTCTACCAGTACCAGGGCGGCATCCGTTTCCTCCAGCCAATCGGCGGGACGTTCTTCGGCCACCACCACAGCCGCACCGGCGGCCAGCGCCTGAGTTGCGTAATCGTGCCCATCCACCCGCGTTCCCCGCACGGCCACGAAGACGTAGCCCGGTTTTACCTCCCGGGAGTCAAACGCCAAGCCTGCTACCGCTCCGGCAGGGAGGGAAGAGGAAGTGGGGAGGCGAATGAAAAGGGAGGGGAAGGTCATTTTGGATCTAAGGATTGAGGGATTGAAGGTTTTGGGTAAGTTCTCCCCCCTTCGGGGGGCCGGGGGAGAACCCCGCGTGAGGTGCCTGGAAGGGCGTTAGCGCACGCAGTGCCGAGCGATCAGCGAAGCCTGGAAGGGACCGGCCCCGGCCTTTGCCGGGGACACGCCCACCTTCCCTTTGTTAAGCATTAGCCGCTGCCGAGAATGAGCAGCACCTCCTGGCCCCGCAAACGGGTGCCGACCAGCAGCGATTGGCGCGTGACGCGGCCGACGCCCTGGGTTTTGACGGTGAGGCCGCGATTTTCCAGTTCGAAAAGTGCATCACGGAGGCCCATGCCGGTGACGTCGGGCATGGTTTCTTCGGGAAGTGAGCGGCCGTAAAGGAGGAGGCTGTCCTGGCTGGCCGTGATGGCGGCGAGCCGGGCTTCGGGCTGCCCGTAATAAGGCAGTCGGAGGTAGTCGAGCACGGTGTAAATATCGCGGGCGTCGCCGATGTCACGCCGGGGGAGGTTTTCGGCGTAGAGGACGGGACGGGGGCCGCGGTTGATCGGATCGTGCAGTTCGATCATGGAATTGTAGGCCTTGTCGGCAATTTCGCGGAAGACGGGGCCGGCCACGTCGCTACCGTAAAACTCGCCTTCGGAAGGCTTGTAGATGACCACAACGCAGGAGTAGCGGGGCTTGTCGGCCGGAAAGTAGCCGGCGAAGGAAGCCTGGTAGCCGCCTACGCGAGTACCGTTGCTGCCCCGGCGGTAATTGAGCTGGGCGGTGCCGGTCTTACCGGCAAAACTGTAGCGTTTGCTGGCCAGTGCGCGGGCGGTACCGCGGATGACGACGCCCTCCAGCAATTTTCGGGCGTTTTGTATGGTACGTTTCCCGGCAATCGCCTTGTCGATGACGGTGGGCCGGTACTCAATGACCCGCTCACCATTGCGGCGGATCTCCCGGACCAAGTAGGGCTTCATCATGCGGCCGTTGTTGGCCACGGCGTTGTAGAAGGTGAGCAGTTGGAGCGGCGTGAGTTTGACTTCGTAGCCGGTGGCCATCCAGGGTAGGGTTAGGCCGGACCACTGGTCTTCCTCACTGTAAGGTTCCTTGAGGTAGGGCGATGCCTCGCCGTCGATCTCGATGCCGGTGGGCAGATCGAGGTGGAAGGACTTGAGGCGGTCCATAAACTCGCGGGCGTTACCACCGTCGGACTCGACTCCGCCGTAGTAGCGGTCGACCAATTTAGCCATGCCTACATTGGATGACATCTCGAAAACGCGGCGTACGGTAGTGGTGTCGGTATGCTTGGCCTCGTAGGAGGCGTCGACCATTTTGGCCTCGTAGAACATGGTTTCCCCGTTCTCGATGTTAACGGTATCTTCCAGTTTCACGTAACCGTCTTCCAGCAGGGCCATCATGGAGGCCAGTTTGAAGGTGGAACCGGGTTCGGTCGCATTGGCTACGGCATAGTTATACTGTTCGTAGTAATTCTTCTCATCGGTGGTCATGCCGAGGTTAGCGATGGCCCGGATAGCACCGGTCTGCACATCCATAACGATGGCCGTGCCCCACTCGGGCCGGTGGGTGCGCATGGCCCGCATGAGCGCGGTCTCGGCGATGTCCTGCATATTGACGTCCAGGGTCGTGAAAACGTCATCGCCGCTGCGCGGCTCGATGATGGTAAGCTCCTCGGTGGGCAACCACTGGTCATCGCGCTGACTGACTTTGAACATCATTTGCCGACCGGACTCACCGGCCAGGTATTCGTCGAATTTTCCTTCGATCCCGACGGGTTGATTACGACCGTTGGCGTAGCCGATGGTACGACGGGCCAGCAGACCGAAAGGCCGCTTACGTTCCTGTAATTGCTCCACGATCAGGCCGCCGCGAAATCGCCCGTTACGGAAGATCGGGAATTCCTCCAGCCGCCGCAGTTGTTCGTAGCTGACCGTGTTTTTAATGGTCATATAGTGATCCCGCCGTCCGCTAATGGACGTGTCGCGGGCCATGAACAGGCGGTCGCGCCATGCGCCGGGGGTGTAACTGTCGTCGATGTGGGTGGCCAGCAGCACGGCCAGCGAATCGATCTTCTCGTAGTACAGCCGCGAATCGGCGATCCAGGGATCGAAATGCACGCTAAAAAAAGGTACCGAAGTGGCCAGCAGGTTATCGTCGGCGGAGTAAATATTGCCCCGCTGGGGAACGATCTCCACTTCCTTGAAAAAGTTATTCTGCTCTCCCTTTAAGTCACCGCTACTGATTACGGCAATATCCAGGGTACGCCACGCGAGTACCAGCGCGATCGGGATGATGATCGCGTACAGTAGTCCGTAGACTCGGTACAGTACTTCGTTTCTGGCGTCCATTAGTTATGCAAAAATTTACGGGTTATCGTTTTCTCTTTATTTGAGGGGAGGCGGGGAAAAATCTTAGCAGGCTAGGGTTCCACCACAATCTTGTGCGGCGTGCCCCGGTGCAGGCGCAGGCCGTCCTCCCGCACGCGTTCGGCGACGTCGGAGCGGAGCGAGTTGGACATAATGTCCGACTGTAATGACATATAGAGCCAGCGTTGGTGGCGGATTTCTTTTTCCAGTACCTGGATGCGGCGCACGTTGTATTCGGCATAGTGCGCGTTACCGATATAGATCACGGCCAGAAAACCCACGAAGACAATGAAGCCCAGGTTATTCAGCAGTAGTGCCGTGTATTTAGCGGAGGAGAACCCTCCTTTTCTAGTGTTTCGCGCCATTTGAAACGTATTTATCAGTATGTCCTATCGTCCGTTCTTGCGGATAATCAGTGGTTTAAGTTTCGTCGTCCGTCGCCGGGGTGGCGGCGGCACGTTGTCCGGCCCGTAGCTTGCCGCTGCGGGAACGGGGGTTACGATCGGTTTCCTCTTTTCCGGGTAGCAGGGGTTTTTTGGTCAGGACTTTGTAAGGCCGCGTGATGTTGCCGTAAAAGTCTTTTTCCATCGTCCCCTCGGTGTTTCCGGTTTTGAGGAAATTCTTGATCAGGCGGTCTTCCAGCGAGTGATAACTGATGACCACCAGTCGGCCTGCGTTCGGGCGCAGGACATCGGTGGCCTGGGTCAGTAGCTCCCGCAGCGCGCCCATCTCGTCGTTGACTTCGATGCGCAGTGCCTGGAAAACCTGGGCGAGGTAGCGTGGCCGCGTGCCCCGGATGAGGGGTTCGACCACGGTTAAAAATTCGCCGATGGAAGCGATGGGTTGGATTTCGCGCGCCGCCACAATGGCCTGAGCCAGTGAGCGGGCGTTACGCACCTCCCCGTATTCCCCCAGCACGGCTTGCAGATCGTCGGGCGAGTAGCCGTTGATCACATGCTGCGCGGAGCGGTCGCCGCCCCGATCCATCCGCATGTCCAATTCGGCGTCAAAACGGAAGCTAAAGCCCCGCTCGGCGGCGTCGAACTGGTGCGAGGAAACGCCCAGATCGGCCAGCAAACCGTCCGCTTCCTTCACGCCGTAAACCCGGAGGTAGTTGCGCAGGTGGCGAAAGTTGGCCGGCACGAACACGAATCGCTCGTCGTCGGTGGGGGCGTTGGCCCGTGCGTCCGCATCCTGGTCAAAACCGAAGAGGCGTCCGTTGGGTCCCAGCCGCTCCAGGATGAGGCGGCTGTGCCCGCCGCCGCCGTAAGTGGCGTCGACGTAAATTCCATCGGGCTTAATGGCGAGTAGCTCGACGCTTTCGTCGGCCAGTACCGGCACGTGATACTCCATATTATAAGGAGTGATCTGGTTCCGGGGATTCGCCACCGAGTACGGAGGCCGCTAGTTCGGAGAAGTCTTCGGGGGCTTCCGCGAACAGGCGGTCGTATTCGGCTTTCGCCCATAATTCGATCCGTCCGCTGTAGGCGAACAGAATAATTTCTTTGTCCATGCCCGCGTAATCGATCAGTCGCTTGCTTAGCAAGACCCGGCCCGCCGCATCGGGGGTTAGTTCCTGCACACCGCGATAGAAGAAGCGGGCGAATGCCCGGTTACGGGGGTTATAGAGGTTGAGTTTATCCACTTCGGCGGCGGTTTTCCGCCACAGCGCATCGGGGTAGAACACGAGACATTTCTCGAAGCCCTGATTCACCACGAAGCGTTCGCGCTCGTAATCTCCCAATTGTTTGAGCAGACCACTAGGCAGACGGAAGCGACCCTTGCTATCGAGGGTTACTTCAAATTCGCCGAGAAGTTCTTGCATTTCCATACGAGAAGACTACCCACACGGACGTACTTCGCCCATTGGTTAGTCAAAACTACTACTTATTCCCACAAGTTCCCACTTTTTCCCACTTTTTCTCCCGTTTTAATCCACGCGTTATCGTGACAGAAGAAAGAGATCTACTGATTTTGGTTAAAAAACTACCTATTTCACCTATTTATAACTAATTTGAGTATTTATTGTCACCATTATTCAGTTAATACTATCCTTTTCAATTTACGCGGCATGGCTGGTTTGTGGGAAAAAGTGGAGCATGATGGTAAGGTGACGCTAAGATAGGCTAATTGTTGGTAGTTTACCAAATAGTGTATAAAATGTTTAATAATTAGTCCTCCATTGCTTTGGGGCCCCGCCCCGCCCTTGACGGGCGGATGCGGCCGGGCTGTCCGTCGGCTCGCTGTTCGCTCGGCCCCTCCGGCTACGCCTGCGGGTCTCCTCCCTGCGGTCGGCCCCACTACCATCCCTGGTCCGGTGTGACAAGGAACCGTGATGCCAAAAATGTAACAATCAATGACGGCACCCTATAAAGGAGTAACAAACATGACGATTTTCAACGTATATGCTGCAAAACATCTTATTTTTTAGCCGTCACTGTGATAGTTAAAAAAATCGGACTATATTTGTCACGCTACTCTGTTGAATAGCAACTCTCTCCCTCCCTTCTTGCTCTCACCACACTACTCATGCCCTCACTGATGGGGCAACCGAGTAGTAGTTTTCTATTTGCCGGATCCTTGACTGGATTTCGTCATTCAGCTGCCGTCATCGGCGGCATACCTTTTTAATGCTTGTCACAAAGCAAATTCATATTCCCTAACTAGCACACACCATATATGGACACCGTTGATTGGTCAAAACTGGATCGCGGGATGCGGGATATCTACCGCAGTTACCTTCAACTCCAGGAAAGTAATTGGGCAAAGGGAATTCATATTCATCCCGTCCTCCGCAGCCGTCCTACCGAATTGCGGGTACTGATCGAGTACACGGGTGACGCCACTCCCCTAGAAGCAACCGGTTTTCGTATCGAAGGCCGCCAGGGAGCGACCACGCTTCAGGGGTTTTTACCCCTCGCTGCCGTGACAGCTGTCAGCAATCTCGCACAGACGCAACTCATTTTGTATGGTGAGGAAGATAAGCCCAGTCTCACCACCAGCACCACTGAAATACGCGCCCGCGCCGATCGCGCCGATTTGGGCAACGGCGTTTGGCGGTTCAATGATAGCACCGACTCTTTCGAGGGAAACACGGGAAGCAAAACGGTTATCGGTATCATCGACACCGGCATCGACTGGATTCACGAGACCTTTCGCACAACGGACAAATCCGGCACCCGCATCATCAGCGTCTGGGATCAGGGCATGGACCCCACCGAAGCAAAGGACCCGACCGACCACCCGGAGAACGGACCCGTCCAGGCACTTCTCAGCCCCGGCACCACGGCCACCTACGGCGTGGAATACACCCAGGATCAATTAAACGATGCCATCAACGATGTGGACAATAGCCTCTTCGTTCGCCACCGGGATACGGACGGCCACGGTACCCACGTTGCGGGTATCGCGGCAGGAAACGGCATGAACCCCTCTTTCGTCGGGGACCCGGACTTCGACCGCGCCGGCGTGGCACCGGAGGCGATGATTATCGCCGTAAAGTACCTCGGCACCGATCTTACCACTCCTAATTCAATTACCCGGTTCACGGACGCACTCCACTACATCGTCAATAAAGCGGCCACCTTGTCGGATAGTCCGCCGGTTGTCATCAACGCCAGCTTAGGGAGCAACCAGGGACCGCATGACGGCCGGGCGGAATTAGGTTCAACCACCAAAGAAGAAGCCCTCCACACTATTTTTAATAACAGCCCCGGTCGGATCGGGGTATTTTCGGCCGGTAATGAGGCCGGTTCCCGCCAGCACCTGGAAATCACCATCCCGGCCTCCGGCAATGTGGAAGTGCCTTTTAAAGTAATTGACAAACGCCTCAAACGAGAAGATACCGACACCCTCGGCCTGGACCTTTGGTACAGCCTCGACGGGGCACCGGGCGTGGAAGTGGCTTTTGTCCCTCCTCCCGGCACGGCGGCCGGAAACCCGGTTGCCCTGGGTGATTCCGGTCCGGCCGTAGTATTCGATACCAATAAGGAGGGCATCGTCGATCATTTCAGCCGGACCGCCACCTCTTCTCACGGCAATGCCACTCGCGCCAATGCCTACGTCGTCCTCACCCCCTTCGGTGATGAGTTTTTGACCGGCGACGGCTACCGGCTCAAAATTTCCGGTGCCGCCGGAACCGTGATCCACCTTTGGGTAAATATCGACCCTAACCTCCGGATCGACTTTGACCCCGCAGCTATTTCCGCCGCCGCCGGGGTGGAGATTTCCAACCAGTCTACCATCGGCCACTTCGGTCACAGCCCCGATGTATTTACCGTAGCCGCCTACGATGACCAAAGGGACCAACTGGCTTCCTTTTCCAGCCGCGGCCCGCTCATCAGCTATAGCGGTAATAATCTGCTCGATGTCAAACCCAATATTGCCGCCCCGGGCTGGGAAATCAACTCCGCCAAGCCCGAAAACTGCCGCTGCGGCCGGGGCTGGCTCTACGATACCTACGTAGAGATGGACGGCACTTCGCAGGCCGCCCCCCATGTGGCCGGACTGGTAGCCCTGATGCTGACCAAAAACAAGACGCTCGACCTGGCCCAGGTAGCGGTACATATGGCCCTGGGCGCCCGACCCGGTGTCCTCCAGTATGTACCGGACGGTATCTCCAACGGCAGTAATGAGTGGGAACCCGCCATCACCCCCACCAGCCCGATCGTAACCGCCGACGAAGTCGGCTGGGGCCGAATCGATGTCAAAGCGACCCTGGACGACGTACCCGCCTCTCCAGTTCCCTGATCCATAAAACACAATCGTTCGGTCCCACTAACCAAGTCATCTACCCATGTCCGTCAAACCAGCCCTTTTCGTCAGCCTGCTCACCGGTTTAGCCCGCACCCTGGCTAGTGGTAGCCGGTGGTTTACCGATTTCTCCACGGAACGGTTCGGCTTGCAATTGCCTCCCGCCGTACTGAATGCCCCGGGGGTTAGTGGCGCCACCTCCGCTTTGGAGCAGGCCGCCGGCACCCTGGCCGAACGGGCGGATGCTTTGGCGGCCGCCGGTACCGATACCGGGCAACTCATTCAGCTCACCGTCCAGCTGGCCGATGCGCTGCGGCTATTCATTACTAACCTGGGGGATTTGGTCGGTGCGCTGGAGACGGCTATCAGCAGCCAGGTACCCGCCGGCCCGCAGCGTGACGCTGCTCTGGAATTCACTGGAAAACTGGCCGTTACACTGCTCAACCGTCTGCTGGCCGAGCAGATTGAAAAATTTTCCCAGGGCACGTTGCTGGCCCTGACCGTACTGGGAATTGCCGACTGGGAATTGAAAGATGCCGAAGTACCCGCCGCGCCAAACAGCAAGCCCTTTCTGGAGAAACAATTGCGCCTCGACCGAATAAAAGGACTGATTTCCGACCCGGCCCAACATTTTGCGGATACGATCGGCTGGGGAACGCCCGCCTTTGATCCCACCCGCTTTTTTGAGCAATACCGCAGCTTCTGGAACCCGGAAACTTCCATCAGGATCGAGGAGGTCGGGGGGCAACCGACCCTCCGTTTCGGCGACCTGACCATCAGCCAGGCCAATTTAGGGGGGCAGGTCGGTCTGGAGGCTCTCTTCACCCTTGCACTGCGGGAAGGAATTTCGGAGCGCCTGAATATCAGTGACGAATGGGGATTTAGCCTGGACGCCGGCTTCAATCTGGAGGGGCAGGTGGGAATGACCGTTGCACCTCCCTTCGAAGTTGACCTAACCCCTCCGGCCGCCAGTGCCGGGGGGCGCGTAGCATTACTACTGGATCGCAACGAATCCGCCCGCCCCTGGCAACTACTGGACGCCGGCGGCCTACTAACCCTGTCCGTCAATAACGTGGGTGCGGGTATCGGACTGGCGGCCGAGGTCTCCAGCGGGGGAAAACTATCCTTCGAACCCATGCTGGTGGCCGAACTGGAGGAAGCCCGCCTCCGGATCGGCTCCGGGGAAGCGGATAACTTTTTGGCCAACATTATCGCCGGAGCGGAACTGGAGGGGATTTTCGATATCGCTTTCGAGTTTACCCCGTCGGGCGGGCTTGCGCGTACGGGCGTCGGGTGGGGTGGAGATCATGATCCCCATTCACCGCGACCTCGGGCCGCTACGGCTCGACGAGCTTTTCCTGGGGCTGTTTCGTCAAGGAAGAGCGGCGAGCTGGAATTCGAGGCTTCCCTCGGTCTGGCGGCCAATCTCGGCCCGCTGGTGGCCGTCGTCGAGCGCATGGGAGCCAAGAATATCACCAGTTTCCTGGATGAGGCGGCCGCGGCTGCGGCGAGGAAGCCGAATTCGGCAACATTGCCAACGCCCTAACTTCAAACCGCCCACCGGCATCGGTCTCTCGCTGGACGTCGGCGTCATGAAGGGCGGCGGCTACCTCTACATCGACGTGGACCGGGGCGAGTATGCCGGGGCACTGGAACTCACCTTCGCCGAGTGGTTATCGCTGAAGGCCATCGGCCTGATCTCTACCCGGATGCCGGACGGTAGCAAGGGCTTTTCGCTACTTATCATCATCACCGTAGAATTCGGTAGCGGCCTGCAACTCGGCTTCGGATTCACGCTGCTGGGTGTCGGCGGTTTGCTGGGCCTGAACCGCCGGACCGACATCCAACCGCTCACCGAAGGCATCAAGACCGGTGCCGTGGAGAGCGTCATGTTTCCGCAAAACATTATTGAGAACGCGCCCAAGATCATCTCCGACCTGCGGCAGTTCTTCCCCATCGAGGTAGGCACCTTCCTGATCGGCCCCATGGTCAAGATCGGCTGGGGCACCCCTACCCTGCTCAGCCTGTCGATGGGTATTATCATCGAGGTACCCAAGACCACCATTACCATCCTGGGCATCCTCAAGGTAATCCTGCCGACCGAGGAGTTATCCGTCCTACGCATCCAGGTTAATTTCATCGGCCGCATCGAGTTCGACAATAAGCTGGCCTGGTTTTACGCCGTACTTTACGATAGCCGGATCTTATTCATTACCATCGAAGGCGGGATGGGTGTCCTCATCAACTGGGGCGAGCAATCCAACTTCGTGGTCAGTGTCGGTGGTTTCCACCCGGATTATACGCCCCCGCCCCTGCCATTCGACGAGCCGGCCCGGATCGCGGTCAGCCTGCTTAACGAATCCTATGCCCGGATCCGGATTGAAGGCTACTTTGCCGTTACCTCCAACTCCGTCCAATTCGGGGCGCGGGCGGAATTGTTCTTCGGCCTAAGCGAATTCAAGATCGAGGGTCACCTGGGTTTTGACGCACTGTTCCAGTTCTCGCCCTTCTACTTCAGCTTCTCCATCTCGGTCAGCCTGTCAGTCAAAGTGTTTGGCATCGGACTATTCAGTGTCGGCTTCAGCGGTAAACTGGAAGGCCCCACGCCCTGGCACATCAAAGGCAAAGGGTCCATCAGCCTGCTGTTCTTCAAAATCAAGGTACCCTTCGAGACTACCTGGGGCGAAACCCGCAATACCGACCTGGCACCCATCGAGGTACTCCCCCTGCTGGAGGCGGAACTCAGTGCCATCACCAACTGGCGGGCCGAACTGCCCACCGGCACCAACCTACTGGTCAGCCTCCGCAAACTGGGTGACGACGCGGCCGACGAACTGGTCCTGCACCCCGTGGGCAGTCTGGCGATCTCGCAATCCAAGGTTCCACTCGGATTCATCCTGGAAAAGTTCGGCAACCAGAAGCCCAGCGACGTCCGCGAACTAGCCGTTAGCCTGGCGGGGAGCGACTTTAGCAAGCTAGCCGACCGCGAGGAAAAATTTGCCATCGGTCACTTCAAAGATTTGAAAGCCGACGAAAAACTCTCCAAGCCCGCCTTCCAACCACTCACCAGCGGCCTGAACCTGTCGGCTGCCGGAGCGCAAACGAAAACCAGTGGGGCCACGGCCCGTACCCTGCGTTACGAGCAGATTCTGATTGACGGGGCTTTCCGCCGCCGCATCATCGAGCAACTACTGGCCCTACTCCGGCTGATCGCCGCGCTATTTGCATTCGGTCACCGCAGTGCCGTTCGTCAGAACGAGCTATCGCACGGCAGGAAAACCGACCTTATCCCACCCGGCCGCCGCATCGAGCTGAAGGCCGATCAGTATGTGGTCGCCAACCGCTCCAATAACCGCTTGGCGGGCGCACCGGAAACCTTCGTTTTCAACAGTCCCGCGCAGGCGCAAAATTTCATGATCAAGGAGCAGCGCGGCAATCCCGCCGGCGCGGCCGCGTTGCACGTCATTCCCGCCACCGAATTAAACCAGTCCGCATGAGCGAGTTAACCACCTACAGTTTCCTACCCTGGTTGCGGCGCGGTATTGCCAATAACATCGCCGGCCAACAGGGCACCCGTGCCACCGTGCCCGTTACGCTCGATATCGACGGCATTGCTCCCGATGATTCCGCCATTAACCGGCAGGTCAGCCGCGACGTACAGTTATATGGTCCCGGCGATGTGATCGGCATCGATAAAAAGAACATTATCCGCACCGAGCCGCGGCACTACGTGACTAACTTCGAGCCGAATTATCTGGCCTTTATCGACTTCTACGACGAGGACCTACCCTGGCGTTACTCACCGGCCTCTCCGCAGGGGCAGCGGTTACAGCCCTGGCTGGCCCTGATCATTTTACGTGAGGACGAGTTCCTGGAGACCCCGCAACGGCCCGGACAACCATTGCCGGCCCTGACTTTGCAGGTCGACCCACTGACCGTATTACCCACCGCCGCTGAGTTATGGGCCTGGGCGCACGTTCAACTCAACCGCTCCGTAATCGGAGCTAGCCAGAAATCGACGGATGGAGGCGCGGTCGGCCTGGCCACGGAGCAACTGCTGAACGAGAACCCGGACCACGGATTTTCCCGCGTCGTTTGTCCCCGGCGCCCCGAGCCGGACACCGCCTACCACGCTTTTTTAGTGCCCGTATTTGAGAGCGGACGGCTAGCCGGTCTGGGAGAAGCTATTCCCGAAACCGTGAATGCCGGCGCTTCGGCCTGGGAAGGCAATGTAGGTCCACCAACGCTGCCCTACTACCACCGCTTTTACTTCCGCACCGGCGGCGAGGGTGATTTCGAGTACCTGGTCCGATTACTCAAACCCCGCCCCCTGAGTGCCGAAGTGGGTCGCCGCCCGATCGACGTGCAGGCACCCGGAGCTAACGTGCCCGGCATTTCCGACCCCGCCCTGGAAGGGGTACTGCTGCTGGGCGGTGCGCTGCGCGTTCCGGACAAGAGCCTGTCGGACGAAGAGTTGGCCCGCGTCATGGCCTACCGCAACTGGGATGGCGACGCTTCCACCTATCCCCAGCCGTTTCAGGATAAATTGGCGGATTTTATCAACCTGAGCGATAGCTACCGGGAACAGACCGCAACCGCTGCGCATGCGACCATTGCGATCGATGCGCCCCCGGCCGCTCCCGGTGATTACAGCATAACGGATAACCCCGACCCCATCATCACCGCCCCGCTCTACGGTCAGTGGCACGCCCTGACCCAACGCCTGCTGCGCGATCGGGATAACAATTCACTACTGAACCAACGCAACTGGGTCCACCAACTTAACCTGGACCCCACGCACCGCACGGCCGCCGGGTTCGGCACCGCCGTCATTCAGCACGGGCAGGAGGAATACATGCGGGCTTCCTGGGAACAACTGGGCGAGATCATCGAGGCCAACCGCCGCATCCGGCTGGCGCAGTTGGCCCTGCAGGCCGGCCTGCGTTACTATGTCCACTACCTGAATCCCGCGGCAACGGCGGCCGTCACAGCAACAAGGGTGATCTCGGCGCAGGCCGCGCTGCAACTCACCGCGCCCCTCCACCCCAGGGTACTGACCCGCGACGAGACGGTACGCCATTTCCTGGCGGATAGCACGCTCCCGCCGGCGGCCTTATCGCCCAATTTTCGTCGCACCATCCGCCCGCGCGGTACGCTGGCCAAACGAATCAACTACGATCCTGCTTCGCCTGCTGTTTCACCGGATACGCTACTCGACCGAATAGCCGCCGGAGCGGTAAGTGCCGCTCCCCCGCGCGAGGTGCCCGCCGGTCTGCCGACCCTGGAGGGCCTGGGGGAGACGGCCCCGCCCACTGCCGGTACGGGGTGGCTAGTGTGGCTCCGCGATCAGCTACTGAAAAACCCGTGGCTGCGGTTCGTACCACTGATCTTACTCGGAATCCTACTCCTATTACTGCTGCTGTTCGGCTGGTGGGCGGGCGGGGCCCTGGCTACGGTAGCGGGAGTGGCCATTGCCCTGCTTGCGCTCTACTTCTGGCTAACTAAACTACTGAGGGATCCGCCGCCGACAGCTGTCGACCCCTTCGATCCGGCCGAGCAGACCCCGGAGATCGTTGACGACTATCCCACTTTCCCTGATTTCCGGATCAGCGAAATCGGTGAGGATTTCACGCCGACTCCCGGCAGTTCCGATAGCGCGGAGGGAATTGCCTACAAGGCGGCACTGCTGGATTACAACGGGATGCTGCAGGCAAGTGCCCGCTTGGGCACGGTGAGCCCCACCCCGCCCGGTAGTTCCCGGCCGCCTGCGGGACGAGATCGTCGCCCAGGTCGACCCCCGGGTTCGGGTGCCCGAACGGACCTACGCGGGCCTGGTAATCCCCGCCGTACTGCGGGCTAACCTGGTGGCCGAAACCTTCGAGCCGGTGATGGCCTACCCGCGCATCGACCGGCCGATGTACGAGCCGCTGGCGAAACGCCACCCCAACCGATTTCTGCCCAATATCGACCGCATTCCGCAGAACACGATCTCGTTGCTGGAAACCAATCAGCCCTTCATCGAAGCCTACATGGTTGGTTTGAACCACGAGATGAGCCGCGAGCTGCTCTGGCGCGAGTACTTTACCGATCAGCGGGGTTCTTATTTCCGCCAGTTCTGGGAAACCGCCGACCTGCTGGGTGACCCTACCCGCACGGAGGAAGAAAAACGCGAAGCGGGCTACGACATTCCGCGCATCCACCAGTGGTCGCGCAACTCCGAACTGGGGGATCACGACCTGCGCGAGATTCGCCGCCGCGCCGCCGACCCCACCGCCGAAGACCGCGAGGAAGCCGTGCTGGTGATCCGGGGCGAACTGCTGAAGAAGTACCCCAATGCCATCATCTTCGCCCAGCGGGCCAAGTGGCAAACGAAGACCGTAAATGGCCGGCAGGTGCCCGACAATAAGGAACCCCGTCTGCTCCTGGAAGCCGCCGACCTTCCCGCCGGGACACCGGAACGGGAATACCTGCAAACCCCACTCTACGAGGCACAGGTAAAACCCGACATCTATTTCTTCGGCTTCGACCTGACCGTGGAAGAAGCGGTCGGTCAGTTAGGTGATACCGCCGACGACGACCCCGGCTGGTTCTTCGTCATCAAGGAACACCCCGGTCAGCCCCGCCTCGGACTGGACCTGGGCAACACCACCGACGAAGTGGAGGTATGGAACGACCTGAGTTGGGAGAAGGCGGGCGTGAATAACGGCGAATTATTACGCATTAACGCTTCTACTTCCCCCATCCCACTGGATCCGCTGGACGGCGGCACCGATGTGGTGAAGGAGGTACAGCGCACGGAAGATATTAACATCAACTGGAACCGGGACATGAGTGCCGCCGACCTGGCCTACATCCTGTTCCAGGTGCCGGTGCTGGTGGCGGTACACGCGGCCGACATGATCAAAAGCCAGCCGAAGGAATGAACTGCTCCTCATTAGGGCGTGCCCCCGGCAAGGGCCGGGGTCGGTCCCTTCCGGGCTTCGCTACGCTCGGCACTTCGTGCGCTAACGCCCCTCCAGGCACCTCACGCGGGGCTGGTAATAGAACCAGCTGGCCCAGCCAGGCCCCGGCGAGACTCCCGAACCGACCCCGCGTGAGGTGCCTGGACGGGGAGGGCCGCGGCCCGAAGCCCGCAGGGCCGACCGCCAGGGAGCCGGGAAGGGACCGGCCCGACCCCGACTTGGCGGGGTCGGGACACGCCCAGAGACTGACTTCGCGGACGACTGCTTTTAACCACCAACCGAGTTAAGAGCGTGTCTAAATTTTTACTTCCTGAGAACCAAGCATTTAAGAACCTGGCGTCACAAAAACTAACTTACGTAACCCGCTATGCGCGTGATTTTTTGTCTAGCCAGAACCTTAACCACGAAGTAGCCGCGAAGCGAATCATTGATCCTCAGTTCTTAAAAATTTTAGACACGCTCTAACTTTTTAACACCACCATCCCATGCCAACATTTAATGAGTTACAGGACCGACTGCGGGAGCAAGAAAGGGAGGAACGCCGGCTGCGCCTGCGCGTAAGTGCCGACCGGAATCAATTGCAGCGGCTGGACAAGCGGGCCAAGGGCGTGCGCCGAACCGAGGGGCCGGACGGCGGGAATGCGGGTGCGGCCGTGGAGCGAGCGCGCGAAATGCTGGACCGACGCGTGGCGGATAACCGCCTGCAACTGGCCGCGCTGGCCCTGGAAAGGGAGCGGGCAAGGCGCGAATGGGAGCGCCTGTCGGACCCCCGCACCAATGTGGAGCGGCTGAACGACGACTTGCCCGTGTTGCTTTTTCCCCTGCGGCTGGAAACCCGTTTCAAGCGATTTACGAATGCAAACGGCGGCCTGAGTCACCAGCTACTGGTACGGGTTTTCCCGGATGCGTGCCTGGTGGACACCTTCGAGGAATTGCCCAGCGAGGCCGAATATTTACGTACCCGTGCCTACTGGATCGCACGCTACCGGGCGGGGGAAGCGGGCGTGGGTGCCGGCGAGCAGGTGCGGCAAGCGGTGCGGGAAGCGCAACTGGCCGCCTGGAGGAACCTGGTGGATACGGGGGCACCCGGCCGCGCCTACTGGCTGACGGAACGCCTGACTCCAGCTCCGGGGCAGGTGCCGCTGGAGCGAACCGGCGTTGACGACATATTGCTCGTTATCGCCACCGAGGCGGGCCGACCCGCCGCCGGGGAGCAAGCCCCACTGGCGGATTTTTACCGGGCCGCGTGGCTGGCGAACGGTGACGTGGCGCAACTGGACGCCGCGCAAAATCAGTTCGTAACCGCCGTCGGCGCGGAGCGTGCCGCTGAGTTACTGGAGCAATTCCCTCCCGCCGGTCTGGCGGAGGGGGAAGCCCGGAGCGCCGCTGCCGGACAGCGAGTAGCCGTGACTTTCCTGGAGTTTCCGGTGGAAGCAGACGTGGACCGCACCATCAGTGCCTGGTCGGAACCGGCGCGGACGGCCCTGTTACCCGACCGGCTGGTGATCCAGGGATTTCGGGGCGGCAAACCGGTGCTGGATGAAATGGGGCCGTTGATCCCGCAGCCACTCGTGATCGGCCCCGATCCGGGGGAAGACATCGAGGCCGTACTGCGCGAGGCGTTCCCGGATGATTTTGACGAAATGGCGGACGATGCCAAGGCCGCCGCCTACGTGGATTACCTGCGCGAGCGGGCGGATACGCGCTGGCTGTTCGATTTCGAGGCCGCGCTGGAAAAGGGCATGGGATTCCGAATCGACCTGGATGCGGAGGACTACCGCCTGGGTTTCGACCGGCTCTTCGTGCTGGGCGTACGGCTGGCCGGTAACGCCGAGCGTGGCCGGGAAGACCTGGAAACGCTGCTGTACCACCACCAGTACGGCGCGGCCGGGCTGGCGTTTTTGCCGCAGGGCCTGGCCACGAACCGGAGCGAGGACGAGGAATCCCCCTACACGCAGTTCGAGGGCGTGGAAGCTTCCTTCGATCGGCTTATCGACGCCCCCACCCCAGTAACCGGCCCGGGAAACAGCCGCAGCGAACGGGGCGACGGACGCTGGTTTAGCGATTTGCTCGGTATCGACGCCGGCACGGCGGGTCTGCAAACGGCCGCCTATTTCGATCATACCGACCAGTGCGAGTCGCTGGCCGCGCAGCGGGCACTCTATCCCGCTACCCTCGGTTTTTTCCTGGACAGTATGCTGGCCACGGGAGGCCGGGATCGTCCACCACTGATCGACGATTGGGCGCGGGACGTGACCGAAGAATTTTATCAGAAGCACGTGACCGGCCGGGGTCGACTGCCTGCCCTCCGGATCGGCGACCAACCCTACGGGGTGCTTCCGGTAGGCCGGCACCGCCGGGCGCGCTGGCTGGACGGCGATTTTAACGACAACGACGATGTGTTCCGTATTCAGGGCATGTCGGACCACGCGCCCATGCTGCGTGACCTGCTCAACCTGGTGAATAACGTTCGCCGCGACTGGTCGGAAAACCTGGGCGAGGTAGCTCACCTGCACCGGGAAGGCGATGCCCACCAGGCCCTGCTGGACGTGCTGGGCCTGCACGCGACCTCGGTGGAATATGACCAGCGGCTGGGCGAGACCATGGAGCAACTATTCAATCGCTTAAAAGCAAGCGGATGGTTATCACTTATTTTTGGTACGCTATTTACCGGTGCCTATCTAGAGCGGACCAAGGCACTGTTTGCCCGCCACGGCCACGATCTGGATGAATTGCTGGGCGACAATGCCGACCCGAAGGACTGGCCGCCGATCATGCGCATCCTGTTTTTCCGGGGGAAAAACCGTATTAAGGGCAACCTGATCGACGATCGGCCGCTGTCGGAATTCGAGCCGATCCGTGCCTATACCGATGATGGCGCTAACTACATCGAATGGCTGGTGGATAAGCTGACGAACGACCCGCGGGCCATTCAGCGGCAGAGCGGATTCACGGAAAATGCACGGCCCCGGGCCGTACTGTACGAGCTGCTGCGTCACGCCACCGACCTGAAGGCCACCGCCGTGGGACTGGACCTCTACCGACAAAACAACCTGCTGACCGGACTGGAACGGAATCAGCTACGGCAGGCACCCTCCTTTGTCGGGGTACGGCAGGAGATCGGTAACGCGGTGGAGAGCCAGTATGAATTACTGAATCGGGTAGAATCACGAATTAGCCCGGCCGGTAATCCGGTGCCCCTGATCGACCACCTGAGTGATCTACTCCTCCAACCGGCGGCGGCTCCCCGCGGCTGGAAGGAGCACCTGGCCGCCCTGGAAAAACTGGCTGGCTTACCCACGGCACGCCTGGAACGCCTGCTGGCCGAACACCTGGATACCGCTAATTACCGCCTGGATGCCTGGCTGCAGGGTTTTACCAACCTACAGTTGTACGGGATGCGCTACGGCGAGGAATTTACCCAGACCGACGATCTTAGCGATGGCGGCGGGACCGATTCCACTTTCAGCGGAACCGCGCCCTCCGATCACAGCCCGGGCTGGCGGTCCGGCATCTACCTGGGTGCTTACGGTTGGGTAGAGAACCTGCGGCCCCAGAACCGCCGGCTGACCCCGGCCGAGCTGACCGACCGGCAGCGGGAACTATTCGACCCCGCCGGCAACCAGGAACCCATGATCGACAGCAGTAATGCCGGCTACGTCCACGCCCCCTCGCTGGACCATGCCGCCACGGCGGCCGTGCTGCGCAACGCCTACCTCAGCAACGCCGACCCGGACAACCCCGACTACTACTCCGTCAACCTCTCTTCGGAACGGGTACGGATGGCGATCCAGATCATCGAGGGGATGCAGAGCGGTCAGGAACTCGGCGCCCTGCTGGGTTACCAACTGGAGCGCGGCCTGCATGATCGTACGTCCGAAAATTTGGATGAATTCATCTACGTGTTCCGCACGCGGTTCTCGCTACGCGACCAATAAATTAAAAGAGACCCAACTGACGGACGATGAATTCGACGCCGCCGAAACCATTGCCGCGAATAATGTGCTGGACGGATTGCGCCTGCTCAACTTTATCGACAAACGTACTGACACCTATCCGTGGGGTCTTAAACTACCCGCCGCCGGTAGCGGCCGGGGTAATGCTATTGCGGCTGAGATCGAGCGGATTGCCAACATCAACGATGCCGTGGCCGACCTGGCCCTGGCCGAATCGGTCCACCAAGTGGTAAAGGGCAATTTCGACCGGGCGGCGGGTTCACTGAATGCGTTCAGTAAGGGCGGGATACCGCCCATTCCCGAAGTGGTGAAAACGCCGCGGCGGGGTATCCAGCTCACGCACCGTTTCGGGCTGCACCTGGACCCCGCAGCGGCCGGCGCCCGGCGGTGGCATCCTCAACTCCGCCGAACCGGCCGTAGCCGCCTGGATTGCCGATCGGCTGCCGCCTCCCACGAAGGTCGGGGCCAGGGCAAGCATTCAGATCGGCACCAATGCGCCGGTTGAAGTAACCGTCTCGCTATCCGACCTCGGCTGGACGCTGATCGACTTCCTGTACCGACTAGACCGCGAGGGGGCCCAGCACCTGGGCGGACTGGACGAGCCGCTGCGGCACTCACTTGCAACACGAGCCACACTGCCCCCCGGCGCGGAAATTACCCTGCTGTACACCGAAGTACCGGCGACACCGGCGAGGCCGGAAGTTGTGATCTCCTGCTTTGAATTGGTGCCGCTGCTCCAGGACCTGCGGCGACTGCTGCCCGCCAGCCGGCCCCTGCGGCCTACGGACCTGCGGATGGAAAAGGAAGCCGCAAACAGCGACGACCTGAGTATGGAATACGACGGTACGATCTACACAAATGTCGGTGAGCAGGCTGACCGCGCACCTGTGAACACTCCAGAACCAGGTGATCGGTCCACTGGTTGCCTTTGGGATCAACCTGGACGACTTGCCCGTCATGGCCGTGCTACGTGACGGTATCAAGGACCGCATCGACGGCTGGGTCAACGACTACGCACTGTCGGTACGGCCGCTCCTGGATTATCGGCCCCTGAACGCACAAATCGACCTGGCCTATACCGGGCGCTACGGAATTTACACCTATAACCGTCAGTTGGTCGTGGATTTCCGGGCGGAACTGGAAGTGCTGCGGGTGCAGGCCGAAGAACTGGCCAACGCCGCCGCCCTGGAAGTGGATGATGCGGCGCGACTGCAACTACTGCGCCGGATCGAGCCGCTCATCTCGACCCAATTTACCGTGCCCGCCCCCGCCGACGCGGTGGCCATGCAGGCGAGCCTCACGCCCAAGCAACTCGCTTTCACCGATTTCCTCCAGCGCATGGACAACTGGCTGGCAGCCGATCACGTCGGAATCCGGCAACAACTGGATGGACTGCAATCGTTACTGGACGACCTGCCCACCTACACCACCCGCAGCCTGGACCTGACCGAGAGCAACAGCCGCTTGCTGGTGTTGGCCCAGGATATGCTGCGGGCCGCCGCCGAACTTGCGGGCAAGAGCACGCTGCTCTTCGACGAGGCCGACGCTCTTTTTGCTAAAGCCAGCGGACTTGCAGCGGGTCCGGCAAAGAACAATTACCTGCGTGACGCCGTGAGAAAACTGCTGGGCGAGGACTTCCTCCTCGTGCCCCGTTTCCTGATCAGCGATCCGGTAGCCCTGGAACTACAGCAAGCCTGGAACGACCGGGAACAATTACTTACCCACCAGCGAACCGTCTTGAACGACCCCTTCCCCGTGGATACCTGGCTACACGGCCTGGCGCGGGTCCGCGAACCCATGGGCGCGTGGGAGCGTACGGCCTTATTTACCGAAGACTATCCGGGCGCGAACGAGCTGACGGTAGTACCGCTACAACTCCCCTACCGGCCGGACGACCACTGGCTGGGCCTGGAATTCCCGGAAGGCTACGACCTGGTCGGCGACCGCCTGCTCTACACGGCGCACTACCCGCAGCCCCCGGTTGGCAACCGTTTTTGCGGCCTGCTGCTGGACGAGTGGACGGAAGTCATCCCGGAACGGACCGAAGATACCGGCCTGACCTTCCATTTCGACCGCCCAAATAACGAGCCTCCCCAGACCTGGCTACTGGCCCTGCCGGAGGAATTCCGGGGCGCGTGGCAGTGGAACGACCTGGTGGGCTGCCTGCACGAAGCATTAGACCTGGCCCGACTGCGCGCCATCGAACCCAAGCACGTCGAAGATACCGCCTACAGCCACCTGCTGCCCGCCACCGTGGCGGCGGTTACGGCGCGGCCGGCCATTCTGCCGCAACTCAACTATGCCGCCGTGAACGGCCTGAATTTATCTACCGATAACAATACGCCCGCATGATACCCGTACAACTAAGCAATATCAAGTTGGCCGACCGGGTGCGGTTCCAGCCCACCATCGTTGGATACAACCGCCTGGAAGGCAGGCCCCGCACGGCTAATTTCGACCGCGCCCTCCGGGCCGAAGTCCGCGATGCCCTGTGGATGATCTCCAAGCAGTGGCAAGTCGGCGAATTTCAGGGCGACGATGCCGCCTCGCCGGTGGTGGCCAAACTCCTGCTGCACACCAGCCGAATGGACCGCTATCAGGGTGGCGCGGGCGACATACATCCGTTACCCGAGGACCGACCGCTGGAAATGGAAGTGGAACGGCAACGCGCCCAAATGCGGCTGGCCGGGCGGGCCGTTAACCTGGAACTGCGCCTGAGCGTAGGACGCTATTGGAAAAAGCTCCTGAAGGGGGCCGGCCTGGATGAACTGATCCCGGCTTATGTGGCGCAGTACCCCATCGCCGCCCCGGTCCATGACGACCCGGCCGACATCCCCCGCACGGCCCATCCCCGCGTGTGGCAGCGGTTTCAGTCGGCTGCCGGAAGGTCAATGGATGGCTATGCGCTGATCGAATACCTACGGGCCGATCCAGCCGGTCACCGGGCAGGCGACGATATTATCGACCCAACGGACCCCCGACAAACTACCCTCGATACCCTGTCCGCGCAGCTCATCAGCTGGTGGGAGCGATTACTGGAACAGCAAGACGACCGGCCGAACGATTCCTGGCAGCCGGATTACCTCGAGCACCGCTTCGCGGTTTCCGCGCCCGATCCGGGTGGGGCCGGGCGGCAGGTATTCCGGGCCGAGGAATATTACCAGGGCCACCTGGATTGGTATAATGTGGACGAGGAGCAAGCGAGTAATTTCCCCATCGGACAAACCGATGCGGCGGATAGCACCCAGGAGCGGGTCATTTCATTTTTTCCCACCAACCTCCGTTTCGGCGGCATGCCCGATCCGCGCTGGTGGACGCTGGAGGAACGGGATACCAGTTTCACCTCCCTCACCCCCGATACCACTGACCTGAACAAGTTGCTAGTCATGGATTTCCAGCTCCAGTACGCCAACGACTGGTTCCTGCTGCCGCTGGGTATGCCGGTCGGGTCGGTAGCACGGGTTGGCGGGCTGCTGGTCACCGATACTTATGGCGAACGGCACTGGATTCAGGGCGCGGGCCGGGGCAGCGATCAGGATTGGGAACGATGGAGCCTGTTTCATCCCAGCATTGCGGGCGACGCCGAGGTCCCGGCCTCCAACGACCTGCTGGTTTTACCCGCCGTACCCAAAATTCTGGAGGGGCGGCCGCTGGAAGAAATCCGGCTCGTTCGCGACGAGATGGCGAACATGGTATGGGCACTGGAAACCCAAATCACCCTGGACGACGGCCAAACCCGCCGGGGCGACGAGGCAGCCCGCGAGCTTCACGCCCGTTTTGCGGCCGACTTCACGCCCCTACCCGACCCACCGGCAGCGGCACCCCTGCGTTACCAGATCGTCAACAGCGTGCCGGAAAATTGGATCCCCCTGGTACCCGTACACACGCCGGGGCAGCAACGGCAAATCCAGTTGCAGCGGGCGGCCATGCCCCGCATCCTGCCGGGCGACCCGAACCCACCGCGCAAGGTGGAACCACGCACCAGCCTACTCCGTACCGGCCTGGACGAGGCCACGCCCGCGCCCTACTTTCTCCACGAGGAAGAAGTGCCGCGTGCGGGTACCCGCGTTAGCCTGTCTTATCAGCGCACCCGCTGGTACAACGGCCGCGTCTACACTTGGCTGGGCATCCGCAAAACCACGGGTCGCGGGGAGGGCAGCAGCGGTCTGGCCTTCGATCAGCTGGTGCATACGGGACGTAAAAAGTAGTGGAGTGACTTGACTTGGGCGTGTCCCCGTCCCTACCGGGCCGGGGTCGGTCCCTTCCCAGCTCCCTGATCGGTCGGCCCTGCGGACTCCGGCCTTAGGGGCCGGCCTGTCCAGGCACCTCACGCATTAATGCCGAGAACCTCCTGCTTGTAGCAAGGAAGCGCAGCCGGCTACTGAAAAGAGAGACCGTAGGATTATGCCCTTTTCGGGGTAGAAAACCTTTGAGCCGAGTGGCGAGATGCTTGCGTGAGGTGCCTGGAAGGTGACGACGCAGGAAGGAAGCCCGCAGGGCCGAGCGGCAGCGAGCCTGGAAGGGACCGACCGACCGGCGTCAGCCGGGCGGTCACGCCCAAAACAAACGCTATATATAAGGTGTCGTAGAAACCCCAGGGACGACCGGAAGGCGTCATTCCGCTAAATTGGCGCAACATCCGCCACTTAAGATTGTGATAACAACCCGGATGCGGCGTTGAAGTGTTACTCCTTCATCGCTAATTAGCTGTCTACCACACTCTCCTACTATGTTGTTACGCCCTGCTTTCATCTACATGACCTTACTCCTTACCCTCTTATTGCTGACGGCCTTCGGTTGTGTAGACGACGATATGCCCGGAAGCACGACCGCCTGCCCGGACTGCCCGCCGGATGAGATTGCCGGGACTTTTGCCCCGACCGACGTGGTGTTGGAGGTACCGAATTACTTCCCTCAACTGCCCGCCGGCGCGAGTGAAGGACTGACGGAAGAAGGCATTGCGCTGGGACGCCGCTTGTTCTACGACCCTATTTTGAGCAGCGACAGCACTTTTTCCTGCCAGAGTTGCCACCTGCAGGAGTTAGCATTTACGGACGGTACGGCATTAAGCCGAGGGGTGCGCGGCTTGGAAGGGCGGCGTTCGGCCATGTCGCTGGCAAATCTCGCCTTCAACATCAACGGTTTTTTCTGGGACGGCCGATCCGGTACACTCGAGCAACAAGCGGTGCATCCGGTGGAGGATATGCTGGAACTCAATGAAGACTGGGACAATGTGCTGATTAAAATACGGCGGCACGCTACCTATCCGGAGGCATTCAAGGCTGCTTTCGGCACTCCTCTGCGCACGGAGATCGACCGTGAGCAGGTAACGCGGGCACTGGCCCAGTTCGAGCGGACGCTGCTTTCTACCCAGAGTCGTTTCGATAGCGTGGTGCAACTCAACCAGGGTTTTTTTACGGAAGAAGAAGAACATGGTAGGGAGTTGTTCTTCATCGAGTTCGCTACTCCTAATATAGTCCACCCCGGCTGTTCCCACTGCCACAATCAGCCCTTATTCGGGGACAACCAATTTAAAAATAACGGCTTGGACGACGTCACTTCGTTGAGCGATTTTACCGACGCGGGTCGGGGCGAGGCGAATGGCAACATTTTCGATAACGGAAAATTCCGTACCCCTACCCTACGCAACGTTGCCCTGACGGCACCCTATATGCACGACGGTCGGTTTACCACGCTGGAACAGGTAATCGACCACTATGCGAGTGGCGGCCACGGTGTGGAGAACGAAGATCCCAACATCACCGGTTTCGAGATCAGTACGGCCGACCGGGCGGCTTTGGTTGCTTTTCTGCGCACGTTGACGGACCGGCGTTTCACCTCGAACCCTGCGTTGTCCGACCCGGAAAACTAGCTTTTAGGGGGTCAGACGAACTTTTTCCGGAAAGAAATGAGAAATTTTCGCTTTTCGGAGTGAGTGAATCGATGGAAGGCGGGAATATTTTTTTCACACTAAAACCTATCTAAACAGTTGATTTTCTATGTTTTAATCTTACAAAAACTTCGTAAGTTATTCACAAATCAATCATTCTGTACTTTGGTACGGCAAATTATTGCCCGATCATTGTAATGTCAAACGAAACAAGCGGCGATGAAAGCATCGCCTTTAGCTTGGAACACACATGGGATTTAGACTTAAAAGGCAGTAAGTCAGGTTAAGGGATTATTCTTGACTTACTGCCCCTAGTCAACCAGGGTTTGACACTTACAAGTTACTTACTAGCAAAGCTAGTCAAGATATAGGGCATCAGCCCACTGATTTTCGCAATTTTTCATGAGATTACATTTGGTCAATAGGTCTTATCATCCTGGGGAGGATGATGGGACCTATTTCTTTTTTTAGCAAAAAGCAGAACAAAACCTTCCTTCTTTCCGTAACAGGAATTAGCTAAGAAGGGACTTATGGTTATCCGATGTGACAAAACATATTTGGCTAAGTCTAATAATCGTCGTTTCTTTGTCTACGACAACTATTGATCGCTCGAACACGAGCAGCCGCCCACACGATTATTTTTTTTGCGGCAGAAAACTTCGCTTCTTCACCGGTCGGTCAGCCAGCTATGGTTGATCGCATCTTACTTCCGGTGGAACCAATTTTCCTACCCCTTCGTGGTTCCGGCGTTTTGTCGGGGCACTGCTTTTTACACTCCTACCTTTCAAGATGACTTGAAGGGTAGATCATCCCGTCATGGACTTAACCTACAAATCATAGTTCCGTTATGCCAAAAACTATACAACCTCAATTTTCAAACTGGACCAAATGGGGAGGGCTTTTAGCCATGCTACTCTTACCGCTCCTAATGACAGCCCAGTTATCGGTATCCTTATCGGGGACCAACCCGCCCTGTAACGGTCTCTTTGCCGGTCAGATTACCAGCTCCGTTACCGGTGCTACCGGCCCGATCACCTACGCGTGGAGCACGGGTGCAACCACTGCCTTTGTCAATAACCTGCCCGCCGGCAATTATAGCCTAACAGTAACGAGTGGCGGTATGACGGCAAGTAGTAGTACGACACTAACTCAGCCCGCGCAATTGACGCTATCTCTGGATGCGGACCAGTCGTGCGAAGAGCCTTTCACCATCACGGCCACGGTCGGTGGCGGGGTGATGCCTTATAAGTACAACTGGAGCCTTCCAGGTGCCGGCAATGTACCGACGATCACGGTTCCCAGTGGTACTTACTGCATTACGGTAGTTGACGCGGTACTTTGCGGTATCACGGAATGTATTACGGTAGAAGCCAACCCTCCCAGCGTGGAAGTGAGCGTTAATGACGTTACTTGTCCCGGCGGCACTGATGGCAGCCTATCGGCTTCGCCGAGCGGCGGTACGCCTCCTTATACTTATACTTGGAGCAACGGCCAATCCGGTCCGAATATCGTGGGCCTGACTGCCGGCACCTATACCGTTACCCTCACGGACGCGAGCGGATGTACGGATGTAGCTTCGGGTACGGTAACTCAACCACCGGCTATCATGGTTTCCATTACCACTTCCGGTGATGTTTGCGCTGGAGATACCGATGCTACGGCAACGGCTACCGCAACGGGAGGAACCCCTCCCTTCACTTATTCCTGGAGTACCGGTGCTAACGGACCTACCATTACCGGCCTGGGCGCGGGCACTTATACCGTTACCGCTACGGATGCAAATAACTGCCCCCAGACGGCATCGGTTACCATTCAGAATCTCCCCTCCCCCACCGTTACGATTCAGGGTCCCAACATTATTTGCGGGGCCAACAACAGCGGCACACTGACCGCAGTAGGTGCCGGCGGATCACCCGGCTACCTCTACAACTGGAGTACGGGCGCGGTTACCGCTACTATTTCGGTTAGTACGACCGGTACTTACTCCGTAACGATCACCGATCAGAATGGCTGTACGGCTAGTACCAGCACGACGGTAACAGTTATTGACGATTTGGTTATCAACCTCACCAGCACGAATATCAACTGCAACGGAGGTAACGATGGTACGGCTACGGTTACCGTAACCGGAGGTAGTATGCCTTACACCTATATGTGGTCTACCGGTGCCACCACGCCCACGATCACCGGCCTCGGCACCGGTACTTACACCGTAACCGTAACGGAAGGCAACGGTTGCAAGGCAATCGGCAATGTAACTATCACACAGCCTTCCATGATCTCTAAGTCAGTCGAAGTGACCGACGTTACCTGCTTTGGCGGTTCGGACGGTGCCATCGACGTTACGGTCAGCGGCGGAACAATGCCCTATTCCTATAACTGGAGCACGGGAGCTACTACACAGGATCTATCCGGCTTGATGGCAGGACTGTACAGCATCACCGTCACTGACGCTAATGGCTGTAACATGAGCATCCTTAATATCGTAGTCGAGCAGTCGCCCCAGATCAATCTGACGATTTCCGGCACGAATGTGGATTGCAACGGTGCTTCTACCGGTGCGGTCGATCTCGGCGTCAGTGGCGGTACGCCTCCTTTTTCTTACAATTGGAATAACGGTGCTTCCACTCAGGATCTGACCGGCGTTCCCGCCGGAACTTATTCCGTAACGGTAACCGACGCTTTCGAGTGCGATGCTAGTATTAGCATCACCATTACCCAACCTACTCCGCTAGTAGTTACCGGTACGGTAACCAACCTGGATTGTTTCGGTGATGAGGATGGCGGCATCGACCTGAGCGTAATAGGCGGAACGGCTCCTTACACTTACCTCTACAGCGACGGCAGCACCGGCCAGGACTTGTCCGGCCTCGCGGCGGGCACCTACACGGTGACCGTAACCGACGCCAACGGATGTACGGACCAGGCCAGCTTCACCATCACCCAGCCCACCGAACTGGTGGCTACGGGAACGACGGTGAACGTCAACTGCTTCGGTGACGAAACCGGCAGCATCGACCTGAGCGTCAGCGGCGGAACGGCTCCTTATACCTACCTCTACAGCGACGGTAGCACCGGTCAGGACTTGTCCGGCCTCGCGGCGGGCACCTACACGGTGACCGTAACCGACGCCAACGGATGTACGGACCAGGCCAGCTTCACCATCACCCAGCCCACCGAACTGGTGGCTACGGGTACGACGGTGAACGTCAACTGCTTCGGTGACGAAACCGGCAGCATCGACCTGAGCGTCAGCGGCGGAACGGCTCCCTACACTTACCTCTACAGCGACGGCAGCACCGGTCAGGACTTGTCCGGCCTCGCGGCGGGCACCTACTCGGTGACCGTAACCGATGCTAACGGATGTACGGATCAGGCCAGCTTCACCATCACCCAGCCCACCGAACTGGTGGCTACGGGAACGACGGTGAACGTCAACTGCTTCGGTGACGAAACCGGCAGCATCGACCTCAGCGTCAGCGGCGGAACGGCTCCTTACACTTACCTCTACAGCGACGGCAGCACCGGTCAGGACTTGTCCGGCCTCGCGGCGGGCACCTACACGGTGACCGTAACCGATGCCAACGGATGTACGGACCAGGCCAGCTTCACCATCACCCAGCCCACCGAACTGGTGGCCACGGGAACGACGGTGAACGTCAACTGCTTCGGTGACGAAACCGGATCAATCGACTTGAGCGTCAGCGGCGGAACGGCTCCTTACACTTACCTCTACAGCGACGGCAGCACCGGTCAGGACCTCGCCGGTCTCGCGGCGGGCACCTACACGGTGACCGTAACCGATGCTAACGGATGTACGGACCAGGCCAGCTTCACCATCACCCAGCCCACCGAACTGGTGGCTACGGGAACGACGGTGAACGTCAACTGCTTCGGTGACGAAACCGGCAGCATCGACCTCAGCGTCAGCGGCGGAACGGCTCCCTACACTTACCTCTACAGCGACGGCAGCACCGGCCAGGACTTGTCCGGCCTCGCGGCGGGCACCTACTCGGTGACCGTAACCGACGCCAACGGATGTACGGACCAGGCCAGCTTCACCATCACCCAGCCCACCGAACTGGTGGCCACGGGAACGACGGTGAACGTCAACTGCTTCGGTGACGAAACCGGCAGCATCGACCTGAGCGTCAGCGGCGGAACGGCTCCTTACACTTACCTCTACAGCGACGGCAGCACCGGTCAGGACTTGTCCGGCCTCGCGGCGGGCACCTACTCGGTGACCGTAACCGACGCTAACGGATGTACGGACCAGGCCAGCTTCACCATCACCCAGCCCACCGAACTGGTGGCTACGGGAACGACGGTGAACGTCAACTGCTTCGGTGACGAAACCGGCAGCATCGACCTGAGCGTCAGCGGCGGAACGGCTCCCTACACTTACCTCTACAGCGACGGCAGCACCGGTCAGGACTTGTCCGGCCTCGCGGCGGGCACCTACTCGGTGACCGTAACCGACGCTAACGGATGTACGGACCAGGCCAGCTTCACCATCACCCAGCCCACCGAACTGGTGGCTACGGGAACGACGGTGAACGTCAACTGCTTCGGTGACGAAACCGGCAGCATCGACCTGAGCGTCAGCGGCGGAACGGCTCCTTACACCTACCTCTACAGCGACGGCAGCACCGGTCAGGACTTGTCCGGTCTCGGTGCCGGCACCTACACGGTGACCGTAACCGATGCCAACGGATGTACGGACCAGGCCAGCTTCACCATCACCCAGCCCACCGAACTGGTGGCTACGGGAACGACGGTGAACGTCAACTGCTTCGGTGATGAAACCGGATCAATCGACCTGAGCGTCAGCGGCGGAACGGCTCCTTACACCTACCTCTACAGCGACGGCAGCACCGGTCAGGACTTGTCCGGCCTCGCGGCGGGCACCTACACGGTGACCGTAACCGACGCTAACGGATGTACGGACCAGGCCAGCTTCACCATCACCCAGCCCACCGAACTGGTGGCTACGGGAACGACGGTGAACGTCAACTGCTTCGGTGACGAAACCGGCAGCAATCGACCTGAGCGTCAGCGGTGGAACGGCTCCCTACACTTACCTCTACAGCGACGGTAGCACCGGTCAGGACTTGTCCGGCCTCGCGGCGGGCACCTACTCGGTGACCGTAACCGACGCTAACGGATGTACGGACCAGGCCAGCTTCACCATCACCCAGCCCACCGAACTGGTGGCTACGGGAACGACGGTGAACGTCAACTGCTTCGGTGACGAAACCGGATCGATCGACCTGAGCGTCAGCGGCGGAACGGCTCCTTACACCTACCTCTACAGCGACGGCAGCACCGGTCAGGACCTCGCCGGTCTCGGTGCCGGCACCTACACGGTGACCGTAACCGATGCTAACGGATGTACGGACCAGGCGAGTTTCACCATTAGTGAATTTGACGAACTGGTCGTAACCGGTACCACTACTGATGTTGACTGTAACGGTAGCCTGACCGGCTCCATCGACATCACCGTAACCGGTGGCGTTGCTCCCTTTACTTACGCCTGGAGTAACGGCGCTACGAGTGCCGATCTGACCGGACTGGCTGCGGGCACTTACACCGTGACCGTAACCGATGCCAACGGATGTACCGCCACAAACAGTACTAGCTTTACCATTAACCAACCTCCTGCTATCGTCCTGACCGGAGAAACCAGCCCGGCTGATTGTAACGGCGAGGCAAGCGGTTCAATCGACCTGACTGTAAGCGGTGGAACGTCTCCCTTCAGCTACAATTGGAGTAATGGCGCGACTACGCAGAACCTGAATGGTTTGGGTGCGGGCACTTACACCGTGACCGTAACGGACGCTAATGAGTGTACGGCTAATGCCAGCTTTACGATCACGCAACCGGAAGCCATTACGGTGACGGGTGTTACAACCGATACGGATTGCAACAGCGACCTGACCGGCTCGATTGATATCACGGTTATGGGTGGTACGGCTCCGTTTACTTACCAGTGGACGAATGGCGCTACGACCGAGGACCTAACCGGCATACCCGCCGGCACCTACACGGTTACGGTAACTGACGCCAACGAATGTACGGCTACCGCTACGGCCACCTTTACGGTGAATCAGCCGCCGGTGATCGAAGTAACGGGTACGACCCTGGATGTAGACTGTAATGGCAATGCGACTGGTGAGATTTCAGTGATGGTAAATGGTGGCACCCCACCCTTCTCTTACCTCTGGAACACCGGTGCTACGACTGCTACCCTGACCGGCCTGACGGCGGGTACCTATACGGTTACCGTGACGGACGCCAACGGCTGTAACTCGGTACAATCCTTTGAACTGGACGAACCGGACCTCATCATCCTGACGATTACTCCGATGGACGTACTGTGCCATGGTGGTAGTTCGGGTTCCGCAACCTGCGAATTTGCCGGCGGAACTCCTCCCTTCATGATTACATGGAGTGATGGACAGACCGGCCCGATGGCTACCGGCCTTTCGGCGGGTACCTACATGGTGACCGTTACGGATGGCAACGGTTGCATGGCTTCCTCCACCGTGGTTATCAACGAGCCGCCACCCCTCATGATCACGACTACCGTAGGTAGCGTGGCCTGTAACGACGGCACCAACACGGGTAATAATATTACTCCGATAGTGACGGGCGGTACGCCTCCTTATACCTTCCTGTACAGCAACGGCAGCACGGATTCGTTGCTGATCGACGCGCCTCCGGGAACCTATACGATCACCGTAACCGATGCCAATAACTGTACGGAGGTCACGCCTCCCATCGTGATTATCGAAATTCCCCTGTTGGAATGTGAGGTTACGGTACTACAATTGGTCGGTAGTGCAGGCAATGACGGACAAGTGAGCGTGATTGTTACCGGTGGAACGGCTCCATATTCCTACCTCTGGAATACGGGTGCTACGACGCCTTCGATTACGAACCTCGGTCCCGGCACCTATTCGGTGACGGTTACCGATGCCAACGGCTGTACCACGATTTGCGAGGCTACTTTGGCAGCGGCCCCCGGCCCCTGTGAAGATCCGGTCACCAATCCGGGAACGATCGGTTTCGATCAGTTCCTCTGCGGTCCCGGTAACGACCCCGCTCCGCTAGTGGAACTTACTCCGGCTTCGGGCGGCAGTGGTACGATCGAGTACCTCTGGATGTACAATACGGTAAACCCGAACCAGCCGATCAACTTCTGGACGCCGATCCCGAACACCAACACGGTGAGCTACGATCCGGGTCCCCTGACGCAGACCACCTTCTTTACGCGCTGCGTAAGGCGGGCGGATGATTGCCCCTTCATCGAATCGAATATCGTTGAGATTGAAGTAGGTAACCTGGCTACGGGAACCATTAACGGTCCGGTAGTGATTTGTGAGAATGGCACCGGTGTCTTCACGGCGCAGAACGTTACTCCCGGTTCGACCATCACATGGGAATTTACGGGTCCGGTAACGAGCTTTACCACGACTGGAAATACCGCCACGGTATCTTACGGCAACTTCGGTAACTTCCTGATTCGTTTGACGATCAGCAATGCCGCCTGTACCGCTACGATCACCCGTGCCCTGACGATTGTTCAGGCCGGTAACCCGATCTACTGTACCGGTAGCTTAACCGCCAGCGGCCAAGTGAATAACCTGCAACAGCGTAATCTGAGCATTATGTGGGACCTGCCCAATGACGGTACTGCCGCTGATTACACGATCATGCGTTCGTATGACGGCGTTGAATTCACCGCTGTCGGCCTGGTAATGGGCGAATGGGGTACCGTAAACGGTAGCCGCATGGACTACGAATTCGAGGACGTGACGCCGGTCGCCGGACGTAACTTCTACCGTGTAGTTATGACGGACGACCTGGGCAACTCGGTTACCTCGAACACCGTGGAACTGATGTTGAGTCCTGCTTCGAGCAGCTTCGCCCGTATTTTCCCGAATCCGATCGCCAACAACATCATTCACGTTGAACTGATGGAGATGGTCGAGGACGATGCGGTAGTGCCCGTACGCCTGATTTCCTCGAACGGGGAGATCGTACAGAGTACCCGAATCAACACGGCTACGGGAATGGTCAATATTCCCCTTGCACGCAATACGGCCGGTCTGTACCTCGTACAGATCGTGACGCCGACGGGTAATGTCGAGACGCATAAAGTTATTATTAAGTAACTTTGGGCACGCTGGTATCACTGGATACCAATTTGATGTGAAACTAAGGGTCGCTTTTCCGCAAGGGAAAGCGGCCCTTTTTTATTAGCTGGAGCGTAACTACCAAGATTTTCAGGCGTGAGGTGACTGGAAGGAGAGGGCGTAGCCCGAAGCCCGCAGGGCCAAGGCGATAGCCGCGCCTGGAAGACGCCGACCCCGGCCGTAGCCGGGGGCACGCCCAAATGGCTTTAGATCGTAAGAAACTGCGGTTTTTACCACTACCCTTTCCCTACCTCATCTAAGAGCGTGTCTAAATCGGTTAGCATTTGCGTGACGGTGCGACCGGTGCGGGGATCGAGGAAATCGGGAGAGATTTCGGCAAGGGGAAGGAGGACGAATGCGCGGGCGGCGATGCGGGGATGCGGGAGGCTAAGCAAAGGCGTATCAAGGAGGAGATCGTCGTAATAAAGCAGGTCGATGTCGATGGTACGCGGCCCCCAGCGAATGAGGCGGCGGCGACCGAGGCGGGTTTCGATGGCCCGTGCGGCGATCAGACAGTCCGTAGGGTTGAACGCAGTTTGGCAGCGGACCGCTTGGTTTAAGAAATCGGGCTGATCGGTATAGCCCCAGGCAGCCGTTTCGTGAATGGAGGAGGCGGCCAGCAGGGGTCCGATCGTCTCGCCGATCAGGCGACGCGCCTCGGTCAGAAGAGCGGCGCGGTCTCCCTGGTTGGTGCCGAGACCGAGGGTGACGATGGAACTGGATTCAGGCACGAGCTAGGTTGTTTCGTCCTCGTCAGCGATATTGAAAAACTCGTCATCGTACATACTCTCGCCTTTGAATACGTCGATGTCCCGCCGTTCGCGTTTGGTGGGCCGGCCGGTGCCTTTTTCGCGGAACTCGGTGCCGCCCTTACCCACGAACCATTTCTGATACTTATTGAGTTCCTCGGCCGAAGTATGATCGGTGTAACAGGCCTGTGCGAGGGGGGCACCGACGCGCTTGGCGATGACCTGTAGCACCTCGAACTCAAGGTTGAAGCCGTTTTTGAGCACATGGACCCGGTCGCCCACCTGCACGGTGGTGCTGGGTTTGACCACTTTTTGGTTGATGCGGACCTTGCCGCTCTTGACCGTGTCGGAAGAGAGGCTGCGGCTTTTGAAGATGCGGATGGCCCAGAGCCATTTGTCGATGCGAACTTTGTCCATGGGGCGGCTTCGCCGTGTATTTTAGTAAGACGCTGCGCGTCCGGTAATTTGGTATTTTGGTATTTAGCCATTACTTACCCTTTGAAGTCAGCTAAATTATGGTGGTAACGCATCCAACTACGACCGGGATGTATAAGGAGAGGAATGAGTACGAAGATTTTCCCTGAGCCAAAAAAAACTATGGGTTTTATTAAAGTGATAGGTTGACGTAAGAACGGCGGCCCGCAGGTCAAATTTCCCCCACTCACGGGCAATACGGATGGCCGGTCAGCGGTTAAAGTGGTCGTGATATTAGTGTCCGGGAGAAAGGATTATGTTAAATCCCGGTCCCGAATAGGTTCGCTTCCAGTAAGGACGCTATATTTGTCGGCAGATTTTCGCTCAACAAACTCGGTATAGGTAAATGAAGAATTTGATCAAAGCAATGCCCCTCCTGCTGGGCCTTGCGCTCGTTTTGTCGTCTTGCGGCAAAAAAGAACGCTCCAGCACTACGGGATGGAAGTACAATGACCAGAAATCCGGCGGTTTCGAGAAGGTGACTGACTACGAAGGTCAGGCCACGCCACCCAATATGGTCCTCATCGAAGGAGGTACCTTCGTGATGGGTTTCACGGAAGAAGACGTAACGTACGATTGGAATAACCTGCCCCGGCGGGTGACGGTCTCCTCGTTCTATATGGACGAAACGGAGATTTCCAATATTGACTACCGCGAGTACTTGTACTGGGTAGACCGCGTGTACGGCGAGAGCTATCCGGAAGTGTACCGCGACGCGCTGCCCGACACCCTGGTCTGGCGCGAGGAATTGGCTTATAACGAGCCGATGGTACAAACGTACTTCCGCCACCCTTCTTACGACGATTTTCCCGTAGTGGGCGTCTCCTGGGTACAGGCTAATGAGTATAGCCGCTGGCGCGGTGATCGCGTGAACGAGCAGATCCTGGTCGACCGCGGTTTCATCAACCCTACCCCGGAACAGAAAGACGAGAATAACTTTAATACGAAGGCTTATCTCGTCGGACAGTACCAGACAGAAGTGCGCAAGGGTAAGAAAGACAACAAGACCGGCGATGAGCGCGGTATCCGTTTCGAAGACGGTATCCTGCTACCAGAATTCCGCCTGCCCACCGAGGCAGAGTGGGAATACGCCGCACTGGCCCTGCAGGGAAACCAGGAAAACGAAAAGGACGAACTGTACACCGACCGGCGCATCTATCCCTGGAATGGCAACACCGTGCGCTACCAGCGCCGTGACCGCGACCAGGGTAAGATCCTGGCTAACTTCAAGCGTGGCCGCGGTGACTACATGGGCGTAGCCGGTAAGCTGAACGATAATGCTCCTTTCCCCGCTAACGTGCGTTCTAACTGGCCCAATGATTTCGGTCTTTACAACATGGCCGGCAACGTGAATGAGTGGGTACTGGACCTTTACCGTCCCCTGACCACCATGAGCCTGGAGGATTCGGAAAACCATGACCTGAATCCTTACCGGGGCAATAACTTCGAGCACCTGAAACTGGATGAAGACGGGGTACCCGTGGAAAAAGACAGCCTGGGCCGCCTGAAGTACGAGTACGTAACGGACGACGAGGCATCGCAGCGCGACAACTATAAAGTCGGCCGCCCTTATAACTACCTGGATGGCGACCAGCAGTCGGAAGCTTTTTACGACTACCAGAAGCACACCCTGATCAGCGATAAAGCCCGCGTTTATAAAGGAGGTAGCTGGGCCGACCGTGCCTTTTGGCTCTCGCCCGGTACGCGCCGCTTCATGGACGAAGACAAGGCGAGCCGTTCGGTCGGTTTCCGTTGCGCGATGATTCGCGTCGGTGCCCCCGCCGGTAACGATGGTCCGAGTGGTAACGAATTTGCCGCTACGCGCCGGAAGAAGCGCAAGCGTAAGTAATCGTTTCGATTGGAAAACAAAAAGCACTGCTCCTGATTACGGGGGCGGTGCTTTTTTGTTAGCCAAAGGATTCGCGCATCTACTACGTAGCGCGTACTTTTGTACCTCACTCCCCTACCCTGCTACCGATGCCGACTACTGCCACGATCGAGGAACTATATGCCCACTACCTGGCCGCTCCGGCGGGCATCGCTACCGATAGCCGGCGGGTACTGCCGGGCCAATTATTCTGGGCACTGCGCGGCGATCGCTTCGATGGCAATACCTACGCTGCCGGTGCCATAGCTGCCGGTGCCGCGGCCGCCGTGGTGGATGATCCCGCCCTGGCCGGGCAAGCCGGATTTTTGTTGGTCGACGATGCGCTTGCTTCCCTGCAACAACTGGCTACCCACCACCGTCGCCGGTTTCGGATGCCGGTGATCGCCATTACCGGGAGTAACGGTAAGACGACGACCAAGGAACTCATTGCGGCCGTCATGAGCCGCCAGTATCGGTTGCACTTCACGCAGGGTAACCTGAACAACCACATCGGCGTACCGCTCACGCTGCTCCAGATTCCCGCCGAGGCCGAGGCAGCCGTGATCGAAATGGGGGCTAACCACCAGGGCGAGATTGCCGAATTGTGCCGGATAGTGGAACCCACCCACGGCATCATCACCAATGTGGGCGACGCCCACCTGGAAGGTTTCGGAGGGCGCGAGGGCGTGAAAAAGGGCAAGGGAGAACTCTATGACTTCCTGGCCGCTAGCGGCGGCACGGCCATCGTGAATCTGGACGATGCCGATTTGGTAACAATGTCCGCCCAGGTTAAAAAACAGGTCCCCTACCTGGCAAGCGACAACCCGACCGTACAGGTGCCGCCGCTGGAGGTTAAACCGATCCGCTACGAACCCACGGTGCGGGTAGCTTTTCTGGACGAGAGTAAACAACTCATCGAAGCCGAAACCCACCTGCCGGGGCGACACAATTTCCTAAATATCATGCTGGCGGTGGTGGTCGGCAAGTACTTCAAGGTACCCGGCCGGGAGATCGTGGCCGCCCTGGCCGACTACCGCCCCACCAACAACCGCTCGCAGTGGAGCGAGGTGGGCGGCATCCGCTTTTTCCTGGACGCCTACAACGCCAACCCCAGCAGCATGGCCGTCTCGCTGGATACCTTTGCGCGCATCGCCGAACGCCCCCGCCTGGTTATCCTAGGCGATATGCTGGAACTGGGCGAAGCCACCGAACAGGCCCACCGGGATATAGCCACCCAGGCCGCCGGTGAGCACGAAACCATTTTAGTGGGCAAGCACTTTGCCGCGGCGGCCGAGCAACTCGGGCTGCGGCACTTCGGCCATGTCGATGAATTAAAAGAATGGTTCTGGAAGCAGGACTGGACGGGCTATTCCGTCCTCACCAAAGGCAGCCGGGGCATTGCGTTAGACCTTTTGTTGGTCGGGCGGGAATAAGGACGTAATTTTGCGGCCAAATTCGCACCGCCCATGATCGGTTTCTTCTTCGCGTCCCTCGGCGCCCTTTTTTCCGTGGTCAATCCGCTCGGCGCGGTGCCGGTCTTTCTGGCCATGACCACCGACTACACGGCACCGCACCGCCGGTCCACCGCCCTGCTCACCAGTATGTGGTTTTTCCTCATCCTGATGTCGTTTTTCCTGGCGGGTACCATCATCCTCAACTTCTTCGGCATCAGCCTCAATGCGCTGCGTATCGCCGGCGGCCTCATCATCGTCAACAGCGGTTTCGGCCTGCTCAACGGCAGTTTTACCGAGCGGCGCATCTCCCCCGAGATCGAGGAGGAAGGCATTACCAAACAGGACATCTCGTTCACGCCCATGGCCATGCCCATGCTATCGGGGCCGGGTTCCATCTCGCTGCTCATCGGTATGTACGCCACCAACGAACTCCTGCTGGAGCGGGCGGTCATCCTGGGGGCCATCTTCGCCATGGCGGCCGTTGTGCTGCTTATTCTGCGCTTCGCGCCCTTGCTGTTCCGCGTCCTCGGCCAGTCGGGTCTGGCGGCCCTGTCACGTATTATGGGTTTTTTGACCATGTCCATTGGCATCCAGTACATCATCGTGGGGATCGTGAGTTTGGTGCAGTCGCAGTTGTAAAAGGAGTGAAGGCTCTAATCGGTAGAACCCCCTTCGGGGGCAGGGGGAAACTAGGATAGCTGATAGTTGATTTTGCCCGTGTAATGCGCTGTATGAACTCGCCCCTCCTAAGGATTCTTGATTGCTGAGTAGCGATTTTTGAGTCTTGATTGAAGTCATACGGGCAGAACCCCCTTCGGGGGCAGGGGGAAATTGGGATAGCTGATAGTTGATTTTTGCCCGTGTAATGCGCTGTATGAACTCGCCCCTCCTAGTGGATTCTTGATTGCTGAGTAGCGATTTTTGAGTCTTGATTGAAGTCATACGGGCAGAACCCCCTTCGGGGGCAGGGGGAAATTGGGATAGCTGATAGTTGATTTTGCCCGTGTAATGCGCTGTATGATCTCGCCCCTCATAAGGATTCTTGATTGCTGAGTAGCGATTTTTGATTAGCTGCGCTGATCGTCGCAAGCTCCTCGGAGTTCTTGATTGAAGTCATACGGGCAGAACCCCCTTCGGGGGCAGGGGAAACTGAGGGGCACGTGTTTCTTGGTTCCCCACCCGAGCCTAACGGCTCGACCTCCCCGAAGGGGAGGTAAGTGTTGTGCGGCGCGTGTTTCTTGGTTCCCCACCCGGACCTGCCGGTTTGACTTTAGGGCGTGCCCGCCGGCCTTGCGGCCGGCGGTCGGTCCCTTCCCGGCTCCCTGTCGGTCGGTGCTGCGCACTGCGGCCCTGCGGGACCGCCCCGTCCAGGCACCTCACGCGATGGGGCTTGCGAACATCCCCGCCATTTTTCGGCTTTTCAGAGGGTATCAGATCACCCAAGCATGTTTTTTCAACAAGACTCTACCCAAAACGATCAGCCACAGCAGATCGACCTCAATCCCGGTGCCGCCCTGGAGCGGATCGACAGTTGGGTAGATGGATTTATGCGGCTGTTGCCCAATATCGTGGTCGGCATCATCATCATGGTGCTCTTCTATTTCCTGGGTCGCCTGGTCCGTCAGATCGTAAGGAATCGTGCTACCGCCTATGACCGCGAAAATTTGGGTGAAGTACTGGGCGGTTTGGTTAAATGGATCGTCATAATTATCGGGTTCTTCCTGGCCGCCACCGTTATTATTCCCAGCCTCAAGCCCGGCGACCTGATCGCCGGTCTGGGGGTAAGCTCGGTAGCTATCGGCTTTGCGTTCAAAGACATCCTGCAAAACTGGCTGGCGGGTCTGCTCATTCTCCTGCGCCAACCTTTTCAGGTGGGCGATCAGATTGAGGTAGGAGATTACGAAGGGACGGTCGAGCGCATCGAGACACGGGCCACCATCATCAAGTTGTACAACAACGAGCGGGCCGTGGTTCCCAACAGCGATATTTACACCGGTGCCGTAAAGGTCAAGACCGCTAACCCCATTATTCGCTCCCAGTACGATGTCGGCATCGGCTACGGTGACGACATCAGCGAGGCCGTCACTGCCATCAAGGAGGCGATGGGCAAGGTAGAGGGCGTCAGTTCGGAAAAAGAGTTCGAGGTAATCCCCTGGGAGCTGGCCGAAAGCTGGGTAGCCCTGCGTGTCCGCTGGTGGACGGACAGTCAGCGCGCCAGTGTGGTGCAGGTACACGGGCGGGTGATCCAGCAGGTAAAGGAGGCTCTCGATGCCGCCGGAATCGACATGCCTTATGATACGCAGGTCATGTTGGTCCACGACCAGACCGAAGCAAGCGACGGCGACCGCGCCGCCCAACGCGAAGGCTGGCCCAGCATGGGGGAAGGTCAAGACCCCGGCCCCCGCTGGAAAGAGCAGGATAAGGAGCGCGGGCAACAGCAGAAAGATACGGAGACTACCAGGGGCGGCAAAACTAAGACCGCCGTGGATGGTGAGTTGAAGGAAGTGGCGGAGTAGAAAATGGTGGATCCCGACGACCACGTCGGGTGGGGATCAAACCGGTGTATTTTACCATTCAAAAGTGAGCAGCCATCCCAAGCGTGAGGTGCCTGGACGGGCCATCCGCGTAGCGGTGGAGTGCGCAGCACCGAGCGTTAGCGAGCCGGGAAGGGACCGACCCCAGCCGCCAGGCTGGGGACACGCCCCCATCAATAAACTAATTATTAGCTATTAGTGCCGCAATCAGTTCCCGCTTACTCATCGAGGAACGCCCCCCAATATTCATTTCCTTGGCCAATTCGTAGAGTTCTTTTTTCGTACGGTTTTTATACGAATTGACGGGCTTGTTAAGCGACCGCGAACCAGTCGTTTTACCGGCAAGGGGATCTAGGGCTAGCCGATCCTCCGAATCGGTCGCGTGGGCCGCTATTTGCCGGTCGATGAAGGTCATTACGCGGTTCAGGAATTTGGGTCCCCCGGCTTCGACTACGTTGTTATGGTCCGCTCCGGGCACCAGAATCAATTCCTTGTCCTCGGCGGGCAGGGCGTCGAAAATCCGGTGGGCATTGGCAACGTCGATACTGGGGTCCGCCGTTCCGTGGATGATCATTACCGGCCGGTCGATCCGTGCCGCCGCTTTTTCGGGGCGCACTTCGGTCGAGTCAAACCCGCCGATCTCCGCCGCACGGCGCAGAAAGTAAGCCGCCAACCGGCGGGAAGTGAACCCGGACAACCGGTGCTGATAATCGTAAACGATCTCCGCCAGATTAGCGAAAGTGCTCAGGCTGAGACCGAAGGCGATCCGCTTGTCATCCGCCATGGATTGCAGGGCAATGGCCCCGCCCAGCGAGTGGCCCCACACGCCGATGGGCGTATCCGGGTACTCCTCGCGCAATTGGTCTACCACCCGGCTGATGTCCTGCCGTTCGTGGTAACCGAAGGTGGTGTAGCGGCCGCCACTACCTCCGTGGCCCCGGATATCGACCAGCACCGTACCGATGCCGCGCGGGGCAACGTTGAGGGCCAGCGGCACCCAGTTTTCCTTGGCCCCGCCGATCCCGTGCAGGACGATCAACAGCGCACGCGGTTCCTCATCGGGCGGAAAGATGCGGGTAGTGGCCAGCGCAAACCCGCTATCGGTCGTCACCGCATGATGAGAAATCCGCAGGTCGGGGTTTTCGTAGGGGCTGGGAAATAGCGTAGCGTAGCGGGTCGGTCGGATAATAAAATAGGGCACCAGGTAGTGGAAGGCCAGTCCTACCCCCGCAATTGCAGCCCCCGCCGCCCCCAGTAACCATGCCGTTGATTTTCTCATAGCTTTTTAAGCTAAATTCTACGGGCATAGTTCATTAGACTGGAAAATTTGGGTTGTACGTCACTTTTCATCTTACGAACGTTACTTTATCATGCAAGGATTTTTCTATCGGTTCAGTCAATTATGTCGTGGTTTCCTTCTCCTGCTGATCGGCGGCAGCTCATTGTCGGCGACCGTTACTACGCTGCCCGCTCAGAACCTGGTGCCCAACCCCGGCTTCGAGAGCGTCAAGCAGATCCCCAAAATTTGGCTGCGCGACGACCAGGAATTTGCCGCTTCCATCAACTGGTGGACCAGCGCTACCCTCACCTCGCCCGACGTGATATTCGACAAAACCCGCACCAACCTCCTCCCCGAGCGCAATCACTTCGATCTCAGCCAGGTACTGCCGCGCAGCGGCCGTCTCATGGCGGGTATCCGGGTCTACGGCTGCAACAACTTCGTGATCTTCTGCCGCGAATACCTGGAGACACCCCTCAAATTTCCCCTCAAACCCGGCACGCAGTATACCGTCTCCTTCTGGCTCCATCATGCACCGCAAACCATCGGTATCTCCAATATGGGGGTGGCGTTTTCAGAAGGTCCGATCAAGCAACTGGGCAAAGAAACCGTACTGGCCGGTGTCACGCCCGTACACGAGACCGCCACCGTGCTGGAGGATTCGCTCGGCTGGCGCGAGGTGCGCTTCAACTTCATTCCAGCCGTCCCCTACCAGTACCTGCTGATCGGTAATTTCCGTACCGACGACCAGACCGGTATCGGCACCAAACACCATCCCGAAAATCGCTACGCTTACTACCTCGTCGATGACGTGGCGGTACAAGAGACCAGCACCTACCGCCCCGTGGCCCGCCTGCCGCTTACCTTCAGCATTCCCAACCTGGAATTTCTCTTCGATCAGGATATACTTACCGAGCCGAGCCGTGACTCCCTCACTTTTGCCTACGACATCATCCGCCAGTATCCCGAGGCCGTCATCGAACTGGTCGGACATACCGATTCACGAGGCGGCGACGCCTATAATATGGACCTTTCCCAACGTCGCGCCCTGGCCGTCAAGAATTATCTGGTCGAGCGGGGCATCGGCACGGAGCGTATCCGCACGGACGGCCGGGGCCTGCGCGAACCCATCTCCGAAAACGTGACCGACGAAGGGCCGTCAGCGAAATCGCCGGGTGGAGGTGACGCTGCGGGAAGACGGGGAGCGAATGAAATGAGAAGCGCAGCGATTTTCCTTACCTTTCACTGTAATTAGCCTCCGCATGACCTACCTCATCACCCCCGTCGAACCGGAATTACTGGCCCACCAACCCGACTGGACCCTGACGCAGTATGAGGCCATTACCGAAGCCGGTATTATCGGTCCGGCGGATAAGCTGGAATTGCTGTTCGGTAAAATCGTAAAAAAAATATCGCTTGGAGATCTCCATGCTTACTGCGTTCAGGAACTGAATTACTTCATGATCCAAAATTTCGGAGATCGTTTCATCGGTCGCCAGGAGCAACCCATCGCCATTCCCCCGCACAGTGTTCCTGAGCCGGACTATGCACTGGCCACCTTACAGCCGCACCGCTACCGCCGTCAGAAGCCGCAACCGGCGGATATTAAATTGATTGTTGAAGTGGCCGATTCCACCCTACTACGCGATCAGGGTGCCAAAGCCCGTCTCTACGGTTCCGCCGGTATTCCCGAATACTGGATCATCAACCTGGTCGAAAACCGCCTGGAGGTATACACCGAACCCCGCCCCGAGGTTGGCGGCTACGGAAAGCAGGAAATTTACCGTAAAGAAGAGACCTTTATCAGTGTCGCTCTAGGAGAGTTGAAAGTGGCCGCAGTAATGAAAGGATAAACATAAGTTAACCCTCACTCCCCCCGCAACTGCCTTACTACCTCCTCTTCCGAAAACAATGCTTGCTCCCCGGTCCGCAAATCCTTCAGGCTCAACTGACCGGTCTTGATCTCATTACTCCCGATCACCAGCGCATAGGGAACCCCCCGCTGATCGGCATACTTCATTTGCTTGTTCATTTTGGCCGCTTCGGGATAAAAATCGGCGCGGATGCCGGTAGCCCGCAGACGCTGCACGAGAGCGTAAGCATAAGCCAGGCCGTCCTCGTCAAAAGCCAGCGCGATCACCTGGGTACCGGTGGCGGCCGTGGCGGGGAACAGCTCCAGCTCCTCCAGTACATCATATATGCGGTCGAAACCGAAACTGATCCCCACGCCCGGCATATTATTCATCCCGAAAATATCGGTCAGGTCGGCATAGCGCCCGCCGCCGCCGATGCTACCCATGCGCAGATCGGGATAAGCCGCGCCGCTGTGGACCACCTCGAAGATGCAGCCGGTGTAATAGTTAAGGCCGCGGGCCAGCGTAAGATCGAAGGCGACCTCGTTGACCAACTCATCCGATTTCAAGTACTCAAAAACGGTGGTCAACTCGGCCAAACCCTCGCGCCCAACGGCGCTTTCCGCCAGCGGACCGGCCAAATCATCCAACGATTTCGCGGCCAGTACTTCTTCGATGCGGGCGACGGCGGCATCCGAAAAATCGCGGGAGATTAGTTCTTTCTTCACGCCGTCCATCCCGATCTTGTCCAACTTGTCAATGGCCACCACCAGATCGGTAAACTTGTCGCTTTGCCCCGTTACTTCGGCCAGTCCGGCCAGTATTTTCCGGTTATTCAGCCGAATGACGACCTTCAGGTTCAGTTCCGCGAATACCCGGTCGAACAGGCGCGTCAGTTCGGCCTCGTAGTAGAGCGAATCGGACCCCACCACATCGGCATCACACTGATAAAATTCCTGATACCGGCCCTTCTGCGGCCGATCGGCCCGCCACACCGGCTGCATGGCCGAGCGTTTGAACGGAAAAGCCAGGTCGTTCCGGTGCATCACCACGTAGCGGGCAAAGGGCACGGTCAGGTCATAACGCAGGCCGCGCTTGGCAATACTGCCGGTCAGGGCCGTACTGTCTCCGGCCGCCAGTGCCTCTTGGTCGGCCTTCTTCAGGTAATCCCCGTTATTCAGGATTTTGAACAGCAAGCGGTCGCCTTCCTCGCCGTACTTACCGGTCAGGGTGGCCAGATTTTCCATGGCGGGCGTCTCAATCGGCTGATAACCGTGCCGACTGAACTGCTCACGAATAACGTCGAAAATATACTGCCGACGGAGTACTTCGCCGGGCAGAAAATCGCGGGTGCCTTTGGGGATACTGGGTTTCATGGCCGCGAAGGTAGTGACAATGAGTGAGGGAGTAAAGGAGTGACCTCGAAAACGGCTCTGCCGGATTGAGCAGCGGCGAAGCCAACAGGTGGGGCGTAAACGAGTGAGGCTCGTTCGCCGGTCTTTGCCCGGTTATTAGTATGTTTGCCTTTGTGCGTGGCGCGAGTTTAGTGGATTCCCTCACCCCGGCCCGGCTAATCGTCTGGGTCCCCTCAACCCCAGCCGCCGCGGGGGAGAGGGGTGACGTTTTGCGGGAGCGGCTACGCCGCAAGTGAAAACCCTCTCCTTTGGAGAGGGAAAATTCGACTTTGTCGAATAGGGTGAGGGCGTATACGCGTAGGCTTATCAAAAATACAAAACTACCAGCGGCACCGCCGCCTACTAAAATACGCGTGCAACGCACCCATGGAACCACTCATCACCAACGACGCCGTCACCTTCGGCCTCCTGCTGGCCCTGCTGGCCGCCATTTTTTACACCGCCGCTTCCGAATCCAGCGGCTGGAAACGCTTCTACAGCGTGGTCCCCACCCTGCTACTGGCCTACTTCCTGCCCGCGCTGCTCAACTGGCCGCTCGGCATCATCGCCCCCGAGTGGTACCCCACCCAGGCCCTGCAAAACGCCCTGACCGAACGCGGCATCAACGAAATGCCCGCCTCCGGCCTCTCCTTTTCCGAGGTCCGCACCTGGCTGAGCGGCCGGGGCCTCGACCCCGACGAATTTAGCGGCAGCGTCAAAAGCTCGCGGCTCTACTTCGTCGCCAGCCGCTACTTGCTGCCGGCCAGTCTGGTTCTGCTCTGCCTCAGCATCGACTTTCGGGGCATCGTCCGCCTCGGCCCCAAGGCACTCATCATGTTCCTTACCGCCACGGCCGGCATCGTCATCGGCGGGCCGGTGGCACTACTCATCACCCTCAACTTTTTCCCCGACCTGTTCAACGTCGCCCCCGACGAACTCTGGCGCGGCCTCAGCACCATCGCCGGCTCCTGGATCGGGGGCGGGGCCAACCAGGCGGCCATGAAAGAGATCTTCGAGGTACCCACCGGCCTGTTCGGCACCATGATCGTGGTCGACATCGTGGTGGCCAACATCTGGCTCGGTTTCCTCCTCTTCGGGGCAAGCCGCTCCGACCGCATCGACCGCTGGCTGCGGGCCGACAACTCCGCCATTACCGACCTCAAACGGCGGGTCGAAGACTACCAGGCCAGCGTCAGCCGCATCCCCACCGCCACCGATCTGTTCGTCCTCATGGGCGTCGCCTTCGGCGCCGTAGCACTCGCGCACTTCGGGGCCGACCTCATCGTCCCCTTCCTCGAACGCTACGAAGCCTTCCTCCTGCGCACCGGCCTCACCTCCCTGCTCAGCGGTTTTTTCTGGCTCATCGTCATCGCCACCACCGTGGGCGTGGCCCTCAGCTTCACCGGCGCACGGCGGCTGGAGGGCGTGGGTGCGGGCCGCTGGGGCACCGTCTTCATCTTCATCCTCGTGGCCACCATCGGCATGCAAATGAACCTCGGCGACGTACTCGACAACCTCGGCCTCTTCGCCGTCGGCCTCATCTGGATGGCCATCCACGTCGCCCTGCTCATCGGGGTGGCACGCCTCATCCGGGCACCCTTTTTCTTCGTCGCCGTCGGCTCGCAGGCCAACGTCGGCGGGGCCGCCAGCGCACCCGTAGTGGCCTCCGCCTTCAGCCCCGCACTCGCCCCCGTCGGCGTCCTCATGGCCGTACTCGGTTACGCCCTCGGCACCTACGGGGCACTCGCCTGTGCCTTCCTCATGCGCTGGGTCGTCAGCCTCTTCGGTGGGTAACGGCCCGTTTCGGGAAATCAATTTGGCTAGCCTGACCGGGCGCATACAACTCAGCAGGCTCTGGGCGTGCCGCCTCGGCTATCGCCTCGCCGTCGGTCCGGCTCGCGTATGGGTCCCCTTAACCCCACCCGGTCGCGTGCGCGGCTATCGCCTTGGTGCTGCGCACTGCCCCGCTACGCGGGATCACCGTCCAGGCACCTCACGCACGAAATACCCAAGGGCATACAATCACAAAAAAAGCGGCTTTTTATCGAGTTCCCGTAGGGGGGCGGCACGAAAAAACCTATCGGCCGCCGTATGCAAATCCTTTTAGCGCGTGTCTAAAATTTTTAAGCACCGAGAATCAATGATTCGCTTCGCGGCTACTTCGTGGTGCGCGCATAGCGGGTTATGTAAGTCAGTTTTTATCACGCCAGGTTTATGAATAATTGGTTCTCAGGAAGCAAAAATTTAGACAAGTTCTGAGGTACTCCGGTTGCGCTCTTAGTGCTGGAGGGAGGGTGATGGGCGCAAGTTTTACGGGGCGGGTTGCGTGTTTGCTTGGATATTTGGCGGGGTTGATGTATGTTTGGGCGGTGTGGTGCGATTGGT
>CAVWSC010000033.1:0-153126 GCA_963757435.1 Lewinellaceae bacterium | reverse complement strand
ACGAAATAACTAAAGGTAGGGTGTCCAGTTTATCAGGTTTGAGCCAGTACAGGTTTTGCACTCGCTTCTTGGACACCTCTCCCCCGGCCCAGCTAATCGAAAGGGTCCCGTTCGCTTCGCGGCTACTTCGTGGTAACCCCAGCCGCCGCGGTGGAGAGGGGTAACGGGAAGTTGACATACCGTTACAACTGTAGTGGGTAAACCTAAATAGATTTAACAGCCTACGTCGTAATGAGAAGCATTTGTGCGGAGAGCTGTTTCGCCAAGCCTGATCGAGTCTGCGCCGGTGATCGAATGGTTGAAGCCCCGTCGCTTCCCACCGTTATCCGCTCGGTCTCTTTCACGCGCTCCCCTACATGTACCCCTTACATCCGCCGCTTCGTAATGCCACGAAGGGTGGAGAGAGCTGCCTTTACCGATGAAACGAATAAAAACGAGTTGCTAAACTTGTACCATCACCCTTGAATGGCTTATCTTGGGGCGAGAAAGAACCCGGATGGACCTCAAATGGTGCGGGGTTAGAAGAGGTAATCCTCATGGCCGTGCGAGCGCGACACGGCTTCGTTCAATCGGCAGATAGAGCCGTGGTCCCTCCTGCGTCGGGTGGGCGGATGGGTGACTTGGCGATGGGCGCAACGTAAAATATCAATCATTTAGGTGATTTGAAAAATAAGTGAATAAGTTGTATCATTGTGAAACTTTGAACTAATGCCTTCAACAAAGAAAATTGATGTATCTGATCTAATTTTAGATCTTGATAATTATCGAACTAATCCCCAAGATAGTGAAGAAGATGCTGTAAAAGCGATGATTGCAATTAGTCCGAATAATTTTTTTGGTGTTTTCAAAAGTATAATTGAGGATGGTTTTTTGCCTATTGAAAACATAATAGTACAGAAAGATGGGAATCAATTGATTGTAAAGGAGGGAAATAGACGGATTGCTTCTTTAAAAATATGTCTTGGGTATCTTAATATAGACGACTTGAATTTTCCAAAGTCCTTGAGAGATAAGGTGAGTTCAATAACGAAAAAATGGATAAAATCTAATTATAAAATTGCATGCTCTGTATATCTAGAGAAAGAAAAAGATAGGGTCAATAGAATTGTAAGCCTTGTACATGGCAAAGGACAAAGAGCTAGTAGAGATCCTTGGGAAGCAATCGCTAAAGCAAGGTATAATAGAGATGAAAATGGAAAGAATGAGCCAGGATTGACAGTACTTGATAAATATATTAGTCTTAAAAATCCTTTAAGCGATGAGGAAGTTATAGAATGGAGCGGCAACTATCCAATTTCTATCTTGGATGAAGCTTTAAAGAAGATTGCGCCCGTTATAGGATGTAAAAATGCAGTAGAGCTTTCATCTAATTACCCAAAAATTTCTAAAATTAAATTGATAGATCGTATTATTCTTGAAATAGGTAGAAAAGAAGTTGGATTTAAGGAAATCAGAAAAAATAAGAATGAATTCCTAGACACTTACGGTTTCCATGAACCAGATATCGGCAAAGAAACAAATACAAATAATGGCGGATCTAATCAGAAAAGTAATAGCCCATCACCAAATAATAGCTCTGAAAATACGGGAAGTTCTTCTAGTTTTTCAGGAGATAATATTGAGGGTAACACTTCTACTTCCGATTATCAGACAAACGATAATAATCAAGGCAGATCAAATGCAAATGCGAATAACACACTTAGAGCAGTTCACGAGAGACTTAGAGAGTTTTCGCCTAAAGGTCCTCATAGAGAGAAAGTAGTAACGCTGAGAAACGAAATGCAAAAGTTAAATATTAGATCAACGCCAATCGCTTTTTGTTTTCTTTTGAGAAGTGCATTTGAAATTTCTGCAAAAGCATATTGTAAAGAAAATTCCATAAGAGATAAAACTAAGAACGGTCAAGATATGAAGCTTGTTGATATTCTGAGGAAATGTGTTGATAGGTTAACTGAGAATATGAGTGATAGGGAGAATTTAAAAATTCTTCATGGAGCTATGACTGAAATTGCTAAGAAAGATGGAATCCTTTCCATCACAAGTTTAAATCAACTTATTCATAATCCAACTTTTTCTATACAGCCTCCCGATATAGCTATCCTTTTTGGAAATGTATACCCTTTACTGGAAAAATTAAATGATTGAAATGAAAAGAAGATTTAATTCACCACTACGTTACCCTGGAGGTAAGCAAAAAATAACTCCTTTTATTGAGGATATTTTGGAACATAATTATATAGATGGTAATTATGTTGAACCATTTACGGGTGGCGGTGGAGTTGGAATAGAGTTGCTGCTTAAAGACAAAGTAGATAAAATACATTTTAATGATAAAGATTATGGAGTTTACTGCTTTTGGAAATCAGTTGTGAAAAACAACGATGAGCTATGTGGATTAATAGCTGACATTCCATTGACAATTGATGAATGGATTTCTCAAAGAGAAGTATTTAGGAATCAAAAAGAGCATACTAAATTAGAAGTAGCGTTGAGCTTTTTCTATTTAAATAGGTGTAATAAATTCGGTGTGTTAACCGGAGGAGTAATTGGGGGGCTTAAGCAGGAAGGAAACTATAAAATAGATGCAAGGTTTAATAGAGATGATCTTATTGACCGAATTGATATAATTGGAAAATTTAGAAGTCGAATTAAAGTCAAAAACATGGATGCGCTTAAATACATCACTAATTACATCAATAAACTTAGTGAGAATACTTTGGTTTATTTAGATCCGCCCTATTTTTTAAAAGGACAGCATCTCTATATGAATCATTATAAGAAAGAAGATCATATTTTATTGAGAGATAAAATTATAAAGTGCCTGAATAGAAATTGGGTTCTCTCTTATGATGCGGATAGTGAAATTTTGAAAATGTACTCGGGGCAAAATCATTTCACATATAGTTTGAGGTATTCGGCCGCATCATCCTATGAAGGTACAGAAGCCTTTTTCTTTGATGATAGAATTAATATTCCAACTTCCTCGAAAATTAGTTACGTACAAGAGGGCCTTGAACAATTAATGTATTAATTAAAATGCGCGGAACAATGCGTCAACACCATTAAGTCAAGGCGGTTCTTCCGATAGTCTCCACCCCCGTAAACACCGTTTTTAGGTACTGATGGGTTGCCACATTTTTTCAGTTGCCAAGTGAACCTACCTCCCCCGTGCCCTTGTTTTCAAAGTGCTATTAGGACGGTAGCCTTGCGGGTGTTTAGATCGCTTTTCTATAGTTTTTTTCGTGGATATGCCGATTATTCATCCGCATGATTTTTCGCTCCCGCGCTCGGCTTCGGTCGGGGCGATACGGTTCGGTATAGCGGGACATCAATTTGAGAAGCACCAGGGTTTTGGCTCGCCAGTCATTGGGTCCACCCAGATATATGGTATACAAAAAGTGTTGGATCATCCCGCCCGTCACGTTACGGTTAATCCGGTATTCATATTTTCGGTGTTCGGTCGCTTCTTTAACGGCTTCTTCACTGGCGGTGACCAGCGCGCTTTGTTGGTTATAAAAGGTGAAGCTGGACCAGAGATCTTGTTCTACGCCGGGCTGCGTATAGGCCGATATCAAGGCTAGTTGTAGAAAAGATTTCAGGACGAAGATGGCGGTCTCTACACCCCAACGTTTCCCGTACAGCCATTTAAATTTATTGACCGGGTATCGTCTTGTATCGGTCAGCGAACTCATCAGTATTTCTACGTCACCGTCATCAAGCTCGACGCGCACCAGGCGGACCTTGAACTCGGCGTCGCGCTCCGGTTGCAGCCCCAGTTCCCGGAGTTTGTAAAAGGCGCGACCGGTACGCAGCTTTATCCGCCTAATTGTCTGTGGTTCATTGCTTTGCAGGAAGTCTTTGACGATGGTGGACCCTCCCTGGGTTTTCATTCTGATCACGTAGTCCGACCCATGTCGGTCGTGTAGGTAGGCTAGCGCAAAGCTGGCGTAATGCCGGTCGTAGATGTAAATGGCATCTTTAGCGGCGTGGGGTACGTTCTGGTAGGCTTTAACTATTTCTGCGGTATTCTGGTTATGCAAATTGACATCGTTAATGATGTTGTTGAGAACGTCATGAGTGATGAGTAAACGAGCCGAGGGCCGCCCGGTGTGTTGGTTAAGGTGGAAGCCAAATTCCTCACCGATCCAGTCGTATTTAGGTAAGGCTTGTCCGGTTCCATCAACGGCTAATAGTCGTTTACCCTTCCAGCGTTTGTAGTTGGGGAAGCAGCGGTAGAATAAAGTAGCGGTATGATAAAAAAGATCGCGGAAAAATTCAGGCTTGATCGCTTGTCGGCGCTGGCAGAAGGCCGATTTAGTGACGATACGTTTAGGGTTCCACTGGAAGAACCGCCCCAGGACGACGGCCAACGACTGGCGGGCTAAATCGACGACGAGGGTGACGGTGCGGGCGAAGGTTAGTGGACTTTTGCGGATAAAAGTCGTTGCAGGATGATAGAGGTAGGTTTCGCGCCTCGGACCGTTGAGTTGGAGGAAGCGTCGTATATTTGAGAAGTAACGGATGATGGGCTTCATACCGTATTAACGCATGAGGGGGGATTATTCCGGTTTTGCTTAGCTTAATGGTCGTGAACAATGCAGCACCGTCAACCTGCCATGATCTCTCTTGAAGTTGGTTATAGATTCGACTTTCAGATTTCTATGGCGTTGTTGAATGGAGATTAACTTAGAAAATCAGCAAGTTAGATATATGCAAAATAAATTTTTGATTGATTTCTACTATTTTTCAATTTGGTCACCGAATATTGAATTGTTCACAGATACACATGAGCACATTTTTTCAAATTATATTCCAAAATATCACCGATGACTTCATTTACCTATGCAATAACACCGATTTCTATTGTAACTTGTGTTAGATTTGAAAATGGGCCGGCCTGCGCCAGCGCTCCCGTTGAACTAAAACCCCTACAACAATCAGCCTATCCATTTAAGATTACCCCGGCGAAGCCATTTAGCTGGTAATATATTTCGGTTATCTCATAATCCACTAATAACCAACACATTACCATAATTCACCACGCAAAAGACTTACCCTCCGATGGATAAGCCAGAATTAGCGTAAGCGTACGAGCAAGTACATATTGCAATATAGAAAAGAATTACAGGTTACTTATATTTCAAAACAAAACTGATCAAATGTAGCGTATCGAAGCATTCTCAACTTTTTGTTGTCTAATATTTGAATATTTCCCCTTACCTGTATAATTATTGAATTGCACAATACGTAGTTGCTCGGACGCTTACGAACTAGCGTAAGCGTCCGTCCAACCACGTATTGCGTAGTCCACCCCGGCTCCCGAGCTTTGCGGTAAACAAAGCCATTCCTCATGCGCCACACGCCTGACGCCATTCGGCGATTCCTGCGCGAGCAGCCGCTCAGCGGACAAACTATCGTCGCATTCTGCGCCGACCACGACCTTAAACTAGCGACCTTCCATTCTTGGAAACGGAAATACGGCTCGCACGCCGCGAGCGACGAGGGGTTTTACGAAATTAAGCCAATCACTCCGGCCGAACCCGTGCCACCGCTATCCGCTCGGTCTCTTTCGCGCGCTCCCCTAAATTTACCCCTTACATCCGCCGCTTCGTAATGCCACGAAGGGTGGAAAGAGCTGCCTTTAACGGTGAACCGAATAAAAACGAGTTGCTAAACTGGTACCATCACCGTTGAATGGCTTATCTTGGGGCGAGAAAGAACCCGGATGTACCTCAAATGGTGCGGGGTGAGAAGAGGTGATTTCCATGGCCGTGCGGGCATGACACGGCTTCGTTCAACCGGCAGGTAGAGCCGTGGTCCTTCCTGCGTCGGGTGGGCGGATGGGTGGCTTGGCGCTGGTGGCAACTAAAAAAAGCGAAGTAAGATCGATCATAAATTGTGTTGATCTTAACTCGCATATAATACTGGTGGCTGTAACAAAAAGCAAAAAGCTCAATTAATTAGAGATTTTATCTGAAATATTCATTTTTCGCTGTAACTTAGTTTTCTGAACAAAACCCAATATCTATGAACTCTGTAAGAGAATTACAAGCAGACTTATCAAAAATGATATTCTCAATAGGTGATTTTGATTCACTGAGTAAAATCAAAATTTCTATTGAAAGAATGATTTTAAGTTTTGATCCTAAAAGCGAAGGACAGCTACCTTGGGATGGAGTTCAATTAAAGATGAAATCTATAACTTCTTTTGAAGATGAGGTAAACCTTCAAGGTATTCCCAAATTAGCTTTTGATGATCTTTATCCGTTCATTGACGATAGTGAAGATGATGATTACTCCGTTGAGGACTTATTAGCTGCTTTAAATTGAAATAATGAACTACTTACTCGATGCTAATATCATTATAATTAGGCTGTCCAGTTAATCAGGCTTGAGCCAGTACAGGTTTTGCACTCGCTTCTTGGAGACCTCTCCCCCGGCCCGGCTATTCGTCTGGGTCCCGTTCGCTTCGCGGCTACTTCGTGGTAACCCCAGCCGCCGCCGAGGAGAGGGGTAAAGGGAAGTTGACATACCGTTAAAACTGTAGCGGGTAAACCTAAATAGATTGGACAACCTAGACTGGACCCAATCGAGCAGGATAAGGAGCGGCAACATTACCATTTCTTATCCCTCTCACACCACTTAACGTATGGGCCTCGTACTTTGTCAGGAAAATCTACTGAAGGTACACCAACAGAATAGCTACTTGCATCTTGGCAATTAGTTAATACGGAGATTATACAAGAAGGTAATCTGTAGAAGAATTTGTAAAACTCTATGAGATGAAATATACTATCTACTATAAGGCGGTTCTCGCCGTTTGCTGCTTTTCGATTGTAACTGGACTATTGGTATCCTGTAATAGTACGCTACGACAAGTTAAGACATTCCATCTGAACGACGAGGGCGAGATTATAAGTAGAGAATTCATCAAAGAATCGTACTATGTCGATAGAAGAACTAAGAAACGCGAAGGTGAATATGTTGAGTACGGTCGGAATTGGATGCCAATCAGAGAAGGTAATTATATTGACGGAAGAAAAGTCGGTACCTGGAAGTCGTTGATTGAAGAAGATGGTATCTGGAAATACACTAATTTCGACTCATCAGAAATATCGTACATAGAAATTCCAAAAGACTACCTAAAATATCCGATGATTCTTGCAGAAGAAATGGATAGTATACCAAGTGGGTTACTCAAAATAGATTTTAAGTTTTCGGAAGAATGTATCTTACAAAATGCTATTATATCTCAGCGAGTACATCCAAAGTTAGATAGCATAATATTGAGTAGATTCATAAGGTATATGAAATTAAAGACGAAATATAGACAAGATATAGAAGAGTGTGCAACCGTTAGAGATTCTACCATTGTAATTAACTTTATAGGAAAATAGCTACTCGATAATTTCTAAGTGTGTGATGCAGTTCCAAACCAGACAGTCAAGAAATATGCGCCTAACCTATGGACACAAAGGCACCAGCCACGCTGGATCCTAACTAAACTCATCCCTCCCTTTTGCCCCCTACCCTTAACTCGGGCGGTGAGCGGATGGACCCTGCTTTTAACCCCTTATTACCTAAATGATAGGCACATCGCTCATTTTTCAAAACCAAATTAAAGAACCCCTTACCGCTCATGTAGAGCAGTGTAAAAAGCACCATTACGACGATAACTCCCGCAGTGCGGCTTTGATCAGCACTTCCGATGTAACGCCGCCGGTTTGCTCGCGCAGAACGCGGTTGAGGGCGCGTTGGACGGCCGTGCGGGGGAAGCCGAGGTTGGTAAGGGCGGAGAGGGCCTCTTCGCGAACGGTATTGTCTTGCGGGTTGATCATGGTGGGGGACTCGCCGCTTTCTTTGAGCATCTTGTCCTTCAGGTCGAGGATGATGCGTTGGGCGGTTTTGGGGCCGATGCCTTTGACACGGCGGATACTTGCTACGTCCTCCCCGATGACGGCGGCGCGTAGTTCCTCGGGGTTCATGGTGGAGAGGACGACCAGGGCCGTGGTGGGTCCGACGCCGGAGACGGAGATAAGGAGGCGGAACAATCGTCGCTCCAGTTCGTCGGCGAAGCCGAAGAGGGTTTGTTGGTCCTCCTTAACGTAGTAGTGGGTAAGGATTTTGACGCGCTCGTCCTTCTCAATTTTGGCGTAGGTGTACAGGCTGATATTGACATGGTAGCCCACCCCTCCGGCTTCGACGACGATGAAGGAGGGATTTTTGTGGGTGATGGGTCCGTTGAGGTAGGTGATCATGGGGTGAGGGCTTCGCCCGTATTTTAGTAGGCGGCGGTGCCGCTGGTAGTTTAGTATTTTTGATAAGCCTACGCGTACACGGGGGGCTGCGCCCGTACTTTAGTAGGACGCTGTGCGTCGGGTAATTTGGTATTTTTGACAAGCCTACGCGTACACCCCCCCACCCTATTCGACAAAGTCGAATTTTCCCTCTCCAAAGGAGAGGGTTTTCACTTGCGGCGTAGCCGCAAAGCAAGAAACGTCACTTCTCTCCTCCGGAGAGAGGGAACCACGAAACACTTGCCGCACAACACTTACCTCCCCCTTGGGGAGGTCGAGCCGTTAGGCTCGGGTGGGGAACCCACGAAACACTTGCATCGCGTCATTCCACAGCCTAGCTCCGCCCCCAAAAGTACAAAACTTCCCCTAACCCAAATTTTCACCAAGAATTGTTGCTACTTCAAGAACCGGCAAAGCGGGCATCCGACCATATGTTCTTAAATTCGTGCCGGCAATACTGCCCCCTTCCCCACCCCCGTTAGTTGACCGATGAAACGAGCTATATATCCACTCCTGCTATTACTCCTTTTCCTGACGGCCTGCGGTGACGGCACCAAGGCCGTGGAGGCAACCGATGATTTTGGTAATCGCGTGATGTTTCGCCAAACGCCCGAAGGAATGCGCCAGGGACCTGCGGAAGTACGCGATGCCGAAGGAAAACTGGTGGAGCGTGCTAACTACGCGGCTGATAAATTGGACGGAGAACGGACCATCTATTTCCCCGGCACGGAGCAGCCGCAGATCGTGGAGACTTATGACCGGGGTACGTTTGCGGGCACCTATAAGGAGTACTTTAAGGGCGGAAAATTGCGCCAGCGGGGTGATTATGCCGCCGGCGTGATGACGGGCGAGTGGGTGAGCTACTACGAAAACGGTCAAGTGGCCGAGGTAGTTACCTTTGCCGATAACAACGAGAACGGCCCCTTCCGCGAGTGGTATGCCGATGGCAAGCAAAAAGCGGTGGGCCGCTACCTGGATGGCGACAAGGAAAATGGCCCGCTCTGGGTATACGAGGAAGGGACGGGCGAGCTGGAACGCTATATGCTCTGTGAATCAGGCATCTGCACGACGAAGTGGACGCGGGATAGCACTGGCCAGTCGGCACCGCCCGTGCCGGAGGAATTGTTGTTGGAGGAGAAACCTTAGGTTTAGTAGGTAGTACTTGGTACGTAGTTTTCAGTAATAAATCTCCCCCATTCCGGAGCCGGGAAAACCCAAGCAGGAGCGGCCCATTCAGTAATCTGTAATCCTCAATCCGTATTCTGTAATTAGCAATTAACTTCTTCCATGATGAAACCCGTACTCTCTCTCATCTTATTCACGCTTCCCCTGCTGGCCACGGCCCAGGTATCGGGAGGGCGCACGGTTTATGATTTTTTGCACCTGCCGCCCTCGGCGCGGGTGGCGGCACTGGGCGGGCATTTATTGGCGGCCGTGGACGACGACGTGACCCTGGCAGCGCGTAATCCTGCCCTGCTGAACCCGGCGCAGAGCGGCGTGGCGGCGGTTAGCCATGCGTTTCACGTAGGGGATATTAATGCGACCTACCTGGGGTACGGGCGTTATTTAGAGGGGCCGCGTTTGAGTATGCACGCCGCACTCCAATACGTCGGCTACGGTGACTTGACCCGCCGCGACCTGACGGGGACGGCCCTGGGCACGTTTACCGCCAATGATTATGCCCTCACGGTGGGGGCCTCCCGTCAAGTAGAAGAGCGGCTTACGTTGGGCGTGAATTTGAAGTTGATCAACTCGCAGTTGGATGAGTTCAATTCCTTCGGGATCGCTACCGATCTGGCGGCACTGTATCAGGATACGTCGCGGCGGTTCAGCATATCGCTGGTGGCGCAAAATTTCGGCCGCCAACTAACCAAGTACGACCAGGAGCGCGAGCCGCTGCCCTTTGAACTACAGATCGGACTGACGAAACGGCTGCGCTATTTACCCTTCCAGTTCAGCATCATCTACCGGCATCTAGACCGTTACGATATCCTGTACGACGACCCGGACCGGCAGGCGAGCCAGTCGATCTTTATCGGCGAGGAAGAGGCCGAGCGGGGGGCCGGGGCGGTGTTTTTCGATAACTTTTTCCGCCACTTTGTCTTCAATGGCGAGCTGTTCATCGGCCGCAAGGAGACGCTGCGGGTGCGGGCGGGCTACAACCACGGCCTGCGCAAGGAACTGACGCTGACGGACTACCGTAGTTTGGCAGGTTACTCCTTCGGTTTCGGCGTTCACATCAGCCGCTTTCAATTGGATTTTGGGCGGACTACCTACCACATCGGCGGCGGGGCGACGCAGTTGAGCGTGTCTACGAGGTTTGGGAGGTGAGTGGAGTAGAGGATAAAATAGCCCTAAAAGCTAGAACCATCTTAGAGCGTGTCTAAAATTTTTAAGAACTGAGGATCAATGACTCGCTTCGCGGCTACTTCGTGGTGCGCGCATAGCGGGTTACGTAAGTCAATTTTTTATGGTGCCGGGTTAAGTTCTTGGTTCAAGTTCTTGGTCCTCGGGAAGTAAAAATCTAGACACGCTCTAAGCACGGCAAAGGCTCCATCACCGAACGGTGACGGAACCTTTGCCGCGAGTGGGGAACACGCAACACGGACGAGGGATGGGAGCCGGCGGAGCGGCAGCGACGAGCCCGCAGGGCCGACCGACAGGGAGCGGCGGAACAGCCCGGCCGGGCGACCGACAGGGAGAGCGGCGGCCCACCCCACTCTTTATCCCTTACTCCTCGCCGTCCGTTGATCGGTTCGCGGCGATGATGTTGCGGCTGATCTGGTAGTTTTCGCCCCAGTATTCGAGGAAGAAACGGCCCTGCATGACGGTCTGCTGGTAGTCGAGGTAGTTGACGATGCTTTTCTGGAGCTGCATGCTGTAATCGAGGCTGACGGCCTGACCGGGGTCGAAGGCGGTGGCGCAATCGACGTTGCGGAACCAGCGCATCCATTCTTTGCTAGCGGGTTGACCGTCGGCCGGCGGGTCGATACCTACCGGTTTCTGGAACTCGGCGAGGATGGACGATACCACCGGGTACTGGCCGGTGGAATGGCAGGACATGCAGCTGGAAAGTGCGTTGTCGACCGGCCCGTTGAGGCGGCCGCCCCAGCCGATGTGCATGGCGGGCATGGTGGGGTCGGGGTTGATGATGGTTTCTTTCAGATCGGCGTTGATGACCGTTTTGACGGGCGTGGGGTTGGAGCTGCCGGTGGTGTAATCGGGGTCGTTGCCCCACATGAGGCCGACGGGTTGGAGGTTTTCCCAGCGGTTGGCGCTGGAGAGGGTGCCATTGTAAACGAAGGTGCCGAATACCCAGCCGCCGGTGGATACGGCCCGGTCGTCGCGGACCATGATGTCCATCTGGATCAACTGCATGGGTGCGGTGACGTGATTGCTACCCAGGCTGTCTTTTTTGGGGGCGTTGCCCGGTAGATCGGCCTCGTAGACGTAGGCGTTCCAGGTGACGGGGTTGACGAGGTAAGGCACTTCGTTTTCGGCCAGGGTGGTATAAAGGACTTTGCCGACCACGGTGCCGACGGGAAAACCACCGCCGCGAATGAAATAGTCCAGTTCCGGCTTTTCGGTGTCGGGCCAGAGTTTGCCGATGGTGTAGCCGCCCAGGTCGTTGTAGAAACCGACGGCGTAGGCGAAGGAGGTGTTTTCCTGCGTGGGGGCCAGCATGTGTTTGGCGATGGGACCCTCGCGGGTGAGGCCGTGGTAGCCTTCGCGGCCGGTAGAACCCCAGTGTTGCCAGGGGACGTGGTACCAGTCGCGCACCTTGTTATCTTCCAGGTAGAAGGAGTTTTCGATGTCGTCTGGATCGGCATTGCCCTCCAGGATGTAGTCGCGGACGGCCAGGGCGTAGGTTTCCCAGTCTTCCTTGAAGTCGATGGCGAGAATCTTCTGGACGCCCGCGTCGACGGCCGGTTCCGTCCGTGGAAAATTCTGGCTTAACAGGAATACCCGCCCGTCGACGTCGATCGGGTCGGGCATGAAGTTGAAGTCGGGAAAACCGATGACGGGTTCAATTTCCAGATTAGGGGAAAAAGGCGGGCTGATGGTCTCTTCTTCCGTCAAAGCGGGGCCTGAGTAGCGGTTGTCGTCGGCCGGTGCCTGGCGGCAGCCGGCCAACAGGAGGGTGAAGAGGCTCGCGACAAGGAGTAAACGCAGGAAAGTAGTTAACATAGCCGGGTGGATTGGTGGAACTCAAATGTGCCTCATTGCTGCGTCATTTGTTTCTATTCAAGCGGTTTTCAGGTAGAAGTACCCGCTTAACCACGTATATCCCGCAAGCTCAAATCGGTTTCTCCTACCTACACTTTGCCCTACATCTATGCCGTTATAGCGGCGGACTTATCCCCGCTATCCCATGCCGCGTATCTTTCTGCCGTTCTTTATTTCCCTCCTGGCCCTGACGGGCCTCCACGCCCAAAAAACCCCGGCCCACACCTTCCCGGCCGAAGACCTGGCCTTTCTCAAAAGCATGGGCGACTCCATCGCCAACCTGGCCTACGTGGTGCAGACCGATAGCGTGACCGAGGAGCGGTACCTGGCGGTGCACGCCCTGATTCCGCGCCTGGTAAATGCGCTCAAAACGCCCTACTCGTTCCACTACCATTTTCCGCAGGTCAAGCATATGTCGATTCAGTACCCCGCCGATAGTAGCTTCCGGATCTTCACCATCGAGTTGTTCGTCAACCGTGATGAGTACCGTTATTTCGGGGCCGTTCAGTTTGCCGGCCGCGAGCTGAAACTGATCCCGCTGGTTGACCGCTCGGGCGAAATGACCGGCGACATCAGCGGCACCATGCTCTCACCCGATCAGTGGTACGGCAACCTGATCTACCGCATCCAGGAAGTGGACGAGGGGCCGCGCCCCTATTATTTGCTCTACGGCATCGACAGCTACTCTGCTTACCGCCGCCGCAAACTGGTGGACGTGCTCAGCTTCGATCGAGACGGCAAGCCCGTACTGGGAGCGCCCGTATTCGTGGACGATAAGGGCGGAGTGAAATCTCGCCTGGTGCAGGAATACTCGGCCGATGCCAGCGTACGCCTCAACTACGATGAGGTGCAGGAACTTATCATGACCGACCACCTGGAAACTATGGGCGGCCAGTTGGGGCAGGGTCCGGTAAACGTGCCCGACGGCACCTACGAGGGCTACCGCCTGGACGGCAATGGCACCTGGCACTATGTGGACAAGGTTTTCCACCACGTTTATGACGAGGCACCGCGCCCCCAGCCGAAGACGGAAGGGCGGGGCACATCCATCCTGGGCAAGAAGAGCGGAAGCCGCTAACACAACACATTTGCGGGGATGAGGCGTTTAAGGGGCGGAACCAGCCCGCCCCCTTATGCTCAAACGACTGCTTCAACTTCAGGCCTTCAGTGTTTTCGTGCTGCTGATCGGCTTCGCCACCCAGTATCCCGGCCTGCAACGGGAAGAACGGCCGGAGCCGGCACTTGAGCAGCCCACCCCGCTATCCACGGCGGAAAAAGAGTGGGGTGCTACTACGGATGCAGTGGAGGCGAATAAGCCGGCCGCGCAGCCGGTTAAAGCCCTAAAGAAACAGCCCACTAAGCCTCTGCCCGTAGCGGTTGAGTTGCCCGATGGTCCACTAGTTTTCCCGGTAGTAGGTTACGATCACAGTGCCATCATCAGCTTTTTCGGCGACAAACGCGGCAAGACCCGCCTGCACCAGGGCGTAGACATCAAGGCCGACCGCGGCACCCCGCTGGTTGCCGTCATGGACGGCAAGATCGAGAGCGTAAAGGACGGTGGTTCGGGCGGCAAGCAGATCTGGCTGCGCGGCACCGACGGCCGCCTCTATTTTTACGCCCACCTGGATAGCTGGTCGGTGAAGGAAGACGACCTCGTCTCGGCGGGCGACACCATCGGCACGGTCGGCAACACCGGCAACGCCAGCCACACCATCCCGCACCTGCACTTCGAGATCATGCGGACCGAGGGCCGCAAGCGCACGTCCATCGACCCCCTGATGGAGCTGGGCGGCGGGGTGTAATTGCTCCTTATTTATAGTAGATTTTGGGCGTGCCGCCGTCCCTGCCGGGCCGGCGTCGGTCCCTTCCCGGCTCGCTACCGCTCGGCCCTGCGGGCTGCGCCCCTGCCGGGCCGCCCCTTCCAGGCACCTCACGCGGGTTCTCCATTGCTACTCCTTCATTTCCGGCCACTTCATCTTCATCCCCTCCAGCGCACCGAGCACGATCTCTGACATCAGGTAATCGCGGTACCACCGTTGGTCTACCGGGATAACGTGCCAAGGCACGTTGTTGCAGCGGTTTAGCACGTCGTTGTAGGCATCGCGGTAGGCGTCCCAGTGCTCGCGTTCCTTCCAGTCACCGGGGTTATGCTTAAAGAATTTGGTCGGGTCCTCCATCCGCTCGCGCAGTTCCTTTTCCTGCTGCTCCTTGCTGATGTGCAGGTAAAACTTCAAAATGGTGGTATTCGCATCATAGGTCAACAGGTGCTCGAAGGCATTGATGCTATCCATGCGCTCGGTTACCCGTTGCTCGTCAATCCAGCCGTGCACACGTTGGATAAGCACGTCCTCGTAGTGCGAGCGGTTGAAGATCACCACCTCGCCCTTGGCGGGCACCTGGCGGTGCAGCCGCCACAGGAAATCGTGGGAGAACTCTTCTTCGGTCGGTTTTTTCCAGCTCACGGCCCGCATCCCATTGGGCGAGCACTCGCCGAATACTTTGCGGGCGGCTCCATCCTTTCCGCTGGCATCCATACCCTGAAAGATGACGAGCAGGCCGTGTTTCCCCTCGGCAACCAGTTGCTCGTGCAGGTCGGCAATGCGGTCGGCACGCTCTTTGGTGATGCGCTTGGCGTCGTCTTTATCGAGGCCCTCGGGGGCGCGGGTAGGGAGTTGGGAAAGGTTGATCATGGTTGGTTGGGTAGTTGAGTGAATGCTTATTGGACAGCGAGACGGGGGTGAAAAGCCCACGGAGTTACACTGGCAGCATGGAAGCCCATAGAGTTACTTAGAGATCAGCATAGAGTTTTTTTTGCACACTAGATGACCAATATACTCCATCGATAACAATCTCCCCCCTTCGGGGGGCCGGGGGGGGATTACATAGCCTTTTTTTGCACGCTAGACGGCCAATATACCCCATCGATAACAATCTCCCCCCTTCGGGGGGCCGGGGGGAAACCGCGCGTAGGCTTAGTCTAAAGTACTAAAGTACCAGACGCGCAGCGTCCTACTAAAGTACCAGGCGAAGCCTGCCCTAATCCTGCCCGTAAATCCTGTTCCGCGCCGCCTCGTCCGTCAGCAACTCATACACCTCAGTGCCGCGCCGGTAAAGGCGTTCCACTTCCAGGGGACTGAGCAGGACGCCTTTTTTGTAGAGCAGGAAATAATAGCCGAGACCCTCGATATTCCAACCCCGCTGGAGGGTAAAGTAACGCAACACCTCATCCGTGAAGTGGTGGCGAATGTACTCCTCGTCGCCACCGGTGAGACGGTACTGATCGGAAAACTTTGGGTAGCGGACGAAGTCGATGTCTTTCATGCCGAATAGCTCGCCAATCTTATGGGTCAGCGTTTCGGGGCGCATCCACATTTCGGGCAGGCCCAGTTTGGCACTCTGCATATAAAATACCGTCTGGTTTACCGGCCGGGATCTCTTACCGTTGAATACCAGGTAACGGTAGTCGAAGATGCGCAGGTCGTGCTCCATCAGCCCGTCCTGCCGGCGGAGGATGTGGCGCACCCGGCCCCGGTGCCCCCGCCGGAAGATGCGAAAATCCTGGAGTTGGACAGTAAGGTCATAGCGGTCCTCTTCCTGGTATTCGAGATCGAGGCGGTCGGGCGGTTTCCCGGAGGTGTTGGCGGCGGTACTGGTGCAAAGAGAATTGTTTATTAAGTAGTTGGGTAGTGGGTAGTGGGTAGTTGGGTGGTTTTCGGCGCTTTTTTCTTGGTTCCCCCTCCCCAGGGTGGAGGGGTCTGTCCCCATCGCTCCTCCAAGGTATCTTGTACCTGGGAGGCGTCGATGGCATCGCTCCTCCAAGATATCTTGTACCTGGGAGGCGTCGATGGCATCGCTCCTCCAAGGTATGTCGATGGCATCGCTCCTCCAAGGTATGTCGATGGCATCGCTCCTCCAAGGTATCTTGTACCTGGGAGGTGTCGATGAAGGTATCTTGTACCTGACAGGTGTCGATGGGATCAAATGTACAAAAACAACCATACCCCCGCCTAATTCCCTACTTTTGCCATCCGTCAAAAACATCCGGCCATGAGCGAGACCGCTAAAACCATCCTATCCGGCATCCAGCCCACGGGCAATTTGCACTTCGGACGCTACTTCGGGGCCGTGGAAAACTGGCTGCGCCTGCAGGAAAATTACGACTGCCTTTATATGGTGGTGAACTATCACGCCATGACGATGCCGTTTACTGCCAAAAAATTGGCCGAAAACAGTTGGGACCTGGTGTTCAACTTGCTGGCCGTAGGTATCAAGCCGGAGAACCTGTTCATTCAGAGCCTGGTGCCCGAGCACACGGAGTTGGGGTGGATACTGGGCTGTTTTACCAGCTACGGCCAGCTGTCGCGGATGACGCAGTTCAAGGACAAGAGTAGCCGCAACGACGACGGTGAGGACCATTTCATCAGTGCCGGTCTGTTTAGCTACCCGGCCCTGCAAGCCGCCGACATCCTGATCTACAAAGCCGAACTGGTGCCGGTAGGTAAGGACCAGGAGCAGCACCTGGAGCTGACGCGTAACATCGCCCAGCGCTTCAATAATTTCGTGGGCAAGGAATACTTTGCCCCGCCCGAGGCCCTCTATACCGAAGTACCGAAAGTGATGTCCACTGCCGACCCCGACTGCGGAAGATGAGTGCCAGCCTGGGCGAGAAGCACAATATCAATGTCTTCGCCGACGAGGCCCGCATCCGTAAGCAGATCCGCTCGGCGGTGACGGACACGGGGGATACCCCTACGGGAGAAATGTCTGCGGGTGTAGAGAATCTATTTAGCCTGCTACGGGCAAGCGGCGGAGTAGATGCTTACCAGGGGTTGATGGAAGATTACCGCACCGGCAGCCTGAAATACGTAGACCTGAAGGAGGCCGTGGCCGATGGTCTCGTGGCCGTAAGTGCCCCTATCCGAGAACGCCGTGCCGCGATTCAAGCCGACCGCAAGGCGGCCAAGGACGCGATCAAAGCATCTTCCGCCGAAATTCGGAAGCGGGCGCAGCAGACCGTGAAGGAAGTAAAGGAGATGACCGGGCTGATGAACGTTCGTTTTTGAGCCATTCGGAGGGGGCTAAAAAATGGGAACCCCAGCACATAATGTGCCGGGGCTCCTAAAACGCGCTCTCTCTGATGTGAAACAGAGGTCTGGTACTCTATCAAGTACCCGACAAATATAGGAACTTTCTATTCAATGTGACAACTTTTTGACAAGTTTTTTCACTCGTTCCCCGCATAAATTATTCCTAAGGGTCATTTTAACCGAAATAAAAGCACCAATGCAGTATAAGGAAGCACTTAGTGAGCTACAGGAAATCCTGGAAGAGCTGGGTAAAGAGCAATCGGATATCGATCGGCTGGAGAGCCGCGTCCGCCGCGCGGCCGAGTTGATTGCCTGGTGCCGGGCGAAGTTGCGCGGCGTAGAGGAAGATCTTAAGGCCCTGGACCCGAAGTTGGCGGACCGATTGTAGGCAGCCCCAAAACCAATCCTTTGAAAACTATCCTCGTCACCGGTGCCACTTCCGGAATTGGTCTGGCTACGGCCACCGAGCTGGCCGCACGCGGCCACCGGATATTGCTGCACGGACGCACGGAAGCGAAACTAGCCGCTGCGAGTCAGCAAATCCTTGATAACCACCCCACTGCCCGACTGAACACCTACGCGGCCGATCTTTCGCGGCAGGCAGAGGTACGACGACTAGGCGCGGCCGTGCGTGCGGATGAGACCAGGCTGGACGTGCTCCTCAACAATGCCGGAGTATGGAACAGTGCCTACGAATTAACCGAGGACGGCATCGAGACCGTTTTTGCAACCAATCACCTGGCCTACTTTTTGCTCACGCACGAGTTGTACCCGCTACTGAGTGCCGCGCCCCAGGGGCGGGTGATCAACGTGGCTTCCGACTCGCACAAGCAGGTGAAGGGGATGCAGTGGGACGATCTTTACCTGGAAAAGAACTACCACGGCCTGCGCTCCTATGCTCAGAGCAAGTTGGCTAACGTACTGTTCACCTATGAACTGCAACGCACCCGCACCAACCCTAATTTAGATGCCTTTGCCGTGCAACCCGGCCTGGTGCAAACTGACATCGGCATCAAGGGCAATACCTGGCTGCACGCGCTGGCTTGGCGCGTGCGTCGCCAAATGAGCGGCCACAAAACGCCCGCCGAGGGGGCCGCCACCTCCATCTACCTGGCCACCGCGCCCGAAGTAAGCAGCCGGGGCGGCACCTACTGGGACGATTGCCGGCCCAAAGCCGGCTACTCCAGCAGCAACGACCCAGCCGAGGCCGAACGGCTCTGGCAGGAAAGTCTGCGCCTCTGCGGCCTCACCTCTTTTTACCCGACCCCTACCCCACCCCAATGATCCGTTTCCCCGCCGAATGGGAGCCACAGTCGGCCCTGCTCCTCACCTATCCGCCCACCGAATCCGACTGGGGCGATACCCTGGCCGAAGCCCGCGCCACCATCCTGGAGATCGCGGCGCAGACGCTCCGTTTTCAAGACGTGATTATGGTGTGCGAGAACGGCGCGGAAATGCGAGCCGAGCTGGAAAAGCTGACCTCCGAGCGGCAAATCCCCGCCGCCGCCTACCAGTTACGCACCCATGAATTTCCGGCTAACGATTCCTGGGCGCGGGATCACGGCCCGATCATTATTTTCGACAACGACCGGCCCGTTTGCCTCGACTGGACCTTCAACGGCTGGGGCCTGAAGTACCCCGCCGATCACGACAACCAGATCACGCCACGCCTGCACGCCGCCCAGGCGCTGGCCCCGGCCGATTACCACCTGCCGGGTTTTGTACTGGAGGGCGGCGCCCTCGAATCCGACGGCCGGAACACCCTGCTCACTACCAGCCGCTGCCTGCTCTCGCCCAACCGCAACCCCCTGCTCGACCGCGAGGACTACGCCGCGCTCCTGGAAAAATGGCTCGGGACCACCCGCATCCTCTGGCTGGACCACGGCTACCTCGCCGGCGACGATACCGATTCGCACATCGACACCCTCGCCCGTTTCGTGGCCGAAGACACCATATTATACGTCGCCCCGCCCCCGCCGCCCGATGAGCACCACGCCGCCCTCAGCCGCATGGAAGCCCAGCTCGGCACCTTTCACCAGGCCGACGGCAGGCCCTACCAACTCATTCCCCTGCCCTGGCCCACCGCCCGCTTCTCCCCCGAAGACGGCCACCGCCTGCCCGCCACCTACGCCAACTTCACGCTCATCAACGGCGCCGTCCTGGTACCCACCTATGACTGCCCGGAAGACGCCGAAGCCCTCTGGACCATCGGTGCCGCCCTCCCCGACCGTGAGGTGATCGGGGTGGATTGCCAGTCGCTCATCCAGCAGCACGGGAGTTTGCACTGCGCGACGATGCAGTTGCCGGGGGGCGCTGCGCAGGCCGGGGCGCTGCGCGCGTACTTTAGTAGGCGGCGTCGCCGCTGGTAATTACCTGCGGTGATCGTCGCAAACTCCTCGGAGTTTTGTACTTTGGTATAAGCCTACGCGTACACGTTTCCCCTCCCGGACCTGCGGTCCGACCTCCCCAAATAGAAATTAAGTGCTGTTTATGAGACAGTTACCTCTCCTTCGGGGAGGTCAAGCCGCCAGGCTTGGGTGGGGAAACCAAGAAACACGCGCTATTCACTCATTCAATCAATCACTCACTAGATCATTGCCACCCCCGCGTGAGGTGCCTGGACAGGCCGGCCGTCAGGCCGGAGCCGCGTAGCGGCCGAGCGAACAGCGAGCTGGGAAGGGACCGGCGGCGGCGTCAGCCGGCGGCACGCCCTTTCTTTAGTAGGCAGTAGGTCATACGTAATCGGTTGGTCCATTTTTACCTACTTGAGCGGCACTACCCGACTGCCTCCTACCCGACTAATCCGGGCGTGTCCCTCCCTACGGTCGGGCCGGTCCCTTGCGGGCTTCGCTGTCGCTCGGTGCTGCGCACGCTAACGCCCCTTCAGGCACCTCACGCGAAAATTCGTAAATTCCCGTCTCCACCAAACTATGGATATGCGTACTTACCTGTTTTGCCTGCTTGCCTGCCTCTTTGTAACGCCATTATTTGCCCAGGGAACCGTGACCGGGGGGCAACCGAATACCTATTATTTGCCGGACCTGGATTACGACCCCGCCATCCCGACGCCGGAGGAGTTTTTGGGCTGGCGGATCGGGGAATGGCACCTGAGCCACGATTTGCAGCAGCAGTATATGCGGGCCGTGGCGGCTGCTTCCGACCGCATTCAATTGGTGGAATACGGGCGCACGTACGAGGGGCGGGCGCTGCTGAACCTGATCGTGACCAGCCCGGCCAATCACCGGAACCTGGAGCAAATCAAGGAAACGCACTATTTCTACTCCGAGCGGGGCAGCAAAACCCCGGCCGTGGGGGACGTAAAGGGCGTGCTATACCAAGGTTTTAGCATCCACGGCAACGAACCCAGCGGCGGCAATGCCGCCGCAATGGTAGCCTACTACCTGGCCGCCGCACCGGAATCGGCCGTGGGGCGCTTGCTGGATGAGAACGTGGTCATCTTCGACCCCTGCTACAATCCCGACGGCTTCCAGCGGTTCAGTACCTGGGCCAATATGCATAAGAACAAGAACCTGACCCCCGACCCCGCCGACCGCGAGTACGACGAATCGTGGCCCGGGGGACGTACCAACCACTACTGGTTCGACCTGAACCGCGACTGGCTGCCCGTGCAGCATCCCGAGAGCCGCGGGCGGATCAAAACCTTTCATGAGTGGCGGCCGAACGTGCTGACCGACCACCATGAGATGGGGACTAATGCGACCTTCTTCTTCATGCCCGGAGAACCCACCCGCGTTCACCCCATCACGCCGAAAATGAATCAGACGCTGACCGGCAAGATCGGCGATTATCACGCGCGCGCACTCGACCGGATCGGTTCGCTCTACTACTCCGGGCGAAGGCTACGATGATTTTTACTACGGCAAGGGATCGACCTACCCGGATGCGCACGGGGCCATTGGTATCCTGTTCGAGCAGGCTAGTTCGCGCGGGCATTTGCAGGAGAGCGAGAACGGGCTGCTGAGTTTTCCATTTACGGTGCGCAATCAGGTGACGACCGCGCTGAGTACGCTGGAGGCCCTGACCGAACTGCACGACGAATTGCTGACCTTCCAGCGCGATTTCTACACTAAGGGTGATTTGCCACGCGGCGGCTACTACGTGGAAACCGACGGCGACCTGGGCCGCGCCCGCGAGATGACGGAGCTACTGCGCCGGCACGGGGTGATCGTGAAGCAGTACGGCGAAAAAACACCCACCGGCTACTGGATTAGCAACCAGAGTACTAACCACCGTTTTATCGAGAGCCTGTTCGAGCCGCTGACCAGTTTTGAGGACAGCCTTTTCTACGACGTATCCACCTGGACCCTGCCCCACGCCTTTAACCTGCCTTACCGGAAAATGGCCCGCCCGCCCGCCGACGGCTTCATGCCCCTGGGCGGTACCGGCGAACCCGCCATCGACCGCACCCGGGCCGGCTACGCCTACCTGCTTCCCTGGGACGATTACTACGCCGCCCGGGCTGCCTATTACCTGCTCGATCACGGCGTGCGCCTGAAGGTCAGCAGCCTGCCCCTAACCGACGCGGCCGGGAAAACCTACGCCCGGGGAGCCGTCCTGATCCCCCTGCAGAATCAGGAAGACCTGCTGGATGAGGATATCCACCAGTTGGTGCGGGAAGCCGAAGACCTGGCCCGCGTGGATATCGAGGCCCTGGATTCGGGCTACAACCCCGATAGCCCCGACCTGGGCAGCCGGGCGGCTTTCGAGACCATCCGCAAGCCCACCGTGGCCCTGCTGGTGGAGGGCGGGGTGAATCCTTACGACGCCGGCGAGGTATGGCACCTGCTCGATCAGCGGTTCGACATTCCCGTCACCAAACTGCCCCTGCAGGCCGTGGGCCGCGCTGATCTGAGTCGTTACAATACGATCATCATGGTAGACGGCAATTACGGCGACCTCGGTTCCGCCGGCACCGGTGCATTGCAACGGTGGCTGGGTCCCGATCGGGTACTGATCACCCAGAAGCGGGCCGCTACCTGGGCCGCCGCGAACAATTTGGCGAAGGTCAGGGTCCGCGCGATCAAGGAAGATACCTCTACCCTGCGACTACCCTACTCCCGCATCGACCGCGATCGGGGCGGCCGGGTGCTGGGCGGATCCATATTCCAGACCGAGGCCGATCTGACCAGTCCGCTGCTCTACGGCTTCAAGCGCGAGAATGTGCCGGTGTTTCGTCGCGGCACCCTGCTGTTCGAACCCACGAAAAACAAGTACGCTACGCCGCTCACTTATACCGACAAGCCACTCCTGAGCGGCTACGTCCACCCGGATTTTATTCCCCAACTGGAAGGCTCCGCCGCCCTCCTCGTGAGTGGCGCCAACGGCGGTCGGACCATTTGCTTTGCCGATAACCCTAATTTCCGGGCTTTCTGGTTTGGGACGAACCGGCTGTTTCTGAATGCTATTTTCTTCGGGCATACGATTGAAAGGGGAGGAGTGGAGTAGCCCCTCGCACCCCCGCGTGAGGTGCCTGAAAGGGGCGTGCCCCCCGTCCCGGAGGGCGGGGGGCACGCAGCCCGTAGGGCCAAGCCGACAGGCGCGCCTGGAAGGGACCGACGGCGAGGCGTCAGCCGAGGCGGCACGCCCAGGAAAGTATTTTAATAGGTAGTGCACTCAGGACGAGCGCGTTACTAGCCATTATGGACTACCTCACCACCTGGTAAACTTACTCGACTACCTTGCTGCACGACTTCGTTTTGTCGGCGCAGCACGCCTCTTTTTTCGGCTTGCAGCAGGCGGCCAGGGCCTCCTGTGCCTTGGGGCGGGCGGGCACGTCATCGGCGTTGTAGCCGGTATTGGCGATGGCCTGGCGCAGGGTGGCCGGTTCGATCAGGTCGGCGTCGTACTTGATCTTGATCTTGCCGGTTTCCAGGTCCAGATCGGCACTTTTGACGCCATCCAGGCCGGTCAGGGCCGTTTCGATGTTGGTTTCGCACATGCCGCAGACCGCGTTGGTCTGGATGGTCACTTTTTTAGGTGGTGCCGCCATGGACAAGAAGCCGAATACGGCGACTAAAAACAGTAGGTTACGCATGGTAATAATTTAGTTGGTAAAAATAATGGTTTTCAATCAATCCACTCCCTGGAGGAACTTCAGTTCGTCCAAAAGCCGAACCGACGATGCCTCGGAGGAGCGAGTAAGTCGTTCAGTCATTCACCTCGAATGATCATTTATGATCGAGCGAAGCAGCGCAGCTAATCCTTACCCAGCTCCCACCGGAAGCCCAGATAGGCCTGCCGCTGAAACAACGGCTGGTACACCTGGGTTGCATCGAAGTACCCGCCGAACGGGTCGGCGGCTCCAGTGATGGCGTTGCGCTGTGTCACGCTGGTCAGGTTTTCGCCGCCGCCGTAGATTTCCAGGCCGTCCTTGATTACGTAGGTGAGTTGGGCATTGAGCAGCCCGAAGGTAGGTGATTTTTCGTTCGTGATCAGCCGCTGCTCGCCCGTCCAGTGGTAGTTGAGGTGGGCCTTGAAACGGGCACCGTCGTAGCCCACCGTGGTCAGCACGCGGTGCAGCGCGGTCAGGGGCACCTGGCGCAGCCCGCCGTCGGCGTAGGTCTGGCGGGCGTCGTTGTATTTGTAGGCCACCTTCACGTCCAGCAACCGCAGCACCTCGTAATTGGCACTGACGATCAGGCTGTTGGCAAAACTGCTGCCCTCCAGTTGGTAGATACGCAGGGTTTGCAAATCCTGCTCGGCATCGACGATCAGTTGGTCCTCGAAATCGGTCCGAAAGGCGTCTACGACCAGCTGGCCGGCGCGGCCGCCCAGGATGAAGCCGCGGGTAATGTTGAAGCCGTAGTTCCAGGCGGTTTCCAGGCCCCGGAAACCGGGGTTCGGCCCCGCCGGTTCCTCGTCCGTCGCGCCCGGGCGGTCCGTTAGCGTGCGGCTGCTGGGCAGCCAGTTCAGGTTGTCCACCAGCAGGTTGGGCGACCGCCATCCCCGGCCCGCACTCAGGCGAACGACGGTCAGTTCGTTGGGCTTGAACTTGACGTTCAGGCGCGGACTCAGTTGCGTGCCGCCCAGGTTGTGGTGGTCGGCCCGCAGGCCCAGAATGGCGGTCAGCGACTTGCGGTTCATGTCCGCACTCGCTTCTTCCCAGCTAAAGGTATACTCGCCGTAGGCACCCACCGTGCGTTCCATGCGGCCGTAATCCACGCTGTCCAGCACTTCGCGGAAGTCGTCCGAGCGGACGGTCCCGCCCAGGCTCAGCAGGTGGCTGTCGTTGCCGATCCGAGTGTGGTAGAGCGCGTTCAGGTAGCCCGAGCGTTGCTCGCCCACGTGGCGTTTTGCACCATAGCGGTTATTCAGTTCGTGGTAGCTGCCGCTGTAGATCAGGCCCACGCTCCGGTGGGGTTTGGCGAAGCCGAAGTAACCGGTTTTGCCCCAGGCTTCCAGCCGCCGGTTGTCCTGCTCGATCAGGTAGGGGTCGGTTTCGGTCAGTTGGCCGGCCGTGCGGCGGTCGCTCACGCCCAGCACGTTCCACTGCCCCTCCCAGTTGTCGTTGCCCTGGCGAAACAGGCGCAGCAGGCCCACGGCGGTGCGGCGGTCGGGCATGTCCTTGAATCCGTCGCCGTCGTGGTCCAGTTCATTATTCGTAAAGCTGCCGTGGCCCATGCCGCCCAGCCACAGGGTTTTGCCAACCTGGCGGTTGGCCAGCGCGTTCACCTCGCCCCGCCCCTGGCTGCCGGCAAACAGATTTAAATAGGCTTTCGGCCCGTCGGTGGGCTTGATCAGTTCGGTATTGATCTCGCCGGTCAGGCCGGCCGCGCCGCTCTCCAGCGAGCCGCTGCCCTTGCCGATCTGGATGCCGCTCACCCAGGGGCCCGGCACCAGGTCCAGCGCAAACGGGGTGGCCAGGCCGTCCAGCATCGGCCGTTTTTCCAAGGTCAGTTGCGTGTAGTTGCCGCGCAGGCCCAGCAGTTGTATTTCGCGCCGCCCCGTCAGCGGATCGCCGTAGGTCAGATCCACCACGGGGCTGTTCTCAAAGCTCTCGGCCAGGCTACAGCAGGGGGCCTTGCGCAGTTCTTTACTCGTGATCGATTCCAGGTTGCGCGTCGCCACCAGGCTGGCCGAGTTGCCGGCATCGCGGGCGGTCACCTGCACTTCGCCCAGCAGCGTGCCTTCTTCCGCCAGGATGACGGTGAGGGGAAATTGCAGCGTATCGGTCCAAAATTCCCGGGTTGCAAACCCCAGGTAGCTGATGCTGAAGCGGTCCTGACCCGCTGCGGCGGGCAAGATAAATCGGCCGTCGGCATCCACCGTCGTGCCCGTGCCGTCGGCCCAGCGGACGGTGGCACCGACCAGTGGATAATCATCGGTGTCGAAGACTTCGCCCCGGGTCTGGGCGGCAAGTCGGGAGGTAGTTATAAGGAGTAGGAACAGCAACGCGCACGGCATCGTCCGGCGGACGAGCGGTGGCGGCAATAATGTAAAACACATAGGAAAATTGATTTAGCGGGTTGATTGACACGTGCGGGGCAAGTCGGCCGGTGGCCGGTCAATCGTTGGCTAAATCAAGAAGGTCTGGTGGGCAATCAGCAGTTGCCTCCCGCCGGGCGGGTCGGGCGGCGTGGGGCCGCGCACGGGCCGGTGCGTCGCATCCGGGCGGGTGGGCGGCAGCAAGAAAGCGGTCAGGCGCACGGGCAGTGCCGGTACTGTCACCGGCGGTACGAATCGGGCCGGTGGCTCCACCACGAAGTTGGCGTGAAAAGCGGCCACGATCACCTCACTGGAGCAACAGTCTTTTTGCCGGGGTTCCTCCTTACCCGCGCAGCATTTGTGCGGGGCGTTTTTCTTTTCTTCCGCCTTTTCCACCTGCGTCAGGCCGTGCGCGTCACACTCGTGTTCGCTTCCGGCGAGGGCCACCGCCTTTTCGCCCGCACACGCGCACGACACCCACTGCAGGGGCATGCCCAGGCTCACCACCAGCAGGTAGAGCGTCAGCCAGGGGGTCAGCGATTTGATGAAGGAGCGGTAGCGCATGGCGCAAAGGTAAGCTTTTGCGGACTCGGAGGCAAGGGGCGGGGCGTGAACGGGGTGTTAAGGAAATGGGGAAATGGTGGGCGATGATAACAACAGGAACACCCCGCTAGATGATTCCCAGCACGGAGGACAGGGCGGTGGCCAGGCCCAGGAAACTCAGAAATCCGCAAATGTCCGTAACCGTTGTCAGAATGATGGAAGACGAGGTTGCGGGGTCCTGTCCGATCGCTTTAAGCCCGATCGGGATAATGGCACCGGCAAATCCGGCAATCAGCATCGAGATGATCATGGAAATACCGATCACCAGGGCGATTCCGGAAGAGCCGGACCAGAAGTAAACGATTATCCCGGTGGTAATCGCTACCGCTACGCCGTTGATGAAACCTACCATGATCTCTTTTTTTGCTACCCTGAACCACTGGGAGATCCGGATTTCCTTCAGGGCCAAACCCCGGATGGTGACCGCCAGCGCCTGTGAGCCGGTATTGCCGGATTGGCCGGCCACAACGGGCAGGAAGATGGCCAGGATGGTGATTTTTGCGATGGTGTCTTCAAAAAGTCCAACCACCATGGAGGCTAGAAAGGCGGTTGCCAGATTGACCTGAAGCCAGGGCAAGCGTTTCCGGACGGCAAACGATACTTTTGACAGCGCGTGCTCTTCCCTGCCCGCGCCGAACATGGATTGCAAACTCTCGGTCATCTCCTGTTTCGAGGCGGACATGAGCGCGTCGTTGCGGATAATGCCGAGCAGGTGATTGTTGATATCGGTAACCGGTAGCTGGAGCAGTGTTTCTTTTTCGATCGCTTCCAGCACTTCTTCCCGGGTGGCCATGGCGTTTATGGAGGGGGCGAAATCCATGATGTCGCCCAGCCGGGTGTGCGGCTGGGAAATAGCGATGTGGTGCAAAGGTATTTTGCCCGCTAGCTTACTTTCGTCGTCGAGGATATAGATGACCGACAGGTTTCGGTTAGCGGCGATCCTGATCTTGGAGAGGACGTTTTCAACCAGGTCGTCGAGGTGAAAACTAGTTACGTCGGTTTCCATCAGGTAGCCCGCAGTACTCTCGTTGTAGGTCAGAAAATCTCCTATTTCCCGGGCTACTATCCCGGATAGCAGGCTCAGTTTATGAGTGCGGGTGCTTTTGTCAAGACGAGAAAGGATACGGGCCGCCAGGTGCGTGTCGACGTTTCCGAACAGGTTCCTGAACAAGTCATCCTCCATTTCCAGAACGAGCGCCGTAATGGATTCCATGTTCAGGTGAAAAAAGACGGCTTTTGCGTTCTCCTCGGGAAGTTTTCTCAGGTAGTCCAACGCCGTCTCCGTAGCGAGTGAACTTAAGGTGTAGGCAGCATCCTTCGGGAAATTTAGCAAATAATTTTCCAGCAGGATGTCTTCGATAGTGTCGATGCTCTGTTCCATATCGGTTGTTTCGATCGTGTTATTTTCCGCCCCCCTGTAGTAATCCATTGATACCGATCCGGAATAATTCCCCGAGGGCATTACCGGTTTCTTCTATTTCGTGCTGGGAGTTCTTGGCAGGAGAGTTGTATTCTAGCACTCGCCTGCGTAGTAGCTTTCCGACCAGCTTACCGGCCGTGTCGAGCACGGGAAGCTCCCGGTAGTCGAACCAGCCGGAGTGCTCGGCAATCGTGCTGATTGAAAAGTCCGATAGCAGCAACGGAATCGTAGTGATGATAAGGTCTTCAATGGTAGCGGATTGATCTTCCGCCAGGAATAATTCCTTCAGCCGGACAATCCCCTTGAAATTCCCGTCCAGATCGATCACGTACAGGTAGAATTCCTCTTTCCGCCCATCGTTCCGGAAAATCTGAGCTGCGTTACCAACGTTCATTTCCTTGTTCACCACCGTTGCGGACTCGGTGAGCGTAGCGACTGAGTTGGGCAGGTAAGACAGTTGTCGTTTGATTTGCGCGACTCTATTTGCCGAGACGTCAGTTAGAACTTTCGCTCGCGTCCCCGCATCCATGAACCTTATGAGGGCCGCAATCACGGACACGTCGGTATTTTCGACCACTTCTCTGGATTTGCCGGCCGACATGACGCCGAGGCAGTGCGCGGCTTTTTTCGCATTCATCAGCTTCAGTAGCCTTATGTTTTTATCCACGGAGAGCGTTTGCAGAAAATCAGCGACCTTCTCGGCGGGCAGGGCATCCAAAGACTTAGCCGACGCGAATGGATGCCGGTTCATAAAGTCATGTAGCATGGTCTGTTTGGGATTCATATACTACTCTTTGTAATCAGATAAGATTCGTTCTCACTGAACATTTTCGCGGGGATCGTGATCTGCCCTACCTCATTTTCCAGCACCACGCTTACGGCATCGATCTTGATGATGATGCCCCTGATTTTGCCGATCTGAATTTCATCACCTTCCTGGTACCTTCTGCGTAAATAGTAACACGCCAGTATATTGCTTACCGAATTTTTCGACCCGAGGGCAAACGCGAGTGCCCCACCGAAAAGCAGGGCCGCTAGAAAAATATCGATGACATCGATCAGGAGTGCTATTTGTACGCCTATCTGGTCCAGGGCAATGATGATGCCCAGGAGGAGGAGGAGGTACCTGACTGTTTTCAGCAGGGCCGTGCTGTACTTCGTACCCGTACGCCTGGAGAGGGAAAGGAGAGCATCCACTACCAAATTACCCAATACTACGGCGGCAAAAACGATAAACACGGCCGCTACCACGTTGGGGATATAACTCGCAATGCCCTGAAACCACCTGGTCAGAACGAGCAGGTCCAGGATCTCGGTTACTATGATGACGCTAAAGAAAATAATCAGCCAGAAGAATGCCGTACCGAGGTAATAGCCGGCCCTTTTCAGGTTAAATCGTTGAAATCGCGGTCCGGTTATTTTGCTGATGTACCGGAACAGGCGAATAATCAGGTACTTGACCAACCTGCCCAGCAGGTACCCGATGAGAAGAACAAACAGGGAGGCGATGATGCCGGGAATCGCTGCCAAGAATTGTGTCTTTAGCCTCTCGAATGCATCGAAAATATCATTCATCATCGTTCGTGCCTTGCTATTCGCGAGTGGCCGGATGCCCTCGGGTCAGTTTTTTGTAGCGAGGCCGATGTAACGCAGGGGTCAGGCCTTCGCTGCCAAAGTTACGCCATTATCCGCAAACCTGACCGCCCATTTAACCTAAGGTGGGCGTGCCGCCTCGGCTAACGCCTCGCCGTCGGTCCCTTCCAGGCTCGCTGTTCGCTCGGTGCTAACGCACTCCGGCCCTCCGGGACCGGCCCTTCCAGGCACCTCACGCGGGGTGGGGGGGTGAATAGGGGAGACGTTCGCCTAAACCGCAGTTATTTGAGTAACTTGAACCAGATTTTTCGTCTTTTGTAGGAAATATGGTGGACAGCGTAGAAATAGAAAAATTGAAGCGGGAGAGGCCGCTCAAGCCGTTTGACCAAATTGAATTCGGTAAGCTTGCCGATTCACATGAATGGGATTAGTCCTGGGAGGAATTATTCAATAATTTGAAGAAATGAAGTTTATAGGCAACTCCGGCCGCTTGTTTATTCCTGTGTTGCTTACTCTCTGGCCGCCAAACACAGGTGTGGGGATGTAAAATTGAAAATTATTTAACGATTGGTTGATGATTTGATAATAGTTAAGATCACCGAGAGATAAGCCGGTAGTGTGGGGAAACCGGCAGGACTCAGCGAACAGCATGACTGAAAGTCGCCGACCCGATCTAGCAGGACTATGGCAGGATATATACACAGCTAAAACTCAAGAAAATATTTTTATTAACCTTCAGGCCCTTACAAAAGCAGTAATTTTGCCGGCACTGAATAACTACCACGAGTCACCTGTGAAAAGTGATTCTGCCGCGACATAATTTTACTTTCGGCTACGGTGGGATATTTGTTTAGACACGCTCTTAGTTTCAACATACTTAATAAACGTAAGCGTCCGAGCAACTACGGGTGGTCGTTACACTGATTTTTCGCCCACTGCGCGGGCAGCAGCTCGTCCAGCCGATTGACGGGGTGTCGGCCGATGCGCACGAGCACGTCCCGCAACCAGTCCGTGGGGTTGATGTCGTTCGCCTTGCACGAGCCGAAGAAGCTGTACATCATCGCCACGCGCTGGGCACCGGGGTGTGAACCGGCGAACAGATAATTCTTCCGACCCAGGGCCAAGGGTCTGATCTTGTTTTCGATCTGATTATTGTCGATCTCCACGCGACCGTCCAGCAGGTAATTTTCCAGATCGGGCAAATGATTTTTAGCGTAGAGCAACGCCTTGCCGATGGCACCACTGCTCAGGTTATTGGCGTGCTCGTAGCGGACCCAGTCCAGCAAGGCGTCGTACATGGGGCGGGACAACCGTAAGCGCAGGGCCAATCGCTCTTCGTGGCTTCGATTGCGTCGCCGGCAGTGTGCCTCGACGTGATACAAATAAGCGATGCAAGACAACGCGATATCGGCGAGTCGACGGTGATTGCTTTGCGCTTTGATGAACTTGCGGCGGATATGGGCCAGGCAACTGACCAGTTTCACGTCCGCATGCTCTTTGAGGTAGGCTTTATAGGAGGAGTAACCGTCGCTTTGCAGCAGACCGGTAAAGTTTTCCAGCGTTTCGTGGAGGGGTGCGACCTTCATATGATGTAAATATGTTATCTTTGCCGGTCACATAAGAAGCAACCATGAAGACTCCGGAGATAGTAAAAGAAAACGATGGCACGATCACCATCAGCGTCAACATGAGACTAGAGGGTACCATGCTGGAACAAGAATCGCAGATTCGTGATGCGGTCAACGCCGTAGGCTTGAGTGCCACGGGCGTGGCCTTGAAGAGCTTTGACACGAACGGCGAACCCATTCTGGTGGGCCATCACAAACATACCAGTAAGAAGCCGCAAAAAAAAAATTCTTGACGCCATATGGCACGACCGCGATTGAACGCCATGTTTACCAAAGCAGCAAGGGTGGCGGCACGTACGTGCCCCTGGATCGCAAGGCGCGCATTTTTGGCAAGGCGACCCCGGGCTTGACTAAACTAATCAATTGGAAGTACGCCAATCTCGGAGTTCGGTCCGTGATAGCTGACATGAAGGAGAACCATGGGGTGAAGTTCAGCAAAGTCTTCATTCAGGAATGCAATCATCGATTAGGCAACTTAATCTGTGAACACGAGCAGGAGTGGGAGTACGCCCTTCCTGAGTTTGAAGAAGAAATTAAGATTGTTTCAGTGAGTCGCGACGGGACCACGACCCCCATATTGCATGAGGGCCATCGAGAAACGATGACCGGGACGATCAGTTTGCACAACGCCGAGGGAGAGCGGCTTCACACTATCTATACGGGCGTTGCCCCCGAGTCGGGCAAACAATCTTTTGACGTGGTTTTCAGCGCGGAGATCAAAAAAATACAAGCTAAATTCGGCGAATCGAGCACCTGGGTCGGCATTGCTGATGGAGCAGCGGACAATTGGAGCTTTCTAGAGCGGTACACGCAGGTGCAAACGATAGATTTCTATCATGCCACGGAGTACTTGGCGGCTTACGCCAAGAAAGCCTATCGGAGCAAGAAGACCCGTGACGCATGGCGGGCAAATGCTTGTCATGAATTAAAGCACACTCCTGGAGCAGCACAGTCGCTGTTAGCTCAAATGCGACAGTATGGCGAAGAGCAAGGACTTCTGGAAAATAAGAAGAGTCCGGTTACTAAAGCCGTGACCTACTTTAGTAATCATCACGAAAAGATGAGGTACGCCGAGTGGAAGGAGGAACATTTGCCCATCGGTTCAGGAGTAGTGGAGGCGGCTTGTAAGACGTTAGTGAAACAGCGTCTAAGCATATCGGGATGCCGGTGGGATATTGACACGGTAGATGACATTTTAGCCGTGAGAGGTCTCATTTTGACTCCCGGTAGATACGAGCAGCTATGGAAAAACATCGATTCAATGCCCTATGATTACATCAAATAAAGGTCGCACCCTCGTGGAGTACGTTGGCACCCCGCCCCCTTCGATACACGAAAAAAACATTTTCGCTCACGGGGTTGCGGAACACCCACATCCAACCCAAGTGGGTTTTTTTAGCCTTGGCACGGTCCAGCACCTTTATTTTTGATTCATCGCCCTGCAGATAATCCGTGTCCAGCACGTTTTCTCTCAGGGCCGCGTAGAGTGGCTCCAACAGCGTGCAGCAGGCCGCGAACCAGTCGTTGATCGTCGATTTATGGAAGATCACGTCGTGGTTGCGCTTGAACTGCTCGATTTGCCGGTAAAAGGGGAGATGATCGATGAACTTGGCCACCATTAGGCGGGCCAGCAGGCCCGCTCCGGCGATGCCCTTGGGAATGGGCCGCTCGGGAAGCTCGCCGATAATGATGGCGACTTCCTCGTCCGGGTTATCGCGGTCCTCGGCGTCTCGCACCTCGACGGCGGCGGGGCGAACGTACTTGGAGCGCACGTACCGCTTAATGTAAAGTACTCCCGGCCGGTATTCCAGTTCGTCGGTGATCTCCTCGCCGATCTTGACCAAATCGGTCGTATCCTCGTCGGGTTCGATGGGGATGATTTGGACCGGCAGCGTATCGGGAAGCTTGGTGCGACCGGGATGCTTCTTTTTCTTCTTGCGCTGGTAAGTCACCGTCTGCACGCTCGCCTGCTCATCGGTCGCCGACGGCGTGGTGTCCGCTTCACCTCCAAAGCCCAGGGCCAATTGCTCGGGCGAGGCGGCGGGCTGGAAGCGTTCCTTGGTGGCGCCAAAGATCAACCGCTTCAACTGGTCCAATTCGTGGCGCAGCGCGTTGATCTGCCCGTCACGCTCCTTTAAAAGGGATGCGGCCCGCGCATCCGCCTGGTCCAGGAGGGCGTGAAAATCCCCCTCCTTTTGGGCAAGGATGGCGTCGTGCTCGGCCTTGGAAATAGTGATTCCCATATGCCACAAAAATACAAACAATCCCTAATAATCAGGCCGCTTTTGCATATCTTTTTCGCCGCTTTACTGATTTAATTTCAATACCCTCCAAAAGCAACTGAATATCCGTCCAGGACATCTCCAGTGACGTTTTGTCGGACGCCGGCAACTCGAAAGTACCCCGTTCCAGCACCTTGTACCAGACCACGAAGCCGTCGCGGTCCCAGACCAGCAGCTTAATGCGGTCGCGCCGCTTGTTTAAGAAAATGAACACGTCGCCGCTTAACAGATCGTGCTCAAGGTGATCGCGCACCAAGCCGCTCAGGCCGTTAAATCCTTTGCGCATGTCAGTGATGCCCCGGTACATGAAATACCGCTGCCGGCTGGAGAAACTAAGCATGGGCGCGGTCGATTTCCAGGATGAGTTCGGCGATCTCGCCAATGGACAAGCCGATTAAATCCACGCTCAGGCCGCTGGGCAGTCGCAGGCCCCTGGCGGTGGCGACATCTTCCCGAGTCGGTTTGATCTCGCAAAAGCCGCCCACGGGGAACGTCTCCGCTAAATTGGCGTACTTTCGTTTCCACGAGTAAAACGTGGCGGCCTTCAAGCCGTGTTCCACGCAGTACGAGGCGATGCCGTGCTCGCCCTCGGCCTGTCGGCGCAGGTGGTGTTTAATTTGATGAGGTGGCGTTTGCCGCATGATTGTCAACTTTGGTTGGAGGCAAAGTTGCAGCGGCTTCGCGGCGCTGGCAAGATGTGGTTGCTCGGACGCTTACTAATAAACTACCAACCAACCCCTGTTATGCGATACTTGACTACTCTGCTCCTTCTTGCCGCCCTGACCAGCTGTTCCCCCAGCCTGATCTACAGCCCATCCATTAACTTGACCAACGAATCCCTCAAATCAGGGGAGATCGACCTGTCGGGAGGCGTGGAATTACTGCCCGAAACGAGACCGGACGCGATTCGGGGAAACCAGACTACCCTGGGCGTGAGTGGCCAACTGGCATACGGGTTCAGCGACAAATTTAACCTGACCGTGAAAGGGTGGGGAGATATCGAGGGGAGAGGTCATGATAGCCGCATGGGGTTTTCACTAAATGGGCAGTTCATTAAAGTATTCGACCCGGCCAGCCGACTGATCGTGCTTCCCCGTTTCGGTATCGCACTCGATGGCGCTAACATTGGCGGATATGGGATAGGGTCATCCGTTATTTATCAACACACGATCAATCAACGGTTTAGCTGGTATGGCGGTACGGGCTTAGTATGGGGTTTCAGACAACTGAATAGAGCCGTGAACCGGGAAAGTGAACTCAAAATGCCCATGGGTTTCGGTATAATCGCTAACCTGGGCCTCGGGTGGCAGGTGACCGACCGGATACACGTCAATGGAGAGATAAACCCCGTTTATCAGATCAACACGTTTGATGACAACTCGCAGTTTCTGGTTGCTCCGTCCGTTGGTGTGGGGTATACGATTAATAAGGATTAGAAAAGTCTGCTTTGTCAACCTTGAATAGTGTTGCTGATGTTAGAGCGTGTCTAAAATTTTTAAGAACTGAGGATCAATGATTTAAGGTTCCGGCTAGATAAAAACTTGCGCGCATAGCGGGTTACGTAAGTCAGTTTTTATGACGCCAGGTTCTTAAATGCTTGGTTCTCAGGAAGTAAAAATTTAGACACGCTCTTAAAGCTGTTGTACACGCAAAACGCTCATGACTCCATCCAGATTCCACACCATCAGCACTGAAATGTACCAAGCCTACCACGCCGCAGAATTTCCGCAGGCCGAAGCACTGGCCGGTGAATTTTTGCGCCTGGCGGAAGAAAACCGGGAGAATTGGCACTACGGAAACGCCATTCACCACGCAAATCTCATCCTGGGATCAGTTGCCCTGCAGCGGGAGTGCACGGACGAAGCCGGGAATTACTTGATCCGAGCGGGTAGGACACCCGGTTCACCTCAATTAAATACTTTCGGCCCGAATATGGCTTTAGCCGAAAAACTATTGAAGCGCGGGGAGCGGAAAAACGTGTTACAGTATTTGGATGCCGTTGCCGTATTTTGGCAGCCGTTTTTCTCAACGTCAAAATTGAGCCGTTGGAAGCAACGTATCGATGCTGGAAAGGTTCCGGATTTTGGGGCTAATCTGCGTTATGGAATGTAGTTGTGGTGCGGTTTTTGCGTTACATTTGCCACCCCGCCCTCAATCAATAAGTTACCTGACCGATGAATCTGGCAAAACCGACCCTGCTCAAAATTACCGAAATCATTCAGCACCAGGTGTTTGATTATGACCCCCAGAACTCCAAGACAAACGAGAACAAGAACTATAGCATTGGTTACCCGGGGACCCCACTAGAAACTGGTCAGTATGGACTAACTACCGCAAGAGTAGAAATAATTAGCGGCGAGTTAGCGGGTATCGAAAAACTAAAATGGATAAACAGAGAAACTTTTTTCATTTATATCACTGAAGTAATAAGCAGCACGCTAACGGAGGCCGTCGTTATACTTGATACTCGCAGTTTTTACATGATCAGCTATCTGGAGGCGGTAGAGTACGATATTCAACTCGGCGGCATTTACCTCAGCCTGGACCACTACAGCCACGAGGAATTCCAGAGCGACTTACTTCATAAGGAACTACTCGAATTACTGATCGATCACAGCGACCTGACGGAGAAAGATCACCTCAAAAAGTTAATTCGCCCGACCAGTTACTTTGTCAACCACGAGAAAGTCAAGAAACAGGTGTTTACAGGTCAAAAAAAGCTGAGGTTGACCTATCTGTTGGAAGAAGATAAGGTTGCGGGAACAATAATCATCAGCGATAACGATGCTACCGTTTCCGCGCTGAAATTCAACTTTCCCCGACCCATTAGGGAAAATATTATGGCGGACTGTGTCAAAAAAGTGATCGACGAACAGCCGGCGGGTGAGACGAACGGGTTTCACACCATCCATTTCCGGGGGATCGATTCCTACCAGCTGCCTTCGGGTGCCAATGCACTGATCGAAATGTCCAGTCTGGATATTGACAACGACGAATACGACGATGTGCTATCGACCTGGCAAACCCTCATGAATGAATACTCTTTTATTAGCATCTACGATGAGTTAGAAATAAAGTCAGGGGGTTATGCCCGGGAGGTCCAGAACTGTATCGGGGTCGAACTGGAGCGACGAGGCGATTACGGTCGGGAAATATCCTTCGAGGCCGTTGTTTCCTGGAAGTTACTTCTACAAATTAGCGAAGAAGTTTTTTATCGGTATGCAGCGATAGACCATCCTCCAGACGGAGAATTTTACCTGGTTTACCAAGAAAATGACCCCGATCAAATTATGGTCAATTGCCAGTATTCATAGTCGGCCGCTTTACAATACGCCGCCTCATTCCTGCACCAACTCAAACACCCGATACTCCCCCGCCGCATACACCTCCAGCCCCAGTAATGCCCTGATCTCCGGCTGCTCTTCCACCGCCCGCGAACTGGACACCAGGTAGCCCGCCCCTTGCCGGATAAATTCCCGCAATTGTTCGGCCGTCAGGTTATCGTAGGCGAAACTCCAGCCCCGGCGGTCGAGGAAATAATGGTTAACGGCACCGGAATTATCGTTGCCGGTAACGATCGACGCACCCGGCGGCAGGGCGGCGCGCAATTCCGATTTATAGACCTGGAGCGTATCTTCCGGCCGGTCGAACCAGCGGTTGTTGATGCGGAAGTAGGCGAATACAGGAACAGCCAACACCACCGCGTACAGCAACACACGGCTCCAGCTTTTACGCATGGATAGTAGGTGCTTCAGCCCCAGGCCGCTTACCACCGCGATCATCGGTAGCACCGGCATAAAGTAGTAATCGTGGCTTTTGCCGATAACAGGCAATTCGTAGCCGTAATAGAGCGCGTGCAGACCGAACCACGCCAATAGCGGCCACGACTCCGTATGACGAAACAATCTTTTCCGGAGAACCAGATACATCCCATACAGGAAGACCGGCAGTGCACCGAAATTAATCAGGTTCTCCGGTAGCGTGGAGATGAGGTGGTGCTGCAAATAGTCTAGCCCGCGCAGCAGGTCACCCTCGGCGGAAAACCAGCCGCCCACCACCGGATTTCCTCCCCAGGTGGGGATAACGGTCGCATACCAGAGAACAGGCAGGATCTGCCAGGAGAACAGCACTGCGGCCGACTTGATCAGCAAGGGCAACTGTTGCCGATCGCGCTGGTATTTGATTAAAAACCAGCCGGCGGGGAAAGCACCGTACAGCACGAAGGGAAGCTTTGCCGCACTCGCCAGGGCAAAAAGAAAAACCGGCCGTAATCAATAACACGGTCCGCCGGCTGCGCACCCAGGCAAGGAAAGCGACCAGTGCCCAAATAGCACTACACAAGCAAAATTATCCGGCAGCGGGCAGACCGTGAAGTAATAGAAGGTCGGTGAGAAGCTGAACAGCCAAGCACCGATACCGGCAATGGTTTGATTACGAAACAGCGCGTTCATAAACCGGTAAATACCCACGGTCGAGAAGATGCCCAGCAGTAGAGACAACAAACGCGTGATCCTGATATCATCGGTCCCCGCCACCCGGTACACCCCACCGAACAGCCACTGCATCACGGGAAATTCCAGCCGAAAGATGCCGGCGCCGGTGCCCCGGTTATCGTGCCGGGGGTTGAGGATATTGAAGTCCTCCCGCGCGAAGTTGCGGATGTTGACCTGCGTCATGGCCTGCCGGAATACGTGCATGTGTTGCAAGTCCACCCGGAAGGCGGGCAGGTGCAGCAGGCTGTAGAGCATGAGCCAGGCAATGAAAGCGAAGGTGAGGCGGTGGGTTTTCAGCAAGATGGCGGGCGAGGTAGTTGGTGGGTGGTAAATTTAGACACGCGCTTATGAAATTGGCGAGGGGAGGGGAAGGTTCACGGACAAGCAATGTAGAATGATCTGAAATATGAAAGCTGATGATTTTTGCATCACGTACGTGAATCATTCAGTACTAAACGGATGTGTTGTTATCTGGAACTGGATGAGAATAAAATTGAAATTTGTTGGAGAACATTAGTGTAACTCTGTATTAGCGTTTCCAGTGAATGTGCCCATAAACGGCGCATATAGGCCTTTATTGAGATGGTTTATAACTAAATTCTAAATTAGAAACATCAATCATCTTCTCTTTTGTCAAAGAAGTAATAAATTCATAGAAATCATCAGATCTATTAAATTCAAACATACTATTACCGAATGATTGGTATACGATTTTTCTATCTTCCTCAACAATGTAATTATTAGAATTATACACAACGTTTATATTAGAAAATAGCGGTTCAAAATAGTTTATTTCGTCCAGGCTTTCCGTCAAAAATAATATCTTGGTGGAGCCTGGTTTTTCCAATATTATACTTAACGATGAATAATCATCAGGTTAAAGTTCAATTAAAATATTTATAAGTTTTTCTCTGTCAGCAGACACATTTATCGTATCACTGACATATTTACCCTTGAATATTTTGTCGACCCTATACAGCAATTCACACTTTAGACTCGAATCATTCGTAAAGCATAGATACTTAGCACTTTATGGCAAAGGTCGTCAATGCTGGTAGCTGTCACCATCTTGAATACAGTTCGGATGGCATCCCAGGTAGCCTTCTTTGTCTTTAGTCCTTTCCAGATACTTCTGAACACACGACTTCCATATTGGCGTAGCTGATCAATCGTAAAGGCCAGCATCATCAGGTAGGCAAAGTTAGTTGCTAGATGCTGCTTTCCATGACCGAAGTTATGATTAAAATTATAGTCCTGGTTCTTCAGCGTATTGAAGACTTCGTTTTCAATTTTCCAGCGACTTCTGCCGATCTTGGTAATCGCCATAACCGTAGCCGCGTTGACTTCGAGGTTGGTCATCCAGGAAAAGGTGATCACCTTACCTTTTTTCGGTCGGAAGTTTAGCAAAACCATGTTCGTCTTTACGTCCTTGTTGCTGGCATTCAACTCCAGGTCCGAGGTATAACCAATTTCGTAGGTGCCGTCTTTACGTCGAAATTTACGCCACTTGACTTCGCCCTTTTCGTTGCGCTCGTCAAACTGAGCGAAGAGGTGTTTGTGCCCCGTCGGCTTGGCGTTAATCACATATCGCCACTTGAGCGAAGAGTTCGTTATGAGTTTAATGACTGGCGCGCAACCATACAAAGCATCTAAAGCGTAAACTGCTGATTCATCGCCTATTGTAGACTTCAAGCTGGCGAAAAGACGATTTGCCGCGTTACGCTCGCAGTCATTTTTATTGTCACCGTCTTGTTTGACTATCGGCTCGTTGTCAAGCACGAAAACCTCTGCGCGGCCGGCATGCACAAGGGCCGCGCTGAGCAGGGAGTGCGAGTAAGTCGTCGTGCCATCGCGGTGCTGTCTTTCCAAGCAGCAGGGGCAGTTAATTTTTTTGGAAGAGTAGTGATGAACTCCATCGATGCTTATCGTAAGATAATCTTCGTGGAAGCGATACTTATCCAGAACGTCATGTGCCCGCAGGTAGTCAAAGAGGCGGTTGAATACGCCACGAAGTTGCTCACTATCGAATCCGTCCAGTAGTTTTTTAAGTCCGCTATCGCTGGGTATTTTGTCAATCCCAAAGCAGTTTTTCAGGTTCTCCTCCTCGGCCGGTGCTTTAGGTCGAAAGTCAAGTAAGGAGGAAGCTTTAAGGGAGTAAACGGCAAAGGCAGACTTCAAGGCATCACTGAGCGTAATACTCTTGTTTGATCGTCGCTCATCCAATCCGTCCAGATAGCTGAAGTGCTGAACGGCAATGGTATCGTAAACCTGATCGAAGTCAAAAACATTCTTGGATGTTGTATCTTTCATGACCGAAAGGTAGCAAGCGCGCGGCTTTCAGACAAAAAATTGGCTAAAGTGTGAATTGCTGGACCCTATATGTATTTATCAATACTTTTCCTTCACTACCGACTTCCCAGAAAGACTTTAATTGGGTAGCCTCATAAACATAATCCGCCAGATTAAAAGATTCTTCAAAGCAAACCTCGGGCAAACTATTCGCGTAACAAGGAGAATCTATCCGTAAAACCTGCCCGCTCAAGTTGCAGACAAAAGATACAAGTACAAAATATAGGGAAAAATCTTCATGGCAGTATTTTGCGTGTTAATACGCTGATAAAGAGGTCATTGTTCACCCTAATGTAGCACGTCGCAAATTTCATTGCGTAGCCAAAGTGTTCAAGTATCAGTCAATACTTCATTCTGGACAATTTTCAATGCAACAAAACTTTTCGATGAGTACATTAGTGTAATATATTTTCACTCCATTACTTATGGTTGCTTTATAAGCTGCGAAAATATATGCGTATAGCATAACTATGTTATCCCCCTCCCCACCGCGTGAGGTGCCTGGAAGGGCCGCCGCGCAGCGGCGGAGTGCGCTAGCACCGAGCGAACAGCGAGCCTGCAAGGGGCCGACCGGCCCGTCTTAGGGACGGACACGCCCGGAGTTTAGTAGGTAGTACGCTCAGAACGAGTACATTACTAACCCACTACCCCACTACCTACTACCTCACTACCCAACTACCCACTACTTCCTTCCCCCTAAAATACCCATCAGGCCCCGCACCAGTTCCCGCCCGATCGTGCGGCTCAGCTGGCGGCCGGAGGAAGAACCCATCACTTGTTCCAGCATCGACTTTTCTTTGCGGCGCGACGTGCTGCGGCGGCTGCGGCTCTGCTCCGTTTTGGCGGCGGCCTTTTCGCGCTCCTCGCGGAGTTCGGCCTGGCGTTCGGCCTCCTGCGCCTTCTCGATTTTTTCGTTCAGTAGCTCGTGGGCACTCTCGCGGTCTACCGCTTTGGCGTACTTGGCCACGAGGCGGGAGTGCTTCACGACGGTGTCGATCTCCCCGGCCGTGAGCACGTCCATGCGGCTCTCGGGGGCGCGGAGCATCGTGTGGGCCAGCGGCGTGGGGATTCCCTTCTCGCTGAGGGTGGTGACCAGGGCCTCGCCGATGCCGAGTTTGGTGAGCAGTTCGTCCACCTCGTAGTAGTCGGTGAGGGGGTAGTTTTCGGCGGCCAGTTTGATGGCCTTGCGGTCTTTGGCGGTGAAGGCGCGCAGCGAGTGCTGAATTTTGAGGCCCAGCTGGCCGAGCACCTCATTGGGGATGTCGGCGGGGTTCTGGGTGACGAAAAACAGGCCCACGCCCTTGGAGCGGATCAGTTTGACGATGGCCTCGATCTGGTCGAGCAGGGCATCGGAGGCTTCGCTGAATACCAAGTGCGCCTCGTCGATGAAGATGACCAGTTTGGGGCGGTCGGCGTCGCCCTGCTCGGGGAAGGTGGCGTAGACCTCGGCCAGCAACTGGAGCATGAAGGTGCTGAACAGTTTGGGGCGGTCCTGGATGTCGGTGAGGCGGAGGACGGAGACGATGCCCCGGCCCAGTTCGTCGATGCGGACGAGGTCGTCCACGTCGAATGATTTTTCGCCGAAAAACAGCTCCGCGCCCTGCTGCTCCAGGCCCACCAGTTTGCGCACGATGGCACCCACGCTGGCGGTGCTCATGCGGCCGTATTCCTTTTCCACCTCGTCCTTGCCCTCGTCGGTGAGGAACTGGAGGAGCTTGCGAAAATCCTTCAGGTCCAGCAGCGGCAGCTTGTTGTCGTCGGCGTACTTGAAGGCTACCGAGACGATGCCCGACTGGGTTTCGTTCAGGTCCAGGACCTTAGAGAACAGCACCGGCCCGAACTCGGAAACCGTGGCCCGCAGGCGCACGCCGGGTTCGTCCGACAGGGTCAGGAACTCGATGGGGCTGCCGCCGGGCGTAAAGGGCAGGCCGATGGCCGCGTGCCGCTCGTCTATTTTGGGGTGGCCGGCGCTGGGCCGGGCAATGCCGCTCAGGTCGCCCTTCACGTCCATCAGCAAAGAAGGCACGCCCACTTTGGAGAGCTGCTCGGCGATGATTTGCAGCGTTTTGGTCTTGCCCGAACCCGTGGACCCGGCAATCAGGCCGTGGCGGTTCAGGGTGCCCAGCGGCAGTTTTACGTGCACGCCCGCCAGGGTTTGGCCGTCCAGCATGGCCCCGCCCAGCACGAAACTCTCGCCCTTAAAGGTGTAGCCGCGTTCGATCTCGGCGGTAAAATTTTCGGTACTCGGTTTAGTTGACATTATTCCAATCGTTGATGCGGCGGTCGAATTTTTTCTTGCTAAACGGCCACAGGTCGATGTTCGACCGGGCTTCCAGACGCTCCTCCACATCGGGCGGCATCAGATCAGGAAAAAAATCGATGCCGGTGGCGGTTTCCACGTCGTCTACGCTGACCACGTAATCGTAGAGCGGGTCGAAGCTCACCTGGTTCGGCAGGAGAAAGGCGATGGCCTTGGTTTCGGGTTCGTCCAGGTCCAGCAACACCTTATAGTAGGCCGCCGGAACGGGTATTTTATTGGCACCGATCGTGCCCTTAGCCGCCTGCGTCAGTACCGGCCCGGTCACCACGTAGAGGCGGCCGTTGCGCTTGGCCCAGTCACGGGTCAGTTCCTCCAGCTCCCGCCAGATACCCTGATTGAATTGCCGGGCCTGCGGCGTAATATTACTCATATAAAAGGTCTCGTCGGCCAGTTCGGCGTCAAAGGCGCGGTCGGCCACCGGCAGCAAATGCCCCCGGTCATAGCCCGATCCCCGGTAATCTTCCAGCGAAGCGGTGCGCGATTTCACGGCCGGGTCGGGGCGGAAATTATCCACGCGCTCGTTCCAGGGCCGCTGCAATTCCTCGCGCGTCAGGATGTAGGCCACCCACTCGGCCTGCTCCCAATCCTCGTTATACGACAGCGCATAACTGCGGTGCCGCACCAGCGTACCGCCCGAAGGCGCGGGCAGGTAATAATCGGCCCCGGCATAGTCGTCCACGGCCGGTCCGTCGGCGGGCGCGGCCCCATCGCCGCCCATGAAGGACTGAAACAGGTAGAATAACCCCGCCAGGATAGCCCCCAGAATTCCCACCCGGGCAATGGTGCCGCCGGAGCTGGATTTCTTCTTGTCCACGTGGTTAGAGCGCAGTTTTGCCATAAGGCGAAGGTAGGAAAATTAGGGATGCGCGATGTCTGATGTACGATTTACGAGGTGAGATGTCTGCTCGTGCCTCAATTAATCTATATGGCGTGCCCCCGGCTACGCCGGCGTCGGTCCCTTCCGGGCTTCGCTGATCGCTCGGCACTGCGTGCGCTAACGCCCCTTCAGGCACCTCACGCATACCCGCCGAAAATGATTTACCAAACCTTAGAGCGTGTCTAAATTTTCACTTCCCGAGAACCAAGCATTTAAGAACCCGGCGTCACAAAAACTAACTTGCGTAACCCGCTATGCGCGTGATTTTTTGTCTAGCCGGAACCTTAACCACTAAGTAGCCGCGCAGCGAATCATTGATCCTCAGTTCTTAAAAATTTTAGACACGCTCTTAAATAATCTCCCGCAACGACCGAATTACCTTCGTATACGCCTCGTCCTTGCTTTCCCACTCGTTTACCGGCACGATCCGCCCCAGGTCGTTGCTCGGGATCACCTGCAAGCGAGCCAATGAATCACTGGTCCAATCGCAGGCGCGGATGATGATGGGAATGATCTTGGCACCCTTGGTCCGCACCAGTTCTTCGGCCCAGGGCCGCTCGTTGTCGTAGATATAATTGGAGTTCAGGAAATCCGAACTGACGAGGTAAATAATAATATCGGCCGCCTTCAGGTTTTCCTCGATGTCCGCGCTCCAGCTCTCGCCCGGTTTGATCTTCGAGTCATCCCAGGAACTCACGTAACCCTGCCTCCGCAGCACGGCCATGTTTTTCTCCAGTTCCTCCACATACTTGCGATCCTCGCGGGCGTAGCTCACGAACACGCGCTTGGCCACCCGCGGCGCGGCCGGCGTAGCCTCGGCCGGAGCGGCGGCGGCTCCGCCGCCGCTGGTAGCGGGTTGACGCTCGGCAACCGCCGCCGGAACCTGCGCGGCGGGCTGGTGGTCGCTATCATCCAAATCATCCAGGATACTCAGGATCGCGTAGTTGATCTGGTTCCGCTGCCGGTCCAGTTGATCGGACGTGCGGATGCCCAGCATCTCGTCCCGATCCGTACTCGCCAGCCGCGATTGCAGGGAGATTACCAGCATCTCGTCGAGGTCTTCGTCGGTGCGGGCGCGTTCGCTCAGTTGCTTTAGGGCTTTGTCCGTCTTGCGCTGGGCAATCAGTTTTTTGATGTCTTCTTTGAAACTCATGCGCGAAAGGTAAGCAATACCATCGACACCTCCCGGGGGCCTTGCGCCATCGACACCTCCCAGGGGCCTTGCGCCATCGACACCTCCCAGGGGCCTGCGCCATCGACACCTCCCAGGTACCTTGCGCCATCGACACCTCCCAGGTACCTTGCGGACACTCAGTCGGCCATGCACCTCCCAGGTACCAGTTTTGCGGAGCAAAATGGATACCTTGGAGGAGCGATGGAAACAGCGGGAGCCAAAGCTCCCGCCCAAACTCGCTCCTCCTCCAAGGTAGCTACGTTTTGGTTTACCAAAATCGTAGTACCTGGGAGGTGTGAGCGAGTACACCTGCGCCATCGACACCTCCCAGGTGGCCTTGCGCCATCGACACCTCCCAGACCAGTTTTGCGGAGCAAAATGGATACCTTGGAGGAGCGATGGGAAACAGCGGCAGCCAAAGCTCCCCCCAAACTCGCTCCTCCTCCAAGGTAGCAACGTTTTGGTTTACCAAAATCGTAGTACCTTGGAGGTGTGAGCGAGTACACCTTGCGCCATCGACACCTCCCAGGGCCTTGCGCCATCGACACCTCCCAGGTACCAGTTTGCGGAGCAAAATGGATACCTTGGAGGAGCGATGGGAAACAGCGGGAGCCAAAGCTCCCGCCCAAACTCGCTCCTCCTCCAAGGTAGCTACGTTTTGGTTTACCAAAATCGTAGTACCTGGGAGGTGTGAGCGAGTACCTGGGAGGTGTGAGCGAGTACCTGGGAGGTGTGAGCGAGTAGCGAGGGGCCGGGGGAACCAAGAAACACGCGCCACAAAATCCAAACTCCTCCAAAACCCCTACCTTTACCCACTCTTTCAAACCTGGGGTGCTGCTTCACGAAAAGCGGCTGAGAATACACCCTTGATTCGCCACGACGGTGGCCAGATCGGAACCTGCCCGGATAATCCCGGGAAGGGAAAATATTAACCATGCGCAAGCTCTTTCCGGCAGTCGTCTGCCTACTCCTCACCGCCCAAGCCGGGGCGCAGTGCGACCTCACGCGGTCGGGTCACTGACAGCGGCGATGCCCAATTACTGACCGGCGCCGCCGTCCGCATTATGGACCGACCGATCGACCCACGCGGCCCGACCTTTACTACCGGCACCACCACCGCAGCCGACGGCACTTACCGGCTGACCGACCTGGCGGCCGGCACTTACCTGCTCGAATTTTCCTACCTCGGCTACCTGCCCCTCACCCGGCGCGTGGAACTGAAACCCGGCCGTAACCAACTGGATGTCCAACTGGAGGTGCGGTCCTTCAGCACCGCCGAACTAATCGTGACCGCCACCCTGGCCGACGAGCTGACGCCCGTTACCTACGTGGAAATCGACCGTGAGGAGATCGCCAAAAATAACCTCGGTCAGGACGTCCCCTACCTGCTGAAATGGACGCCCTCGGCCGTCGTTAATTCCGATGCCGGAACCGGCATCGGCTACACCGGCATCTGGATTCGCGGCTCCGATCCCACGCGCACCAACGTAACCCTCAACGGCATCCCGCTCAACGACTCCGAGAGCCAGGGCGTGTTCTGGGTCAACCTGCCCGATTTCGCGGCCTCGGCCGACGAGGTACAGGTGCAGCGCGGGGTGGGCACGTCCACCAACGGCGCGGGAGCCTTCGGGGCGTCCATTAATTTCACCACCAACCAGGTCAAGGAAGACGCCTACGCCCGCCTCGACGGCGCGGTCGGATCCTTCGGTACCCGGCGGGCCACGGCGGCCTTCGGCACGGGCCTGATCAATGACCGCTTTACGGTGGACGGCCGCCTGAGCCGCATCACGTCCGACGGCTACATCGACCGCGCCACGGCCGACCTACGCTCCTGGTACGCGGGTGCCGCCTACGTGGGCGACCGTAGCGTGCTGCGCCTGACGGCCTTCGGCGGCGCGGAACAGACCTACCAGGCCTGGAACGGCACCGACCCCAGTCTGCTCGCCGATCCGGCTACGCGCACCTCCAATTCGGCGGGAACGGAAAAGGAGGGCGAACCCTACGATAACGAGGTCGATAACTACGGCCAAACCCACCTGCAACTCCACTACAGCCGCGAGCTGAGTGCCGGGTGGCGCGTGCAACTGGCCGGGCACTACACCGCCGGGGCCGGCTACTTCGAGCAGTACAAGGCCGGGCAGTCGCTTGAAAATTACGGCATCACGCCCCCCACCATCGGCGATACGACCATCGCCGAGAGCGACCTGATCCGCCGCCGCTGGCTGGACAATGATTTTTACGGCACCGTCTACAGCCTCCATTATAACGACCCGTACGATCGGCTGCGGTTCACGTTGGGCGGGGCGTTCAACATTTATGAGGGACGACACTTCGGCGAGGTGATCTGGGCGCGTTTTGCCGGTGATTCCGAGATCCGCGAGAATTACTACGATAACGATGCGCGCAAGACCGACTTCAATACCTACGCCCGCGCCAACTACGCCTTTACCTCCGGCCTCAGTGCCTACCTCGACTTGCAGGTGCGCCGCGTGAACTACGAGTTCCTCGGCCTGGACAACGACCTGCGCCGCGTGAATGCGGAGGAAACCCTCACTTTCTTCAACCCCAAAGCCGGGCTGCTCTATGAACTCGATCCGCGCAGCCAGGTCTATCTTTCCGTCGGCGTGGCCCAGCGCGAACCCAACCGCAACGACTTCGTGGACAACCCCGCCGCCACGCGCCCCCGCCCCGAAAAACTTTACAATGCCGAACTCGGCTACCGCCGCGCTACGGACCGCCTGACCTACTCGGCCAATGCCTACTATATGTATTACCGCGACCAATTGGCCCTCACCGGCCGCCTCAACGACGTGGGCGAATACATCCGCACTAATATCCCGGTCAGCTACCGGCTCGGCCTCGAACTCCAGGCCGCCGCCCAGCTCATCACCCGCCTATCGACCGGGGCGGGCCTCAGCCTTAGCCGCAACCGCGCCCGCAACTACACCGAGTTCCTCGACGACTACGACGGCGATTTTAACTACCTCGGCCAGGTGGCCGTGGATCGTAACGACACGCCCCTCGCCTTCTCGCCCGACCTCACGGCGCAGGCGGAGATCACCTACACCCAGCCCCTGGGCCTGGGCAGCCACTTCATCGAGACCAACCTGCGCACCAAGTACGTCGGCCGCCGCTTCCTCGACAACAGCGGCGATTTCGCCAACGCCATCTCCGGCTACACCTACACCGACCTCCGAATCCGCTACGGCTGGCGGCCCGCCTTCGCCGAGGAGATCGGCTTTACTCTAATGGTCCGCAACCTCTTCGACGCCCTCTACTCCTCCAACGGCTGGAGTTACCGCTACAACTTCGCGGGCGATACCACCGTGCAGCAGGGTTTCTATCCCCAGGCGGGCATTAATTTCCTGGTGGGCCTGAACCTCCGGTTCTAGCCCGAATGAGAAGTTTTCCAACTTTTTTTACGCTCCACCGAACACCGTTTCCAATAGGCCCGTTACAAAAGCACAGTGAAAGTATTGACTTTTTGAGCGGCCCCGCCATCCGGCGGAGCCGCTCTTTTTTTGTCCCGTAGTACGCGCACCCGATTTGAAGATTACATCCTAACTTTACCCGCTTCAATCTGAATTGCAGTCTACCCATGTCACTCGCCATCCGCCCCGCTACCCTCGCAGATATTCCGCTCATCCAGCGGATCGCTAATGATATCTGGCCCATCACTTTTGGCGACAAGATGTCGCCCGAACAGTTGCATTATATGCTGGACCGAATGTACGGCACCCCGGCCCTGGAGGAGCAGTTCGGACCGCAGGGCCACTTTTTTTTCGTGGCCGAACTGGTGGGGGAACCCGTCGGCTATTTGTCTTACGAACTAAATTATGAGGAGACCGGTCGGGCCAAGGTCCATAAGATTTACCTCCTCCCCAACGCGCAGGGCGCGGGCCGGGGCCGCGTTTTCCTGGCCGCCGCCGAGACCCAGGCCCGCGCCGCCGGTATGACGACAATGGTGCTGGACGTGAAGCGCGACAACCCCGCCGTGGGTTTCTATGAGCACCTGGGCTACCGTAACCGGGGGCATAAGGACACGGATATCGGGAATGGCTTTCTAATGATGGATTACGTGATGGAGCGGCGGTTGTGAACTCTTTTTTGGGCGCGACTGCGCCCAAAAACGCACAACGGGTTGCCCTCTACGTGAGGACAACCCGCGGCATAATAAAACAATGAGAGAACAGCCGAAAAGGCTGCAAAACTTAATAAAAATAACTGGAGTTTAGTGATGCGCTCAAGGCAACCGGTCCACGCATCAAAAACCAAAACCAAAACAATTCCATCAGCTAAAAGCAAGAGAAGCAACCAACTTTTTCTTACCCATAAGGCTTTCGGAAAAACGCGCAGCGGTTCGTGTTCGCTGCGCTACAAAGGTAACGACGCGGAGGGGTGGCCCCCACCCCATAGGTATGGGGTGGGGGCGATTTTTATTCGTTAAAATGTGTTAAGAAATTCCCCGCTCTAGTGTTTACGGGCACCGCTTACACCGATTTGGGCACCGGTTTCCCGACAAAACGTACAATTAGCCAGGCGGCGACAATACCCAGCGCGAGCATGAGCAAGCAGATGGGCCACCCCCCGCCCAGCACGGCGGTGACAAACCCCATGATAAGGGCGATGGCCCCCACGGAGAGGGCATAGGGAAGTTGAGTGCGCACATGGTCGATGTGGTGGCAATCGGAGGCGAGGCTGGATAGAATGGTCGTATCCGAAATGGGCGAACAGTGGTCGCCCAGTACGCTGGCCGCCAGGATGGTGCTGATGACGTTGAAGAGTAGTTCCAGGGAGTGGTCGTAATCGGTGCTGCCGTGGGCGATGGTGATCGACCAGGTCAGCGGAATGGCGATGGGGTATAAAATGGCCATGGTGCTCCAACTGGAGCCGGTGCTAAAACTGATGACGGCGGCCAGCACGAAAATAACCGGCGGCAGCAGGAAGGGGTGCAGGTTGCCCTGCAGGATGCCGGTGAGGAAGGTGGCGGTGTGCAGTTCCTCGGTGGTGATGGCCAGCGACCAGGCCAGGCTGAGGATCATGATGGCGGGCAGCATCGTTTTGAAACCGCTGGTGAGGACGCCGATGGTGCGCTCCAGCGAAAGGATTTTTTGCGTGACCGAAAGAATGAGGGCCGCCGCCACGCCGCAAACCGAGGCCCAGAGCAGGGCCACGTAACTGTCGGCCGAGCCGATCACGTCGCCGAGTTTGCGAAAAAAGCTGCCGTCCATGGCCCCCCATACGGCCCCCCAGCCGTCGGTGGCGGGTGCGGCCGCACCCAGCGAGGCGTACTCGCCCGCGATGCCGGTGTCGATGAGGCCGACGATGGTCATGATGATGACGGTCATTACGGGAATAACGGCGTTCCTGGCTCGTAGCGGCGCACCGGCCACGGGGCTGAGGTCTTCGGTTTCACTTACCTCGTCTTCCTCGCTGCTGGGCTTACTAACCACGCCGGTAGTGCGTGCACGGGTCTCGGCTTTGAGCATGGGACCGAAATCGCGGCCCTGGTAAATAAGAAAGAGAATGAAACAGAGCGTCAGCACGGGGTAGTAACTGTACTTGAGGCTATCGAGAAAAACGGCGTAGGGCGTCAGATCGGGATCGAAGCCGGCGATCTGGGATATACCGTCGTCGATGTAACCGAGTTCGGCCCCGATCCAGGTGGTGATGAAGGCCACGGCGGCCACGGGCGCGGCGGTGCTATCGACTATGTAGGCCAATTTCTCGCGGCTGACTTTAAAGCGGTCGGTGACCGAGCGCATGGTATTACCCACGATGAGCGTATTGGCGTAGTCGTCGAAGAAGATGGCCACGCCCAGCAGCCAGGTGATGGCCTGCGCGCTGCGGTCGGTGGTGGCGTATTTACTCAGCCGGTTGACCACCCCGGCCATGCCGCCGTTACGGGATATGATGGCCACCATGCCGCCGATGAGCAGCGAAAAAACAATGACCGACAGGTGACCGGTGTCGTTGAGGGCCCGGATGAGGTAGGTCTGAATGACGCTGACAAAACTGAGCAGGATGGCGTAAAGCGAGTCGATCCGCAGGCCGCCCGCGATGAAGGCCCCCGCCCAGACGCCGATAAAGAGCGAAATGATGACCTCGCGAAACAGCAGGGCCAGCACGATGGCCACCAGCGGCGGAATAATGGACAGCCACAGCGGGATGTGCCGGGTGCGGAGCGGCTGGTCCTTGCCCGCCTGGCGAAAATGAAACAGCCGGTACTCGCCCTGCGCGCCCACCAGGTGCAGACCGGGCGTGAAAGCAGGTAGCGTGGCGCGGCCGTCGGTAACGGCATAGTTGATTTCGGCACCGTCCACGCTCACTTTCATGCTGTCGGTACCGGTGGTGGCGGGCAGGCTCACGGTGCCGCGCTCCACGCTGAAGGGGCCGAAGCGGGTTTCCTGGGCGGTTAGCAGGGAGGGGAGAGAAGCAAGCAGGACGACGAAAATAACAAGGGGTAGCAGAAACCGCATGAAGGAAGTGGTTATTAGTAGTGTAGCCGGTGGGCAGGTCGGGCAACGGTACTGTTTGATAGCAGTACGCCGTTTGCGGCCGACAAAATCGCACAAATAATTTAAAGGGCGGCGGAAACCCCTAATTTTACCTCCAAACCGGCTTCCATGCACCGTATTCTTCTCTTATTTGCTCTCCTTATCGTACTGGCAATTTCGGTAGCCGCCCAGGCACCGAGTCTTACCCGCTTCACCGCGCCGGTCACGGTGGACGGTCAAACCCTGGCCTGGCCCTTCGCCGGCGGCCTGAACAATCCCCAGCCAAGTTCGGCTGATTTGGATAACGACGGCGATGACGACCTCTACATCTTCGACCGCTTGGGCGGGGCGCAACTCGCTTTCCGCACTGAAGCCGACGGCAGCCGGACCTACGCGCCCGAGCTGACCGCTAACTTTCCACCCCTCAGTGCCTGGGCATTGCTGCGCGACTACAACGGCGACGGCATCATGGACCTGTTCGCCTATAGCGATGCGATCATCGACGGCATCATGGTCTACCGGGGCTTTTACGACGAGAACAACCTACTGGCCTTCACCCGCTACGAGTTTGAAAACCAGTTTGATCTCATCTACTTTCCCCTCAATAATGGTCGGATAAACTTATACGTCAGCCCCATCGACGTCCCGGCTTTTGATGACCTCGACTGTGACGGCGATCTCGATATCCTCACCTTTAATATAAGCGGCGGCTATATGGAGTTTTATGCCAATCAGTCGGTCGAGCGGGGTTTCGGTCTCGACAGCCTCATCTACCTGCGCAAAAACGGTTGCTACGGCGGCATCTTCGAGAGCGGCCTCAGTTCGGCCGTCGATTTGGCCTCCGCACCCGGAGACTGCGCTGACCCACTTCTCGGCCCAGACGCGCCGGCGGGCGGGCGGCACACCGGCTCCACGCTACTGACTTTCGATGCGAATGGCGATGGCGTAAAGGATCTCATCCTGGGCGATATCACCTTCAGTGACATCAATCTGCTCACCAATGGCGGCACCTGCCAGCAGGCGTGGTACAACGAGCAGCAGCCCTTCTTCCCCACCTACGATGTCTCGCTCGACCAGGATTTCTTCCCCGCCCCTTTCTACGTCGATTTCAATAACGACGGCAAGCGCGACTTACTCGTTTCGCCCTCCGCGCAAGGCAACGTGGAGGATAAGGAAGTGCTGTGGTACTACCAGAACACGGGCACCGACGACAACCCTGTTTTTGCCCTGCAAACCCGCACTGCATTAGTGGAGGAAATGATCGACCACGGCACCGGTGCCCGCCCCGTGCCCTTTGACTACAACGCCGACGGTAAACTGGACCTGGTCATCGGCAACAACAACGACTACGTGGGCGGCGGGGGCATCGCCACCAATGACTCGCAGGTCTACCTCTACGAAAATACCGGCAGCCCGGGCGCACCCGCCTTCACCCTCGTAGACACCAACTACCTCGGCCTGGCTGTCTTCACCGATGTCACCAACAGCTTCTACCCCGTCTTCGGCGACCTGGACGGCGACGGCGACCAGGATGCCCTCGTGGGCGAGGCCACCGGCGGAATCATCTACCTGGAAAATACGGCCGGACCCGGCCAGACCGCCGTCTTCGGCCAGCCGCAATTCAACTGGATGGGCATCGACGTGGGCCTCAGTTCCGTCCCCGCCCTGGCCGATATCGACCGCGACGGCCTGCTCGATCTGATCCTGGGCGAGCGCAGCGGCAACGTTAATTACTTTCACAATACCGGCACCGCCGCAGCTCCCTTTTTCGATCCCTCCACCGAGGCCGGGGATAATCGCCTCCAATTCGGCGGCCTGGACCTGCGCGGCCCCGGTTTCAGCACCGGCTATTCCGCCCCCTGGGTCATCGCCTACGGCGAGGATAGTTTGCAGGTGGCGGCCGGCGGCGTCCTCGGCCCGATTGAATTGTACGGCGGCGGCATCAGCCCGGCCAATTCCGCTTTCAGCACCGTCAGCACGGCCCTGGGCGGCATCAATTTCGGTACCCGCAGCACCCCCTCCTTCGGCGACTGGGACGGCGACGGTCTGCTGGAAATGGCGGTCGGCAACTACCGGGGCGGCATCCAGTTCTACGATACCGACCTCCAGGATTCCGCCCTCGTCGGCCTCTCCGACCGGCCGAAGCAACTGACGGGCATCACCATTTTCCCTAACCCCGCGAGCGATCAGATTCGGGTGCGCGGCCTTCCCACCGGCAGCACCGCCGAGACCCGTTTGTTTGACGCATCCGGCCGTCTGGTCCGGCGCGCCACCCTCGGCACCGACGCGTCCATTTTCCGTTCGTGGCCTACCGGGCGGCCTCTACTTCGCGCAAGTTCTCGATCTCGGCAGCGGTGCGCAGGGCACGTTCCGGGTGGTGGTGCGCTAAGCATTTCTCGGGGGCCACCGGCGGCTAAGGCCGCCGGCCGGGCCGTCCGCGGCTCGCTGTCCGCTCGGCCCTGCGGGCTGCCGCCCAGGGGCGGCCCCGCTCCCACCCCTTGTCCATTGGGAAAAAAGAAGGGTGTTCACAAAATTCCATTGAAAAAAGCTATAATTAAACGACGCGGTTCATTGGTAGAAACAAAATGTTAGCTTTGTGATTATGAGAGCACTTTCACTTTACTCGGGGGCCGGGGGTTTTGATATCGGAATTCAACGTGCCGGATTTGAGGTAGTGTGGGCTAACGATTATGACAAAAATGCCTGTGCGTCTTATGCCCACAACATTGGTGACCATATACGCTGCGGCGATATTCTCGATTTCTTGCCGGATTTTGATAATTTATCCGATATTGATCTAGTCGTAGGTGGTCCACCCTGCCAGGGGTTTTCCGTAGCCGGCAAAATGGACCCGAATGATCCGCGAAGTAGGCACGTTTGGAATTTTGTCGATGTGGTAAAAAAACTCAGCCCATCCATTTTTCTCATGGAAAATGTCAAGGCACTGGGTAAATTATCTAAATGGGAACCGCTGCGCGAAAAGCTGCTAGAACGATTCAGGTCGTTGGGTTACGCGACGAATTTTGTAGTACTCAATGCCAGTGATTTCGATGTTCCCCAAGCACGGGAACGGGTATTTTTTGTCGGGTTCAAAATGAATTCAATCATTGTACCCGATCTAAGTAAAATGTTGGAACCCTACCGTAAAACAGGTCCTACCGTACGCAAAGCGATCGGTCATCTGGATATTGCCGGAACTGGTAATAACCAACAACTATCAAAAGCAAAAATCACCCTGACCGCTAATCCGATTCTACGAAAATCTCCCTTTGCAGGTATGATGTTTAATGGTCTGGGAAGACCGATCCGGCTCGATGGTTTTAGCGCAACGCTTCCTGCCTCAATGGGAGGAAACAAGACGCCAATCATCGACAACGAAGAGTTGTATAATGGTGAACCGAACTGGGTGGTCGAATACCACAATACACTAATAAAAGGTGGTAAGCCCATGGAATACCAGGTCGCGCCCGATCGTCTACGCCGTTTGACCGTACAGGAAGCGTCCGCTATCCAGACATTTCCTCACGATTATGTATTTCAGGGTTCTCAGTCCTCTTGTTTCAGACAAATCGGTAATGCAGTACCGCCAAACCTGGGCGAACGTATCGGTCGCATGTTAATGGATTACCTGATCAACGATGTGATCATCGACCTACCTTATCAACTTCAAATCGCAGAATTGGATGCCTAAGCTCATTGAAACGAATGAAGCGGAACGGATCTTAAACTCCGCCTTTTTACAGCGAGAAAGTTGCGATGGAAAATTTGCAGCATCTATTGAAAAAATTATTCTCGGCAAGCACAAAACATACCGCTACATTCTGGTGACCAGCCTGTTGGCAAGATCCACCAGTGACGAGATCAGTCCGTTGGCTCTCCAGGCAGGAGCAGATATCCCCGGTGCATTTGATGCACGAAGCTTATGCCATCAAGTTGTTGTACCATTTGAAAGAGATGTGCTTTTCAACGCGCTTGGAGGCTCAAACGAACCCTACTTGAATAAACCGGCAAGGTATCCTATGCTCAGTTATAATAATGCTGTTCGGAGAGGTTACGATAGAAATCTATTAGAACTATTAATCGAATTACTGAGTAATATAAGCAGTAAACAAGAAGCTTATTCTTACTTGAAATATGTTTTTTATTGTTTGGATCGAAAAATATTGAGGCTTTCCAAGTATCGCGGCTTCACTTCCAGCAACAAGCCGGTATTGGTAGAACGATTAAGTTTTATTAAGGCACTGCTCACAAAATCATGTCAGGGTGAAATACCTGTCATCGTTGTAGGAACTCTTGAAACGCTTTACCACGACCATTTCGATTCTAACTATTCTGTTATAATTCACAAAGTTAACCAAGCTGGATCATCCTCAAAAGAAGTAGGAGATATTGATGTTTTTGACCCCGATGGACTAGTTTATGCTATAGAGGTCAAAGATAAAAATTTCACTGAATATGACATTCAACATGCTGCATCGAAAATTATGCAGGCAGGAGGAAGTCAGGGACTTTTCATTTATGGATCGGGTGTAGTATTTGACCGTGATGAAGTTGCTAAACGTATTAATGATTATGAAGGAGAAGGATTCATGTTTCTGATAAGCGATATTTTGAAATACTCAAAAGATATGTTGTTTCGCATTGGAAAATCCAGCAGCAGTAAATTTATTGATACGATTATTGCCGTTTCTATCCAGATCAATGCGACGGAAACTACCAGAGAATGGATCATTGAGAACATTACACCTCATGAAAAAACCTGATTATTCCTCTGCTTTTACCCTTACCCAAACCACCCCCATATGTCTTCCCAAACCATCACCTTTCCCAACGCCGCCGGCGAGCAGTTGCACGCACGGCTCGAACTGCCCGTGAACCGCCACCCGCTGGCCTGTGCCATTTTTGCGCACTGCTTCACCTGCTCCAGCAGCCTGACGGCGGTGCGGAGTATCAGCCGGGCACTGAACCTGGAGGGCTACGCGGTGCTGCGATTCGATTTTACGGGGCTGGGAAAGAGCGAGGGGGACTTTTCCGACAGCAACTTCAGCTCCAACATCGCGGACCTGGTGGCGGCGGCCGACTACCTGACCGAAAACTTCGAGGCCCCTACCCTGCTCATCGGGCACAGCCTGGGCGGAGCGGCGGTGCTCTGTGCCACCCACCAGATTCCGAGCATCAAGGCCGTGGCCACCATCGGTGCCCCCTTCGAGCCGGTACACGTGACCAATCTACTGCAGGGCGGTCTGGAGGAGATTGAAAAGCAGGGCTACGCCAACATCGACATCGGCGGCCGTACTTTTCGGATCAAGCGACAGTTTATCGACGACCTGGGTAATTACAAGATCAAAGAAAGTATCCACGAATTGGGGGCGGCCCTCCTTATCCTGCACTCCCCCCAGGATACCACCGTCTCCATCGACGAGGCGGCAAATATTTATCAGGCCGCCCGTCACCCCAAAAGCTTTGTCTCCCTGGACGGGGCCGATCACCTGCTATCCGATAAGGCCGACAGCCACTACGCCGGCCGCGTGATTGCCGGTTGGAGCAGCCGCTACCTCACCGAATCGGACGAACAAAAAGAAGAACTCAAAGCGAGCCGCAACGTGGCCGTCCGACTGGGAGCCGAGGGCTATACGACCGAGATCATGGTCCGCAAGCATTCCCTGACGGCCGACGAACCGGAATCCGTGGGCGGCAACGATTTCGGTCCCGGCCCCTACGAATTGGTCAGTGCGGGCCTGGGGGCCTGTACGGCCATGACGATTCAGATGTACGCCCGCCGCAAAAAGTGGGTGGTGAGGGAAGTACTGGTCCACATCGACCACCGCAAAGATTACGCCGAAGACATGGCCCATGCGGGCGAAAAGTCCGCCAAGATCGATCATTTCGACCGCACCATTTCCCTGGAAGGCGACCTAACCCCCGAGCAGCGTGAACGCCTGCTGGAGATAGCCGACCGCTGTCCCGTGCACCGCACACTGCACGAGGAGGTGGTGGTGAATACCACGAGCGCGGAATAGTTACTTAAAATCTGTTGAATAGTGCAGTCGTAAGACCGCCCGCCCAGACAAATTCACCCTCACAACAGCCGCCCACCCACCAGTTTTTCCCGCACCTCCTCCCGCTTATTGCGGCTGATGGGCAGTAGCGTATCACCGATCCGTACCTGGTTTCCCACGATGGCGTCCACGCGGTGGATATTGACGAGGTAGCTGCGGTGGATCTGGATAAAATCTGCGGCGGGGAGGGATTCCAGCAACTGGGTGAGGGGCAGGAGCGGCAGGTAGTGGCCGCTGCCGGTGTGGATGCGGCAGTAGTTTTGCATCGCCTCGGCGTAGCGGATCTCGGCGGTGAGGATGCGCTCCACGCGGCCCTCCTCGCGGATAAATATGTCGGCGGGGGCCGGGCCGGGGAGCGGGAGAGCGGCGGGGAGTGCCGGAAAGTTATCGGGTGCCGGAAGGAGTTGGCTGCGGGCCTTGAGGACGGCCCGCAGGAAGCGGGGAAAGGCGATGGGCTTGAGCAGGTAATCGACCGCATCGAGTTCAAATCCCTCGACGGCAAAACTGGGGTGGGCCGTGGTGAAAATGACGGCCGGTGGACGGTGCAGGCTGCGAATAAGTTCCGTACCGCTCAGGCCGGGCATCTGGATGTCCAGCAGGAGCAGGTCTACCCCACCCCGTCCAATTATTTCCAGAGCTTCCAGCCCATTTTTTGCCTGACCGATCTCCCGCAGGAAGTCGGTTTGGGCTACGAAATCGCTGATACCGGCGCGGGCCAGGGGTTCATCGTCGACAATAAGGGTGCGAAGGATCATAGGGCGGGGATGGTGAGGCGGACGGTGAATCGGTCCGGGTTGGCAGCTGCCTGCGTGGTCAGGGTGTAGCGATCGGGGTAAAGCAAATCCAGCCGTCGGCGGATATTGGTGAGGCCGATACCCCCGGCACCTTCATCGCGGTTGGCGGGGGCCTGGGGCAGGACGCTGTTGGTGATCTCGAAGCGGGTTTCCCCGGCGGTAAGTTCGAGGCGGGCGTGGACGTAACCTCCCTGCGGGGGAGCTGTACTTGAAGGCATTCTCGACCAGCGGCAATAATAGTAGTGGCGGCATCGGTCGGCGGTCGGAGCGGGGTGCTTCCAGTACGAACTGGAAATCTTCCTCCATGCGCAGCAGGCTCAGGGCGGAAAACTTCTCGATCTGCTCCACTTCCTCGCTCAACGGTACCAGTTCCTGCTCGCTGCGGTAGAGCTGGTAACGGAGCAGATCGGAAAAGCCGGTCAGGCTTTCCCGCGCCCGCTCGGGGTCACGGGAGATGAGGACGTAAATATTATTGAGCGCATTGAACAGGAAGTGCGGATTGAGTTGGCCGCGCAAGTAGGCCAGTTCCGCCTGGGTGCGGGCGACCTCCAGTTGGCGTTCGCGTTCCGCCTGCCGGCGGCGGTGTGCAAACAAATACAGGCCGCTACTGATGGCCATGAGGGTGACGATGCTCCACCCCAGCCGGGGCAACCAGATGCCGAAGAAATTAGCGGGTGAAAGGGTGAGGAGAAATTCCGAATCCACCGAGCCGATGAGCAGCAAACCGATCCAGGCCATGAATAAACCAGCCAGGAAACTTCCCACCAGCACCAGCAGGTAAGCAAGAAAGGAACGCCGTTTCTCCAGGCGCGGTAACAGTCCGTAGCTCAAATGGCCGTAGGCCGCCACTAGCTCGCCCGCCAGGAAGGCGAGTGAGACGCCCACGTTACCCGCATCTCCTGGATCGGGGGCAAAGGCCGCGTGTACGAGCAGCGTGTAGGCGGACCAGAGCAGGAGGTCCGGCCAGGGGCCGCGTTGGAAAATGGTGGTAAGCATGAATTGGGCGATTAAGGGAGCCGCTTGGGGGCGATATTCAGTCCTTCACCTCGAAGGATCGTTTTGCGATCAAGAGAAGCAGCGCAGTTAATCCTTGGTTTCCCCCCCAGCCCCCCGAAGGGGGGAGCGCAAATTTCATTCATCCCGCTTAATCAATCCTTCAATCCTTCAATCCTTCAATCCTTGGCCTACGTGAGGTGCCTGGAGGGGCGTTAGCGCACGAAGTGCCGAGGCGAATGCCGAAGCCCGGAAGGGACCGGCCGCTCCGGCGTTAGCCGAGCGGACACGCCCAAAAGTAAGCATACCCTCCGCGCCGCGCCCCGGTGCTTGACGAACGGCGGCTATGGAATGACGAATGGTATTCGGCCCGCTCGTCAAGGGAAGAGGACCAGCCGACAAGAAGAGTTGTGGGAAGAGAAATGTAGGCCGAACGTTGTGGCATCATCAAACCAATGTATGTCATGCATTACCTGATTCTTTTGTTTTTCCTCACCCTTACGGGTATGCTGGGTGCACAAACACACCACGAGACGGCCCTGCGGGCCTACCTGAGCAATGACCCGGCGGTCTGGGCCGAGGCCGTTGCGGCGACGAAAACGATAGCCGACCCCGCCGAGCGAATGCTGACCGAAGCCGATTACCAGTTGGCCAAAGCCTATGCGCACATGGCGACGAAGGACAATGACGCGATAGCTGCGGTAGTGGACCGAGTGGACGAACTGCTGGACGAGTACTGGGACCTGAACGATAAAAATGCCGCCGCGCACGGCCTGTATAGTGCCCTGCTGGGCCTGAAAATAGCGCAGGCGCCGATGAAAGGGATGCTGTACGGCAGCCGCGCAACCAAGTATGCGGCAAAGGGAGTGGAGCTGGACCCGAACGACCCGGCGGCCCTGTATAATGCGGCGGGAAACTTGTTTTATACGCCCGAACAGTGGGGCGGCGACCCGGAAAAAGCCGTCACTTACCTGAAAAAAGCCGTGCAGCAGTACGGTAGCGACGCCGCGCAGGATTGGCACTACCTGAGTACACTGGCCCTGCTGGGGCAGGCCCAGGCCAAAGTGGGGAAAACGGACGAGGCGCGCGCCACCTACCAGCGGGCACTGGCGGCGCAACCCACCTTCGGGTATGTAAAGTATATGCTGCTGCCCGAGTTGGACAAAAAGTCTAACTGATGAAAACCCTGTTACTGCTAAGTTGCCTGCTGGTCGCCGCTACGGTGGCCAGCGGGCAACCGCTGGACACCAGCGAGATAAGGCTGAGTACCACCGCCGAGGCACTGACGGTGCAGGCCAAACGGATAGCACACGGCGAACTGGCCACGCGGCAACTGACCCAGCTGGACATTTACCTGAATGCGACGGCCAAGGCCGATCCGTTGCTGGCGGTGAACAGCCTGCCGGCCGCCACCAACCCCGACGAGACGGCCAACGTGAGCCTGCGCGGCAGCCCGGCCGTGGCCACGGGCGTGTACCTGAACGGCGTGCCACTGCGGTCGGCCGTACGGCTGGACCAGAGCAACGGCGTGGGGCAATTCAGTATTTTCGGGCAACTGCCGGTGCGTGATCTGACGATTTACCCCAGTAGTCCGCCGCTGGAATACAGCCAGGCGAGTGCGGGGGTGGTGGCTCTGGAAACCGCCGTGGGCCGCCCCGCCCGCACCACGCACGGCCTGAGCCTGAACCTGGTGGGCGTTGGCTATCAGCAGGCGCGGCGCGTGGGTAAGACCGGTAGCCTGCGCGGCTACGTAAACGCCACCGACCTGACGGCCTTTCGGGTGTTGAACGGCGACCGGCTAAAGGAGTTGGAATCGTCGCGCAGCGTGGACGGGATGCTGAGTTATGCCGGAAGAACGGGAAGGAATACCGAGTTGCAGGCCTTCTACCTGGGCTTTGCGGAAGGCTACCGCTATCAGGTGGCGGTGCCCGGCGGTGACCAGTTGTTCGAACAGCGCAAGCCGCGCCACCTGGCGATAATGAACCTGAAAACGGAGGGCGAACGCTGGGACCGGCGCATTAACCAGCTGCTGGACTGGGAGCGGCCCCGCTTCACCTTTAGCGATACGAGCACTACGATAGAACGGCTGACTACCCACAGTGCCCTGCACGCCGAGCGGCGCGGGGCGGGGTTTTCGCTACGGCTGGGCGCGGCCGTGAACAGCTATTCCGACCGGATCGAGGGGGCGGGGTTTCGGGTGAACGACCTAAACTATACGGTGGAAACCTATGCCCAGGTGCAGCGGCGGATCGGGTCGGACTGGTTGCTGGGCGCGGGCGTGAAACCGGTGTATGACGGCCGGCCGGCCGTGAACCTGCACGCGGCCGTCCGTTACCGCCCCACCGAGCCGGCGTGGTGGCACCTGAGCGTGGGCAGGCACACCCAACTATTGCCCCCCGGTGCGGCCACCCGTGACTGGCAGCGGCTGGACCTGCGCCAGGCGGCACTGGAATACCAACATAAACTGCAAGACTGGACCCTGCGCGGGGCCGTGTATGCGAAACGCGAGATGTACGAGCGGAATGAAGACCTGACCGTGGTGGGCGGAGAAGCGGAGGTGGATTACCGGCGTGGTAACTGGGTAGCCGGCCTGAGCGCGGTGAGCGTGCGCAGCCGGGGAGAGCTGCCGACGGCGCGTGATATTCCCCTGGCCGTGCGCGGGCAAGTGAGGTGGGATGCGAACGGCTGGTCGGCGGGGCTGAGCCACCGGGGTCGCTCGGGTACGGTGGGCCGTTTCGGGGAGCTGCCGGTCTTTGAGCGTTATCCGATCTACAATAGATTGGACCTAGCCCTGTCCAAGGTTTTACCCATCCGGCGGGGTACGGTGATCTTATACCTGAATGTCAATAACCTGTTGGATACGAACAATATTAACTATACCATTGAAGGTAGTGATGTATTGCATAGCCGAAGGCTGCTATTTTTTGGGGCGGTGTGGGGTTGGGCGGAGTGAGGGGGTCAAAACAACTCGTGACAACAAAGTTATTGCAAGTTTTGACATTATTAAGGAAGTTTTTCTACCTTGCAGTTCAGATACCCAATTGAATTTACTAACCAGGTCTTCACCTGCTGCCTTCCGGGCAGTGAGGCACCTTGCCGTTTTATGCATCCTGATCTGAACCCGCCCCATTTATGTATCACGATTTGGTTTTCCACCTGGACCTCTGTACGATGGCCTACCAGCTGTATGCGCAATCACTGGTTTGGCCCTTCGACCCGTTTTACGAAAAAGAGAAGCTATGGGGAAATCATAAATCCAAATTAGAAGCGATAATACGGGAAATAATTCAAGACCGGGGGTTCCAGCCTCATCTTAGTCCTTTTTACTACACCTACGATCGATTGAATCCTACCAAGGTGGGTGTTTACCGTGGTGGCAAGGATAAGTGGACAATTATGCGGTCACAGGATTTAGCGGCTACGATCGGAGATGTTTACATGCAGGACATGAATCGAAACCCACCCCACCTGGTGCACAATGTCAATGCCGGGGGAACCGATACGCTCTACTGTTTTACCGGCCTGACGGGTAAGCGTGAACTTGCTGACTCCGACCGGGGGTTTCCCAGCCTAATGGGTTTTGTGCTCCACCGGATGCCCACCAATACCGTGCATATCGTGTTTCGCGGAACGCAGGGCGGTGACGCCGTGAAGGAAAAAATATTAACAACCACGCATCCGGACTGGGCCACGAATTATGCCGTGGGTACGGAGAACGAGCAACTTGTGTGCAATGACGCAGCTGCACGTACCCGAAAGGGAATGACGTATAGCCTAAAGTCGATTTTACCAAATGTTACCGCTATTCTCAATCGGATTGCGACCAACAACCAAGCCCCTCCCTCGGCTATCTACGCGAGCGGTCATAGCTTGGGTGGTGCGTTAGCCACCTTATTTTCCGCCGCCGTAAATCTGGGGACCTACCGAACGCAACTGACCGCAGCAAATCCGGCCCTGGCGAACTGGGACTGGCCTGCTTTGAAGTTGATCACTTTTTCCGCCCCACCGGCCTGCAACCAACTGGTTATTCAACAAATGAACAGTTTTTTAAATATTCGGAGGGTATGGATTGACAATGACGCGGTGGTGATAGCAGACAAAAAGCGAGGTGATTGGGGCGACTTGGAACATCCCGGTACCCGAATCATGTTGCCGCACAACGGCATGGGACGGGGAGACCGTCATAGCCTGCCGAATGTACGCCGGGGTTTACTAGAGTTTTTAAAAAAAACTTCCCGGACCCTGCCCCGGCAAGTAAACGCCACTATTCCCGGATTACGGGCGGGCGCAATCGGCACCACTATTACAGACCCGAACTTTACCGCTTTCTGGTTGAAGGAACTCACGGTAACAGACGTGCGAAACCAGTTGGTCGCACTAGCCCCGGCGAACCAATTAGTCGCAACGGCGGAAGAATACAAGCGGGATACCACGAGCTACCTCAATATTATCGCCCTGTTGGTTAACCGGAACAGTAGCGAAAAAGCCTTTGAAGACAAAGGGGAGCTAATAGTCAAATTCATGGAATCAATGCATGAGGGCGGCGATCTAAACGCCTTTATCAAGGAAAACTCCTCCAAATTAAAATCGCCCCTGAAAGAGGTTTTCGGCAACTGTGCCGAGTGGTCGAACATCATCGCATAAACCAGCTCATGATTCATAAGCCCATGCCCATGTTACACCTTAACGAACTGGCCGCCCAACTGAAGACCCGCCCCACCCTGGCACTCGACGAAAGTAGTCTGGGAGACCTGATCTGGCCGGAGGTAAAACAACTATTCGGCCTGACCGAAGATGCCGGTATCAGGATAGAATCCTTGGTGCAGGCGGCAGACCTATTGCATCTACGAGGCAGACTGAACCGGTTTCATCAGCACACCGACGTGGCCGTCGATGCGGTACTGTTCGACCGGGGCGAGGAACGCCATTGGCTGTGCCACCTGCAACTACCCCATGGGCAATCGTTGCGTTCGGCACTGGCATTTCCGGCACTAGCCGATCGTAGTAGCGCGGTGGCTACCTACTTTGAAGAACTGAAATTAGCCGGCGCGAATGGCACGGAACTACTGTTTTCCAGCCTGACGGACGGCCCCGCCCACCTGCCCTACCTGACCGGCTACCTGACGGAAATGGGCCTGCCCACCGGGCAACTGGGAAACGGCCTTAACCTACTGCTCACCGTCCAGGTAGATGCCGTGGTGGGCGAGGGCATCAGCCGCCTGTTTTCCGCCGCCGCCGAATTTGTCGGGTTGGAACTTCCCTCCACTACCGCCGTCGGGCAATTTTTCGTACGGGACGATGCTCCGGCCCTTCGGATCATTACCGGCCTTACCCCCACCCTGGAGCTGGAGGGAAGCGGGGTCGGCCTGACAACCGAGGGTTTGGCCCTGGAAGTATCCCTCGACCCCGGCGGTGCGGCCGCTAACCTTACGCTGGCCGGAACGATCGTACTACCCAAAATCGGTACCTTCGGCTTCCGGGGAGTACTGGATCCGGTTTCCGAGCAACTCTACCTCGGCCTCACCCTCGGCGAAATTCCCCGGCTCGGTAGCTGGACCGGCTCGGAAGACGGACTCGCGCTTTTCCCAAACGAACTATTCGAGCTGCTCCACCTGAAGCGCGTCGGCATTGGGGTGGGTATCTACCTGCCGGAGCGGCGGGTACACCTTTTCGACTTGTCCCTGGAGAGCGCGCCCATCAAGTTGCTGGACGATACGATACAATTTGAGCCGCGCTTGGGAGTGCGCGTCCTCCATCCATTCAATAGTGACCGCAGGGGAATTGAATGGGAACTCTCCGGCGAAGCGACCATCGGCGATGACATTCGCCTGGCGGGCCGGATGACTTATCCCGATGCCGAACTCTCCCTCTGGAACGATGCGCCCATCCGCGCCTCCTCGCTATTTCGGCTATTCTTTGATGGAGTGGACCTCCCGGCCGCCGCCGATCTAACCATCCAGGAACTAGAGATAGCCTACCAGGCGGCGGACAAAACCTACGCCCTGCAAGCCGTCATCGGTGATGCAGGACAGTGGGCTTACCAGGTCGGCAATTTCCAGTTAGAACTAAAAAACATCCGTCTCTTCGCGCAAAAGGGCGGCGAGGGGGAAAACGAGTTTTCCCTGGCGGCCATTATCGACCTGGGAGGTACCGATCTACTCCTCGGAGGCACGCACCGGTCCGTCGGCGGCTGGGAGTTTCGGGTCGGCTCCACGGATGAATTGATCCTGAACGACTGGCTAGCCGATCTTTCCGGTGGCAGCCTAAGATTGCCGGACGGCATGCGGGACTTCGGCTTCGCAAGTTTCAATTTTGCTTATCAGACCAAAACAAAAGCCGTTGAGGTGGCCGCCACTTCGGCCGGTCTACTGTCCCTGCCGCTGGGAAAAACCGGTTCGCTTACTATTTCCGAACTGGCCCTTTCTTTCCAGCGGAGGGAACAAACCACCGCCACACTCCAGGGAACAACCGGTTTGGACCTGCCGGGCGAGGATGGTTTCAGTTTTCGAGTCAGCCTCGATTATGCCTCCAATACCCCCACCGCCGCGGGCGGGTGGCAGCTGGACGCCCGCTCGGAAGGCGACATTCACATTGCCGACCTGGTCAGCTGGATCGGGGGTAAATTCGGCGTCAACGCCCAACTGCCGGACGCGCTCCGTCAGCTAGTCCTCCGCGACGTTTACTTCACCGCCGACACGGCCACGGGCGGCTACCATTTCGGCGGCACCAGTGTTTTTACCCTGGCCGAGCAGGAAGGGAAAATCTTCCTGGGCCTGGACCTGGAAAAATCCGCCGGCGGCACCTACGACATTAAGTTAAGCGGGACGCTAACCCTCCCCGACCCCGCCACGGCGGAACCCCACCAGTTTGTCCTCGATTTCGGCAAGGGCGATAACGCTAAATTCCTTTCCGCTCGCTACCGGGGAGAGCTAACCCTGCAACGGGTGGTGGGCATCTTCTCCCCCGCCGAGGCCGACGCCATTCCGGCCTGGCTCAGTCCCAGCATGCGGGAAGCCCTCTTCCTCATCGTCAAGGAAGAGGACGGCAAAAGCCGCATCATCTTCGGCCTGGAAATGAACCTGACCGGAGACGACGGCATCTCGTTGTCCGACCTGGAATTTATCGGCCGGTTCATCCCGCCCGGAGAAGACGAACTGAGCCTGACCGTCCAACTCTTCCTCAGCACCGAGCCGGTCTCCGCAGTTCAGGTCAAGGCGTATAACCTCGTCCTGACAGAACTGGGTAGTAGCCTCCCCCTACCGAAAGCGGGCCTTAAAAAAGGTCTCACGCTGGAAACCGAGATCACCGCGCCGCTTCTGGGTGAAAACCTCGTCATTCCTATTACCGGCCCGGCCGGCGGCGATTCCCCGGCGCAGACCAAGACCGACTGGCGGCCGCTATCCCCTAAAAAGGGCGGAGGCAAGGGCCGCAAGCTCGGTCCCGTGATCGTCCGCAAGGTCGGCCTCACGATGGAGGACGGTAAGGTGAAAATCCTACTCGATGCCGGCCTGGAAATGGGCGGGTTTACCTTCGACCTACTAGGCTTCGGCATCAAAATACCGTTGCGGACCGACCTGAATATCCTGCGCGACATCGATTTCGGCCTCGACGGCATGGAATTGGACGTCAAGAAAGGAGACATCACCATTGCCGGGGGATTCATGCGGCAAGTCATCCCCATCGGCGGCAAGGATTACGACGGCTATGCGGGCGAGATCCGGGTCGGTATCGGGCCGCAATCGCTCACCGCCTTTGCCGGTTACGTCGACCTGGACGGTACGCCGTCCTTTTTTATCTACGCTGTGGCCCTATTGCCGCTGGGCGGCGTGCCGGAATTCTTCATCGACGGTTTCGCGGGTGGTTTCGGCCTCAACAGCAGTCTGGCCATCCCCCCCATCGAAGAGGTTCGTAACTTCATTATGGTTCGGGCGGCCTTCGGCGAATCATACCTCGATGCGGGCGACGGACGGTCCACCCTCTCACGGATTTTCGAGGATATCCCCCCGGCCCGCGGGCGGCACTGGATAGCGGTCGGCATCAAAGCCACACACTACAAATTTATCGAATCCTTCCTGCTGGTGGCCGTCACCTTCGGCAACCGTGTCGAGCTGGAACTACTCGGCCTGGCCCGCCTCAAACTGCCCAAAGGAGCCGAAAAACTGGCCCGGGCCGAACTGGCCATCCACGCTCACGTCGTGCCCGAAGAGGGGACCATCGGCATCGACGCCCGCATCAGCGACGGATCATACATCCTCAACCCGCTGGCCAAACTATCGGGCGGTTTTGCTTTCTACACCTGGTTTGCGGGCGAGCATGCCGGAGACTTCGTCATCACACTCGGCGGTTACAACCCCCAGTACAAGCGACCCGCCCATTTCCCCAGCGTACCCCGTTTGGCGCTTGCCTATCAGGTCTCCCGCAACATCTATATCAAGGGCAGTGCCTACTTCGCGCTCACGCCCAAAATGCTGATGGTCGGCGGCCGCTTGGAAGGCACGGCCGATCTTGGTATCGTCAGGGCCTGGTTCGTGGTGCAGGCACATTTCCTGATGAATTTTCAGCCGTTCGAGTACCTCATCACCGCCTCGGTGAACATCGGAGCCACGTTCCGGCTCAAGATCCTGTTCGTTAGTATCAAGTTTTCCATTCAGGTCGGGGCATCCATGTCCATCTGGGGGCCGGAGTTCGGCGGCAGGGCCGTCATCGATCTCTCGATGATCAGCTTCACCATTAACTTCGGCAACTCCCCTGCGCTGCCCCGGCCCGTCGGCTGGGAAAACTTCCGCAATGAACTGCTGCCGCCCACGCCGCAACTGCATCAGGTAACCATTTCGCAGGGCATCGTAAGGGAGCTGAAAGCGGAGTCCTTCGGCCCCGACAGCGTTCGCTTCATCGTAAATCCGGCCGATCTGGAAGTGCGCGTAAAGAGCAGTATCCCCGCCCGCGACGTGGAACTCAACTACCTGAGCAGCCACTATACCGACCGGGTCAGCGACTGGAAACTGGGCATCGGCCCGATGAACCTGAAAGCCGACCGTTTCCAGCCCACCTTAATGGTCACGTTTCGCAAAGTCGACGACGGCGGCGAGTATGGCGAGGTGATCGACGGCAGCGGATTCGGGGACACCTCCGTCGTACCGGCCGCCCTCTGGGGCGGATTCATGGACCGCAACGTCAACGGTCCCCGCCTGCTCGGCAGTGCGGCGGCGGAAGCCCCCTTTACCGGCCTCCACTTCCAGCCCGCCGGCGACCAGACCGCCGACGTACTGCCCCCCATGCTCGTAGATCTCCTCATACAGTCCAAGCCTGACCGGATCGAGGTCAAGGCCCCGCCGCCTCCTTTTGTCCCGCAGCGCATCATCTTGTCCGATTACCTCGGCAAAGATCAACTGGCCTTCATTAAAACTCCCGACCTCAACGTGCATCGTCAACTCCTCGACATTCCCGGTTTCGAGCACCTCCCGCCCGAAGGTAGCCTCACATTTAACCGTAGTACCGTCTCGCAAATCGACATCGACCAGTTCGATGATCCACCCCTCCTCGGCACACTCGGTAGCCGGTACCGCCGCCTGGTCATGCCACTGCCCGGCGAATTGCCGGAGGATTGGATCGACCCCCGGACGAGTTAATGCTTGCTCGGGGCGTGTTCCTGCCGATGGCAGGGCCGGTCCCTTCCGGGCTTCGCTGATTGCTCGGCACTGCGTGCGCTAACGCCCCTCCAGGCACCTCACGCGGGCAGGAAAGCCGGCATTTACCTTAGACGCAAGGCATTGCGTCTGGGATATTTTTTCAGACGCAAGGCATTGCGTCGCTACCATTTTTCAGACGCAAGGCATTGCGTCGCTACTGACCCATCATTATGGCAGATTCTACCATTTCATTCATCGAACACTACGCGCCCGCGCTAACGACCGGCACCTACGAGGTGAACGTTCGCACCACCTTCGGGGAAAGTGGCGGCTTGCTACCCGCCCAGATCGGCGAAATCAGCGAGTGGGTGTACGTGAGCGGGGAGCGGTTCTTCATCAACCCCGCCGACGTGGATTCGGTGTATCCGCCCATGAACGGTAATGACTTTTACGAAGAAACGTTGCCGCACATCGTCTTTCGGCGGGGCGGCTTCCCTTGGGAACGGGAAATTATGCCGCCCGACGACCAGGCCGGTCCGCGCACCCCGCCCGCACGCGACGAAAGCGGGAGGGTCGTCCGCCAGGCGCGTTCCTCCTGGTTGGCCTTGCTGTTGTTCAACGAAGACGACCCCGCCCCCACCCCCAAGCGGGTTCCGATCGGACGGCTCACGCGGGAGCATATTCCGCAAGGCACCTGGTTTCCACCCGCCTTCCGCGTGGCCCCGGACGAGGATGCCGCCGCCCAGGCTACAGTCATCGACCTACCCGCCGTCCTGTTCGACGCAATCAAGCCCCGCCCGGCCGACCTCCAGTACCTGGCCCACGCCCGCAAGGTGGGCGTCACCCATAAGGCCGGCTACGATAAATCCCGCGACCCGGCCGAACACGAATACTCCGTCGTGATGGCCAACCGCATCCCCAGGCCGGGTAAGGAAACCGTCGTCCACCTGGTTTCGTTGGAACAGTACCTACCCATTCTGGAGGCCGACGTACCCGCCACCCACCCCACCGTGCGGCTGGTGAGCCTAAAGAACTGGCGATTCTCCTGCGCGGATTCCGGGGGCGGCTTTGCCGACTACCTAAAGGGACTCAACGGCGGCACTCTGGCTACCGGCTCGAAGGCCGGCGGTATCACTACCGGCGCTGCCACTACAGAACAGCCGCTGTACCTGCACCTGCCCTTCCAGCGTACTTCCGGACCGCTGAAAAAAGCACTTTCTCACCTACAACAGGGCTACCTACCGATGGAACACAAGTTTCGGCAGGGGCTACGGTCTATTTCCTGGTACCGGGGTCCGCTCTGTCCGGGACCGATCGCCCCCACCCTGGCCCCGCCCTTCCTCTCGGCCGATGCCCTACTGATCTACGACCCCGAGGCCGGCTACTACGATGTCTCCTACGCGGCGGCCTGGCAACTGGGCCAACTACTGGCCCTGCGCAACAAGGCATTCGCCCGCGCCCAGTATTTCTGGAAGCAGCAAACCGATATCGACGCACGCAAGCGTGCCGAACGTAAACTGCTGTCCGATAAATTGCCCCTGCTCAAAGCAGGTAAGGACGGCGAGCTGCCCCTCCCCTCTTTCGAGATTTTGGCCCAGTCCGTTACCCAATTGGACGCGGCGACCAATCTACCCGACCGCACCCCCGGCGGACTTTCCGACCAACTGGACCCCACGGTGGCCGCAACCGCCGCCGCCGTCCAGCCCGATTGGTTTCAGACCATCCAAACCTACCTGACCGCCCTACGCGGTCTGCGCGACGTGCCCTACAACTATCTGGTGGCCGACCCCAAATTACTACCGGTAGAATCGCTCCGATTTTTCCATGTCGACCCCGACTGGGTCAGTGCCCTGGTGGACGGTGCCTTCTCCCTGGGCGATCTTATCGACCGGGATGCGGTGCGCAAGCGTGTCCTCCTGGCGGAAACCGACGCGGAGACAGCGACAAACTTCAGCGGCTTCCTGCTCCGGTCGTCCATTATGCGGGTATGGCCGGGCATGGAAGTACGGGCCTTCGACGCGGCGGGGAAGCTACTCGGTTTCGTGCGGCACGAGCGGCTGGCCGGGGAAGTACTGCTCTGCATCGTGGAGGGTCGCTTGAGCCGGATCGAACTGCGGGAGCCGCCCGAGGCCCTCCACTTCGGTGTTAACGGTCCTGGCTGGAACGAGGAAGGACCTACGAAATTCACGAAGAAAATCCGGGGGATCGACGGCAACTACATCTTCACCGATTTTGCCGGTGAGGCAACGAACCGGGGCGTCATAAAGATGGCGACCTTTGCGGACCGACTGGTGGCCGACCTGCCGACGGCGGCCCATGCGGCTTTCGGCAGCAAGTTCACCACGGCTGATTTCGGCTACGCGATGATTGAGCCGGTCACGTCGGTTTCGATTATGGTGGAGGGGCCGCCACAATCGGCCTGAGCGGGTAGATAAAAAATAACCTCGCAGAGTAGGTAGCCGGCTGCGCCGCCCGGCTCGTTGCTGAAGGTCAATCGACCGGATCGAGGTCGGTATTTATGTTGATAAATTGCGTGAGGTGCCTGGAGGGGCGTTAGCGCACGAAGTGCCGAGCAAACAGCGAAGCCTGGAAGGGACCGACGCCGGCCCGCCAGGGGCGGGGACACGCCCGAACCTACTGATTGAACGTCTGAAAGAACTAAACCCTAACAACCTTTAAAAAAGCAACAATCATGAGTCAGCACTATACCGCCGCCTACATCGTTCCCCTGGGAATCGAAGTCTTACCGATTGGCGCAGGCACTACGGCGATCCGCTACGAGATGGCTGGCCAGTTGGCCGATTTTTCGCTGATGCCGCATGCGAAGAACACGTCGGGTGACGGCAGTTGCGCGCCGCCGCGGATCAGGCCGAACGTGTCGGAAGACCTGGTGGCCAAGCCGTTTGAATCGACCAATGACCCGCTGGAACTGGGCGTTCACCTGCGCTGGACGCTGCCCGAGGAATACCGGCGGGCGCGGGTGACGGACCTGCCGGGCCACGATGCGGAGCGGGCGCGGCCGGAACCGAAACTGCGCGAGGTGCCCAACCGCTGGCTGGTGGAACGGCGGGCGTTCCGGCCGGGAACTGACGAGGAGGCGAAGTGGGCCGGAGAACCGATCTTGCCGATGCGCTGGGTGGTGGAGGCCGATGCGCTGAGCGAGAAAAAAGAGCGGGGGAGTAGTGCCATCCCTTTCGAGGCCGCTGCCGACACCGGCTACCCGGCCCACCGCTACCTGGGGCGGGTGCATACCTATGCCGAGTGGCTGGACCCTGAGCGAGAGCGGGGTGAATATCTGGATAAACTGACTGCCTTCGGCTACGGCGAACCGCTGTTTTCGGCCTATTACCCGGAATCACGCAACGTATTCGGGTTTCACGACGATCTGACGTTTTCCCTGGACGGAGAAGATCGAGCGCGCTCGTTTACGGATGCTGTTTCGGGCGTGACATTCGAGTTTCGATACGTCGTGTGCGGCTGGTACGAAAATGCGCGCCGCGACCCCCTGACGGCGGCGAGTTTCAGGATCTGGACCAACCCTGCCGGGCGGCCCGACCTGGACCCCGATTTAGAACCCGACTATCCGGCCGGCGTAGCCGGTGCCACCGCTGCGGGGGAGGAGCGCCCCTTTGGGCTGCTACCCTACCTGGACCGGGGAGTGGGCGAGCCGGTGGAAGATTTTTTTTGGCTGGTGGCCCCTGGTAGCGTGAAGGATTTGGGTGCCATACTGATCGATAACCCCATAATTATCGGTGGCGAACAGGTGGTGGACCGGGCTGCTTTATTAGACAATACGAATATACTGCGAGAGCTTTTGACCCGATCTCAGGCAGACCTGAACGAGGCTCGGAAGCTACGAGACAATGCCCATGCGAGTGCAAAGAGGAGCCAACTATTATGGGAGGAAAACAGAGCATCGCACGCAGAGGTTGTCCTGCACATCAAGCAATTTAAGCTCTTGGAGGCCAGGACGGATCAGTTGGAGAAGGATATGCTGCGGCAATCCGAGCAATTACGGTCACTGCACCCTTCCAACTTGCAGTGGGACAATTTTTTCATCACCCACGCCACCACCAACCCCGCCGACCGGGAGGGGCCGGTGCCGCCCGCGCTGCTGCGCACCGACCGGGCAATGGACGCCCGCATCCGGGGCCGCTCGGTGCCCACGGGGCGGGTACGCAACGTCAATTGGCCGCCAACCGATGCGGCCGGGGCGGTGAAACAGGACATGAATAAAGTGCGGGTAGTACTGGGCAACAGCCCCGGCCAAGCCCTGGCGGCCCTGCTGGCCGCCGCGCCCGGCCAACAAGCGGGGACGGAGCAAGTGCTGGATGCCATCCAACTGGGCCTGTTCGGCGAGGAAGACCGGCAAGATTTCCCCGGACGCCTGGAGGCCGGTTTACACGAAGGCGGTTTCATCAGCGTGGCGGGGGAAACACGGTGGACGGTGCGGGAACTTCCCAAAACCGGGGTAACAGCGCCGCCGCCCAGCGGGTCCGAAACGGTGGCCGCCGCCGTGGGCGTGATCGTGGATCTGCCCGATGAGTGGTCATTGTTACTGCAAAAACTCAATACCCTCCAGGACAAGGTGGATCGTAACTCCTTTAAACTGGACGACCGGCGCCGGCAATTCTATGCCGACTGGTACAAATACCAGTTAGCCGCCTATGATTTTTCGCTGGACGAGATCACTGCCGAGGCGCATGTGAATGAAATCAGGGAATTTTTGGCCGAGCTGGTGTACCGTTTTTACGAGGATCTGGGCAAGCAGCAAAAAAGTCTAGACCGGATCAAGGCAACCGTGGCCGAGTTACGCTCGAAGATCGACGACTGGAACGGCGAGGAAGCGAACCACGATCATCTATTTACCCTACAAACCCTGCCGGGCACCCGCTACTGGGAAGCACGCGAGCCGGTGCTACTGATCCAGGGTGACGATGCGGTGCCCGAGCAGCGGGTGCCGAGGACCGAGCGCACCTACGTGCAGTTGTTCCCCGACCTGTTCGACCCCGCCACGGCTGTAGCCGAAACCCTGAAGGACTTCGTGGCGGCCCACAAATTACATACTGCCGGTGTGCAGACGCCGCTTCCCTTCCAGGATGGCGGCACGGCCCCCTGGCACCCCCTGCTGCTGGACTGGGAAGTGGAACTATTCCCGTTCACCAAGCCGGGTGATAAGGATTTTCATCAGCAAGACTGGCCGACCAACGCGATCGTGGCCAATTACGACCTGCCCGAGCGAGGGGTGGACCTGCAAATGCAGGCGGATGCCCTGCCGGGGGGGGAACTTTACCAGCAGTGGATTGAGGATCACCCCGATATCCAGTCGCAGGGCGGTAAACGGCTGCAGTCCATCCAGGGCAGGTCACTGCTGACGCCCGATGCCCACCGCCCGTTGGTGGAGAACCTGCAACGGCTGCTGGAGCAGGCCGAGGGACAGCGGGGGGAAGCGATGGACCATGCGACGAAGAAAAACTTCAAACAGTTGATCGACCGCCTGAACGGCCTGCCCCTGCTATCGCAGAACCTTACAGGCTTTAACGACGCCCTGCTGATGCGCAAGCAGATTTTGCAGTTGCAGGTCAAAGACCCACTGGCGCGAACGGACATTCTGCACCAATTTACCGAAGAGCTAAGGGCTGCCATCGGTGACGGTAACGACGTGGCGCCGCTACCGAGCCATCTTTTCCTCCCCCTGCGCGAGGGGGCATTTCGCATCCGCCGCCTGCGGCTGATCGACGGCTGGGGGCGAACCCGCGAGCTAAAGGAAGCCCAACTGGATCAGCGGGTGGTCGTTGCCGACCCCCTGAAGCCGACTGCCGAGGAACTACCCGCCGCCAACCGGCGGGCCGGCATGGGCTACCTGCCCCCCCGGATCGCGCAGCCCGCGCGGCTGAACTTTCGCTGGACCAGTGCCGAGCGGGCCGAGGCCGAAGCCGGATCCTTCGTGGCCGACAGCCCGATTTGCGGTTACGTGGTGCCTAATTTCCTGGACCAGTCGCTGCACGTCCACGATGCGGCGGGCGCGGGCCTGGGCGTGCTGGCGCGGAGTGGGCAGCGACTGACGTGGAACCCCACTCCGGGGCGGGAGGCGGTACGGGATACCTACAACCGTCACCTGCAAAAATTCGTGGAGTCGACGCGGAGGAACGGCCTGGATTTCCTGACCGACCTATTGAAGACGGCCCGTAACTCACTGTCCTCCACGCAGCCGGAAAACTACGCCCAATTCGATGGCACTGCACTATTAATGGGCCGCCCCCTGGCCTTGGTGCGGGCTGAACTGAGCCTGAGTTTGCGCGGCATCGCGGCGGTCAATAATTCATGGGAGGCCCGCGAGGCCGCCTATATGCACCGGCAGCCTAACACTTCGCCCGCGATGGGCTTCGACCGGCTGCGGTTCCCCGTGCGGATCGGTGATGAATTCAAGGCTGGTGACGGGTGCCTGGCCTACTACATCGAAAAACCGGACCAGGACATTAGTGAGTTGTTCTCTTATTATACCGATCGCGAAAGCTTGAAAACAGAAGAATTCTGGGGCCGCTTCGACATCCAGAAAAAATGGCTGGCGGTGTACCGGGAGCGTCGGGAAGGTCGATTGAACGACCAAGCTGCCCTAACGGTGGAGATTAGTGGAATATCTAACGTGGCGACTACCGACGGCGGCGAGGAAATGGCGGCTCTGCTGGCGCAGAAACTGGCCAACCAACGGCACTTGACCAAAGAGATCGAGCAACTGGACGGCGAGATCAGGAAGCGTGTCAACGCCATTACCATGCTCTGGCGCGAACACGGTTACCAGGGTCGCCTACCGCCGATCGAAGGACTGTCGGAAGAAGAACTGGCCATTATGCAGCCCGGCATTTACCGGCCCCACAGCGATCTGCTAACCCTCTCGCTGGAGGAGGAACCCCTGCGGGTAGGTTTACTGATGGACCCGCGGGCGGCCGTACACCTGACCACGGGAATTTTGCCGGTAAAACGGATCGATATTCCCACGGAACAGTTTGCGGTTGCGCTGAACAACATCCAGGTCGCCTTTCTCACTGCGCCCGTACTATCGCATGCACCTGGTCGGTACGGTCCGGAGGAGTCGGCCGCTCTGAGTCCACAGGAGCAGCACAACCTGCGCAAATTCCAGTTGGTCTTTCCCATGCAAAGGGGTTTCAACTGGGCCTGGCTGCAACCGACCGACCGCGACGCCTGGGACACCTATGAACCCAACGAAGTGGAGCAGCCACCGGTAGGCTTTACCGAAGAGTTCGGGCCGCAGGCGATCTGGGAGGGTTGGATGCGGGCAATAGTGAATGAGTGAGTGAGTGAGTGAGTGAGTGAGTGAATAAAGACCTCGAAAGCGGCTCTTCTGAATTGACAAGAAGCGAAGCCTATGAATGACTGATTGAACTCATTGGGCATAAGCGGTTAGTTTTTGCCTTTGCACACCAAGTGTTAGTCTAAACCTTATAAATATATTTTCAATGACCACCCTACCCCCGCCCGCAGCCCACTTTGCCGCTTTTCGTGATTTGTACCGCACCGCGCCCGTGCTGGTGGATATCCTAAACACGGCCAATCCCGACGCGCTACCCGCGCCGCTGCTGGTGAGCCGGCGTGAAACGACCAACCCACACGAGAATAAACTGGTGCTGGGACTGGTAAACCAGGGCAGCGATCGCTTGGTATTGGGTGGACCGAACCGGACGGGCCTGTACCTGAATTTCAGCGACCTGATGGATGTGAAGGCGGTGGGTGACATTGCCGTCACCATTGAGGGGACGCCCGTACAAGCGATGGTGGTGTACCCGATGTTTACTTTTTCGGAGGTAAAGCAGGCCGATCTGCAACATGAATGGCGTGACCCCCGCCAGGCACCGCCCGCTAACAACGAGCATTTGGGTGAGGAACCGGTGCTTTACATCTGGCCGGAAAAAGAACTGGAACTGCGGCCACAGGACAGTCTGCTGGTGAGCTTGGAAAACGTGACGTCGGATTTCCGGCCGGCCCTGCGCTACATTGATATTTCATGGGAGCTGCTGGTGAGGCCCTACGGTGAACAGGAGGACGACAAACCGATCTTCCTGAATGGTTTCCGGCAGCTCACCGTCAAACTGGAACGGCCGGCCGACTATACCAATCCGCCGTTGCCGTTGCAAATGCACTGGTTAAATAATAGTAACCTGATCTATACGACCCCGGCGGGGGCGGGCAAGGCACTGGCCAACGAACTGACCTTTTGCATCAGCAACGTGGGTCTGGATGCATTTAAGCTGGACTGTAGCAAGCACTCACGCGGGGTACCTTATTTCGAGTTGGTGATGCCGGTAACCGAGCGCACCGATACGACCGACCAGGACCAAAACACCGAATTTAGCAGCGTGGTGGCCGACATCCACGACCTGGAACTGGCCCAAGTGACGGAGGTAACGCCCCATTCCAGCCTGAACCAACTGTGGCGGACCAATAAGCGCATTCAGGGTACGGTAGTAAAATGGGAGATTCGGCCGGACCTAGACTTTGATTTCACGTCGAAAACCGCCCGTCGGCAAGCGGGCAAGAAAGTGCTGCTGGGCGTGGACCAGGAGGCGACCATTACTTTTAAGTTGCATAATTTAATTAGTAGGTTAGCGGAGGGCGTAGCCCTGGTGTATTTCCGCTATTACAATATGCCCGACCATGACGACGGCCAGTTGGTGTTGTTCCTGGAAAAGCGTGACCCGGCGCGGGGCGGGACGCTGCTGTCGCAACTGGATAAGGAGGAGAACAAGGTGGCTACGCCGTTGCAGTGGCGGATAGCGGCAAAGGAAACAGGCGGCCCACTCGTTACTCAGTTGATGCTGGGAGAAACGCTAACGCGCCGGGTCATTCACAATAACCTCGTTCATGAGGTTATCCGTGAACGGTTACCACTAAACGTAGCTATTGAAGGCGACACGACGATTGACGGCAGTTTGACCGTAACCAATTTAGGTACAAGAAACGATAAGTTAATCCGCGAAGAAACTCGTCACGCTTCCCTCAAACTGATCGGCGTAAATAAAGGCTCAAGTATGTGGCGGGTCGCCGAAATAACGGCAGGCCCGGATCAGGGTGAAGCTAATGTCGATGCCCCCGCTACTAGTATGACTTTTCAGACCAGGGGAACTGACGCAAAAATGCACCAAGCTCTGGTCATCGATTCGCAAGCGCGCCTGGGCATCGGGGTAAAACAGCCTCAAGTGAAACTCGACGTAAAAGGGGACGCCATCATTGACGGCACCCTGAAAGTAACTGGAAATATTGAGTTGAAAAACAGCGAAACTTTCATCCAGCCTGCTAAGGATAAATACGTCCGCCTCGGTTCCAGTAGTTCCGCTTTCCAAGATTTATACTGCCGCTTTACTTACATCGGTCAGCAATACGCGGTATCGGATGCAGCTACGAAAGAGGAAATTCACCCCCTGGACCGGGGTATGAATGCACGGGCGATTATTCGCCGCTTACAGCCGGTGAGCTACCGCCGCCGCAGAGACGGGGGTAGTGGGATCGGAGATAGCCTGGATGATATGGGGGTACAGTACGGATTTATTGCCAATGAGGTCGAGAAGGTCGTACCCGAAGCGGTAACGACGATGAGAAATTCTACCATCCGGGCACTAAATTATCAGACCCTCAATACCATCCTGTTTCAGGCAGTTAAGGATCAGCAGGAGCAATTGGAGGAGATGGATAGAAAGGTGAAGGATCTGGAATACCGGCTTAGTAGACTGGAAAGGTTTTGAATGTCCGACATAACCTCACCCGCCGAACATTTTCCACAGGGCCGCCGCCGCCCCAATCACCTTGAGCAGCAAAGCCAGCAGTTCCACCACCCATTGCCGGGCGGCCGGGGCTTGCCCGGCGGCGGGCCGGAAGGCACGGGAACGATCAAAAACGTTTCGCCACCGGCGACGGCGTTTGCCGTAGCTGCTACGCCGACTGATGATCCGGTCGGAGGGGCGGGAAGTAGTAATGATGGTGGATGAGTCAGTCATGGGGAACGATTTTTTGCAATGGAGTGTCAAGTCTCTAAGCGTTTCCCTGCTGCCGTATGCTGCTACAAATATAGGACTAAAGGATAATTTTAAACATTTTGTTTCAAAAACAATTTAAAATAACATATTGTGTTTATTGGGTTTACCGCCCCGGCCCCGCAAAGGGGGAGAGATTACTACCCTCTACCCAACTACCTACTAAAATTCCCCCCCCCGGCCCCCCGAAGGGAGGGGATTACTACTTACTAACGCCCCCCCCCTTCCCGCAAATGATGGTGCAAAAACCCCCGCAGCACCCGCAGCCCCATATTAAAATCGGTGTTGTTGTTGATGATCAGGTCGGCCTCCTCGGTATAGGGCTTGATGTAGCTTTCGAAAGCCGGGAGGACGTGGTTTTCGTAGCGGTAGAGGACGTCTTCGAGGGGATAGTTGCGCTCGATCTGATCGCGTTTGATGCGGCGGATGATCTTGAGGTTTTCCTTGGCGTGGAGGTAGACCTTGAGATCGAGGAGCTTGCGCATTTTTTTGAAGTGGAAAACGAAGAGGCCCTCCACGATGATGACGGGCGCGGGGCGGAAGGTGAGCAGGGCGGGCGTGGCCAGCTCGTTATTAAAGGTATACTCCCGGCGGGTGACGGTTTTTCCGGCCAGCAGGGCCTGTACGTCGCGGGTAAATTCACCCTTGTGGATGGAGCGGGGGCGGTCGAAATTGATGATGCCCTGGGCGTCGGCCGCTTGCTCCTCGCGGGGGCGGTAATAGTCGTCCTGGGAGATGACGCAAACGTCGTCTTCGTGAAAACCGCGCCGGAGCTGGTCGATGAATGAGGTCTTGCCGCTGCCGCTGCCGCCGGTGATGCCGATGAGGAATGGTTTCATACGGGGGACAAAGCTAACAACAAACCCGGCGCGGGGGCTAAATTTTGCTACTTTTGGGCGGAGTCAACCACCGCTATGCAATTCGTCAACGATCTTTTCCGTGCCCTGCTGGGTATTTCCGTCCTGCTGGGCGTCTGTTACCTGCTGAGTGCCAACCGCCGGGCCATCAACTGGAAAACCGTCGGCATCGGCATGGGCATGCAGTTCGTGCTGGCCACGCTCATTCTTTTAGTGCCCGGCGTCAACATCGTTTTCGATTACGTGGCGCAGGGTTTCCGCAAAACGCTGGAATTTACCGCCGCCGGGTCGCAGTTCCTGTTCGGCGACCTGGTGACGCGCATGGACTCGTTCGGCTACATTTTCGCCTTCCAGGTGCTGCCCACCATCGTATTCTTTTCGGCCCTCAGTTCTATCCTCTACTACCTCGGCATCCTGCAAAAAGTGGTCTACGGACTGGCCTGGCTGCTGAGCAAAGCCATGGGCCTTTCCGGCCCCGAAAGCCTGGCGGCGGCGGCCAACGTATTCATCGGCCAGACGGAGGCCCCGCTAGTGATTAAACCTTACCTGGAGGGGATGACCAAATCGGAACTCCTCTGCGTCATGGTGGGCGGCATGGCCACCATCGCGGGTAGCGTTTTCGTGGCCTACGTGGGTTTTTTGGGCGGCGACGACCCCGTGCAGCAGCAGTTCTTCGCCAAGCACCTGCTCACGGCCAGCATTATCTCCGCCCCGGCCGCCATCGTAGCCGCCAAGATGCTCTACCCCACCGAGATCACGCCCGAGATCACCGCCGAGGTCCGCACCGAGATCCCCACCGAGCGGCTGGACAACCGCACCCTCGATTCCACCGTCGCGCCCGATGCACTCGATCGCCCCGGCTCGCGCATCAACGACCTGGAAATGGCCGCCGATGAGAGCAACAACCTGCTCGACGCCATCTCGCGCGGCACCACCGACGGCCTCAAACTGGCCGTCAACGTGGGCGCCATGCTACTGGTGTTCACGGCCCTTATCTTCATGCTCAACTTCCTCTTCCTGGAGGGGACGGCCATCATCAATTACCTCGCCAACCTGGTTACCGACGCCGGCGACTGGAACCAGGCCATCGCGGATTCCACCGCCGGCCGTTTCGAGGGGTTCAGCTTTTCGTACCTGCTGGCCCTCCTGTTCGCCCCCGTGGCGTGGATCCTGGGTGTGCCGGCGCAGGACATCACGCTGATCGGCGAATTACTGGGCCTCAAAACGGTCATCAATGAATTTGTCGCCTACGATGCCTTCCAGCAACTCCGCGCCGGGGGGTCACAGCTGACGCCCAAATCCACCCTCATTGCGGCCTACGCGCTCTGCGGTTTCGCCAACTTCGCCAGCATCGGCATCCAGATCGGCGGTATCGGGGCCATCGCGCCGGGCCAGCGCAAACACCTCACCGAGCTGGGCATCATGTCACTGGTGGGCGGCACGGTCGCTTGCCTGCTCACGGGGGCCGTGGCGGGGGTTTTCTGGCAGTTTTCGTAGGGCAATTAGGGGGCGTTTTTCGGCCGTGCCCCCGGCCAAAGGCCGGGGTCGGTCCCTTCCGGGCTTCGCTATTCGCTCGGCACTACGTGCGCTACCGCCCCTCCAGGCACCTCACGGGTGCGTGACCTCCAATCGCGCGAACGGTGCGTGACCTCCGGTCGCGCGAAGTAAGGATGCCGACACCTCTGGTCGGCATCCCGTAAGAGCGGGCGCGGTGATAGCATACCCGGCGGCTTCGCCGCCAAAGCCCCGAAGGGGCGAGATAGACCAACCCAGGGTGAAACCCTGGGTTTGGAAGGCCGCTCTAAATCCCCCCGCTCCCCGGCCAAGTGGCTTCGCCACTTGGCCGGGGAGCGGGGGGGGTGCATATGGTGCGCGTTAGCCCAGGGTTTTACCCTGGGCTGATCTATGCCGTCCTTTCAGGACTAAAAACCCTGGCGTGTTTTGACATGGCGAGCCATTTTGAATTTGGGAGCAATCCAGCCAACCCAAGTTGAAACCCTGGGCTAGTCTATGCCGCCCTTTCAGGGCTAAAACCTGGCAGGTTTTGATACAGCTGGCTAAAGTCAACCGCTCCTCCACTGCATCATTCGCCAAAAGGATTCTCTTAAGCGCCTAGGTTTCCCCGCAAATGTTCAGCGTAGGCGTCAGCGAGGCCGTCGGAGGAAATTTATTACTTTTGCCAACCCTCGGCCACCCTGGCCGTTGACTAGTCATTAGGCCTCCGGCCCCAACCCACCACACAACCACCCGCATAGATGAATTTGCACGAGTATCAAGGAAAACAAGTATTGGCCAAGTACGGCGTCCCCATTCAGCGCGGTTATGCCGTGGATTCGGTGGAGGAAGCACTGAGTGCCTACGATAAACTGAAGGCGGAAACGGGTGCCGATGCGGCCGTAATCAAGGCCCAGATCCACGCGGGCGGCCGGGGCAAGGGCGGCGGCGTGAAGTTTGCCAAAAACCGCGACGGCGTGAAGGAGCAGGCCGGGAATATTCTGGGCATGATGCTGAAGACGCCCCAGACGCCCGGTGGCATGGAGGGAGCGGGTAAACTGGTCAGCAAAGTGCTGATTGCCGAGGATGCCTACGTGCCCGATTTTGACGCGGCCAAGGAATATTATGTCTCTATCCTGATGGACCGTGCCAAGCGCCGCAACGTGATCATTCACTCCACGCAAGGGGGGATGGACATCGAGCAGGTGGCCGAGGATACGCCCGAACTGCTGCACAAAACCTACGTGGACCCCGAGCTGGGCCTGCAGGGTTTCCAGACCCGCGAGGTAGCCTTTAACCTGGGCCTGAGCGGCGCGGCGTTCAAGGCGATGACCAAGTTCATTGCCAAGTTGTACGCCGCTTTTGTCGGTTCCGACGGCAGCCTGATCGAGATCAACCCCTGCCTGCATACGTCCGACGACCGGATCGTGGCCGTGGACTGCAAGTTTGCGCTGGACGAAAACGCCCTCTACCGCCACCCCGAGCTGGCCGAGATGCGCGACGAGAGCGAGGAGGATGCCACCGAGGTGGAAGCCAAGGGTTACGGCCTGAATTTCGTGAACCTGGACGGTAACGTGGGTTGCATGGTGAACGGTGCCGGACTGGCGATGGCGACGATGGACATCATCAAGATCAGCGGCGGCGAACCCGCCAATTTCCTGGATGTGGGCGGCACGGCGGACGCCAAACGCGTGGAGCAGGCGTTCCGCATTATCCTGCGCGATGAGAAAGTGGAGGCGATTTTGATCAATATTTTCGGCGGTATCGTGCGCTGCGACCGCGTGGCGCAGGGCGTGGTGGATGCCTACAAGAACATCGGCGAGATAAAGGTGCCGATCATCGTGCGCCTGCAGGGCACCAATGCCGATATGGCCAAGGACATCATTGACAAATCGGGCCTGAACGTGCGTTCCGCGATTGCGTTGCAGGATGCGGCCGACGCGGTGAAGGCGGTGCTGAAAAAGTAGAACGGGACTCTTTATTAGTGGACTAATTAGAATAGTTCGTAATATGAATAGCAAAGGGGAGCGAGCGCAGCAGTGTTCGTTCCCCTTTGCTATTCCTTCCTGCTCGTTAATTTAAGGTAGAGTTGCGCCGTGATGTAGGCGTCGCCCAGGGCAGTGTGGCGGTCGCTGAGTGGTACGCGGTAACGGTCGGCGAGGGTATCGAGGCTGTAGGTTTGCGGGGGTGTCCAGTAGCCGGCCGGTTGGATGCGCTTGGCGAGATCTACGGTGTCGATCCAGGGATTGAGCAGGGGACCGGCGCCGATCTTGGCGAGGGCCTGGTTGAGGACCTCGCGGTCGAATCCGGCGTGGTGGGCGATGATGGGGGCGGTACCCAAATAGGTAAGAAAAGCGGGTAAAATAGCTTCGGCCCGACCGGCGATGCGGTTGTGGGCCGTGAGCGAAATGCCGTGCACGGCGATGGTGGCGGCACTGGATTGCGGACCGGCCGCATCTACGGCCACGCTTTCGCTAAAAATGTCCCCGGCTAGAATACGGTTACCCACCAACCGTACCGCTCCGATACTAAGCAACTGATCGCGGCGGGCATCCAGGCCGGTGGTCTCGGTGTCGAGGGCGACGTAGCGGGGCTGCTCTTCATCGGCCGGCGGAGGCAGCCTGAAGGAGGCCATGTAAGCGCGGTAAAAGGCCGGGTAATCGGACGGATCGGGGCGGCGGCTGCCCCGCCGGAAGAGGCCGAACATGAGGTAATGGTGGGGCATCAGCGCAGGAGGTTAAGTTGGAACCGGACGCGGACCAGCGTTTGCAGGTCGGTAACGGGGCGGAAGGAGTTGCGTAGTACCAGCCGCTGCAGGCGCGATAGTTCGGAGGGTTTGAAGTAGCGGCCGGAGTCTTGCCGGCGCAGCCCCATCAGACCGCGAATGCGGATGAGCGATTCGTAGGCCTCGGCCGCGTCGCGGTAAAGGGCGGCGTTTTGGGGTTCCAGTTCGGCCAGTTTGTGGAAACGTTGGATGGTGCTGTTGACGCCCGCCAGCCGTTCGTTCAGGGCCAGCAGCCGCGCCGCGTCGGCCAGGGGGAGCATTACGCGTTTTTTGATGTCGAAACGGTCCTTATTTTCCCCGCTGGATTCCACTACAAAGTTACGGAAAAACGTCAGCGGCGGTGGATTGCGCAGGGCCGCCTGGGCCAGGAAGGTGAGGAAGGCGGAGCTATTTTCAAGGTCATCGAAAATACCTTCAGTCAGTCCTTTTGCCAAATCAAAATCACCATAGACCGGCCGGAAATCAAAAAATACCGAAGCGTGGAGCATGGCCTCGTCGGTGGGTTCGGTGATCCACTCGCGGAACTGCTTCTGCCAGTCAGGCAGGTTAAGGCACCAGCGGGGGTTGCCGGCCATCATGTCTCCGGGGCAGTAGGCGTAGCCGACGGTACGCAGTTTATCAGTGGTCAGCCGGCTCAGTTCCAGAAAATATTCCTTAACGGCGGGGTGTTCCTCAGCGGGAACAGGGCGGAAGACCAGGGCGCTGTCCTGATCGGTGCGTAGCAGTTGCTCGGCGCGACCCTGGCTACCCAGGCTGAGGTAGCAAAATTCTGCGGGTGGCTTACCGCGCCCCCCGGCCGCCATCTCCCGCAGGCTTAGTGTTATGGCCTGCCGGATAATGCCGTCATTAATCGTGGTCATAATAGTGAGGATGTAGCTGATGGCCACCTCGTTTTCCAGGTAGGTACGCAACAATTGTTCGGCGCGTACCCGCAGTTCGCGCAGGTAACCCGCACTGCTGGCCCTGGTGATTTCGCGGGTGATGACGGCGGGGTTGTTGCCCTGCAGGACCAGTAGATCGTGTTCGCTGATGACGCCGGTAACGGGGCTGTTGGGCGTACCGTCCCCGGTAATGACCAGGTGGTGAATGTCGTAATTGACCATCGCGATCTGCACGTCGGCCACCAGTAGATCGGGCGGTACGGTAACGACGGGTTTAGTCATCACTTCCCCCACCGGTTGGCCGATGCCGTAGACTCCGGTAACGACGTTACGGCGTAAATCCCGATCCGTAAGGATGCCGAGGGGCCGGTTTTTCCCATCGACAATAATGATGGATCCCACATTGTGCTCGGTCATGATCTCGGCCGCCGCGCGGATAGTGGTTTGCTCGGTACAAGTCACGGGCTTGCGGGCGCGTTCCACGGCCTGTAGTTCCAGGAGGCGGCCACCCATGCCGGTCTCGTCCACGGGTTGGGGTGTATTCAGGCGGCTACGCCAGGCGGGGTCGAAGTGCCGCCGGACCGTACCCGCCATCACGTTAGCCAGGTAGTGGGCCAGGCGCGGGTTGGTATCCAGCAACTGCCGGAAGCCCGCCAACTCGATGGCGTAGATCAGTGTCTCTTCGGCCGTACGGGCATTCAGGGCGTAATCCTCTTCCGCCAGCAGCGGCCGGATGCCGAACAGTTCGCCCTCGCCGCAGCGGTCTACCAGTTCCTCCTTCCCGTCCGGCCCGGGATTAAACAGCTCCACCGATCCCTCCCGTACCAGGTAAATACGCGTTCCGGCCGGGTCGCCGGCCTTGAAGACCGTCCGGTCGGGCGGCAGGTAAAGTACTTCCACCCGGCCGCTGATGCGCAGCAGTACCTCCGGTGTCAGGTAGGTGAAGGGCTGGAGGTCCTTGAGGTAGTCGTAGATGCGCTGGGCGATGAGGTTGGACATGGGGGCGCTGCGCGCGTGTTTTAGTAGGACGCTGCGCGTCCGGTATGTGGGTATCTTTGATTGAACCTACGCGCACACCATAAGGCGTGGTTCCTATCTTCCGAAATACAACCCTTGCATTTTCGTACTTTTGCCGCCCGGCCGGGGAGTTTCCCCCTTCCGCACACCCGAAAGTACGTATGTTTTTAGAACCCCACCACCGCGGCCAGCGCAGCGGTTGGATCGAAGTGATCTGCGGCTCCATGTTTTCGGGCAAAACCGAGGAACTCATCCGCCGTCTCAAGCGGGCGCGGATCGCCAATCAGCACGTCGAGATATTTAAACCGCGGGTGGACGTGCGCTACCATGAGACCCGCGTGGTCTCGCACGACGACAACTCGGTGCTGGCCGCGCCGGTGCGCCACTCCAGTGAGATCGTAAAACTGCTGGGGGAGGATACTACCGTTATCGGCGTGGACGAGGCCCAGTTTTTCGACATGGACCTGGCCGATAATCTCCAGCAATTGGCCCTGAAGGGCAAGCGAATCATCGTAGCGGGGTTGGACATGGATTTCAAAGGGCGGCCCTTCGGCCCCGTACCCAATTTGCTGGCCGTAGCGGAATACATCACCAAGGTCCACGCCATCTGCTCGCACTGCGGTAACCTGGCCACCCACTCCTACCGCTTGGTGGAGGACGGGGAGACGGTGCTGCTGGGTGAGAAGGAAGAGTACGAGCCGCGCTGCCGGACCTGTTATCAGATGGGGAATATGCTCCGGTTAAAATAAGCGGCTGCGCCGCTTATTCACAACATTTCCCCTCTCCTACCCATTTTCCCAGCATGAAAAAACTGAAACTGGCCGTTGCCGTGGGCGGCAGCAGCGGGGCCATTTACGCCCGGGTATTATTCGACCGGCTGGTGCAACTGGAGGACCAGCTGGAGACGGTGGCCGTGGTGATGTCGGACAATGGAAAATTCAACTGGAAATTCGAATTGGGCGACGAGAAATATCAGGATTATCCCTTTGATTTTTACGGCAAGAATGATTTTTCCGCCCCCATCGCCAGCGGCAGCTCCCGCTACGACGGGATGCTCGTTTGCCCGTGCAGCATGGGCCTACTGGCGCGGATTGCCACCGGTATCAGCAACGACTTGCTGACCCGCGCCGCCGATGTGATGCTCAAGGAGCGCCGCCGGCTCATCCTGGTGCCGCGGGAAAAACCGTTCAACCGGATTCACCTGCAGAATATGCTGACCGCCACCGACGCGGGGGCCATCATCGTGCCCGCCATCCCCAGTTTCTACGGGGGTAATCAGACCGTGGACGAGCTGATTGCCACGGTAGTGGACCGGGCACTGGACCTGATGGGTCTGGAGGTGCCGGATGTGTACCGGTGGGGAGAAACGGAACGGATTGATTTTGAGGAGTGAGGTAACCGACGCCTACCACTAGCATTCGCAAAATTTGGTGACAGCTACCATTAATGTTATTTGGGTATTTTTAATTCGTGGGTCATTGCTGTTCGGCGAATTCGGCGAATGATGCATCGGAGGAGCGGTAGCTTTCACACTACCTAACCGTCCGAAATTGCGTGAGGTGCCCAGAGAGGCGACCGTCAGGAAGCGCACGCAGTGCCGAGCGAACAGCGAAGCCCGGAGGGGACCGGCCCGACCAACGGGAGGGACACGCCCAAAGACTATCCCCCCTACACCTCAGGACACCCGTTCAAAAATATCCCCCTACCTTACTCGCCCAACTACGCCGAACCATGCCGACCAGATTTTGCCTCTTTTTCCTCCTGCTCACCCTAAGCCTGTACGCGCAGCCCCACGACTGGGAAAACCCTGCCATCCATAACATCAATAAGCTGCCGGCCCACGCCACCAGCTATCCTTACCCCACCGAGGCCGCCGCGCTGGCCGGTAAACGGGAGGCGTCGGACCGCTTTCTTTCCCTGAACGGCGAGTGGGATTTTTACCTCGCGCCCAACCCGCAGGACGTGCCGGCGGGCTTTGCGGACGAGCGGCCCAGCCCCCTGACCTGGAGCAAGATCACCGTGCCGGGAAACTGGGAAATGCAGGGGCACGGCCACCCGATCTACGTGAACTGGAACTATCCCTTTGAACCGGTTTTCCCGCCGCTGATCCCGCACAAGGACGGTGGCAACATGCACGAGACCAACCCCGTGGGCCTGTACCGCACCACCGTGGAACGGCCCGCCGGCTGGGCGGATCAGCGGGTGATCCTGCACTTCGGGGGCGTGAGTTCGGCCTTTTCCCTCTACGTGAACGGGCAGAAGATCGGCTACAGCCAGGATAGCCGCCTGCCGGCCGAGTTTGACGTAACGGATGCCCTTCGTGCGGGCACCAACACCATCATCGCCGAGGTCTACCGCTGGAGCGACGGCAGCTACCTGGAAGACCAAGACCACTGGCGGCTGAGCGGCCTGCACCGAGAGGTGTACCTGGCGGCCCACCCGAAAACGCACCTGGCGGACTACTTCGTGAAGGTGGACCTGGACGCCGACTACCGCGACGCGACGCTGACGATAGAGCCGCAATTTAAGACCACCGGTCTGGACGAACTGGCCGTGCAGAAACTGCGGGCGCAGCTGTACGACGACCAAAACCAGGCCGTGTGGGACCAGCCGCAGGAACTGGATCTTTCCGCCTACCGCGATTTTTACGCACGCGGCCGCTACCAGGATCCCTACGGCGAGCGCATCATCGCGCAGCTGACGGCCGCCGTGCCCAACCCGAAAAAATGGACGGCCGAAACACCCAACCGCTACACCCTGGTGCTGAGCATGGTGGACGGGACCGGCCGCGTGACGGAGGCGACCAGCAGCAAGATCGGCTTCCGCAGCGTGCAGGTGGGTGCTGACGGGCTGAAGATCAATGGGCGGGAAGTGATCCTGTACGGCGTGAACCGCCACGACCACGACCCCGTGCACGGCAAGGCCGTGCCCCGCGCCGCGATGGAGCGCGACGTGCAACTGATGAAGCAATTCAACATCAACGCCGTGCGTACCTCGCACTACCCCAACGACCCCTATTTTTACGAACTCTGCGACCGCTACGGCATCTACGTGCTGGACGAGGCCAACATCGAGACCCACAAACTGGCGGGCGCGCTGTCGCGCAACTCGGCCTGGGGCGGGGCCATGTTGGCGCGCGGCATGAACATGGTGGCCCGCGACAAAAACCACCCCAGCATCATCGGCTGGTCGCTGGGAAATGAGACGGGCAGCGGTCCCAACCACGCCGCCATGGCGGCGTGGATCAAGCGCTACGATCCAGGCCGCTTCCTGCACAACGAGGGAGCCTACGACAAGAGTAAAAAACCGAACGTGGACGACGATTACCCCGATGTACGCAGCCGGATGTACTTCAAGATCGAGGATATGCAGGCCCTACTGGACCGCACCGACGACACCCGCCCCCTGCTGTACAACGAGTACGCGCACTCGATGGGCAACTCCACGGGCCACCTCTATAAATTCGGCGAACTATTCCGTAGCAACCCCCGCATGATGGGCGGTTTCATCTGGGACTGGATGGACCAGGGCCTCTACAAAACCACGCCCGCCGGGGAACGATTCGTCGCCTACGGCGGCGATTTCGGGGAGACCTTTCACGACGGTAATTTTTGCCTCAACGGCCTGGTCTTTGCCGACCAAACGCCGCAGCCCGCGCTCTGGGAATGCAAGAAAGTGTTCCAGCCGGCCGCTTTCGCCATTGCCGACGGGCGCGTGACGATCACCAACTTACACGACTTCATCAACCTGGACGGATTCGAGTTGCGCTGGGAACTGCTCAACTTCGCCAGCCAGGTGAGCGAGGGTAATTTCGGTCCGCTGGGCAAGGTACCACCGGGAGGCACGAAATCTTTCGAGCTGCCTCCACTGACCGAAGTTTACCAGGACAATTTCACCTACACCTTCAGCCTCGTATCCACGCGGGAAATGGCCGGACGGCCGGCGGGCTTTGAGGTAGCGTGGGAGCAAATCACCCTGCCGCCGGCAGCCAACAAGGAGCAACTGGGCATTGACGAGACAACGGTAAAGGTTGCGGAGACCAGGGCCGCCTATACCTTTAATGGACTCGAATTCAGCGTCACCATCGACCGCGCTACCGGCCTGATCTCCGCCTTCCAACGCAAGGGCAAGCCGCTACTCACCGCGCCGCTGCAAACCAATTACTGGCGCGCTCCCACCGATAACGACCGCGCCGCCGGCCTGAACAAGCAGATGGCCCCCTGGAAAAACGCCCCGTCCGGCGCAAAACTGATCAGCCTGAAGGAGCGTAAATCGGACATCGCCGGGCGCGAGGTCACCGCCGTGCGCCAACTGCTGGACGGCCGCGCCACCGAAACCATCACCTACCGCATCAACGGCGACGGCCGGGTGTACATCCGCATGCAACTGGCCGCCGACACCACCCTGCCCAACCTGCCCCGCATGGGCATGAACATGCGCCTGCCGCGAAATTTCGACCAGGTCAGCTACTTCGGCAGGGGTCCCATCGAGACCTACCAGGACCGTCAATCGGGGGCAAAACTGGGTTTTTACAAGCAATCGCTCGCCGAATTCGGCACCGCCTACCCCGTCCCCCAGGAACATAGCAACCACACGGGCGTGGGTAGTATTCACTTCGCCAAGAGCGAATTGAACGGCCTTACCATCACGGGTAAAGAACTGAACGTCAGTGCCTATCCCTACTCCATCGACGATCTGGAACGGGCCACGCACACCGTCGAGTTGCCCGCGCGCGATTACATCACCGTCAACGTGGACGCCGCGCAGATGGGCCTCGGCGGCGACGATACCTGGACGGCGAATGCCGCGCCACATCCCGAGCACCGGCTGCCGGCGGGGAGCTACGTACTGGAGTTCGCTATTCTGGGGGAGGATTTTGAGTGAGGGGTTTGGGCGTGCCCCCGTCCGTAGGCCGGGGTCGGCGTCTTGCGGGCTTCGCTGATCGCTCGGCACTGCGTGCGCCGGCGCCCCTCCAGATGCCTCACGCGGGGGGTGCGGGGCGTGTCGCCGATGCGAGGTCTCTGACCTCGCGGGTGAGGATGCCGGCACCTCTGGCTGGTTCACGTCAGAGCGATCGTAGGGGCAAAATTCAGACCCTTAGGATGAGACATGATAAGCTCCAAAGTCTCGTTATATACTGCTAATTTTTAGCTGAATTGGATTTCAAGATTTAGATATAACCGACCTGAAAAGATTTTTTGGGGGAACGAGGTATGAGTTGTATGTTTGTGGCATGAAGACTACTCAATATATGATTAAGCAATTTTGAAATACCGAAATTTCTTCCTCCATCAGACTTCCTACTGCCTCATTGTTAACGTAAATTTCACCTATTATGCTTAATAAGAATGGATTAATAATCCAAGTTGCACTGATTTCATTGTTGTTCTTAAATCCAAAAATTGGAAACGCAGCGGTTGTGAACACCGAAGCTACCACCACTCAAGTACAACTGGAGACTCCAGAAATTAGCTTTGACCGAAGCTTGCTAGAAAGGCATCTTGGAAGAAAACTGACGCTCAAAGAGCGCTTGATATTCCCACTAATCAAGAAACAAGTAAAGAAAAGCAGAAAAAAAGGGAAGCGGAAAAGTGGCGGGAAAATCCAAATTGTAGCTTTAGTCCTCTGTTTTTTTCTTGGACTGTTAGGGGCTCACCGATTTTATCTAGGATATACGGGATTAGGGGTAATATATATTTTCACCCTGGGCCTTTTTGGTATTGGATGGCTTATTGATCTCATTCTTCTGATTATACCTAACGGCTTGACGCCAAAAGGTCAAAACAACTATAGGGATTGATGAACTGAGCTAAATTTTTCATGAAAATCATCAAAAAAACTACGGGTATGAAAAATTTTAATTTTCTAATTTTTATGCTTCTGTTTCCATCTCTAATGAGTGCTCAACATGAGAAGGTTGAAATTGGCGAATTTTGCTATTTCACAGAGAATCAAGCAAGTGAAATTAATATGCTAACAAATGAGGCATACACCTATCATGGACGTATCGAATTGAAGCTTGGTGATTATCAAATTACAATCAAGGAAGGTGATAAGGCAATTTTTTTATTAATTCTAGATAAATTTGAGTCTATCAATGATCAAGCGACCGATACCAGACCCAAATCACCTACATTAATTGATAATTTCTCACCTGAACTTATTAGTTATTCAAAGAAGATCATTGACCCCAATAAAGTTGCTAAGATATATTACTGTTGGGAACTTAACGAAATAAAGGGCAGCAAAGGAAATATAGTAATAATGATTCCTGAGTTGGAAGACATGTTCGGAGGCGGAACTGCTCCTGAAAAATATTTTTATCTCTCAAAAGAATGCGTGATGAGTCTAAGAAATATATTTAGGTAGCCCCCCCCTTTAATAACTAGCAAAATATATTTTTGAAAATCTTGCTTCAATATAGTATACTATGCGTTTCCCCATCGCCTTCTTCCTTGTTCTGAGCCTTACCACCCTCACCGCCCAGGGCTACACCTCCTTCTTCACCGGCGACACCACCGACGTGGTGACCGACCACCAGTTCGGCATCGTATTGGCGGGCGGGGGCCTGGATAATGATAAGGCCATGCAGTGGATGCTGATGCGGGCGCAGGGCGGCGACGTGGTGGTGTTGCGGGCCACCCAATCGGATGGGTACAACGATTATTTTTTTAGCGAACTGGGAGTGACGGTTAACAGCGTGGAAACCATTCTTTTCAATAGCGCGGACGTGCATCCCAGGATGAGTACGTGATTCGCCGCATCCGGGAGGCCGAGGTGCTCTTTATCGCGGGCGGCGATCAAACCGTTTACTTTGATTACTGGCGCGACGGCCCGGTGCAGGAGGCACTGGATTACCTGGTCAACGACAAGGCCGTTACCGTGGGCGGCACCAGCGCGGGCATGGCCGTGCTGGGCGGCGCGGTCTATGCCCCCGAGGACCTGGGTGTCCTTAGCTCCGAAGCACTGGCTGACCCCTACGATGCCTACCTGGATAGCATTCAGCCGGCGGGCCTGGTAAACGTGCCCTACCTGGATAGCACCTTAACGGATACTCATTTCGAGAATCGTGACCGGCAGGGGCGCACCTTCACCATGCTGTCACGCCTGAGCGACGTTTATAGCGGCCCAGCCTACGCCATTGCCTGCAATGATGCCACGGCTGTTACCATCGACCCAACCGGCCGCGCTACCGTTTACGGCGAGTTTCCGCAGTTTGATGACTACGCTTTTTTCATGCAAATCAACTGCGCCTCCACCCCACCCGGCCCGGAAAACCTGACCCCCGGCCAGCCCCTCACCTGGGACCGCGACGGGGCCGCCGTGAAAGTCTACCGCGTTCCCGGCCTGACCACCCCCACCAACTACTTCGAGCTATCCGATTGGACCACCGGCAACGGCGGCAGCTGGCAAAATTGGTCGGTAACGAACGGCGTCCTCAACATCGACTCTAACGGCGCGGAACCCGACTGCTCGTTCGTCGCCACGCGCCGCGATCCCCTACCCTGGCCGGGTCTGCGCCTGGCCCCCCAGCCCGCCGGCACCCACCTGCGCTTGCTGGACGTGTCCCCGGAAACCGTCTTCGAGCAAGTGGAAATCCGCGCCCTCAGCGGCCAACTGCTGCGCAAGTTGGACGGCTCACTGCGTAGTTGGTCCCTCAGTGGCTTGGCGGTCGGTTCTTATGAACTGTACCTGCGTGACGCGGCGGGGAATGCGGGGTCGGTGATGTTTTTGGTGGGGCGGTAATGGATTGATGCCGGCTGCGGTGGGTTTGACGCGAGGTATCGCGTCATTACGTTTCTGCCTCATTACGCCGGCTGCGGTGGGTTGGACGCGAGGTATCGCGTCATTATTTTATCATCCGGTGGCGCCGGCTGCGGCCGGCTAGACGCGAGGTATCGCGTCTCTACGTTAGTTATGATTGGATCAATCCTTGCCCTGGGCGGCGGTTGCCACTGGTGCACCGAGGCCGTTTTTACCCACCTGCGCGGCGTGAGCCGCGTGGAGCAGGGCTGGGTGGCGGCGCCCCCGCCGGACGATGCGTGGTCGGAGGCCGTGATCGTACACTATAACGTGGAACGACTGCCGGTGGCGGTGCTGCTGGAAATCCACCTGCGGACGCATTCGGCCACGGCGGATCACACCTTGCGGGGGCGCTACCGGTCGGCGGTCTATTACTTCGGCGGGGCGGAAGAGGGGCAGGAATTGGAGGCCGTTCTCACCCGCCTACAAGTGGATTTTTCCGAGTCTTTGTTGACCCGCGTACTGCCCTTTGCGGCCTTCCGCCCCTCGTTGCCGGAACACCTGGACTATTACGCTACCGACCCGGAGCGGCCGTTTTGCAAGCGGTTTATCGACCCGAAACTGGCGTTGCTGCGGGAGGAATTCGGGGAGTGGGTATGAGGTGGACCCGGCCCGCGCCCGCGTGAGGGATAGGAGGCGTTGTTTGAACGCAGCGCAGTGGAGAGAGTGCCGGATAGCCCGACCCCGACCGGCGGTAGCCGGGCCGGGGGCACGACCGAAAAATCCTTAACAGTTGATCCAAAATCGGTCTGCTTTTAGCTAAATCTACGTTAAGCCGACTTGCAATAGTTTATTATATCAACAAAAGAATTGCATCTTGCAGACGAAATAAACAAACGGCAGGCAATTCCGTCTGCTGCCACAAAACCCCTTTTGTTATGCGTATTCTGCTTTCCTTCCTGTTTTGCTGCGCCGTAATTGGCAGCATCCAAGCCCAAATCGATCTCAAAGTCAACGTCGGCAGTCTCATCTTTGGCGGCTACGGCTTGAATGGAGAATTTGGACTGAACGAAAATAACAGTGTTTCCCTAGGCGCTGTATATGCCTTCAATGATTTTGGCAGCGACACCTTTAAGTACAAGAACTTTCGGGTCATTCCCGAGTACCGTTACTACTTCAGCCCCCGCCAGGGTGTCGACCGCTTCTTTGTGGGAGCCTACGGAAAAGTAGCTTTTCTTACGGCTGAAAATGACGGCCGGGAGCAGGAAAGTGCCACCCGTATCGCACTGGGTATCATGGCCGGCCATAAGTGGGTAACCGATGGCGGCTTTGTTTTCGAATTAAATGCCGGAGTCGGTCGCGGTTCTCTGGTCGGTGCCGATTCAGAAGTCGAAGAGATTTACAATGCCTTTGCTAACATCGACGCCCGCCTGGGCATCATCGTCGGCTACCGTTTAGGGCAGGGCAGGTAACTTTACTGCAAGGCGGTAACATTTCTCCGCTACTCACTGCTACCCAATCGGGCCGGTAACTTCCACGACGGAAGTTACCGGCCCTTTTTCGTTCATTTATCGTCGCGTCTCGCACATTTATCGAATAGATTGGCGAGAGGGAGCGGTGGGAGCTAGTCTTGTAGCGATTTCCCCCCCGGCCCCCCGAAGGTGGGAGCTTATTCCCCGTCTTACTTAATCATTTAATCACTCATTTCCCATGTCCATGTTCTCCCGTCTCCGTGCCGGCTGGCACCTTAGTATGCGCAGCCTCGCCGTTATCCAGGACCATCCCAAACTGATGATTTTTCCCTTGCTTTCGGGTGGGGCCTTGCTTGCCATCCTATCCACTTTCGGGATAGCGATCATTGTCGGACTCGGTTTTTTCCAGGGTTCCGATTGGTCATCCTTTTCCTTCAATACTGATAATAGCGAGGGCATGAGCGATCTCGCCGGTTATACTTTCACTTTCCTCTATTATCTGGTTAACTACTTCATCGTGGTGTTCTTCAACGTGGCCCTGGTCCACGCCTCGCGCGAAGCCTTTGAGGGGCGGCAGGTTTCAATACGGTCCAGTATCGGACACGCTTCCGTGCGCATCGGTAAGATCTTTGCCTGGGCCGCATTTGCCGCCACGGTCGGTACGGTTATCAATATTATCATGGAACGTCTCGGCCCCCTGGGCAGTATCGTGGGCGGCCTGCTCGGCTTTGCCTGGTCCATCGCGGTTTTCTTCGTGGTGCCCGTACTCGCTTACGAGGACGTGGGGCCGTGGCAGGCGGTGAAAAGATCGGCCGAGATTCTGAAGGAAAAGTGGGGCGAGAGCCTGGCGGCCAACGTCAGTTTCGGGCTGGTAGCCGTCGTCGGCTGGATCCTGGCCATCGGTGGCGGCGTGGCGTTTATCCTCCTCGATTTTATTTTCCTCGGTATAGTCGTAATCGTCGGTGGTATCCTGCTGACCATCATCGCTATTTCGGCCGCCAAAACGGTTTTCCTCTCCGCCGTGTACGAGCATACGCGGGGTTTCTCGCCGGCCTACTACGAGCGGGATACGCTGGATAATGTTTTTATCGAGAAAAAGTAGGGGGGCTGCGCGCTATTTTGCAATGACATGCCTTTACCTCCTCAATTACCGGGAGTTGCAAGTAAGAGCGTGTCTAAATTTTTACTTCCTGATAACCAAGTATTTAAGAACCTGACGTCGTAAAAACTGACTTACGTAACCCGCTATGCGCGTAAGCTTTTATCTAGCCAGAACCTTAACCACGAAGTAGCCGCGAAGCGAATCATTGATCCTCAGTTCTTAAAAATTTTAGCCACGCTCTAAACAAACGCTGCCCGAAAACAAAGCCCACGCTTACACATCGTGTACGCGTGGGCTTATCAAAAATCTAACCTACCGACGCAAAGCGTCTTACTAACATACGCACGAAGCTCCTAATTCCCGAAAGGAATCTTTCCACCGCGCTTCCGCTCGGCCTCGCGCAGCCACACCTTGCGCAGGCGAATGCTTTCGGGCGTTACCTCCACGTACTCATCGTCCTGGATGTACTCCAGGGCTTCTTCCAGGCTGAACTTGCGGGGCGGAATGATCCGCGCCTTATCATCGGCACCGGACGAGCGCATATTGCTCAGTTTCTTGGTTTTGGTCACGTTGACCACCAAATCGCTGGCGCGGCTGTTCTCGCCGATCACCTGGCCCTCGTAGATCTCCTCGCCCGGGTCTACGAAGAAGCGGCCGCGGTCCTGCAGGTTATTGATCGAGTAAGGGATCGCCTTACCGAGTTCCATGCTGATAAGCGAGCCGTTCATGCGGCCGGGGATATCGCCCTTGTGCTCCTGGAACTCCTTGAAGCGGTGGGTCATGATGGCCTCGCCGGCAGTGGCCGTCAGCATATTCGAGCGCATGCCGATGATGCCGCGGCTGGGAATTTCGAATTCCAGCACGATCCGGTCGCCCTTGGTAGTCATGCTCAGCATCTGGCCCTTGCGCTGGGTCACCATATTGATGGCGGTACCGGAAACGCTTTCGGGCAGGTCGATGGTCAGTTCTTCTACCGGCTCGTGCTTGCGACCGTCGACTTCTTTGATGATAACCTGCGGCTGACCGATCTGGAGTTCATAACCCTCGCGGCGCATGGTTTCGATAAGTACCGAGAGGTGCATAACGCCCCGGCCGAATACCTTAAAGCTATCGGCGGTCTCGCCCGGCTCTACGCGCAGGGCCAGGTTGCGCTCCAGTTCTTTTTCCAGGCGCTCGGCGATGTGGCGCGAGGTCACGAATTTGCCTTCCTTACCGAAGAAGGGTGAATCGTTAATGGTGAAGAGCATACTCAGCGTCGGCTCGTCAATGGCAATGGTGGGCAGTGCCTCGGGGTCCTCGCCGTTGGCAATCGTATCGCCGATCTCGAAACCCTCCACGCCGTACACGGCGCAGATATCACCCATTTGCACTTCGTCCACTTCCTTGCGCTCGAATCCCTCGTAAGTGTACAGCGTTTTTACGCGGCTCTTCACCTCGGTTCCGTCGCCCTTCATCAGGGTCACCGACTGGTTGGCTTTCAGCGTGCCGCGGCTCAGTTTACCGATGGCAATCCGGCCGATGTACTTGCTAAAATCGATGCTGGTCACCAGCAATTGCGTGTTCCCTTCCTTCGTCTCCGGGCGCGGGCACGTGCTCAATCACGGCGTCGAGTAGGGGCAGGATATTTTCGGTGGGTTTGTTCCAGTCCTCGCTCATCCAGCCGTTCTTGGCCGAGCCGTAAATAGTGGGGAAGTCCAGTTGCTCCTCGGTAGCACCGAGGCTGAACATCAGGTCGAACACCTTTTCGTGCACCTCGTCGGGCGTACAGTTGGGCTTGTCTACCTTATTTACCACCACCAGGGGGTTGAGGCCCAGGTCGAGTGCTTTTTGCATCACGAAACGCGTCTGCGGCATGGGGCCTTCAAAGGCATCCACCAGCAGCAGTACGCCGTCGGCCATATTGAGTACGCGCTCCACCTCACCGCCGAAGTCGGCGTGACCGGGGGTGTCGATGATGTTGATCTTGGTACCCTTGTACTGGATTGACACGTTCTTCGACAGGATCGTGATGCCACGCTCCCGTTCCTGGTCGTTGCTGTCCATCATTAGTTCACCGGGCGTCTCGTGGTCGCCGAAAAGTTGGCCGGCCAGCAGCATCTTGTCCACCAGGGTGGTTTTGCCGTGGTCTACGTGGGCAATAATGGCCACGTTGCGAATATCTTGCACTTGCATAGGTAGGAGCTTGAAATAGCCCGCAAAGGTAGGCTTTTTTTCCTGCCCTTGCTAGTCTTTCCTTCGTTTTCAGCCGCCGCTATTCCGTCGCTATCAGCACCTTAGGCAGGGGCAGAATTTTATACGGCCAAGCCACTTTCAACGGAAGTAGCGGTGGGCAGTGAAGGTGGTTGGGCCGTTTTATAGTGGGGTGAACGAACCGAAAAAATAGTCAGGTAATGAATATGGTAGTGACCGGTCTCCGCGTGAGGTGCCTGTATGGTGACGACGCAGGAGGAAGCCCGCAGGGCCAAGGCGGCAGCCGCGCCTGAAAGGGACCGACCACGACCATCGGGAGTGGACACGCCCGGTGGATTAGTATTTTAGAGCGTATCTAAATTTTTACTTCCTGATAACCAAGCATTTAAGAACCTGGCGTCATAAAAACTGACTTGCGTAACCCGCTATGCGCGCAAGTTTTATCTAGCCGGAATCTTAACCGCGAAGTAGCCGCGAAGCGAATCATTGATCCTCAGTTCTTAAAAATTTTAGACACGCTCTAAGGGTAAACTACGTTTTCCGCTTCTTCTTCTTCGCTGCCGGAAATAAAATATTATTGAGGATCAGACGGTAGCCGGGGCTGTTGGGGTGCAATGATAGGTCCGTCTCCGGGTCATCGACGTAGTGGCGATAATCCTCGGGATCGTGGCCGCCGTAAAAAGTAAAAAAGCCCTCGCCGAAATTTCCGTGGATATAACGTGCCTCGTTGCCGGGCTTATTCTCGCCCAGGATGAGCACGTCCGACTTGATGTAGTCATTCGTGAAAGCAGTGGTCTGGCCCATGAAACCTTTCACCGTGCGCGTGTGATTTTGCGTCAGCATGGTGGGCACGGGGTCCCACTTAGCGCTGAAGTCGAAGAGGGTAAAGTAATCCGTTTCCGCGCTAATGGGACGCGGATTATGGTCGATCGAACTAAACTCGTAGGCCAGCGGGTTGGCCTCCAGCCGGAAGTTTTTGAATGCGAAAGTATTGGTGAAATCGAGCCGCGATTGTGCATCCGCATCCATCGGATCGCCGTCATAGTAGGGTGCGCAAATGTCGATTCCTTCCGCCGCCAGAGCGATGTCGTAGCTGTCGGTAGCCGAGCACATGGCAAACATGAAACCGCCGCCGCCCACGTATTCGCGCACCTTTTTTACCACGTCCAACTTCATCTGGCTCACCTTGGCGTAGCCGTTTTTTTTGGCCAGGGCCTCCTGAAAACGGACCGTTTCGCGGTACCAGGCGGCGTTCTGGTAGCTTTTATAAAAACGACCGTACTGGCCCGTAAAATCTTCGTGGTGCAGGTGCAACCAGTCATACTCCGACAGGCGGTCCTTCAGCACCTCGCTGTCATAGACCGTTTCGTAGGGAATTTCGGCATAGGTCAGCACCAAAGTCACGGCGTCGTCCCAGGGCTGCATTTTCTCGCCCGTCCGAAAATTAGTTTCCGGCGTGTAGACCGCAATCTTGGGGGCTTTTTCCAACTTCATGGCATCCTGGTTCACCTCCGGGTCGGCGATGACATTCAGGATGCTATTAAACTTAGCGTCGGGAATGATCTCGTAGCTTACGCCCCTGGTCAGGCATTCACGCTCGAAGGCGCGGGTGTGCTGAAAAGCAAACGAGCCGCCGCGGTAGTTGAGCAACCACCAGGCCTCCAGGTTATTTTCGATGATCCAGTAGGTGATGCCGTAGGCTTTGAGGTGGTCTTTCTGGGCCTCGTCCATGGGTAGCAGCATATAGGAGGCGTGCAGGCCGCCCAGGCCGAGCACGAAGAGAAGAGAGAAGAGGAGCGTTTTCTTGAGCATAGTCGGATAATTACGGCTTGATAACGTTTCGGGACGCCAAATTGATACGTAAAACTAGCGCGCCGGCCCACATCTTACCCACTTCCCGGCGGGCGGGCTATCTTTGCGGCCGTTCAGCACAATGCGCACTTAAATTTCTCCCCCATGATCCAGTATTACAGCAAGCAAGGAGGAGAAGTCGTCGAATTGGATGATATGCAGGCCGGCTGCTGGATCAATATCGTGCCGCCCTTCAGCCAGGAAGAACTCGAAGAACTGGCGCAGCACTTCGACATGCCGCTCGATTTCCTCACCGACCCCCTCGACATCGACGAGCGCTCGCGCTACGAGCGCGAGGACGACGTGCGCCTCATTGTGGTCAATACACCCGTGCTCAACGAGATGGAAAACGGCGTGGAATCGCTCTACATCACCGTGCCCATCGGCATCATCCTGACCTCCGAGCACCTCATCACCATTACGTCCTTCGAGAACCCGGTGCTCCAGCTTTTCCTCGACGGCAAGATCCGCTACTTCAACCCCGCCGACGAGCAACTCTTCGTCCTCCAGATCCTGGAACACAACGTCTACCGCTTCCTTACCTGCCTAAAAAAGCTGAACGTCAAGCGCAATACCATCGAGAAGGAACTGCTCGATTCCAGCCGTAATAGCGAGCTACTCCAGCTCCTCAGCATTGAAAAATCGCTGACCTATTTCATTAACAGCCTTAATGCCAACGAACTGCTGAAAATGAAGATGAAACGCTCCGATTTCCTCCATATCCGCGATGACGAGGACAAAACCGACCTGTTCGAGGACATCATCATCGACAACAGTCAGGCCCTGGAAATGGCCAACGTCTACACCAACATCCTCAACGGCACCATGGACGCCTACGGCAGCATCATTTCCAACAACCTCAACCTCACCATCCGCCGCCTCACGCTCATCACCATCATCCTCATGGTGCCCACGCTGCTGGCCTCGTTCTACGGCATGAACGTCCCCCTGCCGCTCATGGACAAGTCGTATACCATCATCCTTATCATCATTTTATCGGTGCTGCTCAGCCTGGGCGTTACGTGGTATTTCCGGCACAAACGGATGTTTTAGTCTGGTAGTAGGTAGTCGGATAGGCCCGTCATTTTACGTTCGCGTAGTAAGTGTATTACCTACTACCCGACTATCTGTTAAATACTAATCAGGGCGTGCCCCTCGGCTGGCGCCGGGGTCGGCGTCTTCCGGGGTTCGCTGTTCGCTCCGTGCTGCGCACCCCGCCTGAACGGCGGTCCCTCCAGGTGCCTCACGCATCGGCCCGGTTCCCGACCTCCGGCCGGGGAAATAAAGGTCCGAATGATTGGCATCATTCGGAGACGCAATCGTGACGGGGTCCGAATGATTGGCATCATTCGGAGACGCAATCGTGGCGGGGTCCGAATGATTGGCATCATTCGGAGACGCGAGGTATCGCGTCTCCTACGGTTTTACGGTAATTCCTTCACCTCCACGTTCTCCACGCGCAACCGTTTGCCTTGCCGAATGTAATCCAGGCTCAATTTTTCGTTGGGGCGCACGCGGGCCACGCGCTCCTGCAATTCGGAGACGGACAGAACAGGGCGATTATCCACGGCTACGATGACGTCGCCCGGCAGAAGGCCCGCCGCATCGGCACCACCGCCGGCAACGGTGCTGCGGATGAGAACGCCGGCCACGGTCTCGATACCCAGGCGACGGGCGGCCAGCGGGGAAAGATCGTCGATGGAGACCCCCAGTACTCCTCGGTGGACGCGGCCGTATTCGCGGAGATCGTCGGCTACCTTGGCGACCAGGTTAGCGGGGACGGCGAACGAATAGCCTTCGTAGCCGCCCTTCTCACTGATGATGGCGGTATTGATGCCCACTAGATTCCCATTCGCATCCACCAGTGCGCCGCCGCTGTTGCCGGGGTTTACAACGGCATCGGTCTGGATGAAGTTCTCGATGGCGTAGGCACCTTCCAAGATGTTGATGTCGCGGCTCTTAGCCGATACGATGCCGGCCGTGACCGTACCTTTCAGATTGTAGGGGTTACCGACGGCTAGGACCCACTCGCCGACGGCCAGATCATCGGAATCGCTGAACTGGAGGGGGTGGAGGTTATCGGCTTCGATCTTCAGCAGGGCGAGATCGGTAGTTTGATCCTGACCGATGAGTTGGGCGGCGAAGACCCGGTTATCCGCCAAGCGCACGCGAAGGCCGGCACCCTCGTCGACTACGTGCCAGTTGGTCACCAGGTAGCCCGCCACGTCAATCAGCACCCCGGAACCGCCGGAAATCCGGTAGCCCCGTTCGTTCAGTACCTCTACGCTCACCACCCCCTCGCCGGCGGAGGCCGCAACCTCACGGAAATCGGGCAGGTCACTGAAGATTTTCTTGGGAAACTTATGCGTTCCGAAACTAGTGACCGGGGAGGGCCAATAGTCCAGCACGAGTGAAATACCCTGCCAGCCGGCCAGCGTAAGCAAGGTAAAAACGATGGCGGTAACAGCGGTGGAGAACTGGAATTTCATGAGCGGACGATACTTGCAAGCATTTACAGTAGAACGACGGTGGCCGTTGAATAGACATTGCAGTGAGCAAAATTGGGGAGACTCCTGGTGCAGCCGATTATTCAGCGGAAGGTCTGGCGAACATACGGAATAAACGGCTGTTTACTTTCGTTAGCCGGTTTTTTAAGATAACTTTAGGCGAATTTAGCTCTTTCGGCTTTTACCCCAGCAGCAAGCAACAGGATAATGAATCGGCAATCTTTCACCGAGTACCTCCGGCAACCCGCCAAACTCTACCAGCTTTCCCTCACCGAACTACGCGGTCTGGTGCTGGAATATCCTTATGCCGCCAACCTGCGCCTACTACTGTTGCTCAAGACCCGGGCCGAGGGCAGCACCGCCTCCGCCGAAGAACTGGAACAAACGGCCGTCCGTACGTTCGACCGCCGTTTTCTGCACGATCGCCTCGCTGCCCTGACCGACGAACTGGCCGGCCACGCCCCCGCCCCGCAGGAAGAATTCCTCGAACTACGTGATCTCGCCGCTCTGGAACATTCGGAACTAGAGTTACTCGCGGCCCGCCAAGAGCCACCCATCGAGGCATTGGCAGAAAGCCAAATTCATCTGCCCCCGGCAGAATCCGACTTTTTTTCCACCGGAAATGCGCCGGCTGACGAGGACGAGAATTTCATCATTGCCTGGAACACTACCCCGCCATCCCGAACCGCGCCGGAACCACCTCTGGATGCTTACCGGATTCCCGTACATTTGATCGACGCCGCCGCCGCCGTTGTCGGTACCCTACCCGCTCCTTTAGAGCGAATTTCACCAGAACCCGAGGCTAGCGAAATGGAAGCTCCGGATTTATTCCCGGCTAACCCCACGGCATCTTTTATTAGTGCGACAGCGTCAATACTCCATGGTCTGGCCGATCGTATCGCGCCATTAGTGGAAGAAGCGCCACCGGTACTACCCTACTCGCCGCCCCTCGCGCTAGTTGATTCCGCTGCGGCAGTTGCTCGTCTTATTCCCAAACTCTCTTTCGACCGGGAAAAATCAGCGGACGCGATTGCCCGATCGGAAGATATACTATCTCGAGAAACACCGAGAGAAGCCAACCGGGAGACGGAGCGTGAAGAATCGGCAGTAGTAATTCAGGCATCACTTACTTCCGAATCTTTGCCGGCGTTATCGTCGGATGATAGCGAGAATGAAAATGGGCACGCACCCGATCTCTCCGTGCTACGCAGGGTAGCGGGCGAGCAGCGCCGGCGGCAACTGGCCCGCCTGCGGGGCGGACAGCGCACCACGCCCACTCCCGGAGCGGGCAAATTGCGCGAAAGCGCGGGCAAAAGCATCAGCCAGCGTGAGGAAGTGGCCAGCGAAACCCTGGCCCGAATCCTGGTGGAACAGCAACAGTACAAGCGGGCCGTTAAAATGTATGAAAAGCTTTGCTTGCTCATGCCGGAAAAAAAGGCGATATTTGCGGCCACTATTTCGGAATTGCAAAAAAAGCGCTAACCGCTATGACTACCTTCCTCGTAATCCTTACGGCGCTGATCTGCGCCCTGCTCATGATCGTCGTGTTGATTCAAAACCCAAAGGGTGGTGGAATCGACTCTACCTTCGGCGGTAGCCAAGCCAACCAGATGTTCGGCGCTGCCAAGCAAACCGACCTGATCGAAAAAGTAACCTGGTTCCTGGCAGCCGCCCTGTTCCTGGTCTGCATCGTGACGGCCGTGTACATCTCCAGCACCAGCGGCGTGGACATCAACCAGCTTTCGCCGATCGAGTAAGCCTGCGGCTTTACTTCTTATCCACGATACCAAGATAAAAGCCGTCCATTCCTTGCGGGGAGTGGACGGCTTTGGTTTGTTGAAGACTTCCAGATGGTCGAACGCACTCCGATTGCGTGAGGTGCCTGAAGGGGGTGAGCGCTAGCGAGCAGTGCGTAGCACCGACCGAACAGGGAGCCCGGAAGGGACCGACAGCCCCGCAGTATTGCGGGGCTGACACGCCCAGATTGAATTTCAAAAGTTCACTTATTCCACCGCCCAGCTCACTCCTTCTTTTCCATCTTTTACCTGGATGCCGGCTACTTTGAGCGCGTCGCGAATCTGGTCGGAGCGGCCCCAATCCTTTTCCTCGCGGGCCTGGCGGCGCATGGTGAGTACCATGTCCATTACCCCGTCGAGGGCCTTGGCGCGGGGATCTTCGGTGGTTCCGGCGGTCGATTGCTCGTCGGTGAGTCCGAGGATATCGTAGATGAAGATGCGGAAGGTTTCCTTTAGTAGTTCCAGTGTAGCGGGAGCTACGGTAGCGGGGTCGATCTGGCCGCCCTTGATGCCGTTGATCTTGCTAACCAGTTCGAAGAGGCGGGCGAGCGCTTTAGGCGTGTTGAAATCGTCGTCCATTTCCGCGTAGGCGGCCTCGATGCTTTCTAATAAGGTAGCGTCGACCGGTCCGGCGGTAGCCCCGGCGGGAGTTTCCAGACCGAGCAAGGTGCGGTAGCCGGCGAAGAGGCGGTCGTAGCCTTTCTGGGCAGCCTGCAGGGCCTCGTCGCCGATGTCGAGGGTGGAGCGGTAGTGCGACTGGAGCATGAAAAAGCGCAGCACCATCGGCGAGTAGCCCCGACTGACGTGTTCGCTTTCGCCGCTGAAGAGCTGTTCGGGCGTGATGGTGTTACCGTCGGATTTCGACATCTTTTTGCCGTTCATCAGCAGCATATTGGTGTGCAGCCAGTAGCGGGCACCGCCGTGGGCGCAGGCTCCCTTGTTCTGAGCGATCTCGTTCTCGTGGTGGGGGAATTTCAGGTCGTTGCCGCCGCCGTGGATGTCGAATTCCTCGCCCAGGTATTTCACCGACATGGCCGAGCATTCCAGGTGCCAGCCGGGGAAACCCTCGCCCCAGGGGCTGTGCCAGCGCATGAGGTGCTCCGGGCGGGCGGCCATCCAGATGGCGAAATCGGACGGGTGGCGTTTGTCGCCCTGCGCGACCAGGTCGTCGCGGCTTTCGGCCATCAGTTCGTCGATGCGGCGGCCGGATAGTTCTCCGTAGCTGTCTTCGTTCCGGGCGTTATAGGCGGCCACGTCGAAGTAGACCGAGCCGTTCACTTCGTAGGCCAACCCCCGGTCCAGAATAGTCTGTACCATAGCGATCTGCTCGATGATGTGGCCCGTAGCCCGGGGTTCGATGGTGGGTGACAGGGTGTTGAACAGCCGCATCATGTCGTGAAAGCCGTTGGTATACTTCTGTGCCACTTCCATGGGTTCCAGGCGTTCCTTGCGGGCACCGGCGGCCAGTTTGTCCTCGCCCTCGTCGGTGAGGTGGCCCACGTCGGTGACGTTACGCACGTAGCGTACGCGGTTGCCCAGGTGGAGCAGGTAGCGGTAGATGACGTCGAAACTCACGAAGGTGCGGCAGTTACCCAGGTGCACGTCGCTGTAGACCGTGGGTCCGCACACATAGAGGCCCACGAAGCCGGGGGTGATGGGCGTGAACGCTTCTTTTTGGCGCGTGAGGGAATTATAAACGGTCAACTGGCGGGACATGCTAAAAATTTGAGCGGCAAAAGTACGACTTTGGACGGATTTGCCCGGCAGGGCACCGTTTCTTCTACGCAGGGCCGGGCAGGCAAGTCAGTATTCGGTCATTTTAGTTCCCTAAGGTGCTTTGTTTTAACAGTTAGGTCGCAATACCGACCGCCCGGAAGGGGTTATCTAGGCAATCAAATCGGTGACAACGTCACCACATCCATTTCACCCCTTAATACGACTCATGCAGCACACCTTTACACAGAATGATTTAGTAGCGTTCGCTTACCGCGAAACGCCGACGCGCCTGACGCGCGTGATCGAGACCGCCCTGCTCAAAGATGCCGACTTGCGGGCCGAGTACACCGAGTTGGTCGGTACCAGCCGCGAGCTGAACCAGTTGCGTTTCGACGCGCCGATTCTCAGCCGCCAATTGATCTTGCTGCACAGCAGCATGGCCTCCGAGGAGGCGCATGCGTAAGGAAGCCTGGTTTTACGGCTTAAATGCCTTCCCGCGCAGCGGGAGGGCATTTTTTGTTGGCCAAAGCCCTAACTTCACGCCGCCCAACCATCCCTCTGCCCATGCGCTTTGTCTTCTTGCTCCTGTTATTTCCCTTATTGGTCAGTGCCCAACTCACCGATGACTTCTCCGACGGCGACCTCCTCAATCCCGACTGGCAGGGCGACCTGCCGCTGTTCGCCGTAGAAAACGAAACATTGAGACTGGCCGACGCCGCTGCCCTGCAGAGTACCAGCCGCCTCTACCTGGCTGCCCCCACCAGCCTGCAAGACATGACTGTATGGGAGGGCTGGGTGCAATTCGACTTCGCGGCATCCACCACCAACTATCCGGAAGTGATGCTGACCACCGCGCCGCCCATGCCGGGAGAAGTGCCCACGGGCTACGGCCTCCGTTTCGGGGGAGTTTCCGGCAGCGACGATGCACTGGTTCTCTACCGCCTTGGCGATTTCGCCAACCCCATCGTCTCCGGCACCGCGGGGGCATTGGGAACGGACGGTTTCACCGTCCGCTTTCGGCTGACGCGGGACACGAACGGCAACTGGACGCTGGCGGCCGACTACAACGGCGGCACTAATCTGGTGGCTCAGGGCAGCGGGCAGGACGCGACCCACGATCAGCTCGGTTTCTACGTATTTCAGGCCCGCTACACGGCCACCCGTTCGGAGGCATTCGCGTTCGACGACCTGCTGGTCGATCCGCTTTTCGAAGATACCACGGCCCCGCAACTACTGAGCGCGGCGGCAATTTCGGCCACGCAGATCAGCCTGCGGTTCAATGAACTGCTCGACCCCGCCTCGGTGACCGACCCCGGCCAGTACCAACTCAGCCCCGCCGGGCCGGCCATCACCGCCGCCGCCCCGGACCCCACCGACGGAACTCGCGTAATCCTGACCCTCGCCGGCGAGCTGACGCCACTGACCTTATATACGGTGTCAGCGGCCGGCCCGGCCGATGCGGCGGGTAATGCACTGGCGGGAACGGCTACCACTACCTTCACCTTCCGGCCCGTGCGCGCACCCCTGCCGGGTGAACTGATCGTCACCGAATTCATGGCCGACCCCACACCCACCGTGAATCTGCCCGACGCCGAATACGTGGAACTCTACAACCGGGGCGACGTCAGCCTGCAGCTTCAGGGCGTCGGCCTGGCTTCAGGCGGGGCACCGCAGTTTTTGCCCGAATACATCCTGGACCCCGGTGCCTACGTGCTGGTGGTAGATGATAGCGACTTGGCGGATTTTCAGGCCCTCGGCCCCGCCATCGCCGTAACCAGTTTCGCTAGCTTGAGCAACGCCGCCGACGAGATCAGCCTGGAGATCAACGGCCAGCGCGATTTTTTCATCGCTTACACCGACAAGTGGTACAAGGACGCCGCGCGGTCCGAGGGCGGCTACTCGTTGGAACTAAGCGACCTGAACCCGCCCTACAACTGCGCCGGTAAGTGGGGTGCTTCCCGCGCCGCCGCCGGAGGCACGCCGGGCGCGGCCAATAGCTTGGCCGGGCTGGTGCTGGACACCGTGCCGCCCACCCTGATTCGCTCTTTCTTCGCGGGCAGCACCCTGGTACTGGAATTTGACGAGCAACTGGACCGCGCCGCCGCCGAAATGGCGGGCAATTACTTCATCGGTCCCGATCTGAACCTGACCGCCGCAGTCCTCCAGTCCGACGAGCGCACCGTGATCCTGCAACTGGACGGCCCGCCCGCGCCGGGTCAGGTGTACGAACTCAACGTGTTCGAGGAAGTAGTCGACTGTGTGGGCAATCGTCCGGCCGACTTCATCGGCCGCAGTGTCGGACTTCCCCAGGAAGTAGCCGTGGGCGACGTGGTGCTAAATGAAATCCTCTTCAACCCCGGCACCGGCGGCGTGGATTTCGTAGAACTCTTCAACTGCTCTAACAAGATCTTCAACGTGCGTGGTTGGCGACTGCTCAACGACCAACAGACCAGCGGGGGGATCGAGGAAACCATCGGCAGTGACTACCTCTTCTTTCCAGGTAGCTACCTGGTTATCACTTCCGACGTGGATGATATCGTGACCCGCTACCCGGCTGCCACGCGCGAGCAGCTGCTGGAAAACCGCCTCCCTACCCTAGCCGATAAAGTAGGCAATATCACCCTTTTCGACGGCGGCGGCACCCAACTCGACGCCTTCGATTACCGCGAGGAACAGCATAACCCCCTACTCGACGACCTGAACGGCGTGAGTCTGGAACGGCTACTGGCCAAATCGCCCACCCAACAGGACGCCAACTGGTACTCGGCCTCCTCGGCGGCCGGTTTCGCCACCCCTACCCTGCCCAACTCCCAGGCCCGCGACCGCCTACCCACCTTTGCCGGTGACGAGTTTTTCTCGGTGGCCGATAACACCTTTTCGCCCGACGGGGACGGCGTGCAAGACATCCTCGCCATCGACTACCAGACCCCCGGCCCCGGCTGGGCCGCCCGCCTGGAAATCTACGACGCCCAGGGCCGCCTGACGCGCACCTTCCTGCGCACCGAACTGCTGGGCGGCAGCGGCACCCTGCTCTGGAACGGCGTCAATGACGACGGCGAACGCGCGCGCGTGGGTCCCTACGTCATCCTGATCGAACGCTTCAGCCCCCAAGGCGATACGGAACGGGAGAAGATCGTGGTGGTGCTGGCCGGGCAACTCTGAGAGATGAAATCTCTGGTGTACGACGTCTGATGGGTGATGTGGCGGGATGAATCAGAGAGAGGGGGTTTTTGGGCGTGTCCGCTCCTGGCGTCGCGGCCGGTCCCTTCCAGGCTCGCTACCGCTCGGCCCTGCGGGCTTCCTCCTGCGTCGTCACCTTCCAGGCACCTCACGCGGGGATGCCCGATGGTTTTCGGTTCGCCTTCTGGAGCGTGAGGTGCCTGGAAGGGCCGTCCGCGCAGCGGCGGAGTGCGGAGCACCGAGCGAACAGCGAGCCTGGAAGGGACCGACGCCGACCGTCAGGGAGGGGGCACGCCCAAATGACCCGCAAAGCTTGAATGGCAGTAATTTTCCTCAAAATCGGTAAAACGGGTCAGTACGTTGACTAATTTACCGGTAATTTGGTCATCGTGGTGATCCGATTTACCGGTTTTAAAGATTGAGGGGGGGCGGACTAACTTTACCCTTCGCCAACTAAATGCCCTCCCCGTCTATTCTCTCATTCGGTCAAAGTAGCTACTTCCCTTACCTTTGCTTCTTCACCATGCGCCCGATTAAAAGGAGCGAAACGCATTCCCGCAATTTAGCGTGCTCCTTCACTCTCTCCCTAATCATCGAACTCCCGCCTTGCAGACCCACCGCGACCCCCAACAACCGCTAACCATCCGCCGGGCCGTCATCACCATTGGCAGCTTCGACGGCGTACACCGGGGCCACCGGCGCTTGCTGGACCGGATCAAGGAACTGGCCGCCGAGGTGGACGGGCAGAGCGTGGTCGTCACCTTCGACCCCCACCCGCGCGAATTCCTTAAACCCGACGACCTCACGCCCCGCCTGCTAACCACGCTGGACGAAAAGCTGCACCTGCTGCGCGAGGCCGGAATCGACCACGTAGCCGTGGTGCCGTTTACCGAGAAATTTCGGCAACTAACCGCCGAGCAGTACCTGCGCGATTTTCTGGTGGCCCGCTTTCAACCCGCCGCCATTGTGATCGGCTACGACCACCGTTTCGGCTACGACCGGCAGGGGGGTATCGATTTCTTGCAGCGCCGCGCCGCCGACTACGGCTACACGGTGGAGGAGATCGACCGACAACTGGTGGACGACCTGACGGTCAGCAGCACCGAAATACGCGCCGCCGTGCGGGCGGGCGAAGTGGCACGGGCGGCCACGCTGCTGGGGCACCCCTACCCGCTGGGCGGCACCGTGGTAACGGGTAGAAAAGTGGGCCGCACCATCGGTTTCCCCACGGCCAACTTGTACGTGGACAATCCCCGCAAAATCGTCCCGCCCCAGGGCATTTACGCCGTACGCGCCCGCCTGGGGGCCGCCCGCTACGACGGGATGCTTTACATCGGCGACCGCCCCACCCTGAACGACGGCAACGAGCAAACCGTGGAAGTCAACCTCTTCGATTTCCGGGAAGACATCTACGACCGCCGGCTGGACGTGGAATTCGTCGACTTTATCCGCCCCGATGCCACCTTTACCGATCTGGAAGGCCTGCGTGACCAGTTGCAGGAGGATGCCGCCGCCGCCCGCCGGATTCTGGCGGCCGATCCGGCCGGCTCTCTCTCACCCCATGGTTCAGAGCGCGGTGATACGGCCATTGTGATTCTGAATTTTAACGGCGCGGCCTGGTTGCGCAAGTTCCTGCCGACCGTGCTGGCCAACCTCGATCCCGGCTGCCGGGTGGTGGTGGCCGATAATGCCTCGACCGATGAATCGGTAAGCCTGCTTGAAACCGAGTTCCCGGCGGTGGAACTACTGGTGATGGACCGTAACCACGGCTATGCCGGGGGCTATAACGAAGCCCTGAAACTGGTCAAGGCGACGACTTACGTACTACTGAACAGCGACGTGGAAGTAACCCCCGGCTGGCTAACTCCCGGCCTGGAACTGCTTGCCAACCGGCACGACGTGGGGGCCTGCCAGCCGAAAATCCTCTCCTTCGACCGCCGTAACCGCTTCGAGTACGCCGGTGCGGCGGGCGGCTGGATCGACGCCCTGGGCTACCCGTTCTGCCGGGGCCGCGTGTTCGGATATACCGAGCAGGATAAGGGCCAGTACGATGCGGCCGAGGAAATCTTCTGGGCCACGGGGGCGGCGCTTTTCATCCGGGCCGAGGTCTTCCACACCCTCGGCGGATTCGAGGCCGAATACTTTGCCCACGCCGAGGAGATTGACCTGTGCTGGCGGATGAAACGCGCCGGTTACCGGGTATGCGCACTGCCGCAGAGCGTGGTCTACCACGTGGGCGGCGGCACCCTGCACTACGACACGCCCGGCAAGACCTACCTCAACTTTCGTAATACGCTGGCCACCGGATTTAAAAACGAGCCGCGCCTGCGCCTGCTCTGGTGGCTGCCCACCCGCCTGGGACTGGATTTTCTGGCTGGAGCACTTTTCCTGTTCCAGGGCAAGTGGCCGCACATCTGGGCCATCGTGCGGGCGCACTGGCACTTCTTTCCCCGCATCGGATTTTGGTGGCGACGGCGTATCGAACGGCGGCGGCGCATCGAAGCCGCCCGCATCGGGCCGGACCGCAGCGGGGTGGGTCGGCTTTCCGGCAGCGTCGTGTTGAAACACTACCTGTTGCGGTACAGCAAATTTTCCGAACTGGGCGCGCCCGCCCTGCCGCTATCCACGGATGAAGTGGCGATAAGCCATCGTAAGTCGGAAACAATCTAATTGGGCGGCCCGCCCGCGTTAGTCCACCTTTGCCCCTCACCCAAAAATTAGAAATCAAGATGGCCCTGCTCAACTTTGGCGGAACGGAAGAAAAAGTAGTCATGCGCGACGAGTTCCCCCTCGACAAAGCCCGCGACGTACTCAAGGACGAAACCATTGCCGTGATCGGCTATGGCGTGCAGGGTCCCGGCCAGAGCCTGAACCTGCGCGACAACGGCTTCAATGTCATTGTGGGCCAGCGCAAGAACAGTGCCACCTGGGACAAAGCCGTCAAGGACGGCTGGGTACCCGGCGAAACGCTCTTCCCCATCGAGGAAGCCGCCGAGCGGGCCACCATCGTGCAGTACCTGCTATCCGACGCGGCGCAGATCGCCGTCTGGCCGAAGATCAAGCCCCACCTCACGGCCGGCAAGGCCCTGTACTTCTCCCACGGTTTCGGCATTACTTATAAGGACCGCACCGGTATCGTCCCGCCTAAGGACATCGACGTCATCCTGGTCGCCCCCAAGGGTTCGGGCACCAGCCTGCGCCGGCTCTTCCTGGAGGGGCGGGGACTCAATTCCTCCTACGCCATTTTCCAGGACGCCACCGGCCGCGCCTACGACCGCGTCATCGCACTCGGCATCGGCGTGGGGTCCGGTTATCTGTTTGAGACCGATTTCAAGCGCGAGGTGTACAGCGACCTGACCGGCGAGCGCGGTACCCTCATGGGGGCCATCCAGGGTATTTTCGAGGCCCAGTACAACGTGCTGCGCAGCAACGGCCATACGCCCAGCGAGGCGTTTAACGAAACCGTGGAAGAACTGACCCAGAGCCTGATGCCCCTGGTGGCCGAGAACGGTATGGACTGGATGTACGCCAACTGTTCCACCACCGCCCAGCGCGGCGCGCTGGACTGGAAGGACAAGTTCCGCGACGCCGTGCAGCCCGTATTCCAGGACCTTTACAAAAGCGTGGCCAGCGGCGAGGAAGCCCAGCGTTCCATCGACTCCAACAGCCAGCCCGACTACCGCGAAAAGCTGGAAGTGGAACTCAAGGAAATTCAGGACAGCGAGATGTGGCGGGCGGGTAAAACGGTGCGTGGGCTGCGGCCGGAAAATGCGTAACTTAGCCGCTTAACTACATCACTCATGGCCGCAACCCCCAGCCCGGCACCCACCTCGTCGGCCCTCATAGAATTGCAGGCGATCTACCGGGCGCGGACCCGCCTGCGGGAGGTGGCCGAGCACACGCCGCTGTTCCACAACCCCGCCCTGTCCGACCGTTTCGGCTGCTCCATTTACCTCAAGCGTGAGGATTTGCAGGTGGTCCGCTCCTACAAAATCCGGGGGGCCTTCAACAAAATGGCAACGCTGAGCCGCACGCAACTGGATCTCGGCGTGGTGTGCGCCAGTGCCGGCAACCACGCCCAGGGGGTAGCGTTCGCTTGCCGCAAGCTGCGGGCCAACGGGCGCATCTACATGCCCGCCGTCACCCCTGCGCAGAAAGTGGAAAAAGTCCGCTCCTTCGGCCGCGAGTTCGTGCAGGTCGTCCTGATCGGTGATACGTTCGACGACGCCTACGCCGAGGCCAAACGGGCGGAGGAAGAGGAAGGCATGGTGTTCGTCCACCCCTTCGACGATCCGCTCATCATTGCCGGGCAGGCCACGGTGGGCATCGAGATCCTGGAAGATTGCCCCGAGGAGATCGACATCGTGTTGGTGGCCGTCGGCGGCGGCGGCCTCCTGGCGGGCCTGGGCAGCTACTTTCGTCACGTGTCGCCCAACACCAAGATCATCGGCGTGGAACCGGCCGGCGCGCCCGCCATGCACGAGAGCCTGCGTCAGAACCAGATCGTCCGCCTGGAACGCATCGACAGTTTCGTCGACGGAGCGGCCGTCAAGCAGGTCGGCGAGCGCAATTTCGCCATCGCCCGCGACGTACTATCCGACCTGGTACTGGTCGAAGAAGGCAAGGTATGCAGCACCATCCTCCAACTCTACAACGAGGAAGGCATGGTGGTCGAACCCGCCGGTGCCCTCACCGTGGCCGCCCTCGATCAACTGGGCGACACCATTCGCGGCAAGACGGTGGTCTGCGTGGTCAGCGGCGGCAACAACGATATTTCCCGCACCGAGGAAATCCGCGAACGCGCCCTGCTCTACGAGGGCCGCAAGCATTACTTCATCATCCAATTCCCCCAGCGGGCCGGTGCCCTCCGCGATTTCCTCAACGAAGTCCTCGGCCCGGACGACGACATCACGCACTTCGAGTACACCAAAAAGCACAGCCGCGGCATGGGTCCCGCCATGGTCGGCCTCCAACTCGCCCGCGCCGATGACTACGCCGCCCTGGTCGAGCGCATGGAGGAACGGGGGATCATTTATCAGCATTTGAATGATAATTCGATGCTGTTTGAGCTGTTGGTGTAGGTTTGGGCGTGTCCCCGGCCAGGGGCCGGGGTCGGTCCCTTCCCCGCTCGCTGCCGCTCGGCCCGGTGGGCTCCTCCCTCGCGGTCGGCCGGTCCAGGCACCTCACGCGGGTGATAGGTGCTGGCGGCTATGCCGCCAAAGCCCTGAAAGGGCGAGATAGCCTAACCCAGGGTAAAACCCTGGGACTGGGAGACTGCTCTATATCCCAGCCGCGCCCCCCGGCAGCCGTCCGGCCGCTCTGGGAGTACTCCTGCAGGAGGCCATCCAGCCGGCTTTGCCGGCAAAGCCCCGAAGGGGTGAGATAGACCAACCCAGGGTGAAACCCTGGGAAGGGGAGGCTGCTCTAGATCCCCGCCGCGCCCCCCGGCAGCGTTGCGAAGCAACGCTGACGGGGGGCGCGGCGGTTTGCGGGTGGTACGCTCATAACCCAGGGATTACGCCCTGGGCTGATCTATGCCGCCCCGACAGGGCTAAAACCCTGGCGGGTTTCGGCATGGTAAACGATCCTAGGTAACGTAAAATTCAACCTATAAAGAGGTCTAGCGGAAGCTAAAAACCTTGCTCGGAGATTTAAACAGAATCAACGCCCTTCCCCGAATGGGCGAAAGTTTAATAACGTCGTCCATACCTCCTACAACTTCTCGTACCAGGCACGCACCTTATCAGCCATCAGGGTGCGGCGGTGGCTGAGGAAATCCTGGTAAGCGAGTGGTTTATCGAGGAGGGAAACCGGGATGGCGTTCTGCGCGAGGTTTTCGATGAGTTGATCGACCTGCGTGATGCCCCCGATCTTGACCGGTCCTGCGGCACGGGCCTGGGCGGCAACGGTGGCGAAGTAAATTTCCGGAGCTTTTTTGCCGATGGCGATATTGATGGTTTGCTCCATGTAGACCAAATTGGCAACCTGGTTGTAGTCGTTTTGCCCGTAACCCTGATCCTTGAGGTAGGCTTTCGGGAAGACGTGGTGGTTGTCGCCGCGCTGTTCGAGCAAGGCCTGAACGCGGAATTTATCGGACAGGAAGCCATAGTCATTCTCGGTGACCTGGGCGGCCAGGTAGCAGAGGTAGTAGGGGCTGGTGGTGGAACTGGTGGTGAGGTTTTGCGGCATGGCCACGTTCCAGAAGCCTTCACTTAGTTCGGCGGCTTCGATTTCGGCCAGGAGGTCCGCCGGGGTACGGTCGCGGATGTTGCGCATATCGCGGTCGAACTCGCTCTCGAAGGAACCGATGGCGCGGCCCGTGAGGATGGACATGGCGAGCCAGCGACGCACGATGCGTTGGTTTTCGGCGGCGGGTATGCCCCGGTGGTGCTGGGTCAGGTAGAGGTAATAGGCGAAATTGAGTGCGTTCTGGGACCGAATCATGCCGCTGATGACAAAGCCCGCCGATTTAACGGTCATGACGAAGCGCTTGAATTGGGTCTCGTTGAAGAATTTCATGACTCCCTCCGACAGCCGGCCGAAGGCATTTTCCGAAATTTCGATCTCGTACTTACGAGTTTCCGGATTGCGGCCCGAAAGCCGGGAAACCAGGGTGCGCAGTACGGCGCGGTGGAATTCCAGGCCGTAGGCGACGCGCAGCACATCGGTATAATTAGGATCGTAGAGGTCTTCCTTTTCCTTCTTCAGCCAGCGCATCGCGGCGTAGTAATCAGTGGCGGCAAAGACCGCATCATTATCCTCGATCACCCGGCCAAAATCGGGGTTGACGGCCAGGTTACTGAAGTAGTCGATGGCCTTGCGGAGGGTTTGTCCACCGAACTGGTCGTCGCTAGCGATCTTGGACATGGCGAAATCCGCCTGATTGAGCGTAACCCCCTGGGAATTGATCCGGATGAATATTTCGGTAACCTTTTCAATGTCGAGCGCGGGGGCCAGCTCGATCATGCCGATCTGCTTGTTGTAGATACCAAACAGGGCTTCGATCGCCTGCTCAACCCTGCGCTGCTCGACGCCGGGATTAAGTTCCATGTAATTAGTAACGGCACCGAAACTTCCGCCCTTCAGCACCTCCGGCAGATCATTTATAAAGGCGGGGTTGCGCCGGGTGGAGGCGTTGGCCACCTCGAATACCTCCGTTTGCGGGTTGAAAGCTATTTTAATGTGCTTCTCCTTAAAATTCTTGTCCAGCACGCGCTGCCCCAGCAGCGCGGCCCGCAGGGCGGTCACGCGCTGCTGGCCGTCAATGAGGATTTTCTTGCCGATGCTGAGGCTGCCGTCTTTCAGTTTGACGTTCGGGTTCTGCCAGGAAATTACGTAGCCTACGGGGAAACCCTGGTACAGGCTATCCAGCAAATCCCTTACCTTGGAATTTTTCCACACGAAGGGCCGCTGAATTTCGGGGATGGCAATTTCCCCACTGGATACCCAGTTGAGAACGTGATTGATGGTGTACTGATTAACGGTATACTGCTGGAGAGAAGAGCTGGGCATAGTGGGTAAATGGAGTTGCGTTGAAGGTTTAGGTAGGCACTATAATGGATGTTCATTCTTACGAGAATTTACCGGCCGGGGTTACGCGGGGGGATATTTAATGAACGATGTCTAACGTAGACCGTTCCCGAAAATGCCGGCGTTCCCTACTGGATTAATCGGCAAAAACTCTACGCTACATTAAGAGCGTATCTAAATTTTTACTTCCTGATAACCAAGCATTTAATAACCGGGCGTCATAAAAACTGACTTACGTAACCCGCTATGCGCGCAAGTTTTTATCTAGCCAGAACCTTAACCACGAAGTAGCCGCGAAGCGAATCATTGATTCTCAGTTCTTAAAAATTTTAGACACGCTCTAAACGTATTCCTGACAGTTTTCTGGGCTAATTCTACCACCTTCCACCACACCACCATGACGTTTCCTTCCCAAACCATCGGCGTCCTCGGCGGCGGTCAACTCGGCAAGATGCTGGCCCAGGCGGCGGCCGATTGGCACCAGACCCTGGATATCCTCGACGCCTCGGCCGATTTCCCGGCGGCACCCTATGCGACTAATTTCGTGGCGGGGGATTTTCGCAAGGCCGAGGATGTACTGGCCTTCGGCCGGGCGCGGGACGTGGTGACCATCGAGATCGAGCACATTGATACGGCGGCCCTGTATCAGTTGCAAGGCGAAGGCAAAAAGGTCTATCCCCAACCGGAGGTAATCGACATTATCAAGGACAAGGGGCGGCAGAAAGAATTTTTTCGATCACACGGATTGGCCTCTTCCGCCTTCCGGTTATTGGCTGACGGCGCGGCCGTGAGGCAGGCGGTGGCGGCGGGGGAAATGGCTCTGCCCTTTGTCCAAAAAGTACGAACGGGCGGCTATGACGGGCGGGGCGTGGCGGTGATCCGCACGGCCGCCGATTTGAACGATAAATTGCTGGACGGTCCCTGCCTGACCGAAGACCTGGTGCCGATCGAGCGGGAGCTATCCGTCATCACGGCGCGGTCTCCCGGCGGGGAAGTGCGGGCCTTTCCCTGCGTGGAAATGACCTTTGACGAGCGGGCCAACCTGGTGGATCTGCTGATCTGCCCCGCCCGTGTTGCCGATGAGGTGGCCGAGCGAGCCGAAGCGCTGGCCCGCGCCGTAACCGAAGCCCTGGGCATCGTGGGCCTGCTGGCCGTGGAACTGTTCCTCACTACCGATGGCGAACTGCTGATCAATGAGGTGGCGCCGCGCCCCCACAACAGCGGTCACCATACCATCGAGGCTTGTTCGGTGAGCCAGTACCGGTTGCACCTGCACGCCATTCTGGGTTTGCCGTTGCCCCAACCCACCCTGCGCCGCCCGTGGGCCGTGCTGCTCAATCTGATTGGGGCACCGGATTCGACCGTCGGACCCACGCAGGTAATGGGTGTGGCGGAAGCATTGGCACTTCCGGAGGTGTACGTACATTTATACGGCAAGGCGCAGTGCAAGCCGTTTCGCAAGATGGGTCATGTGACTATTTTGGCGGATACGGAAGCGGAGGCGTTAGCCAAAGCAGAGCAAGTGCGGGAATTGATTCGGATTAGCGGGGTGGGGTGAGGCACGGCCGGCAATGGGAACAGAAAATACCCGTTTCTTTTGCGCGGGCAGTGGTTCTCGACCTCCGGTATAGGGGTTTCGGCTACCGACCTCCGGTCGGTAGTAGGCATACCGAAGTACCGGCGAAATCATTACCGTAGGCGTGTAGGCTGAACTCCGAGGAGCTTGCGACCATCACCGCAGATAAAGTACGTGGGCATGGCCCCCAGATTGCGTGAGGTGCCTGGAAGGTGATCCGCGCCAGCGGGCAGTGCGCAGCACCGAGCGAACAGCGAGCCTGGAAGGGACCGGCCGGTCCGGCGTTAGCCGGGCGGACACGCCCACAAGGTTAGCTGATAGAAAATGCTAACTTACGGGCAAAATCCTGACTATGGCAACGCGTGTTTCGGCCACATTCGGTCCTTCCGGCCTCACCTATTTATGCTATTTTTTAGTGGTGGCCGTGGTGGGCTACTTCGGCGGGTTGATCGGCTGGTGGGCACTGCCGCTGATCGCCGCACTGGGAGCCTACGTGGTACGGACAGACGGCTACCGCCTGGTGGCAGCGGGCTTCGTGGCGGGGCTGACGGCCTGGGGCCTGCCCGCCCTGCTGATTAGCTGGGGGAACGAAGGAATTTTAGCGGCCCGCATGGGAGCCGTTTTCGGGGGCATCGGCGGGGCGGGGGTGCTGATTGTCACGGCATTGCTGGGCGGCATTAGCGGCTTATTGGGGGCCTGGGTAGGCGTGGAGATGGCAAATTGGCGGGCGAAATACTAGAAAATGCTATTTTGCGGTGTTGTTACCGGCTCCGTCCGGTTCTGATCCACCCGTTAAGCTAAACCAACCGCATGGCAAACCCCCTGAATCTCCCCGCACGCGAGGAAAATATTTTCGGCCACAAACCCGGCCTGTTCATCCTGTTCTTCACCGAAATGTGGGAGCGTTTCAGCTACTACGGGATGCGGGTGCTGTTCGTGGTCTTTTTGGTGACGGAAGCTTTTAAAAACGAAGTCTGGAACCGCGCTGATGCACTGGCCCTTTACGGTATTTATACCGGCCTGGTTTACTTTACTCCCATGATCGGGGGAATTATCGCCGATCGCTTTTTGGGCTATCGAAAGGCGGTGCTGCTGGGAGCGTTTGTCATGACACTGGGCCACGCCATGCTGGCATTTGAGACGGAGTACTTTTGGTACGGAGGTCTGTTGATGCTCATTGTGGGCAACGGTCTTTTTAAGCCGAACATTTCTTCCATCGTCGGTCAATTGTACGCCGGCGAATCGGCGCGAAAGGACGGTGCCTACACCATCTTCTATATGGGCATTAATGCCGGTGCCTTCCTCGGTATTTTGCTGTGCAGCTACTACGGCGAGCAGTGGGGCTTTAATTATGGCTTCGGTTTGGCGGGGATATTTATGTTGATCGGCATGATCCAGTTTTACTTCGCGCAGGGTATTTTCGGCCGCATCGGTCTGCCACCCAGCCACCCGGATTTCGTGACGCTTTCGGACGATACCGCCCCCGAGGAATTAGGCGATACGGCCGTGGCTAAGCACTACGAGGACCAGATTGCTGATGTGCTGGACGCCCCCATGAAAAAATATCCGCAGAATAAGAGCGGTACCACACTGGCCGGTCAGCCGAGTGCCGATGACGGACCGCGGGCCGTTAAGTGGGGTATTATCGGTCTGGTTCTCGGCGCCGTGGTGTATGCGCTGATCGCATTTTTCAGCGAGCCGCAAGCCAATTTCCTGCAGACCTTTAGCAAGGGCGTGATGCCACCGCTGATTCTCGGTTCGGTGGTTGCCTTCGTGGGTTGGATCATGAGTGATAAATCGCTCGGCCGAGTCGAACGCGACCGCGTGTGGGTCATTATTATCCTCAGCTTTTTCATTGTCTTCTTCTGGTGGGCCTTTGAGCAAGCCGGCGGTTCGATGACCATTTTTGCCCTGGATTATACCGACCGGACGCTGGCGGGTAGCCAACTAAGCATTTTCGCGGTAGCGAACACGCTCCTTTCGGTGGTACCCATTATCGTACTGACCTACGTGCTGTTCAAATTATTCTCGATCACTTTCACGGACTACAGCGTGTCCAATAGTGTACTGGCCCTGGCCTTTGTCGGGGTTTGGGGACTGGTGATACTGATGCTGTACGAGCAGATCAGCGGATCGGAGACGGAGATTCCGGCCGGCTGGTTCCAGATTTTTAATAGCCTCTTCATTATTTGCCTGGCTCCGGCCTTCAGTAAGCTCTGGGAGAAAAAAATCAGCTGGCTCAACAGCGGTGCCATCAAATTTGCAATGGGACTGACGCTGCTCGGTATTGGATTTATCATCCTGGCCGTCGGTGCCCTCAGTATTCCGGATGGTGCCAAGACGGCTTCAGTGAGTATTTTCTGGCTCATAGCCGCTTACCTGTTCCATACACTGGGCGAACTGTGCATTTCGCCGGTGGGCCTGAGTTACGTTTCCAAGCTGGCTCCCGCCCGCCTGGTAGGCCTGATGTTCGGCGTGTTTTTCGTGGCTAACTTCATCGCCAACTTTACGGCAGGCCTGACGGGTAGTTACATCGAACCGATTGCCGAGGAGATCGGCCTGAGTGGTTTCTTCCTGCTATTCGCCGCCGTTCCTATCGGTGCGGCAGTAATTCTGGTACTACTCAACCCCGTGATGAAACGCATGATGCACGGCATCGAATAAAAAGCAACTCTTGTTTCCCGAACCCACGGACACCGGCGGTCTGCCGCGGGGCTTCGCCGCCCCCCTCACCGAGGCCGACACCAAGGCCGTCGCCATGGGTTTCCTGCGTATTTACTACAGCCGCCGTCCCCGCGAATCGATCACCAGTGCCACGCTGACCAGTTTCGATGTAAGGGGGGACGGCGGCCTGATCATCGACGGGCTGCTGCGCTTCAACAAATCGGGCGGCAAGCTATTTTTGGCCACCTTCGAGGCCACTTCGCGGGAAAAGATGGAAGAGGTAACCTATCGACAGCGGACACCCCTGTTGCTGGTGGATAGCCTGAGCCTGGGTGTGTTTGCGGTGGGCATGGCTTTTTTACTGAGCCACTTGCTAAAGTTTTACCTGCTGCCCCGCTACGGTTATTCCGGTACGGCAGGGTTATTAGTAGTGGCCTGCGGAGCGGCGGCGGTGCTCTATTATGCCCTGTTCCATTCCTTGGCCCGCTACCGCTACATTTACGCCATCGAGCAGTTCAAGCAGTTCCACGCCGACGAGCAGTGGGTGGCTTTTGCCATCAATACCTTTACCGGTAGTGATTTCAACAGCCGTGAGACCCGGCTGGGACGTCGCTATTTACAGGAACTGAAAAAACAGTGCATCCGCTACGGTATCGGCCTATTGGAGGTGGAAGACCGGCAAACGGCCCGCATCATCTATTCCCCCAGTCGGGCGGATTTGCTACAAGGCTCGGGCCGAAGAACGTTGCGGGAGATCTCACTGAACAAGTGGCGCGAGCAAATGCCCCTGGAGCGAATCAAATCGCAGCGGCAAGCCTTGCAGGAGCGGGTTCGCCGCCTGACGGAGCGGGCTAATGAGCGCATTCCTTTGCTGGAGCGGCCCCGCCAGTGGTTTCACGTTGCGGGTACGACCATTCAGAGCGGCGGCCTGTGGCTGACTAAACGAGTATGGTTACCCCTACTTTATCTTCTCGGACTGAAAAGCAGGGAATACCTGCCCGGATATGGCAAGCTATCGTGGCGGATGCCTATTTTCGGTGCGATCGGTGTATTTCTGATGATCGTGTTGATCTTCCGGCAGGAAACTAAATTACCGGAAGCCCTGCCGGATACGCAAGTCTATGCCAACCGGATGCGCCGCGCAGCGGATACACTGATACCGGAAGAACGCCAGGTAGTGATTTCACGCGATGATCTACCTTACTTGGCGCCGGTAGATAGTCTGGACGGAGATTCATTACCCTTGCCACCCGAAGAGCGCTTCGACCAACTGATCGTAGCCGATGAGCGCGGCGGGAGGGGAAAAGTTACCTTTCAGCAACAGGACGAAATTTACCAGGTAGAGCGCAGGCCCAACCAACGTCCCGTTTATACGTGGGACTGCGGCGGATTTTCACTTTTGGATACAACCGTTTACCTCATTCACGATAGTATTTTCGCCGATCTGACTACGGCCGAACGCAGACTGGCCGAGCTATCCGATCGTGGTGTGACAGCCACAGCTACGGCAGGAAGTTGTCTGCGCCCCGGTCTGAACGGGCAGTATTACGTCTCCATCAACGGCATTTTCACCGATAGTACTACCGCAGTGGCAGAACTACGTCTGGTGGCCCAACGGTTGAGAAATATGGGTAGCCGCCCCCGAATCGAGGAATTCAGGATAGGACAGTGATGAAATAAGATCGAATTTAGAGCCTTTTCCTATCTGCGACCTACCGTTCCTTGGAAATCCCCCACCGCTTGATTACCTTCGGGGTACGGATTAAAATTAAGTGTCTCGCGTAGATAGAAATCGGTTATATTATGGAGCTCACCGGCTCCTTGATATCACGAAATTTCACGCGCCGGACCGGCTTTGGTGACTTTTACATACTGGCTTTAACATGGAACACACTACTCTGGCCACCACTGCGGTGCCTGGCTACAACCTGCGTGAGATCGTCGCATTTCCACGGGTAGACGATTTTTATCGGCAGTTGATGGACCGGTCGCACCTGCTGCAGACCTTTGTACTTCGTAATAAGTACACCTTATTCATGAACGCCCTGCCGCGTAAGCGCACGCGCTTCATCAGTCGCTACGATAACGTACCACTGATCTATGCCGGCATCGGGCGCCAGCGTGAGCTACTCGAAGGCCGCGAAAACACCGGTGCCTATGCCCACCTCGATCAGCACTGGAATTTTCTCGATGCCGCCGACCTCAACTCGGACACCGCCGTAGTCAGTTCTAAACTGTACCAGTCCTTCAGTCAGGGTACCTTCCGCCTCGTTGATATCGCCAAACGCGGATCGGGCCATATGTTGGACTACTTCGACGCTATTCTACAGCCCGACCCGAGCAAGCCGGAACCGACGCCGCGCCAGTTGGCGGAATACCATATCCTGAAGGAGCATTTCGACCTGAGCAAAACCTACTACACCTCTATTCCCCTCGTGCTCTTTGGGGAATTCGACGGCATCCTCCATATTGTTTATAATGAGGAGGACCGGCCGACCATGCAAAACCCCAAGGCACTCTTCAGCCTGATCCGATCCATATCGGGATTTTATGAAACGCTGATCATCGAATGGGATCTGGTGGGTCGTAATTTGGAGAAATCAAAAGCAGTGATGCTTCCGCTGGAGGAGTCGTTTTACACCAACATCAACCGCAATCCCATCCTGAAGGAATTGAAGTTCGATGCCTACTACCGGGAATACCTGCCGTTTTATCAGGAACGGATCGAATTTAATGATAACCTGATGCATTCCAAGGTATACCGTCCGTACCTTAAGACGGCAATCCTGAGCATCATGATCGACTCATACGCGCATAATATTAGCGCGCACAGCCTGGTCGCACTAAACTGGTGGTTCAAGCGACGGGCAGATCACCTGCGTAAGGCACGTTCCGTTCACCATGATGCGACCGTGGAAGCCCGGGAGATCATCACTGACGAGCTACCCGAGGGTTTCGACCAGGACCGCTTACTGGAACTACTACGACCCTGGACGGACGGTGGGCCTACCTCCGCCCCCGAAGACGTCTACGACCTGGTAAGTCAGGCCGGTTCGCTGGACCGGGAGATACAGCCCCTGATCCAGTTCTTACTCCAAAAAGGAGCCTTCTGGAGTGGCATCGCACGGGATACGCCCTTCGGTGGGGAATCCGTAGACCTGTTCGAGTTGCTTTTCCATGACTTCGGTAACAACCCACTTTACCTCGGCACCATAACCAGGGCTGAAGGAATTAGCCGCGTAGGATTACGTATTTCACAGGCGGCGGTTTGCGCCATCCGCTGCGTGAAGATCAACCAGGTACACCCCGTGGTTTTCAGCGAACTATTTTTGTGCGTCGACCTGAAACACCGGCAAGAAGATAGTAACGACTTCGTTAACCGCCGAACCCTGGCTACCGATAACGAAACCTATTATTCCTGGGAAGAACATCCGGAACTAGAATTGCTGAGTGATTTCGTGCGAATCGGACCGGAATACGGCAGGGTGAAAAAGTTCCTGAAGTCAATTAACGTATTCTTTCCCGGTGCCGTAGTGGGGCGTCATGCCTTGTTTACGCTCTTTGAAAACGAGATTCGCAACGTGAAACACTTCCGGGGGGAGGCACTCAAACGGATGCAGACCGAAGGGTTGGAACTTTGTATCTCGCACCAACCCGGCGAACTAGGTCCGCCCGATACGTTGGGTGACCAGGAAGCCATCCACCGGATCGGAATTTGGCTCAATGAGCCAAGTTACCTGTACGACCACGATAAAAAGCAGAACCTACTCAGGCGCAAATACAATGACCTGGTGCGGGACATTATGAATAACAAAAGCTTCTCCCCCCGCCTGGGCGGAGGGTTCCAGGACAAAATCTGCGCCGCCATGTTGTTCAACGGTAACTTTTCCAGCGTACAGAATGGCGATGGTAACTCCTTGCGCGACGCTTCCGATGAGACCCCGCGCGACATTGCGTATTATCCGTGGATCGAAGTGTCCACCGCACCCATAGACGATACAACCGGTGCTGAGATCTGCCTGAACTCCCGTAACGTTGCGGAATGGAACGAAACGGATGCCGATCAATTCCTGCCGGAACAAGGCTACTTCAAAAAGTTTTTCCACCTCTGGCGTGCGGCTGATATCTTTCCCGCCGGCCAGGAAGTAAGCACCGATTTTACCTGGGAGAATCCCGCCCGCTTCAAGTTTTTGCAGGCCGACCGGGACCCCGCTTCTTTTGAGATGGTTTACCAGGATATTAAGGCACGGGGCGTACTGCGTGCCGTAAATGCCAAGCTTCCCGAAAACGGCGAGGAAGCATTGGCGGCCGCCTACGACCGCTGGCTACCCCGCTGGCTTGGTCCCGATCGCGGCCGTCTTGAACTTCGCATGGATGGCAACCTGATTGGAAAATACGTCCTGGACCGGGATCGTGGCTTCTACCATTACCTCAGTGGAGACAATGCGCTGAACAATGATGAACCGTCACCCGCCGGAACGGTCCATTTTGCGCACGGGGGATCGGACTACCAGGGAGAAAATTTGCGCTACCGCAACCACGGTGTATTCCGGCGCTACTTCCCCTCCCAAGCGGGTGCCTTCGACCAGCTACCCGTAGCCGAGCAAAACCTGCGCCGGTCGGAACTCCTGGAGATGTTGGCAACGGAAACCGTCATTTTTGACAACCGCGTCCATGATCGCCTGAAGCAGGAAAACCGCCTGAATTTGTACCGGGATCAGTTAAAATTACGGGTATTCGGTGAAGCCGGTGGCGATCAGGCGGAAGAGTTTTCGGATTGGGACGATAACAAAGCGTGTATTCTCAGTTCAGCTAATTTCCTGATCCTGCACCTATCGTTTATTGAGAAAATCCTGCACCGCCGCTACGCGGATGACGTTGAGTACGAGGGAGAAAACCTCGGACTATTCATCGACCGGGAAATTACGCCCTACTTGCTGGACGATAATAACAAGATACGCCCTAACTTCGCACTCGTCATTACTACCGGCAGGGGCAGGACCAAGTGGTGGAACCGGTTGCGGGATCACGAACGCTTCGGCCTGTTTACGACCTTCACCTTTTTCCGGCCCATCGAGTCACTAATCAGTGCGGTGGAGGACGCACTGAGCCGACAGGATGACGTAGAACTCAAGCACAATCTGGTAAAAGTGCTATTTGGTAGTTAAGTTACTTTGGCGGACGGCCAGTGCCGACGAGATTAGGATACACGCAAGTTTGATGAACAATAAATCGGCGGAAGATCGGCGAATCGCCATCGTTTGGGGGTGGTCCCAAGCGGGCAAATACCGTGATGGTGAACTACTTAGCGTCGGTTCCGACCGTCGCGAGGGATGTGAATTATTACTATTAGACCGGCGTGTTAAGGACATTAGCCCGAAGAAGCTAGCCAAGCGGGTTTTGCAACGTGAGGGCGGCGAACTACCTACCCTTGTTCTGCTGCACCGCCGGCACGGCTACACTCCTGAAGCGGCCGCCCGCCTGGGCGAAAAGATGGATAAACGATCGCCAGGGCATCGCGTGAACATTCACCTGTTCGGCGATAGCGAAGGACCCCTCTACCTGGCTAACAACCGCCGCGGCCTATTAGGCACTCAGGGTACGCTCGGTGCTCAATTTAAGCACAGCGACGGCCAGATCGAATGGCGGACCGCGCTAATGGAAGAAGAGGGTCACATCGTTAAGCAGGCCCACTTCAATCAGGTATGGGATTATTATCACGATTTTTCCGAGCGATTACTACGTGACCTGCGAGATGACTTGCTACAACATTTCGACCCCGGTAGTAAACTAACCATACTGCCGCCCGGTGCCGCCTACACTTCCCTGCGGGAGGAAAAAAACCGGGCCATCCTGCCTCGCCTCCTCAGTCTCGTGGGACGGCTAAAACCCGGCTCGTCACAGGAGCAAGAGCTTCTAGCAGCTGAGCGATCTTACCACCAGTCCCTACGATTCCCCCTACCCGGTACATTGGCCGGTGAACTCAGTAGTGCTTCCGCTCAAAACGTGGAAGAACTGCTACACTACGTCAAAAAAAGACTACTAGGCAGCAAGGGCGAGCTTGATTTCCACCAGTTACGTAGTCTCTTCGCGGCCTGCCTGCCCGCCAATAAATTCGCGGATGAACACCGCTAAGGACCAAATCGTCTGGGTGCAACTCCTGGAACGATCTACACTCCCCGCCGGACTAACCGCTTTTGCGAATAACGCGACCGATCTACACACATTCCACTCGGTTGACGACCTTCCCGGCGGCACCTGCGATTTGCTGCTCTTGCCCGCCCCCCTCCGTATCGCGGATCGGCGATTACACCACCATACGCTCTGGCGAAAGTGCCTGCAACCCGCCCATCCGCATATTCTAAACTACGGCTACCTCCCCGCTGATCATGCCACTTGCCTGGATCTATTGGTTGCCCCCCACCCTAAACCGACTCAGCTGGCGGGCTACCAACAGCCCCTGCCTTCTTCCGTGGAATGGGGACAGGATTCCGTCGAATTACTGAGGCTATTCCTGGCCGGGCACGGTTTCAACAGTATCCGTGCGGTACTCAATCAACTGTTACTAACCATTCAGATCGCGGAGCGCGAAATGCGTGACCCGACCACCCCGCCCGAAGAAATCAGGCGGGAATTGTTCGACCCCGTTGACTTTCCCTCCATCTGGCGGGAATGGGAAGCCCGCTGGATTAACTACGCGCCCCTATTTACCCATTCACCGATTGCGACGAGATTTAACCGCATAAACAAAAAAATGGCTACCTTCGGGGAGTGGGTAACGACTTGTGACCCCACAGCTCCCTCCCTGACCTCCGGTAAGCTGACGGAAATACTCCTGTCGGCGAAGGACGAATTCACGTCACTTGAACGAACCTATCTCGACTAAAAATTATCGCCTGTTAATCGTGGATGACGACCCGTCTTTCCACCAGCAGATCAGGTATGCCTTTCGCCGGCAGTATACCTTCGAGGGTGCCCGCGATGAGCATTCCCTCTGGGAAAAACTGGAGAGCGATACTCCCTTTGACCTACTGTTGCTAGACCTCGTACTCAACGTAGAAAGCGGAGAGAAAAAAGGGTTGGAACTACTGCCCAAGATTAAAGAAAAACGGCCCGACCTCCCCATTTTGGTCAGTACTTCCGAGCGGGACATCAGTACGGTGGTCCAAGCTATGAAGATCGGCGCGGATGATTTCCTGGCCAAAGGAGACTTCGAGTTTGACTTCTGGCGCGCCAAGATCGACGAGCACGTCAAACGCCGCCGTCTCCAGCACGAAAACACCGAACTCCGTAACGAACTCAAGCGCACCCGCGCCGGCAGCAACCTGGACCCCTACCCCTTCATCGGTGAATCCGGCGAAGTAGCGGAGATCAAGCGCATCCTGGCCCTGATCGCCGAAGAACCGGACGTCACCCTCCTCCTCACCGGCGAAACCGGCACGGGCAAGGAAGTTGCCGCCCGCTACCTGCACCGCAACGGCCCGCGCAAGGACCGCCCCTTCCAGGCGGTCAACCTCTCGGCCATCCAGGATACGCTGCTGGAAAGTACGCTCTTCGGCCACCGTAAGGGGGCCTTTACGGGTGCCACGCGCGACATGGAGGGCTACTTCGGCCAGGCCGATGGCGGCATCCTGTTACTAGATGAAATCGGCGATATCGACGCCGGTATCCAGGTCAAATTACTCCGGTTCCTGGAAACCAAACTCATCCGCCCCGTCGGTAGCGACCGCGATGTGCAACTCGACGTACAGGTTATCGCCGCCACGCACCAAAATTTGGAAGCGGCCGTGCGCGAGGGCCGCTTTCGCGCCGATTTATACCAACGGCTAAAGGCAATGGTCGTAGAATTACCGCCCCTGCGCCGTCGCCGTGAGGATATTCCATTGCTGCTCGAACATTTTTTCCAGACCGATAGTCTCGAAGAACTACTCACCCCCGGCGCACTGGAAGAGCTACTCGCTTACCGCTGGGAAGGTAACATCCGCGAACTCCGAAATGCCGTCAGTTACATGGAGTTACGCCGCAAAATTCTTAACCGATTTCGCATCGACCGCGAATGCCTGCCCCGTGAACTCGTGCAACCCATCAGTTCCACGCGGCCGGAAGCAACGATTTACGCCCGCCCCCCCGGCTCGCCTCCGGCCGGCACTTCCAGCGCCCCGGCGCCACCCGTGAGCGACCTCTCCGCCCAGCACGCCCTCATCGACCTGGAGCGCATCGAACGCGCCCTCCTAGACGCCCGCCGTATTAAATCGGAGGCCGCGCAGGCCCTCGGTATTGAAAATACCGACAACCTCCGTTACCGCGTCAAAAAACATTTCGAGAAACACCCCGAAATGTTCGATCGCTTTCCCACCATCCAGCGGGCTTATCATCGGATCTGCGGAAACTGAACGCTTCCTGAATCTGTCATTTTACCGTTTCTTCTTCGGGCGTGTCCCCGTCCCTAACGGGTCGGGGTCGGTCCCTTCCAGGCTCGCAAGTCTGCTCGGCCCTTCGGGCGGTGGACCGGGGCCGTTTTACCGAAATCAACCGCTAATCCAGGTCCCACCCCTTCCAGGCACCTCACGCGGGGGGTATCCGCACGACCATACCCTTGCCCAAACAGGCCCACCCAAGCCCGTAACCCGCCGTCACGTAAAAGAGTAAGGCGCAACGCATAATTCCGCTTAAATTCGCATCGTGTAGTTTTCTCATAGTTGTCGACTCTTACCGCGTTGAACGTGGTGAGGGTCTTTTTTTGCCCCGGCAATACCGCAACAAAAAAACGGCCTCCTTTACTTGCAGCAAAGGAGGCCGTTTTGAGAAGATACCTAAAGAAGTGTTTATCCTTCCAGTGCGGCGGCACCCCCCACGATCTCGAGGATCTCATTGGTGATAGCTTCCTGGCGGGCTTTGTTGTAGCTGATCTTCAGGTCACGGAGAAGCTCCTGGGCGTTGTCAGTGGCCTTGTCCATGGCAGTCATGCGGGCACCGTGTTCGGAGGCATGGGTATCCAGCAGGTACTTCTGGAACTGGGTTTCGAGGATGGTGGGGATGAGGTATTTCAGTAGCTCTTCCTGGTTCGGCTCGAAGATGTAATCAGCGCGGTAACGGTGGGCGGTGCTATCGGCATTCTCCTCCTCGTCGGTTTCAATTTGGGTGACGGGAAGGAACTGTTCAATCTCGGCAAATTGCATGGCGGCGTTACGAAAGCGGCTGTAGGCTACATACACCTTATCGTAAGCTCCGTCGGCAAAGCGATCCATGATCATTTTCGGCACCTCGCGGGTATTGTCAAAACTAAGGTCGTCAAACAGGGCCACGTGGTCCTTGATAATATTGACCCGGCCGGCGTAGTTGCGCCGGAAATAGTCGTTGCCTTTCTTACCGATGGGCAGAATATCCAGGGTACCGGCAGCCAGGGGGGCGGCCAGTTCTCCTTCCATGGCACGAATGGCGGCCTTGATAATATTCGTATTGAAAGCGCCGGCCAGACCGCGGTTAGAGGTAACCACGACCAGGCAAGCCCGCTCCACCTTCCGCTCACGGCCGAAGGTATTCTCACCGCCTCCTTCCAGGTTAGCGAGGATATTCGCCAACATCTGGGAAAGCTTACGGCTGTAGGGCCGCATTTCCTGGATAGCCGTCTGGGCACGCCGCAACTTAGACGCCGAGACCATTTTCATGGCCTTGGTGATCTGCTGGGTGTTCTTGACCGAGGTGATCCGCTCCCTTACTTCCTTTAAATTCGCCATTGCTGGTGGATGAGGTGACCAGAAATCTGGTGGTTATCAGTGGTGGCACCCCGGCTGGGGTGCGAAAATTAGTTGCCCGCCGGAAACCCGGCCCGCGTGAGGTGCCTGGACAGGCCGCCGCCGAGGCGGAGCCCGGAAGGCCAAGGCGCTAGCCGCGCTGGTAAGGGACCGACCCCGGCCCTAGCCGGGGACACGCCCACTAAAAGATCATCCGTCCGCCGATTAGGATAACTGACGGACGGATAATCCCCGCTCCCTACTTGGAGAACTGCGGCGCGAGGGACTGGGCCAGTTCCTTAACCGTAGCTAAGTCGCTGGTTTCGTACTTCTTACTGCGGAAATTCTCGAGTACTTCCGGGTGCTGACGTTTGAGTTCGCCGAGGAAGTAATTCTCGAATTCCTTGATGCGGTTGACGGGGATGGTGGAGAGCAGGCCCTCGGTGCCGAGGTAGATCATGGCGACCTGGTTTTCGACCGACATGGGCGAATACTGCGGTTGCTTGAGGATCTCTACGTTGCGCTTGCCCTTCTCGATAACGGCCTTGGTGGCGTCGTCGAGATCGGAACCGAACTGCGAGAATGCTTCCAGTTCGCGGTAAGCGGCCTGGTCGAGTTTGAGCGTACCGGAAACCTTCTTCATCGGCTTGATCTGGGCCGATCCACCCACGCGCGATACCGAGATACCGACGTTGATGGCAGGCCGGACACCGGCGTTGAAGAGGTTCGATTCCAGGAAGATCTGACCGTCGGTGATCGAGATCACGTTGGTCGGGATGTAGGCGGATACGTCACCGGCCTGCGTCTCGATGATGGGCAGGGCCGTGAGTGAACCGCCACCTTTGACGATACCGGCTTTGGACAATGACTCGGGCAGGTCGTTCATGTTCTGCACGATCTGGTCGTCATTGATGACCTTGGCGGCGCGCTCCAGCAGTCGGCTGTGGAGGTAGAATACGTCGCCGGGGTAAGCCTCGCGGCCCGGTGGGCGGCGTAGCAGCAGCGATACCTCGCGGTAGGCCACGGCCTGCTTGGAAAGGTCATCGTAGATGATGAGCGCGGGGCGGCCCGTGTCGCGGAAGAACTCGCCGATGGCGGCTCCTGCGAAAGGCGCGTAGAACTGTACGGGAGCGGGGTCGGCAGCCGAAGCCATTACGATCACGGAGTAGGGCATGGCACCGTTCTCCTCCAGCGTGCGGGCAACCTGGGCGACGGTCGACGACTTCTGGCCACAGGCGACATAAATACAGTAAACGGGTTCGCCGCGCTCGTAAAATTCCTTCTGATTCAGGATGGTGTCGATGGCAATAGCCGTCTTACCGGTCTGGCGGTCGCCGATGATAAGTTCCCGCTGGCCGCGGCCGATGGGGATCATCGCGTCGATGGCCTTGATCCCCGTCTGAAGGGGTTCGCTTACCGGCTGACGAAAAATTACGCCGGGGGCCTTGCGCTCCAGGGGCATCTCATAGGTCACGCCGGTAATCTCGCCTTTACCATCCAGCGGGCGGCCCAGGGTATCCACTACCCGGCCGAGGAGACCCTCACCAACGTTGATGGACGCAATCCGCTCGGTACGCTTCACGCGTGAGCCTTCGGCGATACCCTCGGGCGAACCCATGAGGACGACACCGACATTATCTTCTTCCAGGTTAAGAACGATAGCCTGCACACCGGTCTCGAACTCCACGAGTTCGCCGGCCTGGGCGTTGTTCAGTCCATAAACACGGGCGATACCGTCACCTACCTGAAGTACCGTACCGTACTCTTCGAGTTCGGTGGTGTTATTGAAACCCGAAAGCTGTTGTTTCAGGATGGCACTGATCTCGTCAGCTTTTACGTCAACCATGGTTATAAATTTTTCTGTTTGCGTTCAAATAGGACGCAAGCACTGCGTCAGGGCGACCCGCCGTAACGGGTTTCGGGTTCAAAGAATAATTAGCCGACGGCCTTCACGTGGAGGTTCGGCTGCTGGAAAGTTTTGCGCATATCGGCCAGTTGATTGGCCACGCTGGCATCGTAGATGCGCCCCTCGAATTCGAGGATATAACCGCCGATCAGGTCAGGGTCGATGGCCGTTTGCAGGTCGATCTTCGCTTCCGTGGTGCCGGCCTTGACCAGATTAGCCTTGATCTCATCAAGGGCCGTTTGGCTCAACGGAACCGCCGAGGTGATCTTCACGGTAGAGATGTGACGAATTTCCTTGAACTGGTCCAGGAAAGCACCCGCGATCTCGGGCAGGGCCGCTTCGCGGCCCTTGCTGACCATGAGGCGCACGAAGCCGAGGGTCATCTCGTCTACCTTGCCGGGCAACAGGGCATCGATCACGGAGCGCTTCTTCTGGACGCTGATGACCGGGCTGCGGAGCAGCAGCAGGAAATCGCGATTAGCGGCCATGGCCCGCAGGGTATCCATGTCGCCCTTGACCACGTCGAGCTTATTCTGCTCCTGGGCCAGTTCGATCAGGGATTTAGCGTAACGGGTGGCGACTCTTTGGGGGACCATGCGGTGGGCTTATATATAAGGAGTGATTTCCCGGTGGGGAAAGTCCATCCAATTTAGTTCATGTTATTAACCAGCGTTTGCACGTAGGCTTCCTGTTCGGTCTTGGCGTCGAGTTGCTTGCGCAGGATCTGCTCGGCAATATCGACGGCCATGGTACCGACCTGCTTCTTGAGATCGGTCACGGCGGCCTGGCGCATGTTTTCGATGTCGCGCTGGGTATCGGTAGCGATCTTGCGAGCTACGGTCTTGGCTTCTTCCTTGGAGGCCGAAACAATAGTAGCCGCCTCGGTTTCCGCCTGACGGATGATGCGGGTGCGCTCCTCGCGGGCCTCGGCCAGCAATTGCTGATTGTCGGCACTGAGCTTTTCCATTTCGGCGCGGACGCGCTTGGCCTCGTCGATGCTGTCCTGAATATCGGTGTTTCGCTTGCGCAGGGCACGTTGAATAGGACCGAAAGCCGTGCGGCCCAGCAGTCCCCAGACGAGCAGGAAGATCAGCAGGGTCCAGAATAACAGTCCCGGATCGGGCTTAATGACGCTGAAATCAGCCAGGAATAAGTTCATCATGATTAGTTAATTTACTCGGTCGCTAAAGATGAAAGTGAACCGGGGCCGCCGCCAATCGCGAAACAGCCACCGGTTCTTTTCGTGCAGTGCAACAGCTGATTAGGCTCCCTGAAGGAAACCGACAACAATGGCGAAGAGGGCGGCGCCCTCAACCAGTGCGGCCGTGATGATCATGGCCGTACGAATGTCGCCGGCGGCTTCGGGCTGACGCGCGATCGCTTCGGTAGACTTGCTACCGATCAAACCTACGCCGATGCCGGCTCCGAGTGCTGCAATACCTGCTCCAATAGCTCCCATAATGATGGAATTTAACTAAGATAAAAAAAGACGAACCGACCGGGCCGGAGCCAAGCCGTTTCGCATGAATTAAAGTTGTTCCACGGCCGCGGCGTAGCCGTGGGGCGCGCCCTTGTCAGCGTGGTCGTGTCCGTGTTCGTGGTCTTCGTGGCCTTCTTCCACCGCCGCGCCGATGTAGCTGGCGGCCAGGATGGCAAAGATGAAGGCCTGCAAAAATGCCACCAATAGTTCGATCAAGTTCATAAAGGCGCTGAACAGGCCGCCGACAACGGCACCTACGCCCGCGCCCAGTATATTGTTTCCGTTCTCACCGAAAACGAAGATCAGGCCGATGAGGCTGAGGATGATAATGTGCCCGGCCGAGATGTTGGCAAACAGACGAATCATCAGCGAGAAGGGCTTGATAACCAGGCCGAGAACTTCGACAACGGTCAGGATGGGCTTCACGAAGATCGGCACACCCGGCATCCAGAGCGTGTGGCCCCAAAAATGGCGGTTGCCGTTAGCGTAAGCGATAATTGCCGTGATCAGGGCCAGTCCCATGGTGACGGCGATGTTACCCGTTACGTTAGCGCTACCGGGGAAAAGCGGAATCAGGCCCAGCAGGTTGGCGAAGAGGATAAAAAAGAACAGCGACATGATGAAGGGCTGGAAGCGCTCGTAGTGCTTCTCACCGATCATGGGAATACTTACCTCGTCGCGCAGGAAAACGAAGATCGGCTCCATGAAAGCCTGTAGGCCGCTGGGGGCCTGGCCCTCATTACGCTGGTAGGAGCGGGCGATCGAGGTCCACAATAGAATCAGCAGCAGGGCCGCCAACATCATCGTGAACACGTTCTTGGTAATACTGAAATCGTAGAAACTGGTAATGCCGCCACCCGCCAGACCGCCGTCGAGAGTGGAAGGCTTGTCCAGGCGGTACTCCTGGTTCTGGTAGCAGATAAAATCCACTTCCTTATCGTCAATCAGTTTAGTAACGGGGTGCATCCCACCCAATTCGATCTCCCCGGCGGGGAAAGCAGGATCGTCAACGCGGTTCACGCGGCCGTGATTGAGTACGTAGCGGTCGATGGCCACCTCACCGTGGTGAAACATACTGCTCAGGCCGGTGGTCAGGCCGGCTTCGGGAGAGTAGAGAAATACCGGCAGGGGGATGGAAACGTGGCCGAAAAGGTGAAACTCATTCGCGTCGGCAATGTGGTGCATGATGGTGCTGACGGCATCGTACTCGCTTTCAGTACCGTGCTCGCCGCTATCCTTGTCAATGGCGTGGTCGCCGGCGGCGCAGGCACTCTCGTCGGTGTGGTGGCCTTCGATCTTGCCGTCGGTATCACCGAGCTGCTCCTCGATACCGGCGTGGCTGTGACCGGTATGGTCATGTCCGTCGTGCTCATCGTGCTGGGCCGCCAATGGACTAGCCAGGCAGACGAAGAAAGACAGAACGAGAAAGGGAAAAAGATGCGGGAGTAGCTTCACCAGAGTCGGATTTTGGACCAGTTTCCAAATAAGACCGCAAAGGTAGCAATAGCAACCGGACTATGACAGTCGCCCGCTGCTTTTTTTGCCTTACCCAAAGTAGCGTCCCGCCGGGTACCCCTACAACCGCCAATCCCTTACCAGGCACAACCATAATCGGTTTTGGTTACACTTATCCCGGCCTAATGATTTCCCCACGGCAAATCCATCCCCCAAATATTATACCGACAACCGACAAGTAGGTGTCAGCCCGCCAAGATTATAGAAATGACACTAATCAGGTATTCTCCTACAACGACATGCGCTAATCGTCATTCTCTCTACCCCGATCAGACAGCCTACCGAACTTCCTCACCAAATTTAGGGTTGAAATAGCGAACCAATTAACCGATAATAATCATGGCCAACAAGAAGAACGCCCTCCAGCCGACCGACATTCCCGACGAACTAAAGAGTAAGAACGAACGCGCCCAGCAAGTAATTCAAAAATATGCGCTGTTCGGCACGGGTTCGGCTTTGCTACCCAATGCCTTTCTAAATATTGCCGCCCTCACCGGTATCCAGGTCAAAATGATCAATGACATCGGCCGCATTTATGGTGTCGATATGGACGAACACCTGACCCGCACCATCACCAGCACGGCCATTTCCTCGTTGGGCGGCCGCATCGTGGCTGGCGGAGTAACGCGTCTACTACGTTTCATGAGTCCGCTCAAATTTCTTTTCGGCGGCATGACCAGCGCGGCCCTATCGGGCTTCATGACGGCCGAGACAGGTGAGGTGTACCGCCAGCATTTCGCTGCCGGTGGTGACCCCGCTGACATCACCTTCCAGGAAATCGTCAACCGAATTCAGACCCAGATTCGGACGGGTAATTTCAATCCATCCACTTACGGTTTAAAGAGCGGAATGCGCCTGCTGCGCGGTCGTAATAGTAATAACGACTAAATTCTTCCCTCACAATTATCTGTGACCCCTAAATCCCCAATCGACCTGGTCGGTTGGGGATTTTTTTGCTCCTCGGCCCTCCTTCGGCAAGACTGTTACTATCACTTGCTTACCACTTCCACCATGGCCGCGCAAACCAGAGCAATTTCATTCGGCGGCATGATGTAGGGCGGCATCGTATAGAGTAGGTTACGGAAAGGGCGCAGCCACACCCCGCGCTCGGTCAATTGCGCCTGCACGGCGGCTACATCCACCGGTTCCACCAGTTCAATCACGCCGATCGCCCCTAGCACGCGCACGTCACGCACGGCGGGCAGGTTACGGGCAGGGGCAAGTCCGGTTTTCAGGCCGGTTTCCAGTTCGCTGATTCGCCGTTGCCAGTCCTGTTCCAACAGAAGATCGATACTCGCGCAGGCGACCGCGCAGGCCAGCGGATTACCCATGAAAGTAGGACCGTGCATGAACACGCCCGCCGCGCCTCCGCAGATTCCCTCCGCTACGGCCTTGGTGCACAGGGTGGCGGCCAGGGTCAGATAGCCGCCGGAAATGGCCTTGCCCAGGCACATGATATCGGGCACGATCCCCGCCCGCTCTACCGCAAATAGGGTGCCGGTTCTACCGAAACCGGTGGCAATCTCATCGGCAATCAGTAGCAAGCCGTGTACGTCGCACAATTCCCGCACCACCCGCAAATACTCGGGCGCATAAAAGCGCATCCCACCCGCCCCCTGCACGATCGGCTCCAGGATAAAGGCGGCCGATCGTGCGGCGTGGCACTCAAAAAACCGGGCCAGCCGCTCGCGTTCGGCGGGGTCGAACGGCAGGTCGTAACCCAGGGCCGGGGCAGGGGTAAAATAGTGCTTCGGCAGGAAGTCATTAAATAACGTGTGCATCCCACCCACCGGGTCACAAACGGCCATCGCGCTGGTCGTATCACCGTGGTAGCCGCGCTCGAAGGTCATAAACTTGGTCCGCTCCGGCCGGCCCAGCGCATGCTGGTACTGCACGGCCATTTTCATTGCCACCTCCACGGCCACCGACCCGGTATCGGCCAGAAAGACGCGGTCCAATCCGGCGGGCGTCATCGCCACCAGTCGTTTGCCCAGTTCCACGGCCGGAGCATGCGTAATGCCTCCAAACATCACATGAGCCATCCGCTCTAATTGTCCCCGCGCCGCCGCATTCAGTGCCGGGTGATTGTAGCCGTGAATCGCCGCCCACCAACTCGACATTCCGTCGATCAATTCGCGGCCATCCTCCAGCACCAGCGTAGTCCCGCGTGCCTCCCGCACGGCATAGACCGGCAGCGGCGCGGTCAGCGAAGTATAGGGGTGCCACAGGTGATGGCGGTCGAAAACGAGATCAGCGGTAGAAAGCAAGAATTTTGGAGTTTTCAAATGAATATAATTTTTGGCCGTGTCCCCGGCTAACGCCGGGGTCGGTCCCTTCCCCGCTCGCTAACCGCTCGGCCCTGACGGGCTCCTCCCTGGCGGTCGGCCGGTCCAGGCACCTCACGCGGGCAAACGATGCATAGCATTCGGCCCCATAAATTCCGATCTGGACGGTGATGCCACTTAGAGCGTGTCTAAAATTTTTAAGAACTGAGGATCAATGATTCGCTTCGCGGCTACTTCGTGGTTAAGGTTCTGGCTAGACAAAAAATCACGCGCATAGCGGGTTACGCAAGTCAGTTTTTGTAACGCCAGGTTCTTAAATGCTCGGTTCTCAGGAAGTAAAAATTTAGACACGCTCTTAAGGACACAAGGCATCACGTCGCTGCGCTTTGAGCACGTGTACAAAACCATAAATCCTTTCCGCTATATCTCCATTTGGCCGCAATCCACGTTTAGCTTTCATGCATGCTCAGAGAATACAAACGGTTCTGCTCTTGGTTGCCTCGGTCCTGCTTGGTTCCGTTGCCGCCCAGCCGGCCGATACTACGGCCGTTTACCAGGATAGCGTAGCCGTACTTCAGCCCCTACCCGACCTACCGGATGGCCTGCAACGCATCTGGCGCGATGCTACCAACGCAATTTATTACCTCGACAAAAACGGTACCCTCTATAAACAGGATGCCGCCTCGACCTTCATTTTCGCCGACACCCGCCTCGGTGCCCTCACCGACCTGGATGTCTCCAACCCCTTCGGCCTCCTGGCTTGGTTCGCCGATTACCAGCTTATTGTCCTCCTCGATCGCACCCTCCACGAGCGCGGCCGCCTCGATCTCCGCGCCGTTGACGCTACCAGCAACACCAGCCTTATCGCCCGCTCCGCAGACGATCGTATCTGGGTCTACGACGAATATGAATTCCGGCTCCGTCTGCTCGAACAGTCCGGTCGCGAGCAACTCCGTTCCGATGACCTACGTCAACTCCTCGGCATTACCGAATCACCACTGGCCATCCTCCCCGCCGAGGGAGCGGTCTTCGTCTACTTCCCCACCCACGGCCTGGTCGAATTTAGCCGCTACGGCCGCTACCGCGCCACCCGCGCCCTCCCCCCCGCCGACCGCTTCACCTGGACCGGCGGCGAACTTCTCCTCCGCTCCGGCGATCAGCTGCGCCGCTGGCGTCCTACCTCCGGCCTCACCGATCCACTTACTATTGATGGTGAATTACTCGCCGCCGAATGGATATTGCCGGGGCCGAGCCGGTTCTTGGTTAGCCGACGAGGAAAAGCATACTGGTGGAGGGTGGGGCAATAGTTTAACCGCATTGTCTCTTAGAGCGTGTCTAAAATTTTTAAGGACTGAGGATCAATGATTCGCTTCGCGGCTACTTCGTGATTAAGGTTCTGGCTAGATAAAAACTTACGCGCATAGCGGGTTACGTAAGTCAGTTTTTACGCCGCCAGGTTCTTAAATGCCTGGTTATCAGGAAGTAAAATTTAGACACGCTCTTAAATTAGCTGATGTGTGATCGAAGGCGGCAAACCCCGATTCTCTCCTGGCACCAATAGCCAGGTGCGCCATCCGTCTTCTTGTTTAGCTGGACAAGTCGACGCTGGTCTCATTCCCCTATAATTTACAACTCACCCCCACATTAAATCCCCGCCCCGCCGCACTGATACCGGAGCCGAAGGTACGGTAATGCCGGTCAGTCAGGTTTTCCAGGGATAGGGTGAGCGAGAGATGATCGGTTGCAGTCCACTGAGTATAAATGCTAAAGGTAATCCAGCCGTAGGTGCCCGTAAATGCTCCGATTGCGGGATCAACGGGCGTGTCTTCCAGGTTATCGGAGGTACCGGTGCGATCGTACTCAAGTGTGCCGTCGGGAGCGAGGGTGATGGCAGTAACGCTGTATTCGGAAAGGGTCTTGGCGGCTGAGAACCGGCTCAGGAATTCGACCGACCAGCGGTAAGCGTAGTAGCGGACGCGGCCGGTGCCGAAGAGGGGCGGAATGTGATCCTGCGGCACCCAGAGGTCGTCGCCGCGCGGATCGGACGCGCGGCGGCGGCCATAGGTATAAGTCAGATCGCCGTACCGACCAGCCAGCCACGAGCGGGTTCCCAGCGCAGGGCCGCCGTGCCGCCGAGCAGGTAGGCCCGGTCGGCATTCACGTTGGCCTGCACCAGCAAGGTATCTCCGCCGCGCAGCAGCGTGGGACTGCCGTCGGGCAACGTGAAATCCGTTCGCACGACGGCATCGGTCAGCAACGTGGCGAAGCCGCTGAGATCATCGGTGAACCTTCCGCTTACACGTTCAGACTACTCTCCAGCGTCCAGGTCCGTTCGGGTTTCAAGTCGGGATTAGGGCACCTGAATAAAGCCATTGTTCTCGCGGAATTTCACCAGGTCGTCCAGGTTAGGGCGAGCGGAAGCCACCGGAGAGACGGGTGATCCAAGAAAGAATAGTCCTGCCGGCGGAGGGACAAGGAAGGAACAAGTGCTCCGTTTCTCACTGCGGATACCGGGATCCAGGTAGGTGGCGGGCCAGGTGGTGGGTGCGTCGCCGGCAAACCGGGCGCGTAGGTACTGCCGCTCGTAGCGCAGGCCGGATTCCAGCAACCAGTGTTCCGTAAAGGCTGACTATGCTTCAAAAAACTCCGGCGGCGGTCAGGCTGCTGCCCGCGCCGGGGTAACGGGGATCGAGGGGCGCGGCGGGCCGTTGGGTGGTGATGTCGAACAGTCGGGCCTCGGCAGTCACGCGGTCGTGGCGCAAATCCGCCCCGGCTACGATGCTGCCCGAGCGAAGTTTCCGACTAGCGGTCCAGTCGGCCTGCCAGTCGTGTACGCTAACGCGGTCTTCCTCCCGTAGCGGATCGTTACGGCGGCGGCTGAAGCGGTCTTCCTCGGTAAGTTGATAGGCCAGTTGCAAGTGGGAATAGCCCCAGAGCAAGCGATTCTGACTGTCGCTATACTTAAGGGCGGCCAGGGCGCGGGTCTGGGGGCCGTAGTACCACTCGGCCCAACGCAGGCGGCCGTTGCGGGTCTGGGTAAGTTGGTCGTAGCGGCCGATGTCGCTGCTGGTAGAATACTGGAGGTTAAGGGCCAGTTCCTGCTCGGGAGCCAGTTTGTAGCGCAACTTTTGCAGTACGTCCAGTTGCCGGTAGCCACCGCCGGCCTGACGATCCGGGTCCGGGTTGGCGACGATCCGGTCGCGTCCTTCTACCCGCACGACCAGGCTATCGCGCCGCCCGAAATCGGGGAAACCGGTCCGGCCGGTTAGCGCCCGCACGCAGGTCGTCGCGGTTGCGGTAGGTGAGGTAGGTCAGTGAACTGAGTTTCCGGCCGCCGTAGCCGAAACCGGCCTGATAGGTGAATGCCCGATCCGGACTAGAATAGCCGAGACGTGCCTCCGTGAACCGGTACTTCTGACTAGCGGACCCAACCAGTTGTGGGTCACGGGTCTGGAAATGAACCACCCCACCCAACGCATCGCTACCGTAGGCCAGGGAGCCGGGGCCGAAAAGCACGTTCACGCTTTGCAGTTGGCCGCCGCCCACGGTCATGGCATTTTGTAGATGGCCGGCGCGGTAGATGGCATTATTCAGCCGCACCCCATCCACCACCAGCAGCACGCGGTTGGCCTCGAAGCCACGCAGGTTGGGGCTGCCGCCGCCCTGTTGCGAGCGTTGCACCAACAGGCCGGGGATAAATTCGAGGGCCTCGGCCCCATCCGCCACCGGCAGGTGTGCGAGGTCGGTGGCGGTGAGTTGAGCCGCCACGGGCGTGGAGAAAACGGGGTAGCGAAAGACGATAGCAGAAGTGACAGCACTCCCGGCAGAATAGTGGCTGCGGGCAGTAGATCAATAGTGTCACCGTCCGCAAGTCCGTCGTAGGGCAGGGTAACATTTCATAACCCTGTTTCATGATAAAGATGCTAGGTCCGACGAGTGAATCGAGATCAACCGACCCTCCCGGTCCGAGCGAATTTCCATCCCGTTAACGGTGCAACAGACGGGCACGTCGGGAAACGGCAGGCCGGTCTCGTCAACGACTTGAATGTTTTGAGCGGTCATTAGGGTCGTTCCGCAAAAGAAGTAGCAGTACATAGCGAAAATACCGAGGCATAGATGATTTTATCGTCAGTTAAGAGTACGAAAGGGGGTGCTGAAAAAAGTGGAAGAGTCATAGGTAAAGTTAGCTCATAATTTTTGGCCGTGCGGTGAATCTCTGCAATACGTTGATTACAGTGGAAAAAAGGTGATACTGGACGCTGCTGTTTGAATCCCTCAATTCCAGGTTCGGCTGGGCCGCAAGTTTTGCACTTACTTCCAAACCTCACCTGCCCAGATCATTTAAAAACTCGCGGCGACTTGGTGTAACGACCGCCGCAGGCAGCAGCGTAGTTAACTTTCAGATTAGTCCATTAGAGTGAAAGGTGATCGTCTTTCATTTTACGAGTAAGTCTCCACAAATAAGGTTATTTTTCTCAAATTTGAGAATTTAGCCCACCGTCCCCTTGTGGGAGGGACCCACCCAGGCCGCCACCGCCGACCGTCCCACGCTCCCACTTCCAGCCCACCTGGCAAGCCGGTGGCCTTTCTTGCGGGGCCGAGGGGCCGCAAAAAGCCTGTACAATAATAAATCGGTCTCATTTTCGCGCCTGCAAGCTCGAGCACCCGTCCCAGGGGGCGGTGGCTACCGGTGCGCAAAATAGCGGCCGATCCGTAAAAACTATGGTTGTTGATTCGTGGTAACGGACCGTCATCGTGGCCGAGTGCTACCCCCAGGAAAGCCGCCCCCGATGATAGATTGGGCGACTTAGTCTGCAATTGCCGATTTCAAGTGAAGCGGCCCTGATCCGACCGGTATCACCCCCTTGGTTTGTGCCGCCTGGTATCAGTGCGGAGCGGAAAGCCGATGGCTAATCACGGCATAAAGATACGATAAGTTTGTTTATAAAACAAGTTAAAACAAAAATTAGTGAGCTGCAATACACCTGTGTTAATTTCTAAAAGGACCCGTATCGCTTGCCCCGAACAATTGATCTTGGTTGAACTAACTCATTCTTAGCCGATATCCTTACTCATTCAACTTGGACAAGCGATGGGAGCGGTGACCGACCGGCAGGGAGGGCAGCCCGCAGGGCCGAGCGGTAGCGAGCCGCGGACGCAGCGACCGCCGCCCCTAAGGGCGGCGGATGGCCCCAAAAAACCTGATTAATACGCCTCCTTTAAAGGGTGCCGCGCAACTCTTGCTCGCGCTCGATGGCCTCGAAGAGGGCCTTGAAGTTGCCCTTACCAAAGGACGTGGCGCCCTTGCGCTGGATGATCTCGAAGAACATGGTGGGGCGCGGCTGGACCGGCTTGGTGAAGATTTGGAGGAGGTAGCCTTCGTCATCGCGGTCGACGAGGATGCCGAGGTCGCGCAGGGAGGCGATGTCTTCGTCGATGCGGCCGACGCGGTCCTGGAGGTCGTCGTAATAGGTGGTGGGGACGCGGAGGAATTCGATGCCGCGTGACTGGAGTTCGCGGACCGTGGCGATGACGTTGTCGGTGGCTACGGCGATGTGCTGGACGCCCGCCTCTTCATAAAAATCGAGGTATTCCTCGACCTGTGATTTGCGGATGCCCGGCGCGGGTTCATTAATGGGGAACTTGACGCGGCCGTTGCCGTTGCTCATCACTTTGCTCATGAGCGCGGTGTATTCGGTGGAAATATCCTTATCGTCAAAAGACATGATCTGGGTGAAGCCCATGACTTGCTGGTAGAAATCGACCCACTTATTCATGTCACCAAGTTTTACGTTCCCGACCATGTGGTCGACGAATTTGAGGCCGACAGGGACGGTGGTCATACTATCGTTCCAGGCGCGGTAGCCGGGTAGAAAGACGCCGGTATAATCCTTGCGCTCGACGAATACGTGGACCGTTTCGCCGTAGGTGCGGATGCCGGAGCGGACGGCGCGGCCGTGGTCGTCTTGCAGGGTGGTGGGTTCCAGATAAGACTCAGCACCGCGTTGCATGGTGGCATGGTAAGCGGCTGCGGCGTCGTCTACCCACAGCGCGATGACCTTGACACCATCGCCGTGCCGGTCGATGTGGCGACCGATGTCGGTGCCGCTCTTGAGGGGCGAGGTGAGCACGATCCGAATCTTGTCCTGCACGACAACATAGGATTCACGGTCGGTCAGGCCCGTTTCGAGGCCGGCGTAGGCCAGTGGTTGGAAACCGAAGGCGTGGCGGTAAAAGTAAGCGGCCTGTTTGGCGTTGCCGACATAAAGTTCGAGGTAATCGGTGCCGAGCAGCGGGAGAAAATCGGTGGTCATGGGAAAAAGGATTGAGGGGCCGCCCCCCCCTTCGGGGCCAGGGGGAAAACGCAAGGAGTGATGTCACGAGCAAACCCCCCTTCGGGGCCGGAGGGAAAACACTAGGGTTAAATGACTGAATAAAACACGAGCAGAACCCCCTTCGGGGGCAGGGGGAAAACGCAAGGAGTGATGTCACGAGCAGAACCCCCCTTCGGGGCAGGGGGGAAAACCCCACGCACAAGATTAGCCAAAATCTCCGGGATATACAATCCCCGGCCCCAACTCCTCGCGTCAGCCCGGTAGTTTTAACATAACATTTCCCCCCCCACAGTGTATCTTCTCGCTGCGATCATCGTTAATACCAACTGACCGGCCATTGAAGTCATCCCCTTTTCGTTTTTACCCCGCCGGCACCCCAAGTTGTAGATCCCATGACATTTCGTTTGCGTTCGCTCTTCCTCCTATTGCTGTGTTGCGTGCTGACCCTGCCGGTTCTGCGGGCGCAATCGTTTTGGCAAAACCAGTTACGAAACTGGTTGCCGAACGGCCTCTACACGTGGCTGTACGAGCAGGAAGTACCCCACATACCGGTGGATAACCGACTTATCTACGACATAGACGTGGCCGCCGCGCTGGCTACTGCGGATGCCACGGCCGTGGACATTGCCTGGCCGCCGGCCGATGAACTGCAGGCCGAGGCCGCCCTCTACCGGGAACGTGAATTGAGCCAAAACCTGTACCTGCGCCTTCCACAGGGTGTCTCCCCCGATCTTTTGCCCCTCACCGCCGGCAGTGCCGTCCGCCTGCTAGTGCCCGCCGGGGGACATGATTGGCCCGTGCTTCGTCAGTACCTGCGCCGCTACGCGCCGGCCGCCGTGCTGCCGCTGGCGGATTATGACCCCGCAACGGCCGATGCACAGACGCCTACGCTGATTCCTCTGAGCGGGGAAACCGTTTTTGATGCGGCGGAACTGGCAGATTTGGTCCATTACGGCACCACGCTAGTACTGGCCCTGGACCCGACGGACGAACAACTGGATAGCCTGGTTGCCTACCGGATTCCTTTTCTGTGGCTGCCCCAACTCAACGGCACCGCCGAGCGGCTGGCCGCCGAGGCATTGTTCGGAGCAACGGAGGTGCATCTCTGGCAGGGCAGCTCCCCCACCCCACTACTGATTCCGCTGCCGAGCCTGCGCCTGGGCCACGCCGCGCCCGAATGGATGGGCATGAGCCGTGAAGAATTAACCAAGGTCGACTATCAGATTAACCGGGCCGTGCGGATGCACGGTACGCCGGGCGCACAATTGCTGGTGGCCAAAGGGGGTAAGATCGTGTACGAAAAAGCCTATGGCTATCACACTTACAGCGACGAACAGCCCGTACGCACCAGTGATCTTTACGACCTCGCTTCGCTAACCAAACCTACTGCCACTACCCTGGCCGTGATGCGGCTGTACGAGGAGAATTTACTCAAACTGACCGATCGCGTGCAAGACATCTTGCCCGAAATGGCCGGTACCCGCTTGGCAAACTACCGGGTGGAAAACCTGCTGACGCACCAAACCGGCATCCAGCCTAACTTGCCCGTCAGCAAGTACTTGTACCGCAACGCCAAGTATTGGAGCGATGAGCCGCGCTCGGGATTTAGCGTTCCCCTCAGCGCCGATCGCTATTTGTCCGACAGCGTGGCGAGTGAGTTGCTGGGCAATCTGACCGGTCTGGAATATACCCGCCGGGTGAGCTATAAGTACAGCGACGTTAATTACGTACTGCTGCAACTGATGGTGGAGCGGCTGTCCGGCATGAAGTTGGACGAGTACGTGCAACTCCATTTCTACGTTCCCCTGGGCCTAAGTCGTATTTGCTTCCGACCGGCCGAGCGTTTTCCATTGGACCAGATCGTTCCCACCAGCCAGGACAAATACCTGCGCGGCGGCCTGGTGCACGGCTACGTCCACGACGAGGGTGCCGCCCTGCTGGGCGGCGTGGCCGGCAACGCCGGCCTCTTCGCCTCGGCATCCGATCTGGCGGCCGTCTACCAGATGCTGCTCAACGGCGGCACTTACGGGGGGCGAAAGTTTTTTCAGCCGGAGACGGTGGCCCTGTTCACGACCAAAAGTCGCCTCAATCACCGTGCCCTCGGTTTCGACCGTCTGGCCCCTGGCTATCCCGGCATGATTAATGCCGGAGCGAGCGAGACGACCTTCGGCCACACCGGTTTCTCGGGCACCGCCGTATGGGCCGATCCAGAACATGACCTCATTTTCGTCCTGCTTACTAACCGTATTCACCCCGACCCCACCAAGGACCGTTTCGGGGAGCTGCACACGCGCTATTTGACGCACCAGCTGGTGTACCGGGCACTGGATAGCTATTTGCCCGGCGGTGCCTAGCGGCTGCGCCGCTAGTGTGGCTGCGCCACGTACTTTAGTAGGGATGCTTCGCATACTGGTAATTTCGTACTTTTGTATTTAGCCTATGCTTGTTCGTGTACGTGTAGTCTTAGAGCGTGTCTAAAATTTTTAAGAACTGAGGATCAATGATTTAAGGTTCTGGCTAGATAAAAATTCGCTTCGCGGCTACTTCGTGGTGCGCGCATAGCGGGTTACGTAAGTCAGTTTTTATGACGCCAGGTTCTTAAATGTTTGGTTGTCAGGAAGTAAAAATTTAGACACGCTCTTAGTACAAAATTACCAGCGGCAACGCCGCTTACTAAAGTACGCGCGCAGCGCCCCCGATATGAAACCGCTCTACCTTTTTTTACTTCTCCTCTGCTTCCCCCTCGCAGGCTCCGATCTGCCCGCCCAGACACCGGCCGACAAATCCGCCCGCGACAGCACCCAATTCATTACCGGCTACCCGCTGCTGTTCTATTTTCCCGAAACCCGTTTGGGTCTGGGCGGTGGTTTGGTGGCCAACCGCAATCTAAATCCCAGCCTGGAAGACACGCGGCCGTCCAACGTTCAACTCGGGGCGGCCTACACGCTCAATGAGCAACTGCTGCTCTTCAGTTTTTTCAATCTTTTCCTGCACGACGACCGCTCGCAAATCTCCGGTGAGGTGGCCTACTACGATTACTTTTACCCCTACTACGGCCTCGGCAGCGACGTGGGCGATAAGTTCGAAAATTACTTCGTGCACTACCCCCGCATTAACCTCAACTACGATTATCTCTTTGCCCCCGGCTGGTACGCGGGCGCGGGACTGCGCTTCGACAATTACGTCGTAGACAGCATCGAGGCCGGCGGCCTGCTGGATGCCGAGCGGCCCACCGGTTTTGACGGCAGCCGGGTGGCGGGCCTGGTCGTGCGCCTGCGCCGCGATACCCGCGACAATGTGTACGCTCCCCGCCAAGGCCTACTGATCGAGGGTAGCGTGTTCGGGGCCAACGAAAACGTGGTGGCAAGCAGCAATTTCACCCGCTGGCGGCTCGATGCCCGCGCCTACCTCCCCCTCGGCGAGCGCAGCGTGCTGGCGGGCCAGGTCGTCTACGGCTACACCGGCGGCGATGCCCCCTTCCAGGAACTTCAGCTTTACGGCGGTGCCTCCGTCGGCCGCGGTTTCGTGGCCGGCCGTTTCCGCGATCGCAGCCTCTACAACGCTCAGGCCGAGGTCCGTTTTCCGCTCTTCTGGCGCATCGGCGGCACCGCTTTCGCCTCCGCCGGAGACGTGTTCGGCGGCACCGGCCGCACGGACGACGTGATGCAAGAGATCAAATTCACCTTTGGCGGAGGCCTGCGTTTCCAACTTAACAAAAAGGAACCCCTCAATTTTCGGGCCGATGCGGGGGTGAGTTCGGATGGAGTGAACTTTTACCTGACGGTGGGAGAAGCGTTTTGAGAAGATGGCTGAAATTGATTTGTTGTTTTTCGGGCGTGCCCCCGGCTGAGGGCCGGGGTCGGCGTCTTCCAGGCGCGGCTGTCGCCTTGGCCCTCCGGGCTTCGGGCTACGCCCTCCCCTTCCAGGTGCCTCACGCGGGGGAGGGATAAAATTTATCGGTCTAATAAGAACGCGTCTAAAATTTTTAAGAACTGAGAATCAATGATTCGCTTCGCGGCTACTTCGTGGTTAAGGTTCCGGCTAGATAAAAACTTGCGCGCATAGCGGGTTACGTAAGTCAGTTTTTATGACGCCAGGTTCTCAGGTACTTCGTTCTCAGGAAATAAAAAATTAGACACGCTCTAAGCACTTCCTCCTCATCTAGCATTACCATTTCGTAGAATTTGTTCGCTCTACTAGAAAGCATGAAGTAGTGCGTATAGCCCACCGGCGAATGATAAGCTTCAAAAAACAATGGTTCGGAAAGAATAAAATACAACTAAAATTATGAAAATTTGATAAAATCCACGAGAAGTTAGATTTTGTGATTACAACATTACGCAACCCAACCCCTACCCCAAACTGTTTACCACCGGCAGCCGGGGCGCAAGAGTTAGCACACCCACTATCAGCCGGGGATAGGCCCCAGCTATTCCATCAGTTAATCTTTCCATTATCCAACCACTTTCCCCCACCCCCATCGACATTCGTCAATTCTCGGCCGAGGAGCTGATCGACATCCTCGTGGGGATGGGCGAAAAAAAGTTCCGTGCCAGGCAGGTACACGAGTGGCTATGGAAAAAATCGGCCCACTCCTTTGCTGAGATGACCAACTTATCGAAGGACCTGCGCGAGCGGCTGAAGGAACATTTTTTACTCCTTCCCATCGTGCTGGATCTGCGGCAGGATTCGGAGGACGGGACCATCAAGAGCCGTTTTCGGCTACACGACGGCCACCTCGTGGAAGCGGTGCTGATCCCAGTGCCGGACGACAACCGCTACACCGTCTGCGTAAGCTGCCAGGTCGGTTGCTCGCTGGCCTGCACCTTCTGCGCCACCGGCCGCATGAAGCGCGTGCGCAACCTGGACCCCGCCGAGATCTACGATCAGGTGGTATTGGTCAACCGCCAGTGCCTGGAAACCTTCGGCCACCCGCTCACCAACATTGTATACATGGGCATGGGCGAACCGCTACTGGCCTACAAATCCACTCTCGGCAGCATCGAGCGCATCACCTCGCCCGACGGGCTGGGAATGTCGCCCCGCCGCATTACCGTCTCCACGGCCGGGGTAGCTAAAATGATTCGTAAATTGGCCGACGAGGGCGTTCGCTTCAACCTCGCTCTCAGCCTCCACGCCGCCGACGACCGCAAGCGCAGCGAAATCATGCCCATCAATGACCAGAATGACTTGGCCTCGCTAATGGAAGCCCTGAAGTACTTCTACCAAACTACCGGCAACCGCATTAGCTACGAATACATCGCCTTCCAGGATTTTAATGAAGGCATGGCCGATGCCGCTGCCCTCTTCGAGCTGTGCCGCGATTTTCCCGTCCGCATTAATGTGATCGAGTACAACCCCATCGACAACGCGCCCTTTAAACGCGCCTCCGCGCACCGCATCGACGATTTCGCCCGCTACCTCCGCGATCGCGGGGTGATGGTAACGGTGCGGCGTAGCCGGGGGCGGGATATTGACGCGGCTTGTGGGCAGTTGGCGAATAAGTAAGAGCGTGTCTAAATATATTCCTATGGAATTATCACCGAGAACTCAAATAAAAGCCGGTAAAGTTGCTCCCTTATCATTCGATAGTATAGTACAATATCTCATCAAATTCCCATACACCGGCGGTTTTCAAATATCGCTTGACCAGATAACGGTAAGTCGTGCTAACGTACAACAGGGCGGCTTTTTCATTTTCGCTCATAATTACTTTCTCAATGCGTTTCGGAATAACATAATTGACCACTGAATAATGGCTTTCCAAAATTGCTCTTGCATTTCCCGTATTCCTCCCCTCACTTATTGAACCGAATCCGTATTTTAATTTACCAGCTGTCTGCTTTCGGTATTTCTTCAACTCCATAAGTGGTAGTAGCGCACCCTGTGGGCAAGCAGGTATGTATTGATATGTGGCTGTATCACCTGTATACTCTGGGTTGAAATCGTAGTCGAACAGATCCCCCTTATATTCAGGTAAAACGGATACGGTATGGATTTCAACAAATTCCTGAAAAATCTCGTAGGCCAGTTTGGGGAAGTCTCGTTTTACCAAATCAACTTGCGTCTGGTCTGTGGAACACAGCTCCAAATCAATCAGCTGCCTAGTTGATTCGTCAGTAATCACGGTTGTCTTCCGGATAGCTTCCACCTCCAGCCTCCACTGCTCAAATAAGCGGTCAGTCCGCTTTTCTCGGTAGCCGGCACAGGATAGGAACATCGTTAAGATCAGCAGCGTAGTGATTGTACGAAGAGTAGTCATGGGTTGGTTATTGAAGGATGTACCGCATCGGTTATTATTCGCCGCAAGCAAGCGCATTTTTTCTTCCACTTAAACGACGGGGGGCGCAAGCCCCCGGCCGCCCAGAAGTGGTTGAAGGACCGGCGCGACCGCAAAATCGGTTTCGAGGATATTCTTCACTATCAGAAAATCATCACGGCACTGCGGGAGACGGAGCGTCTGATGCAGGAGATTGCGGGGTTGGAGTAGATTTATAGTTACTCCTCCGACCGGAGGTCGGGAGCCAAACCCGCGTGACCGGAGGTCACGCACCAATTGCCGTTCAGGGTCTTGACGCCCACGTCGGGTGCGCGGATGCGCTAGTGCGTTTCGGGTGCGTGTTTGCGGCATGCCTACCGACCGGAGGTCGGCGGGCCAAGCGTTCGCGCGACCGGAGGTCACACCCCTGCGCGACCGGAGGTCACACCCCCGCGTGACCGGAGGTCGGGAGCCAAACTCGCGTGACCGGAGGTCACGCACCAATCGCGTGACCGGAGGTCACGCACCAATCGCGCGACCTTCACTCCTTCTATCCTTCATTCCTTGTTCTCCCCCGCGTGAGGGATAGGAGGCGTTGTTTGAACGAAATGTAGCCGCGCAAGATATTGCGTGGTGAAATGGAGAGAGTGCCGGATAGCCCGACGCCGACCGGCAGGGAGGCGGCACGCCCAAATGACCTTCAAGAATCGAAACCCGCCGACCAATTAATTGACGGGCAACTGAACCTCCGGAAAATAGCTTTTTAGCACCCGCTGGAGTTTTTCCTTATCCAGTAATTTGTACTCAATGCCATTTACTTCGGGGTAGCTTTCGGCCCGAATTTTGTCGTCGGGGTTGAGGGAACTGGTGAGCATGATGAGCACGATCAGGTTTTTTTTGGGTTCGTCCAGTTTGCGGTATTCTTCCAGGAAATCCCAGCCGTTCATGCCGGGCATATTGATGTCGAGGAAGATGATGTCCGGGGTGCCGGGGTGCTCGGGGGTGAGGTGGATGTTGCGCAGAAAATCCAGGGCGGCGGCGGCGGTCTGGCTGACGGAGACGTGTTTGACGATACCCGATTTGTCCAGTAAGCGTTTGTGGAGGAAGTTGCAGCTGCGGTCGTCGTCCACTAGAAGAATGCAGTTGAGTTTAGTTGGCATAGTTCTCCGTTAGGATAGTAAAATGAAATTGACTGCCGCGGCCCAGCTCGGATTTTGCCCAAATCTCGCCGCCGTGCAGTTCCACGATTTTTTTGCAGTTGGCCAGCCCGATGCCGGTCCCCTCGTATTTTTCCCGGCCGTGGAGGCGCTGAAATATATTGAATATCTTGTTCAGGTCGCTTTTTGCCATGCCGATTCCATTGTCGGCCACGCAGAAGTGCCAGCCGCCGTCGATGCGGGCAACGGAAATTTCGATGACCGGGGTGATGTCCGGGTTCTGGAATTTTACGGCGTTACTCACCAGGTTTTGAAACAACTGTTTGAGGGGCAGCGGATAGGCGATGAGGCGCGGCATATTGTACCATTGCAGCTCGGCTTCCGCCTTGGTGAGCGTGGCATTCAGGTCGGTTTTGACTTCCTCCAGAATGCTGCTTACCTCTACCTGCTCCAGGCCGGTGATCTGGCTGAGGCGGGAGTAGTCCAGCAGGCTCTTGATCAGGCCGTCCATCCGGTTGGCGGCACCCTTGATGGTTTGCAGGTATTTGACGGCTTCTTCCGGCACCTTGGCGGCGAAGTCTTCCAATACCACGTCAATGTAGCCGGTGATGGTGAGCAGGGGTTCGCGTAGGTCATGGGAGGTAACGTAGGCAAACTGCTCCATTTCCAGGCTCTTGGATTCGAGAATGGAAAAACGGCGCTGCGCCAGTTCTACCTGCCGGCGGGTGGTGATGTCGGTTAGTTGAACGATATAGTGCAACTTATTGCCCTGCGCATCGCGGATGAGAGAGGTGGCGGAAAGCACCCAGATGTGACTGCCGTCTTTGCAGATCATTCGTTTTTCCTGCTCGAAGGAGGCAATGCGGTCCGCCTCCAGGTCTTCCTGGGCGATCAGGCTGACCGTGCGGTCGTCGGGGTGGGTAAGACCGATCAGGGTGAGTTCTGTCAGCTCATTGCCCATATAGCCAAGCATTTGTTCCAGTGCCTGATTGGTGCGCTGCCACCGCCCGTCCAGTCCTACCGTGGCCATGCCGGCGGGTGAATTTTGGAAAACCTGCCGAAGTTCGGATTCACTCTGTTGCAGTTTGAGGTCCTTCTTTTTCCGCTCGTCGATATCCTGAAAAATACCGTAGATACGCACGCATTCGCCGTCCAGAAAATCGGCGTACCCAACGCAACGCACCCATAGTTCCGTTTTGTCAAAACGAATGAGTTGGATTACTTCATCAAAAGGGATGCCCTCTTCGATAAGCCGGGAAACCACCTGCGTGATTTTCCGGC
>CAVWSC010000032.1:55000-358881 GCA_963757435.1 Lewinellaceae bacterium | reverse complement strand
TTAGATAAGGGGAGAGATTAATCACGACCTTCTATGCTTCATTCCCTCAACCCTTCATTTCTTTGAAGCGGCCATAACTTTACGGCCGTCTTCCCTAAATCATCGGCTCGTTTTCTCATTGCTTCTTCATCCCAATATTCTAAATCGAGGTAATTTTTAGTCATTGGAAGGTCAGCATTCTGTGCCAGGGCTGCTCGCTTCTTTTTCCAGCTACCGTTTCGGAGTTTGCTGTTCATCTTACCAGTTATCAGGGTTAGGTTGCCCATGCGTTTAAGCTGCCAGTTGCGCTGTTCCTTTTGCTCTTCGTTTAGTTTGGGGCGGTTCCAGTGTTCCGGCCATTTTTTGGGCAGGATATGCTCTACGGAGTAAGTTGTGACCGGCAGGAGTGAGCGGCGGGTATCTTGGTAATCAGTGTGTTGCAACTGGGCCAAGGCAATGAAGTAAAGTATCTCGCGGGCCGACGGGTTGTACAAAAAGGTTTCGTGAAATCCCTGAAATACTTCCGTATTGGAAGGGATGCGGTCGGTTTCCTTGTCGGCTCCCGCTGGCAGATCGGCGAAATGACGATACGTGAAAGTTGGACTTTGACGCAACTCTACGATCCAACTGATGAAGAGACGATTGTAGTTCTTGTTGGACAACTTGCAGATAGTGCGGCGAACCAAAAATGTTTCCAGCAGGGCAAGGCTATCGTCACGGTCGGGACCGGGGTGAGTGCGCTGATAAATGAAGAGTAAGAGTGGATACACCGTGGTGATTTCCAGGTATTCCACGATGTGGAAAAGTCGTTTCTCGCGGTCGATAATGGTGATCTGGTCCAAGTCGGGAATGGAAGGAAAATTAGCGTACTCCACCGCATATTCTTTGAGCTGGTAAAGAAAGGCTTTGCGTCCGGCCGTGTCCAGATCGTTGAGGTACGTTTTGTAGGCCCGGTAAAGTTTTTCCAGACGGACATCTCCTTCCGTCTCGATAATGAGATAGGAGTAAAGTAGTAGTTCCAGATTAGTGCGTTTGACCCGGCCGGAGGTTTTGGTGGTGTTCCAGAACTTGATGGTTTCCTCATCAGCCTCGAATGTGTCCAGCCAGGTTTCATCGTAAACTTCCCGGAGTGCTTATTCGCGGAAGACGTAATTTTTGAGCAACTCCCCAATGGTGAGCCGTACGCCGAGCGAGTTGATGGTATCGAATATTTCCTACTCGTCGTCGCGTTCGTCTAGTTCAATGCTGATCAGGGGGAGGTTGCCGAGCACTACTTCGGTTAGCGCGTCGAGCGTATCATTGTCCAACTCGACGAGTTTGTCATGGAAATAGCGGTAGGCATCAATGATGTTACTGGTTCCCTCGGGCAGCCGGCTATAATCGTTACCATCTAATAGCCCGCCGAAGTATTCTTTGTCTACCCGGCTATGCTGCACGCGGTGGTGTGGTTTGCCTTTTTTATCCGTGATCGTAAGCAGGCCCATGACGTAATCGCGCAGGGTTGCTTCCTGCGCCCGGTCGGCAATGGCCTTTAACACCAACGATACGGTGGTCATGCGTTGCTGCCCGTCTACTAGTTCGATGGTTTTAGGCACTTTTTTCCACGATCCGCTGGTGTCGCGGGTAATGATGGTTCCGATGAAGTGCTCACCACTTCCTGGGCGGTATACTTGCGCAGTTCTTCCTCCATGCTGTCCCAAAAGTTGCTCCAATTTTCCTCCGTCCATACGTAAGCACACTGAAAAAAGGGAATGACGTACTGGTTGTAGTTGGAACTAAAGTAGGTATTGAGGGTGTCTTTGCCTTCTGATTTCATGCGGGGTTTGGGTTGAGAAGTTGGGTCAGGGTCGGTCCGTCGCTGAGGCTAAAGTGATCAAACAAATTGATGGTACCGGCAGGCTTTTTGCCGGCATGGGTTGTTTGCCACGCAAACCGCATGGCTTGGGTCAGGTTGTTGCCGGGTTGGCTACTTCCCTCACAGCGGCATTTTGCCGGGAGAAGGGCCGAAAACTTGCCGTTTTTATGCGGAGCTTCCAGGTTTTCTTCGACGTAAATGTCGACCGTGATTCCGTTGTACGTATGGGAAATGAGTTGGGTTGCGCAATCTTCGACCGCAATAAGGCGGACGATAGTATACTGCCGCAGTTCAGTTAAAACTTCAACGGCTCCGGCAATTTCCCTGCGGAAGAAGGGGGCGTGTGCGTTGTAAGGTTAATGAATGGAAAGATTGAAAGCATCCGCCCTTCATAATAGTTGTCTTGAAACATCTCACGCTCTTTCTCGTAATCCATTTTTTGCTACCTTACCGAGCTAAGAGTAAAACGCTTTTTAACGCGCAGATTACGGTTTCCATGTCAAACGCTTTTTTCACCCAACCTATCCTGAACTCCCCGTACCTGGAACCTGACCGACACTGGGAGTTTACGCCGAACGGTCTGCCTACTGGAAATTTTATTGTTAAACGGCGCAAAGCTGAATTCTTTACCCCTATCCCGAAGTCCCGAAAGCAAAAAAAGAATACGAACCAGCAGATTATCGATTATCGTGACGAGCGGGGACTGAGTGATGATAAACAGCGGTACCAAACCAATGACACCATCATGGCCATTAGAAACATGGTGGGTGCCTGGCGTCTAATTCCTGATCCTGCTCGCTGGAACGTTACACCCACCACGCAACGATTATTACAGTGGTGGCGCAAGGACGATTGGCCCGGCCGTCGCCCTTTTTTCTGTCAGGTAGAGGCGGTAGAGACGCTGATTTGGTTAACGGAAGTTGCTCCGGCTACCGCAACCGGCAAACGCTTACTGGAACAATTAGAAACAAGTAGCCGTGAGGCTAATCCAGACTTGAACCGACTGGCCCTGAAGCTAGCCACGGGTGCCGGCAAGACAACCGTGATGGCCATGATCATTGCCTGGCACACGCTTAACAAGGTGCGTTCTCCGCAATCGCGAACCTTTACCAAAGGGTTTCTACTCGTGGCCCCCGGCATCACCATCCGCGATCGCCTGCGTGTATTGATGCCCAATGATCCAGACAACTATTACCGTAGTTTTTCTATGGTGCCGCAGGATATGATGGAAGAAATGCAGCAAACCCGCATTGTTATCACTAACTATCATGCCTTTAAATTACGAGAACGCGTCAAGCTTTCCAAAGGCACTCGCGAGTTTATCCAGGGGCGGGGTTCCGGAATGGACACGTTGGAAACTGACGGTCAAATGATTCAACGCGTAATGCCCGAACTGATGGGTATGAAAAACGTGATGATCATTAATGACGAAGCACACCATTGTTACCGCCGACGCCCCGAAACTGAAGCAGGCGGCACCTCAATTGATGATCTGAAAGGAGATGAAAGAAAAGAGGCTAAAACGCAGGAGGATGAAGCACGGATGTGGATTACCGGTCTGGAGGCCGTACAGCGTAAACTCGGCACCAGTAAAGTGATCGATCTTTCCGCTACTCCTTTTTTCTTGCGGGGAAGCGGTTATATTGAAGGTACTATTTTTCCCTGGACCGCAAGTGATTTCAGCCTGATGGATGCCATCGAGTGTGGAATTGTCAAGCTTCCCCGGGTGCCGGTAGCGGATAATATATCCGGTGCGGAGATGCCTGTTTTTCGTGATTTGTGGGGAACCATCCGTAAACAAATGCCTAAAAAAAGTCGAAGCAAGGTTGATTTGGACCCGCTCGAATTACCAGCTAAATTACAAACTGCGCTGGAAGCACTGTATGGTCATTACGAAGAGACCCATCGCTTGTGGGCGGAGGCAGGAATTAATGTTCCGCCTTGTTTCATCATTGTCTGTAATAATACCGCGACTTCCAAGTTAATTTACGATTACATCTCCGGCTTCCGCCGGAAAGACGGCGTTTTTGTTCCTGCGGCATTGGAGCTATTTAGCAACTACGACACCTACGGAGAAGCACGGGGACGGCCAAATACCCTACTTATTGATAGCAAACAGTTGGAAAGCGGCGATGCCCTGGATAACAACTTTCGGGAGATGGCGGCTGCTGAGATTGACCGTTTCCGGAGGGAGATTCAAGAGCGGACCGGCAACCAGACTTCGGCAGATAATATTAATGAGGCCGATTTGCTCCGGGAGGTAATGAATACTGTCGGGCAATCGGGGAAACTAGGTGAATCAATCCGCTGCGTTGTCTCGGTGTCCATGCTTACCGAAGGGTGGGACGCGAACACCGTTACCCATATTTTGGGCGTACGTGCTTTTGGCACCCAACTTCTCTGCGAGCAGGTGGTAGGCCGCGCCCTGCGCAGACGTAGTTATGAATTAAATGAGGAAGGCAAATTTGACGTAGAATACGCCGACATCCTCGGCATCCCTTTCAATTTTGCCGCTGAAGCCGTACAGGTAAAGCCTAAAGTGCCGGTTGAACGGACTCATGTACGGGCTATCCGCGACGGTCGCGCTGAACTGGAAATAACTTTCCCACGGGTACAGGGATATCGTTCGGAAAAACTGCCGAAAAAGTTAAGCGCAAATTTCACGGATGATCATAAGATGTGCCTGACACCGGAGGATGTAGGTGCCACTAAAACCCGTAATGCCGGCATTATCGGTGAGGAAGTAGATTTAACGTTGCATCATCTTGCGGACAGGCGTCAGTCTACTATTTTATCCATTTTGACCAGCCGGTTAGTAATGACTAAATTCCGCGATAAAGACGGTGAAGGACAGGTTAATCTCTATGGTCCGCTAAAGCGTATCACCAAGGAATGGCTGGATCATCACCTGGAATGTAAAGGTGAAACCTATCCAGCTCACCTATTGTACCTTGAATTTGCCGACAAAGCCTGTGATAAAATAGCGGATGCGATCAATCGCGAGGCGGGCAAAGGAAATGACTCTTTTATCAAAGCAATCGTGGACGGTTACAACCCGACGGGTTCTTCTAACTTCGTTAACTTTCACACCACCAAAGACACTTGGGAGACGCGAGCCGACTGCTGCCCCGTCAATTATGCGGTACTGGACAGTGGATGGGAGGGAGAACTATGCCGTGTGGTAGAAAACCATCCGCGCGTGCTGCGCTACGTGAAAAACCAGGGTTTGGGGTTGGAGGTACCCTATCTGAGCGGCGGCGTAAAAAAGAATTACGTACCTGATTTCATCGTGGTTGTGGATGACGGCCGGGGGGCTGCTGATCCGCTTAACTTAATCATAGAAGTAAAAGGCTATCGACGTGAAGATGCCAAGGACAAAGCTAACACCATGATTACTTATTGGATTCCGGGGGTCAATGCACTACAAGGCTACGGCCGTTGGGCATTTGCTGAATTTCGGGAGGTGTACGAGATTGAAGCTGACTTTGGAGATCTCGTAAAGAAGGAGGTGGATCGTTTGATTACCGAGCAACTGTCGATAACTTCACCCCTTAGAGATAACAAGCCGTGAGCAGCAAAAACATAAGGACTAAAAATCTTGCCCCCTCAATGCCCCGTTGTTCAGTATATAACTGCTGCCAAGCAGGTGTTTTGAACAAATCTTGATTGGTTGTTAGTTCAAAGAACGAAGCCTTCATTTTGACCTTTTTCTACCTTCTTACCTACTATGGCCAAACGTAAACCAGCTACTCCCAAACAGATCGAAACGCACGTCCACGACGAGGCGACCCGTAAGAACCTCCCCACCGCTGAGATGCAGCCCGTGGTAAGTGAGGAAATGAAAAAGCCGATCAAGGTAAATTATGAGCGACGCAACCGTGATCTTGACCCTCAACTCATTTGGCGCGGAAAGTACCCAAATGATGACATGGATCAGGAAGAAGACCTGGTCGTCAATGCTCCACCACTGTATATTCAGGAGAAGGTACACCCCAAAGTATTGATCGACGACTTGGTGGCCCAAACCAAACGTCGCAAAACAGAGGAAGAAGAAGCAGAGCAGTTAGATATGTTCGGTGATTTCAACGGGATACCCGAGGGCGACGCCAAAACTGAATTTTACCAACATGATGCCCACTGGAGTAATCGAATGATTTTGGGTGATTCGCTACAGGTCATGGCCTCGCTGGCGGAACGCGAGGGACTGCGGGGAAAGGTGCAGTGCATCTATTTTGATCCGCCTTACGGCATTAAGTTTAATAGTAATTTTCAATGGAGCACTAATTCAACATCTGTAAAAGATGGCAAAGTAAATCACATAACCCGAGAACCGGAGCAAGTAAAAGCATTTAGAGACACTTGGAAAGATGGAGTCAATAGTTATCTGACACATCTAAAAGATAGATTTATAATTTCAAGAAATTTATTAGATGTATCTGGTTCATTATTTATTCAAATTAGCGATGAAAACGTTCATCTGGTTCGGAGCATTCTCGATGAAGTTTTTGGCTCTAATAATTTTGTAAGTCAAATAATATTCCAAACGACTTCTGGATTTGAAACTACTACTTTAAGCTCGATTGGTGACTATGTGCTTTGGTATGCTAAAGACAAAGATAATGTATTTGTAAACTCAGTATTTGATGAGCAAGACATAGAACTAGGAAAAGGAAATGCAAAGTGGATACAATTTGATGATTTTAAATTTAGAGGTCTTACAGCGAGAGAAAAAGATAAAAGCATTCAAGTTCCACCAAATACAAAGCTATATAAGCCTGGTGACTTACAGTCACAAAATGCCGCAAACGAAGATCAGACTTTCCCTTTTCAAGGAAAACTATATAAGCCGAATAAGAATGCTCATTGGAAGGCAAATTTCCCTATGGGCATGAATAGGCTGGGAAAAGCGGGTAGAATTCATGTTGCTAAAAACTCAATCCAATACATTAGATATGCGAATGATTATCCTTATGTAAGTTTAAGCAATATATGGACAGATACTAGAACAGGATCATTTACTGATGGAAAATTATATATAGTACAAACAAATAATAAAGTTGTACAAAGATGTCTCCACCTAGCTACGAAGCCTGGAGATTTGGTTTTAGATCCGACATGTGGGAGCGGGACTACAGCCTATATTGCTGAACAGCTCGGAAGACGATGGATCACCATCGACACCAGCAGAGTGGCACTTGCACTTGCCAGAGCAAGAATAATGGGTGCTCGCTATCCCTATTACCTTCTTGCCGACTCTAAAGACGGGCAAAAAATGGAAGCCGAAATAACTCGTTCTTTCCCGAAGGACACACCCACCTACGGCAACATCCGTCAGGGATTCGTTTATGAGCGCGTTCCTCACATCACGCTTAAAAGTATCGCCAACAACACCGAGATAGACACTATATACGACACCTTTCAAGAACGGCTTGAACCATTGCGCACGGAACTCAACGAGCTACTCGGTACCTCATGGGAAGAATGGGAAATACCCCGTACGTTACCTGAAAAAGCCAAGACTGCTTCCCATCGGACTCAAGCAGAAAATCTATTGGCTGACTGGTGGAAATTGCGCATCGCCCGGCAGAGGGAGATCGATGCCAGCATTGCCGCAAAGGCCGATACAGAATACCTGTACGATAAGCCCTATGAGGACAAAAAGAAGGTGCGGGTGGCCGGACCATTCACGGTAGAAAGCATCAGTCCGCACCGGATGCTGGGCGTGGATGAGAATGGCGACACCTTCGACCAGTTGGCTGCGGAAGATCCCGCTACTTACGGCGTAGAGCACGATTTTGCCCAACTCATTCTCAATAATCTGGAAAAGAGCGGCGTGCAGCAGGATAAGAAGTCCGACCGCATTAAGTTCGACACACTCACCCCCTGGCCCGGCAGCATGATTGCGGCCGAAGGAATTTATCACGAAGCTGACGGCAAACGCCGCCGTGCGGCCATTCACATCGGGCCGGAATTCGGTAGCGTATCCCGCGCCGATCTAGTGGATGCAGCCAAGGAAGCGGCCGATGTTGGTTTTGATTTATTGATCGCATGTGGTTTCAATTACGATGCTCATTCAACGGAATTTACCAGGCTGGGGAAAATTCCCGTCCTAAAAGCGCGAATGAATGCCGACCTGCATATGGCGCAGGATCTGGCCGCAACTGGTAGCGGCAACCTTTTTGTAGTTTTTGGCGAACCGGATATTGAACTCCGAAGAACGGCGGACGAGCAGTTGACGGTCAAAGTGCTGGGAGTAGATATTTTCGACCCCAAAACCGGCAAAGTCCGTAGTGATGACGTGGACGGAATCGCTTGCTGGTTTGTGGATACTGATTACAATGGCGAGAGCTTTTTCGTACGCCACGCCTATTTTCTCGGTGCCAACGACCCCTACAAATCCCTCAAAACAACCCTTAAAGCAGAAGTGGACCGCGATGCCTGGGAAACCTTGAACAGCGATATTTCGCGCCCCTTCGCCCCACCGGCAACCGGAAGGATTGCCGTAAAGATCATCAATCATCTGGGCGATGAAGTAATGAAAGTGATGCGCGTGGATTAAACAGTTTGTCTATCTGCAACCGCTTCCTTTATTTGATTATAACTGTACAGCGGTTTAGCGAGTTAATCAATAGTCGACCCGCTGTTAGTTTAGTTAATTCTACGATAAAAACTTACCCATGCATTTTCGGATTGCCGACACCTTTACTGATGCTCTTGCCCGCTTGAACAATCAGGAACAAAGAGCCGTAAAGACCACCGTTTTCGATTTGCAGATGGATGCTACCGGTAACGGGCTACGGTTACACAAACTGACCGGCGGGCGTGACAAAAACTTTTGGTCGGTCAGTGCCAGTATGGACCTGCGCGTGATCATTCACCGCAACGGGGAAGATGTATTGGTTTGTTACACAGACCATCACGATAAAGCCTATGCCTGGGCGGCCACCCGAAAACTTGAGGTTCATCCCACCACGGGCGCGGCTCAGTTGGTGGATATTGCACAAGTAGAGCGAGAGATTATCGTACCCATATATAAAAATCAGGAGGTTGTCCGAGAGATTGAACGTCTACAACCGGCTGTCCGCCCCCCGTTAGCGGATAAGGATGGTAGCTGGTTGATGAGGTACGGCGTTCCTGAAGAATGGGTAAAGCGGATAAAAGAAGCGTCGGAAGACGATTTGCTGGCTATTGCCGATCACCTTCCGGGTGAGGCAGCCGAAGCCATCATCGATATTGCTGCCGGTAACACACCGCCCTTACCCCCTCAGCTTAACCCTGAAACCCATGATCCATTTGAGCACCCGGATGCCCTGCGCCGCTTTCGTTCCATCGAAACTAGCCAGGAACTGAAAGCCGCACTGAATGCTCCCTGGGACAAATGGACAATTTTTCTGCATCCTTCTCAGCGCGAGATTGTAAACAAGACTTATTCCGGACCGGCCCGCGTTTCCGGTTCCGCCGGCACGGGCAAGACGGTTGTAGCCCTACACCGGGCGGTAAATATGGTGCGGGACGACGAAGCGGTTACGTTACTTCTCACCACCTTCTCCCCGGCCTTAGCCAATGCGCTACGGAATAGCCTCAATCGACTGCTACGGCATGAGCCGATTTTGGCCGAGCGAATTAGGGTAGATGACCTCGATACAATGGGTAGAAATCTATTTTCAAAACGGATTCGAGAACAAAAAATAGTTGATAAAGAATGGCAAAACGATGCCCTATTGGAAGCTGCTGAAATGGTAGATCATGATTTCCGTATTGGGTTTCTAAAAAACGAATGGCACAACGTAGTGGATCCCTGGCAATTACGCACAGTCGACGAATATCTGAATGTCAGGAGAATAGGTCGCCGAACCCAATTGCCCCGAGTTCGTCGCGAGCAGGCCTGGGCCATCTTTGCTCAAGTATATGAACGACTTGCGGAGCAGGACGCCGTTACTCAGGCTGGTGTTTTCCAGGCACTTGCCGACCTTTTTGAGCAACCCGATCAGCGAGCGCCCTATGATTATGTTGTTGTAGATGAAGCGCAAGATATAAGCGTTCCACAACTCCGCTTTCTGGCTGCTATGATCGGTGACACGCAAAACGGACTCTTTTTTTCCGGCGACTTAGGCCAGCGTATTTTTCAAGCTCCTTTTTCCTGGTCCCAACTCGGGATCGACGTACGTGGCCGGTCCAGCATGTTGCGGATCAATTATCGTACCAGCCACCAAATCCGTTCCCAAGCCGATTTATTACTGGGCAATTTCGTGGAAGATATGGACGGCAACAAAGAAAGTCGCACCACGGCGCAGTCCGTCTTTAATGGTCCTATTCCCATCATTAAGACCTATGATTCAGAAGTAGATGAAATAGAAGGAGTAAGCGAGTGGCTAGCCGCACTAATTGCCGACGAGGTCGCTCCGGCCGAAATTGCTGTCTTCGTGCGTAGCCATGCTGAATTGGAACGCGGCCATTTGGCTATCGAACAGGCCGGTCAGGAAGCTTGCGAACTGGATGAAAATTTGATCACAAAATCCGGATACATCACTCTTGCGACCATGCATTTAGCCAAAGGTCTGGAGTTCAAAGCCGTAGCCGTAATGGCCTGTGATCAGGATATCATTCCTAATCAAGAACGAATAGAGGAAGTAGCTGACATGGCGCAAATCGGGGAAGTTACCGAAACTGAGCGCCGGTTATTGTACGTAGCCTGCACTCGTGCCCGCGATCAGTTGATGATTTCGGCGGCAGGAGAACCTAGCGAATTTATTCAAGATTTGTTGCAGCGGTGATGTGATAGGATTATTCAAAACATTATGGCTCGTAATCTCCATCTGTCTGCTTCTCAATCTTTCGCTCCCAGCGAAGCACGAAAGCTCAGCAAAATTTATGAATGGTATAAATGTATCATCTAACACTTTAGCTCTTAGGCACTAACACCATACTCCCCCCGCGCCTTCTTAATCACCGTCTCCACGTTCTCATACTCAATGCGCGGCACCTTGCCGATAGCCAGAGCTAAACTCACCAGTTTAGAAAGCTTGTGATCGAAGTTACCGTTGAGTACTTGCGACATATAACTCTTGCTAACCCCGATTTGGGCCGCGAACTGGTTCTGAGACAGGTTGTTTTCTTCGAGATGCTGCTTGATCAACCGAAACAGATCCAGTTGAAGTTTAGCGGTCCAGAAGTCACTGCTGCGGTATCTGGTATCTAGTGTTTGTGTGGCCATGTTTTCTCGCTTGTGTTGTTTACGTAGTACTCCTTGAACGCCGCCTTCAGCCTTCTAAATTCGGCGATGGTTTCTCGCTGCCCTTTGTTCCCTTTTTTAAATTCACCCAAAACAACCACATTGTTGTCCGGCGGAATCAAAAAGTAGTAAACCCTGAGTTGGTTTTTTTTAAATTCGAATTCCTTCCATTGATCTTCGTGCGGTACATCACGAAGCGGACTGTGAGCATTTGGCGGCAAATCTTTACCCATCGCGCAATCTTCCAGCAAGGCATCAATCTTTTCGAGATCAGCTAGATTACCGGCTTTTTTCATGCGCTTGCGGTAAACCTCTAGGGGCAGCCTGCCATCAACCTCTAACATAAATACCTTCCTGACTGCTCCTGTGGGCATTTCAATCCTGTGGAGCGCGAAGGTAGGCATAAAAGGTGTTAAGTTATAACTGAACGGAGAGGCGATGAGAATATTTTGCATTACTCACACCTTATATATTATCTTGCAAAAGATCGGCGGCAATGCCGCCTTCTCGGACCGGAAGGTCTTAGACCCCCACCTTTTCTAGCTCCCCCCCCCGCCCGCCCCGCGTGAGGGATGGGAGGCGTTGTCTGAACGAAGCGCAGCGCAGAGAGTGCCGGACAGCCCGACCGGCCGCCGGCAGGCGGGCGGGCACGCCCGAAGTATGATTGTAGCGGTAGAGGGTAGTAATTGGTCGGAGCATGGCTCCTTATCGGAATACAACTCCTCAGCCGTTTGGGTAAGGCTGAGAAACAGCGCAGCTAATCCTTCAATCCCTGCATCCTCCATTCCCTCCATCCTTCATTCCTTCAATCCTTGGACAAAACCCTCTCGTCTCCCAGCTGTTAGCAGGACGAAAAAACCGTTGCCCCGCATGTACTCCACTACCATCGACCGTTACGACCAGTTTGCCCATCGCCACATTGGTCCCGGCGAGGAAGAGACCCGCCGGATGCTGGAAACCATCGGCGCGGAATCACTGGACCAGCTGATCGACGAGACCGTGCCCGCGCCCATTCGCGTGCGTGAACCCCTGGACGTGCCCAGGGCCATGAGCGAGGTACGCTACCTGATCCACCTGCGGGAGATTGCCGCCAGGAACGAGGTATTTCGCAACTACATCGGCATGGGCTACTACGGAACCGTAACGCCCTCGGTCATCTCACGGAATGTTTTCCAGAATCCCGGCTGGTACACCCAGTACACCCCCTATCAGGCCGAGATCGCGCAGGGGCGGCTGGAAGCACTGCTTAATTTCCAAACGGTAGTAAGCGACCTTACCGGTCTTCCCATCGCCAATGCCAGCCTACTGGACGAGGCCACCGCTGCGGCCGAGGCCATGAGCCTTTTCTACGCCCAGAAAAACAAACGTAAGCGTGCTACCCCGGCCAACGTATTCTTAGTCTCCGACCTGGTATTCCCCCAGACCATCGACGTACTACGCACCCGTGCCGAACCCATCGGCGTGGAAGTGCGCGTACTGCCCGTTGCGGAATTCGTCTTTGATGATTCCACCTTCGGAATCCTGCTCCAGTACCCCGCAGGCGACGGCAGCCTGGACGCGGACTACCGCGCCATTTGTGAGCGGGCCGTATCCGCTGAAGTATACACCGTCGTAGCCGCCGACCTACTGGCCCTCACCATGCTGCAAGCACCCGGAACCTGGGGTGCCGACGCCGTGGTAGGCAATACCCAGCGCTTCGGCGTACCAATGGGCTTCGGGGGGCCGCACGCCGCCTATTTTGCCATCAAGGAAGACTACAAACGCCAGCTACCCGGCCGCATCATCGGCATCAGCAAGGACCGCCACGGCGACACCGCCCTGCGCATGGCCCTGCAAACCCGCGAGCAGCACATCCGCCGCGAAAAAGCTACCTCCAATATCTGCACCGCCCAGGCCCTGCTGGCCATCATGGCGGGCATGTATGCCGTCTACCACGGCCCCGAGGGCCTGCGCGCCATCGCCGAACGGGTGCACCAACTCGCCGCCCGCCTGGCCCGCACCGCCGGCGAATTGGGGTATACCCTTGCTTCCGACACCTTTTTCGATACCATCGAATTACGGGTCGATCAAGAGACGCAGGACCGCTTGCGCACTGCCGCGCTGGCCAACCGCTCTAACCTGTATTATGGAGAGGGCTTCGTACGTATCAGCCTTGACGAAACCATTCCCAGTTCCGAACTGGATATCCTCACCACCATTCTGCGGGCCGGCAATGATTCTTCCGCCCGGGTGACACTCGGTGCCGCGCAGCCGACCATCCCCGCTGACCTCCAACGCGAGGTAGACTACCTGGCCCATCCCAATTTTCACCGTTACCGCACCGAGACCCAAATGATGCGCTACCTCAAGCGGCTGGAGAATAAGGACCTCTCGCTCGTGCATAGCATGATCCCCCTGGGCAGTTGCACCATGAAACTCAACGCGGCCACCGAACTCATGCCGGTCAGCTGGGCCGCCTTCGCCAACATTCACCCCTTTGCCCCCGCCGAACAGACCGGCGGCTACCGGCAAATGCTGGAAGAACTGGAGCGCTACCTCAGCGTCATTACCGGTTTCACGGCCTGCAGCCTGCAGCCTAATTCGGGTGCCCAGGGCGAGTACGCCGGCCTGCTCACTATCCGCGCCTACCACCGGCACCACGGACAGGCGCACCGTGATATCGCACTCATCCCCGAGTCGGCCCACGGCACCAACCCCGCTAGTGCCGTTATGGCCGGCATGGAAGTAGTGGTCGTCAAATCCGACGACGCCGGAAATATCGACGTCGATGACCTGCGCCGCCGTGCCGAGGAATATTCCGACCGCCTGGCCGCCCTCATGATCACCTACCCCAGCACCTACGGCGTGTTCGAGACCGGCGTCAAAGACATCTGCGCTTTGGTACATGAGCACGGCGGTCTGGTTTACATGGACGGTGCCAACATGAACGCCCAGGTAGGCCTTACCAGTCCCGGCCATATTGGTGCCGACGTTTGCCACCTTAACCTACATAAAACCTTCGCCATTCCCCACGGAGGCGGCGGCCCCGGCATGGGTCCCATCTGCGTCAATGATAAGCTGGCCCCCTTCCTGCCCGGTCATACGCAGACCAAAACCGGCGGCACCGAAGGCATCACCGCCGTTTCCGCCGCACCCTACGGCAGCGCGTCCATTCTGCTCATCAGCTATGCTTACATCCGCCTGCTCGGTAGCACTGGACTGCGCCGGGCCAGCGAATATGCCATTCTAAATGCCAACTACATCGCCACCCGTATCAAGGACGCTTATCCCGTCCTGTTCACCGGCGAGCAGGGCCGCTCAGCCCACGAACTCATTATCGACCTGCGCCCCTTCAAGGAAATTATGAGTGCCGAGGACTTGGCGAAACGCCTGATCGACTACGGTTTCCACGCCCCCACCCTTAGTTGGCCCGTGGCCGGCACCGTTATGGTGGAGCCTACGGAGAGCGAGTCCAAGGACGAACTGGACCGTTTCTGCGATGCCCTCCTGGCTATTCGTGAGGAAGTAGACCGCATCGCCCGCGGTGATGACGACGCGGAGGACAATGTATTACTCAACGCGCCCCATACCCTCGCTGAAGTAGCGGCCGACGAGTGGTCGCACCCCTACTCGCGCCAAGCGGCGGCCTATCCCCTCCCCTACCTATACCAGGGTTATAAATTCTGGCCTTCCGTCGGCCGCATCGACCAGGGCTTCGGCGATCGTAACCTTGTTTGCACCTGCCCGCCGATCGAGGCGTATCAGTAAGGGGACGTTATTTCAAGCTGATATTTTGGGCGTGCCCCGGCCGCAGAAACTGCGGCCGGGTCGGGCTGTCCGGCACTCTCTCCATTTCGGGGCGCATGGCCGTGCGCCCCTGCATTTCGTTCAAACAACACCTCCCATCCCTCACGCGGTTCCGGTTAATATTTCGGTTAAATGTAATGTGGGACCGGTAGTCAACCGCTTTCCAAACAAAATTTACCAATCACCTCACTTCCCTCTTGCACAAACAAACAATTTGTGTTACTTTTGCTCTAGGCCCAACACCCTGTTTTACGGGCTACTTCCTGGTAGGGAGTAAAGGTTGCAAACATGAGTACATTAGTTCGGGCCGCCTGGCCCTTCGTGGTTCGCCACTGGTTTAAGCTTGGAATAGGACTACTGGTAGTTTTTCTACTTACCCAGAAAAGCATCAACCTCAGCCTGCAATTCGGCCACCCGACCGAGCAGCCGCCGGCTGCGCCCGCGTCGGCTCCGGCACTGGTTGAGCGGGAAAGCGGCGGCACCCTGACGGATGCAGCCGAAAAGCCCGGACTACTGGATCGGCTCAATATTTTTAGTTCCAAATCCGATGGCGGTACGCTGCTGGAGCGACTACGGTCCACGGAAGAAGCGGAAGTGAACGCCTTTATCCGTCGTTTTTCTAATGTAGCGCAGGTAGAGCAGGAAAAATTCGGCATTCCCGCCAGCATTACCCTGGCCGGCGCGTTGCTACATTCGCAGGCGGGTACGGCGGCAGTGGCCGTGGGGTCGAATAACTATTTCGGGATCGGCTGCGATGGCGACTGGCGGGGCACCACCTCCCGCGTCGGTTTACGCTGCGTGCGGGCCTACGATAACGCCTGGACCAGCTTTCGCGACCATAGCCTCTACATTACTACCGGTGATTACGCGCCCCTGACCAAGTTGTCAAAAAGCGACTACCGCGCCTGGGCCGCCGCCCTGGAGGAGGCTGACTTTAACGACACCGACGATTTGGCGCATCAGCTTATTGAACTGATCGACCAGCGGCAGTTGTTCCAATACGACTAACTATGCCGGAAACCATCCTCGCCCAAATTATTTTTTACCAGACCGCCACCGGCCGGGGTTACCTGCGCGTACCGGAGACCCGTGAAGAGTTTTTCTTCACCCGCCGCAACCTCCGGGAAGAAACCGTGACCGCCGGTCAATTTGTCCGCTGCCTGATCCGGAAAAACAAGCAGGGCTACTTCGCCGATGAGATCGTGGCGGCCGCCCTGGCTTAGAGTAGCCGCCCGCCTGCGTGAGGTGCCCGCAGGGGCGAGCGCTTAGCGATGAGTGCGCAGCACCGAGGCGAAGGCCGAAGCCCGGAGGGGACCGGCCCGACCATAGGAAGGGACACGCCAAAAAGAACACCTAAACACCTAACAGGAGGCCTACGAAAGGATCAATTTCACGCCTGGTCCAGCACATCGGGATAATCCACCGGATCTACGTTGCCGCCGCTACTACTGAATAGCTGCTGAAATAGCCAGGCGATGAGGACCGCCAGGACACAACCGATGAGGTTGAGCCAGAGAAAGGCAATGTCGACCACGCCGATATTGTCGAGGTAAACGGTGAGGAGGACCAGTGCTTCGGCGACGAGTGCGGCGAAGAATACGGCCCGGCCGCCAATGGATTTGAAGAAGAAAGCGACCACGAAGATGCCCAGGATGACGCCGTAGAATAGCGAGCCGATGAAGTTGACGGCCTGGATGAGGTTGTCGAACAGGCTGGCGATGGTGGCGAATAACAGGGCCACGGCCCCCCAGGCGACGGTGAGGGCCTTGGAGGCGTTGAGGTAGTGCCGGTCGGAGCGGTGGCGGAACAGCGAGCGGCGGTAAATATCGACGACGGTGGTGGTGGCCAGCGCGTTAAGCTCGGAAGAGGAAGACGACATGGCAGCCGCGAAAATGACGGCCAGCAACAGGCCCACCAGGCCACGCGGTAGGTAGGTGGTGACGAAGGTGATGAACACGTAGTCACGGTCTTCGGTGACGGCATCGGGGTCGACGGCAATGATGAGGTCGTCGATCTGGCGGCGGATGACCTCCTGCTCCTGCTGGATAGAGCCGATGGCGGCCGCGGCATCACCGGAGGCCGTCTCGTCACCCGAGCGGTTGGCGGCGGCAAGGATGGTGACGGCCGCGCGGCGCTGCTCGAACAGGCCGTTGTAATCTTCCCGCAGGTCTTCGTAATCGGCGCGGTACTCGGAATTGGTGAGCTTCAAGACGTTGGCCGTGTTGAAGTGGGCCGGTGGCTGGTTGAACAGGAAAAAGACGTAGACCAGGATGCCCACGAAGAGCACGAGAAACTGCATGGGTACCTTGAAGATGCCGTTGAACAACAGCCCCAGGCGGCTCTCGGTCAGGCTTTTACCGGAAAGGTAGCGTTGCACCTGCGACTGGTCCGTACCGAAATAGGACAGGAAAAGGAAGACCCCGCCCAGCATGCCCGACCAGAAGGTGTAGCGGTTGTTGAGGTCGAAATCAAAGTCGACCACCTCCAGTTTGCCGATTGCCCCGGCAATATCGACGGCCTCGCCCAGACCGATCTCGGGCGGAAGCTTGTACACCAGGATGGCCGCCGCCATGAACATACCGGTCAGGATGACGATCATCTGCTGCTTCTGCGTGACGCTGACCGCCTTAGTGCCGCCCAGTACGGTATAGAAAATGACCACGAAACCGATGAGGATGATCGTCAGGTTCAGTGACCAGCCCAGGATGCTGCTGAGGATGATGGCCGGCGCGTAGATGGTGATGCCCGCCGCCAGCCCGCGCTGGATGAGAAAGAGCACGGCCGTGAGGGTGCGGGTGCGCAGGTCGAAGCGCCCCTCCAGGTATTCGTAGGCCGTGTAGACGTTGAGCTTGTAGTAGATCGGCAGCACGAAAACGCAGAGCAGCACCATGGCGATCGGCAGCCCGAAGTAGAACTGCGCGAAACCCATGCCGCTTCGTAGGCCTGCCCGGGCGTGCTGAGAAAGGTGATGGCACTGGCCTGGGTGGCCATGACCGACAGGCCGATGGTGGACCAGTGGAGGTCGCGGTCGCCGAGCAGGTAGGACTGGACGTTGTTGATCTTGCGGGTGCGGATGATCCCATAGACCACGATGGCCAATAGGGTGCCGAGCATGACTACCCAATCGAGTAATTCCATGAATCAGGTAAGTCTAGGAGTGGAGGCGGGTGAAGACGTAAAACAAGGCAATGATGAGGGCGTGCAGGGCCAGCACCACGAGGTACACGTTAGTCCAGTTGCCGAGGATGGGCGGACGGTCGGCGTCGGTCTCGGCCAGATTTTCGGGAGTGGGATCGAGCATGGGCCGCAAGATAGGGATTGTGGTCGGTACGACCGGTTTCGGGATAGTTTTGTTGGAATATGGGGTGAGAACGGATACTTTTTAGCTGGCAACGGTAGTTTATCACCCGCTACAAAATAAACGGCGGCTGATAATTGGCCGGGATTTTCTAATTTCACGGGTATGAGACGGATTTCATGGTGGGTAGTTTTTTCTTGCGTGGTTTCGCTATTGGCCGGGCAACGACAGGCAGAGACCTGGCACATCGGCAACGGCATCGGCATTAGTTTCGCGGGCGACCAGCCCGCGCTCGTACAACCCTCGGCGCAAGAGGCTTTTGAGGGAGTGGTAAGTTACAGCGACGCGCAGGGAAATCTGCTCTTTTATACAAACGGCGGCGGCCGCCCGCCGGGCGGCCCGGCGGGCTTCGGCCCCGGTACGATCTGGAACCGCAACCATCAGCCGATGTACGACCTGAACGGCACCCAGGGCGGCGGCATCAGTGCCATCCAGAGTAGCCTGGCTTTTCCCGATCCCGCCCAGGACAGCGTGTATTACCTCTTTACAATGGAGGAGAACGAGTTCATCGCCGGAGGCACGCCGCCGGACCAGCCCGAAGGGCGGGGACTATCCTACTTCAAGATCGACATGCGGCTGAACGGCGGCCTGGGCGAGGTGATCGTGGCCGACCAGCGGGTGTTCGTGCCCGCCTTTGAATCGCTGGCCGGTACGCCCGACGGTAACGGCGGCTACTGGACATACTGCATCAGTGGACCATCCAACCGGTCGCTGGTACGCGTACACGTAACCGCCGCCGGGGTAGGTGAACCGCTAGTAACCGACCTGAACCTGGTGGCCCTGGACGGCCCCATCAAGATCAGCCCCGCCGGAGATTGGCTCTACTACGGCGGTACCATCTTCCCACTAAGCCGGGAAACGGGCCAGGTGGATCTGGCCGGCCGGGTGAGCCTGTTCTCTGACTCGCCGGGCACCACCAGTTTTACGGCCGACAGCCGTTTTCTTTACTCGGTGCGGCCCGCCCTGGCTACCGGAAACCGACTGGTGCGCTATGATTTGACGGCCCCCGATATCACCGCAGCCCAGGAAACGGTCTCCTTCTTACCACCCAATGCCCAAAATCGCCCGATGCAATTGGCCGCCGATGGCCGGCTGTATTTTATCCTCGCAGAATTTGCGATCAACCGCTTCGGCCTCTGGCAGATCACCTGCCCCTCCGGTCCCAGCCCGACCGTGACGCCCTACGTGATCGACTTTACGGAGGTGGACGGGCAGGGTGCCAACGTGGCCGGACTCCCTAATTACGTGGACGCTATTTTCGCCTATACCGGCCTGGCCGATAGTATCTTCCTACCCGTTGACAGCCTGGAATTTTGCGCCCAACCGCCTCCTACCATTTCCGCACGGCTACCGGGCACTAATTTTAGTTGGTCTACCGGATCCATGACAAGCAGCATCGAAGCTCCGGCCTCCCGGTACTTATATCGTAACTTATACGGACGAGTGCGAGCGCACGGTGATCGATAGTGTAGTGGTCGACCTGATCGAATTGGAAGCCCCGCAACTGCTGCCCCTCGGTGATTCCGATACCCCACGTTGCCCCGGTGATACCTTGCTACTGTTACCCCAGGGTGGTACTACGACCGATAGTGTCGTTTGGTCCGATGGCGTGGTGATGACGCAGCGGGTGTTCGTGCTGAGTGACGACCCCGATCAGTTTTTTTCCGCCACCGTTTATTACCGCTGCGGTTCCGCCGAGTTGTCCTATTTTCCCACCCTGGTCCCGCCGCTGGAGGCGGAAATCCGGCTGGGCAATGATTTCGATAACCGCTGCCCCGGCGACACGCTCACGTTAAGCGTTACCGGCCAGTCCATCGCTTCCGTGCGGGCGTTCGACGGGCAGACCTCACCCGCTATCGTAGTGGAACACGATTCCGGCGCGGTCTACTCTTACTTCATCGCCGGCACCTGCGGCGACACCCTGGAACGCTCCCTCACCGTAGATCTAAGTAACTGCCCGGTGGTGTGCGAAGTGGCTATCCCGGAGGTTTTCACGCCCAACGGCGACGGCCGCAACGACGTATTCCGCCCATTTTCCGGTCGCTGCGCCCTGGAAAATTTCCAGTGCGCGGTTTATAATCGCTGGGGCAAAAAGGTCTTCAGTAGCAATGATCCCACCCGGGCCTGGCGCGGCGAGGAGGACGGCAAACCCCAACCCGCCGACGTGTATCTCTACCGCATGAGTTTTACTTATCCGAATAATCTGGAGGTGGTGGTGCGGGAGGGGGAGGTGACGTTGTTGCGGTGAGCTTCCCTCACACCTCCGCCATCCCGAACTCCGTCCGCTCCGCCACTTCCGCCTCACATATCCGGATTTGCTGCGCCCGCTCATCGGCGTCGTAGCCGTAAACCTCGGCAAATACGTCCACCACGGCATTGAGTACGCGGGGAATACTGGGCAGATCGAAATACAGGCGGCCCGAGCGGCGGTTCAGAAAATCCATCGGGTACAGGGCCAGCTCGTTTTCGATGCAGAACGCCGCTTCGGCGGCGGCCATTTTTTCATAGCCGTTACCCGGCCGGTCGGCGGCGGCGGCCACTATCTCGTCCGTTTGCCGGCCGTAATTCGCTACCAGATAATCGGCCCGCTCGGCGGGCAGGTCGGCGGCGGCCAACCGGTCGGCTACCTCTTTCTCGTAAGTCAGTACGGCGGCAAAATTTTTGAAGGGTCCACCAATTAATTCGATGTCCTCCGTGCGCGCCTCCGGCAGGTCGGTGCCGGAATCTTCCAGGCGGTCCGCCAGCCGGTCCACGATCCGCTCGGCCATTTTGCGGTAGCCCGTCAACTTGCCGCCCGCAATGGAGAGCAGGCCGCTTTCCGACTCGAAAATCTCGTCCTTGCGCGACATCTCGGCCCCTTCCTTGCCTTCCTCATAGATCAGCGGCCGCAGGCCGGCCCAGTTACTCTCCACGTCCTCCACCCTCAGGTTGGCGGTCGGGAACATGGCATTCGAGGCATCCAGCAGGTAGGTCACGTCGTCCAGGGTGGTAGGAATGTTATCGCTGTCTCCCTTATAAGGGGTATCGGTGGTACCGATGTAGGTGGAGCGCAGCCGCGGAATAGCAAAGATCATGCGGTTGTCGGTCGGCACGTCAAAGTAAACGGCCTGCCGCAGCGGCAACCGCTCGCGGGCCACCACAATGTGTACGCCCTTGGACAGAAACAGCCGCGTCTGCGTCATGCTGCCGTCCTCCTTGCGCAGTTCGTCCACCCACGGCCCCGCCGCGCTGATCACACTGGTACAGTTGATCGAAATTTTCTCGCCCTTGTCGAGGTCGCGGCAGTGCACGGCGGTAATTTTCCCGTCCTCGTTTTTGCCAAAATCCACCGCCTCCACGTAATTGATGATGACCGCCCCGTGCTTGCGGGCCGTCTTCAGATTCTCCATCGTCAGGCGCGCATCATCCGTGCGGTACTCGGCATAGTAGCCGCCGCCCTTCAGTACGTCGGGGCGCAATAGCGGCTCTTTTTCCAGCGTCTCCTCCCGGCTCAGCATCACGCGCTTGTCGTCGCCGTGCACGTCGGCCAGAAAATCGTAGACCCACAGCCCCAGACTGGTGCCGATCTTGCCGAACGAGCCGTCTTCCACCAGCGGCAGCAACATCTTTTCCGGCCGCACCAGGTGCGGTGCCAGGCGGTGTACCGTGGCGCGTTCGCGCCCTACCTCACGCACCAGGGCCACCTCGAATTGCTTCAGGTAGCGCAGCCCGCCGTGAATCAGTTTGGTTGATTTACTACTCGTGCCGGAGGCAAAATCATGCTTTTCCAGCAAGGCTACGCTTAGCCCGCGTGCCGCTGCATCCAGGGCAATGCCCGCCCCGGTGATGCCGCCGCCGATGACGACCAAATCGAAATTTTCGGTCTTCAGGCGGGTCAAGGTTTGCTTTCTCGTTTCGGGGGCGGTCATGGTCGATAATTTAGCGGTGGTTCAACAAGACAATGGCAGAGGGCGGGCTAAGTTGGATCGGTACGGGCTTATTTTGGTGCTTTTTACAGTTTATCCGTATGGTATCATTAGATAGCGGCCTTAAATTTTGGGCGTGCCAGTGTCCCTGGCGGGCCGCTGCCGGTCCCTTCCCGGCTCCCTATCGGTCGGTGCTGTGCACTCGCTCCTACGTCGCGCCCGTCCAGGCACCTCACGCAACTACGCTCGCTACTCACCCAATTCCCTGGCACGTTGCAGGGCCGCGTCCGCTCCACTGATGATGTCCTCGAAAACGCTCGTCCGCCGGAAGGTCTCCACGGCGGCCTCGGTGGTTCCCCCGCGCGAGGAAACCCGCTGGATCCACTCCGCGCAACTCAGGTCATTCTTGGCGTACAGTTCCACCGCCCCCCGGAAGGTCTGGGCCACCAGCAGTTCGGCCTCCGGCTCCCTAAATCCCATTCGCCTCGCGGCTTCGATCATGGCGTCCATAAAGTAAAAAACGTAAGCCGGCCCACTGCCGCTGATGGCGGTAGTAGCGTCGATGGCGGATTCTTGCTCCACGTAGATCGCCTTGCCCGTGGTGTTCAGCAGGTTTTGCACCAGCACCAATTCGATTCGCGTCACCTCCTCGGCTGCCGTGAATGCGGTCATCCCCATCCCGATCTGGGCGGGCAGGTTGGGCATCGCCCGGATTACCTTCGTTACCCCTAATGCCCGCTGAATCGTGTCGATCCGCACCCCCGCCATTATGCTCAGGAAGACCTGCTGCGGATGCACGCTGGGCCGCAGCGAGGCAAAAAGCGCGCCACTGTCCTGCGGCTTCACGGCCAGGATAACCAGATCGGCCAGCGGCAGACAGTCCGCCGCCTCGCGGTAAATGGTACCTACTCTTTGTGTACTCAGTTCGGCCGCCTTTTCTTCCGATCGCTCCAGGATCATTAAATCCGTTTCGGTCGTCAGGTGAGCGCGAATCAGGCTCTTGGCGTAGGTCAGACCCATGTTTCCGCCACCGATAATGAGAATTTTCATAAAATGGATACGTTTTGCCCGCAAACATAGGGTTAAGCGAGGTAGCAAATTTCCCTGCCCGGTGGCAAAACGTGTACGCTGAAACACATTATCATGCGCTTAAAATCTCTTACCGTATTGAAAGCTATCCTACTCTCTTACTATTAACAGTCAGCTCATTAGTGCCCTGCCTAGTATTCATTTCCCCTAACCCGGCCCTATGTGGTGAGGGCTACCCAAATCCATTTTCTTTGTTAAGTCAGAAAATAAATTTATTTTGTGACCTTCTAAGTATTTTTCGTCTCAGTTAATAATCCCCGCAGAGTAAGCCAAGCCGTTTGGCCGAATATAACTTACTCCTTTTGCAAGATCCGCCACTCGTGCTGCTCCATGTATAGTAGCACGTTGAAGCGGTTTCCCAAAAACACATATTGTTCCACATCTGCTACCGGCTTTTCCGGCAGCACATCTCTCGTGCCCACTATAGCCGTAAGTGTCGTAATGGACCTCACCCCTAAATAGACTAGCCCCATGGAAAAATTACTCGAACTAGCCCAGATCGTTAACCGTCGCAAGGTGGGAAAAATTGAAATTTTCGATCGCAACGCGCTTACCGATACGACTAGCAAATTCAATCGCTTATACCAAGCTATTACCGGCGATGAAGTAATGAGCGACGGTGACGCGGCGAAACTGATTTACGGAAACGAGGAAGAAGACGCAAAATACCGTCAACTCAAAAGCCGGTTTACCCGTCGTTTGCTCAACACCGTTTTCCTGATCGACGTAAACAATCGCCAGGTTGCCAGCGTGGACGAAGCGCGAGTGGCCTGCGCACGAAATTGGGGGCTGGTGATGATCCTCCGCCAGCACCGTGCCCTGCTCATGGCCCGTTACCTGACCCGCCGAGTACTCCGTCATTCCGAGGCTTATCACCTTTCCACCTATGCGCTGCAAGCAAACGAGTTACTGGCCGATATGGCCGCGTGGGAGGGCAACGAGAAAGAACTACAGGCATACGAAGAGAAAGCCGCGCTCTGGAACCAGCGCAGGGAGGTGGTCTTTTCCGCTAAACAGATCGTCAGGCGCATGACCCTGATACGGGAACGACAAAGCTTCTTCGTACCCGGCGAAGAGAATAGTCTCGACGAGGATTGTTCCAAGGCATTGCAACTTCTGGAAAAAAACCAGGAAGACCCCTTCGTTAATCATGCCGTATATAGCTGTTTACTCCGGCGGTCCTTTTTACAGCAAAATTTCACTGAATTCCGGACTTACGCCGATGAATTTTTGGCCATCATTGAAGAGCGTCCAGCGGAATACACGCAAAATTGCCAGGTTCGCGCCATGGTGACCTGCCTGATCGCCCAGTTACAAACCGCCGATTACCAGTCGTTGCAGTCGTCGCTCGAGGGTTACTTAACCCGGATGGATACCGGTACCAATGCTTGGTATAATGCCCAGCAGATCAAATTACTCTGCGCATTACGCGTGGGTAAGTACCGTAACGCGGCAATGGTCTACAACGGATGCCGGCGCCAGTCCCACTTTCGTAAGCAGGACCATAAGCAACTACAATTTTGGTGGATACTCGGTGCCTGGACGCAATTTGCCCTGGAGCAGGAAGGACAGTCCGATGCCAACCTCAAATCACCATCCGGGATGCCCTCTTTCAGTCCGGCCGGCATTTCGGACGTTATGCTCGATGATTATGCCCACTCGGTTTACCTGCAAGTCGCATTGCTTCAATTGCGGGCCTGCGTAGCGATCCGCACCAGTAACGGTGAGGGGCTGCACTTTGCTCAAACGGAGTTGGCGCGGTTAGCTCGTCGAAAGAATGACCTCAACTATGATATTCGTTTCGATCTCTATCAGCAGGTAGCCCGTAAAATAACGTTTTACGCTGAGGATGCCCGTTCCTTCAAAAAACTGGGTAACGCTAATGTTAAAGAAATGGCTAATCACCATGCCGTATTAGACCCCTACTATGGTCGCACTGAAATAATGCCCTGGGAAACCGCCCTAAGCTGGTTAGCCGAGTTGGATGAGTCTGCGTCCGCTAAGCAAGGACAAAGGGGTGGCAGTCGTTAGCAGTGCCGCCGGATGACTAGCGTACGAATCGTACCTTTGCCGGCCACCAAGACCGGGATCGTTTTGAAGAACATCGTTATTGCCATTGACGGCTTTTCCGCCTGCGGAAAAAGCACCCTTGCCAAGGCCCTGGCTCATCGCCTGGGCTATGGCTACGTAGATACCGGGGCCATGTACCGTGCCGTTACACTCTATTTCATCCGTCATTCCATTGACGATACCGATGAGAAAGCGGTGGCGGATGCGCTGGACAATATTCAGATCACCTTTACCGCCGACCCGGAACGCGGCAATCGGACCCGACTGAACGGTGAGGACGTAGAGGACGAAATTCGTCAGCTGACCGTGGCCCGGCGCGTAAGCCCTGTGGCTGCCGTTTCGGCCGTGAGGCGGGCCATGGTTGCCCAACAGCGCCGTCTGGGTGCCGAAAAGGGAATCGTAATGGACGGCCGGGACATCGGCACCGTCGTTTTCCCGGCGGCGGAACTTAAGTTATTCGTCACCGCCTCGGCGGAAGAACGTGCCCGCCGCCGCTATCTGGAACTTACCGGACAGGGTCGGGAGGTTACCATGACCGAAGTAGCCGAAAATTTGACCGAACGCGATAACATCGATTCCAGCCGGGCCGATAGCCCCCTGCGCCAGGCTGAGGATGCCGTGGTGATCGACAATACCTCCCTTAGTCCGCAAAAGCAGTTACAACTTGCCCTGGATTTGGTAGCAGAGCGAGCAAAATGATGACCCGCCGTTGATGTACTACGAGGAGTTTTCCCTGCGTGAGGTGCCCGGAGGGGCAGCGCGTTAGCGATGAGTGCGGAGCACCGAGCGTTTAGCGAAGCCGGTAGGGGACCGACCCGGCCCTATGGCCGGGACACGCCCGAACCGTCCGGCTAATAATTCTATTCTAAAATTTGAGGGAAATGCCCAGCACCGCGTTCAGGCCGATGGTCGGGTAGCGAAAGTAACGCTCGCGCTTGTTATTGGCCAGGTTGTTGAGTTGAGCGAAGGCACCGAGGGCATTGGTGATCACGTATTCCCCTTCCAGGCTCAGGTCGAAGAGCGCATTCAGGTTCCGTGTTTCGCCGTCGGCATCCTGATAGGGAACGCCGTTTTCGAGGAAGAGGGTGGCGCGGCCGGTGGCACGCTTATCCCGAGTGGTGTAGGAGGCTCCGGCATTGAGGCTGAAAGAGGGCAAGTGCCAGGGTTTTTCCTCGCGTTCCAGGCTATAGAAGCGTTGCGCGGCGGTAGCCGTTATTTCCAATCCTTGCACGAAAGAAAGAGGGATGGTCACCGTACCCTGAATTTCCACAATATTGGCTGTATCGTATTCCACGCGGAAGCGGGGGGTCTCGATTCCCTGCTCGGCCCGGTAGAGGGCAAGATTTTGGACGGATTTGTAACCAATTTCGCCCCGATAAGTGATTCCCGCCACGTTGCCGCGCAGGCCGCCGTAGAAACGATTATAACTAGCGTTACGAATGCGAAAACGCGTGCGCGTGAATGGGTTGTACTCCGTCAGGCTGCGCATATTGTTCTTCTGCAACGAACCTTCCGCGCCGATAAAAGCACCCACCGCACCGGGAACGATCTCCGCCGAAGCTTCCAAATTGGGGAAAACCTTAAAATTATCCTCGCTACTGGTCAGGTTTAAACCGATCTTGACCCGAAATTGCTCGCCGTGCAGGGTATAGCTCGGCATGAAATAGAAATTATTCAGGTTCTGCGTGCTGGTATCCTTGTAAGTAGTGAAATCAGTTATCAACTGAATATCAAGGGGGTTAACGTCATTAAACCACTTAGTGGCCTGCAGATTGATCTGGAAGCCGTTTTCCCGCGCCGCGTAGGAATCATCCAGAATATAGGCTTTTACCCCACCCCGGTAATTGAAATCCCGCTCGGTGCGGGTACCGTTGAATACAGCTGCTTCCAGATCGACGAGGTTGAAACGCTGACGCACCTCATCGGGGTCGAAACTGAGTTGCAGGGAATCGCTGCGGTTCTCGTTCAGTTCATTATAGCCGTAGTAATACTGCGAGGTGGTGTTGTAGCGCAGGCCCGCTTCCACGGCAAAGCCCTGATCGAAATAATAGGTGCCGTCGATGCCGATGTCAGTATCGGAAGCGCGCTGGTTCTCGACGTTCTTGTTGTTATTAAAACTGTAGTGATGCGCCTTGATGCCCAGATCGAACGACTCTTCCGTCATCAGGTCGTAGCTCAGGTCGCCGAGGAAAGCATTAGGGTTACCCAGGCCGAAGCGAAAGTAGCCATTGTAAACCTCGGCGTTTTTCTCGCGCCCGAAACCGCGGGGACGGATAGTGGGCGGCAGGTACTGAGCGTCCAGCACTCGGGAAACGACGTTGTATTGTTGACGGCGAATGGCCGTATCGGCGGCCGGTAACTCCGGGGAAATAAGTACCCGCTCGGCCTCAATGAGGGCGGCCTCGAAGGAAGTCACTACATCCACGCTACCATCGGGAATGGGCTGCGCGGACAAGAAAACGTTTCCGAATAATACGAGTGCGACTACCGGTAGAAAGCGACGAAATGAGATCACTGAAATAGGTTGCATAAGAGGGAACTGACGGAGTGGGATAAAGAATGAAAAAGCATGAAGCGGCGGCGCCGTTATCCGCCGTTGTCCATTTCGATAAATCCACGGGAAGTATTAGTGGGGCTATTATTAAGACGGCTACCCTGGTTGATCTCGGTCTCCAGGCGGGCCAGTTTTTGGCGAGCTTCCTGGACCAGGGTTTGGTCTTCATTATAATTTTCCAGCAGGGCCTGCAGGGCGGCGCGGGCATTATAAAGATCCTTACGCTCGCGGAGGATATCCGCCAGTAGGATTACATTCTTGGCCGTCCAGTAGGGGTAGCCGGCGTTTTCGCGATTGGTGGTCAGGGCTAGTTCCTGGGCGCGGGCCAGGTCGCGGCGCTGATAATAAATGTAATTCCGCAGGTAGCGGGCCTCGGCCGTGGTTTCATTGTCACTGTTAGCAATCACCTGCTCCAAAGTAGGCAGTGCCTGATCGTAGCGGTTCTGATCGAAAGCGATCTTAGCCAGGTAGAAATTGGCCGTTGAGCGCTGTGCGGCCGTGGCAGAAGGGTTATTGGCTACCTTGGCCGCCTGAGTTTGTACTGCACCGGTATTTCCCGAACGGTAGGCGGCACGCATAGCACCGAGTTGGGCCTCGAATCGTAGCCCGCTGTTATCGGCCGCTTGCTCCAGTTGTGAGTAGAGCTGATAAGCTTTTGCAAAATCCTGCTCGCTATTGTAGGCGATAATGGCCCCCTTTTCCAGTGCCCGCAAGTAGAAGGTGCTAGGACCGCGACTGACCACGAACTCATAGTCGGCCAGGGCCTGAGCGTACTGGCGGTTTACGGCGTAACTCTCGCCGCGGTGGTAATAGGCCGTGAGCGTATTCTGCCCGTTGGGATACATCCTGATATACTTGGTGTATTCCTCGATGGCACGGGTATAATTGGCATTCTCGAACTGCGATTCCGCTGCCTGAAAGTTGATGTTATCCCGCGAGGCATTATCTACCTTATAACCGGGCACGGTTTCCAAAAAGGCGAAGTAGAGATCGGCCCGGCCCATATCGCGCACGTAAATTTCTTCCAACGCGGAAAGGGCGCGGTTGGCCTCGCCGGCCGTGGGGTTGTTACCAAATATCTGTTTGTAATAGTTAACGGCGGCTTCCTGATTACCCAGGTTATAACTCACCAAGCCCAACTGGATCAGGCTTTCGTTCACCAGCGGCGAACTAGTCTTATAGGTTTCAATCACCCTGCGGAAGGGTGCTACCGCATTAGGTAATTGGTTCAGGGTCTGGTAGGTAAGCCCCATCTGAAAGAGGGCATCGTCGGCATACTCGCTACGGGGATACTGGTTGGCGATCTGCTCCAGAGCCAGCAGCTTTTCTCCGTTGCGGCCGCGCAGGCCCTCGATGATCGCTTTTTGGTAGAGCGCGTAAATGAAGCCACTGTACTGGTTACGTACCGCCTGATCGTAGTACTGTACGGCCTGCGGGTACTGGTTGCGCTTGAAGTAGGCATCGCCCGCCCGCAGCACGGCGTCGCCCAGTACCCGCTCGCGCACCTGTGCGTCGGTGATGTAGGCAGCGTTGCGCTCGATCCCCTCCACCGTGGCGCGGAAATAATCCAGGGCGGCGGCATAGTTGTCCTGCTTCAGGTAGTTGTAACCCTGCAGGTAGTTACCGCTATAGATCGACGACTGCGCAGGCAGCGGCCCCACTGTCTGGGCGATGGTCAGGAACTGGTTGATGTAGTTGACTGACTGCGGGTAGTTCTCCTCGCGGTTGGCAATATCGCCTAGCCAGTAAAGTGCCTGCGCCCGGTAAGACGCGTTAAGCGGAGTGGCCAGCGACTGATTGAACAGGCGCTTTGCCTCGGCCGTATTACCTTCCTGCATCAACTGCAGGCCGCGCAGAAAACTCACGCGTTGGTAGGCTTCCCGCAGTTCGGGCGTTTTGTTGGGCGTCTTTTCCAGCACGCTCAGGGCCTGATCGTAATCGCGGTAGGTCAGGAAAATCTCCCCCAACAACCGCTGCGATTCCACGTAATAGCGGCTGCTGGGCTGCAACATTTGCAGGGCATTGATTGCCTCGCGGGGGTCGCGTAGCTCATAGCTCAGTTTGGCATAATTGTAGGTGGCTTCCTCCTGGAGAACGGGGTCGAAGTTCATCCGCATCGCATTACCGAAGGCGTAACGCGCTGACGTGCGGTCGCCCGCCCGTAGGGTGGCATCGCCCAGGTAGTAGTTAGCCGACTGGCCCACTGCCGAGTTAGCCGTCGAAACTTCCTTAAAGGTCTCGGCGGCCTTCGGGTAATTACCGGTTTGGTACTGCGTAAACCCGAGTTGGTAGAGTTCGTCCTCCCGCAGGCTGCGTGATTGAGCGGCATATTCCTCTAAGTACGGCAGGGCACGGGCATAGTCCTGCTTCTCAAAGTAAGCCTGTCCGATCAACTGCCTGATCTCCTTGTCGTTCTTGATGCCCCGCTGGGCCAGACGCGGCTCGGCGTAGGCGATCAGTTCATCGTAGCGGGCCTGGGCGAAGTAAATTTGCGCCAGGTAATACGGAATATAGGAGTCATAGCTGGACGACCGCTCCACGACGCGAAAAAGTTGCACGGCCTTGTCGTAGTCGCCGTCGAAGAAATAGATCAGGCCCAGGTAGTAATTAGTGGGGTAATAATACTCGCCGTCGATGTCCTTGGTTTCCTGAAAACGGATTTTCGCCTTGGCAAAATCCTTACCCACGAAATAGCTGTAGCCGGATTGGAAAGCGATGCGTGCCCGCTCCTCGCGCGAGAGGCTATTCAGGGGGATGCGATCGAAATACTGAGCCGCCTGATCGTACTTACCGGCATTAAAATAAAAACTCGCCACTTCGGCCAGGGCGCGGTTGGCGATGGGGTCGGGCTGGTAGCGGCGCACGAAATCCAGGATCAGTTTCTCGCCATCCGGCTGCTCCAGTTGCACGGCGGCACGGGCATAGTTCAGTTCGGCCTGGGCACGAAGTAGTTCCGATTCGGGTTCGTTGAGGGGTCGAAGTAGGTTTAGCGTACGGTCGAATTCTGACTGCGCCATGGCGTACAAACCCTGATTAAAATGCTTCTCCCCTTCTTTAAAGGAGCGATACGCATCCGTAAACACCGTGGTTGCCTGCGCGGTCAGCAGCGTACAGGCTGACAGAAAGAGTGCCAGGCCGAGTAACGTGCGTCTGATCATTAGCTTAAGTTTCGTAGTTGCCGGGTAAATCCGAGCACGGCCCATTGCCGGCTCATCTTGAATCGAAATATAGGACAAAATCTTATACTGCCCGTAACGCCCCGTAGCGTGTCAGTGTTGTGTCAGTAGGGCATTGGGGTTATTCTCTCCATCAACCAGCATTTCTGGGCGTGTCCCAGCCGCTATCGCGGACCGGGCCGGTCCCTTGCGGGCTCCCTGTCGGTCGGTGCTACGCACTGCGCATTAAGGCCGGGCTTTTGCCCGGCCTTAATGCGCCCCCTCCAGGCACCTCACGCAGCCGGGCGGTGCGGTTGTCCTGGACCGTTTTCCAGCCGTAGCCAGCAACACTGCGTGAGGGATGGTAGGCGTTGTTTGAATGGACCGCCGCCCCGCCGGCTGGAGGGGCGGTGGGGAGAGAGTGCCGGACAGCCCGACCCGGCCCTAAAGCCGGGGCACGCCCCAAAAAAAAGCGGGAATCATGCCTTACGCACGATTCCCGCTCTTTAAAGCGTGTCTAAATTTTTCCTTCCTGATAACCAAGCATTTAAGAACCTGGCGTCATAAAAACTGACTTACGTAACCCGCTATGGGCGCAAGTTTTTATCTAGCCAGAACCTTAACCATGAAGTAGCCGCGAAGCGAATCATTAATCCTCAGTTCTTAAAAATTTTAGACACGCTCTTACTACTTGTAGTCAGGTAAGACTAGTCGTTTCCATTCCACGGAAAGGTGCCACAGTCTACCAGCAGGATGGTGAATTCAGTGAATGCCCGCTCCGTACCGCAGGGGCCGGTGGGGTTATCGGTACGTAAGCTTAACTCTACCTGTCCGGCAGTCAGATCTTGCGGCCCGGGCGCGTAAGTGACAGCTTGCGAAAAGCGAGGGGAGCTTACAAAAACACCGTCTCCCCGGCTACTCCACATTCCGTCCAGGGTGGCGGGGGTGATCGTGGCCAGTTCCTGTAATCGGAACCCACTACTACACCCGGTAAGATCAGCGGCTAGCTGAATGGCGGGTGGGGCTACCGTAGTCACCATCAGGGTGGTGCTGGTAATGCAGTTGCCACCGGCAATCGAAAACTCGATGTCGTAGATTACGTCGGCCACCGGATCGCAGATCTCCGGTTCAAAGCTAGTTGCGTCGGTTAGGTTAGTGGCGGGGCTGATAGCGATCGTGAGATCTTCCTGCTGTAATAGCGGGACGTCCAGATCAACTACCTGACAGCCGGTTTGGCACAGGTTGGCGGTGAAGGGACCGTAATCAAAATCTTCCAATTCCTGGATGATAAAACTAAAGGACTGCGTTCCACAATTCCCTAATGCGCCGCTGGCGGTGAGCGTAGTAGGTATTCCCTCCTGACCATCGGCGATCATGAGGGTGATCTGGCCGGGCACACTTTCGTCGACCGTGCCCGCTCCGGGGGGCGAAAAGACATAGTCTAGATCCAAACAAACATCGCCGATGGTGACGGACTCGCCGGGGCAGACGGTAAGGGTGGCACCCAAGTCGTTAATGAAACCGGGCACGACGCGATCGAATGCAATGAATGTTTCCGAGCAGCTACAGGCCGGAGATTCGATTCGCATCACAACAGCACAAGCCATGGCCATGTCTACATCAAAACTGCCGGTGATAGTGGTTCCGGTTCCGCTAAGCAGGCTGATGTTTTGGGTAGACGTATTGAGCGACGTGTCGTCGGGTCCTACCATGCCATCGCCGTCGATATCAAAAAATACTTCGACCGTAACCGGTTTGTTGGTGTAAGAAGCACCGCCATTTTGGATATCCACTTGGTAGTCCAGGCTTACTTGCCCGGCCGTGGGCGAGCAACCAACGGTGATGTCAGCGGTAATATCACCTGCTTCAGGCACTACGTTAAAAGTGATGCGCCCGGCACCCGCAGCGTTTATTTCGGCCGGGCCGCAATCGTCTGGGCTACAGGGTACATTCTCCTCAATTTTCAAGTTGTAGCCCACGTCGATCGGTCCGCAGTCTACATTGCCGACCATAAAATCGACTTCGACACAAAAGATGGCACCCACGGGTCCGTTTTGCGGCCCGCTAAAAGTTACCTGCTGACCGGCACCAAGGGGTGCGGTCATGAAGTCGTCGATATCAAAGTTAGGCGGCGCAATGACGCGAAGGCCACTTTCCGCCACGGTAACTCCCGCGGGAAGGTTGAGACAAACGGAGGTTTGGCCGGCCGGCCCCTTGCCTGCATTGACGGAGGTGAGAATTACCGTCCCGCCGCCATCGGAACAATTGATATCGTTTGTGGTAGAATTAACCGTGAAGGCCGGTTCCGTCCCCTGGGGGGCGGTGGTAAGGGTCCGGCTGGTGACAGGGCCGCTTTCATAGGTCTGGTTACAGTTAACGCCGGCACTAAACTCCGCCGTCAATGGGTTGCCAAACACGTAGTTGCAACTGGTAGTTCCGGTAAAACTGACCGTGAGAGTAGATCCTTCAGGGACATCCGGCAGGTCACCCGCATTATAGCTGTTAGCGGTTCCGTACACCGTCATGGTGCCGGTGTTGGGCGGGTTAGGCAGAGACATTAACGTTGCTCCGTTACCGACCAAACTGTACTCAAAATTGCTGACCGTGATCCCGGCGGGGAAATAAAATACCGGTACGGGGCTGAAGAGCGTAGAGCCGCCGATATTTTGGATCACAAAACTGTACTGTTGGCCAGTACCACAGGTAACCGGAGAGGGAATATTATAGGTTTCCCGTACTTCGGCAATACCGCTCAGGTACTGGTAGCAAACGGGGGCGCCGCCGCAGGCTTTTCCGCTTCCGGCCAGTATTTCGGCGATCACGGCGGCCTGCGCGGGGTTGCTGGGGCAACCTAGTACGGCTTCGATACAAACCCGAGCGTCTCCGCAGAAAAATAGGTCGGTAACCAAGTCAACGGCTACCATTCCGGCAGTACGTGCGCCCAGGTCGAACGTGAATATTCGCATGCTGTCGTTCATGGCCGCCGTGGTGGGGGCAACTCCGCCTATGGTCTGCAGGTCGATGGCCAACTCCGTGCTAATGACGAGGATTCCTCCGGGGATATCCTGGTCAAGATTAAACGAGTAGGTGTTTGTCTCCGCGCCCGGGCCGTCACTAATACTCTGATTGGTTATACTATAGTTGTTTGCCGTGTAATTGACCGGTGCCGTGCCGCTGGGCGTTGCGGTTTGGATAGCACGGGTATCGCTAGGGTCTTCGGTATTAACCAGTTGGTGGGGGTTGCCGGCATCGTCGCGGTCGTAGGGCCAGTAAAAAGACGGCAGACCGTTAGTGTTGCAAAACCCGTTTTCACTTCCACCATACCACTGTCCCTCATTACAGAAATAAGCGGGGGTGTTGAAATCAGGCAAACTACTGTAAGAGGCATTATAGGCGGCAGTGGGTAAACCTGCCGGGGTAGTACCGCAGGCCCGCTGAAGGGGGATGCGGAATTCCAGAAAATCAGGGTTAGCAGCTGTCGTACCTAGTCCTATGCCGAGTAGTGGGAAACTTCCTCCCACCAGGGCATCATCCTGGTCATTTTCCGTGTCCCAACAGAAGTAATTGTCGGCACGAAGGCCGTTAGCTTTTTCGGCGTCGATGAAGATCAGTTGCCCCACCATTCCAGCCGGTACAAAAGCCGTTCCGCCGCTATATGCCGTAGACGTCATACCTACGGTAGAATCGGGTTCTACGAACACTGCCGCCAGGTTGCCGTGCTGGTAGGTAGCTCCACCAGAATATACGTAAGGCATGGGAACGTCTATAGTAAGGTCTTCTACTCCTAGGATAGGACGAAATTCATTGGCAAAGCAAGCCGCATCGGGCAGGTTGCCCACAAAGAACCGCTTGACCAGTACAGCATCGCAATCATTGGTGTATTCCAAGGTAGTGGTAGACTCGATGGTTGGTTCGATGTAGGTGTAGATGGGTCGGGGACCGGAACTAGTCGATCCCAGGAGATTACCCGACAACGCCCCGCCTTCAATACTTCTTCCGTCGGGAAAGAGTAGGAAATCACCCGTTTCAATTTCTGCTCCTTGGATAGAAGGATTCCCGTTTGCCAGGGTACGGGGAGTACTTACTATCGGAATGTGGTATTCGACAAAGATCGTATCATTTAACTGAAATCCACCCCCAATGTAATCGTAAAGTGCGGCTAATGCTTGCTGGTCGCTAGGAAACTGGGCATCTAGTCCGAACCGTATGAAAAAATTATTCTGGTCTCCATAATCATTCCTGTTTCCTACATAAAGGCCCGTAATGTAGTCATCACTGGATATGCCGGGGTGGATGGCACAAGGATCATAATTATTACCTGCCCGCGAGCCCCCGATGATAATACCCGTATCATCACGGGTATTGTCTGAAAAGTCACCGGGCACCGGCACCGCGCCCAGGTCGAAGGTGGTGGCTCCTCCGCCCCGGCTCAACACAATTTCCTGTAACCTGGCAAGCGAAAGGTCCAGGCGGCTGGTTAGATTAGGCCGGCTACCCGAACCATTTTGTAGGTGAACCATATTAATCTGAAAAGATCGGTTAAGTGAGTTCCAAGCAATCGGATCCTCTACGGTAAGGAACCCTCTGATCATCATTGTATCTCCCGGTAACACCTTTAGTTCGTCGCCCGCCGCCACATCGTCTGCCTCCAGTTGGTTGCTCAGGGTACGATCGGTATAGCCGCGGCTAATACGTTCCAAGGTGTAATCACGAAAACTGGTTGTACAGTCCAAATCCCGGTTTTCTGAATCGTAGCGTACTTGCGCCGCATCACAGGCGCGAATAGCATTGCAAGTACAGCCGACGCAGCTTTCTACAACTGTCCCGGTTAAACTCATCAGATTTGCCGGCGTGCAGTAAGCGGTATCCAAGGTCAGGTCCACGGAAATGGTGTGCGGGCCGCCGTCGGTGATGACATTGATGATCCTTAGGGCAGCACTTCCGACTTGGCGCTGATCCGTGGTGTCAGTTGCCGGGTCAACCAGGTTACCATCGACCATAATGTTACTAAACACTACATCAGAAGTGATGTCATTTACTCCTGACAACACAAGTTCGAAGCTCAAATCTCCGGCCGCTGAGCAAGAATTGAAATCCGTAGGGTCAAGCGTATAGTCAAATTCAACTGTTTTTGTGGACGAGGTAACCGTTCCCCCCGGAGTTAAGATACCGAATACGCCGAAATTATACTCTTCAACGTTGAGGCCGGCAATCGGCGTCATATCCAAATTGTCAAAGGCTCCGACAGATTGGCTAGGGCCTAATTGGTCAGTTCCATCGTCAATATTCTGCGCAGAAGTGAAGCCGTTAACGTCGCAGTCCCGCCGTCCCTGCCAGAAATGACGCGTGACGTCACAGGTAGCAAAATCATCAGAGTTACTACAGGAGGCAGTGCCATCCGCACAGGAAGGATTCAATTCTACGCGGAACGTAATTCGCTCACCCGCCGGTAGGTCGTCAAAAACGCCGTCACCGTCAAGATCAGCCAAACCTACACCCGGTCCGTCAATGTCCGTACCGGCAGGCAGGTCGTGAAAACGCAGCACGATGCGGCCGGATGACGACTGGGTGAGTGTATTTGCCGGCATGACACCCACCGGTGTTCCTCCGGGTCCATCTAAAACGACTGCATTGTCTGCGATAAGGATACCCCGGTCACAAGCATCGATAAAATGGAGTAATCTATAAAGATCACCCCTGATGGGGTCTGCCACCGTACTGGTCATTGTGACCTCATAGATGTAAGGTTGCGTATCACCGGAGGCATTACAGTAGGAAAAGTCCTGAATTTTGGTGAAGGACATCGTTGCCTGGGCATTGAAAGTAGGCGCGACATTTACCGTACCCTCCGCAAACTTAAAATCATTACTACACTGCGCACCGGCACAACTGGTCGTGAGGGAGAATTGTGGCGTCACCTGATTTTGCGCGGGGCAGGCGGCAATGGTAAAGCAGACATCTACTGTTTGCTGACCGTCATCAGTGCCAAATAGTCCGTCGCCGCCAAATAGGGTACCATCTGCGTCACCATCTAAAATAATCGTAGCCTGGCCGGTAATCGGATCGGTAGTAAAGGTGCCGGGGCTGACCGATGAGAGGCTCACTCCCTGCGTAAAACCATAATCGGATAACGTCAACTGGATGCCGGATGCCGCCGCCTTTGCGGAAAGGGAGCGCAGCGGCACGGTAAGGCAACCCTCACCTGCCGCACTCAGGTCATCAATGGTAGCGGTAATTGGAAAAGCGGCGGCGTCGAAGACTACTTCCGGCACGGCGATCGATCCCGTAGAATAAGTGGCACCGTCTATTTGTGAGGTGCATGATTGTCCCCCTGATTCGTAATCCAATGTATAGGTCACAGATGGGGCGGCATTAGCTAAATCAATTTCGCACTGGGCACGGGCACCAATGTAAACTACCACGCCGCCGCCGCCTTGGCTCAGTTCACTGATCCGGAATACGGGGGCCTCCGAGTTGTTCTCACTGATGGTGTCCAGTTCGGCCGGCCCGTCAAAGATGTAGGCGAAACCGGCAGCCTCCAACCCCTCGCTAAAATTGAGGCGGACTTCGATGTCCTGAATGGGGGTGACGGACTTGGTGAACAGCAAAATGGCAATGGTATCCGGGCTGCCGCAAACCGCAAAGCAATCGGGTTGCGCGTAGCACTCAACGCCGCGTAGGTCCTGAAACTGAATGGCATCGGTTCCCGGAATCACTTCGGGCTTGAAAAAGTCAGGAGCCGTAGCTACATACGGGTGGGCTATGTAGCGTTTTAATTGAACCGGAGGCTCTTCGACGGCTGTCCGCCAAGCGGTCAACTCCAGCAGCACTCCCGCATGGAGGGGTAGTGCACTAATTGTAAGGGAGATGGCTAGCGCCATCAGTGGTCTTACGAATTTCATGAATCTATGATTTACTTAAAATACAATACAAAGGTGAACAAACACTATCACTTATTATAACTTAGTGGGCGTCAATACAAAAAGAAGAATATTTTTTCAATATCACCGTGTCACTTTTAAGATATGATGGCGCGACCAAATGATTTTTCTTATTGCATTGAAGCATAATATAACAGCCCCCTGAAAAATCGGACATGACTACAAAAATATTTTTGTACTTATGGACATGAAATTGACGGACAAAGGCACCAAGAAGTTCTCGGACAAAGAGAAACTGGCCATCCTGATGGAAGCCTCGGAGCAGGGCGTAAAGGTTACCCTGGAGAAGTACGACATCTATCCAGCCACGTACTACTACTGGAAGAGGAAGCACGCAGAGGTAGAAGCATCGGGTCTCAATTCACGGGGAACCAAGGAATTGCGCGCCGATCTCAAAGTAACCAGAGCCGAGAATGACAATCTCAAACGGATCGTTGCCGAGAAAGCTCTGGAGCTTCGGATGAAGGACGAGTTGCTTAAAAAAAAATATCCGTCGCGCAAACCGCGCTGATGGTCAAAGAGTACATGAGTCTGGGGCTTGGTCGATCCACTTGCCTAAAAATCAGCGGGTTGACCAAGTCGCAGCTCTACTACTCACCCAAGCCAACCAAACAAGGACCTCGCCCCAGTACCGTAACCCGGCTGCGAGGATCCTCCGGCGAGAAAACCAGTGAAGTCAGTAACAACTTGGTTATCAACAGGATAATTGCTTTAAAAATCATTCCCGACCAGCCTGACGGCTATCGACTGCTTACCATGAATTTACAGTTGGAAGGATACTTCATCAATCACAAGAAGGTCTACCGCTTGATGCGCGACCATCACCTGCTGGAAAGCCCCCGCCGCTCCAGCGGCCGCGACTTCGTCAAGTTCCGCCGCGTGGCACCGCAAGGCCCGCTAAGCGTACTGGAAATGGACATCAAGTACTTCTACGTCGAACAACGACGTGGGTATGCTTTCGTGCTTACCATTATCGATACGTTCACGCGAGTAGTGCTAAACTGGCGGGCGGGCTATTCCATTCGCCAGGAGCAAGTCAAGCAACTGTGGAGCGATGTTATCGTCAATTACCTGCAACCCGCTAACTTGCTGGGCCGCCGTCTCGACATTGAGATCAGAAATGATAACGGCAAGCAGTTCAGCGCGGACTCGGTGCGGGCATTCTTCGCCGAAAACAAGATCAATCAGGTCTTTACGCATCCCTACACGCCCGAAGAAAACGCCCACGTGGAGAGCTTCCACAAAACCTTGGGAACCGCTTTGAGCAAGGACAATTTTTATGATCTGGACGAACTGCAAAAGCGTCTGTCCACCTTCTATCTGAATTACAATCAGAACCGCCCACATGGAAGCACCGTGGGCGTGCCGCCCACGAAGTTCTGGGCGTTATGCGAAGACGGCAAGATTAAGGTGGAACATTTGGAAAAACGAAGAATTAAGTTCACCTTGCTGATCCCTCGTCAGGAGGTCTTGAGTCACCCCAACGTCGGACGGTACGACAATCGGGCAAATGAGCCGAAAGGGGAGCTCTTGGCTGCCGGTGGAAGCCCTCGAAGGGCTTCCACTGGCAAAGGAGAAACAACGTGATCGTGCCTCGACTGAAGCACGATCACAACAACCATCGGTATAAATCACCTTCGGTCGCTCTTGGAGCGGGAAGATAACCGATCAACTTGGACTTTTTACTAACTCACGTAATTTTGTCCGATTAATAGGGGGCTGGACCACATAATTCACGTTCTGTGTGAAATCTCATGCCCTCATAAACTTCACTTCGACCGAAAACCGTACCCAATGGGAAACCTATAAAGCTCATAGGGGCTACTCCTCAGAAATATTAGAGGACTCTAACTAAAGTCTTGTTGCGATAATCTGAATGGATCCCCTCCATCTCGTAAAATTGGTTTTAAGCGGTACTCTGCTGTTTATCGGCTATGCATATATAACTTTAGACATGCAAGTAAACGGCAACATAATTTATGCTTTTCTTTCTCTTTCCCAAAAGTCTTTTCCTAGGCCATCTATCCTCATTTCATGAACTCAAGAAGAATATTTTCCTACCTTCCCACCCCACTAATCTGGCGAATACCGTGTTCCATTAACCAAAACCAACGTGCCCATGCTTCTTAAAATCCATCCCGAAACCCCCGAAGGCCGCAAAGTCGACCAGGTCGTCGAATCCCTCCGCAACGGTGGCGTCATCATTTACCCCACCGATACCGTCTACGGTATCGGCTGCGATATCATGAATAAGAACGCCGTGGAAAAGGTAGCTCGCCTGCGGGGCCTGGATCCCGGCAAGGCCCTGTTCAGTTTCATCTGCGCTGACATCAGCCAGGTGTCCGAGTACGCCGCCCAGATCAACAACGACATCTTCCGGGTCATGAAGCATAACCTGCCCGGTCCCTTCACCTTCATTTTGAAGGCCAATAATCGCACACCCAAGATCCTCAAGAACCGCAAGGAAACCATCGGCGTACGCATCATCGACAACGGCATTATCTCCGCGCTGGTCAAGGGCCTCGGTAACCCTATCCTCACCGCCTCCCTCAAGAGCGATGACGATATCACCGAGTACTTCACCGATCCCGCCGACATCTACGCCGAATACGGCAAACAGGTCGATATCGTTATCGATGGCGGTACCGGCGGCCTCCAGCCCTCCACCATTATCGATTGCACGGGCACCGAACCCATCCTGCAACGCGAAGGTGCGGGTACCCTCAAAGAATAGGTTTTCCTCCCATCGCTCCTCCCAGGTATCCGTTTTGCTCCGCAAAAGGGTACCTGGGAGGTGTCGATGGTGCTAGTTCACTTCACCGTCTCCGCCTCCAATTCCTGCGTCACTGCCAGCAGCGCGAACCGCAGTTCGTCATACTCGATCCCCTCGTCGCCCAGATATTCTTTGAGGGCTTTCAGGCGGACCGGTTTTTCCAGGTAGGGAACGGCCTTGCGGGTAGCGGCCACCAATTCGGGTGTGGTAAAATCAGTCAGGGTAAAAGCTTTACCATTTTTGAAAGCGGAAAACAAGTGGCCCCGCACCGTAGTGGCCTTCAGACTACGTTCATCGGCTATTTCGTCCACGCTCTTACCGGCAGCGTATAGCTCATAAGACTGGATGTTAGTGCCGTTCATGGCGTGTTTTCCGCTACTCTTTTCCACGTTTCCCCGAATCACCTCCAGGAAGGCATCGCCGAAGCGTTGCAGTTTTCGCTCACCCACTCCGTTTACACGAGCAAGATCGGCATCGTTGATGGGCCGAGTCCCCGCCATTTCCTCCAGCGTTTTGTCGCTGAACACCAGGTAAGGCGGGATGCTGAACTCCTGGGCCAGCCTGCGGCGCAGCAACCGCAGTTCCTCGAACAGTTCGTCGCGCACCCCGACCGTCGGGGTGTTGCTAACGGCCTTCTTGGCTTTCTTCTTCTCGGCTTCGCGGCGGTCCTTCACCGTTTTCATTTTCACCAGCTCTACGCCCTCGCCTTCAAAAAGTACCCGCCGTGCGGCGGCCGTCAGCCGTAATTTTCCGTGGTCCTCGTGTGCTACGTACAGGTAGCCCAGGTTAATGAGTTGCATGAAATACTGCTGCCAGTCATAAGTGCTGGTGTTGCGCCCCGCGCCGTAGGTTTTGATCTGGTCGTAACCGCGCGAGACGATGTCCTGCCGCACCGATCCGCGCAGCACGTCGATCGTCAGTCCCACGCCCACCTGCTCGCGCAGGCGTGCCACGGCCGAGAGTGCCATTTGCGCGGGCACGGTGCCGTCGAACCGCTGCGGCGGGTTGGCGCAGATGTCGCAGTTACCGCAGTCCTCGCCCGAGTCCTCGCTAAAGTAATTGAGCAGGATCCGCCGCCGGCACGCCAGGCTCTCGGCATACTCCTTCATCCGCTCCAGTTTGGCCAGTTGTACCTCCGTATTTTCTCCCTCACTCAGCATGCTCAGCATGGTGGTGTAGTCATTATAAGAGTAAAAAAGGAGCGTATCGGCGGGCGTCCCGTCTCGGCCCGAGCGGCCGATCTCCTGGTAATAATTTTCCAGGTTTTTGGGCAGGTTATAGTGGATCACCCAGCGCACGTTGCTCTTGTCGATCCCCATGCCGAAAGCGATGGTGGCGCAAACAATGTCGATCTTATCGTTGATAAAGTCACGCTGGATCTGCATTCGTTCCCCGGCGGGCAACTTGGCGTGGTAGCACTGGGCCGAAAACCCGTAGCTGGTCAGATCGGCCGCCAGTCGTTCAGTACTCGCCCGGCTCAGGCAGTACACGATGCCCGACTGCTCGGGATGGCGCCGCACGAAATCCACGATCTGCTCCTTTTTTTCTGCCCGGGCCTTACCTCCAGACTCAGGTTGGGCCGGTCGAAAGAAGTGATGTACTGCTTGGCATCCGGAATGGAAAGCTGGCTGAGGATGTCAATGCGCGTCAGGCGGTCGGCCGTGGCGGTCAGGGCCAGTACCGGGGTTTCGGGAAAGGTCCGTTTCAGGTGCTGCAACTGGGTATACTCCGGCCGGAAATCGTGGCCCCAGGCGGAGATACAGTGGGCCTCGTCCACGGCGAACAGGTTCACGCGGTGGCGCTTGAGCATCTGTGTAAAACCGGAACTTAGCAGTTTTTCCGGCGACACGTATAGCAATTTCAACTCGCCGGTGCTAAAATCATCCTCTACTTTCATGGCCTCGCGCGAGGTCAGGCTCGAATTCAGGTAAGCCGCCCGCACCCCGTTAGCCCGTAGGCCGTCTACCTGGTCCTGCATCAGCGAGATCAGCGGGGAAACCACCACGGCGGTGCCCGGCATGATCAGGGCCGGTATCTGGTAGCAGATAGATTTACCACCGCCCGTCGGCATCAGTACCAACCCGTCCTCGCCCTGGCACACGCGCTCGATGATCTCCGCCTGTTGCGGCCGAAAGGTCTCGTAACCAAAATACTTTTTCAGGGCCGCCAGGGCCTTATCCAAATGATCCATATCCACTGTTCCTGCTGCAAAGCCCCGCTCTCCGGTGCCTTTTGTTTAATTCGCGGCTAAAATAAACAAAATATCCGATAAGTGGGCGGGGCACCGGTTTTATGTTTTTGCCATACGTTTCTCTCCCCTTTATCAGACATAGTTCTAGGGGCCATCCGGCCGGCTCGGGCCGGCCGGTCGCTGCGTCCGTGGCTCCCTGCCGGTCGGTGCTGCGCACTGCCCTTCCCTAAGGGTCGGTCACCACTCCCATCGCTTGTCCGGCAGAGTAGGAAAAACCACTGTTTTCCCCTTCCAAAGATTCCTTACCTTCGCGCCCTAATCGTTATGTTATGGCCCAGGAATTATTCGATCGCGTAGCCGCCCTGCTCACGGAAATCAAGCAAGCCGCCCCCGCCACGGAGGAGGAAATGGAGCAATTTCGCATCCGCTACCTGGGCAGCAAGAACATCGTCAAGCCGCTATTCGGGGAAATCCGTAACGTACCTAATGAGCGGAAAAAGGAATACGGTCAGGCCGTGAACGAAGTCAAACAGGCCGCTGAAGAGAAACTGGCGCAGGCCCAGGCCAGCCTTTCCACCACCCAGGAAGCCGATGCCGCTTCCGGACTGGATCTCACCGCGCCCGGCACGCCCCTGCAACTGGGCAGCCGCCACCCCGTGTCGATCACCATGCAGCGTATCGTCGATATTTTCGCGCGCATCGGCTTCAGCGTGGCCGAAGGTCCCGAGGTGGAAGATGACTGGCACAACTTCACCGCCATGAACACCCCGCAGGACCATCCCGCCCGCGACATGATGGACACCTATTACATAGCCGACGACCTGCCCGCCGGCCCCAACGGCACCAAAATGCTGCTGCGCACCCACACCAGCAGCGTACAGGCGCGCACCATGAAGAGCGAAAAACCGCCCATCCGCATCATCGCCCCCGGCCGCGTTTACCGCAACGAAACCATCTCCGCCCGCTCGCACGCACAATTCCACCAGGTCGAGGGCCTCTACATCGCCGAAAACGTCAGCTTCGCCGATCTCAAGCAGGTCATGCTCTATTTCGCGCAGGAGATGTACGGTGCCGAGACCGAAATCCGGATGCGCCCCAGCTACTTCCCCTTCACCGAACCCAGCGCGGAGGTAGACGTCAGTTGCTTCATCTGCGGCGGCTCGGGCTGCAACATCTGCAAGTACACCGGCTGGGTCGAGATCCTCGGCTGCGGCATGGTCGACCCCGCCGTCCTCACCGAGTGCGGCCTCGACCCCGAGCGCTACACCGGCTACGCCTTCGGCATGGGCATCGAGCGCCAGGCCATGATGCTCTACAACATCCAGGATATCCGCCTGCTGTTCGAGAATGATGTGCGGTTTTTACGGCAGTTCAAATCGGTGGTGTAGAGCGTGTCTAAAATTTTTAAGAACTGGGAATCAATGATTCGCTTCGCGGCTACTTCGTGGTTAAGGTTCTGACTAAACAAAAAATTACGCGCATAGCGGGTTACGTAAGTCAGTTTTTGTGACGTCAGGTTCTCAAATGCTTGGTTCTCAGGAAGTAAAAATTTAGACACGCCCTTAAAGAACAGGTCAATTTGTTGGAGCGGCGGGGTTAAACATTCAGGCTAAAATAACGGCGGAACGTATTCTGGAAATATCAGTTATATCGTTTAAATAATTATTTATTCTGTTTATAAAGCGGCGAAAGTAAGCCCGAGGTAACTACCTTTCCATTGTGTTCGTAAAAATAGACTTTTTCTTTATTTATAATGATTTCCTTACTGCGCGGCATACGTTCTTCGTCAATGGGCTGTGTAATGGTTATTTCCAGAAAATTCGTCGCCGGATCGGAAATAATGAACTTGTGGGGCCGATCAAAACCGTAGGAATAGACCCAGATCGTTTTGAGGTCCTTGTGAGGAAGCCTCACGATATTGGTGGTGCTATCTATTAGAACCTGTCGTTTTATGCTGGGAGCGAACATGCAAATACTATACTTGCGGTGCTTTACAATATTGTATCTCTTTTTCAGCTTGTTTAAGCTGATTGTCAGCATATCGAAGTCGAATGGTTTGATGGAAACGAGTTCTTCATTTCGATATACCTCAAGGAAATAGTTGATTTTGACGGTTAGCGAATCCTCTGATCCGACGTAGCTTTCCGCAACGTTTATGACCAATTCGCGGGGTTCCAGATCGTTGTTGAGAATCACACTTGAACCCACAACCGTCCAATTACCGGTAGTGGCGTATTTTTTATAGGTGTAACTGAAAACCGGGTCTACGGTTACGAGTTTAAAGGTACTATCCGTATAGAGCACAAGCTCGGTCACCTTCGTTCCATCCAAACCATCAGTATAGCGTCCGGCAGGGTTAGTCGGGGTTTGTTGGGCAAGCATTATTAAGGGCAGTAAGGTGAGTAGGGTAACGATAGTTTTCATTGGTCAAAATTTTGTGCTGATTTAGGATTAATCGGCGCTGCGACGCGCCGGTTTACTGCATAATAAGCATCTACGGCCAAACAATTGACCGTTTTGTGCGGGTATTCTGTCTTCATTCTTCGTTGTGGAATGCCTTACTTAACCCGCCGGGCGTAGCAACCCACGTCTCGACTGAGAACAAAACCCTTCACGTAATTCCGATCACTTGTTTATCCTGCGTTGCTAAAGGTAGGCCGTAATTTGATATTTGCAAGAGATGGCTATTCAGTTTGTCAGGCTTCAATCAGTACAGGTTTTACATTTGCTTCCTGGTGGCCTCTCCCCCGACCCGGCTATTCGTCTGGGTCCCGTTCGCTTCGCGGCTACTTCGTGGTACCCCCCGCCGCCGCGGAGGAGAGGGGGGGCGGGAAGTTGACATACCGTTGAAACTGTAGTGAGTAAACCTAAATAGATTGGACAGCCTACTCCGATGTACTCGTAAGCACATGGTCGGAGCATGGCTCCTCGTCGGAGTGAAACTTCTCTACCGTTTGGTATAGTTATGCGCTTCAAGTTTACGCCCCACAACCTTCAATCCCTCAATCCTTCATTCCTTGTCCCCCCCCGCGTGAGGGATGGGAGGTGTTGTTTGAATGTAGCGTAGCGGAGAGAGTGCCGGACAGCCCGACCCCGGCGGTAGCCGGGGGCACGCCCTATAAATACCAAAAAAAGAAAGGTAAGATGATCCGCCGGCTGGTCAATACCGCCACTCCTCCTCGATCTTCCAGGGGGCCATGCCCGCCAGATCAACCCGGAAAGCCAGTCGGCTGAGGATACCGCCGCGCTCCTTGACGGGGTCGAGCAGCAGATCGGTGCCGAGGAGCGGGAGGTAGACGCCCGCGCGGCCGTCGAGGAGGGAGAGGGCCAGGCCGGAAATGACGCGCAGCCCCCGCTCGCCGGCGGTGCGCAATGGTGTGGGATCGTAGTAAGTGGCGTCGACGAAGACCTGGAGCGGGAGGAAGCGCGGCACCAGCGGCAGGTCGAGGGTAAGGTTGGCGGCGAGGAGGAAATTATTGGATCGGCCGATCCCGAGATTGGCGGCGATGGGTGCGCGGAATCCGCCCTCCCGCTCGCCGATCTGCTGCTGGTAGGTGCCGTCGGACGTGCGGCCCAGGTAGAGGTCATCGAAGCGGTAATCGGTGGAGCCGTTATCGACAAGGGTAAAGGCGTAGGCGGGGGTGAAATTAGACTCGCGCAGATCATTGAGCAGGAAGGTGCCGCCGAACAGCCGCCAGTGGACGGCCTTGCCGGGACGGTAGAGGGATTTACCGCGTGCCTCGGCGGTCAGTTTGAGGAAGTTGCCGCCGTCGATCCGGTCGGTTTGCCCGATCCGGTACTCCAGTCCGCCCATGACCTGCAACGGGGCCAGGGTGCGGGGGTTACGGTAGCGGTACTGGAGGATGAGGAATTGGTCCGCTACCGAACGTAGTCCGGCCAGGCGGCCGTCCGAATTGTAATCCCCCTCCTCGCATTCGACGTTCAGGGCCTGCAGACTGAGGTAAGACCGTTTACCTCCGGCGGCGGGGTGATCGAATTCCAGCCGAAAGGCGAGGCCGAGACGGGTAAAATCAATGGGTTCCCCGCGCTGGTTGATGTAGCGGTAACCCGCGCGGCGGGCCGTAGCCATGAGTTGCCCTTCCTTGATGGTCTCACCCTGGAAAGAGAACCGCTGCCGGATGCCCAGGAAACCCTTCGGGCCGGAATTGTTAAAGGCCAGGTAGGGGGCCGCGAGGAATTCCGTGCGTTTCGGTTCAAGGGTGCGGTTGTGGAACAGCAGACCCAGGCCGAGGCGGTCGTAGTCATTGAACGTAGCCAGGGGGGAAAGGAAGACGTATTTGCCCGTACCGTTATCGGCGTGGGTTCCCGGGCGGAGTCTGAGCTGGCGCAGGCCGCTGAACGCACTCCCCACGTAGCGGGCGTTGTCGGCGGGATAGAGATCCAGCGTTTGCCCGTTGCGGTCCAGGCGAGCGAAGCGGATGTCGAGCGCATCCAGGTAGAGGGTGGTGTCGCCGGTAAAGCCCGGTAGCCAGGAAGTGATGCCGCTACTGTCCTTCCGCTCCAGGGTGAGCGGCACGGGCGCGGGGATGAGGCCCTTGTTGCGTAATTGCAGGCGCAGTTTTCCATCCTTTTGGTAACGGGCACCGCGCAGGGAATAATCTTGTCTACGCAGTAGATTCCAGAAAGCCGGTGAAAAGCCAGCCCAGGTCTTCGTTTAGTTCGGTTTCGAGGGTAAGGCGCAGGTCCGCCGGTTGGGGGTGGCGGAAGGCGAAGGCGCGGAAGTAGGCCTGCATGGCGCGGTCGAGCCGTTCTTGGCCGACGTAGGCGGCCAGTTGGCGCAGGGCCAGGTCGGGTTTGGAATAGGCCGTCATCCAGTAGTTCCATTGCGTCAGCCCCTCGGCCGTAGTGCTGGGCGGCTGATCGGCGGCCTGGCGGGCGAGGAGGCCGTAGCCGGATCGGTCCAGGCTGAAAGCGGCCAGGCTGCCGCCGGGGCGTCGGGGCGGGGCGGGGTAATAGCGTTGCATATATCGCTGTTCGTAGTAGCTGTTGAGGCCCTCGTCCATCCAAGCGTAGTCGCGTTCGTTGCTCGCCAGCAGGCCGTAGAACCAGTTGTGGCCGATCTCGTGGGTCAGCACCTCGTCCAGGGCGCGGCCGTTGCCCGCCAGACCGATCACGGTGATCATGGGATATTCCATGCCCGCCCCCGCGCTGAGGGCGCTCTGCACGGCCGATACCTGCGGGTAGGGGTAGGTGCCGATGCGGTCGGAGTAGAAACGGACGGCCCGCTTGAGGTACTCCGTGCTGCGTTGCCAGAGGTTGGCTTCGATGCCGGTGTAGTAAGACCACACGTCCACGGCCTCCGCACGGCCGGGCAGTTGCAGCGTATCGTGCAGCACCCGGAACCGCTTGTCGGCAAACCAGGCAAAGTCATGCACCCGTTCGGCCCGGTAGGTCAGTGTCTTGGTAGCGGCGGCAGAGGGTGGGATCGGTTCGTATTCGTAAGCCGCCTCCGTACTACCGATCGCCCGACGGTTGGCATCGGCCAGGGTGAGCAGTCGCTCGCGCTCGGCCGCGTTTTGCAGCACTCCCGTGGCACCTACGACGTAGTTTTCCGGCAGCGTGACGGCCACCTCGAAGTCACCGAATTCGGAATAGAACTCGCCCTGATCCAGATAAGGCAGCGGGTGCCAGCCGGCTTGGTCATAAACGGCGGGCTTAGGATACCATTGCGTGATCTGGTAGGTTTGGCCCACGTGCCCCAAGCGACTCCAACTGGCGGGGATTTGCACCCGGAAAGGTGTGCTGATGACAACGCTGCCGCCCGCCTCCAAGGGCGTGGGTAGCTCCAGCTGGATGATGTCGGCCGCGTTCTGATAGTAGGTAAAGGCAGCAGCTGTGCCCCCCACCGAAAAATCCAGCCCGTCGAGCGTACCGCGCTCGGCTTCCGGGGCGAAGTAAAACTCGGTGCGGCCGTTGCGCAGTTGCTGCCGCCCGAAGGCTGTCTCCCCACTGCTATAGGCGCGGGGCCAGACGTGCAGCAGTAAATATTCGAGCCGGTCGGGGCTGTTGTTGGTGTAGGTCAGCTCCAGGTTTGCCCGCAGCTCGTGCCGCTCATCGTCCAGTGTCACTTGAATGCGGTAGTCGGTTTGCTGCTGGAAATAATCGGCGGCCGGTTGTCCGGCGGCGGTGAGGGAAGTGACCAGGAGGCCGCAAAAAAAGAGGAAGCGCATGGAGTGGAAATGAAGCGCTAAAGGTAGGGAAAGCAGCGAAAGATCGCTCGGATTAAACTAGCCAAGGCACACGTCGCTTAGAGAAATCCCGCAGGCTTGAGCAACTAGTTACCGAGAGATGGGCGGGTCTGTGGTGGTTACCGAACCGGGTGTCGGTGCCGCCACCGAGAATGACTACAACATCAGCGGTCAGAACCATTTGAATACTGCGTGAGGTGCCTGGACCGGCCGACCGCCAGGGAGGAGCCCGCAGGGCCAAGCCGTTAGGTGCGCGGGGAAGGGACCGACCCCGGTTCCGCGTTAGCGAACTGGGGACACGCCCTGAAAAATAGCCTAGAAATCTACGTTCTCTACCACCTCCAGGCCGTAGCCGATGAGGCCGACGCGCTTCTTGGGAGAATTAGTGAGCAGGCGGATCTTGCTCACGTGCAGGTCAATGAGGATCTGGGCACCGACGCCGAAGTCGCGCTGGTCCATGGAGCGGGAGGGGTCGGTAGGGGTAAGACCTTTTTTGAGGCGGGCCTGCATCTGGCGCAGCTCGTTGAGCATCACCTCGGCAGATTGCTGGGGGCGGATGTAGAGCAGGACGCCCTTGCCTTCCTGCGCGATGCGCTCCAGGGGGCCGGCGAAACCCTTGCCGTAGCCCGCCCAGAGGGACGAGAGGAGGTCGCCGATCTCGGTGCTGGACTGGACGCGGGTGAGGACCGGTTCGTCGGGCAGCCATTCGCCGTGGGTGAGTACGAGGTGGAGATCGTCGTTGGTGAGCTGGCGGTAGGCGTGGAGTTGGAATTTGCCGTAGCGGGTGTCGAGGTCCATGGTCATTTCCTGTTGCACGATGCGTTCGGTGCGTAGGCGGTAGGCGACTAGATCCTTGATGGCAATGACCTTGAGGTCGTGCTTGCGGGCCAGTTCCGTGAGTTGGGGCAGACGGGCCATGCTACCGTCGGGGTTGAGGATTTCTACCAGCACCCCGGCGGGGTAGAGACCGGCCAGGCGGGCCAAATCCACGGCGGCTTCGGTGTGGCCGGTGCGGCGTAGTACCCCACCGGCCTTGGCACGCAGGGGGAAAATGTGGCCGGGGCGGGCGTAGTCGGTGGCGGCGGCGTCCTTATTAGTCAGCATGCGGATGCCGGTGGCGCGATCGTAGGCGGAGATACCGGTGCTGCAACCGTGGCCGAGCAGGTCGATGGAAACGGTAAAGGCCGTTTCATGCAGGGCGGTGTTGCTGGCCACCATCATGGGCAGGTCCAGTTCGTCGGCGCGGCTTTCTTCGATGGGAGTGCAGATAAGGCCCCGCCCGTGGGTGGCCATGAAATTGACGATCTCGGGCGTGATCAGTTCGGCGGCGCAGATGAAATCGCCCTCGTTTTCGCGGTCCTCGTCGTCGACTACGATAAGGACTTTGCCGGCGCGGATGTCGGCGATGGCCTCTTCGATGGTATTGAGTTCGATCTTCAGGTCAGTAACGCTTGCTTGGTTGCCAGACATTGGTTTGGATTCCTTTTAGGTAGCGGCCGAAACCGACCAGCAGGGCCAGGTTCATGCTCAGAAAATAGCTCACGTTGCGCAGGGGCCGCCAATGAACATGGGCCGCGCGCAGGCCGCGATCCAGCAGGGGCGGCACCGCCAGCCCCGCCAGTAGGAGTACGAACGCGCCATCCAGTAATTGGTTGTCGGTCAGCCAGGCCAGCAAGCCCAGCCCGATTATCAGGCCGATGAGGAAGAAAGGACCCAGCCAGCGTAGGATCTTGTGGCTGAAAAATGCGTAGGAAAAACCGCTGAAGGGCGGCCACCACAATTTGCGAAAAGCTACCAGATTTTGCCAGTTGCCGGCCGAGATACGCACTTTGCGGCGAAACTCCTCGCGCTCCTCGTGCCCCACGGCCTCGTAACATACGGCTTCCAGGTCGTTGATGCCCAGACCGCCCCGCTCGTAGGCTTTCATGCAGATGTAGAAATCGTCGACCAAATGATTGTCAGGTACTTCGGCGTAATAATCGGCCCGCAGCAGGTAGCAACCGCCAAAGGGGCCGACCAGCCGCCGGTAGAGGATGCTTTCGGCTTGCTTAAGGTGTACCTCGGAGGAAATATAGCGGTCTTCCGACTGGCTGATACCGCTGCTTTGCAGGCCGGTGTGGACCATGTGTGCGTCTACCAGCGCAGGTTGCGGCGTCTTGAAGTGGCGGGCCATCTTCAAGAGCGCATCGGGGCGGGGCATCACGCTGGCGTCGGTGAGCAGGAACAGGTGCGGACCCGAACCCGGGGGCGGGTCGGCCAGCGCGGCGCGGGCCAGTTGGTTGATAATACCGGGTTTGCCCTGCCGCGACTGGAAGTAGCGCGGGTGCAGGCAGGCTTCCAGACCGGCGTACTCGTGCAGGATGTCGTTGGTGGCATCGGTCGAGTTGTCGCTTCCGACCCGGATACTGAGCCGGTGGCGCGGGTAGTTGAGGGTGAGCAGGGCATCCAGCTTGTCGCGCAGCACCAATTCCTCGTTGAATACCGCCATGAGCACGGTCACCCGCGGCCACTCGGCATCGGCGTCGGTATAATGCAGAGTGTCCAGCTTGCGGCCGGCCGCGCGCCGGCGCGTCAACCGGGGGAAGACCACGTAGGTGTGGAGCAGGCCGTAGCCGCAGACCGCAGACAGTAAAATGGCGAAGGTCAGCATCGGGCGTGAAGGTAGGCAAACGCAGTCACGCAAGGGTTAGGTCCGCCCCCTAAACCCGCTAGGGGTAGAGTAAATATTTTTCGCGGACGGCCCGAAATTTTTCCAGGTCCGCCGCCCAGGAAGCACGAATATCCGCCTCCGGCGTACCGGCGGCCAACTGTTTGCGCAGGCGGTCGCTGCCCGCCAACTTGTCGAAAAAATCGGGCCGGTCGATCACTTCCACCTTTCCCTTCAGTTCGTTGTAGGCTTGCCAGAGGTAGCTGAGATTAAATCGCCGTTCCGCAAACAGCGTTGCCGGTTCGATATCGGTGAAAATAAAGCCCCGACACTCCCGGCCCTCCAGTTTGGGCTGCCGCGCCCCCGGCATGGGTTCGGGGGTAAACCTGTAGGTGCCCAGTTGCATCAGCGGGTGGCCGTACACCTGAAATTGTGAGGCGGTGCCCCGCCCCACGCTCAGGACCGTGCCCTCCATCAAACAGAAATGGGGATAGAGGTAAACGGATCGCTGGTTGGGCAAATTGGGCGAGGGCGGAATGGGTAGTATATAAGGTGTGGCGTGGGTATAGTTGGCGGCCTTGATGACGGTCAGGTCCAGCGGCGGCAGACCGGCCCCCAGCCAACCCTCGCCGGAAACCATGCGGGCGTATTCGCCCACGGTCATGCCGTGTACGATGGGCGTGGGGTGCAGGCCCACGAAACTCTCGAAACCGGGTTGCAGCACGGGACCGTCCACATAGTTGCCGTTGGGGTTAGGCCGGTCCAGCACCACGAACGGTAGCCCCGCCCGCGCGGCCGCACGCATGGCGTAAGTCATGGTGTAGATGTAGGTGTAGAAACGGGCACCGACGTCCTGCACGTCGAACACCAGCACGTCCAGATCGGCCAGATCGGCGGGGGTGGGTTCTTTTTTACTGCCGTACAGCGAGACCAGCGGCAGGCCGGTGCGGGGGTCGCGGCCGTCGGCTATTTTCTCGCCCGCGTCGGCGGTGCCGCGAAAGCCGTGCTCGGGGGAAAAGATGCGTTTTACGTCCATTCCCAGGGCCAGCAAGCTGTCCACCAGGTGCGTGCCGCCGATGGTGGAGGTGTGGTTGACGATCATGCCGATCCGCTTGCCGCGCAGCAGCGGCAGGTACTGGCTGGTGCGGGCGGCGGCCACCAGCGGGGCGCGATCGTCAGGTGTGGGTAAAACCGTGTCGGTGCCAGATACGGGCGCAGTGGATTGATTTTCAGTACTTATGCTGCCGGAGGCCGTTTCGGTGGTTAGCGTGGGCTTGCCACAATTTAGTTGAAACAGTAGAAAAATACACAGGAAATAACATATCTTCGCCATTGTGATCCGGGTTTGAGTCAGGTAGTAAACGACCAAGGTACGTGGTATTTCGGGCTTGCGCCGGCTACTGACTTCACTCCGGTTCTTATTTTTGGGCGTGTCACCTCGGCTAACGCCTCGGTGCCGGTCCCTTCCGGGCTCCCTGTCGGTCGGTGCTGCGCACCAAGCCCTCCAGGCACCTCACGCGGGGTGCTTATTCTACCGCCAAAGATCACCACTTATCCAACGGGGAAACTCCCACCCATGAGCAAACGCTACGCTATTGTCGACCTGGAAACCACCGGAGGCCGCGCCGCGCGCCACCGCGTGACGGAGGTGGGTATCGTGATCTTCGACGGCGAGAAAATCGTGGAGACCTACGAAACCCTCGTAAACCCGGAATGCTCCATCCCGCGCGGCATCACCGAAATTACCGGCATCACGATGGAAATGGTGGCCGACGCGCCCCGCTTCCACGAAGTGGCCAAACGGATCGTGGAACTGACCGAGGGCGCCATTTTCGTGGCCCACAACGCGCGTTTCGATTACAGTTTTCTGCGGGCCGAGTTCGAGCGGCTGGGCTATACCTTTAGCCGCAAGCAGCTCTGCACCGTCCGGCTGGCGCGCAAGGCCTTCCCCGGCCTGAAGAGCTACAGCCTGGGTAAACTGATCGAGCACTTCGGGATCACGGTGGACGCACGTCACCGCGCCCTGGCCGATGCGGCCGCTACCACCGAGTTGCTCCAACGCATCCTCGGTCAGCGGGGCGGCGAGGAAGAGATCAAAACGATGGTCAACCTGGGCATCAAAGAAAGTCGCCTGCCCAAAAGCCTGCCCCTCGACCGCATCATGGACCTGCCCGAGGAGTGCGGTGTCTACTATTTCTACGACACCGGCGGCCGCGTGATCTACGTGGGCAAGAGCACCAACATCAAAAAACGGATCGCGCAGCACTTTGCCGACCAAACCCCCAAGGGCCACGAGATCGCCAAATCGGTGGCCGACCTTTCCTACGAACTAACCGGCAGCGAACTGGTCGCCCTCCTGCTGGAAAGCGAGGAGATCAAGCGGCTGATGCCGCCCATTAATCGTGCCCTGCGCGGCAAGCGGTTCAATTTTGCCATTCATACCTACATCAACAGTGAAGGTTACCGCTGCTTCGATGTGTGCCGCAACACCGCTCAGGCCCGCAAGGAAAAAGATATTGTGAGCGAGTACCCCAGCATGAGCCGCGCCAAGGGCCGCCTGGATCACACCCGTCGCCATTTGGAATTATGCAGCCGGTTTACGCACCTTTACCCGTCCAAATCGGCCTGTTTTCATTTCCACATCAAGCAGTGCCGCGGTGCCTGCGCGGGCCGGGAAACCTTTGAGGAATACAACCTGCGTGCCCTGGAGGCCCTGGATCACCTGCGCACCGTTTTCGACGATGATTTCATTCTTTTCGACCGCGGCCGCACGGCGGACGAGCAGGCGGTGGTACTGGTTCAGGAAGGCCGCTACAGCGGTTTCGGCTACATCTCCACCGAAGAATCCTACCGCAAGGACGAGGTGATCGCGGCCGTCAAAACCTGCACCAGCTACCCGGATACGGCGCGGATCATTCAGCGGTTCATGAACGATAATCCGAAAGCGAAGATGATCGCGTTGTAGGGTTTCCCCCCGGTGGGCTAATCGTCTGGGTCCCCTTCACCCCAGTCGCCGCAGAGGGGGGAGATTACTACCTACTACGATGCCCCCCCGGTGGGCTAATCGTCTGGGTCCCGTTCGCTTCGCGGCTACTTCGTGGTCACCCCAGCCGCCGCAGAGGGGGGAGATTGTCTAAAAGGAAACTATCAACTACCCAACTACCCTACTAAAAGATGCACGTCATCATCATCGGCCCGGCTTACCCTTATCGCGGCGGTATCGCGGATACCAACGAGGCCCTGGCCCGTGCCCTGCAACGTGCCGGCCGGCAAGTGACGCTGGTCACCTTCACCCTTCAGTATCCCGATTTTCTGTTTCCCGGGAAGACGCAGTATTCCGAAGACCCCGCGCCGGAGGGGTTAACGATCTACCGGTGGATCAACGCGGCTAACCCGCTCAACTGGCCGGTGGCGGCGCGGCGGATCAGGCAATTACAACCCGATCTGGTGATCACCCGCTACTGGCTGCCGTTCATGGGGCCGAGTTTGGGTACGGTAACGCGGCTACTGCCCAAATCGGTAGAGAAAGTGGCCCTCTGCGACAATGTTATTCCCCACGAAGCCCGGCCGGGAGATCGGCTGTTTACGCGCTATTTCCTGGGGGCGTTTGATCGCTTCATCACCATGTCGCGACAGGTACGGGAGGAGATCGGGGAGTTTTCCGAAAAGCCGGTGCAGTACCTCCCCCACCCGATCAATGATAACCTGGGCGAACGGGTGGAGCGCAGCGAGGCCCGCCGCCGGCTTGGCCTGCGGGATGACGGCCGTTACCTGCTCTTCTTCGGCCTGATCCGTAAGTACAAGGGGTTGGATATTCTGCTGCGCGCCCTGGCCGCGCCCGGCCTGCGGAAGTTGGGGGTAGAACTCATCGTGGCCGGAGAGTTCTACGACGACCCCGCCGAATACCACGACCTGATCGAGGAACTCGGGCTAACCGCCGCCGTTCACCTGTTCGACCACTACATCCCGACGGCCGAACTGGGCAACTACTTCGGTGCGGCCGATCTGGTGGCCCAGACCTACCGTACCGCCAGCCAGAGCGGAATCACGCAAATGGCCTACCATTTCGATGCGCCCATGCTGGTCACCGATGTCGGCGGTTTGGCGGAGATCGTGCCGGACGGCGTGGTCGGCTACGTCGCCCAACCCGAACCGGGCGATGTGGCGGCTAAAATCGAACGGTTCTACCGCGAGGATAAGCGGGAGGAGTTCACGGCCGGGGTACGGCGCGAAAAGGTGAAGTACAGCTGGGATGAGTTTGCGCGGCGTGGTTTCGACTGAAATGGCTAAAGTAGTCCGGCCGTAACCGGCTAAATCATTCCTTTTGTCGCATCACCGCCACAAATACCGGCGGATGAGTATCCACCTGCGGTGGTGCCCTACTGTTAATCGGATACCTTTGCCCGCCGCCGCATAGCAGCGGTAATCCATACGCCAGCCCGGAACTATTATTTCTCCCGCCGCAACGTCCTCCGTACCGTGCGCCGGTTTTACCGTACCTGCAAACTAACCAATGCAACGACTCCTACTTAGCTGTCTCATCAGCCTCTTTTTCTTTATCGGCCTGACCGCCCAGCAAGCCTTCAATACCACCCTGCGATCAAACGTCACCTACGACGCCGATCTGAACGACATTTGGGCCTACGTGGCCCCCGATGGCACCGAATATGCCCTGGTGGGCCTGCGTAGCGGTGTCTCCATCGTTAGTCTGGCCGACCCCGATAATGCCACCGAAGTGGTTTTTCTGGAGGGGCAGTTCTCTACCTGGCGCGATCTTAAAGTGTACGGCGAATATGCCTACGTCGTTGCCGACCAGGGCAGTTCTACGGAGGGCCTCACCATCATCGATCTGACCGACATCGCAAACGGCAACGCTCCGCTGACCCACAACAATTACCAGATCGCGGGCGGTACGCTCAACCGCGCCCACAATATCTACATCGACGTGCCCACCGGGCTGGCCTACCTTGCGGGAGCCAACCTGAACAGCGGTGGCATGATTATCTTTGACGTGGCCACCACCCCCGGCCAGGCGGAATTCGTAGCCCTGGCCCCCAACATCTACTCGCACGACGTTTACGTGCAGGACGGCATCATGTACGCCTCGGAAATTTACGACGGTTTCATGACGCTTTATGACGTGACCGACCCGCAGAATATCACCGAACTGGGCGGCATCGAAACCCCCTTCTCCTTCACGCACAATATTTGGGTATCAGCCGATGGTCAGTATGCCTACACCACCGACGAGCGGGGCGACGCCCCCATGGGTGCCTACGACGTGAGCGACCCGACCAACATCATCGAACTGGATGAATTCCGTCCGCTCGCTACCGTTAATGAGGGGGTCATTCCCCACAATACGCACTTCCTGAACGATTACCTCGTCCTGAGCTACTACACGGACGGACTGGTAATCGTAGACGCTTCGCGCCCCTCCAACCTGATCGAGGTAGCGCACTACGATACGTGGCTGGGTGCCAGCGGCGGTTTCAACGGTGCCTGGGGTGCCACCCCCTTCCTGCCCTCCGGCCTGGTGCTGGTGAGCGATATTTCCAGCGGCCTTTTTGTGGTGGAGGTCGATTATCAGCGGGCCGCTTTCCTCGAAGGTACCATTACCGCCTCCGAAGGCGGCAACCCGCTGGCCGGTGCCACCGTCGAAATCCTCGAGTCCCCCCAGATTACTTTACAGTCCACCAATGGCTTGGGACGCTACGAAACCGGTCAGGCCGCCGCCGGCAGCTATGAGGTACTCATCAGCCGCTCGGGTTATCAGTCCTTGGTAACCGAAGTGGAACTGGTTAACGGCCAAGTAACGACATTGGATACTTTCCTAACCGCCCTTCCCACCTTCAGCCTCACCGGCTCGGTCGTGGAAGCCGCTGACCTGGAAGCAGGCGTAGCCGCCGCGCGGGTCATTTTCATCTACGAGGACGGTACCGAATTTACGGCCATTGCCGGCGCGGATGGCACCGTGGCACTGAACAACTTGTTTGTCGGCACCTACGACATTTACTACGGCGCGTGGGGCTACCGCAATACCGCTCAATTCAACGTGCCCCTCGGCTCGGGCGACGATCTGGTGCTTGCGCTGGAAGACGGCTACCTCGATGACTTCTTCGTGGATCAGGGCTGGTCGGCTACTTCCGATGGTGACGCGACTAGCGGTTTTTGGGTCCGGGGGGTCCCCGTGGGCACCAATTTCGGCAGCCAGGTCAGCAACCCCGGCGCGGACGTGTCGAATGACCTCGGCAACCAGGCCTACATCACCGGCAACGGCGGCGGCGGTGCCGGCAGTGACGACATCGACGGCGGTGCCGTCATCCTCACTTCGCGCATCATTGACCTGGAGGGAATAGAAGAACCGATACTGCGCTACCAGTACTGGTTCTACAACGCGGGCGGCGATACCGATCCCAATGATTTCCTGCGCGTAGAATTGACCAACGGCAGCGAAACGGTCACCCTGGCCGAGTACACCACCAGCGCAAGCACCTGGCGCGAGGATTCTTTCCTGCTCAACGGTATTGCCATCGACCTGAGCGGCGAACTGCGCATCCGCTTCACGGCCGTAGACCTACCCGCCGGCCACCTGTCCGAGGCCGGCCTGGACAACTTTGAGATTTACGACGCCACCTCGGTCGCCGCCGAAGACGTGCGCCTGCCCAACCTCCAGGTTAGCATCGCGCCCAACCCCAGTGCCCAGGCATTCCGCGTGAATTACGAACTCCCCGCCGCTGCCGGCCGGGTGGAGGCACTGGCCTACGACGTCACCGGCCGCCTGGTCGAACGCCGTCAACTCTCCGGCGCGGCCGGGGCCGCCACCTTCCAGCTCGGAAGCAACTGGGCCGCCGGCACCTACTTCCTGCGCCTGGTTGCGGACGGCAAGCCGGTTTACGCCACCAAGCTGGTGCGGATGTAACGGATAAATCGATTTTATCGGGCCGATGACAAAAGCAGCAGTGGACACCGTCCGTTGCTGCTTTTTCCGTTTATGCCTACATTTACGGATGATGCAACCCAACAGGTAATTACTCGTCGATTATGCGACAACTCCTGCTACCGTCACGTTCCAAAACGCCCCATTCGTGCAACTCAACAACTGGAAAGACTACCTCATCCAGGTATCGCTCATTATCGTTTCCCTCTTCATCGCCTTCGGCGTAGAGCGATGTAACCAGCGGGTAAAGGACAACCGCAAACTGGACACCTACCTCGGGGCCATTCACGATGAGTTGGTAAGTGAGCTGAGATCCAGCCAAATGAACCTCACCGACTGTGAAAACGACATCAACGATCTCTACCGCGGAGTGGCGGTCTTCTCCGGAAGAGAGGAAGAAGGTCTGCCGGAGGGTATCGGCAGTGCCGGGCAGGTATTCGTGCGTGGCGTTTTTCGCTCCTTTTCCCCCATGTCCTATGAGCTAATGTCCGAAACCGGCGACGCCCTCCTAATCAGAGATTTGAGCCTTCGCCGGAACCTGGCCTCCCTGGTCGCTTTCCGCTATGACTACATCAAGCAAGACCTGGCAAAGCACGACGAACTAACCCTCCAGACCCTGGCCGGCGTGTCCGATTATATCGATTTTACCTGCGTCCGTTCCAGCGAACCGGCCGACTTCGCTAACTGCATTATCGACCAGGACAAACTCTGGCGGCATGGCGCGGCCGACCTCACCGCCATCCTGCGCCACTCCGAGCTACGCGCCTTCCACCTCGAACTTTACCTGGAGCAAATTAAGGAAGTCACCGCGCTAGTAGAGAAAACAAGATAGCTGGAGTGATAGAACTGTTGTACTAGTGGACCAAACGGGAAGTTTAGAGCGTATCTAAAATTTTTAAGAACTGAGGATCAATGATTCGCTTCGCGGCTACTTCGTGGTGCGCGCACAGCGGGTTACGTAAGTCAGTTTATGTGACGCCAGGTTCTTAAATGCTTGGTTTTCAGGAAGTAAAAATTTAGACACGCTCTTAGCTACGCTGCTACTTCGTGTTCGTTATATTAAGTCGCCGGATTTTTTGTCTCAGGCGAGGCGTGGAAACCGCGTATAGCCATAGCTACATAAGGTTTTTCGCAACGAAGCATGAGGCAAAAAAGACAAAATTTGGGTATAACAGAATTTTTCGGTTGGTACACTAGCACTATTTTTCGGGCGTGCCCCGGCCGGCAGGCCGGGTCGGTCCCTTCCCAGCTCGCTACCGCTCGGCCCTGCGGGCTCCGCCTAAACGGCGGCCGGTCCAGGCACCTCACGCGGGTCACTACTTGAAATTTGCGGGGTATAAATAGGTCAGCACGACTAGTGTCTACCCCCTTTATCTCGGGCAGAACATAGTATCGGATTCCATGCAGGATTTCCATTGAATTCCGATGACCGTGCCGGGTACGCGAATTCGTGTCATGGATGTACCTGATGAGTACTTATCCACAGCGCCACCCACTTCTCCTCAGCGGGTTTGCATCCATAAGAGAATGATTTTTTTCAATCCTACTACTGACAATTTCCCCCGTCCTACGTTAGGCGGGCAAAAGAGAACAATACTATGGCCAACTACCTCATCATCGGCGGCAGCTCCGGCATCGGCCGCGCACTTGTGGATCAATTACTAGCCGAAGGCCACCAACTCACCATCTGGTCGCGCGAGCAACGGGATCTACCGAGCAGCATAAATTTCAGCACCGTTGACGTCACCGATCCCGCCGACTTACCCGCCGATAGCCTGCCCGACTCGCTAGACGGCCTAGTCTACTGCCCCGGTAGCATCGACCTGAAGAGCTTCCGCAGCCTGAAACCCGATGCCTTTCGCTCGGCCTTCGAGTTGAATGTAGTGGGCGCGGTACGCTGCATCCAGGCCGCCGAGCGGCGACTGAAAAAAGCTGAAAATCAGGCATCAATAGTGCTGTTCAGTACCGTAGCGGTCCAGCGCGGCCTTCCCTTTCACGCCGGAATAGCGGCCGCCAAGGGTGCCGTAGAAGGACTCACCCGCTCCCTGGCCGCCGAGTATGCTCCCCGCTGGCGGGTCAATGCCATTGCCCCTTCCCTAACCGATACGCCCCTGGCCGGCAACCTCCTCGCCACGCCCGAAAAACGCGAGGCCGGGGCCGAACGCCACCCGCTCAAGCGTATCGGCACGGCCGAGGAAATGGCCTCACTGGCCGCTTTCCTGCTTTCCGAAAAAGCCGCCTTTATTACCGGCCAGATCATCGGCGCGGACGGCGGCATGGGGGCCGTCTAAATTACTCCCACCGGAAAGACTCCAGTACCCTGAGGATATCATCCTCTACAAATTCCGTAATGGGTGCCAGACTATCGGGGCGGGCCTGGGTATTGAAATAAAGCGCGGCCCGCAGGAAATGGCTGGTGCTGTCGGAAAGGAAGAACTGGAACGGACTAGCCGCCGGCCCCCGCAGGTCAAAGGCCATGCCGTGAACTCCCTGGGGGTTGGCGATGCGGACCTCGTCGATATAATTTGCTCGCTTGTTGTGGTAGCCGGCCATCTCGAAGGCGTCGTCCCGGTGTTTCTCCCAGTCTTCCGGCGTACCGTTCAGGGGGTAGTAGGTGAAGTGAATGCGGCCGTCAAATGATGGGATGTACAGATCGAACCAGCAAGGATGCGCGGGCCGCTCCTCAAAAAAAGCGGTGTCCTGCACCACGCGTGCGTAGTCCGGGTACTGAAAGCTGAAGGCACAAAAATCCTGGTCGAAGGCTACGAAGTTCCGCACGGGAAAATCCACGCGGGGGAAGGCGTGGGGCTTGGGCGTGGGTAATTCATCGCCGCAGGAGGCGAGGAAAATTAGTAGTAGGGTAAGGAGCGAGAGGCGGAAAAGAAGATTCGGCATGGGGAATTAACGATGGGGCGGTCGGATTATTTGGGCGGGTAGTTATGGTTGGGTGGGCAGTCTCTTTTCCCCCTGCCCCCGAAGGGGGTTCTGCCCGTTGTTTTTTTTCCTGGCCCCGAAGGGGGTTCCAGCCCGTTGTTTTTCCCCTGCCCCCGAAGGGGGTTCTGCCCGTTGTTTTTTTCCTGGCCCCGAAGGGGGTTCCAGCCATTACAGTCTTCACTTCAAAAGATCGCTATGCGATTAAGAGAAGCAGCACTAGCTAATCCTTAACCTCCGCATATCCCTTCAGCATCACGCCCAGCAGTTCTTCCGCCGCCGCGCGGATGTTGGTGCCGGGGCCGAAAATGCCCGCCACGCCCAGCTCGTAGAGGCCGTCGTAATCAGCGCGGGGGATGACGCCGCCGACAATGACCAGGATGTCCTCGCGGCCGTACTCACGCAGGGCGGCGAGGGTTTCGGGCACGAGGGTCTTGTGACCGGCGGCCAGGCTGCTGATACCCAGCAGGTGTACGTCGTTTTCCACGGCCTGGCGGGCGGCCTCGCGGGGAGTCTGGAAGAGGGGGCCGACGTCCACGTCGAAACCGAGATCGGCGAAACCGGTAGCGATGACCTTGGCCCCGCGATCGTGGCCGTCCTGGCCCAGCTTGGCAATCATGATGCGCGGCCGGCGGCCGGCTACGGTAACGAAGGAATCGCTGAGACCGCGTACGCGGTCGATGGCGGCGCGGCTGTCGCCACCCGACTCGCGGGCATACACGCCGCTGATCAGGCGGGTATCGGCGCGGTAACGGCCATATACCTCTTCCAGGGCCAGGCTGATCTCGCCCAGATCGGCACCGGCGCGGGCGGCGGCCACGGCCAGTTCCAGCAGGTTCTCCGCGCCTCGCGCCCCGGCGGTAAGTGCGGCGAGAGAAGCCTGGGCGGCGTCCTCATCGCGTTCGTTGCGGTTGCGTTCCAGGCCGGCGATTTGTTGCCGGCGCACGGAATCATTATCTACGTCCAGCAGGTCGATGACCGTTTCCTCGTCGGTTTGGAAGACATTGACGCCGACGATCTGCTCCGAGCCGTCGTCGATACGGGCCTGCTTGGCGGCGGCGGCTTCCTCGATCCGTAGCTTGGGAATACCCTTTTCAATGGCTTTGGTCATTCCGCCGGCCGCCTCGATCTCCCGCATCAATTCGCGGGCCTCGGTGATGAGTTGTTCGGTGAGTTGCTCGACGAAGATGCTGCCGCCCCAGGGGTCGATGGCGCGGGTGACGCCGGTCTGTTTTTGCAGGTAAAGCTGGGTATCGCGGGCGATCTTGGCCGAGAAATCGGTGGGCAGGGCAATGGCCTCGTCCAGGGCGTTGGTGTGCAAGGATTGCGTACCGCCCAGCACGGCCGCAAGGGCTTCCACGCAGGTGCGGGCCACGTTATTGAAGGGGTCCTGCTCGGTGAGGCTGTAGCCGGAAGTCTGGCAGTGGGTGCGCAGCAGGCGGCTTTTGGGGTTGGTGGAATCGAACTCGTCGACCAGTTCCGCCCAGAGGACGCGGCCCGCCCGCAGTTTGGCGATTTCGGTAAAGTGCCGCATCCCGATGGCCCAAAAGAAGGAGATGCGCGGCGCGAAATCGTCGACTTTCAGACCGGCAGCCCGGCCCGCCCGCAGGTACTCGCGCCCGTCGGCCAGGGTATAGGCGAGTTCCAGGGCGGCGGGGGCACCGGCCTCGTGCAGGTGGTAGCCGGAAACGGAGATGCTATTGAAACGCGGCATCCGCTCGGCGGTGTAGGCGAAAATATCGGCGATGATGCGCATGCTGCCCGCCGGTGGGTAGATGTAAGTATTGCGCACCATGAATTCCTTGAGGATGTCGTTCTGGATCGTCCCGCTCAGTTGTTCCGGGCCGACTCCCTGTCGCTCGGCGGCTACGATGTAGAAGGCCAGGATGGGCAGCACGGCCCCGTTCATGGTCATGGAGACCGACATTTTATCCAGCGGAATCTGGTCGAAAAGCCGCTCCATATCGGCCACGGTGTCGATGGCTACGCCGGCCTTGCCTACGTCGCCGCGCACCCGCTCGTGGTCGCTGTTGTAGCCCCGGTGGGTAGCCAGGTCGAAGGCCACGCTCAGTCCCCGCTGCCCCTGCGCGAGGTTGCGCCGGTAAAAGGCATTACTTTCCTCGGCCGTAGAAAAACCGGCGTACTGGCGGATGGTCCACGGCCGGTTGGCGAACATGGTGGCGTAAGGGCCGCGCCGGTAATCGGCTAGCCCCGGCAGGCCGGGATCGAAATCGGCGGGTAATTCCGGCAGGTCTCCGGCGGCGGGGGAGTTGGCGGCGGGCCGGCGGCGGTGGAGGTCGAAGCGGGGCGTGGCGGGGAAAGCGGGGCGGGGCATGGGTTCGGCTTTAGACTAAAATGCTAAGGTAAGGAAGGTAGGTCGGATTTGAAATTAACCTTCGTTGAAAGGCGTGTAGGCTAGGCTGTCCAGTTTATCAGGCTTGAACAATTACAGGTTTTGCACTCGCTTCTTGGAGACCTCTCCCCCGGCCCGGCTATTCGTCTGGGTCCCCTTAACCCCAGCCGCTGCGGAGGAGAGGGGTGACGGGGAGGTAACATACAGTAAAAACTGTAGTGGGTAGACATAAATAGATTGGACAGCCTACTATGTAGGGTGCCCGGGTAACTACTCTTTCCACTAGTAGACGACTCCGCCCCTACCAGAGATGTGGCGCACGCCGGCCGGGAAAAAATCTCACATCAGACATCAGACATCGTACATCGTACATCCCCCCCGCGTGAGGTGCCCGCAGGGGAAGTGCGGAGCACCGAGGCGAATGCCGAAGCCCGGAGGGGACCGACCCGGCCGTTAGGCCGGGGCACGCCAAAATCCGCCGCTTCCCTTACCTTCGCGGCCATGAACCGAATGACCTGGCTGCTCCTCATCCTGGCCCTGTTGCCTGCCGCCCTGCTGATCAACCTGGGAATGCTGGCGTTTATCGACGACGAGGGCATCCGGGCGGCGGTGGCCCTGGAGATGGGCTGGACCGGCGAGTGGCTGGTGCCGCGCATGCACGGCGATATCTACCTGAATAAACCGCCGCTGTGGAACTGGATCCTGGCCGCTTCCTTCGCCCTGCTGGGGCGGGTGGACGAGTGGAGCGTGCGCCTGCCGACGGTGCTGGTGCTGCTGGGTTACTGCGCGACAATCTGGGCCACCACGCGGCATTATTTCGGTCGCTGGGGCGGCTTCCTGGTGGCGATGATCTTCCTGACCTGCGGCCGCATTATGTTCTGGGACAGTATGTTGGGGCTGATCGACATTTGCTTTTCGTGGGTGATCTACAGCCTGTTTATCTGGGTATTTACCTACTATGAGCGGGCCGATTGGCGGCGCCTGTTCGTGGGGGCCTACCTGCTGGCGGCCGTCGCTTTCATGCTGAAGGGGATGCCCGCCATCGTATTCATCGGCACCACGCTGGTGAGCTGGTTCGCGTGGAACCGCGAGTGGCGTAAATTCTTCTCGGTCTGGCATTTCGTGGGCGGCTTTCTCTTCCTGGGCCTCGTGGGACTCTACCTGTGGGGCTACGGGCAACAGGCGGACGCGGCCGATCTACTGGCCCGCTTTTTTACCGAAAGCAGCAAACGGACCGTGGTGAAATACGGTGTGGGTGAAAGTATTCTGCACTTCCTGGAGTTTCCGCTGGAGATGACCTATCATTTCTTGCCCTGGTCGGTACTGCTGGTTTATTTCCTGCGGCGCGACATTTGGCGGGTGCTGCGGGCGGACCGTTTTGTGTTTTTCTGCGCTTTCCAGTTCCTGGCTAACATCATCATCTACTGGCTCTCGCCCGAGGTATATCCGCGCTATCTGCTGATGCACGCCCCGCTGATCTTCATCGTCTACTACGCCCTGCACCTGCGCCACCGCGCGGAAAAAACGTGGCAGTACCGGGGACTATACTACCTGTTCGGTCTGCTGGGCGTAGCGCTGGCCGGCGGGGCACTAGTGCCGCTTTTCCTGACGGCCACCCAGGGTTTTCCGCTGCTGGGCGTCAAGGCGGTCGGGCTGTGCCTGTCCATCAGTGCCATCACCTTCCTTTATTTTCGGCGGCCCAAATCCATGCTGCCCGCCTTTATCGTGCTGGTCTTGTTACTGCGGATCGGTTTCAACTGGTTCGTGTTGCCGGCCCGCCTGGTGAGTGACGTGCGGGGCAGTGAACTACGCAGTAGCAGTATCGCACTAGGCCGTACTTATGTGGAGCGACCGCTGGCGGTATTCGGCCTTACCATCATGGAACCGGCCACCACCATCTACCTGGAAGAGGCGCGCGGCCGTATCGTTCCGCGTCACCTGGCCGATTTTGAAGTGGGTATGCACTACATCGTCAACCCCAAGCAGTATCCCGATTTGGAGCAGACCGTGGTGGACAGCATCTACGTGCGCCACCAGCAGGTCTGGTACCGGGTGGGGCCGCTGGTGGATCCCGTTACCGCCGACCCGGAACCCGAGCAGGAAGTGGAAGGCGCGGACTGGATGACGGAGTAATGGAGTTAGAATCCAAATAATAACCGCATCATCTTGGTGTGGATGGCCGTATTCTCATAGATGCCCGCGAACTCGCTCGCGCCGGGGCCGTAAGCGAAGACCGGGATGAGGTCGGCCGTGTGGTAATCGCTGGTGAAGGCGGGTACGATGCTGTCCATTTTAGAGCCGTAATTGATGGCGTAGCCGCCGGTCTCGTGGTCGGCCGTGACGATGACGAGGGTATTGCCGTCGAGGGCGGCGAAGTCGAGTACGCGGCCGACGGCCTTGTCAAAATCGATCATCTCGGTAATGATGTAATCGCTGTCGTTGGAGTGGCCGCCCCAGTCAATCTGCGATCCCTCGATCATAAGGAAAAAGCCGCGCTCACCTCCTTTCTCGCTCAGGTAATCGCAGGCCATGGTACTGGCCAGCGGCAGGTAGTCGCGGCCCTGGGCTACGGGAAGCGGATCCTTATCGGAAGTGAGGTAGGCAAAATTTTTCTTGGTACTGGGCCGCTTGATGTCCTTGAGGTCGGTCAGGAAATCGCCAACTACGTATCCCTTGGCTTTCAGCTCTTCCACCAGGTTGCGGTCGTCCATCAGCCGCCGGTCGAAGAAACGCTTGCCGCCGCCGATCCAGAAGTCGATTTCCGCGCCGGTCACGAAATCCAGGGCGATCTCCTCATAATTCGCGCGGCTGCGATTGTGGGCGTTAAAGCTGGCGGGCGTGGCATGTACGATGGTGGAGGTGGAAACCATGCCCGTGGACAGGCCGCGCTTTTCGGCTACTTCCAGGATGGTTTCCACGGGCAGTGTATCCATGCCCACCGCGATGGCCCCGTTGTAGGTCTTTTTGCCGGCGCTAAAGGCCGTGGCCCCGGCCGCCGAATCGGTGACCAGGTTATCCCCGCTGTACGATTTGTGCAGGCCGATGACGGGGAAACGCTCCAGGTTTAGCTTGTTTCCGTTCATGTACAGGCCCGCGCTGATCTGGGTAATGCCCATGCCGTCACCGATCATGAGGATGATGTTGCGCGGCTGCGCCGAAGAAGCGTTCGCCAGCGGGGGGGTGACGGCCGGGCCGCTACTAACGGTGTTTCGGGGCGCGGGCGGGCAGGCCACGAATAGGCAGGCGGCGAGGAGGGCGAGAAGGACACGGATCGGTACGGACATGGTAAAGGGTTGGATGATGGACGGCAAAATTAGTGCATTAAACCCAGCTTGCCGGAGTAGTAGCACACAGGGCGGCATAAGGGGCCATTAATTTTTTGTGAACTAGCGGGCGAACCGTTGCGACGGTTAGGCGTCGGAACCGGGAAGAGAATCGGTGTTTCATTCTACGATTAAGCAAGAGCTATTGTGAACTAATCGGGGTAATTCGTGTAACTACACCTTATAGCTAACCCACAGGCAAAATAATTTTTTGTGTCCAATTCCACCTCAAGCATTGCCGCCAACTGGCGCAGCGATTTACCGGCATCAATCGTCGTCTTTTTCGTAGCACTACCGCTCTGCCTCGGCATTGCGCTGGCTAGCGGTGCGCCGCCCCTTTCCGGCCTCATCGCCGGTATTATCGGCGGCATCGTCGTCGGATCGCTTTCCGGTTCTTCGATTGGTGTGAGCGGACCGGCAGCGGGGCTGGCGGCCATCGTTGCGGTGGCCATCGCCGAATTCGGTTTTCAGGATTTTTTGGCGGCCGTAGTACTAGGTGGAGTGATTCAGATCGGTTTTGGAATATTACGGGCCGGCGTTATCGGCTACTATTTCCCCTCATCGGTTATTAAGGGAATGCTGACGGGTATCGGGTTGATCATCATCCTCAAGCAAATCCCCCACTTCCTTGGCTATGATAAGGACTTCGAGGGCGACCAGTCATTTTTACAGCTCGACGGCGAAAACACCTTTACTGAACTGGTCAATGCCGTTCAGAACCCTAGTCTCGGCCCTACTTTAATTGCCATCGTAGCACTGGCTCTACTTATTTTGTGGGATAGGGTACTGGCCGATAAGGGGAAATTTTTCACGATCATCCAGGGACCGCTCGTGGCCGTAGCCATCGGTATCCTCTACTTCATAGCGACCCGCGGCGATACGACGTGGGGTATCTCCCCCGCCCACTTGGTAAAAATACCCGTCCCGGAAAATTTCGACGGGTTCATCGGTCAGTTTAGTATGCCCAATTTCGCGGCCCTCGCCAACCCCGGCATTATCCTGACGGCCTTTACCATCGCGCTCGTTGCCAGTCTGGAAACGCTCCTCTGCGTGGAAGCGACGGACAAACTGGACCCCGCCCAGAACGTTACGCCCACTAACCGGGAACTATTGGCGCAGGGTGCCGGCAATATCTTGTCCGGCCTGATCGGTGGACTGCCGATCACCCAGGTTATCGTTCGTAGTTCGGCCAATATTCAGTCCGGGGGAAAGACTAAGGTCTCCGCTATCCTCCACGGTATCTTTATGCTCGCGGCGGTGGTCGCGATCCCCACGCTACTCAATCTGATTCCGCTATCGGTACTGGCGGCGGTACTACTGGTGGTGGGCTACAAGCTTGCCAAACCGAGCACGGTGGCGGCCATTTACCGGTCGGGTTGGAAGCAATTCGTACCCTACATCGTTACGGTCGTGGCCATTGTTTTTACCGATCTGCTCACGGGTATCGGTCTCGGGTTGGCCGTGGGTATCATTATTATCCTGTACAAAAATTACGAAAACAGCCACTTCCTCCATCCGGAAGAAAGCACCGGGCCGGACGGCCGCAGTAAATTCAGGATGACGCTGGCCGAGGAAGTAACCTTCTTTAACAAAGCAGCCATCTTGCGCGAGTTGGACCAGCTTCCGGAAAACTCACTACTCGAACTCGATGTAACCAAGACGCGCTACCTGGATTACGACATTGTAGAAATTCTCGAAAATTTCGTGAGAAAGGCGAAGGATCGTAACATCGACATCACGATCATCTCCCAGCGGGGCAACGTCACCAACCCACCCAGCTACCTGGAATATTTCGACTTGGCACCGGCCGTGGACGGGCACTGATGGATTATGGACCAAGAGCGTGTCTAAAATGCGCATCCTGATCGGCATCAATTTAGGATGATTACCGGTTTCGGCATGAAAACGCGGCGATCCGTTCACGCTCGATCCGCCCCGGCGGCAGCCTTAAATCAGCAAAGCATCCAAACAAAGATTACGTACTATCTGACTACAGGCTAATATATTGGCTTGGCCGTGTCCCGCCCTAACGGGACGGGCCGGTCCCTTGCGGGCTTCGCTATTCGCTCGGCACTGCGTGCGCTAACGCCCCTCCAGGCACCTCACGCGAAGGCCGATTTATTCCTCTTTTCCCAACTCCTTACTCACCGTAAAGTAAAACCGGCTGCCGTCGCCCACCACGGATTCTACCCAGATGCGGCCCCGGTGCAATTCCGCAATCTTTTTGGCGAAGGCCAGACCGATCCCGTACCCTTCGTAATCGGTAGCGAGGTGTAGCTTGGTGAAGATGGAAAAGATCTTTTGTTGCTGCTCGGTTTCGATGCCGATACCGTCATCGACGACGCAAAATTCCCATTCGGTGGGTCGTTCCTTACACCTAATTTTAATCTTAGGGCAGGCACCTTCCTTGCGGAATTTGAGGGCGTTAGAGAGCAGGTTCTGAAAGAGCTGCCGGATCTCTACGCGAAAACAGTTGATGGCCGGTAACCCTTCGTATACCACCAGGGCGCCACATTCCTGGATGGCGAGGTGCAGATCGCGCTCAATTCCCTGCATCAGTTCAGTTAGGTCTACTTCCTGCAGGGTTCCCGATTTACCGATCTTCGAGAAGTTAAGCAGGCCGTTGATTAGGGCGCGCATCCGGTCCGTTGCCTCCGTAATGAAATGGAGTACCTGCTGACCCTCCTCATCCAGCCGGTCGCCGTAGTCTTCGTGCAGGATGGCGACGAAGCTCTTTACCGTGCGCAGGGGCTGATTCAGGTCGTGGGAAGCGATGTAGGCGAAGTGTTCGAGTTGCTCGTTCTTTTCCTGCAGTAAGTCACGATTGAGCGTGGCCTCCTCGTTGGCCCGCACGATCTGATCGATGATCGGCTTGACAATGGAATAAATGAGGTAAAAGATGAAGAACAGGGCAACGACCGACAGGAACTGAAACACGTTCGCGAAGGTCTCGATATTGGAGATCCGGTTCTCGGAAAGCGTAAATAGTGCCTGACCCCGGAGGCGCAATTTGCCGATCTCGGCGGCCAGTGAATCCATCGTGAGCCGCCCCGTCTCGTTGGCAACAATTTTTAGGGCTACTTCGTCCTGCCCCGCCTGCATATAGCGGATGGTTTGCTCCAGTTCAGCGAATTTGCTTTCCACCAGGCCCCGAATTCGGACGATGGCCCCCCGGTCCGTCAGGATCTCGCCGGAAATGTCTTCTAATTGCAGGAGTAACTTCGGCACCACGATCATGGCGCTATCGTAGGGAGACAGAAAGTTGGGGTTAGCCGTCAGCAAGTAGCCTCGCTGGCTGGTCTCGGCCTCCTGCACAGTGGAGAGTAACTCGGCCAGCACCCCCTCCTGGATCAAAATATGTTTGAGGTTTTCCTGCGAAACATCCTTGATGGATTCCATGGCGAAATAACCGATCAGCACCGCCGCCAGGATGCAGATTCCCGCCACCATCGTGCGCACCATCTTCTTCCCCTCCCGGGTGGCAGTGCGTCGTTTCAAATTACTGCCGAGGCGGGTGGACATGGAGGCAGTTGGATGAGCGTGTAAGATACCGTTTTATGGGATCCATTTACTCTAATCAACCTAAACTGAGGGAATGGATGAGTTTTTAATACTCGTTTTAAGCCGGTTTAACTTGACTTCCCCTAGTAGAATTTCAGGCAACTGCATGGCTCACCCCTGCTCCCGCAACCGCCGCACGATGCTGCCCACGGCCGGGCACACCAGGGTATTACGCAGCGTAAGCGGAAGTATCTGGAGCATATTTTTCCGGTCGGTATGCGGATATTCACGGCAGGCGCGGGGGCGGGCGGTGTAGACGGAGCAATAATTGTCTTCGCCGAGAAAGGGGCAGGGGGCGGAATTGAGTACGTAATCTCCGTCGGAGTCGAGGTGGAGGTGTGTTTCCACCAATTCGGCGGGGCGGATGCGGAGGTGGCCGGCCAGGCGCTCGATGTCGATGTCGCGGAAAATGGGGCTGGTGGTGCGGCAGCAGTTGGCGCACTCCAGGCAGTCGATTTCCTGAAAGACTTCCGCGTGTAACTCCTGGAATCGCTCGTCCAGCCGCCGGGGCGGGCGGGCGCGGAGTTTGCGGAAGAATTTTTTGTTCGCGGCCTGCTCCTGGCGGGCGCGTTCGAGGGCGGCAGCTTTGTCCAGGATGGCTAAAGGGATTTTGGGGTAAGCGTAGCACGGCTAATGAGGAAGCTTACGGAGTTAAGCGGAGGTTTTTTTGCACGGTTAGCGGTACGGATTATCTGAACTGGAATGCCTCCCCTACTACGGATAAACACCGGATGACTCATACCTTACATCAATTCGCGTGAGGTGCCCGCAGGGGCGTTAGCGCACGTAGTGCCGAGCGATCAGCGAAGCCCGGAGGGGACCGGCCCCGTTCCCGCTCTGGCGGGACGGGGGCACGCCCGACACCTACAGCCGGCAAATACCGCCCTATTTACGCCGGGCCGTGGTGGTGTATTCGCCCATCGTCATACCCATAAGTGAACCCATGGCGGGGTCGCCCGTAAGGATCATGGGAACGTTAGTACCATAGTCAGGCAGATAAAAACTGGTCTCGAAACCCTGGTTGGTTAGTTTGACGTATTCGAGTGGGTAAGCGGTCCCGTCGACGGTGATGATACCACCCATATTTCCCTCGGCGGTTTCCGTAAGCAGCATATCGCCTTTGACGTTGCCCAGGGGTGTTTCTGCCACATTTACCATCCAGGTGCCGGCATAGCTATTCAGCGTGGTCACGGCCGTAACGGGGACGGTGGCGGTGGATTTGGAGGCGTTGCACGCCAGACCGATCAGGCTGAGGAAGAGAAGGCCGGAGAAGAGGAGACGATTGATCATAAAGGAGAATTGTGGTTGGTTTGACCGCCCATTATCAGCGATAAATTGACGCAATAAGTTGCATGCCGGAACGGCCGTTAGGTCTTGGTAACGCAATACTTCGATCCATGTGCTACCTTAGCTGCATGAAGGTGCTGATTTTTCTGTTTCAGTTGTTGCTACTGGCCGGTCCGTTCGTACTGGCCGCTTACGTAGTACGGTATTTTACGGATTCGCGGGCGTGGTTTCGGGTGCTGCTGCTGGTGGGCGGCGGACTGGGCATATTGCTGCTGTTTATGTGGCTGACCGACCTGGCCGGCTGGCAACGGGCGGGACAGGCGCGGCGGCTGGCGCACTACCTGGGGGAAGAAGAGTACCGGGCCTACTTGAGCCGACCCACGAAAGACGAATTGCTGCTGGAGCGCCGCCTGTTACTGCAGGACTGGAGCAGCCGCGCCCTGGTGCAGGCCGCCGTGCGGGATACCGCCCTGGTACCGGCCGCGCTGAATCAACTGAACTGGACGACGGAGTGGCTGCTGGACGAGCGCCGCTTTCCCGCCTGGCGGGAGGGACGCGGTTGGGACCGTCAGCTCTTTTTCCTTACCCACGCCCTCAATATCCTAACCACCCGCGCCCGGGTCTACGACGACGACCGCTACAAGGAGCAACGGGCCCGCATTGCCAAGTACCTGAGTGCCGCCCTGCCCCGGTCACGCTACAAGCACCTGGCCGGCCGCCCCTATGACGAAGCCCTGCGCCCCGCCGACAATGCCCTGGCCCTGGCCGCCCTGGCCGAATACTATGGACAGACCGGCCGGCAACCGCCCACCGAACCGGCACTGGACTGGTACCGCTACGTACAGAAAGAACTGGCGCACGCGGGCACCAAGCTTCCCTGCGCGGGATTTAACGAGACGGACCGCTGCCGCTATGAACCCATTAATAATGTCGCGGGGCTAATGACGGTGGGAATGAGCCGCGCCGCGCCCAGCTTGGGCAATGAATTGTATAAGGACTACCGGCCGTTCTTTTTCCATACCTTCTGGGGATTGCTGGGCTGGTTTAGCACGGAATGGGCGGGCGAGGAACTGCCGGAATTTTGTGACGATAATGCCACCCCCCTTTTATGCCGAGAATTGAATGACCCGATCGGGCAGTGGGCGGCAGCCGTAAACGAGGATTGGCTGGTGTATTACCAGTTGCACAATCGACTATTTTTAAAGGATGTATTCGGTGGCCGGCCGGAATTACCCCTCCGCGCACCGGAGACATGGGAGCAACCTTTGCTGGAAACCTCCGTTCGATTACTCGCTAGCTATGAGTAAACGGGTGACCGATGAATAGCTCTTATTATGCGGCCACTCATTGGCTCCTTCTCCTATGTCACCCACTAATTACCCCCCATGCAGGTAGTCGTATACAGCCAGAAGTTGAAATTAGCGGATGTGCCTTACATCCAGACCCTATTCGACGCGCTGGCCGATCAGGGAATTACGGCTTACGTATACGGCCCCTATCTAGAGTCCATCCGGCCGCACGTTACGTTCAAAAAACCGGTAGGGGTGTTCGAGGGCTATGCCGATTTTTTGATCAAACGTTTCGACCTATTTATTACGTTGGGGGGCGACGGTACTATTTTGCACGCCGTTTTGCTGGTACGCGATAGCGGGGTACCGATTATCGGAATTAATCTGGGCCGTCTCGGTTTTCTGGCGACGGTGGAAAAGAAGCGGATTGCCGAGGTAGTCGGGTTACTGCAAAAAGGACGCTTCGACCTGGAAGAGCGCGATCTACTGTATTTGGAAAGCAACCTACCGCTGTTTAATGATACGCCTTATGCCCTGAATGATTTTACGCTACTTAAACGCGATACCAGTTCGATGATCACCCTGCACGCTTACATTAACGGAGCGTATTTGAATAGCTACTGGGCCGACGGCATCATCGTATCCACCCCCACGGGGTCTACGGGTTACAGTTTAAGTTGCGGCGGGCCGATCGTTTTTCCGGACAGTGGTAATTTCGTGGTGACGCCCGTAGCCCCGCACAACCTGAATGTTCGGCCGATCGTGATTAGCGACGACTCGGTGATCAGTTTCGAGATCGAGGGGCGGGCGGAAAGTTTTCTCTGCACACTGGATAGCCGGTTCGAGACCGTTACCTCGGCCCACCAACTGGCGGTGCGCAAAAACGATTTTTCCATTCAACTCGTTCGCTTGACCGATATCGACTTTATGGACACCCTGCGCGGTAAACTCAATTGGGGGGAAGACCGCAGGAATTACTAAATACGCCAAATGGCCCGACCGCGCAAACTATCCGAAACCCGCCGTTTCATTCAACTCGGGGAATTGACCGTACCCCTACGGATCATTACCGAGGCTGGGCGTAACGGCAGCCGCGCGGCCGTAGGCCGCAAGGCGGTTATTTTCCGTTTCCCCTACGGACTGCGCGAAAAGGAACTGCGCAAACAATACGAACACCTGGAAACATGGCTGCACGCCACTTACCGGGAAAAACCGGCTGTATTCCGGCATTTCCATACACCCGATCTGGCCGAAAATTATCTGTTCAAGGTAAGGGAACGGGAATTCAGGATTGAATTAGCAGTGGTCGATTCAGCCGCGCACCGGATTACCTACCAGAAAAAAGATCGTTTTCAAATACTGTTTGCCCGACAGGATGACAGCCCCCGCCGCGAAGCGGTGATCGCCAAACTCCTGGCTAAGGCACTGGCCGATCAATACCTGCCGGAAGTCTGGCGGCGGGTATTGGAACTGAACGACGGGCATTTCGGGCAGCAAGTCCGGGCGGTGAAGCTAAAAGACACCTATTCGCGCTGGGGTTCTTGCTCGCACGACGGAAACATCAACCTTTCCACCCGTTTAATTCTCGCCCCGACCGAAATAATGGATGCGGTTATCATTCACGAACTGGCTCATTTAATCGAGGCCAATCACGGCCCGGACTTTTGGGCGCTGGTTTCCAGGGCGTTGCCTGATTACAAGCGGCACGATGAGTGGCTGAAAAGACACGGATCTACCCTAAGGTTTGTACCCCAAACCACCGCATAAAAGGTTTCTAACCGCTCTTATGGGGGCCGGTCGGCACCAATATCGGGACTAAACATGGTGTTTACAGGATAAAAAATAACGAAACCACTGTTATTAATAAATAAAAAATTACATTTGTCCCATAATATTGGTTCCATTTTTGAACCATTATGACTTTACCGACCTATTACCAATAAAAAGCCAGTCTTTAGCTAAACTAACGAAACCGGTTTAGAGCATGTCTAAAATTTTTAAGAACTGAGGATCAATGATTCGCTTCGCGGCTACTTCGTGGTTAAGGTTCCGGCTAGACAAAAACTTGCGTGCATAGCGGGTTACGTAAGTCAGTTTTTACGACGCCAGGTTATTAAATACCTGGTTATCAGGAAGTAAAAATTTAGACCCGCTCTTAGAACCCTCCGTTTCTCTCAAAAAATTATGCTTTTCGGTCGACTTCGCGTCGTACTCGAAATCTAGCAAGTTGTATTCACTGCGTTTTCCGACCAACCGGTACGAGAAGCAGTGCTATTTTTTCAAAGCAATTCTCCACAAACAACCACTTTAATGGGAAAGAAAAGTAAATATGAGCAGGTGCTCGAAACCTTGGAAGAGGTAAAGAACACCATTATGGACGCCGTATCCGGCTCCGACGACAGTGATGATGGATCTTCGAGCAAGGATGTAAAGAAACTCCGCAAGGAAGTTTCCAAGCTATCCGACGAGGTGTCCGATCTGAAAAGCCAATTCAAGCAGCACTTAGCTTCGATTGGTAGTTCCATGGAATCGGCCGATCACTCGTCTGACGATGATACTCCCGCTCCCCGCAAAACGCGCGGCCCCGGTCGCCCACCGAAAAAAGCTTCCGCATCCGCCGCTAAACCAAAAGCCAAGCGCAGCCCCGGCCGGCCGGCCAAGAAAGCTTCCGCTTCCGCGGCCAAGCCGAAAGCCAAGCGCGCCCCCGGCCGCCCCGCCGCCAAGAAGACCGCCGCTCCCAGCGACGGCACCACGCGCCGCCGCGGCCGCCCCAGCACCAAGGTAGCACCTCCCGGTGACGACCTGACCGCAATCGACGGCATCGGCGCCGGTCTCGACAAGCGCATCCGCGCTACGGGTATCACTACCTACGCCGAGATGGCCAAGATGAAGCAGTCCGATTGGGATCCGATCATGGAGGCCGCCGGTCGCCGCTACGGTAAGACCGACCCCATGCCCTGGACCAAAGCCGCCGGTCAACTAGCTAAGGGCTAGCCGACAAAGGCTTTCGTTTCAAACGACTAACGGCCGTTTCCGCTCTGGCGGAGACGGCCGTTTTTCAATTTCGGCCACCATTCCGCCTATCTTTTTTGATGAATTACTTCCCGGCCGCGAACAAAAAACTCGCCTGCCGTCGTTTGTCAGGCATGAGGAACCAGCCCGCCCTGCTCTTACTACTGCTCTGTTTAGCGTTTCCGTTCGGCACGTCTTTAATGGCCCAAAAAGGCCAGTGCCCCGTCAAAAGCGACAGCGTCGATCCCTTCGACAGCCTGCGCACCGTCGTTTCTAATTCAGTCGAGTTAGGCAACTTCATTTTCTCGCGGTACGAAACCGAGAACGGACCCCGCCTCACCCGCGAGGGCCGCTGCGCGCTTACCTACGCCCAGTCGCCGGAAAACCTGCAGCTCTACCTGTTCACCCTCGAACTACCCGAATATCAGTATTTGCCCCAGCCGCCAAATGGTCAAAACGTCAAATTCCTGATGGCCACCGACACCATAGTCGGATTTTATACCGTATCCGACGGCGGTGAATTCAATAAGGAAACCAATATGCGGCACTACCAGCATTCAGCCATTATCCCCACCAATACCTTCTTTTTACTGGCCTACGAAAAAATCGCCCTCATCCGCGTCGACTACGACGGTAACCAGCGCACCATCGCCCCCACGCCCCAGCAACAAGTCGCCATCATGGAGCTATTTCGCTGCATCGGTCGCCGCACCGGTTTGTTCGATAAAGAGCCGTAGATACCGGTGGGTAGAGCAATAATTAATTTCTATTTTTGGGCGTGCCCCATCGTCTGACGGCGCTGGGTCGGTCCATTCCAGGCGCGGCTAACGCCTTGGCCCTGCGGGCTGCCTCCCTGCCGGTCGTCCCCTTCCATGCACCTCACGCGGAAATACCCGAATATCATTTACGTAGCATTCTAGCTCCCGACGACCATACCGGGTACGCGAATGCGTAAATTGTTCCGCTCGGCCGTCCTTAATTGCGCTTACTGCGTGGGACTATTTCCGCGATCTGGGGATCGCGATCCTTGTGATTTCCGGGATTTGGGCATTTTACCCTTGCTACTTCTTCGATCCTTATGAAGGCTTATCTTCGCCTTCCAATTTAACTCAGGCCAGGATGAATTTTTACAAGTACCAGGGAGCCGGCAACGATTTTATCCTCCTCGACGCCCGCCGGGAATTACCCTTTGCCCTCGATGACACCACCCGCATTGCCGCCCTCTGCGACCGCCGTTTCGGGATCGGGGCCGACGGGCTGATGTTATTGCGGGATCTAGAGGGTTACGATTTTGAGATGATATACTATAATTCCGATGGCGGCCTGAGCGGGATGTGCGGAAACGGCGGCCGCTGCATTACCAAATTCGCCGCCGTACTGGGCATCGAGCGGGAGACCTACCGATTCGTGGCCGCCGACGGCCCCCATGAGGCAAGCCTGTTACCCGACGGCCAGGTGCGCCTGAAAATGATCGACGTCGCCGCCATTGATTGCCAACCGGATCACTACCTGGTGGATACCGGCTCTCCGCACTACGTACAGTATGTTCCGGATAGCCATAAGGCCGATATAGTAGGCATCGGCCGGTCTGTGCGTTACGGTAAGGTATATGGTCCCCGGGGCGGCGTGAACATTAATCTCGTCAGCCCGACCGAAGATGGGAACGGCCTATACATCGCCACCTACGAGCGGGGCGTAGAAGACGAGACCCTCGCCTGCGGCACCGGCGTTACCGCCGCCGCCCTGACCCACGTGCTGCGCCGGGGCCTGGGGGCGGGCCGCCCATTCAGCATCCCGGTACGGGCCAGGGGCGGGCAGTTGCAGGTGGATGGCCGCGTAAATGCCGCCGGCACCGGTTTCGAGGACGTATGGCTAACCGGCCCGGCCAAAATGGTTTTCCACGGAACCCTGTAGAGACGCGACACCTCGCGTCTCCGAACGGCAATGCCGTTCGGACCAAAAAACAAATCCCTATCGCGACACCTCGCGTCTCCGAACGGCCCCCGCCGTTCTAATGTACGATGTTTGATGGGAGATGTTTTCCGTTAACCGTAGGGACGCGATACCTCGCGTCTCCGAACGGCCCCCGCCGTTCGGACCACCGAAATTCTGTCTAACGTGCATCCATTCCTACCCTGGTGCTGTTTGGTTCTTCGCCCCGGTGCCATGGAAACAACCCGGCCCCGGAAATTAGCCTGCGTGAGGTGCCTGGAAGGACGTTAGTGCCCGCAGGGCCGACCGGTCAGGGAGCCTGGAAGGGACCGACCCTGCTCCCGTTAGGGGCAGGGACACGCCCAAAATCGCCCTTCCACCACTTTTGTTTGTGCCGAATGGCAGCCCTTAACCACAATATACCGAGCATGATCTACGAGCAGATACAGGAAACGATTGATTTTATTCGCCGCCGGACGGATTTCCAGCCACGCGTGGGTCTGGTGCTGGGCACGGGCCTGAGCACGGTGGCCGAGGCGCTGGAAGTGGAGCGCGAGTTTACGTACAACCTGCTGCCGCATTTTCCGCTGGCGACGGTGGAGAGCCACAAGGGGAAGCTGATCTTCGGGCGGTTGAACGGCGTGCCGGTGGTGGCGATGGCCGGGCGGTTTCATTACTACGAGGGCTACAGCATGCACCAGGTGACCTTCCCGATCCGGGTGATGAAATACCTAGGGATCAAGCACCTGTTTATCTCGAATGCGGCCGGTAGCGTGAATGCGTCGATGGAGGCGGGCGACGTGGTTTTCTTGCGCGATCACATTAATTTGCAGCCCGATAACCCGCTGCGCGGCGTGAATGACGAGCGGCTGGGTCCTCGCTTTCCAGATATGCTGCGAACCTATGATATGGCCCTGAACGGTCGCTGCGTGGAATTAGCGCAGCAGCACGGACTGACCGCCCACCAGGGCGTATACCTGGCCATACCCGGCCCGAACCTGGAGACGCCGGCCGAGTACGAAATGGCCCACCGGCTGGGGGCGGACCTGATCGGGATGTCGACGGTGCCGGAGGTGCTGGTGGCCCGCCACATGGGGCTGCCGGTGACGGTGCTGTCGGTGGTGAGCAACAAATGTTACCCGATCGAGAGCATTGAGCCGACTACGGTAGATACCGTGATTGCGACCGTGCAGGCCGTGGAGCCGAAGATCAAGGACCTGATGGAGGACGTGATCGGCCTGCTGGCGAACGCGGCGGAGGTAACTGAGTAGCTAAGTTTTTGTGCCACCGGGCGCAACTTCCAACAATTCGCCGTATTTTCGCCGGGACGAAACAGTGAAAGGATGCAAAAAGCGTGGATCACCCCCGGCCGGCGAATTCGGATCGCGAGCTACCAGCCCGCGCCGGAGCAAGACGAGGAGCGTATGCCCGGGCCGCTGCGGGTGGCGGAATCGCCCCCCGAGTGGACGGTGGAGGAAGAGGACATGCCCCGACCGATGCCGGGCGGGATGCGCCGCCATTTCCCCGACGAAGGGGAGGAGCTGGAGGGCGGGGTTTCCGACGGCTGGGAATTTCGGATGACTTTTCGCGGGGGTAAACTGGCGGCTACCTACGAGATGGTCCGTACCTTTTTGCGGGAGCAGGGTTACGCCGATATCCCATTGCCGGTAGACGAGGAGGAGCTTCTCCGGTTCCGGCACCCGCGCGGGGGCAAGCAATTGCTGCTCTTCGGCGATAACGGCTACGTACACAATCCGATCAAGATACTTTTCGCGGATAATCCGCGCAACATGACGCAGTTGACGCTGTGCCTGTTCAATGAGCGGGCGGCGGGGCATTTGCTGCGCTTTCACCGGCGGAATGAGCGGTAAAGTACGTAGAGTTTAAAAAGCTCATTAATGGGACAATTTGTTGATTTTTCCCCGAACATGTAAATAAAATTCACGGTTGCTTTGGTACCATCCGGCTAAATCCAGCTGGAGGAATGATGGATTTCGCTGCGGGCTTTCGCCCCACATGGATTTGTCCGAACGGACGATCTATCGTTAAGATCAATGCAACCCAATGACCAAAATTGTAGACCCGGAGAGCAACGATAATCTTCCGTATGAGCTTGTCGTTTTTTGTCACCTGCGCTGGGGATTTGTTTATCAGCGACCTCAGCACATTATCAGTCGCCTTTCGCGCAGCCGCAGGACACTATTTGTTGAAGAACCCTGGCACTGTCCTGATAGTAAGGAGAGTAGGTTGGTCCAGGTGACGAAGAACCTGGATGTTCTTCAGCCCAACGTTCAACGTATCGAGGACATTGTCAGGCTGCTACCAACCTATTTTCCCGATCGACACCTCCCTGTCGGATGGATGTATTCCCCCTCATTTTTGCCCTTGCTGGACTACTTCGATTTCGACACACTGGTGTACGATTGCATGGATGAGTTAAGCCTTTTCAGAGGGGCACCCGCCGCAATTCTGGCCCAGGAGACGGCCCTGATGGCCTCCGCTGATATCATTTATACGGGAGGAAAATCGCTCTACGAGGCCAAACGGGATCGTCACGCCAATGTGCATTGTTTTCCCAGTTCGGTAGACGAGCCGCATTTCGCGCAGGCCCTGCAGGAGTTGGAGGCTCCGGCTGACTTAGCGGGTATTACTGCTCCCATTGTCGGTTACTTCGGTGTGATCGATGAACGGATCGACTATGAGTTGCTGGAGGAGACGGCACGTTTACGGCCGGGGGTAAATTTCGTGATGGTGGGTCCGCTGGCCAAAGTGGGTGAGGAAGACCTTCCCCGCCGGAAGAACCTGCATTACCTGGGCATGAAGAGTTACGATGAGCTGCCGGCTTACCTGCGCTGCTTCGATATTGCCATGATGCCCTTCGCGCTCAACGACTCGACCAAATTCATCAGCCCCACCAAGACCCTGGAATACATGGCCGCCGGCCGGCCGGTTATTTCTACGCCCATTCGGGACGTGGTGCGGGATTACGCCGAGGTGGTCTCGATCGTCAGCGATGCTTCTCGTTTTGCTGATACTATCGACAACATACTCCTTAAAGGAGAAACGGCGCAAGAGAGTCTGGCCCGTTACCGACCCATTTTGGAACGAACCTCCTGGGACAACACCGTTGCCCGGATGGACACCCTAATCACCCAAACCATTGCCTTATGACCACTGCTGACATCATTATTATCGGAGCCGGCATTTCCGGCTCCGTCCTGGCCGAACGCTATGCGCGGGATGGCAAGATGGTTTGCATCATTGAAAAGCGGGACCACATTGCCGGCAACTGCTACGACTTCGTGGACGATAACGGCATCCTGGTATCCAAGTACGGTGCCCACTTATTCCACACTAACTACGAGGACGTGTGGGAGTACGTTAATCGCTTCTCCGACTGGTACCCCTGGGAGCACCGGGTGGAGGCCCGCGTAGACGATAAGCACGTACCGATCCCGGTCAATATTACTACCGTGAACAAACTCTATGGCCTGCAACTGGAGACCGAAACTCATATGGAGGACTGGCTGCGTGAAAATCGCCTGGAAATAGCCGAGGAGCTAAACGGCCGCGACGCCGTGCTGAGTAAAGTGGGGGAGGACTTGTACGAAAAAATGTTCCGCCACTACACCAAGAAACAGTGGGACAAGTATCCCGAGGAACTGGATGCCTCGGTACTCAACCGGATTCCGGTGCGGACCAATTTCGACTGCCGCTACTTTTCCGATAAGTACCAGGCCCTGCCGAAGGGCGGTTACACGCAGATGTTCGCTTCAATATTGGATCATCCCAATATCGAGGTACGACTGGATACCGATTACTTTGATGTGAAGGACGAGTTGATCGGCTACGAAAAGTTATTCTACACCGGTCCCATTGACCGCTTCTTCGATTTCAAGCACAGCCTGGATGAGAAACTGGAATACCGCTCGATCAATTTCGTGACCGAGACCGTGGAAGCCGAATACTTTCAGCACAACTCCGTGATCAACTATCCGGGGCGGGAGGTTGATTACACCCGCATTATCGAGTACAAGCACTTCGGTAACCAGCAGTCGGCGGTAACGACTATCGTAAAGGAGTACACCACCGACGAGGGCGACCCCTACTATCCCGTGCCCAACCCCCGCAACCAGGAGATCTACGAAAAGTACCGCCGCGAGGCCGAAGCACTGCCGGACGTCTACTTCGTAGGCCGGCTGGCCAATTATAAGTACTTTAACATGGACCAAGCCTTCCACAATGCCCTGGAACTGTACGCCCAATTGGAGCAGGAATCGCTGGTGGAAGAAGATATCGAACTAAGCAGATGAATCCATTCCGATCATTTCTGATGGGCGGTTTCGAGTGCGCCGACCACATCAACCGCTCTGGCGAGCGGGTAAACCTGCTGCGCGAGACCGGCCACGATGAGCGGGCGGACGAAGATTTTCGCCGCCTGGCGGAACTCGGGATCCTGGTGGCCCGCGAGGGTATCTGCTGGAGCGCGGTGGAGACAGCCCCCTTTGTCTTTGACTGGACGGAGGTACGCAACCGCCTGCTGGCGGCTCAGCGGCACGGGGTTCAGGTGATCTGGGACATGTGTCACTTTGGCTATCCGGCCGATCTGTACCCCACCCACCCGCAGTTCGATGCGCGCTTCGTAGCCCTGTGCCGGGAGTTTGCCCTGTTTCACCAGGCTAATTCTACCGAGACGTTGCTGGTGATTCCGATCAATGAGATGAGTTTCCTGTCCTGGCATTCGGGTGACGTGCGGGGTGCCCCGCCCTTTGCGGTGCATTCCGGTTGGGATATTAAATATCACCTGTGCCGCGCGGCCATCAAGGGGTTGGAAGCGATCAAGAGTATGGTGCCCAACGCGCGCGTGATGCTGGTGGAGCCGCTGGTGAAGGTCCACCCCAGTCCAGAGGAAACTGACCTGGAAGCAGTGCGTGGGATGGACGAGGCACAGTTTCAGGCTATGGACATTATTACGGGCCGGATGTGCCCCGAACTGGGCGGCCGCGAAGACTACCTGGATCTGCCGGGCTTCAACTATTACTATAACGGCCAGTGGATTCACGGTGGCGAGCACCTGCCCTGGCCCGCGACCGAGCCGGGCCGCATTCCCCTGGCCGACCTACTGGAGGGAGCTTACCGCCGCTACGGTAAGCCGGTGTGGCTTTCGGAAACCGGCCACTTCGGGGATGACCGCGCCCTGTGGATCGACGAGATCGCGGAAACTTGCCGGGAGGTGGCCCGCCGGGGCGTGGAGTTCTATGGCATCTGTATCTATCCCGTCATCGACCGGCCGGACTGGGATGACCTTTCCGATTATTCCGCCTGCGGCCTCTGGGATATGGACGAGGAGAAGAACCGGATCCCGCATGCCGCATCGCTGGCTGCCGTGGAGCGGTTGAAAGGGGTGGCGGATGAGTTATTTGAGCGTAGTAAGCTGCCCGCGTGAGGTGCCCGGAGGGGCGTTAGCGCACGCCAGTGCCGAGCGATCAGCGAAGCCCGGAGGGGACCGGCCGGCCCGTTAGGGACGGACACGCCCAGGGTAGTCCGATCGTCCACCGACTTGTGCTAGTGCTTTAGAGCACTGGCTCCCAGATCGGTAGAGGGGATTTGAAAACCAGACCCACCCCCCAAGCAAAAAGCCGAAAAAAACGTCGGCCCAACGACCAATCGGCGGGCTAACCTACTCGCCCTCATTTCTTTAAGAGCATTTTAACGAACCCTAAACAGTCCCTTAAAAACCGGAAAAATCAGCTAATCGTTTATTGGGTGTAACTATCAACGGAGGTAAATCGGCGGTTTCCCCACCGCTGTTACCTTTCACTGACCCACGAACATTAGTATGACTATCCACACCTTTTCACTCTCCCGCTTGGGGCTGCTACTCGGCGTCTTTTTCCTCTCGTTTAGCTCGCTGACGGCGCAGCAATTCGGCCGGAACAAGCCGAACTACGAAAACTTTGATTTCAAGGTATACGAAAGCCCGCGCTTCCGTATGTACACCTATTTGACCGACCCCGTGGTCATCAACCAATTGCTGGACGACAGCGAAGAATGGTACGATGCCCATCAGCATATCCTGCACGATACCATCGTGGAGCGTAACCCGCTGATGATCTACGCCAACCACCCCGATTTTCAGCAGACCAACGCCATCCAGGGGACCATCGGGATCGGTACGGGCGGCGTGACCGAGGCGTTCAAGAACCGGGTGATCCTGCCCGTGGCGATGAGCAACCAGCAGACCCACCACGTGCTGGGCCACGAGCTGGTGCACGCCTTCCAGTACAACATGATCATCAACGGCGACAGCACCAAGCTGAACGACTTGGGCAACCTGCCGCTGTGGATGGTGGAGGGCCTGGCTGAGTACCTGTCGATCGGCGGCACGGACCCCTTTACCGCCATGTGGATGCGCGATGCCGTGCTAAACGACGACGTACCGAGCATTAAGGACCTGAGCAGCGGCAAATATTTCCCTTACCGCTACGGGCAGGCTTTCTGGGCGTTCGTGACCGGTTTGAAGGGAGACGATGTGATTGCGCCCTACTTCCGCTTGACGGCGCAGTTCGGGCTGGAAAAAGCCACGCCCCTGGCCCTGGGTTACAGCCTGAAGGATCTCAACAAGCTCTGGGAAGACGGCCTGCGCAAGACCTATGCGCCCTATGTGGGTGATACGGGAAAGGACCGCTTCATCGGCCGCCCGCTGGCGGGTGATGATAAGGAGGATGGCCGCCTGAACATCTCGCCCAGCATCAGCCCCAACGGCCGCTACGTGATCTACCTTTCGGAAAAGGACCTGTTCAGCATCGATATGTACTTGGCGGATGCGAACAACGGCAAGATCATCCGCAAGATTTCGAGTACCAACCGCTCGGGCCACCTGGATGACTTCAGCTACCTGGAATCGGGCGGCACCTGGTCGCCGGATAGCCGTCGCTATGCTTACGTGGGCGTCTCGAAGGGCGATAACGTGCTGGTGATTGCCGATACCGAATCGGGCAAGACGCTGGAGCAGTTTCGGATGGATGAGATTCCCGCCTTCGCCAATCCCGCCTGGTCGCCCGACGGCCGCACCATCGTGGTAAGCGGCATCAGCAACGGGCAGGTGGACCTCTACGGCATCGACGCCCGCACCGGCCGCGTAACACAACTGACCGACGACCGCTACAGCGAGACGCTACCCGCCTGGTCGGCCGACGGCGAGCGCATACTTTTCTCTACCGATCAGATCTCTTACCAGCAGAACCGCCGCACCTATGGTGCCCTGCGTTTTAACCTGGCCGGCCTGAACGTGGCGAGTGGCGAGGTGACCAACATCGACATTTTCCCCGGCGCGGACAACCTGAACCCCCAGGAGGACGCTCAGGGCCGCATCGTGTTTTTGAGTAACCGAGACGGTTTCCGCAACATCTACCGCTACGACCCGGCTAGCCGGAACCTGGAGCAGCTCAGTGATTTCATCACCGGGGTATCGGGCATTACCCACTATGCACCGGCCCTTTCGCTGGACCGCAAGCGCGGTAAGATCGTGTACACTTACTTTAGCCAGAAGAAGTACCGCATCTACCAGGCCGACGCCGAGGATTTCACGGCCAACCCCGTCGATCCCCAGGCCGTCGATTTCGGTCCCGCCAGCCTGCCGCGCCTCAACTCCCGCGCTCCGCTGAGCGTGGACGATGCGCTAGCCAATCTGGACCCTACGGATAAGATGGCCGCCGATTCCATTCAGCAGGTGCCTTACCAGTCCAAGTTCAAGCTCGACTACGCCGGCGGCGGCGTGGGCGGCGGCATCGGCGTGGGTGGTGGCAACCAGGTATTCGGCAACACCGCCGGCCTGGCCGGTGGCGCGCAACTGCTGTTCAGCGACATCCTGGGCAACAACCAGTTCCTGACCAGCCTGCAACTCAACGGCGAACTCAGCGACTTTGGCGGTAGCCTGGCCTATATCAATCGCAAGAATCAGTTAAACTGGGGCGTTAGTGTCGGGCGTACGCCCTTCCGCAGTTTCGGCCGCCAGCAGGCCTTTGTGGATACGCTCAATTACGGCGACGACCTGCGGCAGGAGGTGATCAACGCACCCTACCTCATCCAGCGGCTCTTCCAGAACCAGGTGGGGGTATTCGCGCAACTGCCCTTTAGCACCAAACTGCGGGCTGAGGCGAGTGCCAGTTACTCGCTTTTCAACACCACCATCAGCCGTTACAACCAGTACTACGACGGCCGGGGCTTCCGCCTTCAGGTGCAGGATAACCGCCCCGAGCGGCTCCGCGACCAGGAACCCGACCCCTTCCAGCTCGGTACGGTGGGCGTGGCGTTGGTGGGCGACAACTCTTCCTTCGGCACCACGGCACCGCTCAACGGCAGCCGCTTCCGCCTGGGGGCCGACCAGTACTTTGGTGAACTCAACTTCACCAACCTGACGGCCGACTACCGCAAGTACCACTTCTTCGGCAAGTTCGGCGCGGCCTTTCGCGTGACCCACCAGGGTCGTTACGGCGGTCAGCACGACGAGATCTTCCCGCTCTACGTGGGTAGCCCGTGGTACATGCGCGGCCTGCAGGGCAACGCGACCGTTCAGGCGCTGGATGCGTCGGGGCGTAACTTCGAGGAGCTGTTCGGCAGCAAATTGTTGGTCTCCAGCGCGGAGATCCGAATTCCGTTTACCGGTCCCGAGCAACTGGCGCTGGTCAAGTCCGGCCTGTTCCTTTCCGACCTCAACTTCTTCATCGACGGCGGCATGGCGTGGTCCGACTTTAGTCAGTTCGGCGGGTCTACCGTCACGCTGGACCAGAACGGCGAGCCGCTCATTAACCCCAGTACCGGTCGGCCCTACGTAACCCAGGCGGCCGCGCGGCCCATTTTTACGGCGGGTGCCAGTTTGCGCATCAACTTGTTTGGCCAGTTCATCATCGAGCCTTACTACGCCGTGCCCCTGATTAAGGGCGCGGGTGGTAGTTTCGGCTTGAATATCATTCCGGGCTGGTAATTCGTTCTATCTTTTCGACCCCAGACTAAACCCCCTGGAGCGCGCCTTCCCCCCAGGTGAATGCTCCACTATTTTTCCCGCTACTTCAGGCTTCGTGCTTGGGGTAGCGGGATTTTTTTGTTGCCCATTCGGAAAGGTTGCGGAGGGAATTGTGAGGCTAACCGCCCAGCTACCAGCTATCCAGGTTGAGGTGCGGGAGTGCAAAATTCCTTAAATTTGTAGTAAATTCTACCGTCATGAATAGCCCTCAAGAAAAGTACATTAATCCCTTTACTAGACTTGATGCGGCCAATGTTAACTCCGTATCTTTGAGCTAAAATGCTATCTGAAGTTCGATATCCAACATCTGCCCGAGAATGGCAAGCAGTCATAGGCCTTGATAATGAGCATTTTATACATCTTCATGATTTATGTGCTAACTTTTTACTTGAAAGAGATGGCTGCAGTTACGAGCATAGAATTTCATTAAATCCTAATAAAAAATCCACTCGTTTCAAATCGCTTAAAGAATTGATATTTGCGACATTGATGGTTTTAAAATCAGGAATTACTTTTGATTTATTTGGTTTTATAATCAATCTTGATCAAGCAAATGCGTTGAGGAAATTCAGAGACGGCATTGCAATTGTACACGATACTCTTGAAGTTGAGGGGTACATTCCGATAAGAGATTTCACTGATATTGAGTATTTTCATAATCAGTTCACAAAAGGTGAAACCCTAATTCTTGATGGTACGGAGCAGTATATTCAACGCCCTTCTAATCAGGAGGAACAAAAATTATTTTACAGCGGAAAGAAAAAGCATCACACAGCTAAAACGTTGATTATAAGTACAATGGATAAATACATTCATTATGTTAGTTATCTTTATGTCGGCAAATCACATGATTTCTCAATTCTTAAAGAAGAATTTCCTCCCGGTGAATCTTGGTTTGATCCGTTTACAATTCGAGTTGATTCAGGATATCAAGGTTTTGAAAAAGCTTATCCTAATGCCAAGACTTACATTCCGGCAAAAAAGCCTAGAGGTGGAGAATTAACTGAAGCGCAAAAAGAGAGTAATCGACAATTAGCAAAAGTCAGAATTAAAGTCGAGCACGCTATTGGTGGGATGAAAAGATTTGACATCATGTCGAATACTTGCAGAATCCATGACTTTGATATTTTTAATACTGTAACAGGAACTTGTGCTGGACTTTGGAACTATTTCATTACTAAGCAGTTATAGGTTGCAGGTTGTTAACATTGGCCGCATCAACTCTACTGATTTTGGATTTAAAAAACTATTTGGCGAAGAATCCAATAAGGATTTATTACTCGATTTTCTGAACGAGTTGCTAAGGGACCATGAAGGCGTCATAACGGACTTAACTTACCTCAAAAATGAACACCTTGGTGCCGGAGATATGGATCGTAAGGCAATTTTCGACCTTTATTGTGAAAATGAGCGCGGTGAAAAGTTCATAGTAGAATTACAAAAGGCGAAGCAAAATTTCTTCAAAGATCGCGCACTATACTATTCAACTTTTCCTATCCAAGAACAAGCGAAACGCACGGAATGGAATTATGAGTTAAAATCAGTTTACACGGTAGCAATTCTGGATTTTGTATTTGATGAAGATAGAGGCGAGGAGGCTAAGTACAGGTATGATGTGAAGTTAACGGACACGCAAACCTGTAAGGTTTTCTATGATAAGTTGACGTTTATCTATCTTGAAATGCCAAAATTCAGTAAGACAATCGATGAGCTAGAAACTAGGTTCGATAAGTGGCTATTTGTGTTAAAAAACTTACACAAACTGGATCGAGTGCCGGAAAAATTAAAGGAGGGCATCTTTGACCGTTTATTCGAGGTGGCTGAAATTGCTAAATTTAGTCGAACAGAATTGCTCTCATATGAAGACAGTTTAAAATACTACCGGGATTTGAATAATTCGCTTGACCTTGCACGAGAAGAGGGGGAAATGACAAAATCACGTGAAGTAATCGAAAAAGGTCACGCGCAGGGTTTTTCCCATGAAACGCTGGCAACGCTCAATGGACTAACGGTGAGTGAGGTACAAACTATTCTTGCGAAGCGGTAGCGTGAGGTGGTACAAACCACCTTCCCAACAAAAACCTAATCCCACCCCCTCTTACCGATTCTAGCCGAAATGCACTATTTTTGCCCCGCAAAAAACCACCTCCTCATGTTGCGTTACCTCCTTCTAGCGGTCCCCTTCCTCCTCTTCGCCTGCGGCGGCCCCGGCGAATCCGCCCAGGCGGCCGGCAGTAGCAACAGCAGTACGGCCATCCCCGAAGCCACGGGGCCGGCGCGGATCGAGATCCAAGCCACCGGCATCCCCGCCGGGCGGGCGTTGCTCATTGGCATGTACGCCGGCCAGCAGTACCGCGCCGATTCGGCCGACGTGGACGCCAAGGGCTTCGTGGTCTTCGAGCGCGACGAACCCTACACCCAGGGCTACTACTTTGCCGCCCTGCCGGGGCAGAAGAGCTTGCCGATGCTGGTCGATCAGGACCAGGAATTCTCCTTCACCTTCAACGCGGACGATCCGCTCAGCACCGCCGTCGAGGGCAGCCGGGCCAACGAACTGTACTACGAGAACCTGCGCTACGAGCAGACGCTGCAGCCCCGCCGGCAGGAGATCAGCCAACGCATCCAGGGTGCCCCCGAGGGTACGCCCGCGCACACCGCCGCGCTCCGGGAAATGGAAGAATTTAACGCCGCCAACGAGGCCGCCCTGCAAAAGCTTTTCCAGGATAACCCCGACAACTTCTTCTCCAAGTTCAAGGAAGCCGGCCAGAACCCCACCGTGCGTGACTTCCGCCTCCCCGACGGCCGGCCCGACCAGGAAAAACAACTCGTCGCCTACCGCGAAGACTTCTGGAACAACGTCGATTTTAACGACGAGCGCCTCATCCGTACCCCCGTCATCTCTAACAAACTGCGCCGCTACATGGAGGAAATTACGGTCAAGCACCCCGACTCACTCCGCCACGCCATTGATATGCTGATGCGCCGCGTACCCCCCGGCAGCGAATATTTCAAGTACTTCGCCAACAAGATCACGCTCGACTACGAACCCACCAAAACCGACCTGATGGACGCCGAGGCCATCTACGTCTACATGATCCAGAATTACTTTACCAACGAACGCGCCTTCTGGTCCGATTCGAGCGAGGTAATGGCCCTGCAACTGCGTGCCAGGGAAATGTCGCAGAGCCTCGTCGGCCTCAAGGGACCCGACGTCGTATCCACCGACCCGCAGGGCAAGACCCGCTCCATTTACGAGATGAAGGCCCCTTACGTCATCGTCTTCATGTACAACCCCGATTGCAGCCACTGCATTGAGGAAACGCCCCAACTCGTCAAATTCTACAACGAGTGGAAGAGCAAGGGCGTCGATGTTTTTGCCATCGCCATCGACACCGACAAGCAGCTCTGGACCAATTTTATCGCCAAGAACGGCATGACTTTCACCAACGTTTTCGATTCCACTAACAAGTCGATCTACGGCAAGTACTACGTCGACAACACCCCCGAAATCTACGTCCTCGGCCCCGATCGCAAGATCATCGCCAAGAACCTCAAAGTCAAGCAGATCGAGACCGTCATTACGCGGGATATGGCCAAGCGGTAGGAGTGCGCCGTTGAAGGCCTCAGCGGTGCGACATATTAATCGGTAAATGCATTCTCCAGCAACTCCACGATTTCCCGATGCCCGCTCCGCTTTGCATCCATGATCGGCGTATTACCCCAGCGATCTACCGGGGCCAGGTTGATTCCTTGGTCGATGAGGTAGGCCACCACGGCGGTCTGGTTGTCGCTGGCGGCCAGGTGTAGGGCGGTGCGGCCGTCGTAATCCGCCATGCCCAGGTCCACCCCTTCGGACTGGAGGCGCAGTACCTCTTCCAGGTCTCCCTTACTAGCGGCCCAGATCAGGTTAACCACCTCGTTCACTTTTGATTCGTAGCGCCGCAGGCGAGGATTAGTTTTCTGTGAGGAGCGATTAAGCGAATCATAAATGTGGAAATTGTAGCGGTCTACCAGCCGCTCGCAAAACTCTACCCCCCTTACGCTATTACCCAGCGCATCCAGTCGGGGCGAGTAAATAGCGATACCCATCACGTTGGGCACTACCACCAGGATGACGCCCGACACCCCGCTTTTGGCCGGCAAACCGACGTGGAAGGCGAACTCGCCCGAGAAATCGTACATCCCGCAACTTAGCATCAGCGACATGCAATGCTTGACCGTCGTTTCGCTAAATATCTTGTCGCCCGTTAGGGGGTTAGCACCCGAATTAGCCAGGGTCGCAGCGGCCACCGAGGTGTCGGCCACGCATGATTCGATGGAGCAGCACTGTAAGTAAAAATCAAGCGTCTCCTCCAGATCGGTGCCGGCGGGGAAGGCCTTCTTCTCCCGCATGAAATAGGCCAGCGCGTAATTACGATCGGCCGTCTGTTTTTCCGATAAATAGACGGAATTACTGAAGGATACGGGTCGCCCGCCGGTCAGCCGTTGCCAGGTCGTTTTCACGTAATCGTAGCGATCGGCCAGGCTATCCTCCCGTTTCAGCAGCGCATTGCACATAATAGCCCCGGCATTGATCAGGGGATTATGGGGCAGGTTGCTCTTGTTGAGTGACAACTCGTTAAATGTATGTCCACTCGGTTCGCGGCCCACGTGGCGGTGTACTTCCTCCTCGCCCAATTCTTCCATTGCCAGGCAGTAATTGATCGGTTTGCACGACGATTGCAGGCAAAACGGTTGCCGCACATCACCCAGCGAAAACCGCTGCCCATCTATGGTGCAAATACTTACCGCGAACAGCTCCGGATCGACCCGCGAAAGCTGCGGGATATAATTCGCCAATTTTCCGGCCTTATTCTTGATCGCCTCTTCAAAAATTTCGGTGATGGCCCCGCAGAACGTCTCGAATTCCGGTATGATCAGCAGCCGCTCGAAGCTCTTGCGAATCAGCGCATTATTCTTCATGATCTCCTCGAAAAGAGCGGGGCGCAGTTCAAATCCCCCATTATCCTTGGTCTTGGCCGCCTCCAGCAGTTGCGCGTGCACCTTCTCCACGCGGGGGTCCTTGCGCGTGATGCCCATACGGTGCAGGTGTCGCCAAAACGATTGCACCGTCACGCGCCCCCGGTCGCGGGTGGCCAGTTGCTGGTAGTAAGCCGAAAATTTTCGGGTCTCCAGCGTGTCGATGGTCAGGTCGTTATCCGTAGTTAGCATGGGGGCGATTTGGGGCGTGATCGTCGGGGGTCGGGCAAAAAGTAAAGGTAGTTTTTTTGGGCGTGTCCGCCGGGCTGGCGCCCGCCGGCCGGTCCCTTCCAGGCGCGCCTAGCGGCTTGGCCCTGCGGGCTGGCGGCTAATGCCTCCACCTTCCAGGCACCTCACGCGGTACGTCTAGTCCGATAGCCCGAAAACGAGGATCGCCACGTCACCTACTCCCCCCGAATCAACTCGATCGCGCCGCTCAGGATATCCGGTAATGCCACCACGCCATCCACGCGCCGCTCGAACACCTGGCAGCGGTAAAAATAGGTGGCCGACTCCAGTTCGTCGCCGTTCAGGTTGGTGCCGTCCCAGTTGAGGGCGGGGTCTTCGGTGCGGAAAACGACCTGCCCCCAGCGGTTGAATACCTCGAAATCGACGCGTTCGATGAAGCAGAAATCGCGGGGGATGTAGAAGTCGTTTTGTGAGTCGCCGTTGGGCGTAAAGACGTTGGGGAGTTCGTAGAAGGGGCAGTTATCCACGCAGACCACATTGCTCTCGGCACTTTCGTTGCCGTTGTCATCCACGGCGGTAACGGCATAACAGCCGACCACGCCTCCGTTGGGTGGACTGTGGTCGAAGGTGAGCAGGCGGCCGTCCTCGATCACGGCTACCAGTTCACGCGGGGTGCCGGTGGCCGGCGAGAAAAAGATGCGGTAGCCCACCACGTCATCCGAGCCGGGGCAGCGGGTACCGGGGTCGTCCCAGTTAAGGGTATTGAACAGTTGGTCGGCATTGCTACAGTCGATCCCGCGATCACAGACACTGCTGACCGTCAGCACGGGCGGGCAGGGCGGCACGTTGTCAAACGGCTCCTCGCAGGCCTGCTGCGAGCGATTGAGCAGGGGCGAGGCGATTCCTTCCACGCCGTAAGTGCCGCGGGCGAGGATGTAATAGCAGTACTCGTCGCCGTTAACCAAACCGGTGTCGCGGTAAGTCTGGGCCGTGACGGTGGTGATGCTGTCGAATACGGTCGCGCCGGGATTGCGGCGAAAGACAGTGTACTCGAAGTTATCCCAGGGCACGGTCTCGGTCCAGGTCAGGTCCACGGCGCGGTCGGTGGGGGCGGTGGTCAGGAAAACGCTGGAGGCGGGCTGGGCCGCGCCGAATGGTTCGGCATCGTCGTTGGCGAAAAAGTCGATCAGGTAAGAGTAAGCCAGACCGTCAGTATTCAGCCCCGTATCGGTGTAGCAGGTGTCCACGGGGTCGCTGAAATTCTGGACCGTAAATTCTACGCCCAGCGGACTGAATTCGGCGGGATTAGTGGTTTGGCCGGGGGCGCGGGACAGCACGTAGCGGTAGGGACCGGGGTTGGCGATGGTATCCAGACTAGTGGGGTCGGGTTTGGTCCAGCAGACCTCGATGGAGCCGTTAGCGGGGTCGGTGGTTAGCACGTCTACTTTAGTAAGCAGGGGGATATCACGGTCTAGTTGTACACAAGCCTCGCGGGAGGGGATAGAAAAAATTTCCTCGTAGATCAGCCCGCCGGTGACGGTCCGCCGCACGAAGTGGGCCAGGATACGGTAGCAGTAGGTACGCCCGCGCTCCACGTCATTGTCGAGGTAGACGTAGCGGCCGTCCATGAACTCGGGCGTCTCGGTAAAGAGCAGCTGGGTGTAACCGCGCCCGGCCAGGCCGGTTTCGCAGGTATCGGGCACGAAGTTGTTGCTACCCTCGCGCCGCCAGACACTGAAGCCGAAGAAGAAGCCCGGGGGCTGCTCCTCGCAGCGGTAGGGCATTTCCCAACTCACGTTAACGGCCTCGTCTTCGGAAACGGCCTGCACGTCTTCCGGGGGCGGCCCCACTACTTTAATGGAAACCGTTTTCAGCGTGGACAGACCGTTCCCGTTGCCAAAGAAATTGTCTTCGGCTTTGAACACCACGAAATAGGGTTGACTGGAAATATGGTCGCAAGTGGTTTGCCAGCGGAAGGTTCGGGTAAAGGGATCGGCATTAAAGTCGACATTCTCGGGTAGGAAGGTTGCCTGGCTGACAGGTACGAGGAAGGGGCCGCCCGTGGCGGTGAGTTGCACCAATTGATTTATGTCAGTAATGGGGGCACCGGCGGTAACGGTAAACTCGACGACTTCGCCGGCTACTACGCAAATCTCCTCCAGGCTAAGATCGATGGTGGGCGGATCGTTCACGCAGTCGCGCACCAGAATTTGCATATCGCGGATCATGGTGTCGATGGGCCGACCATTGCGGAAGCTGATGATGAGGAAGGCCAGGTTGTACTCGCCGGCAACGGCGGGGCTATTCCACTCGATCTGGCCGGTCTGGCGGTCGATGGTGATGTCGTTACCGGCGGGCGGGCCGATCTGGTCGGGGAAAACGTAGCCGCTGACGGGCTGACCGAAACCCTGGCGGGGAATGGTGAACTCAAACACGAGGCTATCGCCGTCGGGGTCGAAGGCGGCGGGGTTGTGGGTAAAGATTTCTCCGATACAGGCTTCATCCAGCGGTTCCTGGGCCAGGCGGGGCGAGGAGTTACAGCCGCTGAGTACGGGGTTGGCCAGGGTATAGGTAGTGAACAGGCTGAAGACGACGCCCACCGAATTGGGGATATTGAGAATATTTTCGATCCGGTTGGGGTCCTCGAACGAAAGGGTGTACACCCCGAAGCCCGCATAGACGTGACAGGCGCGGTACTCGTTGCGGCGGATGCCGTTGCCAAGGTCGCGGATGAGGGTACGGTTAACGACGGTGCTGGTACCATCGTCCCAGAACAGTTCCAGGCTATCGCGGTCGGCCTCGCTGGGGAAGGTGGAGTAGGTAATAATGGTGGCGCAGATTTCCAGGCTCTGACCGCACTCGCCGACTTGGTCCACGATAATTTCGCCCGCGCGGTTGTGGGTAGCCTGGGCCAGGAGGGGCAGCAGGAGGGAAAAAGCGAGGAGCAGGTGTCTGGCTGAAATCATGGAGCAATAGGTTTGACGGAGCGACCGGCGAAAAATCCGCGTGAGGTGCCTGGAGGGGCGTTAGCGCACGAAGTGCCGAGCGAAGCGAAGCCCGGAAGGGACCGGCCGGACCGCGGACTCGCGGGACGGACACGCCCAAAGTAGACTTCAAGATAACAAGGATACGACACTTTACCGGCGGCAGTTGTGCCAATAGGCAAACGCCTCCCGCCCCGCTTTGCTTATTCCCGCCCCGTTTTTATCCCGTAACTGTCGGTTTCATTCCCGATTGCGCGAGTCGATCCAGATGGTGACCGGGCCGTCGTTGACGAGTTCGACCTGCATATCGGCCCCGAATTCACCGGTTTGAACGTCGCGCCCGCTGGTGACGGCCAGTAGTTTGCAGAAGCGTTCGTAGAGCGGAATGGCCGCCTCGGGTCGCGCCGCGTTGAGAAAACCCGGCCGGTTGCCCTTTTTGGTGCTGGCGTGGAGCGTGAATTGGGAGACGACGAGGAACGCCCCGTCCACGTCGGAAATATCGAGGTTCGTTTTGCCTTCCGCGTCATTAAAGACCCGCAGTGTTTTGAGTTTACCGACCAGCCAGTCGATGTCGTCGTTGTCGTCTTCGGTGCCGATGCCCACCAGCACGAGGAGGCCGGTGCCGATTTGGCCGGTGACGGTATTATTGACGGTGACGGAGGCGCGGGTGACGCGTTGGATGAGGAGGCGCATGGGGGGAAAGGATTGAGGGATGAAGGAAGAATAACGTAGCGACGCAATACCTTGCGTCTAGCCGCCACCAGCGGCGTTTTAGTTAAAAATGAAAAGTGATACGAGCAGAACCCCCTTCGGGGGCAGGGGGAAAATTAAGGATTGAATACCCACAAGCAGAACCCCCTTCGGGGGCAGGGGGAATTACGCAACGTTTTACTTTCGAACGGAGGCCGTCACATCAAAATACCTTCTCGTACAATTCCTTCTCCCGCGGCGCATCGGTGATGCGGTCCTCCAGGATCTCGAATACATTCAGCTTGATCGTGTGGGCGATATCGCCCGTGGGCAGGTCGTTGCAATCCAGGCCGAAGGGATCCTCGATTTCCTCGCCCAGCAGTTCCACGCCCAGTAGGGCAAAAAAGATCAGCATACTCACCGGGATGACGGCCATGCCGAAAGCATGCATCAGCGCGAAGGGCAGCAGGATGCCGTAGACGCTGATGAACAGGCGCAGGTAAACGGTGTAGCTGAAAGGAATGGGCGTTTTCTTGATCCGCTCGCAGGCCCCCAGAATATCCAGCAAGCTTTGGTGCTGGGCTTTGATGTTGATGTAGTCGCCCTCGTTGATCTCGCCCCGGCGGTGGCCGTCGGCAATGCGCTGGTAGATGCGCTGGGCAATGAAGTTGGGCACGTGCTGCTTTTCCGCATAGGCGGCCAGTTCGCGCTCGTGCAGGTAGATGAGTTTGTCCAGTTTGGTGCCGTCGCGCAGGTGATCGACCAGGGCGATGCAGAAATTGCTGATGTGCTTGGCGGCAAAGCGGCGCACGTCCTGGTTGTCTTCCGGCCACATGCTATCGACGTAGATGGCCAGATTGCGGCAATTGTTGACCAGCGCGCCCCACTGCTTGCGGGCCTCCCACCAGCGGTCGTAGGCGGAGTTGGTGCGAAAAACCAGCAGAATGGAGAGAATGACACCCAGTAAGGAGAAGACCGTAGTGTCCATGGTGATGTATTCCAGCCAACCCAGTGCCCGGATCAGTACGTAGACCACCGTGGCGTATACCCCGATGATGAGCGTGGCCCGCATGATCTTCACCATCGTGTAGGAAGTGGACAGGTGGCGCAGATCGCCCAGCCAGTTGTCGTTGGTTTTGTAGTAGATCATGGGGCAGGAAGTTAGTGGGTCCGAAAATGAGTGGACCTACAATACTTTTCCCCGGCTCATAAGTTCATCCTCGCCCTAAGAGCGTGTCTAAATGCAGGCGGGGGCGCGGCACCGCGGTGCCGCGCCCCCGCGCGTAAAAATCAGGAATCAGGAGGGCCGGCACTAATAACGGAGGTCTTCCAGGTGGTAGCCGGGGTAACGGTCTTTGTTATAGGCGAAAAGCGTAGAAGAAATAGCTTGGTTGGCACGCACTTTATTGAGCGTGAACGTAAAGCGGCTGCCGTCCTTGGCGAAGGCCTTGATCTCAACAATCTCCTTGGCTTTCTTGTCCACCACCATACGCATCTTGCTGTAGTCGCCATTACGGTCGACGGGCTTCATCTCGATGTACTGCAGCACCTTGCCGCCCACCGAACGCTCGTCTACCAAGGCCAGCACGAAACCGCCATTGGCGTAGAAGCTAAGCATGGACTGAGGAGTAAGGATGCCGCCGGAATCATCTCCTTCGTCGGGTAAATTATTGATCTGCACCTCCTTGTTGTCATTCAGCACCAGGTAAAGGGCCTTGCCATCACTGAAGGCTTCCTGGGTACCCATCTTAAAATGGAACTTATCCCCACTCCGGCTCAACGTTCCTGACTGGGTTTCTACCGGCCGCTCGGCCAGGGCCGTTTCTACCGTGAAATCAGCACTAATACTGGAGTAACCTTCGTACTTGGTCTTTAATGCATCCACCACAGCTTTTGCCTCAGGGTCACTGTCACGAGAAGCACGATAATCATTTGGCTGAGCAAAGCCGGTAAAAGTAATTGTTAAAGCGAGGAAGAGGGCGAACGTATAGCGCATGGTAGTGTATTATGGTTAGTAAGTCGGTATAACGCAGAATCGTCTCCGAAGGGTCAAAAAGATGCGTTAAAGCATTCATAAAGAAAAAATGGATGTCTTAAATATGAGAAATATTCCGATTTTTTCCGACTTTTGCGAAACATTTTACCCCCCAAAAACTTGTACGAACAAGTTCCCACGAATATGACCAAGCAACAAGAAAAAGGCAACTCTCCCCAATTTGCCAACGAAATAGAAGAGGCCCGTTACCAAATCGGTGCCAGTGCCGGTTGGTTAACTAACAACCTGCGTAACCACTTAAAGCCCTACGGCATTACTTGGAAACAGTACAATATCCTCAGCATACTGCGTAATAGCGACTACGATGCCATGCGCATCCAGGAAGTACGTGACAGCATGACGGATAAGATGTCTGACGCTAGTAGATTAATCGACCGGTTGGTGCAGAAAAAACTCATCAAGAAGACTCCCTCTACCGTAGACGGCCGCTCTAACCTCGCCGAGTTGACTCCGGCCGGTTACCGTATGCTGGAACGGATCGAGAAAGATTCTGAACGGTTAGATGGTATCATCGGCGATCAACTGAGCAAGAAAGAGGTAAAGCAACTCAACGAGTTGCTGTCGAAGATGCGCTCTTAGTCCCCTGCTTCCCTTACTGATCTAGGTCGCCGTGCACGCCAACTGAAGTTATAGCTGATGCTTGGTATGATGGGAAACAAACTCACCTGCCTGCCTCGCGCCGACGCGGTTCCGTTACTGCGGTCCACGTCCAGATCGTAGTAGGTGAAAAACGGGTTTTTACGGCTGTACACATTATAAACTGACAGGTTCCACGATCCCGACCAGCGTTTTTCGCCGGCTGGGTGTGGTACGTAGGTCAGACTCAGGTCCAGGCGGTGGTAGTCCTGCAGACGGGCGCTGTTGCGGCTGCCGTATTCCTGCACCAGGTTCCCTTCGATCAGGTAGAGGCTGCGTAAGGGCGTAAACGTTTGCCCGCTGCCCAGCACGAATGCTCCGGAAACGCTCACTTTCGGACTCAACTCGTACGAGGCTACTACACTAAGGTCATTCGGCCGGTCGAAGGTGGCGCGGTAGGTACGTCCGCCGTTAATCTCGGGAAAAGTACGTTCCGTGCGGCTTAGGGTGTAGCCCACCCAGCCGGTCAGGCGGCCCTTGCGCTTGTTCACAAATAGCTCCAGGCCGTAAGCACGGCCTTCGCCGAAAACAAACTCGTTTTCCAGTACATTGGCCGCGTTATCCACGAAATCCTCGCGGTAGTCGATCTGGTTATTCAGCCGCTTATAATAGGTCTCCACGCTAAATTCATAGGCGTTGTCCCGCGTGTTGCGAAAGTAACCGATGGCGTACTGCCAACCCAATTGCGGCTTCACCTTTTGTGAACTAGGTACCCAAACGTCGGCCGGTAGCGTGGAGGTGGAGTTGCTCACTAGGTGCAAGTACTGGGCGGTGCGCGTAATACCGGCCTTCAAACTGCTGGTCGGCCCCAGGCGGTAGCGGGCGGTCAGGCGCGGTTCCCAGTTCAGGTAGGTCTCTACGGCCTCATTGCGGGTGTAGACGGTGCTGTCCGTGGCGTCCGTATATGGTCCCAGCTGGGTAAACGTACTTACCCGCAGGCCGCCCAGCACGGCCAGGCGATCGCTGATCTTCCAATCGTCCTGCGCGTAGAGTGCCGTCTCATGGGCAAAGGTCGGTTCCTTGTTATTGCTGAAGGTCTGCTCGCCGTTCGTGGCCGTGGCAACCTGCGGGGTCAGGCGGTGGTAGGTATAATTCGCCCCAAATTTTACGGTATGCTCGGGCGATGCGAAATAGTCGAAGTCGAGCTTGAAATTATAGTCCCGCACCCCACTGAATACATCCACCTGAAATTCCCCCTGCCCGCCGTTCAGGCCAAAGTCATAGGCATTATAAATAGCCGATAGGTTGAGAAAAAGCTTGTCACTAAACAGGTGATTCCAGCGCAGAGTTCCGGTGGTATTTCCGTAGGGCAAATCGAATTTGAAGCCCGATTCCGCTTGGTTGAATTTTAGCACGTCGCGCCCCAGATAGCCGCTCAAATAAAATCGGTCGCGGTCGGACAGGGTATAATTTACCTTGGCATTGAAGTCGTAGAAGTAGTAATTCGTCCCCGCAAAATCGGTATCGTCAATATAGGGCTGCGCCAGGTCCAGCGCGTAGGTCCGCCGGCCGCTCACGATAAAGCTGGCCCGCTCCCTGGCTAGCGGCCCCTGCACCGTCAGCCGGCTCGAAACCAGGCCCACGCCACCATCCACTTCCCAACTTTCGCGGTTGCCCTCCTTCATCTGAATGTCGATCACACTACTCAGCCGCCCACCGTAATAGGGCGGCATCCCGCCCTTGATGAGCGTCGTATTTTTGATCGCATCGGCATTAAAAACCGAGAAAAAACCCAGCAGGTGGCCGGAATTGTAGACCGTCGCTTCGTCCAGTAGCACCAAATTCTGGTCCGGCCCGCCGCCGCGCACGTAAAAACCACTGCTCCCCTCCCCGGCGGACTGAACGCCGGGCAGTAACTGCAACGTTTTCAGCACGTCGATTTCGCCGAATAGGGCGGGCAGTTTTTTGATCTTCTCCGTTGCCAATTCCACCGTGCCCATGCCGGTACTCTCCACGTTGGCCTCCGCATCTTCGGCCGTTACCACCACCTCGGTCAAGGTCTGGCCGGACTCCATGTCAACGTTCAAACGCCGGTCCGCGCTCAGGTCCACGTTCAGTACGCGATCGGCATAGCCCAGGTAGTTGAACACGACCTCGTAAGTACCCGGCTCCAGCGAAAGCGAATAAAACCCGTAAGCATTACTCACCGTCCCGCGCCCCGGTGCATCGCGCAAATAGATGTTCGCCCCGATCAGCGTCTCTCCGCTTCCGGCCTCGCGCACGTAGCCGGACAGGGTCGCTTTTTGGGAAAACAAGAAAATGGGCAGCAACAACAGCGCGAGCGTACAGCTTAATTTCATGCCCGGAAAACGGTACCGGGTCGGCCGGGGTTGTGCATTAAGCCTCCATCATGGCAGCGGATTGAAAATAGGACCGGGAAATTACGGATCGGGGTCCGGGGGTTCTGATTCTTTTGGGCGTGCCCCCGGCTATTGCCGGGGTCGGGCTATCCGGCACTCTCTCCGCTACCCAGCGCATTACAATGCGCTGCTCCGCTCCGTTCAGACAACGCCTCCTATCCCTCACGCGGGTGCCCCGCAGCGAATTCTCCGCTGCAAGGTCCGGTGAGTCGCGCCACCCTAAGCACTCTTCATATAGTGTCATCCGACACAACTAATTAGCACTGTTCCCGACAGGAAGCAAAAAATTGCCTCATTTTGCCAAATTTCACATTTATTTAACACAATATCCTAACAAAACTTGCAGGGTTGAGAAAAATAGAGTTTATTTGCCCTAGCGAATATCACAACATAATTAGGTGAGCTTCGTAAAGAATTAGTTTTCATTTGGTTTTTTGGGGTTATTGAGAGGCAACTACGGTTAGCCTCTTTTTTTTGCCCAGTGGGGAATACCTTAGAGCGTGTCTAAAATTTTTAAGAACTGAGGATCAATGATTCGCTTCGCGGCTACTTCGTGGTTAAGGTTCCGGCTAGATAAAAACTTGCGCATAGCGGGTTACGTAAGTCAGTTTTTACAACGCCAGGTTCTTAAATGCTTGGTTCTCAGAAAGTAAAAATTTAGACACGCTCTTAGATTCATCCACTTCTTCTTCCCTTTTACCTCGGCAGCGTGAGGCGGCTGGAGGGGCCGAACGCAAGTGAGGAGTGCGAAGCACCAAGGCGATAGCCGCGCCCGGAAGACGCCGCCCACCGGCCTTAGCCGGTGGGTACGCCCGCACCACAACCACAACTACGTTTCTCCTACTTGCCCCGTGCAGAACTATGCGCGTTATCCCTACGTTGGAAAACACAGCCCCGCCGTGCCGGCGGCGCAATGACTCTGGGTACATATGGAGAATGGAACGGTAGTAAAATCGACGGGCAGCTGGTATAAAGTACAGTTGGATGGCCGGGATGAACTCTTGTCTTGCCGGATCGCGGGCCGTTTTCGGCAGGACGACCTGCAACTGACCAACCCCATTGCCGTGGGCGACCGGGTGCAGGTAGAAGTGAGTGACACCGAGGATGAGGAAACCGGTGCCATCCGGGGTATCGAGCCGCGCCGCAATTACGTGGTGCGCCAGAGTCCCCGCCGTAAGCACGATCTGCACCTACTGGCCGCTAACATCGACCAAGCCATGCTGGTAGTGACCATCGTGGAGCCGATGCTTAAGCAGGGTTTCATCGACCGCTTCCTGTTGATGACCGAACCCTTTGAGATACCCACCCTGCTGGTGTTTAATAAGGTAGACCTCTACAGCGAGGAAGACCTGGCCGTCCTGCACGGGATCAGTCTGCTTTACGAGCGGATCGGCTACCACGTACTACCCGTCTCGGCCGTAACCGGCGAGGGTACCGACGCCCTGCGCGAAGCACTGACCGGTAAGATCACCATGCTGAGCGGCCAGAGCGGCGTGGGTAAATCCACCTTAGTCAACGCCATCCAACCCGAACTGGAATTGCGCACCGGCGAGCTATCCGACTATACGGGCAAGGGGCAACACACTACCACCTTTGCCGAAATGCACCCGCTGACCTTCGGTGGCCGACTGATCGACACACCGGGTATCAAAAGCCTCTCCTTCAACTACCTGAAACCACAGGACGTAGCGCACAACTTCCGCGAAATTTTCGCACTGTCCAGCGAGTGCCGCTTCGGTGGGAGTTGCCTGCACCGCAATGAACCCGGCTGCGAGGTAAAGGAGAGCGTGGCCGCCGGCGACGGGCGGGTGTTCGACCTACGCTACCAGAATTACCTGCAACTCCTGGAAGAAGTGGAGGACCAGAATTACTGGGAGCGGAAAAAGGTGTAGACCTCTCCCCTACCCTCTCCGTAGCTCCGTTTATCCCGATCAATCGCCCCAACTCTCCCGGTCCAGGTTGCGGAAGTTGATCGCCTCGGCCAGGTGCTCGATGCAGATGCGGGGGCTGGCCGCCATATCGGCCGAGGTGCGGGCCACTTTCAGGATACGATCGTAGGCGCGGGCACTGAGCTGGAGCTTTTCCATGGCCAGTTTGATGAGGTTGGTACCCGCTTGGTCGATCTGGCAAATTTCGCGCACCATGCGGCTGGGCATCTGCGCGTTGGCGTGGATGTCGGCAAAATCTTTATAGCGCTCGATCTGGATTTGCCGGGCTTGCACTACCCGCTCGGCGATCACCTCGCTGGTTTCGGCCGTGGTGTTGCGGGCCGCCAGTTCTTCCAACGGCACGGGCGTAACCTCGACGTGCAAATCCATTCGATCCAGTAAGGGACCACTGATCTTATTGAGGTAGCGCTTGACCATGCCGCCGCCGCAGACGCACTCTTTTTCGGGGTGATTAAAGTAGCCGCAGGGGCAGGGGTTCATGCTGGCAATGAGCATGAAGGAAGACGGGTAATCCACCGACATGCGGGCGCGGCTGATCGTGATGCGGCGCTCCTCCATCGGCTGACGCATTACCTCCAGCACCGAGCGCTTGAACTCCGGCAGTTCATCCAGAAACAGGACGCCGTTGTGGGCCAGACTGATCTCGCCCGGCATGGGGAAGGAGCCTCCGCCCACCAGGGCCACGTCGCTGATGGTGTGGTGAGGCGAGCGGAAGGGCCGGGTGGTAATGAGGGAAGCACTCTTATCCAGCATTCCGGCAACGGAATGGATCTTGGTCGTTTCCAGGGCCTCGTGCAAATTCAGCGGCGGCATGATGGTGGGCAGGCGGCGGGCCAGCATGGTCTTACCCGCACCCGGCGGGCCGATCAGGATAACGTTGTGCCCTCCGGCGGCGGCGATGGTGAGGGCGCGCTTGATGTTCTCCTGCCCGCGCACGTCACTGAAATCCACGTCGTATTTGTTGCGCTGCTGGAAAAACTCATCCCGCGTATCTACGTGGACGGGTTGGTGATCGCCGCGCTCTTCCAGTACCTCAATAGCTTCGGTGAGGGTTTTCACACCGTAGACATCTACCCCATCCACAATGGCGGCCTCACGGGCGTTGGCTTCCGGCAGGATGAGTTTTTTAAATCCCTCGCGCACGGCCTGGATGGCAATGGGCAAGGCACCGCGGATGGGCCGTACGTCACCGCTCAGGGATAGTTCGCCCATAATCAAGTATTCCTCCAGATGGTGGGCCGTCAATTGATCGCTGCCGACCAGCCAGGCCAACGTGATGGGCAGATCGTAGGAAGCACCCTCCTTTGGCACGTCGGCCGGGGCAAGGTTGATAATGGTCTTAAGCCGCTTGTTGGTTAAATGGCTATTTTTGACGGCGGCTTCCATCCGAAAACTACCTTCCCGAATCGCCTTATCCGGTAGCCCGACGATGTGGAACCAGGGATTATTTTCCAGGGCGGGGCCGCCGGTATTGACCTCGATAGTAATGGTGCGGGCATCGACGCCCTGGACCGCGCTGGCGTAAGTTTTAACTAACATTTCCGTTTAATTTGGGGGCGGGACGCTGGCATCCCACTTGTAAAACATTTTGTTTTTATTGCTCTACAAATTAAACATAATTGTTGTAATGACGAAATTTATTTACGTATTCTCGCTTTCTTTCTGCCTCGCCGCCTGCGGCGGGCCGCCCGTGTCCGGTGGTTTGGAACCTACTACCACCGACCCGAGCCTGCTCAATGCCCGCTGGGAATTAGTAACTATCAATGGCGAGAACTTTGATCTGGCCGGTGCCACTCCCCCCTACCTGGACCTGAATCTGGAAACCGGCCACGCCTCCGGTTTCGGCGGCTGCAATGAGTTCGACGGCACGCTCGTGCTAAAAGCCGAGAACATCATTATCGGTTCCGTGGCGGCTACCAACAAGCAGTGCGCCGCCTATCCGCTGGAGCGCAAGTTCATCCTCGCCATCTCGGGGCGGGAGCATAAGTATACCTATCCGGCGGCGGGGGAACTGCTGCTGAAATCGATCCAGAGCGAGTTGGAATTCATGCGGGTGGGGGGAGAGGAATAGTCGTTAGCCCGCCATTGCAATGGTCACCATGCTGATCTTGATTCCCGGCACCTCCACTAGCGGCTGCGCGCAGGATTCCAGGGTGGCACCGGTGGTCAGCACGTCATCGACGAGCAGGACGTGTTGGCCGGAAAAATCATGCTTGCCCAGCACGAACGCATCATCCACGTTAGCCAAACGGTCCGCTTTACCCTTGCGCGTCTGCGATTCCTGATAGTCAGCGCGGCGCAGGCCGTGGGGATGCTGCGGAACACCGAGTGCTTCGGCCAGACCGGCCCCGAAGCGTTCGGCCTGGTTGTAGCCGCGGATGTGCAGTTTCTTAGGATGCAACGGAACCGGAATAATTGCGTCGATGGGCGGCCACTCGGCAGCTGCGATGCGCTTGCCCAGCAGGTCGCCGAAGTAAGTGCCGATCTCCGGCTTATGGTAGTACTTAAGGTGATGGATCAACTGCTGCACACGGCTGTCGGCAGAGTAATAGTATAAGGACGCGGCCCGCTCCAACCGGACGCGGCCCAGGAATCGATCCTGAAACGCATTATCCACCTGCGTTACCTGCCCGGTATCCGGCAGCGCGTGGGCGCAGGGCAGGCAAAGGTAGTCGCCCATGACCGGCTCGGCGGCCGAACAGCACAGGCAAATGCGCGGATAGACCAGCCCCGAAAGGAGGCGAAAGGGCTGCAGGAGCCGGCCAATCAGCGTCGATCCGGTGGTGCTGCCCATTAGTCCAGGTAAACGATCTTCCGCAAGAACTTAAACCCGGCCGTGATCTCAAAGGTAAGATTGCGGATGTTCCGCTCCGGAATGGAAGTGGTACCGCTGGTAAAGGGGTCGATAATATTGTCGATCTGCGGCTGCATATATTGCAAACTAAAATCCGGGTTGATCGTAAATTCCAGCACGCCGGCTACTCTTTCGTTCCAGGGGAACTCAAACCCGCCGCCGGCGATGACCCCGTAATTAATGCGACGAAGGAACTGGTTGTCTTCGATGGGATAGAATAACCGGAACTGCTGATTAACCGTATTATACTCATCTAAATTGGTGCTCACCGTGTAATCCAACCGTACGCCCAGCAGGTAGTAGATGTTGGCGATGGGCGTAAAGGTAATGGTTTGCTTACCACCGATACTCAAGCTAAGGTTATTGAACTCGAACGATTCGGCCGGTGCGCGGAAAATATTTCCCGAGATCGGGTTTAGCACGTTGCGCTGTACGATCCGGCTGCCCTTTACGTGATAGCCCAGTTGCGCGAACAGCGCAAAGCGCCCTTCCTCCGGGAGCGTCTCGATAAACCCGATACCGTGATAACTGAACAGCGGCTCGCGCTGAAAATTATTCCACTGCTGCTGCCCGATGGTCAGCCCGCCCTTGACGCCGAAAAAGTAGCCGCCGTATTCATCGCCGTTCTCGTCGATGCGTTGCGCGGTGAGCAAAATAGGCAAGAAAACTAAGAATAGCAGAAGACGCATGGATCGTAAGGTTGGAGGCTAAGGTAGTACTTTTTAAAAGTTCGCCACTCACTTCTATTCCATCCCGCGAAGTTTATCCCAATTTCGGGTTACAAACCCGCCAAACCCGTAGCTTTACAACCCGATCCAACATTCCCCCGCTATGAGATTCCTCCGCCGCCTGCTGTTCATCCTCGTCGGTTTCGTCCTGGTCCTCTTCATCGGCCTTGCCCTGATCCTCAACCTCTTTTCCGATTCCATCGGCAAGCGGGTCGTCGCGGGGGTCAATGACGGGTTGAAGACGGAACTGCGGGTCGGTAGCTTCGATATCGGACTGCTGAAAAGCTTCCCGCGCGCGGCCGTAAACCTAAAGGATATTACCCTTTTCGGCACCGACGAAACGCCCCTCCTCGAAGCCCGCGAGCTATCCTTGCGCGTCGGGCTGTTCAGCCTGCTCAGTAAGGCCATCGTGATCGAATCGGCCGTGGTGAGCAAGGGTGCCGCGACCATCCGCATCGATAAGAACGGCCGCACCAACTACGACATCCTGAAGCCGGCCGAGGCCGGCGCGGCGGCGGATGACGGCGGCGAGGGGCCGCAGTTCGACCTGCGCTCTGCCCAACTCGATGATATTGAACTGATCTACCAGGATTTGCAATCCAAACAGGAGGCGAGCCTGCTGGTGGACGGTGCCAACTTCTCCGGCCAGTTTTCCAGCACCGTCTATGACCTCGAATCGGATGCCCGCATCGTGATCGCCTTCCTCGACATGGAAGACAGCCGCTACCTGGCCGGCCGTAACCTCAGTTATACCGCTGATCTGAAGATCGACTCCGAACGGGAGATTTACGAGATCCGCGACCTCGCCGTAAGCCTCGGCGAACTCACCGTCCACGCGGCCGGCACGGCCAAAAACGGACCCAACGGCATGGACCTCAACCTCCAACTCAACAGTGATGAGGGGCAGTTGGCCGACGTGCTCAGCCTGCTTCCCGAAGGGACGCTTGCCCTTCCCCCCGGCATGGAAACCCAGGGTAACTTTTCGCTCCAGGGGGCCGTACAGGGCAACTACTCCGGCCGCCAACAGCCGCGCATCGACGTTACCGTCAGCCTGACCGACGGCCGCCTCTCCGCCCCCCGCATGGACGGCAGTGTGAAAGACCTCGCTTTTCAGGTCCGCTACACCAACGGCGATCGCCGCTCGGCCGCTACCTCCGTCATCGAGGTCGAAAACCTCCGCGCCGACCTGGACCGCCGCCCCTTCCAGATGCGCTTTCGGCTGGAAAACACCGACGATCCCCGCATCGACCTCAACGCCGACGGTGCCCTGCCCATCAGCATCCTCCAGGCTTTCCTGCCGCAGGAAGAGGGCAGCGACTACCTGAAAAAGGGCGACGGCCGCATCGACATCTCTAAATTCCGCCTCCAGGGGCGGGTGGAAGACATGCTGGTGCCCAACGGCATGCGCCGCGTGGAGAGCAGCGGCGCGCTGGTCTTCAACGGCGCTTCCATCCGCGTTAACGGCGAGCAGGTGACCATCGACCGGGGGAAACTCCTGATCCGGGGCAATGCGCTTACGGTAGAAGACCTCCTCTTCGAGGCCCCCGGCACGGAACTCACCTTCAGCGGCGCGGCGGAGAACGTGATTCCCGTACTGCTCGCCGATTCGCTCAACAGCAAGGATGTCCAACTCCGCTTCCAGGCCGATCTGCGGGCCAAAAAACTGGATATCGACCAACTCGTCGCCCTCAGCGGACCCTCCACCGCTAAGGAGGAGCAAGCCGCCGCCACCGGCAAGACCGACTCACTCGACGCCGCCAAGGTCCAGCAGCGCGAGCGGATCACCGATTTCCTGGACGGTACCTTTAAGGCCGTCATCGACGAGTTCAATTACGGTAAAATCGAGGGCGAGGAATTTGACGGCCTGCTCACCTTTCGCCCCCAGGAACTGCTCATTCAGGGCAATACCCTCGCCATGGACGGCAAATTCCAGATCGACGGCACTTTCTTCTTCCGCAAGGAACCCTACCTGGAGGCCCGCCTGACTGCCAATGACGTGGACGCTCACCAGTTTTTCGAGCAGAGCAGCAACTTCGATCAGGACGTACTCGTCGCCGGTAACGTCAGCGGCCGTATGGATGCCCGCCTCTTCATTCAGGCCTACTTCGATGAGGCCGGCAACTTCGATTTCAACAAGTTCCATACCCTCGCCGCCCTCGGTCTCCGCGACGGCGAACTGAAGGATTTCGAGATGCTCAAGGCCTTCAGCACTTTCGTCAAACTCCGCGATCTGGAACGTATCCGCTTCACCAACCTCGAAAATTTCTTCGAGATCAAGCAGCAGCGCATCATCATCCCCGTCATGTTCATCCAGTCCAACGCCCTGAACATGACCATGAGCGGCGTCCACACCTTCGAGCAGCGCATGGACTACAACATCAAGGTCAATGCCGGCCAGGTCATCGCCGATCGCCTCAAGGGCTACGACCCCAAATTGCGCCCCCGCCCCGCCAAGCAGCGCGGCTTTTTCAACCTCTACTACACCATCAAGGGTGACCTCGACAACTACATCATCGACAGCGACAAGCGCGAGGTCCGCCGCGATTTCGAAGAGAGCGAGCGCGAAAAGCTCCGCATCCGCAACGAGCTGGAACGCGCCTTCAATACCGTCATCGAACTCGTCCAGGAACCCCTCGATTGGCGCGACAATAAGGAGGTGGAGCGCGAACCCGGCAGCGAGGATTACCTGGATTTCGATCTGCCGGGCGGCGGGGGGAGGTAGTAATTGGAACGGGTATAAATCTTCTTATCCTCACGGCGTACTACCTACTTCCATCTACCTCCTAAATAATCGGGCGTGTCCGTCCCTGAACGGGCCGGCCGGTCCCTTCCCGGCTCGCAAGTCTGCTCGGCCCCTCCGCTACGCTCCGGGTCTCCTTCCTCCGGGTAGGGGCAAGCCCTCCCCTACGTCGGCCCGTCCAGGCACCTCACGCGAAGAAACTATAAACCCGCAACCTTTTAACGGCAGATCGGGGATTCAATTACGCCCCCTTCTTCACGTAATCCAACGTCAACTGGACCAGTTCGTCGATGCCATCGGACCAGGGCATGATGACCGGTACGCCCAGATCGGCGGCATATTCGGTACGCAGGCGCTGGAGTTGATCGGCGGGGGTCTTGCTTTCGGTGAGGCAAACGGCGATGACCTCGGAACCGTACATGCGGATCAGGCCGACCTCGGCGGCGAGGGAACCCATTTTTACGGAAGTACCTTTATAGACCTCGTGACTGGGGTCGTGCTGGAGGATCACGCCGCGTGCGCCGCCCGAGAGCAGCATTTCACTGCCACAGGGGCCGGTGGGGTTACGCAGGGCCGACTGGCCTTCGAGGAGGATCAGGTCGGGATTGGCGTCTTCGGCGCATTCGAGAACGGCGCGTTCGATCTCGCCGCTGACGAAATCGTTGACCGTGGAATCGAGGATGAAGCCGTAGGGCGAACCCTGCATCCAGCCGGTCTGTCCGGTATAGATCATCTCGGTTTTGAGGCCGGCCTTGCGGCAGCCGTCGCGTAGCCAGCGGGTGGTGGTTCGCTTACCCACGGCGCAATCGCTGCCCAGTACGGCGATCCGGGGAATCTTGAGATCGAGGATCTTACCGCTCCAGAACTTGAGTTCCTTACGGTGGCGGGGTTTGCGGATGTCAATAAGTTGACCGCCCCCGGCTTCGGCGGCGGCGATAAATTCGTCGTCTTCGCTGAGGAAAGTATGCAGGCCGTTGACCAGGTTCATTCCCTCGCCGGCGGCTTGCAGCAGGGTTGAACGGAACTCGGCCGGCAAACTACCGCCCGAAAGGGCCACGCCAACGCAGCAGTACTCGGCCCGCTCACCGTCCGGGGTAGCAGCCAGGTAGGCATCTAGGTCGGCGTAAATGGGGATACCGACCGAACGGCCGTCGAGTACGTCACCCGCATCACGGCCGGCGGTTTCGGGGCCGTCGATAATGGCTTTCACCACAAACCGCTCGCTACCCCGGATCAGGCCGTGGGCGGATTTGGCGTTTTCTGAATCGAGCATTCCCTGCGTGAGGACGATGGCGGGTGCGGGAGTAAGGGTGGGCATGGTTGGTGATGGATGTACGGCCGATAAGCCGGGCGGTTAAGGGCAAGAGCAGTTGCAAATGGTTCGTGCCGTAAAATTCATTTCTGCTGTCGGTAAATATTTCCGGCTGATTGCAGCGTCAAAGATGCGGAGAAGCAAGCATTTCAACTAGAATGCTGTGGATATAATTCTACTAACCGTCCTACTATTAGCCGCCGTAAATACATTTTCTTGCTGGTAACGATCAGCGTGAGGTGCCTGGACGGTGACGACGTAGGAGGAAGCCCGCAGGGCCAAGCCGTCAGGCGCGCCGGAAAGGGACCGCCCCGGCCGTTAGGCAGGGACACGTCCAAAAAAATTGCCCCCTCCCGAAAGAATCGGAAGGGGGCAATAGCTATCGCGCTGACAAGAGGTATTTTTAACGCTGCTTGGCCAGCAAATCGCGGATTTGCATCAGCACGTCCTTTTCCGATGGGCCGGGATCGGGCGCGGGAGCTTCTTCCTTGATTGTCATTTTGTTATAAGTGCGGACCACCATGAATATCACAAATGCAATGATAATGAAGTTGATGACAACCTGAACGAATGCGCCCCAACGGATCGCGACTGTTTCTGTAGCGACCGTACCATCTGCGGTTACCACAGCATCCCGGAGGATATAAACTAGTTCGCTAAAATCAACACCACCTAAAAGCAGTCCGATTGGAGGCAGGATAATGTCGTTGGTAAAGGAAGTGACAACAGTGCCGAATGCGCCGGCGATGATGACGGCAACCGCTAGTTCGAGCACGTTGCCGCGCATGATGAAATCCTTAAATTCTTTTAGCATGGTAGATTTATTGCTGGTGAATTAATACATACCACCTTGTGACGGATTAATTTAAAAAAAGTAACCACCATTCTATAAATTAAGCCAATCAGTAGCTAGTGGGCCAACCGGAAAATTATGTTAAAAACCGAGTGTTGTCTCCTTTACCTCATACATCGTTACGAAAAACCTTATGTAGCTACGACTATACGCGATTTTCACGCCTCGATTGAGACAAAATGGCGGCTTAGAACGTGTCTAAAATTTTTACTTCCTGAGGATTAATAATTCGCTTCGCGGTTACTTCGTGGTTGAGGTTATGGCTAAATAAAAAATCGCTTCGCGGATACTTCGAGGTGCGCGCATAGCGAATTACGTAAGTCAGCTGTTATGATGCCAGGTTCTCAGGAAATAAAAATTTAGCCACGCTCTTAGTGTAGCGACCGCCGCAGACATCAGCGTAGCTAAATTTTCCATCTAGCACCCTAGACGTCCAGACTAATTTTCATCACCTCAAAGGCCACTTCGCCATTCGGCGTACTAACTTTGGCGATATCACCGACCGCTTTACCAAGTAACCCTTTGCCCATGGGTGAAGTCACGGAAATTTTCCGTGCGGCCAGATCGGCCTCCGTTTCACTGACCAGGTGATAGGTGATTTCCTTACCCATCTTGACGTTTTTGATCGTTACTTTACTTAGTACGGTAACCTTGGAAGCATCCAGTTGGCTTTGATCGAGGATGCGTGCATTCATCATCACCTTTTCCATCTCGTTGATCTTCATTTCCAGCATCCCCTGGGCGTCCTTGGCGGCATCGTACTCGGCATTTTCCGACAAATCCCCCTTTTCGCGCGCTTCGGCGATAGCCGCAGCCATTTCGGAACGGCCGTTGGTTTTGAGGTCTTCCAACTCGGCACGTAGTTTATCGTATCCTTCCTTGGAGAGGTAGTGCGTAGTGGACATAATGGGTTGTATTTAAGCAAAAAACACCCCCCTCGCCGGTAGGCCCGACGAAGATGGTTTCTCTGGTTTGTGATCTGAAAATAGCGGCGGCGGGGCCGAATACGCTACGGTATAAGGGTAATTCGGCTCATTAAATGAATCATTGGCTGATCGATAATGAGCCGCGCAGAATAGAAAACGCCCTTTAGACAAGAATCGTTCGTATCATTTCTTGACTTGTGAAGAGCAGGATACCATAAACAAGAACGTTTCTTCCCCGGCGGGGAAGAAACGTTCTCGAATGAATCGTGACCACAAATTTACGGTTTTCTAACGGCCCGTGCAAGCACCGGAGCTTAGAAACTAAAAGTCAGTCCGATATTGTGGGTACCGTTAAAGATTCGCGTATTGCGAAAGCCATAGTTAATCATCAGTCCCGTACCTTTTTCTTTTCCTTTACCCAACGGCACGAGCACACCGGCACCGGCACTGAGGCCGTCATAGATCGGCACTTCGGTCAGTTCGTCTTGCGACAAGTCCGTCCGGTAGCCACCCCGCAGCATAAAGCGTTCGCGGAAGCTATACTCCAATGCTCCGCCGACTTGGTCGCGGGAAAAAGAATTAGCCGTAAAGTTACCGATCAGGGTAACCCGGTGATCGGCAGTTCCTTCGTTGATCTCACCGATCAGGATATCGTAGCTGGCACCAATATTTAGTACGGAAGGCATTTCAAAACCGGCCGCACGCTGATTAAAGGTCAGATTGAAGTCTCCATCCGGTTCGGGAGCGGAGGTTGCCAGACCCTGACCACCGTACTTCATCCGTGAACCCACGTTTCGAAGGGAGATACCGAACTTGAATTCATTGTTCTCGCCCGTGTAGTACTGTACGCCCGCATCAATCGCAAAACCGAAAGCACTGATGTCGCTGGTCGATTCGCTAACGCCGCGCAGTAATAGACCTACCGATACTTTGTTCTCGAACTCATGGGCGAAACTGAAACCGATATTAATGAAGCTCAGGTCTAACAGTGCCCCGGTACCTCCCGGTTGATCGTTAACCGTAACGGGAATATCTCCGAAGTCGATGCTCATGATACTCAGTCCGATGGCACTACCCTTACCGATACGACTAGTGAAGCCGAGGGCCTGTAGACCGAGTTCGGTGCCGCTTAGGTAGTCGGCATAGCCGATGGATACCTCCGTACGGTTGATGCGTACGATGCCGGCGGGGTTAATGCGCATGGCTTCCACACCGGAGGCCATTGAGGTGTTGAGAGTGTGCAAACCAGCGGAGGAAGCCCAGGGGTTCATCAGCAACTGAGCGGCACCCGCCTCGCCCTGGCGATCCGGATTCCCGGCCCAGACAGTAGCGGTAACCAACAAAAAAATAAGTGTGTAAAAGATTTTACGCATAGCGTTAAAATTGTGGAGATACGGTTTTTACCGCTATTTCATCCCCGATTAAACGGGGCGGGACGACCGTTATGGGTCATCCCGCCTCGGAGAAGTTTGTTTACAGTCCTGAAGGATCGAACTCGCGGTTCACACCGAACCATTTCAATGTGCGGGCACCGAGACCGGGCACTTCGACATGAATCAGGTAGACGCCACTGGCAACCGGAATGAAACGGTAGTTCTTCAGATCCCACTCCAAATCAGGATTAATCTGGCGGGTTTCTTTCGCACGATTGTTTCCGCGCAACATGGCCGGTTCTTCGTCGCGGTCATACTTGCGGATAAATTTCCCATCCAGCGAGTAAATCGTTACCGTAGCCTGAGCGGGTAAATTGGTGATCTTAACGATGTTCTCGAACTGATTACTTTCGTAGTTAGAGAAGCCATAGTAGGGGTTAGGAACCACATTGATCTTATCCAATGCGTTATCAACCTCGGCTCGAACCAGTTCCTCCGACATCTTACCGTCGATCTTGAAGCGGTAAGTAGGGTAGCCATTGTAGCCACCGGCACCTTCCGCTACGCCGAACTGGCTGTTCACGCGTAGTTTGAGCGTCAAGTCGTTGGGGATAATACCTTCAGCGTAGGAAAGAAGCTCGGCACCCGGCAACAGGAGCGGGAAACCCGCCCAGGTAATGGTCCGGATCGCATTCGTCTTACGGGTAGGCTGACTGGACTCTTGTAGACGACCTTCCAGACGAGTACCACCATCGTAGGGCTGGTTCGTTACATAAAAGAAATGCTGGGCACCGGCTACGAAATTGTAGATGGTAGTCGGCACGCCTTCCAGGGGCGTGAAAACCTCACCCGATGGGTTCCAGATCATATCGTTTCCGTTGCCTGGAAGCGTAATCATATTGCCATTACCCGTCGATACCGCTGCTCCGGTGTAGGTAGAGTTCTCCCCGAAGAAGATCTCCAGGCGCTGCCCCGTTTCCACATCATAAGCGTAACCGGGGAACCAGCCCATGCCGGTCGTTTCGCCGGTGGGGGCGTTCGTGTCCACCTCGGGTAATCCATTCGCACCGGCGTTGCGGGTGACGGAAGGCGCATCACGGGTATCGAACTGGTCAGCCAGATCAGGCTGTACCAGTGGCGGCACCAGATCCTGATAGTACTTGTTGGCCGTTTCGATAACCGGGCAACGGCTCCAGAGGTCCTTGTTAGCGGTAAAGACGATATTGATGCTGTTCAAATCCGAGAGCTCCAGGTTACGAGTGGCAACGGCGTTGAAGCTATTGATCCAAACCGGCGAGATAAACGGTACTCCGGTCTCCTTATCATTCCAGTCCATTAACTTGTAGGGGTAAGGAATGAGGTCTTGGGTGTAGCGTTGCCGGGGATCGAGTTCCTCGAATCGCTCCATCTCTTCGTTATCGACGTAGTCGAATACTTCACGGTCGAGGGCAACGCTTCCGGAATTGATCCGCGCGCGAGGACTGATAATAGCCAGCCAGGGGTCAGCCGTAGGGTCGGCATACTCGATGGCAGCACCGAGGTACCCGTTATTACCTTGCGGATTTGCGCCGGGAACGGGGGGGTTGCCGATTATCAGCGAGAATCCGAATTCAGGAATGATCTGCTCGTTGAGCTGATCGATACTCCGGTCGGAAACGATGGCGGGTATATTTCCATCCGTCAAACTGCGTAGTACCCAGGTTGCGGTATCGGTCAAGGTATTATCTCCCAGGTTCTCATCTACAAAAGTTACTTCGTACTCACCATTTACGATGTCAATAGGATCGTAGATCAGTACATCCAGGGGTCCGGAACCATTATCGTAGGTGATCTCGCCTTTGAATTGTTCCCCGGCGGCAACGCTACTGGCGATTTCAGCCATCGACTCGTCGTTGATGTTCAGGAAATTACCATTGTTACCCTTACCCTCGATACGCGTAATGATAGCACCGTCGCCGTAACGAGCGTTCAGGTTTTGGTAAACGATCGGACGCGGAATAACGGTGTAGTAAGAGTTGTCTACATCACCCACATTTAGTGTACTCTGGATGTAAGGCTTACGCTGGCCACCCAATTCAGGATTACGGGGATCGAATTCCTGGTAATTATTGTAACCGTAGGCAACGGCTACGAAGTAGTAGCGCTTGTGGTTGATCAGGCGCGTATCGTCCGATCCAAATGCGTCTTCGGTAATTCGTACGGTATGGCGAATGCCGCTATTGGTGCCTTCCGCCCGTTTGACGGGGAAAAATACCGGCTCCATTCCGGGAGCCTGGCCGGCATCAGGACTGAGTACCTGCCAGTCGAAAATGGAGGTTATTTCATTTACCAGGTCATACTTGGCTACTAACCGCACTTTTTCGGGGTCATCCACGTCAGCCAGCGAAACGCTTGGGTTAACTAGTTGGTACAGTATGTACCCCTCGAAGCGATAGAGACTATCCACTCCTTCAGGAATACCGAGACCGGCTTCCGCATAGGCCTCAAACGCATTGTTGCTCACCAACTCATCGTTGGTAAACACCGCGATAATTTCTTGGTCGAGTTCAACCCAGTCTACCGTCGGTGCATCGGGTCCGCGAGGAAGCTTGAAGCAGTTATCGAACAAGTCCTGGGCAATGTCGTCAGCCTCCTGGAGGCGATTCAGGCTAGGGCAGGGATACACTTGCTCACCTACCCATACTACTCCGACGATCAACTCATTGACCCGGCCGGGCTGAAGGGTAAAGGGACCGGAAGCCTGTAGCGTACGACGGTCACCGAAACCGATACCTTCCGTACACATGGACCATGCGTCCGGATCATTCGGCGCACCGTTGAAAGCATAGCGAGATAAATCACTGGTTCCTTCATCGTAGCCGTCACCCGTCGTCTCCAGCGGGCGTCCGTCGCGCCAGACACCCTGTAGTAAGCGATAGTATTCGTCCGCACTGCTAGGGTCACCCGTACCGGGGGGAAGAGCTGGGTTGACGGAAAGATTGTTCATGTAGATGAATGAACTCATTCCGAGTTCGTTATCGAATTCGTCGAGTGGTCCGCGAAAATAATCCACGCCCAAGATCGGCACTTCGTCACAGTAGGTAGTCACCCCCTGATCGCAGGTGCAACCGTTCGTACCATCCAACGGATCTTCATTATAGACGTAGGCCAAATCGCGGGTAGTATCACAACCAACGTAGTCATCGGTGTAACAACCAAGGTCAGGATCGACCCACATCGCAAAGTAAGTATCCACAATATCCTCCGTGGCCCGGTTGATCAGCTTAAAGCGCTGAAAACTCATGTTGTTAATGTCGTCAGCCGTCTTGAACGAAAAGGCTTGGACCTGGATCTCCATATTGATCGGTGTCTCAAGCATCGTCTGACGGTGTACGTTGCCCGCATCATTGTAGATCCAGAAGATCATCTGATCGGGGAACTGCGGCTCTGCCGTACACCCACGAATCTCGATAATAGGGAAGTCACCTTCCGTTGGGTCGTAACCGGGGGTGCCGCCTTCTTCCCAGTAACCGGCCAACGCACCGTTTGAGGAAGGGGGCAGGTCGAAACCGTGCACGTCAAAAAAGTAAGGGTTGTCGACACCCGGCCAGCCCAGAATATCTTCGGGAATGAGATTGGGATCAAGCGTCGTCTGTCCATTAGACAATGCCTCCTGAAACAGTGCCCGGAATTGACGAATACTTTCACCGCTTACCTCAAAAAATTTGTCCCACCGGGCACAAGTTTCCTTATCCGTTGAGCCATTATTATCCAGAGGACCGGGATAAAAATCAAAAACACCATCATCGCGGCCATAGTCCTGGGCGGCTACTTTTAACTCGCCACCGGGCGAGCGGCCACCGAGCCATACGGCACCGGCGAAGATAGAGGATACCTCATCCACACCGGGAGGTGGCTTAGGTACGACATACCGACCATCATTGCCATCCCACCAGAGGTCACCACCGGTGGTCAAACGGGCACGGACGTTGTTCACGTCCTGATCGACCTGAGCCACGGCATTATCGCAGTCCATCCGAAAATTGATGGTCTGGGTTGGGTTCATATGCGCGGGCGCAGCCGAACGCGTCGGGTCAATGTTTGCTTGCAGGTCGGCAACAGCCACCAGGGAAAGCAACATAGAAAAAGAGTAGAGAAGAAAATTACGCATTATAGTAAGGGCTTTTCGTACGAAAAGATGGGGTGCAAGACAAAGAGGTCGTGATCGGACTTAGAAATTGATCACCGTACCGAGGTAAATCCGGCGGGGCAGGCTGAAAAAATCAGGGTTAAGCACACGCCACTGGTAAGAAGCCAGGAATGCTTCCTCATTACGTGAACTGCCACGGATATTTTCCAGTTGATCACGGCCGAACCGTGAGTCCAGGAAGCCGGGGTCATCCGGCGAACCGGTAGCAGAGTAGACATTGATCGTGTTACGGCGATCAAGTGCATTACTTACCCGTGCGTAGACGTTCATGCCGATGCTATTTCCGATATTGATCTGCTTGTCGATCCGGAAATTAAGGGTAAAGTTGAAAGGCTTACGGGCACCGTTGATGGCACCTTCGGTACCGGAACCACCTAATTGAGTAGGCAGGAAGGTAGCGGTGTAAGGGCGGCCGGAAACAGCGATCGCCTGGACGTTAATGCCGGCATTGGCAAAAATGTCGGGACCGACGTAAGTTTTAACCCCACCCAGGCGGTAATCCAGGATCAGGTTGACCCGGTGCCGCTCGTCGAAATTGAGGGGAAAGAGCGTCCGCAGGTTACCGCGGTTAGTTAGTCCCCGCTGCGAGTTGGCGTCCGAGCCGGTACCATCCGCAAATTGGAGGGTATAGTTGGCGTTCACCTGCAGATTGGAGGTACGGCGCAGGTCATACTCCAGGTTAAATCCTTTGATCGTACCGAAATCCTGGTTGTCGAAAGTCGTGTACTGGTTTACCAACGGAACCGGGAAGAAGGTTCGCTGCTGGATCATATCGCGTAGCTCCTTATAGTAAGCGGCAATCCTGACGGCTGAACGCTCCGACAGTTTCTGACGGAAACCAACCTCGTAATCGACCGTACGGGTCGGACGCAGGTTGGGGTTATTAAATGGGCGCGTGGCCGATCCTGGACGGTCTACAAAGTAGTAGTAATCGAGTGCCGTGGCAACCGTATTACTTGCCGGCCGCTGCACCAATACGTCGTAGTGAGCGAAGAAGTTAGCGTCATCCGAGATCGGAAAGCTAAAGGCCATCCGCGGCATTACGTTCAACTGTACTTCGTAGTCCTCGAAAGAACTCTCGACGGTGAAGTTCTCTGACTTAATGAAGTTGGCCGTGTTGTGAGCTTCGGGGTTGGCGTACTTTGGAAAGACGAGTCCCGTACGAATACCGTTGATCTCCTGAGGTCCGTTGGTTGGCGTTCCGTCCGCCTGGAACCAGTTGTCGCCGTTGCGATAAGCTTGCACCCGAGTACCATCGTCCTCGGTCGTGTAGACGGCGTAGTCGTCACCGATGTTACCGGGTCGTGACTCATTAGGGAACTGATCGTGAAAATCATTCGCACCGATGATCTCATAGAGGGAATAAGGGTCCTTCAGCACCTTGGTGTTGGCATCATAACGGTCGATACGCACTCCCACACGGAAAATGATTTCGCGGAAGGAAAACTTGTCCTGCAGGTAAGCCGCTGTATAGATGGGCCGGTCAGGCGCTACCGGGAAGGTGCGGTTGCCCGTCCGTGGGTCACGCGTAGTAAAGAAATCATCGAACGTACCGTTGAATTCATTGCCCAGGTAGTCATAACCGGTGTAGTCGAGCAGGTTAGCGTTGGTAAGTTCTTCCGCCGAAAACATATCCAGGCGCAGTTGATCGGGACGGAGGCCGTCCACGTTTACGAATTCATCAATGGCCAATCCTAATGACTCACGCACGTCCAGATAAAACTGACCGCTTGCCGAAGGAATGACGGTAGGAGCCAGTACCGGCGCATTGCCGGAAAAAATGCCGGGTATGTTAATCTGCACGGAATCTACCGTGCGGTTATTCGGGTCCACCGAAGGCAGGTGCGTATTGGCACTCTGGCGGGCCAGGGTCCACAGACCGAAGGGAGCTACATTGTAAGAGCGGTTGGTCCGGCCCTCATACATGATTCCCAGCTGGATGCTGTGCTTTCCGAATTTAGCGGTATTCAGATCAAAACCGGCATCGGCCATGAAGGTGTAAATCTCGCTATCCGAGTTAAATGCCTGGTTATAAACCGAACCGATATTACTGTGTAGGTTCCAGGTATTATTAAAGATATTTCGGCGGTTACCGTTGATCGTATTGAAATCGTTAATGGTCAGGCCCAAATCACCTTGGTTGACAATAGCAAAATCGGTCACGCCCGGCAGTAGCTCATTCTCGTCGAACCCGAACGTATTGTTGTAGTTGGCCAGTACGGGGTTGGAGGAATTTTCCGAATTGTAGCGGGCCAGAATAGGGCGGTAATCCACCTGCGTAAGGGAAAACTCCCCCGTGGAATCCTGCATGATGTCATATACCGGAATCTGCCGCACGTCAAAGTTACCGACGTGGCCGTAAGCGAAGTAGTTATCACCGTGACGGGGATCCTGAATTTCGCGGTTACGCTTCTCGAACAAGCCCTGTAGGGTATAGTAAGCATTAGTGATACCCGTCACCTTATCTCCGTCTACCGATGCTTTGCCGGCACCACCCAGGCGGTGACGAATCCGGAAGTTAACGCGGTACTGATCGTCGAAGATGGTAGGGTTATTCTGAGCGTTCAGCAGCAACCAGGTGGCGTTCGTATTCTCGCTGGGGGTAAACTGATTGGCGATATTATTATACGCGCCGGTCAGGGTCACATCCACGGCCTTGCTTAGTCGGGCGTCGATCTTACCCGTCAGGTCATAGCGGGTATTGTCCTCGAAGGGACGCGTTTTCAGTACATCCACATTTTCGTTGGTCAAAAAATCGGCCTCCACCAGGGGGTTGCCGTTCACCAGCCGCAGTGGGTTTTCTTGTAGACGGGCCAGGGTCTCGTCATTCACGCGGTAGATCGGCACGGCTGAGGGGTCGTCGTCTTCCAGGTAGGTAAAACGACCGGCAAAGCGGTAGCCGAGGATGGATTCTCCCTTTTTGTTCTTAAGGATGGGTCCCGACAGGTTCAAACCTACCAGGTTTTGGTTGAAATCGTCTAGAAAGCGTGAGCTTTCCGCTTCCAGACCACCGGCAAATTTGTTAGACGGCCCCTTGGTGGTCAGTGAAATGATGCCGCCGGTAACGTCACCGTAGCGCGATTCCAGACCGCCGGTGATTACCTGCAGCTGCTCGATCTCCGACTCGGGAATCAGGTTACCATTCACGCGGATACCGTCAATGTAGTAGTTGGTCGCGTTCGAGCGCGAACCCCGTACGGTAATTTCACCGCCTTCGTCAGCCGAACCCAGACCGGCCGTGGTAGCGGCCAGGGCGTTAATGTTACGCGTGGGTAGGTTACGGATTTCGTCGCTGGTAATTGTATTGGAAGTACCCGTCTGGTCTTTCTCGAACAGCGGCTTCTTGTAAGCGATAACCTCGATTGCATCCAGATTTACTCCTCCGGAATTCGACATTTCGATATTAACAAAATTAGTTTTACCGGCAATAACCACGACATCCGTCAATCGCTTGGTCGGATATCCCGTGTAGCTTATCTCGATCGTATACTTACCTGGATCAATATTACCGAAGCTATAATTGCCTTCAACGTCGGTATTAACCCCCTGCTTGAAGGTCTCGTTTTGAAACAAGGAAACGGAACCGAAGAGAATCGCCTCTTTGGTGTCCTCGTCGATTAATTTACCTTCCAAGGTAGTTTGCGCGAAAACCGCGCCGGTCAGTAAAAACAAGGAAAATGTAAGGAGTAGTATTCTTTTCATTCGTTGGCTATTGTACGGGGCCGAACCGGCAGGCAAGAGCAAAAAACTCCTGCATTGGTTGGTCCCCAGACCTGGTGAGTGCTACAAAGGTGCAAAAACAATTCGGTGCCGGGAGGGGCAAGACGGTCTTTGTCGGCGAATTGTCAGCCGGCATCGCCATTTTGGTAGGCCGTCCGACAAATATACAGCCGCCCCGACGCTGATCGGCGGGTCTCCGGGTGGCGAAAGTAATCATTTTGCCCATTATGTACGGCTCTTTTTCATAAATAAGCAGTTTTCGCGTGAGGTGCCCACAGGGGCATTCCGCTTTGCGGATGAGTGCGCAGCACCAAGCGACAGCGCGCCCGGAGGGGACCGGCCGGTGCCGCACGCTTGCGGCACCGGGCACGCCCCCACTAAACTCCTGACGTAATAGATTATCTTCGCGCTTCAATTTCACCGTCCATGCGTTTCCGCCACACCTTATATAGTAGCTTTTTTTCGCTCGTTATTTTTTTCGGGGCTTGCACCCCGCCCGCCGCGCCGGAGCTACCGCCACTCAGCATATCCGCCGCCGTGCGCTACCTGGAAGACCAGAGTAGCCTGCGCGGCACCCTCATCGCCGGCACCAACGACAGCATGGGCGGCATGGGCGGCGTCGAATTCCCCTCGGCGGGTAAGCTTTCGTTCGTCGGCTCTGGTATGCAGGCCACGCAACTGCCCGGCCCCGCCACGCGCTACCGCACCCAGCTCCAAAGCCCCTACCCCACCGATCTGCGCTTCACGTTTCCACGCGTCACTACCGCTACCGGACCCGACAATACCCCCGATCCATTTACGCTCGAATTGCGTATGTCACCGCCCGATGTAAGGGGGCTGCCCACCACCTTCAGCCTCCAAAAAGGTATTACGGTAGTCGTTCAGGACGCCCCCCTGGTAGCCGGCGAAAGCATCCTGCTTTTCTTCTCTCCCACCGGTGGACCGGACAGCCGACCGCGCAAAATCCTCATTCCCGGCCCCACTAACGGCAACCGTTTCCGTGTGCCCACTCCCGCCCTGGGAGCACTCGTACCGGGCCGCTACGAACTGTATCTGGTCAAGGAGCAACGCATCAATCGTGACACCCTTAATCTGCAATTATCTTCCCTCGTCGAATTCTATTCGCGCACCATCAACGTGGAGGTGACGGAGTAAATTCGTGCCGATATACCGTGTGGTTAATTTAGCCTGTTTCGGGCGTGTCCCGGCCGAAAGGCCGGGTCGGTCCCTTCCAGGCTTCGCTGATCGCTCGGTGCTGCGCACTCGCTCCTGCGTCGCGCCCTTCCAGGCACCTCACGCACTTTCGCTTAGAGCGTGTCTAAATTTTTACTTCCTGAGAACCAAGCATTTGAGAACCTGGCGTCGTAAAAACTGACTTACGTAACCCGCTATGCGCGCACCACGAAGTAGCCGCGAAGCGAATCATTGATCCTCAGTTCTTAAAAATTTTAGACACGCTCTTAAAGTATTTTTCCCTCCTCGATCACCTCCTCCACGGCCTCGTCGCGGCCCAGCCGCTCCAGCACGAAGACGATGGCCAGGCCGCAGATCAGCGCAATGACCACGGCCGCCACGTAGGGTTCGCCCTGCGTGTAATCAGCCGCCCAGACCGGGGCGGTCTGCACCGGCACCACCTCGCCGGCACTGTCGATGCGGGTGGAAACGATCCGTCGCCAGGGCCAGAGTTGGGGCAACGAACCCAGCATGAAGCCGGTCAGCACGGCAAAAGTCGGATTCGGAAATTGCCGGAACGTCCAGGTCAGCAAGCGGCTAAACAGGGCCAGGCCCGTCAGACAACCCAATCCGAAGAAAAAAACGGTGCCGGCATAAGCCGTATCGCCCGACAATAGTCCCTTTAGCGCGGGCAAGACCACGGTGTACATTCCCAGGAGCAACAGGATGAAACTGCCCGAAATGCCCGGCAGAATGAGTGCCGAGATGGCCACGGCCCCCGCCAGGAATACGATGACGGGAGAGGTGGACCCCTCCAGCACCGGAGATACGGTGAGCAAATAGGCCCCGCCCAAACCCAGCACTAGCAGCAGCACCTCCTGCACCCGCCACCGGTCGATCTGGCGGCCGATGTAAATGGCCGAAGCGATGATGAGGCCGAAAAAGAAGGCCCATACCACGGGAGGGTAGCGTTCCAATAGTCCGGTAATGGTGAAGGTGGCAATCACTACGCCGGTCACCATTCCAATCAAAAGCGTGAGCAAAAATGCTCCGTTGACCGCCCGCCACGCGCCGCCGATGCCGTCCTTGCGCCAGGCGGCAATCGGCTCCGGACTCAGGATGCCCCGGATGCTCACTAGTAATTCCTCGTAAATGCCGGTGATGAACGCAATCGTCCCGCCGCTCACGCCGGGAATAATCTCGGCAATACCCATTGCCATTCCTTTCAGTGCCAGGGTCAGTTGTTTTTTCATGGCCGCGAAGATAAGTCATGTGATCCAGTGCGCGGATGCCATCTACGAAAACGGGCGGACCGGCGCGCGGCCGATCCGCCCGTAGCGGTTAGAATAATGCGACTTGCCGCGTTAACGCAGCAGCGTCACCTCACCGGTCCTTTCCACCATCCGGCCGTTCTGGTTGAACATGGCGCGGTAGAGGTAAACGTCGGCCGGTTGGGCCGTTCCGTCGCGCTCGCCCGTCCAGACTTCCAGGGGGTCGTTGGTCTCGAAGACCTTCTGGCCCCAGCGGTTATAGACGATAAGTGAGAAATCACGGACGTTGCCGTTGTAGAAGATGCGGAAGGCGTCGTTGCGACCGTCGCCGTTGGGCGTAAATACCTCGGGAACGGCACTTTCCACCGGCTCCACTACCAGGAAGAAAGAAGCTGCGGCTGGGCAACCGCCCGGTTCGCTGGTTACGTCCAGGTTGTACGTTAGCTGGGTAACGCCGGTGATGGGGGCCGTTACATCAATTGTTTCACCTACGCCGGTAGTGGGGTCACCATTACCTGACCACTCGAAGGTATAGTCAAAACCTTCTTCGGGTAGACCGAATCCGGTGAAACTGACCATGTCACCCGCAAAGATCGTGTCGCCCAATCCTAATGCATTACCCGTAGCGGTAAAAGCACGAATGCCGGCCACGATCTGGTCGAATACCTCGATGGTCACTTCGTCACTGCTGGAAAAACAACCCGCGTCATCTACAAAGGAGACGATGTAAGTGCGGGTAAAGTTAGCGTCTGCTTCGGAAATCTCAAGGTCGGGACCGTCGCTGGTGACGAAATCGTAGCTCCAGGTAAAGGTACCGGGCGTACCGGCAGGGTCCACCGTAGCACTGAGCGTGAAGCCCTCGTTCTGGCAGACCGAGAAGTCGGCCGGGGTAGTTACCGTGTATTCACCGACAACGTTAAGGACAAAGGTGGCTTCGATCGGATCACAGTTAGGAGTGGTAGCTACCACGGTATAGGTGGTGGTAGTGGTAGGCGTCACCGTGGGGGCGGCATCGGTACTAGTGAACCCGTCCGTTCCCGTCCACTGGTAAGTGGTGGCGGCGGTTGGTGCCAGGTTGAGCGTCAGCGACTCGCCCAGGCAAATCGTAGTGACTTGCGGCAGTTGCAGGCTGGGAGACTCGAAGACCGTTACCGTAGTGCTACGGGTCAGGGTCTCACAGTCGTTATAGCTGTAGGTCAATTGTACGTTGTACACGCCCGGCACCGACATCAGTTCCACCGTCTGGTTGAATCCGGTAATGATGCCGTTCACCGTCCAGGTAAATTGTTCCATCACTCCGGCCGGAGCATTGGTCTGAGCCGAAAGGATGACGGGGTCGCCACTGCAAAGTTCGGTCGGAGCAATGATTGATAAGTCGATCGGACCGGCCACCGTCACGACGATGTCGCGCGTAATCACCCCACAGGCATTCGTAGCCGTGAAAGTATAGGTCGTCGTCGTCTGAGGCGTAAGTACCACTTTCGGATCGGTAGAATTAACCCCGCCGCCGGTAACGGTGTAAGTAACGCCCGGTTCCCGATCGGTAAGTAATAATACCACGCTTTCGCCAAAGCAAATCACCTGACTATTGGTAAGTACCGGCATGGGTTGCTGACGTACTGACACTGTTCGTTGAAGGGGGAAGCTACAATCGCTACCCTCCACTTCGAGGGTGATCATGTAGGTCGTCGTAGTCGTAGGAGAGGCCACGGGGTCGAAACAATCCGTACAAGACAGCCCGTCTCCCGGTTCCCAGGTAATGCTTCCTTCCGTAGTGGAATCGGCCCACATAAAGTCATACTGGAAGCTCTCACCCGCGCAGATGCTGGTATCCTGGGGCGTCAGGGTGTACTCGGGCGGCGTCAGGACGTTGATCGTCCGGCGGATGGTGTCGAAGCAGGCGCCGCTGGTCGTTACCCGGATATACTCGGACGTGTCCTGAGCATTGAAGATCATGTTATATAAGGAGTCAGGCGTTTGTTGGCCCAGGGCACTCAGCCAAGAGTGGTCGATGTCCGGGAAGTCACCCACGTCGTAGATGGGAGAAGTGATGGTCACTTCCTCGCCCTGGCAGTAGGGGTCTTTCTCAGGGTCGAAGGTGAAGCTCAGGTCCTGAGGCAATGAATCCACCTTCACCAAAATCTGATCCGACTGGAAGCAGTTATTCACCGTATAAGTTGCCGTGTAGAGAATGGTACTCTGCGGGTCCAGGCTGAGGGTGGGGCCGGTGGTCACGCCGTCGGTTACGAAAACCGAAGGCGACCAGTTGATCGGTGAACCGCCGGCGGGCAGGGCAATGGCATTAAGAATAGTCGTCTGGCCCAGGCAAAGCTCCAGGGTATCGCCGCCGGTGATGTTGATTCGCGAGGGGATGACCGAAACCATCACCGACTGCGTATCCGCGCAGGCACCGTTGGCCGTGCTGGAGATCAGTTGGTAGGTCGTATTTTGCTCCGGCCGGGCAATGGTCTCGGGGTCGGTGGCATCGTCCAGGAAGATGTCGGGCGTCCATTGGTAATTCGTATTACCGTCGTCAAAACCAAACTGAACAGCCAACTGAATCGGGTAAGATTCGCAGAGGATCGTATCGGCGATCACTTCGGGGATATTGAGGAAATCGGCATCCACGAAGATGCTGTCCGTAGCCGTGCAACCTTCCTGTTCGGCGGTCACGAAGAAGAGTCCATCTCCGAAGGGGTCGATGGCGACACTATCCGCCATTGGGCTGCCGACGATGTTGAACGCGGGCGACCAGGTGATCGTAGCATCCTCGTTCAGGTTATTTTCCTGGAACAGGAACACCTCGTCGTCACGGCAGATGGCCAGCGAATCCCCGTTGAGGATATTGACCATCGGGTCTATCAGTTGCAGGAAGATCGAGGCGGTATCGGAGCAAGGGCCGAGGGTACCGATGACGGTGACTAACTGTGATTCGGTGGGTGTGGCAAAAGTAGGCGATGCCGTTGGATTGGAAAAGATACCGGCCGGCTGCCAGAAGTAGTTCTGGGCACCAACGGCATTCAGGGTAGCACCCGATCCGACACAGAAGAAGGCAGTGTCAGCCAAACCGTTGATGTTCACCTGCAGCTGGTCGCGTAGTTCTACTTCCAGCGTACTGATCGTCGTTTCGCCGCAACCAAAGTCAATGCTCAGTGAGATGATAATGGTCTCAGTACCTTCTTCCAGCAGATCGGAAAGAATGCTGATGGGGAAAGTAAATAGATCCTCGCCCACTCCAAAAGTTACCGAAGATGGCAAGTCAACTACGTAGTCTTCACCCTGGGTAGCCGTACCGGTTATGGTAATGTTGTAGGTGGCTTCTACTTCAGCCGGTTCCAGCAACCTGATTTCCAGGATATCGGACCCTTCATCCGTACAGTCTTCGACAAAATAGTCGATGCCGTTCTGGAAATTAATGGCCAGTTCCGGTGCCCCGCCGCGCAGATCGGAGATGAACACGCCGGAATCGTAAGCACTGTCACCCCGGTCGGCCACAGCTAATTTGAGGTGATAGGTCTGGCAGGGGGTAACGTCAGCCCGTGCGGTAAGGCTTTTCTTTACGCCGAGAAAATCAGAAGTGAGACCGTCGAACTGGACACTCTGTCCGAGTTCGTTATTCCGATAAAACTGATAGTTATCTTCCTGATTTACAGAATTGATTTCTACCTGAGTCATCTCAGGAATTGGCAATACGGCAATGTTTTGTTGATTATTCAGTTGAGGAACACCAACGATACCGGGGCCGCTGATTAAAAAAGCAAAGATATCGTTGAACTGATCTACGAACTCAGGATACTCTTCCGATCCGAAGATATACTCAAAAACCAGTTCATCCGTGTTCGCGAAAACGTCTAGCTCGACAACACAAGCGTTATTAGATATCTGAAAATCATCGGGGTCATTCAGTTCGGAGAGGGCATCCAAGTCTAAATCTCCCTCTGCTCCATTATCACTATTTCCAATTCCTCCGCCCGAATTGTTCGGCCCAACTACATTAGCCGCAAACCCGGACGATAACACAATACCGCCATTTAAGCCCAAATCGGAATTCATGCCGTTGAAGGTACCGTAAGCACCATTTGGACAATTGATCTCCAAATTAGATACCACCGTCTGGGGGCCGGCGAGGGCATTAGCCATTTCCAAGTCGGAAACCTGATCCTCTATTTCCACCAAGGCTGGTGTTTGGCAGGGGGTGGTAGAGCATTCCCAAGAGGCGGCAAAACCCTCCAGGTTAACATTAGCATTGGATTGAAACCTGACGGTCATGCATCCACTGGATGCGGTAGCTACAAAACAGACTGCGCCGCCACCACTAATATTTTCGGGTGTGAATCCTCCACCGCCGATAACGGCAATAGGTGTGCTGGTAATGTCCGGCCCATCATAAATGGTGAGGATATCTGAAGTGCCGAATTCAGTGTATTCAATATTATAAAAGTCAAAGGAAAGCGTAATACACGCATTCGGCGTATTGGGGCAAATCTGGAACGTAAAGTCCTCATTGTTGCCGTAGTTACCCTCCTCGCCGCCGCTATCGAAAAGCGTTCCCTCGCAGGCGACCGAGCCGCCCTGGTCGATGGTATTGAAGGGCGGGGCCTGCTCCACGCAGACGTTGAACGTACCCGCGTTGGGCGAGCCGGTGGCCGAGTAATCGTTCACCCGCAAAAAGTAGGTAATGCCGGGCGTCAGGCCCATCACGGGAATCTGCACTTCCGTCTCGCCCGGGTCGGCCGAGGCACAGAGAAGTTCGGCCAGGCCGTCTAATCCGCACTCGCCCCGGTAGAGGGTCACCTGGGGGTTGAGGATGGAGGTGCTGCCCATGCCGTCCGTTCCACCGGTGATGGAGATGAGGTAATCGACAATCGTATCGGAGGCGACGAAGGAGAACCAGACGTCGCGTTGCGTGGTGCCGCCGTTGAAGCAAGTGGGGCTGTTGAACGAGCCGATGTTGCTGGTGGTCGCGGCCACGTTGGTGTAGAATGTTCCGGGGTCGCAGTTGGGGGCGGTACCCAGCTCAATGGCGGTAGAGCACTCGTCATTAGCGGGTTGGGCCAGCAGGCCAAGGGCGAAAAGGGAACAAAAAAGTAGGGTAAGACTATACTTCATAATGCCGGTTGCGGGACTTGGATAAATTATCCGACCAAAGTACGCAATTTGCTCGTTACCGAACACCATGAAGCACGAATTTTCCTTCTCGCGTCCGTTGTACGACGCTTGGAGAAGGGTGGTTGTTGGGGCGGATAAATTGCGGCAGCGCCGGCGTGGAGACCACGGTTTTGGCTGGAACGTGGTTCTCGACCTCCGGTCGAGGTATGGTTCTCGACCTCCGGTCGAGGGGGTTTGGCTACCGACCTCTGGTCGGCTGTAACTTCCGACCGGAGGTCGGCAGCCAAATTCGCGCGACCGGAGGTCACACACCAACGCGTGACCGGAGGTCACGCACCAACGCGCGATCAAAACACGCAGCGATTCCCGCTCACCCCACGTGAGGTGCCTGGAAGGTGATCCGCGTAGCGGGCAGTGCGCAGCACGGAGCGATAGCGAACCCCGGAAGGCACCGACCCCGCCCCGGGCGGGGGCACGCCCGAAAAAAAACTCCGGCGCAGCCCAAATACACAAGCAGCTACTGAACTCCGAGGAGCTTGCGATGATCACCGCAGCTTATCCCAAAGCACTAAATTACCAGCGGCAACGCCGCCTACAAAAGTACGTAGCGAAGCTACTTCTTCTTATAATCGCCCTGCTTCCAGCTATCGAAAAACTGCTTCCACGCAACGGGGCTGAAAATATTCATGGGCGGCCGCTGACCGATGTAGTAGGTCTGCCGCGCCTGCTGGCGGAGGTAATAATTGGCATTCTCGCCGCCGTCGGAAACGAGGGTCTCGCGCAGGCGGGTCAGTTCGGAAGCGTCGAGGTTGCGGGCCGCGCGCGATTGCAACTCGGGGGTGACGTCCATGGCCAGGAACTCCAGCTTAAAGTGGTCGCGGCTGGGCCAGGGGAAAACCACGGTGGTGGGCAGGTTGATGGCGTCGGGCGTCATCAGTTGCACCAGGCTGTACTTGTTGTCCCGGAGCGTATCGGGAATGGTGTACTGGATCGTCTTGTAGCCCAGCGCACTGAACTCGATCACGTCACCCTTGCGGGCGACGATGCTGAAAAAGCCGTCGAAATTGGTGTAGGTGCCGCGCCGGTCGCTCTTGATCAGCAGGTTGGCGTAGGGAATGGGCACCAGTTCGCGCGAAGTGCCGTCGAGTACCATGCCGGAAAACTGCACCAGGCTGTCCTGGATGGTGGGCGTGGCACCGTTGCGCTGGGCACTCAGGGGCGCGGCGGCCGCCAGGGTGAGCAGAAGGACAAAAACGGGTAAGAAAAAACGCATGGCAAACGGGTTTAGCGGAAACAGCACGAAGATAGGCACTTTTGGCAAGTACTCCTTATAGACGCCCAAGCGGCGCACTTGGTTTGTCGGGCACGGGCGGGGGCGGGGTTTTCCGGCTATTTTAACGCTCCGCTTACGCGCCAACGTATGCGCAACGACCGCTTACCGCCCGTCGGCTACCAGTTCCGCGACGGGCCGGGCGGGCCGCAATAATCGGCCGGGAGAAAGCTTTATAGCGGAGGTTAATTTATATACAATCCCGTCTTCCCATGCCACGTCCCCTTCTCCTTATAGTAGCCTGCCTTTTGTCCGCCGCCCCCATCCTCTCCGCCCAGGCGGTGGGTTGCGAGCGCGGCAACTGCGAAAACGGCCAGGGCGAACTGGTCTTTGCCGACGGCGGCCGCTTCATCGGCACTTTCGCCAACAGTCAGTTTACCGAAGGCATCCTCTACCTGCCCGACGGCGGCAAGTGCATCGGCCACTTCGAGCAGGGCCTGCAGGAGGGCAAGGGCCGCCGCTATTTCTCCAACGGCGACGAGTACTTCGGTAATTTCCGGCGCGGCGAGTTTTCCGGCACCGGCACACTGACTTACGCCAACGGCAATACCTACGCCGGCGAGTGGGCCGCGAGCCAGAGCACCGGTCAGGGTAAAATGACCTATGCCAACGGCGATGTGTACGAAGGCGTTTTCGCCGCCGGCCAACTCACCGGCGTAGGCACCATGCGCTACCAGGACGGCGACCGCTACGTGGGTCAGTGGCGCGCCAACCAGCGGCACGGCACCGGCAAACAGGTGTTCGGCGACGGCGGCGAGATCAGCGGCGAGTGGATCGACGACCAGTTCCAGGCCGACTGGAACGGCATGGGTTTTGTGGGCGACACCAGCTGCCTGGCCGTCTGCGGCCCCGGCAAACCCTGTCCGCAGCAGGGTCCCGGCCGCCTGGCCTATCCCCACGGACAGGTTTTCCTGGGTGAGTTCAAAGACGGCCAACCCGGCGGGCAGGGCACCGCCTACTACACCAACGGCAGCAAGTACCGGGGCGAATACCACGACCACCAGCCCCACGGCCTGGGCATCATGCACTACCAGGACGGCCAGGTGGAGGGCGGCATCTGGCACCGCGGCCGCATGCAACACCGTCTGTTTACCGCCAACGGCCGCCCCGCCGCCGGCATCACCGTAGACCGCGACCCGGCCGTCAAGATCTGGGCGGTCATCGTGGGCGCGGCCCGCTACCTGCACATGCCCTCGCTGCGCTACACCGACGACGACGCCTACCAGGTCTTCGCCTTCCTCAAAAGCCCCGAGGGCGGTGCCCTGCCCGACCGTCAACTGCGCCTGCTGGTCGACGAAGACGCCACCCACCGCAACATCATCATGGCCATGCGCGAGACCTTTCTGCGGGCCGACGAGAACGACGTGGTCCTCTTCTACTTCAGCGGCCACGGCCTGCAGGGCGCCTTCCTGCCCGTCGATTACGACGGCTTCGAGAACCGCCTCGAACACTCCGAGATCCGCGATGCCCTGCTGGCCACCCGCGCCAAAAACAAACTCGTGTTGGCCGATGCCTGCCACAGCGGCAGCCTGCTGGCCTCGCGCGCGCCCATCCACGAAACCCTCCTCAAATACTACCAGGCCCTGGCCGACAGCCGCGGCGGCACGGCCCTGCTCCTGTCCAGTAAGGGCGAGGAATACAGCCTCGAAGACGGCGGCCTGCGCTCGGGCATTTTCAGCCACTTCCTCATCCGCGGCATGAAGGGCGAAGCCGACGCCGATAACAACCGCATCATCACCATCGACGAGCTGTTCTCCTACGTGCACCAGCAGGTCCGCCGCTACACCGGCAACATCCAGACGCCCACCCTCACCGGGGATTTCGACCCCGATATGCCCGTCGGAGTGGTAAGGAATTAAGGGTGTTGGGCGTGTCCGGCCCCGCTTGGGCGGGGGCCGGTCGGTCCCCTGCGGGCTTCGCTATCGCTCGGCACTGCGTGCGCTAACGCCCCTGCGGGCACCTCACGCGGATAATGAAAGAAATCGCGTTCTACCAAGAAACTATCTAGCTGACCGACGGTTTATCAAATTATAGCTTTAATTTTAAAGCTGTGACTTGAATATTAATGCCATTTTATGAAACGGCTTCCCTACCCCATCCACAGCCCCGACGTAACGGTGTCCGAACTTCGCTCCCCTCCCCCATCCGGGTGGATCAATGCCGCGCGGCGGGCATTAGGTCTCACCTTAAACGGTGTAGGCCGCCTGATCGGGGGCAAATCCGCTCAGAGCATCAAGGATGCCGAAAATCGTGAGCTGGACGGCACTATTTCCCTGGCCCGCCTCCGCGAAATCGGCGAGGCCATGAACATGGACCTTGTCTATGGTTTCGTCCCCCGCGGCGGCTCCGTGGATGAACTCTTGCTCAATAAAGCACGCGAAAAAGCCGCCGAATTACTGGAACGCAGCAGCCATCATATGGTACTGGAAGGTCAGACCAATCATGCTTATGAGTTGGAAGAGGAAATTGAAGTGATGGCCCAGGGGCTATTGACGGAAGATCCTCATGTATTGTGGACTTAAAAAGGCTTCGTCAAAATCTGTAAACCCCTACCTCCAGAAGGAGAGTAGGGGTTTGTAGTTTCTAAGAGCGTGTCTAAATTTTTACTTCCTGAGAACCAAGCATTTGAGAACCTGACGTCACAAAAACTGACTTACGTAACCCGCTATGCGCGTAATTTTTTGTTTAGTCAGAACCTCAACCGTAGCGCGAAGCGAATCATTGATTCTCAGTTCTTAAAAATTTTAGACACGCTCTAAGATTAAATCTAGCCGGCCCTGCCGGCAAAGCCCTGAAAGGGCGAGATAGACTACCCCAAGGTGAAACCCTGGGACGGGGAGGCTGCTCTAGATCCCCGCCGCGCCCCACCCTACGGCGTCCGAATCACCGTACTCTCCCCGATCCAGCAACCGACGCGGTAGGTATCGCCCTCCTTTAGGCCGCGCTGGAAGATCGCCTCCCGGTCCGGCATATACTGCGCGTAGCGGCCGATCATCTTGTTCGCCTCGGCGGCGGCGGAGCCGTCGACGGCCTTGGCGCGGTTCCACATATCGATGGCGGGCCACACCACCACCTGGCTGTCGAAACCCCGGCCCGGACCGCAAAGCGGACCGGAACTGGCATATAGCCGGCCGATCAACAAATAAGGCTCTCCCCAACCCGAGCGGGCCGCGGCCGCCTGACGGGCGTAGTCACGCGCACGGGAGAAATTCTTGAGGTGGGAATAGTAGATCTTGGAGACCATCAATAGATAGGTACCCTTTTTCTCAGCCGAATCAGTGCTATCCGCCAAATTCTTGAATTTCTCAATGGCGGCGGAATAACGGCCGTTACGCAGATCGTCGTAGGCTTGGGCGACGGGACCGCTACCAGTTCCTTCCGTCCGGCAATTATCGTTGCCGGCGGCCGCCACGGCGGTCAGCTCGGGCGAGGTTTCACCGCAGCCGCCCCACTTCAGGCGACTGTAAACGGTGCGGATCACGTCGCAATCCTTCGGCTCGGCCTGAAAATCGGGGTAGTAGTTTTCGATGTAGTAAGAGCAGGCGTAAAAATCCGGTACGGTCTCGAAGTAGCTGAGGCGTTGGGGTGCGTAAGCGGCAATCGTGGCCCACTGCTCTTTCTCCACCGGCCCCTTGGCGGTAGCGGATTCTTCCTTTACCGTTTCCAGGAGTGCCTTGGCGTATTTCTCGGCCTGGGGTTGGGTGATGGCACTGGTATCGTAAAGCTCGACCAATAACGCGGAGAACGGATTGACGATAAAGTAAGGGGCCACGCCGTCGTTCTTGTCTACCGCCCTGGCAAAAAGGTTGAAGATTTTCAGGCGGTCCGGCGCACGCTCGGGATACTTGTAGTAGAGATCGAACGCTTTGCGGCCGTCGGCAAAACCTGCCTCGGCGGGGTAGCACTCGGTGAGCTGGTCGTAGATATTGAAGATCGTGTCGATGTAAGCCGTTCGGCGGGCCGGGGTCACGCCGGGCTGGGCGATCAGGTGCTCGTAGATGCGAATACCGTCGCTGTACACGCTGTTGCGCTGACCGTCGGCGGCGGGGGAAACGGCGTATACCTGCCGCCAGAGGGGAATGGCCTTGTCGAATTGGTTGAGCTTGATGAAGTCCCGGTAGAGCACGTAGTTGGTCTCCATCTGGTCGGGGTTGGGCGCATCCCGAAACTTGGGGCAGGGACTCAGCGGCACCGCCGGTTTGGTGGGCTTGGCGGGCTGGGTGGTTGGGGCGGGCGTGGTGCCGGCCAGTTCCGTACCCGCCTTGGGCGTACAGGCCGCGAGGAAGGCAAGTGTTGCCAAAAGGAGCAATAAGGAAACGGAAAGACGAAACGATTTGGACATAGGTAGATAGACTAGGAGTGATATAGGACAACTATCGGTAAAAGTAGGGAAAACGTGCGTTTGTTTGCTCAACTGCCTTCGATAGACCGGGCAAAGCGGTACATCATTTTCAATCGTGACTAGTTCACCCGTCGGACAATCAATTGATAGCAGCCTCCCTCGACTACTCCATCCCCAACCACGCCCTGCGCCGCTCCGCTACCCGCTTCTTGACGTCCGCATGCCACACCAGTTTAAAACTCGGATCGGCGGCGGCGGTGAACCGGCCTTCTTGCTCGATCCCGTTCTGCCGGTAGCGCATAGCATACTGCTTGCCGATCCGTAAACCGCCGATTAACGTATCGAAAGCATCCCGGTCTGTCACCTCTTTCCCGTCGATACTGAGAATAATATCCTCGCTCTCCAGACCGGCCGCGTAGAGCGGGTTGTTCCGGTAGACCGTACCCACCACGCGCAGGCCGTCTTCCGAATTTCGGGTACGGAGGCCGAAAAAACCGACCGAGTCCGGCCGCTCCACTTCCCAGCCGATGCCGTAATCGGCAAAAAGCATTTTTAGATCGGGCAGTTGACTGTCGTAGACGTACTGCTCGAAGTAGCGGGCGGCGGCGGTGGAATCGCCGATCGTTTCGGCCAGTGCCCGTTGGATGTCGGGGATTTCGTAGGGAACTTCCGTTTTACCGTAACCCGTCCACATCCGCTGCATCAGCCGGTCCAGGGTCGTACTGTGATCGCGCCGCAGTAGCAGATCGAGACCCAAGCCTACGGTGGCCCCGTAAGGATAATAGCTTACGAAGGTGTTGGCAAAGTTATTCGGGTCGATGCTGGTGGCCGCATCCACGAAGGGCGCGCACCGGCTCATCTCGATGGGGTTGCGGTACTCCCGCCCCGGCCGGAGCAGTACGTAGTTGAGCTGGCCGGTCAGGTTATCCACGTAATCCTCCGGCGTCAGTACCCCGGCACGGACCAGGCTCAGGTCATCGTAGTAGCTGGTAAACCCTTCGGCAAACCACAGTTCTCCGCTCTGGTTAGCGCGGTCGAAATCGAAGGGTTCCAGCGAGGCGGGACGAATGCGCTCCACGTTCCAGCAGTGAAAAAACTCGTGGGCTACCGTGCCGATCAGTCCCTCGGCCGCCTCGGCCAGCGTGCTGGAGCTGGAACAAACGGTGCTGTTGCGGTGCTCCATCCCGTCGCCGCTCACGTAAGGGTTGTAGGCACAGAGGAAGGTATAGCGGCCGTAGTCAAAGGCCGGCAGCTCCCCGTAGACCCGCCGCTCCTGCTCGACGATGCTTTTCGTCCAGTCGGCAAACGAGTCCAGCTGCCCTTCGGTATCGGGGCAGAGGAAAGCCATCTCGATGGTGTCCGTGCGGCCGGCACCCGGCACCGTCCAGGAGCGGTAGCGGATGTCTCCTACCATCGTGGGGCTATCGTAAAAGTAGTAGTAGTCCGGTGCCCGAAACCGGCGCGGCCCGCTGGGTTGCAGTTGGGTGGCCACCTTCCATTCCGGCCGCTGATCGGCGGGAATAACCAGTTCGATGGGCCGGTCGGCCATGTCTCGCCCGTAGGCAAAGGTGGCGGGCATATTCAGGTGCAGCTTGCGGTTATCCACCTTGGCGTAGGTGCCGTCGGCCCGGTTGGCGTAGAGCGTATAACTGAAGCGCGCCGCGCCGCCGTGACCGCTCACCGTCCATTCGTTCACCCCGGTCCGCGCCGCCGCGATCTCCCTCCCCTGCCCGTCTTGTGCGCGGACATTATAGACGTTCTTCGCAAAGTTATGCTCCGCGTACCGCCCCGGCGAGGCCGTCGGCATCACCACCACCAGCGGCGCGGGTCCCAGGGCCGGAAAGTCGATCTCGATACCCAATTCGTGGTGGTTGATATCCGTCAGGTCCAGCGTGTAAGTAATGGGCGTTTGGGCGAGGAGGACGGAGGCTAGCGTGGTTAGCAGGGCAACAAGAAGCAGGCGCATTGGCGGAGGGGGCATTGGTTGGGGCGTAAAGATACGTATCGTCGGGAGACGGGGGTTTACAAGAAACAGATACAGGATTTCTAAATTCAAACTGGCAGGTTCGCCGTCGAGTATAGCCGGCAATACTTTTCTAGACTCATGTTTTCTATGAACCATCTTCCGCAGGGGCCAGAGAAAGCTACAGCGAAAAATTTAGACACGCTCTAAGATTTACTTTGCGATTAGTGCTCGATACTATCCTACCCATCAGGTCAATAGAATAGAGTTGTTTAGTTATAGTTTGAAAGCCGTGTTAATCGCCAGAGGAAAACACTACTGACTGAGCCGAATACGGGGGCAATGAGGTAAACCCACACAGAAATTAAATTCCCACTTACCAATGCCGGACCGAGGGAACGAGCAGGATTCATGGACGCCCCACTAATCGGCCCGGCAAACATGGCCTCCAGTAATACCGTGCAGCCAATGGCCAAACCAGCCATCATTCCAACTTCTTTAGATCCCGTTGAGACCTGAATGATCACGAACATCAGAATAAGCGTAAGCAGGTATTCCAGAAAAAAAGATTGCCATACATTACCCATCGGAAACGTTTCTCCCAAAGTAGGACTACCGGGGAACAAACAATAAAGCACAATACTTGCCGCAACGCCCCCAAAAATCTGTGCTCCGATGAAGGGAAGTATTTCCGGTATCGGGAATTTCCCCGCCACCGCAAAAGCTATGGTAACCGCCGGGTTAATGTGCGCTCCAGAAATATCCCCGATCGCATAAATCATCGCGATGACGATCAATCCGAATGTAATGGCGACACCGATGTGGCCAACCGCTCCCTCCGACATTTCATTGGTTATAATGGCACCGGTGCCGCAGAATACCAGTGCGAAGGTACCAAAGAACTCTGCGATGTAGCGATTCATGTCTGCCCGATTGAGTTCTTGAACGTAAAGAATATTTCCCGCCCAATCTGTCGCGTTCTTTCGTCGTAGTGATCTGTTTCCTCGGGAGTGTTGTCGGCTATTTTTGGATCATCGTAGGTTAGGGGTAACCGCAGCTTGACTCCAGGAATATAAGGACAGTTTTCGTCCGCGTCCGAGCAAGTCATGATGGCCGCGAAGTCCTGGTCGGGGTTCACCGGATCGTCGAAAGTCTTTGACCAACATTCCAGCGCGGGTAAATCTTCGGCATATTTGATAAAGTAGTGAGGATTAGAAGTCCCGGAGTGGGATAGTTGAAAACCGACTCTGCGCAAGGCCGCTACGGCCTTTGGATTAAAAGCGGTAGCTTCAGTACCACCGGAATAAGTTTCTATATCGCTTAGACCGTAATAAGCCGCAGCCACGGTAGCCCAAACTTGGGCTAGATGACTACGGCGCGAGTTGTGGGTGCAGATGAAGTTCAGTTTTTTTATGCCGGTGGACTCACCCTTAAGGTAGTTGCTTAACCGCCGTAAAAGTTGCTTGCGGGGTTCGGGGATTTGGTCGGCCTCATCCATCAATTTGTCGATGTAGTGCTTTATTTCTGGGAATAATTTAGGAGTCATAGTTTCGCGAATCGAAAAGCCAGGCGTCAATAGTGACTACGGAAGGATTGTTATTTTATTTTGACAAGTCAATGTGCCATTTAAGAGCGTGTCTAAATTTTTACTTCCTGAGAACCAAGCATTTAAGAACCTGGCGTCATAAAAACTGACTTACGTAACCCGCTATGCGCGCAAGTTTTTATCTAGCCAGAACCTTAACCACGAAGTAGCCGCGAAGCGAATCATTGATCCTCAGTTCTTAAAAATTTTAGACACGCTCTTAAGGGAGTTAACACTCACATTCCCGGTCCGCCACATAAGCGTTAAAAAAGGTGTTGAGCATTTGTTGAACTTCTCGCCATCGCGCTGCTTCAATGCAGTAGTTTACACTAGCCCCCTCAATGGTTCCCCGGATAATTCCGATGTTCTTCAATTCCTTGAGATGTTTGGAAATGGTTGGTTGCGCGAGTTCAATGTCCCGAGCAAAGTCTCCACAAATACACGTATCCAGCTTTAAAAGCTGCTGGATGATTGCCACCCTTGCCGGATGACCGAGTGCCTTGTGTATGCGAGCAATGTCGTTCTGCTCCGTAGTGTAGTTGTCGGTTTTGGTAAGTCCCATATTTTTTAGAAGTTAACAGCAGCCGCTGCCCGGGGTGCAGGAAGGTTGAGCGATTATCACGTTTGGCCGTCTTGATTCCGTCGAAACCTTTACGTTGCATTGATCGGGTGCCAGGCAAGTAGTGAGTTGCTCTACGAGTTCCAGACTACCATCGGTTGCGGCCAAACTGAACTTTTCGATGGTGGTTTTACCTTGATATTCGACTTCCACCTCCCAATCTTCCAAGCCTAATTTAGCTTCCGCTAACTCGATAACATCAACTAATTTAGTGGGATGGAGCCGGTGGTCGTAGTCCGTAGCGCTCCATAGCTGCAGATTAACACGCTTTTCTGATCGGATGGTTCCCCCACAGTCGATGAAGTGCTTCGTGGCTGCACCTACTTCAGTTACGTGAAAATGGGAAGGAACGAGTTCTCCCCCGGGCAGTCTAATTGTCAGGTGGTCTTGTCCGGTAAGAAAATTCTTGAGTGCTGATAGGTTCATGAAGAGGTGACTCGTTTTATTATGCAAATATAGCTATATGGCTATCATATTTCCAAATTCTTCAAAGATTTTTTTAGCCTTATTTTAATCGGATGAGATACCGCCACCTGACGGAGGAAGAGATTCGGATGATGCGGCTTATTTTCGTGACGGGGGGGAGGCTGAGGTGTTTGGCGGTATGTTGAAAGTAATAATAGCGGTCTAGTAGGCCAAACTGTAAGTCTCGTTATTCTAAGAGCGTGTCTAAATTTTTACTTCCTGAGAACCAAGCATTTGAGAACCTGGCGTCACATAAACTGACTTACGTAACCCGCTATGCGCGCAAGTTTTTGTCTAGCCAGAACCTTAACCACGAAGTAGCCGCGAAGCGAATCATTGATCCTCAGTTCTTAAAAATTTTAGACACGCTCTAAGTCGCCGGGTTTTTTGTTTCAGGCCAAGCGTGGAAACCGCGTGAGCTACGGTAGGTTTTTCGCAGGTGATGCAGGGGGCAAGAAAGAGAAGTCTTGAGAATGGCAGAATTTATAGGTTGAGCCACTACTAGCATAATAGCTCGCTGAAGCAACAAAGGCTGCTCACCCATCCGCAAGAACCTGCTCGCTATCGCCCCGAAAAATTAGTCCTCCGTTTTCCCCTGCGTGAGGTGCCCGGACGGGCCGACCGGCAGGGAGGGTGCGAAGCACGGAGCGAATAGCGAACCCCGGTAGGGGACCGACGCCGCCGGCAGGCGGGGGCACGCCCTTAAAAATCCTCCTAACCTACTACCGGTTTACACCTTATAACCAGGCACACTCCCGGAATTCCCTACCTTTGGGCCTTACCAAACGAGACCAGCGTAATGTCCGGCAAATCTTACATCGCCCCCCTCAGTACCGAAGTCAATTTGTTTGCCATTACGGCCACCACCGGGCTGGCCCGGGAAATTACCGCCGGTTACGGGCAGGAGCTGGGAGACCTGACCGTGGCCCGGTTCAGCGACGGCGAGATGCAGCCGGTCATTAACCAGTCGGTGCGGGGCAGTTACGTTTTCCTGATCGGCTCTACCTGCCAGCCGCACGAGAACCTGATGGAGCTGCTGCTTACCATCGACGCGGCGCGGCGTGCCTCGGCGGGCTACATTTGCGCCGTGATCCCTTACTTCGGCTACGCCCGCCAGGACCGGAAGGATAAGCCCCGCGTGCCGATCTCCGCCAAACTGATCGCCACGCTGCTCGAAGCGGCGGGCGTGAACCGCATCATGACGATGGAATTTCACGCCGACCAGATCCAGGGTTTCTTCGATATCCCCGTGGATCACCTGAAGAGCGAGGCCATCTTTATCCCCTACTTTCAGCAGCAGGACATGTCGAACGTCATCTTTGCCTCGCCCGACGTGGGTGGCGTGAAGCGGGCCCGCACCTACGCCAAGTATTTTAACCGCGAGATGGTGATCTGCGACAAGTACCGCCAGCGGGCCAACGAGATTGCGGGGATGACCCTGATCGGCAACGTGGAAGGTGGGGACGTGATATTGGTAGACGACCTGGTGGATACCGCCGGTACTCTCTGCCGCGCCGCCGACCTGCTGATGGAGAAAGGAGCCAAAAGCGTGCGGGCCATCGCCACCCACCCACTCCTGAGCGGCGGCAAGGCGTACGACCGCATTAATGAGTCCGCCCTGACCGAACTGATCGTCTGTGATACGATCCCGCTCCAGGAAGAGTCGGAAAAGATCCGGGTACTGACCTCCGCCAACTTGTTTGCGCAGGCTATTCGGAATGCCCACGCCAACGAATCGATTTCGGCCCTATTCGTGCAGCAGGGATAAGTAGGGATTGTCGTACTTCCTAATAAGTTAAAAAAAAGTTGGCCACCAATTGCAAAACAGCTATCTTTGCGGGCCGAATTGGCAACCGCCGAAAAATGACTGACTTATGCAAACGGTAGCAATCCAGGCGGAAGCCCGCCACGACTTAGGAAAAAAGAACACCAAGGCCGCTCGTCGCGAGGGCCTGGTACCCGGCGTACTCTACGGAGCCGGCGACCCGGTTCACTTCACGCTGCGTCCCCTGGACGTACGTGACCTTATTTATACGCCCGATTTCAAAATGGCCGAGGTATCCATCGGCGGTACCACCACCACGGCTATCCTGAAGGAAGTGCAGTTTCATCCGGTAACGGACGAGATCCAGCACATCGATTTCCTGGCCCTGCAGAAGGACCAGGTCGTGAAGGTAGACATTCCCGTACGCCCCGAGGGCGTTTCGGTCGGTGTACTCAACGGCGGTAAGCTACAGCAGAACATTCGCCGCGTACGCATTAAGACGACCCCCGGCAAGCTGGTGGATAACCTGAAAGTGAATATTGCCAAGCTCAAGATGGGCCAGTCGGCACGGGTTCGCGACATCATTTTGCCCGAGGGCATCGAACTGATGACCGCCGGTGCTACGCCCGTTGTCACCGTAGTTGTACCACGCGCCATGCGTAGTGCCGCCACGGCGGAGGCCAAGGCCGCTGCTGACGGCGAAGGCGAGGAAGGCGAAGAAGGTAGCGAAGGCGAAGAAGCCGCTGCCGCTGAATAAACTGATCTTCCCGATCGAACGATCCGCTCCGGGGCGGCCGCAAGCTTGCGGCCGCCCCGGTTTGGTTTTGGCCCACCGGCTACCGATCTTTGGCCCGCTTTTCCATTTCTCCCAGCCAAACCGACCCCTTGCCTATGTACCCTGACATTTCCTACATCCTCCACGATCTAATCGGTACCGACCGGGATAACTGGCTGAGTATCTTTAAAACTTTCGGCTTATTCTTGGTACTCGCTATCCTGGTGGCAGCCCTGATCCTAAGGGCGGAACTACGCCGGAGGCAGGCAATCAGTCAGTTTTCCGGCCGCCGCGAGGAAGTTACCCAAGCCCGCCGCGTCTCACCCGCCGACTACTTGTTAAATGGTTTTTTCGGTTTCCTGATCGGTTTCAAGCTCCCTTACGCGATCGCTAATTTTGCCGCCCTGAAACAAGATGCGGCCGAAGTGATCCTTAGTTTCAAGGGAAGCCTGATCGGCGGAATCCTGGGGGCGGCCTTGCTGATCGCCTATTACGTGGTTTACGACCGGACGCAACGCAACAAATTGCCCGGAAACCGAGTGGTAACCGTCTTCCCCGCCGACCGGATCGGGGTGATTACCACCATTGCCGCGATCAGCGGCGTGGTGGGCGCGAAGGTTTTCGCACTGATCGAAGACCTCCCCTCTTTTTTTGCCGATCCGGTCGGGGTCTTTTTTTCCGGGTCCGGTTTAGCTATTTACGGCGGGCTGATCGGTGGATTTGCGGGGGTCTTCTGGTACCTGCGGAACAAGGATATTCCGGTACTGCCGGTAATGGACGCGGTGGCCCCGGCCCTGATCGTGGCCTACGGTGTGGGCCGGATCGGCTGCCAACTGAGCGGTGACGGCGACTGGGGGATTGCCGCCCCGCCCGTGCCGCCGAGCTGGTTGCTGCCGGACTGGATGTGGAGTTATGATTTTCCACACAACGTGATCAACGAGGGTACCGAAACCGTGGCCGGTTGCACGGACCGCTACTGTAGCCGTTTGGCTGATCCGCGTTACCCCACCTCTTTTTACGAAACGTTGATGGCCTTCACTATCGGCGGTATCCTGTGGGTACTACGCAAGCGGCTGACGGTAATTCCGGGGGCACTGTTTGCGCTTTACCTGTTGTTCAATGGCGTGGAGCGCTTCTTTATCGAGTTCGTACGGGTAAATGACCGGTATGACGTGCTGGGCTTCCAGCTGTCACAGGCGCAGATCATCGCACTCCTGCTAGTGGTAGCAGGCATGTTGATGGGTTGGTGGACGGTGTGGCGTGCGCGGCGGGGGGGCGACATAGCCGGTGCGTGAGGTGCCTGGAGGGCGCGAACCCGCCGCTGCGGGTGAAGCGGTGCGCAGCACGGAGCGGTAGCGAACCCCGCAAGGCACCGGCCCCGGCCCTAGCCGGGGACACGCCCAAAACACGTAAAACATTAACTTTTAACACATTACCCCTATTTTACTAATTGCCGGCGTAGTCAAAAACATACATCAGTACATAAATACCGCGCAACGGGCAATTTTCCTTCCGCAATCTTACTTACCTTTGGGAAAATTTGCCGGTGGCTCACCGGTTCATCCCTACACCGATTTTAAAACTCATATGAAGCTGTCTGAAAAGTTAGACGGTTTGGAACTCAAACTGCGGCAGCTTGCCGGCAAACTGGCCCGTATGGACCGGGAAGCCGCTGAGATGAGCCGCGAAAATAACCGATTGAAAACGGAACTGGACCGCCAAAACGGCGTGGTCAGTTCGCTCAAGGACAAACTTGACCGCGTGCAGCGCGACAGTGCCGAACCGAATGGGGAGGATACCCGCGAACAGATCGATCATTACCTGCGGGAGATCGACCGTTGCATTGAATGGCTGCGGCAAAACTAGGACACGGACCCATGGAACAGCAACCCGAAGCAACCGTATTACTGACGGTCATCATTGCCGGCCGCCCGTATCCGTTGCGCGTTTCGCGCGATGACGAAACGGCTTTTCGCCGGGTGGTGAAGGAAATCAATGACAAGATCAGCGATTTCCAGATCAGCTATTCCGACCGCGATAAGCAGGACTGCCTCGCCATGACCGTGCTGACCTATGCCGCCGAACTGAATAAGGTGAACCAGCGGCTGAACGCCGCCGGTGCCACGGGCAGCCTGGGCGAGCAAGTGGATCAACTGGAAGAGTTGGTGGACGAATTGCTGAAGTGACTTGCCGCCGTTTTTGTCGGTAGCCCTTCCCCCGCCCGCCCGGCGCAGGGTAGGAATAAACCCCGGAACGGACGGCCGTGTGTCGCCCGCCCCCAACGCTACTCAAACTAATGGACCTGATAAGTATTGTAATCGGACTAGCTGTCGGCATCGTGCTGGGGCTGGTTTTTCACCAACTACAGAAAAAGAAAATCCTGTCCGCCCAGGCGGATGCCAGCACGGCCGAATCGGATAAACTGCTGAAAGATGGCCGTGAACGTGCTACCACCCTGGTGACGGAAGCCGAGCAGAAAGCCGCCGGAATTGTTGAAACCGCCGAGGCCCGCACCGAAAAGATAAAGCAGCGCAAGATCAGGGAAAACAAGGAAAAGTTCGCCCAGCGGCGTGCCGAGTTCGAGACCTGGAAGGCCGAGGAAAGCGTACGCCTGAAGGACCAGGAAGTGGAAGCGAAGACCCTGCTGGCCGAGATGCGGACCGAGAAAAGCGATTTCGGCCGCCAGAAAAAGGAGATCGAAACCGGCCGCGAGGCACTGAAGGGCCGCGAGGAAGAACTGCAATCGCAACGCGACCAACTGAAGCAACAGCTGCTGGTGGTGGAGCAGAAGCAGGACGATCTGGATACCCAGCACGAGCGCTTTATCCGCGAACTGGAGAAGATTGCCAACATGACCGAGGAGACCGCCCGCGAACAACTCATGGAGGCCACCCGTGCCCGCGCCGAAAACGAGGCGATGGCCCTGATCCGCGACCGCCTGGCCGAAGCCCGCGAAACCGCCGCGCAGGACGCGAAAAAGATCGTGATCAAGACCATCCAACGGACCTGCGCCGAGATCACCATCGAGAATACCGTTTCCGTTTTCAACCTGGAAAGCGACGACCTGAAGGGCCAGATCATCGGCCGCGAGGGCCGCAATATCCGCGCACTGGAAGCCGCCACGGGAGCCGAATTCGTGGTGGACGATACGCCCGAGGCGATCGTGATCTCCAGCTTCGACCCCGTCCGCCGCGAGGTGGCGCGCCTCTCGCTGAAGCGCCTGGTGGCCGACGGCCGCATCCACCCCGCCCGCATCGAGGAGGTGGTGGCCAAAACGCAAAAAGAACTGGACGAGCAGATCCGCGAAATCGGCAAGCGCACCGTGATCGAACTGGACATTCACGGCCTGCACCGCGACCTGGTGCGCATGGTGGGCCGGATGCGCTACCGGTCCAGTTACGGGCAAAACCTGCTGAAGCACTCCATCGAAACCGCCCACCTGTGCGCCGCCATGGCCGCCGAAATGGGCCTGCCCTCCAAGGTGATCAAACTGGCCAAGCGCGCCGGCCTGCTCCACGACATCGGCAAAGTGGCCGAGGAACCGAGCGAACTGCCGCACGCCCTGCTGGGTATGGAACTGGCCGAAAAAGTGAAGGAACACCCCGCCGTGCTCAACGCCATCGGCGCGCACCACGACGAAATCGAAATGACGGGCATCGTCTCGCCCATCGTGCAGGCCTGCGACGCCATCAGCGGCTCGCGGCCGGGTGCCCGCCGCGAAATCCTGGAAAGCTATCTGAAGCGCCTGGGCGACCTGGAAAAACTGGCTATGAGCCACGACGGCGTCTCCACCGCCTTTGCGATGCAGGCCGGCCGCGAACTGCGCGTGATCGTGGAATCGGACAAGGTGACCGACGAGTACGCCGATGAGTTGTCGTTCAAGATCTCCGAAAAAATCCAGAACGAAATGCAGTACCCCGGCCAGATCCGGGTAACGGTAATCCGCGAGAAGCGGTCGGTAGCCTACGCACGTTGATGTAGGTGGGGAGTGGCGTGTTGTTGGGCGTGCCGCCGCGGCTAACGCCTCGCCGTCGGTCCCTTGCAGGCTCCCTGTCGGTCGGTGCTACGCACTCCGCCGCTACGCGCCGGCCCTTCCAGGCACCTCACGCAGAGGATGTGGGGGCTTCGCCCGTACTTTTGTATGATGCTGCGTGTCTGGTATTTACCTGCGGCGATCGTCGCAAACTCCTCGGAGTTTGGTGCTTTAGTATAGGCCTATGCGTATGCGGGCGGGTCTTCAACCGTGCTTTTTAATGGGCGGCGTTGCCGTCAAAGCACTGAAGTAAGCTTCGCTGCCGTAGCCCTGAAAGGGCGGCACTTACTTGCCCAGGGCGCAAGCCCTGGGATTGATAGGCTCTTCTACATCCCCGCCGCCCGCCCAGCAGAGTTGCTTAACAACTCTGCTGGGCGGGCGGCGGTTTGCGCGTGGTACGCTGTCGCCCAGGGCTTAAGCCCCGGGCTGCTAAATGCCGCCCTTTCAGGGCTTAAATCCTGCGAGATTTACATTTCTCACCCCTCGCGCCTGACCGACAGGCGGCCGCTTACACCGTCGAATGACGCCGGTTGGCCGATGGGCAGGGTACACATATCGTCGATGTGGCCGACGGGCAGGCCGTAAAAAACCGGCACGCCGAGGGTGCCCAGGCGGTCGCGCATGGTTTCGGGCAGGGTCAGGGAGCCGAGGTCATCCTCCTCGGCCGAGCAGCCGATGAAAGTGCCGAGAACGACGCCCGCCACCCGTTCGAAAACCCCGGCCTGACTCATTTGCAGCAGCATCCGGTCGATGCGGTAGGGGCGTTCTTCGATGTCCTCCAAGAATAGGAGGCTTCCCTTTACCTTCGGAAAGTAGGGGGTGCCGACGGCGGCGGAAAGCAGGGTGAGGTTGCCACCCAGTAACTTTCCAGTGGCGCGGCCGGCCGCCAGTGATTCCTGGAAAAAGCCGCCGTCGGTTTCTTTCTCCCCCGGCACTAGGGGCAGAATGTCGAGGGGCAGATCGGTTTCGAGGGCCAGTTTTAACTGCGTGGCGGTGTATTCCGTCAGGGTAGAAGAACCGACGGGTCCGTGGTAGGTAACCAGGCCGGTGGCATCGTGAATACCGTTGAGCAGTACGGTGATATCGCTATAGCCGATGAAGATTTTATTAGCGCGGCGAATCAACTTCATATCCAGCACGGGCATGAATTGGGCGGCACCGTAGCCGCCGCGGGCGCACCAGACGGCCCGGGATTCGGGATCGGCGAAAGCGGTGTGCAGATCGTCCAGCCGCTCCTGGATGGTGCCGGCGGTGTAGCCCCGCCGCCGGCGCAGGTTAGTGCCGGGCTTGACAACGTAGCCGAGGGATTCCAGGTTGGTGTAGGCGGTTTGCAGGCTGTCGTCACTGATAAAGCTGCCGGGGGTGACGAGGCTGACCGTATCGCCGCGCCGCAGGCGCGGGGGCACATGAATACGCGCCTGCGGCGCGGCGGATTCCGCAGAGAAAACCGTTCCCGGCAGGGCCAGGGCGGCGAACCCCAGTGCGAAGTTACGGGTGAAATGACGGCGGCTCAGTGGAGATCGGGGCATGACTCGGAATTAGCGTTTTCTACCGCAAGGTAGCCGGAAACTCATAAACTCGCCGATCGCTTCCGATCCACCCGACAAATATTGCTAATTTTATAGCGTTGATTAAACCGTCGCCCCCGCAGACGGTCCAACTAACCAGGAAAATATCCCCTCCCAATGGCATCACCCACTACCTTCGCCGCCGTATCCACCGGCTTGGCCCCTTATACCGGCCCGTGGACGGCCGCGCAGGCCGCCCACCTACTGCGCCGCGCGGGCTGCGGCCCACGCCGCGCCGAGATCGAGCAGGTCGTCAACGCCGGCCTTTCCGCTACGCTGGTAGAGCTGTTTGCGCCCCGGCCCGCGCCCGCTCCGCCGGTTAATCACTATTTCGAGAATGACCCGCTGGTAGCCATCGGTGAAACCTGGGTCGATGCCGCTCTTACGGTAGTGCCGGGCCTGAGCAACTACCGCCGCCAGAGCCTCGCGTCATGGGTAGTGCAATTATCCGAACAGGAAAGTATTTCCGTGCGGGAGAAGATGACGCTATTTTGGACCAACCACTTCGGCATCAACGTCAATAATGATCAGCGCGTCAATTACGAGTATAACCGCCTCTTGCGGGAATACGCTACCGGCAACGCCCGGCAGTTGGTAAAGGAAGTGACCCTGAATGTAGCGATGCTCATTTTCCTGAACGGCAACCAGAATACCAGGAATTCACCCAATGAGAACTATGGTCGGGAGTTAATGGAACTATTCACGCTCGGTAAAGGCCCCCAGGTCGGACCCGGTGATTACACCAATTATACGGAAGACGACGTGCGGGCCGCCGCCCGCGTACTGACTGGCTGGCGGGTACGGTACATCAATTCGACCAACCCGGATAATGACCCCGAAAGCTACTACACGGCCAACCGCCACGATAGCGAGGACAAGCAGTTCAGCGAACGATTCGGGAATGCCGTAATCAGCGACGGCGGCGACCAGGAATACGCGCAACTGGTGGATCTGATCTTCGATCAGCCCGCCACGGCCCGTTACCTCGTGACCAGACTATACCGGTTCTTTGTTTATTACGACATCACGCCCACCGTGGAAAGCGAGGTGATCGCACCCCTGGCGCAACTGATGATCGACAACGACTACGAGATCGCGCCCGTACTCCAAGCCCTGCTCGGGAGCCAGCATTTTTACGACATCGTCTACGCCGGGCCGATGATCCGTTCGCCCTGGGATTATTCGATCAATATTTTGCGGCAGTTCGGCTACGACCACCTGGAAGAAAATTTAGAACGTGACACGCACGTGCGTTTCCTGTTCTACAATTTCATGAGTCTGATGGACCAGGATTACTTCGAGATGCCCAGTGTAGCCGGTTGGAAAGCTTACTACCAGGCACCCGGCTATTACCGCTCCTGGATTTCCGGCCCCACGCTCCAGGCTCGCGCTACTATGGTCAATGATATCACGCGCTCCAACGGCCTGTTCGTGAAGGGTGTACGCTATCGCTTCAATTACGTGGGCTGGATCGAGCAATTCGGCTCCGATTCCTACGATCCTAATACCCTCATTCAGCGGATTACGGATTTACTGCTCCCGCAGCCGCCCTACCCCGCGCAACTCGATTCCCTGAAGGAAATTCTCCTGCCGGGCCTGCCGGACTTCGAATGGACGGACGAGTACGGCCTCTACCTTACGGAGCCGGACAATAATATGCTGTACGCCGCGATCGACAGCAAGCTACGCGATCTCTTCAAAGCCATTTTCAATATGGCGGAATTTCACCTTTCCTAACTATCCCCTCAAAGCTATTCCGCCATGATGAACCGACGCCATTTCCTCCGGGCCGGTAGTGCCCTTAGCCTGCCGCTCTTCCTGAATAAACTTCCGTTACAGGCCGCGCCCAGTAGCCTGCTGGCCAGTTTGATCAACCCCGATTCCGACCGTGTGCTAGTACTAGTGCAGTTAAATGGCGGTAACGACGGCTTGAATACCCTCATCCCCCTCGATCAGTACGATAACCTGGCCGCGCTGCGCTCCAATCTATTACTACCCGAAAGTAGCCTGCTTAACTTGAGTGCTACTAATGCCCTGCACCCCGCCATGAGCGGTATGAGTCAGTTGTTTTCCGAAGGAAAGCTGGGCGTCGTGCAGGGCGTAGGTTACCCGGAGCAGAATCGCTCGCATTTCCGCTCTACCGACATCTGGACCAGCGGATCGGCGTCCGACGAGGTAGATACCACCGGCTGGCTGGGGCGCTACCTCCTTGACGATTATCCCGACTACCCGGAAGGTTACCCAAACCCAGATACGCCCGACCCCATTGCCATCACGATGGGTACGGTGGTTTCCGAAACCTGCCAGACACCGGGCTTCAATTTCTCGCTGACGGTCAATGACCCCTTTAGTCAGACCTCCCTCTTTCCGGGCGGAGATACGCCAGTGCCGGACAACTACTACGGCGAGGAGCTTTCTTTCCTGCGCACCACGATGGCACAGACCAACACCTACGGGCAGATCGTGCTGGCGGCCGCCGAGGCCGGAAACAGCCTGGTGGAATACCCCGATACCCGTTTGGCCGAACAGTTGAAGAACGTGGCTTACCTTATCAGTGGCGGCTTACAGACCAAGATTTATATCGTGAATCTCGGCGGTTTCGATACCCATGCCAATCAGGCGGTCGAGAGTGACCCCACCACCGGCACGCACGCCGAGTTGCTCGGCACCCTCAGCGGCGCCCTGGCGGCTTTCCAGGCCGATCTGACGGCCCTGGGGCTGGAAGAGCGCGTGGTGGGCATGACCTTTAGCGAGTTCGGTCGCCGTATCCGATCCAATGATGCGCTGGGAACCGACCACGGCAGCGCGGCACCGCTTTTCCTGTTCGGCCCCTGCGTGCAGGACGGCATCATGGGCGAGAATAGCCCACTGGTAGCCGATGAGATCGACAGCCAGACCGGCATGCCGATGCAGTTCGACTTCCGGGATATTTACGGCAGTATTTTGGTAGACTGGTTCGAGGCGGACGAGGAACGGGTGCGGAACATTTTGCATCCCGAATTTACCTACCTGCCGGTACTCAGCCCCTGCGGGGAAACGCCCAACGCGGTGCGCCGTGACGGCGCGGAGGATTTTCCGCTGAATGTGGCACCCAACCCGTCGGACGGAACTTTTCTGCTGCGGTTTACGGCCACGGGTGCGCCCGTGCGGCTGTTTGTCTACGACCAATTGGGCCGGTTGGTGATGCGCCCCCGCACCCTGGATTTGGCCGCCGGTGAGCGGCAGGTGCCGCTGCGGCTGGCCGGCCACGCCCCCGGCACCTACCTGGTGCGGTTGGAGATGGACGGCGCGGCGGTGAGTAAGCGCGTAGTACTGCTGGGCAGGTAGCGGGATGAATTTATTTCTTGCCGCAAGCTCTTATGCGTGCTTGCGTGAGGTGCCTGGAGGGTGCCGGCGTAGCCGGAAGTGCGTAGCACCGAGCGAACAGCGACGCCCGCAAGGGACCGACCCCGGCCCGGCAGGGACGGGGGCACGCCCGGAGCAGTGCCAGAGGCTAAACGATCGACGGGTGATGAGGTGATTTTAGTGCAATAAAGTTAGTATAAACAAAAAATAGCGGGACTTTGCCCTTATCTTAGCGGATCATACCGGCCGGATATGCTTTCGGCAATTTACTAACCCGCTTTAGACCACTAATCGCGCAATCTTCTGCACTATGACCTTATTAAATCGGATAGCACCTGCTATCCTGTTACTCTCTTGCCTCCTGTTTGGCAACGCTATTCTCACCGCCCAGGATCAGATCTGGCAAATTGACCTCTACAAAGAACTCAACAGCGTCAACTGGATTCAGCAGGCCAATGACGGAACCCTGCTGGCGGCCGGCGACAAGGGCCTGATGGGGCTGGACCACGCCACCGGTGCCACCCTCTGGACCAATACCGACCTGAAAGCCGTGGACCGCGAAACGTTCTTTAACGTGGAAGGTCTGCCCCTCGCTTACGTGGAATACAGCTCGAACCTGGTTAAAAAAGGAGCCATTTTCAATACCAATTCGGGCGAAGTTTACTACGATACCGGCGATGACGGCCTGCGTATCCAGTCGTATACGAGCTTGCCGGAGCAGAACAGCATCCTGTTCGAAGCAACGAAGGGCAACACCCAGCAGTTGATCAACTTTAGCGTAGCCGACCTGAAAGCGGTTTGGTCCGTGGAAGTAGGCGAAGTGAAGGGATTGCTCTCGCAGGTGAAAAAACTGGCCGGTCAGGGTTCTTTCATCGACCAGGGACCGATGTTTACTACTACCGGTGCAATGGTGATCGGAATGGACGACCAGATTCATTCCATCGACTTTGCGAGCGGTGCCAAAAAATGGCAGCAGGAGACGGATAAAAAGATCAAGGCACTGGTCTATAGCCCCGTCAATAACAGCCTTTATCTGGGTATCCGGAAAAGTAACCGGCTGACCGTACTCCAACCCGAGGATGGTAGCGATATCACGCCCGGCAAACTGAAACTAAAGGGCACCATGCTGGATGTGGTAGCCGACAACTCGGGCAACCTGGTGTTGGTAGAGACGGAAGGTTTTAACCTGATCGACCCGAAAAGCAACGACCTGATCTGGAAGAAAAGCTACAAAGTGGAAGCCCTGGACGAGGTGATCCCCCACCGCGACGGCTTTATTGCCATTGCCAAAACGGAGAAGGGTAGTGAGATTCATTACGTGGATAATTCGGGCAAAAAGGTTTGGGACAGCAAAGTAAAGGGTTACGCCTATTTTGCCGTGCCCACTCCCAAGGGCGTGATGTACATCAGTACGGACCGATCCAATATTCTCTCATTCGACGATGGTAAGGACGTGTGGGACAAGGACGTGAAGTTTAAAGCCGTGCCCGCCGTAGCCTACGACGAGGCGGATGACAAGGTTTTCCTGTTCGAGAATGGTAAGGCTTACCGCTTCAGTTTTACGGACGGCAAAATCGAGCAATTGCGCGACGATCTGGAACTGACGGAGATAAAGCGCGACACGCCGCTGGAGGCCGAGGCACTGCCCAATGGTTACTTTGTGTATGCCGACCAGCACGCGAGCCTGATCGACCGCGATGGTAAATTGGTTTACACTACCTATTACAAGCCGATGTCATCCACGGACTTCACCAATTTGGCCCAATTTGGTAGCCGTATGGCGGGTGTGGATGTAGATGTCGACGGTGCCCTGTCTAATATGCAAACCCTGCGCAACCTGTCTAACGGCACCATTAAAACGGGTAAGAGCCAGTCGGGTGCCACGGCCGATACGCGCAAGACTTTCTCGATGGGAGTGGGTTCGGGAGCTAACTATACCGAGCTGACCAACGTGACCCAGACCCGCTACACGAACAGCCTGCAAACGAAGGAATTCAAGTTTTTGACCACGCAGGGTGACGGCGGCGGCGAAAAGTCGATCTACATGATCGACAAGGCAACCGGCGAGGTGGTCAAGCGAATTGCCCTGACGGATAAGGACCCGGGCTACGAGATCGACACGGTGGATAATCTGATCTTCGTGAACGAGAAGAACCGCACGGTGACCGCTTACCGGATGTAAGAGTGTGTCTAAATTTTTACTTCCTGAGAACCAAGCATTTGAGAACCTGGCGTCACATAAACTGACTTACGTAACCCGCTATGCGCGCAAGTTTTTGTCTAGCCGGAACCTTAACCACGAAGTAGCCGCGAAGCGAATCATTGATCCTCAGTTCTCAAAAATTTTAGACACGCTCTAAGCGGTAGGGTAGTAACAAAAACGCCCCACCCGGCCTTGGCCGGGTGGGGCGTTTTTGTTTGGTGTGGATGGTTGTAAGTACGGTCGATAGATGCTTATTCCAACAACGCCACGATCCGCTCATTTCGCGCAGCGCGGGCCAACTCCAGCGCAGTTTTACCATCGGCGCGTTTCAGGGTTTTATCGGCTTGATTTTGCAGGAGGTGCGCCACCATATTAGGCTGGTCGTTCTGTGCGGCGAGCATCAGGGGCGTGTTACCATCCTTATCAGTGCGGTTAATGTCAGCACCGCTTTGCAGCAGTAGATCCATCATGGCACCGCCGCTTTGCCGGAGGAAAAAGGCATCCTGAACTTTTGTAATTGTTTCCTCGGAAACCTGAGCCGTAGCAGCCTCTTCCCGTAAAAACCGAACGATAAAATTACCAGAATCCCACGCTAACCGGTGGAGCGGTGTACGGCCGTCGGCATCAGCAATAGTTGGATCCGCACCCTGCTCGAGTAAATAGCGGACCACTTCCCGGCTTATGTTGGTATTCTTATTCACGGCCAGCAAGAGCGGCGTAACGCCCCGCTCATCCGGTTGATTCACGTCCAGGCCGCGCTCCACCAAAAATAGCATGATCGCTAACTGGCACTCCTCCGTAGCCCGGTGCAGCAGCGTCTGGCCCTGGGGTTCATCGTTTAATTTGGCACCGGCGGCAATCAGCAGTTTCAGCCCCGGCAGGTTGCCCCGCATGGCGGCCCGCCCGGCGGCGGAGATCACGTCGGCGTCACCGCGCAGGTTAACGCGGGCACCGCGCTTGAGCAGGTAATCCAGCGCCTCGACCGAATTATCGTCGGCGGCCTCGATGAGGGCCGTCCAACCGAATTTGTTGACGTGATCCAGGTCCGCGCCGCGCTCCAGGATGTCCTTCATCATGTCCACGCGGCCCTCGGCGGCGGCGGCCATCAGGGGCGTCCAGCCGTCGCCGTTTTCGGCGTTAAGCGGGAGGTCAGACGCTAAAAATTGCCGAACCCGTAGCAGGTCTCCTTCCCAAATCGCTTCGATCAGCGATTCCAGGTCACTTGCCTGCCGTTTATTAAGAACGATCGGTGCAGCGGCTATTTCCGGGGCGGGCGGCAGCGGCCGTGCCGCGAGGGTAAGGATGGTAAGCAGGCCGAAAACGATCACCAGGGCGGAGGTGAAACCTTCGCGGTAGGTGGTGGGGCGCGGCGCGGTTTGTAGCAGGCGCTGGATGCGGTGCGTCAGGCCGCGACCGGCGCGGGGGCCGGAGGCGGCCAGGGGAAGGGAATAGGTTTTCATACGGTTTTCTTGGAGGTGAATGAGGGTCCGGGCGTAGGCCCGGGGATTTTCGTCAAGGCTCAGTACCAGGTCGTCGCAGCAGTGTTCGCGCTCCTCGCTCAGGCGTGCGGACAGCCACCACGCGCCGGGATGGTAGAAAAAAACTACGGTCAGCAGGGATTGCAGCACGTTGACCAAGTAATCGTTGCGGCGCACGTGCGCGAGTTCGTGGGCGAGGATCGTCCTGATCTCGACGGCATCCAGCCCACTCAGCAGCTCCACCGGAAACAGCACCACCGGCCGCAGCCAGCCCATCGTGAGGGGCGTGTCGATGCGGCGGGAACCGAGGTAGCGGACGGTCTTTTTTACGCCCAGCCGTCGTTCCAGTCGGCGGGCCGTCTCCCGCCATTCCTCCGGAAATTTTCCGGTGCCGTAACTCTTCAGCCGTTGTACGTAGGCCAGTTGGCCCAGCAGCCGCAGCAGCAAGGTCAGTATGCCCAGCAGCCAGAGCGTGACCAGTAGCGGCAGGTGCCGCCGGGCGTAATCCGACCAGCCGTGCCGGGGTGTTGCCGGCGGGCCGGTCTCGCCGAGCGCGACCGCGTTCGTCCGCGCGGCCGGGGAAGCCGCCACCGGAATTGTTTTCGGATAGCCCACGTCCGGAACACCCTGCTACCGGAGCGGCCTCGGCATCCGGTACAAACCGGTAATAGCGCCCGAAAGTAAGGAGCGAAGCCACGACTAGTAACAGCAGCAACCCGCCCACCAAACGGTAGCGCGCCACCGAACTATAATGGCGCAGCAGCACCAGCAACAGCGCGCCCGCCAGCGCAAAAGCGGCCACCTGCCACAGGCTGTGCAGCAGCGTCCAGCCCAGCGCGTCCACCAACCGGTGGGAGAGGAGGTGCGTGATCATTCGGCCGGGTTTTTAGGGGTTTGGGTGGGAGAACCGCCTTCCAGCTCATCCAGGTAGGCCTTCAGTTCCTCAATCTCGGCGGGCGTCGCGTCATAGTTGCCCAGGGCCTTCATCACCATCGTCATCGCCGATCCGCCGAAGGCGCGGCGCAGGAAGTTATCCAGCAGCGTATTCTGGGTGTCCCCCTCGGCCACGGCGGCGGCGTAAATGTGCTTGCGCCCCTCTGCTTCGCGGGTCAGGAAACCGCGTTCCAGCATCACCTGCATCGTCTTCAGCACGGTGGTATACACGATCGGCTTATCGTCCGGCAACGCCTCGTGCACCTCACGTACGGAAAGCGGCCCGCGCTGCCAGAGCAGTTGCAGCACCGCCAGTTCGGAGGCGGTGGGGCGGGCGGATGGGGTCGATTCTAATGGCTTCGGCATGACTACGATTTTTATCGTAGGCCAAAGGTAGGGGCGGGGAGTGAGATGTACAAGCATATCTACGATTTTTATCGTAGATAAGGTGATTCTTTTTCCTTCGGCCCGCAATGAAGGCGGAGTTAGCGGGGCTATTGTCGGTTTTTTGGGCGTGTCCCCGGCCCGCTAAGGCGGGTCCGGGGCCGGGCTGTCCGGCACTCTCTCCGGGGGCGTAGCCGCCCCCTGCGTTCAAACAACGCCTCCCATCCCTCACGCTTCGGGGCAATGGATGATGGAGTGACCTCGAAAATGACTTTGCCGGATTGAGAAGTGGTGTAGCCGATGGAGTGGCGTAAATAAGAGTGGCTTTATGAGAACTAATACCTAATCCTCCACCACCCAAACCAGCAGAAACTCCCCGCCCGCCAACATCCGGTAGTGAATGTCATAGCCGATCCGTAGCTCTTCTTTCACCAGCCGGCCCCGGCCCCGGCCGCCGGTGGTGTCGAACCGCAGCGGCTCGGTAAATTCGGTGATGAGGTTATCCTGGAAGGCGAGTTCACGGCGGCCGTAGGCTTTGTAAAGGGCTTCCTTGGCCGACCAGAGGAGGTGCGTATAAAGGAGTGCTTCCGGGGCGGGAAGGTTGGGGCGGGCCTCGTCGGGGCGGACGAATTTGTGGGCCAGCCGGCTGATCTTGGGCACGATCTGCTGAATATCCACGCCACAGGGGCGGGGGTGGGCCAGGGCGGCGGAATGGCCGTGGGTGTGGCTGATGGAAATGTGGAACAGGCTGTTCTCCAGCCGGGGCTTGCCAAACTCGTCCTTTAGCAGGCTTCCCCGCTGCGGGCGGCCCGACATGAGGTGGAGCAAGCGGCGGGCGGCCAGGAACTCACGCCGGCGGCCTTCACCCAGGATGCGTAGCAGTTGAGCCGTTTCCTCGGCGTGCAGGGGAAGTTGGTGGGCCAGCTCGCGCTCCGTTTCGGTGATGGACCAGCAGCCTAACTCACCGATGGGCTGAAGCAGGTGGTGGAAAAGAAGCGGCAATACGGGGATGGATTGGTGAGGCCGCTAATTTAGTAAGATCCGCACACAAAGGATATTATCCTTAAAATTCATCCTCATCGAAGATGGTCGTGGAAGAGTAGAGGAAGCCGAGAATGAGCAGCATAAGTACGCCACCGGCAATTAGCGCGGTCGTGCTGAGGATGGGTGGGAGGACGAAAAGCAGCCCGCCAACGAGTAATCCGATTACAATAAGGAAAAATGGTTTAGGTGACATATAGAAGAATGGGAATATTGCAACGGCAAGGTAAGGACTAACAAGGTACTGACGAAACAGTTACCCGGTTTAGTTTATGGTAGCAAAATCCCACGCTAGTGGTGTTAAAACCGGATTTGCCGTCTTCGTGTTCGGATCATATGTTGAGACGCCTGCACCAGCTCACCGGTCACCGGGGTTCGATCTATTCCCTGGCCGCCGCTCCGGACGGAAAAATTTTTCATTCCGTAGGCGGCGACGGCTGGGTGACCCGCTGGCAAACCGCCGACCCGGAGACCGGCCGCCTGACCGCCCAGACCGAGGGCCAGTTGTACAGTTGTGTCCTGTTATCCGGCGGCACTTCGCTGGCGGCGGGCGATATGCGCGGCGGCCTCTACTTCATCCCCCTGGACGGCAGCCGGCCCAGCGGCGAATTGACCGGTAAGGCCCACCACGGCGGCGGGGTTTACGACCTGCTGGCCCTACCCGGAAACCAATTGCTTAGTGCCGGCGGCGACGGCGTACTCAGTAGTTGGGATACTACGACCCGGCGCGTGACCCAGAGCCTGCGCCTAAGCGACCAAGCCCTGCGCGGCATCGCCTACTGCCCCCGCCGCGACCTGCTGGCCGTGGGTTCGTCGGATAACGGTGTATATCTCTTGGGCCGGATAGATTTCAACTTCATCCGCCGCCTGACGGGGCACGATAATTCGGTCTTCACTCTCGCCTTCCACCCCGACGGCCGGCGACTCATCAGTGGCGGCCGCGATGCCCGCCTGCTGACCTGGGATCTGGATGCCATGAACGAGCAGCCCGCCCCCCTCACCGACCAGGCCGCGCACCTGGGGACGATCAATCACCTGGCGTTCTCCCCTAACGGCCAATTTCTGGCTACGGCCTCGCGCGATAAAACGGTCAAGATCTGGGCGGCGAAAGATTTGGGGCTATTGAAAGTACTGGAACGGGTACGCGACGGCGGTCACGCTAATTCGGTCAACCGGCTGGCGTGGTTAAACAACGACCTACTACTCAGTGCAGGTGACGATCGTACGGTGGTGATGTGGGAGAAATCAGGACAGGGAAAAAATTCGGTCAATCCATCATCTCCACAAACGTAACCTCCCGCGTATCCATATTAAATGCGCATAACTGACCCATACCGGGAGTAGTGTGCGAACAACCCGCATCCAGCCCCAGCACCGGGTGCCATTCCAGGTCTTTAACCCTTTTTTTAATCTCATCGGCGGGGACGGGCGTGTGGCCGTGCAGGACGGTGCGGCCGGCCAGCCAGTTACGGTCGAGGTGCTGGTCCCAGTCGCGGAGGTAGAGGAGGGATTCCCGGTCTTTGAGGGGGTCTTCGTACTGGAAGTTGAGGCCGGCGTGAACCAGCACGTAATCGGGTAGCAGGATGTAGAGCGGGAGGGTACTGAACCACTCGAAGTAGCGGCGGGGCAATTGGCCGATGCGGTGAATGCCGAAATCCTGAAGTAACGGCTCCTGATAGGGTTGAATGTGGTAGCGGCCTTTGATGGTTTCCAGCAGTATATCCTCGTGGTTGCCGCGCAGGCACCGGACCCGGTAGCCGTCCTCTTGTAACGCCATGATGTGATCGACTACGGCGCGGCTGCTGGGGCCGCGGTCGATGTAATCTCCGAGGAGGAAGAGTTCGTCTTCTTTGTTTAGTTCGATCTTGGCAAGCAGGGCACGGAACGTATCGATGCAGCCGTGAATATCGGTGATGGAGTAGCGGGGCATGGGGCGCGGTTGAATGTGTTAGGGTTAGGCTGTGCTCAAACGCGGCCGCTAATTGCTAAGTTCCCGCCGCTACTGGGCCAGAATGCCCAATATCCACTGCCGGCCGGTGGTAGCCTTACTCAGCTCGGCCTCGATCTTGATGAGTTTGAGGCGGGCGTCCAGCAATTTGTTTTCGCGGGTGTTGAGCAGGAAAACGGAAGATTCGCCGAAGTTAAATTTTGTGCGCTCAGCCTCCAGTAGTGTCTGGTAGTCGGTTACTACCCGTCGGTAGACGGCCAGTTGGTTGCGGTATAGGTCGATCTGCTGATCGTACTGATCGAGTTTGAGGGCCAGTTCCCCGGCCTTTTGCTGCCGGTCCAATGTCGTTTGCTGGATTTTGACGGCGTTAAGTTGGAGGTCTCCCCGGGCGGCACGGAAGAAGAGGGGTGCGGAAAAGGTGACGCCCCACTTGTTGTCTTGCAGCAGGAAATCTCCTACGTCATAGCCATCGACGTTGCTCTGGGGCGTGAAGTCAAAACCCTCGGCCAAAAGTTCGTATTTGATGGTGAGTTTGGGCAGGGCCTTCTGGGCCTTCAGACGGCGTTCGAGTTCCAGGTCGCGCAGTTTGAAATCGTAGGCCAGCAGGGCGGGGTTGTTGCTGACCAGGCCGGCGATGGCGGGTTGCAGTAACAGGCCGGTGGGCTGGGGCATGATCTGCGGCCTCATGGCATCCGGCAATCCTTCTTCCGACCAGAGGAACTGGCCAACGGTCTGGCGGGCGGCGGTCAGGTCGGCGCGGGTGGAGAGCAGATCGGCGCGGCGGGTCTGTAGTTGGATGCTGGTTTCGAGGGTATCGAGGGCGGGTTTGTCGCCGGCCTGGAAGCTCTGGATGGTTTGCTGCAGACGGATTTCGGTCAGTTCCAGTCCGTAGGCCAATACGGCGGCCTGCTCCTCCAGGTAAGCCCACTGGATGTAAGCGACGATGGCGTCGTAGGCCAGGTCGTTACGCTGGGCGGTGGCTTCGAGCGTGTTCCAGTCCTGAAGCAGTTCCGCGCGGCGCAGGGCGGTGCGGCGCTGGTCGGTCATCAGCCCGCTGAGGAGGTTGGCTTTCAGGCCGACGAAACTCTGGCCCCGCGTGGGCGACTGAAAATTTTCGGGATTGAGGAAGGAGCCGCTCGCCCAGCGGTAGCCGCCGCTAAGTTCTACGCCGCCCAGGGTGGGTAGGCGAAGGCCGCCCTCGCCGATGTCCCAGTAGTCCGAACCTTTAAAAAACTTGTCGTCGTAGTCCACGAACAGCTCGGGATCGAAGCCGCCGCGGGCCAGTTGCTCGTAGGCGCGGGCTTCCAGCCCCAGCAGGTCGGCCCGGCGGGCGGCGGGGTGGTAGGTGAGTACCTGCTGGAGGTATTCGTCTAGCGGAAGCACGGGGCCTTGTGCCGGACGCAGGGCGGGGTCGATCGGCTGGGCAATTAACCGGCTAGTAAAGCAGGTAGCCAGCAAAAGGGCAACATAAAGGAGAGGATATATCCTTGAAATTTGGAGAATTCTTCCCCAGACCCTCTCCGGGGGGGAGAGGAGACTATCTGCCGCTGACTTGTAGAACAAGCCAAAAAAGGGCCACTGCAACTTATCAAGCTTTCGCATAAAACCTATTTAACCACCTTCTTAGCCGGTGCCTTGTCTTTCTTCTTTTCCTTGTCGCCATCCTTTTCCTGTTGGTAAAAGTCGGCGGGAAAGCCGTTGAGTTGCCGCCAGAGTTCGTACCAGAGCGGCACGTCGGATAGCAGGGCGATGCCCTTGGCCCCCGAGCCGGGGCGCAGTTGCTCGGGCCAGTCGCCGATTTCGGCCGGGGCCACCAGGATACGGTATTCGCCCTTGGTGTTGACGTTGTTATCGATGGCCACGATCTGACCGGAAAAGGTGCCGAATGACATACCCGGCCAGCCTCCGAATACGATGGCGGGCCAGCCGTCGAAGAGGAAACGTACCTCCTGGCCCAATTGGATCAGGGGCAGGTCCATGGGCTTAATGAAGAGTTCCACGGCCAGTTTCCGATCGGCGGGTACGATACTGACCACGGGATCGCCTTCCTTAATGGTCTCCCCTACCCCGGCCACGAATGCCTTGGAGACCAGGGCGTTTTGCGGGGCAATGATGTAGTAGAAATCCTGCCGCCGCTCGTAGTTCTCCACCAGGTTATCCAATTTTTGCACGTCGCCCGTAGCGGTGAAATTGTCGCTCAGGGCGGTGGCGCGGTCCGACTGGGCCTTGGCGATCTTCTCGCGGGTCTCGTTGCCCACGTTGAGGCGTTCCAGGCGGAGGATCTCCAGTTCGTTGCGTAGCTCGGCGAGTTTATTTTGCTCGCTAGTCAATTTGGCGCGGGCGGATTCCAGTTTATTGGAGGTTTCCTCAAATTTGCTGCGGGGGTGAATGCCGAGGCGGAAGAGGCTGTCGGAGCGGTTGTACTGAATTTGGGCAATGGATAACTGGTTCTCCTGGTTGAGAATGTTGGCCTCCTGTGTACTCACCTTTAGTTCCGTTTGCCGTACTTTTTGGTCCAACTGCTCGCGCTTCAGCACCAGTTGGTCTTCCAGGGTCTGGATCATCCGCGTCAACGCGCTGACCTTGTCCTGGTAGCTATCCGCGCTGCCGGCCTTGGCGTCACGCTGGGCGGCGGTACGGCCCACCAGGTCGGGGTCTAGGTATTCGGGCTTGATCTCCGTTAACCGGACAATGGTGTCTCCCTCGGAGATGAATTGGCCCTCGCGTACGTACCACTGCGCCACCCGGCCGGCAATGGCCGACTGGATGGTCTGCGGCCGGTCCTCGGGTAGTAGCGTGGTTACCTGGCCCGTTGCTTGAATGTTCTGGGTCCAGGGTAGGAAAAGGAAGACGAAGAAACACACCAGTAATAGCGACAACCAGAACCGGAACAGGCGGTTGGCGCGGGGCATCACCTTGGTGGCGTTGGTTTCAAAATCCCGTAATTCAGCGGGCACGATGTTTTCCTGGGAACTGATGTTAAGCATTAGCGGCAGATTGAAGATTGAGGGTAGGATCGTCAGAAGTCAGGCCCAATACATAGGCCACACGGGCGTCTTTGTGAAGTTCTTCGTAGGTTCCGTAAAGCACGATGCGCCCTTCTTCCATATACAACAGCCGGTCGCAGGATTTGGCGAAATAGGGGTCATCGGAAACGGCCAAAACTGTCCAGGGCTGGTCGCGGTCGTTCAGCAGATCGGCGATGCGGCGGCGGTCGGCGGCGTTCAGGTTGGCACCGAAGTCACCCAGGGCCAGCAGTCGGGGTTCACCCATCAAGGTGCGGGCAATCAGCAGTTTGGTGCGCACACTGGCGGGCAAATTGCGTCCGCTCGGCATCAATTCGGTCTGGTAACCGGCCGGGAGGCGGGCTACGTATTCGGTCAATCCCACGCGCTCCATCGCCCACTGCACTTGCATCAGGTCGGGTTCCTCATCGTGCAGCCACAGATTATCCAGCAGGGAAGCACTGAACAGGTCTTCGTCCCGCATATAGTCACCGATGTGCTGGCGCAATTGCTGGTAATTCATGTTGCGTGCGGGCAAACCGTTGTAGGAAATACTGCCTTCGTAATCGGTATATAACATCCCCGCTAACTGGATCAGCGTCGTCTTACCCGACCGGTTGGGGCCTAGAATACAGATTCGCTCGCCGCACTCGATCTCCAGGTTAATGTTGTCCAGCACCAACCGGTGACTGTCGGGGAAACTGAAACTCACGTCGCGTAGCTGCATGGATAGCCCCCGGTTTCCCTGGTCGATGCGCTCGAAACCCAATCCTTTATTATCTTGCTCCAGTTCCAGATCGGTGAAGTAGCCGATCTTTTCCACTGCCGTCAGCATATCGTAAATGGTATCGATACTCAGGATCAGTTTTTCTACCGAACTGAGTACCAGGATGATCACGATCTCCGCCGCTACGAACTGACCGATGGTGATCGAGTTTTCGATCACCAGCAAACTGCCCAGGGCCAGCAAGGAAAGCGTGACCAAAGTTTTAAATAATACCATCGCTCCGTACTGCCACAGCAACAGCCGAAAGTGGGCGTGGCGATACTTTAAATAGCCCGACACCAACGTCTTGGTTTTTTCCAGCGGCAGTCGCCCCTGCCCGGATAATTTGAAGGTCGTCACTGCCCGGGCAATCTCCTCCAGCCAGTGCGCTACCTTATACTTGTACTTACTTTCCATCATGCTGGTTGCCAGACCGCGCGGACCGGAAATGGAAAAGATCAGGATCAGGACCAGCATCAGGACGATACTGAACGCCACGAAACTGGGGTGGTAAAGGGAGATGAGGAGCAGACCGAAAATGATTTGGAGCACGGCCGTACTGATATCCGTCAGCAGTTTAGGTAGCCCTTTTTGCAGGGTCAGGGTGTCAAAAAAACGGTTGACCAGTTCCGGGGCATACTCACTTAGCAGCCGCTCGTATTTGATGCGGGGCAGCCGCCAGGCAAACTCGAAACTGGACCGCGCAAACAACCGACGCTGAATGTTTTCCGTCACCGTGAGTTGCATCACCTTCAAAAAACCGGTCAGCATACTGCCCACCGTCACCACGCCGATCAACACGACAAGGGCCGCCGATACCGCGCCGCCCGCAATCAGGTTGATGATGGCCTGAATACCCAGTGGTAAAGACAACACGATCAATCCACTAAAAATAGCGTACAAATAAATATAGCCGATATCCTTGCGGTCGAGGCGAAGCATCCGAAAAAAGCGCTGTAGCGCGGTAAGTTTAGTCATTTAAGCGGCTTTGGCGCAAAATTCAACACCGGAATACCCCAGCGGTTGCCCCAAAGGTACGGACTTACAAGCGCGTGACGAACGAGGTACTCCAGATCAATTGATCGCTTTCGCTTCCAAGCTCAATACTGTCACGTTTTCAATGTCACTTGTTCCCGATAAAGAGGCGGCTGTAATCGCTGCTTTACCTAAGAGCGTGTCTTAGAGCGTGTCTAAATTTTTACTTCCTGAGAACCAAGCATTTAAGAACCTGGCGTCGTAAAAACTGACTTACGTAACCCGCTATGCGCGCAAGTTATTATCTAGCCAGAACCTTAACCACGAAGTAGCCGCGAAGCGAATCATTGATCCTCAGTTCTTAAAAATTTTAGACACGCTCTAAATCTTCCGGCTTGCCGGGAGTTGGCAGGAAATGGCCGTTACACCCGCGTGAGGTGCCTGGACAGTGACCCGCCTTAGCGGGGCAGCCCGCAGGGCCGAGCAGACTTGCGAGCTGGTAAGGGACCGACGCCGACCGCCAGGGAGGGGGCACGCCCAAAACCCTGTAGGCGATCAATAACGCGTGGTGTCCAGGATAAAGGTCAATTCCTCCATCAGATCGCGCTTGTTGCGGCCGGGGGCATGGATGAATCCGTCAACGAAAAGGAGGTCGGATTTGGCTTCGTTGTAGATGAGGTAACTGACGAAGGGGCCGGCGAGAAAATCGCCCTCGATCTCCCAGATGCCGCGTGTTTCGACGGTATAATTACCGTTAACCTGATTGATGTCGGTGAAGAGCGGCAGATCGGTATCGTTGACGACCATGTAGGTATCTTCGATCTGGGTGGAGACATAACGGCGGCCGAGGGTGTCGCGGATGGCCTTGATACCGGCTTCGCTAAGTTGCTCCCGGCTCCGGTAGGGGATGCGGGTGAGCATGATGTTGACGGTGCCGTCGGGCAGGTCTTTGCGCAGCCAAACGACAGTGGTGTCCGGGACGGGGGACAGCACGTAGTCCGCCGGCACCCGGAGATCGGCACCGACCCGCAGGCGCACGGTGTCCATGATGGTGCGGTCCGTACCCTCTACGTAGATAATGGATTCGAGGCGGTTGCGCTGGTTGCCCTTGAGGCGGGTGATGACCTGGGGCGCTACCTGGGCGATACCGGCGGCGAGCTGGTCGTAGGAAGTACCTACGAGGTAGATCAAGATCTGACCGCTGGCCCACTTATCGGTAGCGACGAAGGTGCCGAAACCGGTCCGCTTAATTTTCTGGATGGTGGAATCACGTAGATCGGAAAGGACCATTTTAGTGGTCTCCGAATCAGTATCGCTGAGGTTAGCCACTACCAAATAGCTGCGGGTTTCGCGCAGGGTGGGTTCGGCCTTGAGCTGGTAGGGAGTAGCCGTGCGCAGATCGAAAATGGCCTCGGGACGGGGCAGGAGTATATACGGAGCACCGAAGTACTGGACGATCGAGTCGCCGACGGCTTCTTTCATCATGGCGGTGTCGGAGACGACAGTCACGCTGTTCATTTTACCGAAGGCCGTAGGAATGGGTGCCAGGGCGCGGGCGACGGAGTCGCCGCCACCGCTACACGAAACGAGGGTACTGAGAACGAGGGTGCCGAGCAGAAAAACAAAGAGGGCCGGATAACGAAAACCGGGGGAACAGTGCCGCATGGAGGAGTTACATTGAGTGAAAGGCCCCCGACAAAGCCGGAGCCTTGCCGGGGGTTGACTATTTTAACAGATGAGGTCCACGGCGGTTCTGGTGCTTCGCCGCTAAAGGAGTGCCTCGATCACGTTCTCCTCGGAGATGCCTTCGGCTTCGGCCTTGTAGTTGCGCACGATGCGGTGGCGCAGCACGTATTTGGCAATAGCCTTGACGTCGGCGATGTCGGGCGAGTACTTGCCGGAAATGGCGGCGTGGGTCTTGGCGCCCAGGATGAGGTACTGCGAGGCACGCGGACCGGCACCCCAGCTGATGTATTCGTTGACGTTGGACGTGGCGCGGTCGGTCTTGGGCCGGGTCTTGCTCACCAGCGAGACGGCATACTCCAGCACGTTATCGGCCACGGGAATCTTGCGCACCAGTTGCTGATAAAAGCTGATCTCCTCGCCCGTGAGCACATGGTTCAGGTCGGTTTTCTGCACGCTGGTGGTGCCCCGTACTACGGCCAGTTCCTCTTCGTAGGAAGGGTAGTCGAGCGGAATGTTAAACATAAAACGGTCCAACTGCGCCTCGGGCAGGGGGTAGGTGCCTTCCTGCTCGATGGGGTTTTGCGTGGCCAGCACGAAGAAGGGGCTGGGCAGCAGGTGGCGTTTGCCGGAAACGGTGACGCTCCGTTCCTGCATGGCTTCCAGCAGGGCGGCCTGCGTCTTGGGCGGTGTCCGGTTGATCTCGTCGGCCAGCACGATGTTGGCGAAGAGCGGTCCGTGGTTGAACTGGAAGTGGCGTTGCTCATCCAGAATTTCCGAACCGGTAATGTCGCTCGGCATCAGGTCGGGCGTAAACTGGATGCGCTTGAAGTCGAGGTCCAGCACCTCGGCGATGGTGGATACCAACAGCGTTTTGGCCAGACCGGGTACCCCCACCAGCAGCGAGTGGCCGTTGCTGAACAGCGAGATAATAACGGATTTAACAACGTCTTGCTGACCGATAATAATTTTACCGATCTCGTTGCGGAGGACTTCGTAGGAGGCCGCTAGGCCGTCGACGGCTTCTACGTCGGATTTAAAGGAGGGCTTTGCCATGGGAGAGAACTGAATTAGAGGGGCCAAAAATGCGAAAAATAGGCCGGATTGTCTAATCCAGTGTACAAGCGGCTAGCTTGAAGGTTCACGGTGCTTGAAGCCAAAGAATACCAGGAGCAGGAGCGCGGTGCAAATAAGGAGGATAAGCATGGGACACGGGATTTCAGTTAGGGATGGATAGGCTGGGGAAAGACCTTGTCCCTAAAAACGCCGGTTTCCTAATTATGTTGGGTGAGGGCCTGTGAGTGCCGTGTCATAACGGGTCGTCAGTCGATTGGGCGACTATAATTCTTTTTCCAGGCTTTCAAAAAAGGTATCCAGGTCGTCAAAACTCTTCACGCCCACGGCTTCTTCCTCGCCGCCCCGCACCACGAGGCCGTTTAGCCCGGGCAGCTCCTCCAGCAGTTCCGCCGCCGTCGTGTCATTTAACTCCATCGACAAAAGGATCGGAAATGCTTCCGTCCAGTCCCGTAGGCGGTCCAGTGGATAGGGGTGGCCGGCGCGCAGGTCGTTCAGTTCGATTCCCCCCTTGTCATAGTGCAGGATAAAATGAGTGGTCCATTCCACGCGTGCGCCCAAAGATATTCTTGTCACGTCTGCGGGTTCGTAGCCCTCGATCACGATTTCCTGGAGGACGGGGTAATGCTCGGAAAGACTTTTCGCGTCAAGTTCACTTACCGCCGCGCCCAGCCGCAGCGCGTCCAGTTTCAACTCATTTGCCTGCGCCAGTACCCCCTCCACGGATTCCACGAAGCCGTATTCGCCCACGAATTTCGGCCCCTCCAGCCACTCCCGCAGCGCGTGAAACTGGTTGGGCGTGATGCCCTCCGTACCGTGGCGGCCCAGCGGAAAGCCGAGCCACTCCACGCCCCAGGCGGCAAAGTAGCGGGCGTCGGTCAGGTGGGTGATGCCGCCGGCCAGTACGGATGTTTTGAGAGTCATGGGCTTGGTTTTTATGGGTGGGTGAAGTGATTTCGGCGGTTATAAGGACGATGCGATATATTTGCCCCTAAAGGACAACTGGAGTTGGAGAGAGTTTTTTAGCTTGCGGTGGAGAACAAGCCAAATGTGTTGGTAAGAGTTGACTTTAGGAGCGTTGTTTGGCGCGTGTGACATGGTTCCCCCACCCCCGGCCCCTACCCAGGGGGGAGGGGTGACGTTTCTTAATTGCGGCTTCGCCGCTCATAAACCCTCTCCTTTGGAGAGGGAAGGTTCGATTTATCGAATCGGGAGAGGTCGTGTACGCGTAGGCTTAGAGCGTGTCTAAAATTTTTAAGAACTGAGGATCAATGATTCGCTTCGCGGCTACTTCGTGGTTAAGGTTCCGGCTAAACAAAAACTTGCGTGCATAGCGGGTTACGTAAGTCAGTTTTTGTGACGCCAGGTTCTCAAATGCTTGGTTCTCAGGAAGTGAAAATTTAGACACGCGCTAAGTAATCGACCTACGGGTAATCATCAAGAACCCCGAGGAGCCTGCCGACGATCACCGCAAGTAATCAAAAGTACTAAAATACCAGACGCGCAGCGTCCTACCAAAATACGCGCGAAGCGCCCGACATGACCATTCTCGACCTCATCGGCAACACCCCCCTCGTTAACCTCGGTGCCCTCGGCGGGCTGCCGCCGGGCGTACAATTATTCGGCAAACTGGAGGGGCAGAACCCCGGCGGTAGCGTGAAAGACCGCGCCGCCTTTTCCATGATAAAGGGTGCACTGGACCGGGGCGAACTGCCGGAGGGCACCCGGATCGTGGAAGCCACCTCGGGAAATACGGGAATCGCGCTGGCCATGTGTGCGCGGGTATTCAAGGTGCCGATCACCCTGCTGATGCCGGAAAATTCCACCATCGAACGGGTCCAGACCATGCGCGCCTACGGGGCTGAGGTCATCCTGACGCCCGCAGACCGCACCATCGAATACAGCCGCGAACTGGCCGAGGAGATGGCCGAAAAAGAGGGCTACTTCCAACTCGATCAGTTTGCCAACCCCGACAACTGGCGCGCGCACTACCGCACCACCGGCCCCGAGATTTGGCGCGATACGGACGGCCAGGTCACGCATTTCGTGTCCAGCATGGGCACCACCGGCACCATCACCGGCACCAGCCGCTACCTGAAGGAGCAGAGCGAGGCCGTCCAGATCGTGGGCGTCCAGCCCACCGACGGCAGCAGCATCCCCGGCATCCGCCGCTGGTCGCCGGCCTTCCTGCCCAAAATCTATGAACCCGACCGCGTCGATCGTACCATCGACGTAAGCACCGACGAGGCCGTTAGCACCATGCGCCGCCTGGCGCGCGAAGCGGGCGTATTCGCGGGCATGAGCAGCGGCGGGTCCACGGCAGCCGCCCTCCGCCTGGCCGCCGAACTGACCGAAGGCCTCATCGTCTGCATCATCTGCGATCGCGGCGACCGCTACTTGTCGAGCGGGATTTATTAAGGATGATCTGTCTTCTTTTAGCAAGTGGGCGTGTCCGCTGGGCTGTCGCCACAGCGGCCGGTCCCTTCCCAGCTCCCTGTTCGGTCGGCCCTGCGGGCTGCGGCTTAAGGCCGCCCTGTCCAGGCACCTCACGCGGTGGGGAAACGATGGAATTCGACATCGAAAACCAGACCTCGTACATCCGAATGGCGGGGGCCATTCGGAGACGCGAGGTATTGCGTCGCTAATGGTGTTGCATCCATCCGAATGGCGGGGGCCATTCGGAGACGCGAGATGTTGCGTCGCTAATGGTGTTGCATCCATCCGAATGGCGGGGGCCATTCGGAGACGCGAGGTATCGCGTCTCTACGCTACCGGTACTCCGGCTTCAGAATATCCGCAAAGGTTTTCATCACCTTCTCCACCTTGGGCCGGCTCACGTTAGCGATATAACCCTGGTTGGGGTGGGCATCGTAATAATCCTGGTGGTACTCCTCGGCGAGGTAAAACTCGGTGGCGTCCACGACCTCGGTAGCGATGGGGCTGCTAAACTTGCCGCTCGCGTTCAGTTCCTTGATCTTGGCCTCGGCGGCGGTGCGCTGCTCGGCGTTCAGGGGGTAGATGCCGCTCCGGTACTGCGGCCCCACGTCCGGCCCCTGGCGATTAACCTGCGTGGGGTCGTGGGCCACGAAGAACACCTCTAGTAAGGTGTTGAAATCCAGCACTTCGGGGTCGTAATAGATTACGATGGCCTCCGTGTGACCGGTCTGCTTATTGCTTACCTGCTGGTAGGTAGGGTTCTTCTCCTCCCCGCCCGTATAGCCGGACCAGACGGCCTCCACGCCCTGAATCCGCTCGAAGGATGCCTCCGTACACCAGAAACAGCCGCCGGCAACGTAAGCCTTTGCCGCCTCGGGGTAGCGGCCGTCCAGTTCTTCAATACTTTTCGGGTAAGGTTCCGCTTTTGCCGTCTCCGCTGCCATTGCGGCCGGGGAGTCAGTAGTAGCATCCGTCGTAGCGGAAGCATTCGAGTTGGTTGAATTGCAGGCCGAAAAAGCCAGCAGGAGAAAAGCGGCGAGCAGCGAGTAGTAACGCATGTAAATTGGATTGAGACCGTCGGGGCGGCAGTGGTTCAGGGGAAAATAGGCGACTGGATAGCCGGTCGTCCATTCGCTAAACAAGCAGGCGGCTGGGTGGTTTGCTTCGTCTTTTCGGGGACATCCCAAGAGGGTAAGCCTTCAGGGGAGGGCATTGACTTTGTTAGCTAATTGAGGTAGTGGTTTTTCCCTCGCTATTTGAGACCTCTCCCCCGGCCCGGCTATTCGTCTGGGTCCCCTTAACCCCAGCCGCCGCGGAGGAGAGGGGTGATCGCGTTCAGTACGGCCGGCAGTTCTTCCATATGTAGCAAAACGCGGGCCGGACGCAAATATTCCGGCGGCCTACCGCCCCGCGCCTGTTTCTCCTGCCCCCATATCCTGTGATTTACCGCTCAGGGGCGCGGCACCGAAGTAATCCTGGTTGCCGATGGGGATTGTGAAACGAGCACCGAGATCGAGGCCGGCGTCGATCAGGGGCGAACCGTTTAGTAAGCGGTACTGGTCAAGCGTATTGAGTCGGTAAGCATCGTCGATGGCAGCACCCTTACCCGGAGCGGCAAGCTGCGGATCGACGCCCTGAAAACCTACGTTGCTCCCGAAAAAGCGTTCCTGACCCCGGCCCATTTGCCAGTCTACCAGCGATGAATAAGTCGTTCCTTCATAGTTATAGCGGTAGACCCCGGTGGTGTTGTAGTAGGCGTTGTTGACAAAGTTCACGTCGTTCCCGGCGGAAATGGAGATCATCGGTTTGTCGGTAGTAGCGTAAAAGATGTTGTTGTACACGTCCACTTGCCGGATGTGGTTGCCCCAGTTAATGTTGTAAAAACAGTGGAAAGCCCCGCTTCCGGCGTAGATGGTGTTGTTGTAGATTTTCAGGTCGGCCGGTCAGAAATGGAGGAATTAAACTCCGTAAATACGCTGATCGGCGAGCCGTAATTGATACAGTCGTTCTCCGAAATATTATAGCGGATGACATTGCCGAAATGATCGCGTGCACCTATGTAATTACCCGCCAGGTAGGCCGGACCCTCGTTATCGTGTGAGTAATTGTACTGGAGGATCGAATTACTCATTCCGCCATCCAGATCGAACCCGCCGCCGTCGCAGCCCGATCCGTTTTCCCAGTTATAAGCCTCATTAAACTGAAATATAACCGCATTACAGTCGTACGCCCAAATGGCCACCGGCCCGCCGCACATGATGTTGTTCATCCCGCCGTCATGGGCAACGTTCCGCTCCACCACGGCCCCGTCCACCTCGGCCAGCAAAATACCGTTACCGGTATGGTTCACGCTGTAATTGGTAAAGCCCGTAATATCATGAACCAGGTTATCGGCCACGTATACGTTATGGTGGGAGTAATTCCCCGTCGGCAACCCCTGCGTACCGAATATGGATATACCGGTATGCGACACGTCGTGTACGTAACAGTCGGTAATGGTAATATTATCGTAGCCGGTCGTCTCCCCCGCCACGAAACTACTGACTACAATACCTTCGGAAAAATTGGACGCCTCCACCCCGCTAATCGACACAAAATCAAGCCGCACATTACCGAGCACATTGCTGAAAAACTCAATTCCCTTACTCGTTCCCGCCGTCCCCTGCCCGCGCAGAATAAGATCGACAACCGCTATTCCCGCCACATTGAACGTAAAAATAGCGTCCTCCGTCGCGTTGCTCGTCTGGATGGTGGCCTTCCCCCCGCCAAAAGACCCGATCGTCAGTGGAGCGGCCGCCGTGCCCCCGTCCTCACCGCTCAGGTAGAGCTGCCCGAAAAAGGTCTCCCCCGCCTGAAACAATAGCGAATCCCCCGGCGCAAAATCAAAGGCATTGGCCGCCGCAATCGTCCGCCACGGAGAGGCCGCCACCCCGCTATTCGCATCGGCGGCACCCGCTTCCGTACTGATATGGTAGGTCGTCGCCCCCAGGCCGGAGACGAAAAACAGGCCGTAAAATACCGCCGCCGTTAAAAATCGCACCTTGTTCATAACCCCTTCTTTTATAAGCGCTGTCCACTTGATTTCATCCATCATCCGCCCGTTACCGCCCCTCACACCCCGGATATTTGGTACCGGCCGGCCGGCACACTGCGTAAAGCTACGATTAAATTTTATTAAAGTTTAATTTACCTTTATTGTTCAGCCGCATGGCGGCTTCACGGTCTTTACCACGGCATCTGACGGTTAGCGGTGATCCGTTCAGGATTCAGGGGGCGTTGGATGAGTTTTTTCGGGCGTGCCCCCGGCTTAGGCCGGCGTCGGGCTGTCCGGCACTCTCTCCATTTCGGGGCGAATTACATTCGCCCCTGCATTCCGTTCAGACAACACCTCCCATCCCTCACGCAAAGCGCAACCAAAAGGTTGCGATCCCCAGATCGCGAAGATTTACAAAGGGTCGTGATCCCCAGATCGCGAAGGTTTACAAAGGGCCGCGATCCCCAGATCGCGAAGGTTTACAAAAGGGTCGTGATCCCCAGATCGCGAAGGTTTACAAAGGGGTCGCGATCCCCAGATCGCGAAGGTTTACAAAGGGTCGCGATCCCCAGATCGCGAAGGTTTACAAAGGGTCGCGATCCCCAGATCGCGAAGGTTCACAAAGGGTCGCGATCCCCGGATCGCGAAGGTTTACAAAGGGTCGCGATCCCCAGATCGCGAAGGTTTACAAAGGGTCGCGATCCCCGGATCGCGAAGGTTTAAAATCATCCCCTCCCCACACTAGCGGAGGGCTACATCGGCCGCCGGCCGGCTACTCCCTCCGCTAGCCGGTTAGCTCCACCCCTGTCCGGGGCTGCGGTGGGGTGGCCGGTTTTGATTTCATCCAAACAATACCTTTTCTCGCATGATCGCCCATTCCCACCTCCCCTTCGGGGAGGTCAGGCCGCAGGCCTGGGAGGGGCATTGCGCGAGTGCAGAATGTGGGGTTTTACAGTGCCCTGGCGCGGTATACATGACTCCTACCCTTGTCTCCCCCCCACCATTCCCCCCACTCCCCACCCCACTATCCGCGCCAAAAACCTGCCTTCGCATTTTCCAAGCTCCCCTACCCGATGAAAAACCTCTCCGCCCTCCTTTTTCTCGTCGCCTCCCTGTTCACCGCCTGCCGCGATGACTTCCAACTCGAAGAGGACCCCTTCACCAACGTCACCGGCGGCGGCGGCATCCTCTCCAGCCGCTCGGTCGATCTCGTGCAGGGCATCAACCTCGCCGCCGGAGACGCCCGCGACTCCCTCCGCAGCAGCATCTACACCCGCACCCTCGGCTTTCAATAGCCTGTTTTTCAGCACGGTATGATTATTTTTTGGGCGTGTCGCCTCGGCTATCGCCTCGCCGTCGGTCTGGCTCGCGTATGGTCCCCTTCACCCCACCTGATCGCGTGCTCGCTATTCGCTCGGCACTTCGTGCGCTAACGCCCCTCCAGGCACCTCACGCGGGGTGGGGATAGTAATGATAGAGGGTAGTAATAATTGTGTCTAGAAAATTTTGACTTGCGCCTCGGATGCGGCGAAAGCTATCTGATACACTTCATTCCTTGCCCCACCTTCATTCCTTCATTCCTCCCCCCCCCCTTCACCTATTACGTAAGGGCGGCGACTGTTGGTCGCCTGGACGCAAGATGTTGCGTCTCTATTTCATTCCTTCATTCCGAGAGTGTTCATCCAACTGTGTCTACCACAAATTTACCGTCCCCAGTTACCTAACAGAATCAACGCCCTAGCTCGAAGGGTCGCCATGTGATCAAGAGTAGCGGCGGTACTAGCTAATCATTTCAAAACACCACCACCCTGCCCACCACGACATCCCCCGCCACCCGGAACCGGTACACATAAATCCCGCTCGCCAACCGCTCGTCCGGCAGGTCATTGGAGGTGGGCCAGCTACCCACCTTACTTCCGCCGATGGTAAAGACCTCCAGCTCACTCACCACGATCTGCGCGCCCGCCGCCGTGAACACCCGGAACTCCCGCAAATTGCGGATGGGATTGGTGATGCGGTAACCCGCCTCCCGCGCGAGCGGGTTGCCGGTGCTGGAGATCACGTCCAGCACCACGCGCAGGGTGCTGTCGCAGCCGTTGGCGGCGTTGCCGGTGAACAGGTAGGTGCCCGGCGTGGCCAGGATGGTATCGGCCACGGAAAGGGTCTCGCCCTCCAGGATGGCGGTGTCCAGCACCGTGAGGTCGGCGGGGCGGTAGCTGAGGTAGATGGTGAAGATGGAGTCACAGCCCAGACCGATGGTCCGGTTGACGTTGTACACCCCGGCGGAGGTGAAGGGGACCCCGGCGTAGAGCAGGGTTTCGCCCGCGCAGAGGGTGGTGTCCAGTTCGACCTGGACGGGGGCGCGCTCGGTGATGGTGAGCTGGTAGTCCGCAGGGCAGCCCATCTGATTGATGGTAATGTTGTAAGTGCCGAATTGACTGTAGTTCGTGCCGAAAAAGGTGATGACCTCTCCCTCGCAGACGGTGGTATCCAAAATGACGGAATCAGGGCCGTCCAGAAGCGTCAGATCCAATTGGTAGGTAGTACCACAAGTGCCCAGGGCGGGATTGCTAAAAGTATAGCTGCCGGTGGCGGTAAAAACGTTGCCCGCCAACTCAAAGGAGTTACTGCCACAGATAGTGGTGTCGACCACAATTAAGTCAGGGGGCGAGACGGTAAGATTTAGCGTGTATGTGGTATCACAGCCCAGAGCGGCGGCAGCGGTATAGGAGTAGCTGCCCGTGGCGGCATAAAGGGTGTCGCCGAAACTGACGCTTTCACCCGCGCAGATGGTGGTGTCACTCGCTACGGCGGGGCCGTCCGTGTAGGCGATTTGTAGAGAATAGTCCACGGGGCACCCCTCGCCATCTACCGTGAAATTATAGCTGCCTGCTTCCGAAAAGACGGTGCCGCCGTACAACAGTGATTGCCCGGCACAGAGCACTGTATCAAGGGAGTTGGTGAGGGATGAATCGGGCGTGGGGAGTAGGGTGAGCGTAATTATATCCCCGCATCCACTGAGGATGAGGTTGTCCAGCCAAAAGTAATCAACGTAAGCCGTATAGGTACCGGGCTGGGTGAGGGTACGGGGTTCATCCGTGGTGGTACCGATGTCCGTATAAAAACCGGCGATGACGGTGGGAATAGCACCCGGTGCCCAGTTGTAGGAAGAACCGGCGCAGAGAAATGCCGTGTCGTTACGTTCGGGATTGGCGGCGATCAGTTCGGCTGGAGGTTGAATGTCGATTAGTGCCGTATCCGAGCGGCAGCCCTCCCGTTCGACGATGTAACGGTAAGTGCCATACGGGATCAGGTCCGACTGAAAGATGGTATCCATTGCACCTGGGGGGAAAGGCAAATTGCGGGCGTACAGTTCGGGTTCAAAACGGCCGCCGGGGGAGGCGTCGCCGATGATGTCTTTTTTACGAACGACCGCCGCGCGGCAGGCATAATAGGGGCGGTCCGGTCCGGCGGTGGGCAGGTCGGGTCGGACATTCACGTAGCTGCGGGCCGCGTCAGTGCGCAGCCCCCCCCGCGTAAAGCCAGGTTTCCACGGTGCGAATGCCTTCCGTTTGCGGCTCAGGAACTTCCAGGCGCACGGATTTGATAAAACTTCCCCACTCGTTGTAGGTCAGGCCGTCGAGGGCGGGATACACGCGTAACAGGGTATCGTTTACGCTCGCCACGGTAAAATTTGGATTGGCATCAAAGCGCAGGTATTGCTCCAACGGCCCCGGTCCGAAATCTTTGATGTACACGACCAGTGAGTCTATGGATCGGTCGTCAATGGTCCAGATGTTCACATCGTTGTCCGCGACAGGAAACAGGGTAACGCAGGTTGCAATGCTACGGTAATGCGGCCCAACGCGCCCCTGGTCGTCGTTCTCGTCCAGGTCTAGACGCACTTCGCATACCTGGCGGTGCGTCTCCCAGGAGCCGGCGTCGAAACCGCCATAATAAACTAGCGAGGGAGGTGCAGTCTGACAGTTCAACTCAAATGCTCCTTCGTTCGTACCGACATCCATAGATCCAGAAAAAATAGGTATAGAATCGCTATTCGAAGCATTGCGATAGGTCATAGGAATAATTAGTTTTTTCTCGCTACAGTCAATCTTCCATTGACTGGCGAGACCTGGCAATGCTACTAAATCAAGGGACGTAGGCGTGATTGTTGGAAAGCTATCTAAAACAAGCCCTTCAGACGTATCGATTTTTAAAATCATCGTATTAGATAAACCGGTAGGACTTATATCCACGGAATGTGCATAAATAAAACCATTTATAAATTCCAGATCCCCACCTATAAAACCTTGGAATGCGTCTAGCTTTGAGATTACGGGTATGTTCAGGTCAACTAAATATAAATCATAATTAGTACACACATAATAGCGATTACTCCCAACAGAAACACTCCCAACGAAAATACTTGTCGTGGTACCTTCTAACGTGAATAAACCATGTTCAATAGCATACGGACGTTCGTTCACTAACTTGCTGGATTTTAACTCAATGGTAGCCGCAGACCCTACTGGTTTGTCTGAGAAAAATAAGCCATTTTCATCAATTGCTATTGTATTGGGAAAAATAGATCCATTTGCGGTAACTTTAACATTGCTTTGTAGCACGGTACAACTATCTGTGTTGATTCTATCGTAATAGATTGCGGAATTGCGAGATGTGGATCCATAATATTCCTGAGCAAGAATCAGCTGCGCTGAAAAAACAGCTACTACCAACATTAAGGTTGTCTTGAGATTCATTCTATAGTTTTTGAATAACATGAAAATTACCCCACCTCAAGAATGAACTGAGATGGGGTACGGTGTACGAATAATCTTAATTACTGTTTAACTACTGTTTTAACCACGGTTTCCCCGCTTGGCAATTTCAACCGCACGATATAGCTACCCGGAGCCATTCTGGCAAGAGATGGATCGTTTACGGTCAGTTGTCTTCCATTAATCTCTTGTTCCATCGAAAAGATGGCCTGGCCGAGTTTGTTAATAACCTCAATTTTAGACACGCTCTAAGCGAAAAGTGGGTAAGGTGTTGTTGGCAGTTGTAAGTTAAGAAGTCAAGACCTAGATTTGCAAATTTTATTGCGATAAATTTTTGCGGTGGGTAAAAGCATCCAGTATTTGCGGGCCTTCCCCTAAAAAATTTAACATTCGCCGGCAAATGGTTTACTGTAAAAATAATTTTACTACTACGAATGTGTCACGTTTAAACAACTATTAATTCGCCTATCTCACACCCCGCGTGAGGTGCCCGCAGGGGCAGCGCGCCGGCGCTGCGTGCGCAGCACCGAGCGATCAGCGAAGCCCGCAGGACACCGACGGCGGCCCGGCAGGGACGGCGGCACGCCCAAAAAGCAATAACCGACCAACAAGTACGCCGTGTAAAACACCTCGATTCTACGGATTCGAACGAGCCACGTGTCCCATGGCACCGGATAATTATCCCAATGAATACCACGCACTAAGTACCACCTACTAAATACCAACCCTACTCCAACCCCTGCAGTGCCACCAACTTCGCATACTCCCCGCCCAGCGCGAGCAACTCATCGTGCCGACCGCGTTCTACCACGCGGCCGCTATTCAGGACGACGATCTCGTCCGCGTGGCGAATGGTGCTCAGGCGGTGCGCGATGACCACGGCGGTGCGGCCCCGCATCAGGTTAGTGAGGGCATCCTGCACGAGGCGTTCGGACTCGCTATCGAGGGCGGAGGTGGCCTCGTCGAGAATCAGGATCTGGGGATCGCGTAGCACGGCGCGGGCCAGGGTGAGGCGCTGGCGCTGCCCGCCGCTGAGCTTGCCGCCCCGGTCGCCGATGTTGGTCTGATAGCCGGCGTCGGTGGCGGTGATAAAATCGTGGGCGTTGGCCACGCGGGCCGCCTGCTCCACCAGGGCGGGCGTGGCGGCGGGGTGGCCGAAAACGATGTTGTTATAAATGGTGTCGTTAAACAGCACGGCCTCCTGGCTGACGATGCCGAACAGCCCGCGCAGATCGGTCAGGCGCAGGTCGCGCAGATCCGTGCCGTCGATGGTGATGCGGCCGCCGGTGACGTCGTAGAAACGGGGCAGCAAGTCGGCAATGGTGCTTTTGCCCGCGCCGGAAGAGCCGACCAGGGCCGTCAGTTTTCCCTTGGGGATGGTGATGCTGACGTTTTGCAGCACGTCCGGCTCGCCGGGCAGGTAACGGAAGGAAATGTTTTCCAGCCGCACGGCTTCGCGCAGTTCGGTAACCGTCCGGTCCCCCTGCCGGTCTTCGAGCGGATTGCGCAGATCGAGGATGTGTTCCACCCGCTCCATGGCCCCGACGCCTTTCTGGATGCTGTTGTAGGCCTTGGAAAGATTTTTAGCCGGGTCGATGACCTGGTAGAAGGCGAAAATGAAGGCCAGAAAGGTAGACGCGTCCAGCTCCCCGCTGAACACCTGCCGCGACCCGTACCAGAGCAAACACGCCACGGTGGCGATGCCGAGAAACTCGGTGAGGGGAGATGACAGGTCGCGCCGCCAGAGCACCCGCGTGAGTTTGCGCCGGAAATCGTTGTTCATCTCGGCAAACTGGACCTGCTGGAACTGCTCCGCCCCGAAGCCCTTGATGATGCGCAGGCCCCCGAGGCTCTCCTCGATCCGGCTCACGATATCCCCCAGCCGCGCCTGTACCACCGCGCTCGACCGTTTGAGCCGCTTGCCGATGCCGCCGATCACCACCCCGGTAAACAGCATGAGCACAAACACGAACCCGGTCAGCGAGGGGCTGATCCAGACCATGATGCCCAGTGCCCCCAGCAGAATAAACGGCTCGCGGAAAACGGACTCCAGCACATTCAAAATACTCGCCTCCACCTCCTGCACGTCGTTGGTCATGCGGGCCATCAGGTCGCCCTTGCGTTCCTCGTTGTAGTAGCTCATGGGCAGGTGCAACAGGCGCTCGTACAGCTCGGCGCGCAGGTCGCGGATGATGCCGTTGCGCACCGGGGCCATGAAAAACAGGGCCAGGTAGCGAAACAGGTTCTTGAGCAGGAAAGTGGCAATGATGAAGACGCACACATAGGTCAGCGCCGTCTCTCGCCCCGACTGTTCGATGATGCGGCTGAAGTAATAATTGAGCCACGCCAGTGCCTCGTCCTTCGAGCCGATCGCCTCGGGCGCACTGCTGACCGCCTCCACTTCCCCGAACAGGATATCGAAAAACGGAATAAAGAGAGGAATACTTACCACCGTAAAGACCGCCGTCAGCAAATTACTCACGCCCGCCGCCGCTACGAGGGGTTTGTAGCGGCCGAGGTAAGCGAGAAGTCTGCCGAAACTGGTCATTGAGGGGACAAGGATTGAGGGAATGAGGGATGGAAGGATTGAAGGGTGGAGGGCAAGCTAATCCCCCATCTCCAATAATTCGTAAGGGTAGGGCTTGCCCCTACCGAGATGCCAATAGCATCTCCCATCCCAGCCGGAGCAAAAAAAAAGCCCTCCGACTTACATCGAAGGGCTTCGGAGCGCCTCAGCAAGGACTTGAACCTTGGACCTACGGATTAACAGTCCGCCGCTCTAACCAACTGAGCTACTGAGGCAATTTATCTGGTTTTTCAGCCCCTCTCTCGAAAGGCGATGCAAATGTAGGCCGCCCCGCATTATTTTCCAATCTTTGCGGTCGAAAAATTTTAAACTATGTCTCTCCTCTCCGTCGGTACCATCGCATTCGATGACGTCAAAACCCCCCACGGCCACGCCGAACGCATCGTGGGCGGCAGCCTCTCCTACATCGTGCTGGCTGCTACCAACTACCCCAATACCGTCCAATTAGTTTCGGTGGTAGGCGACGATTTTCCCGACGCCGTGCTGCAAGACTACCAAAAGCGTGGGGCCGACCTCGCCGGCGTACAGATCAAGGAGGGCGAGAAGTCCTTCTTCTGGGCCGGCAGCTACCACGCCGACATGAACGGCCGCGATACCCTGGAGACCCAACTCAACGTGCTGGCCGACTTCGACCCCGTCCTGCCCCCCGCCTACCACGCCGCACCCTACGTCATGCTCGGCAACCTCACGCCCGCCGTGCAGGCCCGCGTACTCGACCAACTCACCGCCCGCCCCAAACTCATCGCCCTCGACACGATGAACCTCTGGATGGACATCGCCCTCGACGAGCTAAAAGCCGTCCTGAAACGCATCGACATCCTGATCGTCAACGACGAGGAAGCCCGCCAGCTCTCCGGCGAGCACAGCCTCGTCAGGGCCGCCGCCGCCATCTTCGGCATGGGACCCAAAACCGTCATCATCAAAAAAGGCGAGCACGGCGCCCTGCTCTTCGGCGAAGACCGCGTCTTCTATGCCCCCGCCCTCCCGCTGGAGCAAGTCACCGACCCCACCGGCGCGGGCGACACCTTCGCGGGCGGCTTCATGGGCTACCTCGCCGCCACCGACGACACCTCCTTCGACAACATGAAACGCGCCATCCTCCACGGCTCGGCCCTGGCCAGTTTCTGCGTGGAAGAATTCGGCACCGAGCGCCTGAAGCGCCTCACCAAACAGGAGATCGACACCCGCGTACAGCGGTTCGTGGAGTTGGTAAACGTGGAGTTATAGGAGAGCGATCCACGGTTATTCTTACGCGACATTCGACGGTTCACGAACTGATTTTTCCCGCTCTCTCGGTCATTACCGAGGCGGGCGTGCCCCCGTCGCTACCACGCCGGGGTCGGTCCCCTACCGGCTCGCTATTCGCTCGGTGCTGCGCACTCCGCCCCCGCGGGGGCGGCCCGTCCGGGCACCTCACGCGGGGGCTAGTTTCATTCCCCTATCCGCTCCGCCACCAACACATCCGTAGATTCCGCTTCCGAGATCGTCATCGGCAGGGCGTTGCGGATCAGCTTTTGGTCTGCTTCCGAAAGTAGATCGTAGGCTTTGCCGAACTCCGCCGCCGCCCGCTCCTGCCAGAGGGCGGCGTAGCCGGCCTTGAGCTGGTCGTAGACCGCCAGATAAGTCTCGTAGTTGGTACCCCGGTCACTGCGGAGGCTCACGATGGCCTGGGTGGGTTTGTCCGGTAGATCGGCGCGGCGATCGGGGTTGAGGACGTGCTCGCGCAACAGCCGGGGGATGTCCGTTGCCGGCACCGGTTCGCCTTTGATGAGGAGTTTATTCTGGGTATTTACCAGGACGGAAAAGATGTTCCGGCTATGTATATCCATCTTCACCGGCTCTTCCTCCCAGACGGGCAGCCGCACCAACAGGCCGGAATCTTCGGCGATGGTGGTGGTGACCAGAAAAAAGATGAGGAGCAGAAAGGCGATATCGGCCATGGAGCCGGCATTCACCTGCGGGGCGGCCCGCCGTGGTTTCTTTTGCATCGGATGCAGTTTTTAGAACGTGTGGTAAAAGGTTACGCTCTCCAGATGAGGGGGCGGCGGGCTTTGGCGTATTTTTGCCGCATGGATGCACTCTTTTTCTGCAAAGCCCTGCACGTGGTCGGCTTTGTTTCCTGGTTTGCGGGCCTGTTCTACCTCGGCCGCCTGCTGGTGAACCACGCCGAGACCGATACCCGCCCCGCCACCGACCGGGCGGTGCTGCAACCCGAATTTAGTGCGATGGAGTGGCGGGTGTATAAGGTCATCCTCGGCCCCGCCGTCATCCTCACCTGGGCGGGCGGCCTGGGCATGGTACTCATCGACGAGACCGGCTGGGCAGCCCGCGCTTACTTCAGCACCGGCACCGCCGGCTGGCTGTACGTGAAACTGGCCCTGGTGCTGGGCCTCACGGGCTACCACCACTACTGCAAAGGCATTATCCGCCGCATGGAGACCGGCGAGCGCCCCTTCTCCCCCTGGCAGCTCCGCCTCTGGAACGAGGTGCCGACGCTATTCCTGGTGTCGGTAGCCTTCATCGCGGTCTACGGCAAGGCGGGCCGGCTTAACTACTGGTACCTGGTGATCGGGGTAGGGCTGTTTGCGGGCCTGATCTACCGGGGTGCAAAGGCCTACGGCAAGCGGCGGGCGCGGGAGGCGAGTGAAACTTCGGGCCGGAAGTAACGTGTCTCACATCGCCCGCGTGAGGTGCCTGGAGGGGCGTTAGCGCACGCAGTGCCGAGCGAACAGCGAAGCCCGGAAGGGACCGGCCCGACCGTAGGGAGGGACACGCCGTAAAACAGCGCATAGTACCTGGCAAAATAGCCTCGAATGACCCCGTACTAAGAGCGTGTCTAAATACTAACTCACTCCACCACCATTTCCAATACCAACTCTACAATGTCTTCAACGCTGGGTTTGCTGAAATAATCGCCGCGACTGCCGTAGGGCGGGCGGTGCGCTTTGGCCGTAAGGGTGCGTGGTGCAATGTCGAGGTGATGGAAACCGCCCTGCACTTCGGTGATCTCGCGCAGGAGATAGGCGGAAGCTCCGCCGGGTACGTCCTCGTCGACGATGAGCAGGCGGTTGGTGCGTTCCAGGCTGCGGGCCACGAGTCCCTCGCGGTCGAAGGGGAGGAGGGTTTGCGCGTCGATGAGTTCTACCTCGACGCCGAGTTCGGAAAGCCGCCTGACAGCCTTCAGGGCGATGCGTACGCAACTGCCATAAGTGACCAGCGTGAGGTCGTCGCCGGCACGCAGGGTTTCGGGGATGCCGAGGGGGACGGTGAATTCGGCCAGGTTGGCGGGTAATTCCTCGCGCAGGCGGTAGCCGTTGAGGCACTCGATGACCAGGGCGGGGTCGTCGCCGCGCAGCAGGGTATTGTACATGCCGGCGGCGCGGGTCATGTCGCGGGGCACGCAGACGTGCATGCCGCGCAGGGCATTGACGATCATGCCCAGGGGCGAGCCGGAGTGCCAAACACCCTCCAGCCGGTGACCGCGGGTGCGCACGATGACCGGGGCCGACTGCAGGCCGTCGCTGCGCCAGCGCAGGGTGGCCAGGTCGTCGCTGAGGGGCGAGATGCCGTAAAGCAAGTAGTCGAGGTACTGGATTTCGGCAATGGGCCGCCAGCCGCGCATGGCCAGGCCGATGGCCTGGCCCATGATGGTCCACTCGCGGATACCGGTATCGAAGACGCGCTCCTCGCCGTACTTTTTCTGGAGACCGGCAAAGGACTGGTTCACGCCGCCGATCTTGCCCACGTCTTCGCCGAAGGCGAGCAGGCGGGGGTTGTTTTCGAAAGCCTGATTGAAGAAAGCATTCAATACCTTGTGGCCGGGTACTTTCTTGCCGCTCGGTACGGGCGCGCAAGCCTTAACCTGAAGAGGCGACTGCTCACCGGTGGCGTAGAGGTGGCTGTGGTAATCGCGGTCGGCGGCATCGAAGTGTTCCTGCAACCAAGCCAGGCATTCCTGGGCCGGCGGCTGGTGACCGAATAATTGCAGTTTGGTGCGCAAGCGGCGCACCGTGGCGATCAGTTCGTGATCTTCGGGGTCACGCAGGGCGCGGAACGATTCGTGCAGGGCAACGAGCGCGGGTTCGGCGGCGGCACCGGCGTCGGCGAATACCCGCTCGAATAACTGGTTCACTTCCCGCATACCCCGGTCTACCGAGCTTCGGAAGGCCGCCCAGGCGGTATCGCGTGCGGCGCGGGCCTCGGTAATAGCCTCTTGCTGGAGGAGGTCGAGCTGCTCTTCGTCGGCGTGGCCGGCTTCGATCAGCCAGTTGCGAAATTGGAGGATACAATCATGCTCGGCTTCCCAGCTCAGGCGCTTTTTGCCCTTGTAACGTTCGTGGCTGCCGGAGGTACTGTGGCCCTGGGGCTGGGTCAGGTTTTCGATGTGAAACAGCACGGGCCGATGGTTCCGACGAACCGTGGGTAATTCTTCGGCGAACGCTTTGTAGAGGGCCGGGTAGTCGTAGCCATTAACGGTACGGATAGCTAGTCCACGCTCCCCTACCTCACCGGCCATGCCGGAAAGGGCCTGGGAAATACTTCCTTTCGCCGTCTGGTAATCGCGGGGTACACTGATGCCGTAGCCATCGTCCCAGACCACCACCGCCAGCGGTACCTGGAGCACGGCGGCGGCATTAATGGATTCCCAGAACGCCCCCTCGGACGTGGAGGCGTCTCCAATGGTGGAGAAGCAAACCTCGCGGCCATTGCGGCTGTGTTCGGCCGTCCAGTCGGCGGGCATTTCCCGGAATTTTTTGGACGCCAGGGCCAGGCCCATCCCGCGGGCGCACTGCCCGCCGGTGGTGGATACGTCCGAACTGCTATTAAAGGAGTCCACCTCAGCCGGCCCGCCGGTAGTAGTCCGCTTTAACTCGGTACTGAAATGAGCGACCATCTGGCGGCCGCCGGTATGGGTGTCGTTCTCCGCATCGGCATAGAGCTGGGCGAAAAACTCCTCCACGGTTAGTTTCCCCAGGGCCATCAGTAGCGTCTGATCGCGGTAATAGCCGGCGCGCCAGTCACCGGGTTGCCAAAAACGGGCTAGCACCACCTGCGGCACTTCCTTTCCCTCTCCACTGATAGCGAATTTAGCTTTACCCGTCAGCACTTCCTTACGCGACAGTAGCGATGCCTCCCGACTCAGGCAGCACAGGCGGTAATCAGCCAGCAGTTCCTCGGGGCGGTATCCATCGGGGTGCTTCGGCTGGGAAGCCGATGGATCGGTTGAGACCAGGGTGGGAATAGCGGCCATGAAAAAGAGGATGTGGTGAGGAAATACGGTTGCTAACGAGAAGATATGACTGGGGGCAATCAGCTAAGGCAGCACAAAAATAAAATAAAATTCGGTTAGGGAAAATCATCTCATCCAGCTAAAGAACAATGCATTGCATAGCCCAGAAAGAGGCGGGAATAATTGGCCGGATCAATGAAATACTAACTTTACCGACTCCAAAAAGGTTCAGCCCATTATCCGGTGGCTAAAACCGATAGCGAGCAGAAAGGTAAAAATCCCCAAAATTTAACGTTTTGGTTGTAACGTAGGGGCTGCTCCATCCGTCTAATGTACGTTAACGATTGATTAACCGGGGCGATGAGTCGAACCAATCCGGTTTTTAGTATCTTTGTCTAAGTAAAAAATCTCACTCCATGAAGCGTATTCTTTTCACGTTTTGCCTCTTCGCAACCCTTTCGTTGAGCCTGAACGCCCAAACAGCAACGACGACCACCGACGGTGGCGCCAAAATCACCTTCGAGCAGACCGTTCTTGACTACGGCACCATCGAGCAGGGTTCCGATCCTTACCGCGTTTTCACCTTCACCAACACCGGTGATGACGTGCTGCTGATTACCAACGCCCGCGGTAGCTGCGGTTGCACCACCGTCAACAAGGACGAGTACACCCAGCCCGTGGAGCCGGGCCAGTCCAGCACCCTCAAGGTGCGTTATGACACCAACCGTGTCGGCCCATTCACGAAGAGCGTAACCCTCAGCACCAATGCCGGTGACCAGCCTGTGGTACTGACCATAAAGGGCAAAGTAGAGAAGAAGGCTGACGAGGCCATCGGTACGCCCGAAAAGGCGGAAACTGGTATGTTCGGCGGTGGCAACTAGTCTTTCGTTCCGCTCATTTTTCAGACGATCCCCATCTTTCCGCGTGAAGGGTGGGGATCGTTGCGTAAACGAGTACGCGGATTATTCCGTAAAACCGTACTTTGTCCCCACCAATCCAAACCACCCCTACATGAGTTTCCCGCGATCCGCTACTTTCTTCTCGGCCTTCCTTGCTTTTGGCCTGCTATTGCTCACCAACAGCTGCCGTGACGCCGCGCCGGGCGGTGAAGCCGTCACCGCACTGCCGGATGTACCCGCAAAGCTGGAAACATCGAGTGCCGTTCCGGAATGGTCGAAAAACGCCACTATCTACGAGGTGAACGTGCGGCAAATGACGCCCGAAGGCACCTTCAATGCTTTCGCCGAGCACCTGCCCCGCCTGCAGCGCCTGGGGGTCGATATCCTGTGGTTTATGCCGATCTTTCCCATTAGCCAGGCCAAGCGCAAGGGCAGCATGGGCAGCTATTACGCGGTATCCGATTACGCCAAGGTCAACCCCGAATTCGGTACGCCCGAGGAGTTTCAGGAGATGATCGATCAAGCCCATGACCTGGGGATGCGCGTCATCCTCGATTTCGTGCCCAACCATACCGGCTGGGACCATGTATGGATCGCCGAGCACCCTGAGTATTACACTCAGGACGCGGAGGGAAACATCATCGACCCGATCGACCCCGAAACCGGTGAGAGCTGGGGCTGGACCGACGTAGCCGATCTCAATTTTGATAACGCCGAAATGCGTGCCGCCATGATCGACGATCTGGTATACTGGATCGACAGTTTTGATATCGACGGCTACCGCATGGACGTAGCCCACCAGGTGCCCGACGTATTCTGGGCGGAACTTACCCCCCGCTTGCGTAAGGCCGACCCCGAGGTGTTCATGCTGGCTGAGGCTAACATTGCGCAACAGCTGAATGAAGAGTGGTTTGCCGCCGATTACGGTTGGGACTTTCATCACATCCTTAATATGATTGCCGCCGGGGACGCCACCGCGCCCGATACGATCAAAGCGTGGCTGGAGAACGACCGTAAGAATACGCGGCGCGGGTTCCATATGCAGTTCATCACCAATCACGACGAGAACAGCTGGAACGGCACCGTGGAAGAGCGCATGGGTCGCGGTGCCCTGGCTTTCGCTACCCTGGTCCATACCTTCGACGGGATGCCACTCATCTACAGCGGCCAGGAAGCGGGCCTGAATAAGCGGCTCCGCTTTTTCGAGAAAGACACCATCTCTTTTGCCGATACCAGTCGCTACGCTTTTTACACCAACCTCAATGCCTTTAAGGAGCGCAACCAGGCCCTCTGGAACGGCAGCTACGGCGGAGAACCGGTCTTTATCGATGCGGCCGAGAACGTGCTGGCCTTCTACCGCTCACACAACGGCGATGCCGTGGTGGTCTTTATCAACCTCTCCGATTCACCCCGGTCCTTCACGCTTAAAGATACCCAACTCTACGGTAATTATACCGATGTACTTAACGGCCAAACCATGGTTGTGGGCGCGGATAATGAGATGGAATTGGGGGGATATAAGTATCTTGTGTTGGAACGAGAATGAGGGAAAAAACTCGCACCAGCAGACAAATTTAGCGGGGGGTGATGTCTGATAGCGTGCATTGAAATCCATAATCAGTCCTATTGTTTTGCTAAAAAATCAGTCATGGATGCGCAAACCTTATCTCATCTCAGCCCACGGGAGTATGTGCAACTGGAACGAGATACGAATACAAAGTATGAGTATCATGACGGCATGGTGTATTCCATGGCGGGTGGAACGGCCAATCATGGATTGGTCTGCGGAAATGTATTCGGTGAATTACGGTCCGGCCTGTTAGCTAAGGGCAGCCGCTGCGAAGTACTGAATAGTGAGATCAAATTAAGCATTGACGAGGGAAACCGCTACCTCTACCCGGATACCATGGTGATCTGCGGAAAGATCGAACGCTCTCCAACCGGCATCGAGGCGGTAACTAATCCAACCCTGGTGGTAGAGGTCCTATCCAAGTCCACGGCTGATTATGATAGGGGGGATAAATTCTTTCTTTACCGACAGTTATCCACCTTGCAACAATATGTGCTGGTAGAACCCGACCGGCCACAAGTAGATATATACACCCGCAAGGGCGATCTTTGGCACATCAGCAGGGTCAACAACATGGATGAACCGATTTCATTCGCGTCTCTGGGTATTGAAGTTCAATTGAGCAAATTGTACCGCAATATTGAATTTTCCTCACCGACTAGGTAATTAAGGCAAAATATTACTCCCGCACCAGAACGAGATCAGGTTATCGATGGTGGAGATCATTTCCTCCAGGTTCATCGGCTTCTGCACAAAGGCGTTAGCACGGCGGGCATAGGCTTCCTGTAAATCCTTGGGGTGGGTGCTGGCGCTAAAGATAATGATCGGAAAATAGGGCTGCCCCTCCCGCTCGCGGATGGCCTTAAGCAGTTCGATGCCGGACATACCGGGCAGGCTCAGGTCCAACAATAGGCAATCGGGGCGGCTGTTGCCGTGTTCCAGGTGGGCCAGCAGCGCGCTGCCGCCGGTGAAATACGTGAGATCCAGCGGCCGGTCAATGCGTTTAAAGGCATAGCGGATCAGGGCGGTATCGGCCGGATTATCTTCTACCACCAGCACGGTAGGAATACGATCGGTAGCGTTTATCGGCATAGGTAACGGAAATAATAAACCCCCGCCGGGAGATGAAACTTAGTGCAAAAACCGCCTTTTTTTTAGTGCTATCGGCAGTGGCGGCCTGCGGCATCGGGTGTGATTCCTTTGGGGATAAAGGTTACGGCGGACCGCAATTGTTCACGGCAACCAACAAAAGACTTACGGTCTGGGGTGATTCGACGGCCGTTAATGAACTACTCGGCTACGGATCGGGCGGGCAACACCCTGCCGGCGGCCCGCGTATTATCCGTGCCGGCGGGCAAAACGAGTCGTTACCGAGTCTGGCCCAGCGCTTGCCGTGGTTACTCCAGGCCGGGGTCAATTACTTGGTGCTATGTCCGGAGGGGCCGGTAGAAAACTCCCAAATCTACCGCATCGATTCACTGGCCCTGCTGGCCAACCCCGAAGCCGAATTATTCTGGCTGCTACCAGGCGGCGGCCCCGATTCGGTAGCCGGCACCTCCCGTTATTTCAGCAAACTCTCCGAGCTAAGGGAGGCACTCAGGGTTGCGGAAACGCCCACTGGAGAAAAGGAATAAACACCCGCCCCCAGGTCTCGGGCTCATGGCGTCCGCCGGGCACTTCCACGTAAGCCACCTCCTCCGGTCTCTCATGACCGTTTCGGCGCAGGTGTTCGATCAGATGCAGGGTATCGTCGATGGCGTCGATCACCCCATTATTATTACGGTCCGATTGCTCGTCCTCGGTGCCGGCCATGAACCAGGCCCGCAGCCCGTGCCGGTGTCCCGCCCGGCTAACGCTATCGTGCAAGATACGGTCGGCATCGGGATCGGCCTGATTAAAGGCGATCGACCGCCACCACAGGGCACCGGAAAAAACGCCGGCTACGTGAAAAACATCCGGGTTACGGAATACAATATCGAAGGCCGAAAGCCCGCCCAGCGAGAATCCAGCCAGGGTATGCCGGTCGGCATCACGGCTGATGCGGTAGCGGCGGTGCAAAAATGGCAGCACTTCTTCCGTCACAAACCGCTCGTAGGCACGCGCCAGATCGCCCCGGCCCTGGTAATCGGGCCGCCCACTGGTGCCGTACTCGCGCATCCGGTCGCCGGCGTGCAGGCCTACCACCAGGAGGGGCGGCAGGTCACCCGCACTGAAAGCTTGATCCAGGGTGGACTGGGCACCCATGCGCGGCAGGTCCTGCCCATCATTGAAGATGGCCAGTGGATAGGGCTGCCAGGGTAAGGTCGGCGGACGATAGACGTCCACCCGTACCCGTCTTTTCAAGTGACGGCTATTGAGGTAGTGCGTTCTTAGGGTAACGCGGCCGGGAGAGGTTAGTCGCCCGATCAGGTCAATGATCCAGTGAAAGTAAGCGTACATGGGAAATGACTTTTGGTAGGGCTAGGCAGAGAGAATCAGGCCGCCGGGCAGCCGAAAAGGATGAAAACACGGTAAGATTGGAAAAGGTGTCAATCGGTCGAAGGGTAGGAAAAATTTAACCTACTGCCGCCGGCTGCGCAGCACGGCCAGCACTTCGTCCAGCTTAATATCCTTCGCGGCCAGCAGTACACTGAAGTGGTACAGTAGATCGGCCGCCTCGCCCAGGAATAGGTCGCGGTCGTCGTCCTTGGCCTCGATCACCAATTCCACGGCCTCCTCCCCCACTTTCTGGGCAATCTTGTTAATGCCCCGCGCAAACAGGCGGCTGGTGTACGATTCCTCCGTCGGCTCATCGCGCCTCATTCGGATGGTCGCTTCCAGGTCGTGCAAAAAGTCGTCCCCCGCATTGGTCTGCCTGAAGCAGGTGTCCGCGCCGGTATGGCAGGCGGGCCCGTCGGGCTTCACCAGCAGCAAGATGGTGTCGTTATCGCAGTCTCGGCGCAGTTCGGTCACCTCCAGGTAGTTGCCGGAGGTGTCGCCCTTGGTCCACAGTTCCCGGCGCGAGCGGCTGTAAAACGTGGCCTTACCCGTTTTCAGGGTATGAGCCAATGATTCTGGACTCAGGTAGGCCAGCATCAGCACGCGGCGGGTGGCGGCGTCCTGCACCACGGCGGGCAACAGGCCGTCGCCCTTGGCAAAATCCAGATCGGCGGCGGTAAAATCAGGGGTAAGCATAAAGTCATTATCTTTCGGACTGCACTAACACATCAAAGGCGGCTTCGGTCATTTATCGACATCGCCTTCACCAAACGATTCGTCTACCCATGCTCACTTCCGATCCCATTGACGGCGGCTTTACCTCGTCCACCCTCCAACTCAACGGCGACACCGGTACCAACTTGCGCACGGCGGGCGTGTGGGCACGTTTCGTCGGCATCGTCGGCCTTATCTTCGGCGGCCTGTTCGCTGTAGGTGTTATCATCGCTTTTCTCGGTTCCCTCTTCATGGGGGGCGACGATCTGTTCGGCGTTGGAGCCGGTAGCGGCATGCTCTCCCTCATCATGATTTTCTACCTGGCCGTCATCGTGTTTTCGGTCTACCTCGCCTGGCTCAGTTTCGATTTCGGCCGCCGCTCCATCCAATCAGTAGACCGGGGGGATCAGCTTAGCCTAGATCAGGCATTCGTCTCCCTCAAGCGGCTCTACATCTGCACGGGTGGGCTGCTCATCTTATACCTGTTTGCTACGCTAGGATTTGTATTGGTGGGGTTCGTGGGGCTCGCGTGATTTTTCTAACTAACTGATTCATGATTTTTTTTTGGGCGTGCCCCCGTCCCTAATGGGCCGGGGCCGGGCTGTCCGGCACTCTCTCCATTCCGGGGCGCATGGCTATGCACCCCTACATTTCGTTCAAACAACACCTCCCATCCCTCACGCGGGCTATCGGGTATCCCGGTCTGTTCCAGACACCGCATGGCCGCCATTCGGAAACGCGAGGTAGCGCAACGCACAATAGTTGACCGTTCCGTACATCCCACGCTATAGGGGCCAACATCCGACATCGTACATCGTACATCAATCCTCACACCGGCCGCACCGGAATCCCCCGCCCCGCCAGGTGTTCCTTCAATTCCCCGATCCCCAGTTCCCCGAAGTGAAATATCCCGGCGGCCAGCCCGGCATCGGCCTTGCCGGTCGTGAACACGTCCACAAAGTGATCCGCATTTCCCGCCCCGCCCGAGGCAATGATCGGTATCCCCAACTGCTCGCTCAGGTGCGCGGTGGCCTCCAACGCAAAACCGGCCTTGGTGCCGTCGTGGTCCATGCTGGTGAAAAGGATCTCCCCCGCGCCGCGCCGCTCGGCCTCCCGCGCCCAGTCAAACAGGCGGTGCCCGGTCTTGATCCGGCCGCCGTTCAGGTACACCCACCACTCGCCGTCATCAAATTTGGCATCCACGGCCAGCACCACGAACTGGCTACCGAACCCCCGCGCCAACTCGTCGATCAACTCCGGCCGCCGCACCGCCGCCGAGTTGATGCTCACCTTGTCCGCCCCCGCATCCAGCAGCACGTCCACGTCTTCCCGCGACTTTATCCCCCCGCCAATGGTAAACGGTATATCCAGGTGCCGGGCAATCCGGCGGGCCAGTTCGGCCAGGGTTTTGCGCTTCTCGTGCGTGGCGGTTATGTCCAGAAATACCAGCTCATCGGCACCGCCGCTGCTGTACTTCGCGCCCAGTTCCACCGGGTCGCCCGCATCGCGCAGTGCCACGAAATTGACGCCCTTCACGGTGCGTCCGTCCTTAATATCCAGGCAGGGGATGATTCGTTTTGCTAGCATGGGGCTGATGATGGTGGAAGAGTGGTAAAAGTACGGTACGCCCTTCAACTTACGCCTATCCGCGCCATGGCCATCCGGCGTTGTTTCATCGTCTTGGCACTATCGCGTCGATCGTCAGTAGGGGCATAGCCCAACGCGTCTCAACAGTTAATAATAGCACCGATTTCAATGGCCCACGTAAGGCTTTCTTCAAAAACTTCAACAATACAGCTGAGGTGCTATGCTAGTTTCTAAGCAAATGAACTTTTGTGTACACGAACCGCATCCACCGAAGGGCAATCGTCGGGACGCTCGGAGCGTCAGCCGTCAGGACCTCGGAGCGTCAGCCGTCAGGTGCCGTGGAACGGCATCTGACGGCTGCCCTCCGAGCGTCCGGGTGCGCGCTCACCGCACTCGGACGCTCAGAGGACCGCTACGCGGACGCTCCGAGGTCCTGGGGCTTACCCCCCGCGTGAGGTGCCTGGAAGGGGCAAGCGTTAGTGAGCAGCCCGCAGGGCCAAGGCGATAGCCGCGCCTGTAAGGCACCGACCCCGACCGACAGGGAGGGGGCACGCCCAGATACCGCACCGTGTACGCATCAATCATTACCTGCGGCACTTCTCTCAATCGCAAAGCGATTCTTCGAGGTCCTTCAATCCCTTCAGTCAGTCAGTCCTTCAATCATTCAATCATTGAACAACCCGCTCCACCAGCACCGCCGCCGCCGCGTCGCCGGGTAATTCCAGCGTTTCGCCGCCGCTCACCTCGTCTACCAGGGTCAGGCTATCGGCCAGTACTTCCTCGCTGATGTAGGCGTCGTGGGTGGTCACGGCTTGGCGCACGGCCTCGTCGCCGCTCAGGTGAACGGTGATGCGGTCCGTGACCTCGTAGCCCTGGTCCTTGCGCATATTCTGGATGCGGTTGATGAGTTCGCGGGCCAGGCCCTCGGCGGCCAGTGCGTCGGTGATAGTCACGTCCAGGGCCACGGTCAGGCTGCCGTCGGAGGCGACCAGCCAGCCGGGGATGTCCTCGGTCACGATCTCGAAATCTTCCAGTCCCAGTACCTCCGGCCCGTCGGGTAGGTCGATGGCGAAGTTGCCCGTCCGTTCCAGGGTGGCGATGTCGTCGGCCGTCATGGTGCCGATGGCGGCGGCGGCGGCCTTCATCTGCTTGCCCAGGCGGCGGCCGAGCGTTTTGAAGTTGGCTTTGACGGCCTTTTTCAGGAAGCCGGCCGAGTCGTCCAGCAATTCCACTTCCTTCACGTTCACTTCGCTCTTGATCACGTGCTCCACGGCGCGGACCTGGTCGGCAAAACGGTCGTCCAGCACCGGCACCAGCACTTTTTGCAGGGGTTGGCGCACCCGAATTTTTTCCCGCTTACGCAGGCTCAGTACCAGCGAGGAGATGCGCTGGGCGTAGGCCATGCGCTCCTCCAGTTCGGTGTCGATCAGGTTTTCGTCAGCCGTTTGCAGGTAGCTCAGGTGGACCGACTCGAAGCGGAAGGGGCTATCCTCGCGGGCTTCTCGGCGGGCTTCTTCGGTCAGGTTGCGGTACAGCCAGTCGGCGAAGAAGGGGGCTACCGGGGCCATCAGCTGGGCCACCCGCGTGAGGCAGGTGTGGAGGGTTTCGTAGGCCGAGGTTTTGTCGGCCGTCATGTCACCGCGCCAGAATCTGCGGCGGCTCTGGCGCACGTACCAGTTCGATAGTTCGTCGTTGACAAATTGGTCGATGGCGCGGCAGGCGCGGGTGGCGTCGTAGTCTTCGTAGTAGGCGGCCACGTCCTTGGTCAGGGAGTTGAGCTTGGACAGGATCCAGCGGTCCAGTTCCGGCCGGTCCTCGGCGTCGGACACCTGGGTGGCCGTGCTGAACCCGTCGATGTTGGCGTAGAGCGCGAAGAAATTGTAGGTATTGAACAGCGTGCCAAAGAAGCGCCGCCGTACTTCTTCCACGCCCGCCAGGTCGAATTTCAAGTTGTCCCACGGGTCGCTGTTACCGATCATGTACCAGCGCGTAGCGTCCGCCCCGTAGGTGTCGATGGTGGTGAAGGGGTCCACGCCGTTACCCAGCCGCTTCGACATTTTCACGCCATCCTTGTCCAGCACCAGTCCGTTGGAGACCACATTTTTGTAGGCCACCGAGTCAAAGACCATGGTGGCAATGGCGTGCAGGGTATAAAACCAGCCGCGGGTTTGATCCACGCCCTCGGCGATGAAGTCGGCGGGGAAGTTTCGCTGGAAGGCTGCCTCGTTTTTGAAGGGGAACCCCCACTGCGCATAGGGCATACTGCCCGAATCGAACCACACGTCGATCAGGTCCAGCTCCCGCTCCAGTTTTTGGCCGTTTTTCCACAGCATCACCTCGTCGATGTAGGGGCGGTGCAGGTCTTCCGGCACGGTTTGGTCCAAACCCAGCTCGCGGTTGGCGATCCGGACCTGCTCCTCCAGCTCGGCGATGGAGCCGATGCAGATTTCCAACTCGCCGTCGGCACTGCGCCAGATCGGCAGGGGGATGCCCCAGTAGCGCGAGCGGCTCAGGTTCCAGTCCTGCAGGTTTTCCAGCCACTTGCCGAAGCGGCCCTCGCCGGTGCTTTTCGGCTTCCAGTTTATCGTGTCGTTTAGTTCGCTCATGCGCTCGCGCATCGCGGAGGAGCGGATGAACCAACTGTCCAGGGGGTAGTACAGGATCGGCTTATCCGTGCGCCAGCAGTGGGGGTAATTGTGGTTGTACTTGGCCACATTGAACGCCTTGCCGTCCAGCTTCAGCCGTACGGAGATGTCCACGTTCACGTCCACGTAGTTGGGGTCGTCCTGGTAGTCTTTCACGAAGCGGCCGGCAAACTCGCCCGCCTCGCTGGTGAATCGGCCGGTCTTGTCCACCAGCGTCAGCGCACCGATGCCGTTGGCCTTGCCCACCTGCATATCGTCCGCGCCGAAACTGGGCGCGGTGTGCACGATCCCGGTACCGTCCTCGGTGGTCACGAAGTTGCCGGGGATGATACGGAACGCATCGCCTTCCTCGGGCTTACCCACGTCCAGCAGTTGGTCGTAGCGCAGGCCGGCCAGTCGTTCGCCTTTAAAAGTGTCGCTTTTAGCCAGAATTTCCGGCTGCCGCTTGCCGCCGAACCACTTGCCCAGCAGGGCTTCGGCCAGCACCACATCCACTTCCTCCTCCGTGTAGGGATTCACGGTGCGCACCTTCACGTAGTCGATCTTCGGCCCCACCGTCAGGGCGGTGTTGCTGGGCAGCGTCCAGGGCGTGGTGGTCCAGGCCATGATGCCTACGCGCGCCAGCGGCGCGGGCGCGGCCGCGCCCTCCGTGGTGGGGTGCAGCGGCAACTCACGCAGCCAGGCCGCCTCGTCGGTGTCCATTTGTGCGTTAAAAATAGCCACCACCGTGGTATCGGTCACCTCCTTATAGGCACCGGGCATGTTCAGCTCGTGCGAACTCAGGCCCGTGCCCGCCGCCGGCGAGTAGGGTTGGATGGTGTAGCCTTTGTACATCAGCCCCTTGTCGTAGATCTGCTTCAGCAGCCACCACACCGACTCCATATACTCGTTGGTGTAGGTGATATAGGGATCGCCCAGATCTACCCAGTAGCCCATCTTGCGGGTAATGTCGTCCCAGATGTCCTTATAGCGCATCACCGTCTCCCGGCAAGCCTTATTGTACTCGTCTACCGAGATCGACTTGCCGATATCTTCCTTCGTAATTCCCAGTTCCTTCTCCACGCTCAGTTCGATGGGCAGGCCGTGCGTATCCCAGCCGCCCTTGCGCTCCACGCGCTTACCCTTCAGGGTCTGGAAGCGGCAAAACAGGTCCTTGATCGTCCGCGCCATCACGTGGTGGATGCCCGGCATTCCGTTGGCCGAGGGCGGTCCCTCGTAGAAAACGAAACTGTTCTCCGGGTCGCGCTCTTCCACCGATCGCTCGAAGATGCGGTGTTCGGCCCAAAATTCTAGGATTTCGCGGTCGAGCGCGGGCAGGTCTAGTTGTTTGACTTCTTGATACATGGCGGTAAAACTGATGGGAGGCTGAGAAAAGGAGGCGCAAAAATACAAAAGCTCCGACGGATCGTGTCCGTCGGAGCTTTTGGCTGATTGAGGTCAACGAGCGTCCTACGGATTGCGGGGCAAGCCGGGAATAATTATGCCGTCGATAATTCGGAGTGAAGCGATCATAGGACAATGATACGACTTTCGGCGAGAAATAGTTTCGCGGGGGAGGATTGATTTTCGGGCGTGCCCCCGTCCGCTAGCGCGGGCCGGGGCCGGTGTCTTCCAGGCTCCCTGACGGTCGGCCCTCCGGGCCGGCCCCGCAAGTTTGCGGGCCGCCTTCCAGTCACCTCACGCGGGTTTTTTCGCCAGACCGAAGAGCGATAATCGCCGGTTACTCGCTCCACCCCGATCCCGCGCTTTTTTGTAAATCGTATCTTTGCGGTGGCAATCCGCCTTGTCGCCGCATTCCCACCGCTTTTTGCGCTACCCGCAGCGGATAACGGGCCGCCGGCACGGATTGTTAAGAGCGTTCATCCCCGCTTTTTTCCTTGGCCGGAATTAAATCCAATCGACCAATAGCTCCTCATGACTCCCCAGACGGTATCCTTTTACACCCTGGGCTGCAAGCTCAATTATGCTGAAACCAGTGCTATCGGCCGCCAATTTACCGAGGCGGGCTACCTGGAAGTCGATTTTACCGCCGGGGCCGATATCTGCGTGATCAACACCTGCTCGGTAACCGAGTTTGCCGACCGCAAGTGTCGCCAGACCGTACGCCGCGCCCTGCGCACCAACCCCGCCGCCCTGGTGGTGGTGGTCGGCTGCTACGCCCAACTCAAGCCCGAAGAGATCGCCGAAATTCCCGGCGTGGACCTGGTACTGGGGGCCGCCGAGAAATTTCGGCTGCTCGACTTTATCGATGGTATCGGCAAAAGCATGGATAAGGGAATGGTGCGGGCCGGGGCCGTGCGCGAGGCCGACGAGTTCGTTCACTCCTTTAGTTTCGGTGACCGGACGAGGTCGTTTCTCAAAGTACAAGACGGCTGTGATTACAGTTGCTCCTTCTGTACCATCCCACTGGCGCGGGGTGCCAGCCGCAGTAGTACCGTGGACCGGGTGGTGGCGGATGCCGAGGCGATCGCCCGCATGGGCAGCCGCGAGGTGGTGCTGACGGGTGTCAATATCGGAGATTTCGGTAACGGCACCGCCGTCATTGAAGGACAGCGGCCCAAAAAAGAAGCCCTCTTCATCGACTTGATCCGGAAACTGGATAAGGTGGAGGGAATCGACCGCTTCCGGATATCCAGCATCGAACCCAACCTCTGTACCGACGAGATCATCGACTTCGTCGCCGGCAGCCGGCGGTTCATGCCCCACCTGCACTTGCCTCTCCAGTCGGGCAACGACAAGCAACTGGCTCAAATGCGCCGCCGCTACCGGCGTGACCTGTATGCCGACCGCGTGGCCCGCATCCGCGCTACCATGCCCCACGCCTGCATCGGCGTCGACCTGATCGTCGGTTTCCCCGGTGAGACGGAGGCGGACTTTGAGGAGACCTTCCAATTCGTCCATGAGCTGGATGTCAATTATTTCCACGTCTTCACCTACAGCGAACGGGCCGATACCCCCGCGGCCGCCATGCCGGGCGTCGTTCCGGTAGCGGAACGACGCCGCCGTAACAAGCGTCTGACCATCCTGAGCGATAAGAAACGCCTCGCTTTTTACCGCCGCCACGCTGACCAGGTACGCCCGGTACTGTTCGAGCGGGGCAATGGGGGAGGCTCGCTCACCGGATTTACCGATAACTATGTCAAGATTGAAGCCGCCCTGCCGGAGGAATGGATCAATCACATCCATCCGGTACGAATGGGCGAACTGACGTCCGACGGGCGGGTACTAGCAGTAATTGCGGACGGTGTCGGGGCGTAGTAGTAGACCATTAATGACGCTGGCAAAACCGACTAACCAAATTTCCTTGAGGGGTTTTGGTCCAATCAAGACGTAGGTTTTCAAGGTTAGCGGGTTAGCTGAGGGGTGCGGCAACGAAGAGTGGTGCAAAGAAACCGAGAAAATGATCAGTTATTTAGGCTGCGTTGCATCATGCGTGAGGTGCCTGGAAGGGGCGGGCATTAGCCCGCAGCCCGCAGGGCCAAGCCGATAGGCGCGCCTGAAAGGGACCGGCCGGGCCGTTAGGCCGGGACACGCCCGAGACAAATCCCTTGTCTTTAAAGAGGGTTCTGCCCGTATTGCCTTCGATCCTCGCCCCAAAGTGTCACCTCACCATAAAAAGAACCATCCGCGCCGCCCGCGCATTACACTATACCGGCCGGGCGGCTTATCTTTGCCCGGCAAATTAAACCGTTAGATCATGGCCTCCACCCTCACCACCACCCCACCCGCGGCACCGAAAACGCAACGCGAAGACCGTTTTCAGTTTCACGACTATTACCTGGTCGACGACCTGCTGGAGGACGACCACCGGCTGGCACGTTCGGCCGTGCGGGACTGGGTAAAATCGGAGGTTAGCCCCATTATCGAGGACCATGCGATGCGTGGTGAGTGCCCTAAGCAGCTGTTTAAGGGGCTGGGCGAGATCGGTGCTTACGGCCCAAGTATTCCCGTCGAATATGGCGGCGGCGGCATGGACGAGATCGCTTATGGCATCATTATGCAGGAACTGGAGCGCGGTGACAGCGGCGTACGGTCGATGGCATCGGTGCAGGGCAGCCTGGTGATGTACCCCATTTTCAAGTACGCCACCGAGGCCGCCAAGCGCAAATATTTACCGAAACTGGGCAGCGGCGAGTACATCGGCTGCTTCGGCCTGACGGAGCCGGACCACGGCTCTAACCCCGCCGGCATGATGACCAATATTAAGGACGATGGCGACAGCTACATCCTGAACGGGGCCAAAATGTGGATCACCAACTCGCCCGTGGCCGACGTGGCCGTGGTGTGGGCCAAGGACGAGGAAGGCAAGATTCGGGGCATGGTGGTGGACGCCGACAGTCCCGGCTTCAGCGCGCCCGAAATCCATGGCAAGTGGAGTTTGCGCGCCAGCATCACCGGCGAACTGGTGTTCGAGGACGTGCGCGTGCCGAAAGAGAACGTTTTCCCCGACATTCGCGGCCTGCGCGGTCCGTTGAGCTGCCTGAGCAAGGCCCGCTACGGCATTAGCTGGGGCGTGATCGGCGCGGCCCTGGATTGCTACGATTCCGCCCTGCGGTACAGCATGGAGCGCGAGCAATTCGGCCGCCCCATCGGTGGGTTCCAGTTGACGCAGAAGAAACTGGCCGAGATGATCACCGAGATCACCAAGGCCCAGCTGCTGGCCTGGCGCCTGGGCACACTGGCCAACAAGGGTGCCGCCACGCCGGCGCAGATCAGCATGGCCAAGCGCAATAACGTGCACATGGCCCTGGAGATCGCCCGCGAGGCGCGCCAGATCCACGGCGGCATGGGCATCACGAACGAATATCCGGTGATGCGCCACATGATGAACTTGGAAACGGTGCTCACCTATGAGGGCACGCACGACATCCACCTGCTCATTACCGGTCACGATGTGACCGGACTTAATGCATTTGGCGGCTAGCGGGCGGCTCCAGGACACTACAAAACATATTCCCCCGTTTTGGGCGTTATGTGCATATCGGTCATCCTATACACTGATTTGCTCTAACCGTGGTGGCTATTCCCCGCGCCAACTTTTGAGAAAACGCCTTTGCGTATGTTCGCCTACCGTTTCTTCGGCTTTTTGTTGATTCTCTCGTTTACCATTTCCGTCCTCACGGCCCAATCATCTCGTGATGAACCGGGTGTGGTGTACCTGACCAATCCGTCTTTCGAGGATTTACCGCGTATCGGTAAGCCCCCCAGCGGGTGGCAAGATTGCGGTTTCCCCAACGAATCCGCCCCTGACGTCCAGCCGGATCCACTGAATAATTTCCGGGTCTCCAAGGCTGCCCACGATGGTAATACCTACCTGGGCATGGTGGTGCGCGACAACGACACCTGGGAATCAGTGGGCCAGCCGCTCAGTCAGGCCGTGGTGCCCGGCACCTGTTACGATTTTCGCCTCTATCTGGCCCGCTCGGAGATCTACATGAGCCTGAGTCAGAAGACCGGCCAGCCGGCTAATTACGTGACGCCCGCCAAGCTCCGCATCTGGTTGGGCAATGGCCCCTGCGACAAAGCCGTAATGGTGGCCGAATCACGCGTGATCACCGAGTACCGCTGGATCGAATACCGGTTCAAACTAAAGGCCGATAAAGCATATACACACATCGTGCTGGAGTCTTTTTTCAACACCCCTACCCTTTTCCCTTACAACGGCAACCTGCTGATCGACGACGCTTCGGCACTCGTGCCGATGGATTGCAGGAAGGAACCCGGCGAGGCACCGGTAGTGCCGGAGCCGGCGGAAGATCCCTTTGTGCTTGACCCCGTCACGCCCCGCCCGCCGGTCAGTACTCCTCCCCGTACCCCGCCCACGCCGGCGGAAAAAACGGTGAAGATCGGTAACACCCGCGGCCGCATCGCCGAGGGCGAAGTTTTCCAGGTAGAGAATATTACATTTAGTGCCAATAAATCCGAGATTACGCCGGAAAGCCGCGAGGCCCTGGAAGAGATCTATAATTTCCTCCGTGCTAATCCCGAAGTGGTGGTAGAGATCGGCGGCCACGCCAGTTCGCTCGCCAGTGATGTGTTCGCCAACGAGTTGTCCACCGAACGGGCAAAGGCCGTGGTGTCTTATCTCACTAAACGCGGCATCAGTTACACCCGCCTCGCCCATCAGGGTTACGGTAAGAGCCGCCGTATCGCTTCCGGCACCTCGCCGGAGGCCAACCGCAAAAATCAGCGGGTGGAGGTGAAAATTATTAAGTTACAGTAAAGGGGGTTAGATAAATGATTGCTATTTTGGCGTGCCCCCAGCCCTGACGGGCGTGGGGTCGGTGCCTTCCCGGCGCGGCTATCGCCTTGGCCCTGCGGGCTGCGTCCCTGCGGGAACGCCCCGTCCAGGCACCTCACGCGGGTAACTGGCTTTTGTAACTACCGACTACCCAACTACCTACTATACCGTAGCGGCGATCAATTCCCGTTCCACGAAGTACATATCCACGCGGCCCTTATTCTTGGCCTCCACCTTACCGCGGTAGGTACACTCGAACTGGTACTTGATCAGGCCGTAAGTGGTCTCGGATACATTCACACGGTTAGACTCCGACTGACTTTCCACGCGAGAGGCCAGGTTAACGGTATCGCCCCAGATGTCGTAGGCGAATTTGCGTTTGCCCACCACGCCGGCCACCACCGGGCCGGTGTGCAGGCCGATACGTGCCTCGAAAAACGGCAGGCCCAGGCGGCGGCGGCGCTCGCCTTCTTCCAGTAGAAATTGCTGCATTTCCAGCGCGGCACGAACCATGTTGTGAGGCACGCTGCGACGCTCGTTCAGCCCGCCGGCGGCCATATAGGCATCGCCGATGGTCTTGATCTTTTCCACGTCATCGTACTGTCCGACGATGTCGTCGAAGGCTTGGAAGCAGTGATCCAGTTGGCGCACCAGTTCTTCGGGGCCGAGCTGCTCCGCGATACGGGTGAAGTTGACGAAATCACTGAACATTACGGTCACTTCGGGGAAACTGCGGGTCTTGGCCGCGCCGTTTTCCCGCAGTTCGGCGGCGATGGGAGCAGGCAGGATATTGAGCAGTAACTCATCGGAACGGCGGCGCTCCTCGGCCAGGGTGGCGTTGCTGGCGGTGAGTTGCTTGGTCGCCTTTTTCTTGTTGCGGAAGCGCAGGTAGAACAGGAAAACGAGCAGGGCCAAAATAGCAATAGCGGCCAAGCCGTAATTACGCAGGCTGGCAGTTTGCTGTTCCTTCATTTCGGCCTGCATGGTTCGCATATCTGCTTCCACTACGGCCAATTCCTGGAGGGCCAATTTTGCCTCGGCTTCCTGCACCACGGCCTCCTGTTCCAGGGCCTTGCGGCTCAACGATTTCACCCGGATCTCACTCTGCTGCCGCTCTTCTTCGATCCGTTCCTTCTCTTCGGCCACGGTGGCCAGTTGTGCCGCGCTCTCCTCCAGTTGGCGGGTGCGGGTGCGGGCGGTGGTTTCCAGGCGGGCATTTTCCTCGTCCAGCACCTCCGTCTCTTCCCGCAGGATTTCGGCTTCCGAACTTAGTTTTTCCAGGTCATCCTGTAGCTTTCTCCGCTTCCGCTCCAGTTGCGCCCGCTCGATCTCGGACTGCGCCCGCAGTTCGGTCAGGCTATTGCCCGACTGCGAGAAGTAGGTAAAGGCCTCCTGGTTGATCTCGTAGGCGCGGCGATAATTGCGGTCTTTAGTGGCCAGCTTGCTGCGTTCGGTGGAGGCGCGGATGATGAGGTCGGCATCGTTGGCCGCCATTGCGTGGCGGATGGTGGTGTTGAGCCAGGAGTCCTGCTTGCCGTCGTTGCGCTGCTCATCATAGGTGCGGGAGACGAGGTAGGCCGATCCGGCTTTCATGGCCTCATTGGTAGAAAAACGGTAGGCGGCCTCGGCGTGCTTGTCAGCCTGCTCGGCATTGGTCTTACCGCCCTTCTTCAGCAAATACTCGGCAAACTGATAGTTTAGGGCCGCTTTTTCGGCCGCGCCGTCGGCGGCGGCCAGTGCGGCGTTCAACTGCGCCTCCGTAGTAGGTGAACCCTGGGCGCGTAGCCCGCCCGTTGCGGCCAGCACCAGTAATAAAAGGAGTAGAAATCGTCTCGTCATTGCCATAAGTCCCCAAAGGTAGCACCCCCGCCCCGATTGTAAAAATTCCTATACGATGAAGTGCCTCCCCGCCCCGAAACTTTAGCCCGGTCCGGCGGCGTTCATTTTTCGTACCCAAAGTTCTAACTCCTCTTGCAAGACTGGTCGGAAGTACGTAGCTTTGCGCCCGCTCTTCGGGGCAGCGGCCCGTTAGCGGCTATTTTTTGGCGCGGTAGCTCAGCTGGTTAGAGCGCAGGATTCATAATCCTGAGGTCGGGTGTTCAAGTCACCCTCGCGCTACTTTACTTCTGGCAAGCCTTTACTCCTTCGGGGTAAAGGCTTTTTTCGTGGGGTTATTTATGACTTAGAGAAAATGAGAACCCTATTTCACCTGGGATCGGTAATCGGGAATAACAAATACATCCCTTTCCATCCTTTCTACCGAATAATCGTCACGCTGCCTGAATCAAACCGTTCTTCGCCCTCGCACATAAAGCGAACGCGCCAAAGAAAGGTGCCGGGATTGACCACTTCCCCCTCGAAAGTGCCGTCCCAGCGGCCGAAGGCATCGGCGGTGGAAAAGACGCGGCCGCCCCAGCGGGAGAAAATTTCCAGCGAAATCAGTTCGGGGACGGCGTAGGGATTGCTAATGCCGAAGGTTTCGTTGGCGGCGGGGCCATCGCCGTTGGGGGTGAAGGCGCGGGGCAGGTAAACGGCGTCGCAGGCGAGGGTGGCGGGGTCGATGACCTGGAAGCGGATGCTATCCACGGCCACACAGCTACTCTCGGCATCGGTGATCCGCACGCGGAAGGTCTGCGGCCCCGGACGGACCGGCGTGATGGTAGGATTTTGCTCATCGGGCGAAAACACCCCCGCAGCGGGAGACCAGGTGAAACCGATGCCGCAACTGGAATTGACCTCGATATCCACCGACTCACCCAGGAAAATGCGGGTATCGGGCGTTAGGATCTGATCCGGGCGGCGGAAAACGCCGTCCACTTCCTCCTCGGCCAGGGCGCGGTTATAGACCCGGAAATCCTCGATGAGGCCCACGAAGGCAGTCTCGTTGGCACCCAGGCAGGTGCTGCTCCCGATCAGTAGATTACCGGTGTTCGTGATATTGACCCGCGAGGTGGTGCCCTGGTTACCCGCCGGCAGACCGTTAATATAGAGCAACACCCGGCGATTGTCTCGGACCAGCCCCACATGCTGCCAGCACTGCTCGTTGCGCAGGGGGGCATTGATGTTGACCACCTGATTTCCCTCCCGCAGGTAAGCGGATACCGTGCGCGTGGAAGGCGAATAGCGGATGTAGAAGTACTGCTCCAATCCGCAGGCGGTATCCCGCTTGCTCACCAGGTACTGGATGCCATTCATGCCGATGGGCTTGAAGTAGAAAGCGACCGTAAAATCCTCGGTATCGAACTCGCGGTTGACGTTGTTGCTGTTCCCGCCGGGAATGCGGACGAAGTCGTTGCCCCCGTCCAGCCGCAGGGCGCTGCCATCCACGCCGCAGGCAAATTCCGGCAAGCCGGAAGGAACCCCTGTATTGGCGGAGTTGCCGGTGAAATCACCGTAGTTGCCATCGAAATGGTATTCGGCCACCAAACCCACGCGGGTCTGGGCGGCGAGGAAGGTGCTCAAAAAAAGGAGGGACGAGAGAACGAGTAGGGTACGCTGCATGGGAATGAAAATAGGACGGAAAGGGAAAATTTATAAGTAGTAGGAATCAACGGTCGGGCTACCGCGTGAGGTGCCCGGAAGGCCGACCCCCTGGAAAATATGGACAGGTTTAGCACCTCCTTTCCGGGGGGAGGGTGCGTAGCACGGAGCGACAGCGAACCCTGGAGGGGACCGGCCCCGGCCCGCCAGGGACGGGGACACGCCCAAACCAACACCTTAACGGAGAAAGCCGCCGAAAGACTATCCCGCCGGCCCTAATTCTCGTCGGGTGCGCGGCGTACCATGGTCAGGATGGTGGCGATGGCGACCGTTTCGCCCGCCTCGTCGGTCGTTTCCACGTACCACTTGACGATGCCCTTGTAGTAGTCTTCGTCCTCGCGTTTTTGCTGCGTCACTTTTTCCTGTACCGTCAGTTGCACACCGATGGTCATGCCGGGGTAAACGGGTTTGGTGAAGCGGCAGGTTTCGAGGCCGTAGTTGAGCAGTACCGGCCCCTTGCGCGGCTCCACGAACAGGCCGGCGGCCTTGCTGAGGATGTAGTAGCCGTGCGCCACGCGCCGCTCGAAGGGCGTTCCCTCCAGCGAAGTCTCGTCCACGTGAGCGTAAAAACGGTCGCCGGTCAGGTTGGCGAAGTTGACGATGTCGGCTTCGGTAACGGTGTGGCGGGCGGTGGTCACGGTCTGGCCGATTTCCAGTTCCTCGAAGGGCAGGCGGAAGGGGTGGACGGCCGATTCGGGCCGCGCCCCGCCGGGCAGGTAGCGCTGCCCCACGCGGCTGAGCATGGTGGGGTGGCCCTGCACGGCGCAGCTCTGCAGGTAGTGGTGGATGCCGCGCATGCCGCCCATTTCCTGGCCGCCGCCGGCCCGGCCGGGGCCGCCGTGATTGAGCAGCGGCAGGGGGCTGCCGTGGCCCGTGCTTTCGGGCGCGCTGGCGCGGTTGAGCAGCAGCATCCGGCCGTTGTAAGCCCCGATTTCCATGACGGCCCGGCGGGCGGTATCGTCGCTGCCGGTGCAAACGGTGGTGACCAGCGATCCGCGCCCGCGCCGCACCAGTTCCCAGGCTTGGTCCAGGTCGGTGTAGGGCAGCAGCGTGGCCACGGGGCCGAAGGCTTCCACCTCGTGGGGCTGCGAACAGCCCAGCGGGTCGTCGGTCCGCAGCAACAGCGGACTTAGAAAAGCTCCTTTTTGGTAATCGGCTTCCAATACCTCGGCCGCATCGGGGTTGCCGTACACCAATTGGGCCGCCGTTTGCAGTTCGCGCAGTTGCTCGCGCACGCGGTCGCGCTGGGTCTGGCCCACCAGGGCACCCATGTGCACGCCCTCGGCCGTGGGCGCGCCCACGCGGGTGCGGCCCAGCGCGCGGCCCAGCTCGATCTGCACGTCCTCTACCAGCCGCTCGGGCACGATGACCCGGCGGATGGCGGTACATTTCTGGCCCGCCTTGCCGATCATCTCGCGCTTTACCTCCTTGATGAACAGGTCGAATTCCTCGGTTCCCGGCTCGGCGTCGGGGGCCAGCACGGCGGCGTTCAGGCTGTCGGCCTCCATGTTGAAGGGCACGCTCTCGGCAATGAGGTGCGGCAGGGCCTTCAGTTTTTGGCCGGTGGCGGCCGAACCGGTAAAGGTCACCACGTCCTGGCTCATGGTAGCTTCCAATACGCCCCGGCCGCTGCCCTGCACCAGTTGCAGTGCGCCGGCGGGCAAGATGCCGCTACCCACGATGTCGCGCACCATCGCCTCGGTCAGAAAACTGGTTACTTCCGAGGGTTTGACCACGGCCGGCATCCCGGCCAGCAGGTTAACGCTGATCTTTTCCAGCATCCCCCAAATGGGGAAGTTAAAGGCGTTGATGTGCACCGCCACGCCCTGACGCGGCACGCTGATGTGCTGCCCCACAAAGGTGCCTTCCTTGGATATTTTAGCCACGTCGCCCTCCACGTAAAACGGTTGGTCGCCCAGCTGTCGCCGCAGGCTGGCGTAAGCGAACAGGGTGCCGATGCCGCCCTCGATATCTACCCAACTGTCGCGTTTGGTGGCCCCGGTGCGGTAGGAGAGGGCGTAATAGTCCTTGCGCCGGTCGTGCAGGAAAAGAGCCAGTTTTTTCAGCATAAGGCCGCGCTCCTGGAACGTCATGCGGCGCAGCACGGGTCCGGCCGTGCTGCGGGCGTAGGCGAGGATATCGCCGAAATCGAGTCCTTCGGTCGAGCAGTGGCCGATCAGTTCGCCGGTCACGGCATCACGTTGCGCCAGGTGGTTGCCGGTGGGATCTTGCCACTGGCCGAGGACATAATTCTGGAGTAGTTGGGGCATGAGGACTTGCGTTGGTGGTGGACCGGGACAACAATAATAAGGGTGCAAAAGATTATTTGCGGCGGCAACGTCCTATATTTGGGAATCACTCCACCGTCGCTTATTCACGCAATCGTTTCACTATGTTACAAGATCCCCGTTGGAGTTGGGCCACTTATTCGCGCTTTGAACGGCTGGGGTTAATCGCTCTCACCGGTTTAGTGTTGTTGATTTTTGTGTCGCGTCCGCTCTGGCGAAGTAGCACTTCGCCAAATGATACGGATACCGACTTTGGTGAGCGAGCTGCCCAACTCGTACAGGCACGTACGTCGGCCCGGGCCGGCACGGCCTACGGTAAGAAATATAGCGGCGGCGAAAGCAGCACGGCCGAGTCCTTCCCCTTCAACCCTAATACCGTTACGCAGAGCGAACTGGTGCGGCTGGGCTTGTCGGAGCGCGGAGCGGCCGGGTGGGTCAAGTACCGCAAGGCCGGGGGCCACTTTGATCGTCCCGATCAACTGGCGCGTTTTCGCAATATCCCCGACCGCCACCGCGAGCGGCTGATGAGTCTGGCTACCTTCGATTCGCCCGGGCGGTCCGGCGGCGGGTCGAGTTCCTATTCCGCTGACGATTCCGTCGAGTCCTTTCCCTACGATCCCAACACCGTTACCGCCGCCGAACTGGTTCGCCTCGGTTTATCGGAGCGCGGGGCGGCCGGATGGGTCAAGTACCGCAAGGCCGGGGGGCGATTCGACCGGCCCGACCAGCTGGCGCGTTTTCGTAACATCCCCGACCGCCACCGCGAGCGGCTGATGGGGCTGGCCACTTATTCGCAAGCGGCCCCGGGCGATGGAGACAGCTCGGCGATAGCTGCCGCGCCGCGCACCTATGATTCGTACCCCGCTCGCCCCGCCGACCCGGATTTTGTCATCGACATCAATTCCGCCTCGGCCGCCGAGTGGCAGCAACTGCGCGGCATCGGCCCCTACTGGGCGGGCCGCTTCGTCAAGTTCCGGGAGTCGATGGGCGGCTTCGTCAGCACCGATCAAATTGGTGAAATTTACGGTCTCCCGGATTCCGTTTTTCAGAAGATCGCGGGGCAACTCGCCATCGAATCGCCCATCCCGTCGCCGCTCCCGATCAACGCCGCCACCGTCGACGAGCTGCGGGCACACCCCTACATCAGCCGCAAACTGGCCAAAGTATTGGTTGCCTACCGCGAGGAACACGGCCCTTACACCGGCCCGGAGGACATGAGTCGCATTCGTATGCTTTCAGCGAATAAGCTGGCAAAATTGACGCCCTACTTGAGTTTCGAGCAGTAGGTTTTTTGGCGTGTCCCATTCGGCTCGGGCCGAAATGGGTCGGTCCCTTGCAGGCTCGCTATTCGCTCGGTGCTACGCACTGCGGGTTTCACCCTTACCTTCCAGGCACCTCACGCAAAGGGGTATTGAATGAATTAACGTTAATTCGTTCAACTAACTGAACGAATTAACGTTAATTCGTTCAAAATAGCCGCTATGGAGCTTATTCCGCGATTGGTAGAGAGTCAGGTGAAGAAATACCTTCGACCCAATAAAGCGGTAGTGATTCTCGGTCCTCGCCGCGTGGGGAAAACGGTGCTAATCAAGAAGATACTAGCCGAAACCACGGAACCCTACCTACTTCTGAACGGAGAGGACGTTGCTACGCGCGAATTATTTATCCGGCACAGCAAAATAGCGTTAAAATCCCTACTGAAAGGCAAACGATTCCTGATCATCGACGAGGCCCAAAAAATTCCTTCCATCGGTGCTGCATTAAAACTAATGATCGATGAAATCCCCGGGCTAAAAGTACTCATCACGGGTTCCTCGGCATTCGACGTGGAAAACTATACCGGCGAACCGCTCACGGGCCGCAAGACGACCTTCAAACTTTTCGGTATTTCGGAAGGAGAACTGAGTGTACGGGAATCGGCAATCGACCGGCAGGATACGCTCGCCGGCCGCCTGATCTTCGGCAACTACCCGGAACTACTACAGCTGGAAACCCCGGAGGAAAAAACCCTCTACCTGCGGGAACTCGTCAACTCTTACTTACTAAAGGATATCCTCACCTTCGAAACCATCCGTAACTCGGATAAGATCCTGGATCTGTTGCGATTGGTTGCTTTCCAGGTTGGTAGCGAGGTCAAGGTGAACGAACTGGCCAACTCCCTGCAGTTGAGTAGAAACACGGTTGATAAATACCTCGATTTATTGACTAAGGTTTTCATCATTTATAAGGTGAGCGGCTTCAGCCGTAACCTGCGCAAAGAGGTTAACAAAAGTAACAAATACTACTTTCTCGATAACGGTATCCGAAATTTTCTGGTCGGCAACCTCAATCCCGTCACGCTGAGAAACGATAAGGGGATGCTCTGGGAAAATTACCTCGTCAGTGAACGCATCAAGCAACAGAACTACGATAATGTACTCGTCTACAATTACTTTTGGCGCACCTACGATCAACAAGAGATCGATTGGGTGGAAGATCGGGGCGGAAAGCTATACGGCTACGAGTTCAAGTGGAATGCCGACAAGCAACCTAAAGCTCCCGCCGGTTGGAGCAAAAATTATCCCGCCGCTGAATATCAGGTTGTCAACCCGCTAAATTACCGGGACTGGCTACTGAATTAGCCGTCAATAACCCGGTCTACCTCCGCCCCCGCCTGCTCGTACTCACCAGCCCGAGGTCAACCACCAGGGCCACCACCATACCCACGATGGGGATGGTCGTCCACGCACCGCCAAAATAGGTCATCACCACCGCATACCAGAGTAAGGTAACCGGCAAAAAGATAAAGCCGAGCAATGGGATGATAATGCCGTCGAATGAATTGGAAAACCAGTCGGTCAGAAAGTAAAGCACCAGGATGATGATGCGAGGAAAGAAGAGCGCAATGGCCAGGAGCAGGAAGGGCATATGGAAGTGATTTGGAGCTAAAACTCCGTTTTTACAGTGGGGTTCGGTCTCAAAAGCTCAGCGAGCGGCAGAGACGTTCAGTAAGAGCGAATGGGAACTGGTTCGTTGCTCAACGATGCATAGGGTCGTTTATCGGTTTAATGGAACGGAAGCAATTTATGACCGGGATATTTGTAGCACCGACTCACTAAAAACGATCCAAATGCGCTTCACTACGCTAGTTATATTAATCTCCCTTTGCTCCTTTGCCTCTTTATTCGCTCAGGATTCAAGCTACGTGGCCGGCCCCGACTACCGCGTGAACGACCTGCCCAGCGGGCCGGAAATTATCTGGAATGATCAGCCCATCGACTCAGCTCTGCTCGATCTTAGCTACCCCGGCACTATTCTCGTCACCAGCCCGAACACCCGGCAAGTACAACTCATCGTTCGCCTGCAACCCGATGGCAGCCTGCGGGACGTGACGGATTTGAAGTACAACCCCCGGTCTAAAACTAAGGTAAGCAGCGAACGAAGGGATGAATACCTCGAGCGCGATTCACTCCGCGCCGCCCAACGTAGCAACGCTTTAACCGAACGCAAGCAGCTTGACGCTGAAAAGACCGCCCAGTTCCAACGTACACAAACCCTGGAATTCACCTTCGAGAACGGCCTCGTATTTCGTTACGATAAGGGTGAGGTCTCCGCGACGCTCAACGATGAAAAGCTAACCGTCGCCGGAGTAACCGGCCGCTACCGCATCAAAACCCCCACTTTCGAGGCCGGCGTTTCTTTTAATCCAAACACTGGGCAGGAGCAGTGGCAGTACTTCACGCCATTGCATAAATGAGTTCATCCTACGGGATAAAAGGGCAAATGAGCGGGGCCGGTGATGGAAACCTATCTTTGGGCTTCCACCCATTCCACCTCGGCTTTGCCTACGCCTCCACCCACCTCCTTCCCCGCCAAAGTATTGCTCTTCGGCGAGCACACCGTCCTGCGCGGCTCCCGCGCCCTGGCCCTGCCTTACCCCGAATTAGCGGCAAATTGGCTGGAAACCGACGTGCCGCCCGATTCCCGCCTCCAAAAGTTTTCGGCTTACCTGGAAGCAACCTTCCCGCCCCGCACCTTCGACCTGGATCGGCTGAACCGCGACCTTACCTCCGGCCGCCGCCTGCACTCCAATATCCCCGAAGGCTACGGCATGGGCAGCTCGGGGGCCGTCTGCGTGGCGGTACTATCCGACTACGCCTCCCCCGCAACCCTGGATCGCGTCGACCGGCCCTTCCTGGCCCGCATGGAAGGTTTTTTCCACGGCACCAGCTCCGGCACCGATCCCTACATCATTTTTCGGCGGCAACCCGTGCTGCTGCAACCGGATGCGCCGCCCGAAATCGTCAGCCTGCCCCCAGGCGCACTGGACCGATTTTTCCTACTCGATACCGGCATCAGCCGGTCCACTACGCCTTACGTAAATCGTTTACTGGAGCGTTACGGTCGTGACCCCGGTTTTGCCAAAAAGTTCCAAGAAAAGTGGTCCGCCCCGACCGACCGCGCCATCACCGCCCTCCTGGCCGATAATTTCTTGGAGGCGGGCCGGCAATTCCGAAATATCTCCGCTTTTCAGTTGTCTGAACTGCCCGATTATATCCCGGCGGCCTTCCACTCTATTTGGGTAGGCGAACACTACTGCCTGAAAATATGCGGTGCGGGCGGCGGCGGATTCCTGCTGGGGTGGACGGAAGACTGGGCGGCTGCGACGGACGAACTAGCGGGGCAGCGCCTGCTGCGCTGGTAGTACTATCCCGGATTTAAACGCGTTCGCACCACCAGAAAACATCCCCACCCAACCAAGCACCCGATCAAGCCACCGCAAATTACATCCAGCGGAAAGTGGACCCCCACATAAATCTGCGCATACCCGATACTAGCCGCCCACAGTAGCAGCAGGTAGCGCCACCGTCCCGCAAAGCCTGCCATGCCCAGAACGAGCAGCAGCGCGATGGCAAAATGATTGGTGGCGTGGCTGGAAGTAAAGCTATAGCCCCCGCCACAGGCGATCAGCACATTGGCCGGTTGTGCCAGCGCGGGATTACGGCAGGGGCGCAGGCGTTCCACGCTCGGTTTAATGATAGAACTGCTCACCTGATCCGCCACCGCCACGCACAGGCCGGCGGCCAGAAAAAGCCAAACGGCCCGTCGCCGCAACCGGTACACGATCAGGCCCGCCAGTACTACGTAGAGCGGAATCCAGGTGGTTTTGGTACGCCAGAGCGGGGCCGACTCGTCCAGCCACGCGGCGGTCCAGACACCGTTAATAAGGTGAAACAGGTAGTAATCCAGTTGCAATAATGCTTCCATCCAAGAAGTAGTGAGCCGCGAAGGTAGCTGCTTCGGCCCAAAAGTATGTTGTTCGTCTCGGGTATCTCCCGTTGCCGCTCCCCGCATTTCCTACCTTTGCGTCGGCTCACCAAAACACCCCGCCATGTCCCTCATCAAATCCATCTCCGGCTTTCGCGGCACCATCGGCGGCGCGGCCGGTGACAACCTGACGCCCGAAGACATTGTCCAGAGCGTGGCCGCCTACGGCACCTGGCTGCTCCAGAGCGGCGCACCCGCCCGCGTGGTCATCGGCCGCGATGCCCGCCCCAGCGGAGACGTGGTGACCCGGCTCACCTCCGCCACGCTGCAAATGCTCGGCATTACGGTGATCGACCTGGGCCTGGCCACCACCCCCACCGTGGAAATGGCGGTGACCAAGCTAAAGGCCGGCGGCGGCATCATCCTCTCGGCCAGCCACAACCCCGTCCACTGGAATGCCCTGAAACTACTCAACCACAAGGGAGAATTTATCTCCGCCGCCGACGGCGAGTCCCTGCTCCAACTACTGGCCGACGGGGGCGTAACCTACGCCGAGGTAAGCGACCTGGGCGAGTACCAAACTTACGACGGTGCGTTGCAGGACCACATTCAAGCCGTGCTGGATCATCCGCTGGTGAACGTGGCGGCCATCAAAAAAACCGGGTTTAAGGTAGTCGTCGATCCGGTCAATTCCGTCGGTGCAATCGCCCTGCCGGCCCTGCTCGAAGCATTGGGTTGCGATTACACCCTCCTGCACGGCGAGATGAACGGCCGCTTCGCCCACGAGGCCGAGCCGCTGCCCCATAACCTGACCGACCTGATCGCCGCCATGTCCGCCGGCGATGCCGATCTCGGCGTGGCCGTCGATCCCGACGTGGACCGCCTGGCCCTGGTCGGCCCCGGCGGCCGGTGGATCGGCGAGGAATACACGCTGGTGACGGTGGCCGACTACGTGCTCCGCCACACCCCCGGCCCCGTGGTGTCCAACCTGAGTAGCACCCGCGCCCTGGCCGATCTGGCCGAAACCTACGGACAACCCTACCACGCCGCCGCCGTGGGCGAGGTAAACGTGGTGGCCAAAATGAAAGAAGTGAGATGCCGTAATCGGCGGCGAGGGCAACGGCGGCATCATCGACCCGCAACTGCACTACGGCCGTGATTCCCTCATCGGGCTGGCCCTGGTACTCAGCCACCTCGCCACGCAGGAGAAAAACATCAACCAACTCCGCGACGGCTACCCGCCCTACGAGATGGTCAAAGACAAGATCGACCTCACGCCCGACCTGGCCGTCGACGAGCCGCATCGCTGCCCTGGAAAACCACTTTACCCACGCAACGCCCAACCGCACCGACGGGCTAAAACTGGACTTCCCTGACGGTTGGGTCCACCTGCGCAAATCCAATACCGAACCCATCGTGCGGGTCTACGCCGAGGCGGCTACCGCCGCCCGCGCCCGGGAACTGGCCGGCGAGGTGAAGGATTATTTTCTGCGCTAATACGCCCCATAGAACCGCCGCAGGAACCACTCCATGCTAAGGAAAAATAGCAGCAGGAAAAAGATCCACTTCAGGTTGATCAGCGAGCGGGTGGTGGCCGTCTGGTACTGCACCGGCTTCACGGTGCCGCGGGCATCCAGCCGTTCGGGGATGGAAGTGAGTTCGGCGCGGGTCAGGAATTCGCCGCCGTAGCGGCCGGTAATCTGGCGCAGCAGGTTGTGATCGGCCGTAGTCACGTAGCCCTCGATCTCCACGGCACTCACGCTGAAGCGGCCGTCGTAGGTCAGGGTTTCGGTGCCGGTACTGGTGCCGGCACGGTAACGGTAGTTGCCCACCGGCAGCAGGCCCGCGTTGAGGGTGTAGGCGCGGCTGGTGCGGTTGAAGGTAAAATCGTATTCCTTGCCCTCCTCGTCCGTGATCACGACGGTTGCGTCCGGCTCGTTTACCAGTTCATAGTTCTCATTGTAGAGTTCGGCATCAAGTTGCACGGCCTCGTTCTCGTCGAAGATATTTTTCTCCTGCGCCACCCGGAACCGGCGCTTGTCCTCCTTCACGCTCAGGTACTGCGTCAGTTGGCTCATCAGCTCGTTAAACCGTTGGTGGTCCTCGTGTTCCAGAAAATCGGCCAGCCGCCACTGCCACAGGCCGGTGCCCGCCAGTACGCCGGTGCGGATACCGCCGCTCTCGCCCAGGATCAGCAGGGGGTACTCGGTATCTACCCGCCCGATGCGCTGTGAGAAGAGTACCGAGCCGCCCGCCCCGGCGGTAAACTCACCGAAGGGAGCCTGTAAAGGTGGTAATTTAGGCAGGAAACTGCGCAGTTCGTCGCTCAGGTTAAACAGGCGAAAGGCCGGCGACAGCCGCGCCTGCACGTCGTTATTGCCCGCCCCACCGGCGCGGATGGTCAGCAGGTTCTGCCGCTCGTTCAGTACGCGGATATTGGTCTGCTCGCCCACGATGTAGAGCAGCGGCTTGCGCTGTTCCTGCAACTGTTGCAGCAGCCCGCTAATCGGATTGGCGGCACTGGGCAGTTGGTGCAACACCACCAGGTCGTAATCGCGGGGGTTGCCGGAAAAAGTGCCGGCGTAGGCCACGTCCACCTCGTTATTTTCTCCTTCGTTCAGGGCCTGGCGCAGGGCACCCAGGTCGGGGTGGGGCGCGTGGCCCAGCACCAGTATTTTCTTGCGGGCGTCTAGTACATCCACGAAAATATCGCGGCGGTTATTGGACGTGCTTTCCTCCTGGCCGATGCCGGAAACGGCGATGCGGTAGCGTTGCACGCCCGAGCGGTCGGCGGGTAGCACGAACTCGCGGGTGGTGAAAAAATCGTTGTCCTCGATGCGGATACTTTCGCGGGTCAGTTCGCGGGAATCTCCACCGTCCACGCGGCTCACGGTCAGGGTGGTGTTGGCCCCGGCGGCGTTGCGCGCGCCCAGGTCCACCTGGATGGAAAATTCGTCGTTGAGGTAGGCGATCTTGTTGTTGAACACCCGCCGGATGGCGAGGTCGCGGCGTAACGTGGTATCGCCCAGTCCCACCGTGAAAACGGGCGCGTTGAGCTGGTTGGACGCATAGACCGGGTTGGTACCGGCATTGTAAATACCGTCGGACGCGAGGATAAAGGCCCCCAGGTTCTGGTTGCCGTACTGGTCGGCCACCTGGCTGATGACATCGCTCAGGTTGGTGCGTTTTTCGCCGAAATCCAGTGCACCGTCCTGCGCCACGCGGTCGCCGAAGGTATATTCCACCACCTCGTATTTTTCGCCCAGTGCGGCCAGCATCCCCTCGTAATCGCGGCGGTAGGCGGTGGTATCGGCACCCAGCGCGGTGCCCACGGATTCGCTCACGTCCTGCGCCACCACCACCACGGGCGGTTGCACGCGCTCTTCGATGTAGCGTAGCAGCGGACCCAGTAGCAGCGCGGCGATACCGGCCACGGCCAGGGTGCGCAACAGGCCCAGCAGCCACGGCAGACGCGGCGCGTTCTCGCGGAAAGTACGGTCACGGTAGTACAGCACCAGGGCCGTCAACAGTCCCGCCGCCAGGCAGAGTAACAGCATCCAGGCGGGGTATTCAAAACTTAGCATCGTGAAATTTCAGTTCAGTAAGGTAGCGCGTGTTTTTTGGGGCCATCCCTGCGCCTAAGGCGGCTTAGGGTCGCTGCGTCCGCGGCTCGGCATTCGCCTCGGCCCTGCGGGCCCCGCCCCTGACGGGTCAGTCCGCTCCCATCGCTTGTCCGGGTACAGCAAAACTCCAAGCACCACCGGCATCCTTACTCATTCACAAACTTGTAGCCCACGCCGCGCACGGACAAAAAGTGCGTCGGGTTTTTCGGGTCCTCCTCGAAGTATTTACGAAAGGAGAGGATAAAGTTGTCAATGGTCCGGGTGCTGGGATAAACGTCGTAACCCCACACCGACTGCAAAATTTGCCGGCGGCTCACCACCTCTCCCTTGCGGTCGATGAGTAGCTTGAGCAGCATGGCTTCTTTTTTGGTCAGCGTGAAGTCACCCTGGTTGCCGGTGGCTTCGTAGGTGGCGAAGTTAACGCTATTCCGGCCAAACTCGTAATGGTCGGGCTGTACTTCGGGCGAGTCGCTCGTCCGTTCGATCAGCCGGTTGATGCGCAACAGCAATTCCTCGAACACGAATGGCTTGGTCAGGTAGTCGTCCGCGCCGCGTTTCAGCCCGGCAATCCGGTCCTGGGCGGCATCCTTGGCGGTAAGGAAAATAGCGGGCGTCTTGCGGTCGGTCAGCCGCACCTGTTCCAGGATCTGGAAGCCGTCGATCTCGGGCAGCATCACGTCCAGCAACAGCAGGTCGAAGTGCTGCTCGCGGATGTGCTTGAGGGCCAGACGGCCGTTGGCGGCGGTCACCACCTCGAAATTTTCGAGTTCGAGGTTCAGTTTGACCGTCTCGCGGATATTTTCTTCGTCTTCGACCAGGAGGATTCTTAGCATGGCGGGGGCGGCGGAGCCGCGTATTTTGGTATGACGCTGCGCGTCTGGTAATTTTGTATTTTAGTATAAGCCTACGCGTACACTATCCATTTTGTATGCTAACCAGGCGGCTTCACCGCCAAAATCTTGAAGGATAGAGAGTTAATTCTGTTTAGGTTTCTGAGTGTGATTTTTTGCGCTCCTTGAGTTGAAGCTTTCTTGCAACAGCCCAGAATGGTTTGCTATGCCGAAATCCGTCAGGGTTTTAGCCCTGAAAGGTAGGGCGTTGATTCTGTACAGTTTTCCGGGTACGTTTTTCGCATAACGTCACCCCTCTCCTGAGGAGAGGGGCCGGGGGTGAGGGCTCAAATAGCGAGGGAAAAACCGATACCCCAACTAGTTAACAAAGTCAATGCCCTACCCTGAAAGGGCGGCATTTATCAGCTTGGGGCGATAGCGTACCACGCGCAGCCGCACCTCACCCCCGGACAAGCGATGGGAGTGGGCCGACCGGCAGGGAGGAGACGCGCTAGCGGCCGCAGCGAAGCGGAGCCACGGACGCAGCGACCCTGAGCCGGTTGAGGCGAAGGGATGGCCCCAAAAAGTGCAAAAAACTACCCCGATCTTTATCGGGGCAAGAGCAAGAATACTAAGTGTAAACACCGGGAAAAGTTGCCGCCGGCCGTCAGTTTTGACACCCGCCCGACCCGGCTAGCGGTGGCACTTGAAGTAATCGAAGGGTTCGAGGCAGGTTTTGCAGCGGTACATGGCCTTGCAGGCCGTGGAACCGAATTCGGCCAACAGTTCCGTGTCTTCGGAGGAGCAGCGGGGGCATGGCACGGTGAGGTCGCCGTCGGTAAAGAGGGCGTGCTTATCGACGGTCTGCTCGCGGGGGGCGGCGATGCCGTATTCCTGGAGTCGTTGGCGGCCCCGGTCGGTGAGCCAGTCGGTGGTCCAGGCGGGGTGAAGGACCAGTTTGACGCGGACGGGCGAGATGCCGGCTTCCTGGAGGACGGCTTTGATGTTGACGCCGATCATGTCCATGGCCGGGCAGCCGGTGTAGGTGGGCGTGATGCGGACCTGGGGGATGCCGTCGGGCGTATCCAAGTCTACGCCGCGCACGATGCCGAGATCGAGCACGCTGAGCACGGGGATCTCGGGATCGCAGACCGCGTCGAGCAGTTCGTAAATTCGTTCTTCAGTAAGGGTGATCGACTCCATAGGTATGAATAAAGGTGCCGCCATCTTCGGATGGCGGCACCTTTATAACGTCAGCCGGGGGCGGTGGTTGACCGCTTGTTACTGAACGGTGAGGACCTGGCCGATGCTGATGGTATTATCCGTAAGGCCGTTGAGCCGTTTGAGTTGCTCGACCGAGAGGTTGTAGCGGCGACTAATGGAGTATAGGGTGTCGCCGGCCACCACGTTGTAGGTACGGCCGGTGGCGGCGGGCGGCGTAGTGGGTTGCGTGGGCGGGTTGGTAACGGGCGGCACGTAGGGCGAAGTGGGCGGTGTATACGGATCGGTGGTGGGCGGCACGTAGGGCGAGGTGGGCGGCGTATACGGATCGGTGGTGGGCGGTGTAACGGGCGTGGTGGGGCGGGTGCCGCCGCCGAAATCGGTATTGTTGTCGATGCCGGGGTTGGTGGGCGGCGTGTAGGGATCGGTGGTGCCGGGGGTGACGGTGCCCGGCGTCACGGTACCGGGATTATCCACGCCGGGGCGGGGATTGGTGGTCGGATTAGTGGGGCGCACGGGCGGCCTGGTGGGGCGGATAGGATCGGTGTTATCTACGTCCAAATTGCCGTCGGGGCGGGTAGGCACGCTTGGTTGAGTGGAGGTTTCCGAAGCCAGTTTAGGGCGATCCTGCTTGCCGCCGCGCAGCTTGATGCGGGTACCGGCGGCGGGTTCGCCGCCGTCTTCCATACGATTGCGGCGGCGCAGCTTTTCCAGTTTTACGCCGTATTTCTGCGCGAGCTGGAACATGGTCTGGCCCGCCAGCACGAGGTGGTATTTTTCCTGGCCCCGGTAGCTGTTGCGCTTGGGCTGGATGAAGATCCGCTCACCGGCCGCGATGGGTTGATTGGGCGCGTTGATGGATTCGTTGTAGTCGATCAGGCGGCGGATGGACACATCCACGCGGCGGGCCACGTCGTCGAGCGTGGTGGTTTGGCCCGGCACAAAGTAGGTGACGTCATTGGTTTTCAGGATACCGGAGAGGATGCCCTCGTTGATGTCGTTGAAAATATCCTCGTCGATATTACCGCCGGGGGGCCGGGTGGGGCGCGTAGGTCGGCCGGGGCCGGGGCCGATCACGATGGGACCCTCCACACCGGGATTCTCGATGTCGATGGGAATGAAATTATCGTACTGGTAGAGCTTGTAGCGGTCGATGAGGCTGATGAGTAGCTCAGGATAACGCGGGTTAGTCGCGTAGCCGGCTCGGCGCAGGCCCTCGGCCCAGGCGCGGTAGTCGCGGGGATCGAGGCGGAATAGGAAACCGTAGCGAAAAGCCTTACCGGGATCGCGCAGGAACTCGCTGTGGGCCACGAAACTGGCGTCGGCATTGCGGTAGCTGCGGAAGCAGGATTTTATTAACTCACCGTTGGCGTCAAAATCGTCGTCTTCGCGGTACATCGTTTCGCCCAACCAGTTGCTGCCGCACTTGATGCCGAAGTGATTCTTGGCGCGGCGGGCCAATTCGCTGGTGCCGGCACCGCTTTCCAGCAGGCCCTGGGCCAGTTTGATGCTGGCCGGAACGCCGGAGCGCTCCATCTCGCGGATGGCGATATCGCGGTACTGGGCGATGTAGGCTTCGTAATCGGGATTAACTTCCCGGGCGGCCAGAACGGCTTGGTCCCAATTAACATAGGGTTCCTTGGCGGAAAGGGATGCGAAACAGGCGTAGGCGGCCAGTAAAAAGAGGATCGGTTTCATAAATCGGCGATTGTAGCGAAGGCGGGCGATCGGTGAATAAAGGATGTAAGGTAAGGAGAGGAGCCGAATCGAAAAATGGATGGGCAAAGTGCCTCCATAAAATGTAGTAAGCTAACGGCCACCACGGCGAAATTTATCTAAGCAACGAGGTTAAATTATGCTTCCCTTAACCGCGTGGTTTCCGAACACGGTGTTAACGGGTCGGGTTGTTAGCGAAATGCTACCACTACCGGCAGCCGTTAACCCACCCGAATCATGCAATTACTATCCCGTTTTTCCCTGTTACTCCTGGCCATCGCCGCTCCCTTGCTCGCCTTTGCCCAGGATGGCCTGGACATCGACATCGACCTGACGGAGGATAAGTGGTACGAGAACTACTACTTCTGGCTGGGCGTAGCGGCCGTCATCATCATCGTGGCCCTGATTACGCGGCGCAAGAAATAATAGGACGGGGGCGGAGCGGGGTTACCGGCCAACCTTCGGTTAAAAAACCGGTTCTTTGCAGTCCAAATAACCTGCTCCGCCATGTTCCGTTCTTCCTTTCGTTGGCTCATCCCCACCCTGCTATGTTTGTTCTCCCTCGGATGGTCGTCCTGTACATCCGACGCGGACGCTGACAACGGTAGCACCACTACCGAACCCGTAACCCGCACGCCCGTGAAAGTGCCCTCATTCGACCGCGATTCCGCCTACGCCTTCGTAGAGCGGCAGGTGGCCTTCGGCCCCCGCGTGGTCAATACCCCCGCCCACGCCGCTACGCGGCAATACCTGGTGGAGCAACTGAAGTCGTTCGGTCTGGAAGTAACCGAGCAAAATTTTACGGCCACCGCTTACACGGGTGAAAAGCTCAATTCCACCAACATCATTGCCCGCTATAAGCCGGGTGCCGGCCGCCGCGTGGCCCTTTTCGCGCACTGGGACAGCCGCCCCTTTGCCGATAGCCCCCTGAATAAAGGCGACAAAACCGCCCCCGTGCTCGGTGCCGACGACGGTGCCTCCGGCGTGGGCGTACTGCTGGAGATCGCCCGCCAGTTGAAAGACAACCCCATCGATCGCGGTATCGACATCGTCCTTCTCGATGCCGAAGATTATGGTGATCATGAGGGTAACGACCCCGACTCCTGGGGCCTGGGTGCCCAGTACTTCGCCCGTAACTTACCCAGCGGACCTAAGCCCGAGTACGGCATCCTCCTGGATATGGTGGGGGCCAAAGATGCCCGCTTCCCCGTGGAAGGCTACAGTATGCAGTTTGCCCCCGAAGTGGTCCGTACCGTCTGGGGCCTGGCCGATCAAATGGGCCTCAGTAATTACTTTGTTTTGGAGAACGGCGGCGGCATTACCGACGACCACTACTTCATCAACACCATCGCCGGTATCCCCACCATCGACATCATCAACCGTAGTGACGAGACGGAAACCGGCTTCGGTGCGCACTGGCACACCGACGGCGACGACATGAGCGTGATCGATAGCCGTACGCTGCGAGCGGTGGGGCAGGTGGTGCTGGCGGTGATCTACCGGGACATGGTGCCCCTTTAGCGGCTACGCCGCTATAGGGGGGGCTTCGCCCGTATTTTAGTAGGCGGCGTTGCCGCTGGTAATTTAGTACTTTGGTATCCAGCCCAAACGAGTTCGTGTACGCGTAGGCTTATACTAAAGTACAAAATTACCAGTACCCGCAGGGTGCCTACTAAAGTACAGGCGAAGCACCCTAAACAAATTGTCAAAAAAATGTCATAGCGCGGGAACTCTTTTTTCCGGGTCCTTGTTCGTGGGGTGTAATACGGGCGAAAAGCCGGCTTCCCCGGCTCGTCGCTCCATTGTTTCACCCAAGCTACCCGAACCATGGTACCAACTGATAACTCGATATTCGAACGAGAAATGTATCCGCTCTTCAACGACGTGTACAATTTCGCGCTGCGCCTCACCGGTGCCGTTGCCGATGCCGAAGACCTCGTACAGGAGACCTTTATCCGGGCGTACCGCAGTATCGGTAGCTATACGATAGGGACCAACGCCCGCGCTTGGTTGTTTCGGATCGCCAAGAACCAGTTCATCAACGACTACCGGAAGCGCAGCCGCGCTCCCTACCAGGTCGAACTGGAAGACCGCACCGCCGGCACCATCGTCGACACTTCGGTTAACGCCGTAGTCGCCGATTGCCCCGACCTGCGCGACCCCGAACTCTTCGTCCGCGATCTGTCGGACGAGATGACGGACGCGCTGCGGTCGCTCTCGCCCGACTTCCGCCTCGTCTTCCTGCTGATCGACCTGTTCGATTACAGCTACGAGGAAGTAGCCGACGACCTGGGCTGGAACATCAACACCGTGCGGACGCGCCTGCGTCGTGCCCGGGGAAAGCTGGCCGAAAAATTGGCCGACTACGCCCTGGAGAACGGTGTGAACAACATTCGATTTAACGACTAATTATTCACGGTTGCCGCCCGAAACTGCTGTTTCGGGTGGCCCGTTTTGTCTTTACTCGTTCTTTCGTTGCCCCCCTACCCTCGCTAAGCTAACCGAACCGAATAGTTTCACCCGTCTCCACGCTACCCGGCGGGTCCCGATTTAACCACCTTTACCGCAACGTCAGATCGCCAAGGCACCACAAACGGGCCACCGACCACGCAAACCGCTTTTACCATGATCACTTTGCTCCCACTCCCCTTCGCTCTCACGGCTCTGCAGGCCCCGGTTTCCGGCTGCCTGTCCATCAGCTGTGGGGAACAGGTGGGGTGCCAACAGAGTGAACCTTGTGCTAAAAGCGACTACCCGGACGGCCAAAATTCACTTAGCCATGCGAGATCCTCGTGCCACAGCCAAGCTCATCAGTAATCTGACCGCCCGCGTCAACCCCGCTAATTTCATTAGCGAAGGAGGCCATTTTGTCAGCACCACCGAACAGGAACAACTCCTGGAACGACTAAAGGAAGAACCGAACGAAGTAATCGGTCTGGAAAAAGAGATGGCCTTCAAAGCCCTCATCAAGAAAAATATTAGCCGCGAGCAAGCCTCGCCCCGCCTGCTTAGTGCCATTAAAGAGCGCATCCGATTAGAAGCAGCAGCGAAGTAGTTGGACTGGTAGGTCATCCGTTAACTGCCCTTAGCCGTTAAGGAAATGTCCACCAAACCTCGCTAGTCCATCTATGGACAAACGTACCTTATTTTTGCGCCATGTGGCGCAAACCAGCGATTTCCCGCTCGGCATCGAAGTTTTGATCGCCCGGGGTTGCTACCTCTACGACACGGCCGGTAAGGCCTACCTCGATCTCATTGCCGGCATCGGCGTGTCCAGCCTCGGCCACTGCCACCCCGCCGTCATGGGGGCTGTGCAGACCCAGGCCGCCACCTATATGCATACCCTCGTGTACGGCGAGTTCGTGCTCACGCCCCAGGTAGAATTGGCCCGCTTGCTGGCCGAAAACCTGCCCGACCCGCTCGAAAGTGTTTACTTCGTCAATTCCGGCACCGAGGCCACCGAGGGAGCCATGAAACTGGCCAAGCGTGCTACCGGCCGCACCGAATTCGTCTCCGCCACCCGCAGCTACCACGGCAGCACCCAGGGCGCGGCCTCGCTCATGTGGCCCAAGGATTTCACCCGTGCCTACCACCCCTTACTGCCCGGCATCCGCCACCTGGATTTCAACTGCCACCAGTGCCTCGACCGAATCACCGAACAAACGGCGGCCGTGGTTCTCGAAACTGTTCAGGCCGAGTGGGGTATCCGCACGCCCACCGCAGGCTGGCTGCGCGCGGTACGTGATCGCTGCACGGAAGTCGGTGCCCTACTCATCCTCGACGAGATCCAGGCCGGTTACGGCCGCACCGGCACCCTCTGGGCCTTCGAGCAGTATGACGTCGTGCCCGACATCCTCCTCCTCGCCAAGGGCATGGGCGGCGGCATGCCCATCGGGGCCTTCATCGCCTCGCGCGAACTAATGCGCCACCTCTCCCGCGATCCTATCCTGGGGCACATCACCACTTTCGGCGGCCACCCCGTCAATTGCGCCGCCGGCCTGGCGACCCTCCAGACCATCCTCGCCGATAAACTCATCGACCAGGTCCCGGCCAAAGCCGCGCTCTTCCGCCGCCTGCTGGTTCACCCCCGCATCCTCGACCTACGCTCCGCCGGCCTCTGGTTCGGCCTCGAACTGCTCGACTTCGAGCAGGTCCAGACCGTCATCGCCCACTGCCTGCAACGCGGTCTCATTACCGACTGGTTCCTGTTCAATAACCGGACGATACGTATTGCGCCGCCGCTGATCATTACGGAGGAGGAGATTGAAAAAGCCTGTGATATCTTACTGGAGGGGCTGGATTCGTTGGAGTAGAGTTTTGGTACGTGCCAAAATCCCCACCTCCATTACCGAACACATCCCCCACCCCCACCGTACCATCCCTAAAAAACAGATGTCTAAACGAGTCGTCATTATCGGGAGTGGAATCAATAGCCTGTGCGCGGGCGTCATTTTAGCACGGAAGGGGCACGAGGTCGTATTGTACGAGAAAAACGAGTGGCTGGGAGGCAATATTCGCACTAAGGAACTTGACGTACCGGGCTTCAAGCACGAGATCTTTTCCGGCTTCCACCCGCTATTTACGACCGGCCCCTTCTACAAGGAATTAAAGGAAGTACTGGAAGATAAGGGCCTCCGCTACCTCAATACCGAGAACCCCACCGGTGTACTGCTACCCGACGGCCGCGCGGCCGTGCTGCACGACACGCGCGAGAAAACGGTGGCCTCGCTCAACGGTATTGCCGCCGGCGAAGGCGACGCCTACGCGGCGGCCATGAATAAATTTGATGAGTCCGCCCAACTGGTTTTCGGGCTACTGGGCAAAGAACTATGGTCGCTGGCCGGGGTGGGGTTGGCGGCAAAGGGAGTATGGGACCTGGGCGTGGAGGGAATGCTAGAATTCCTGGGCGAGGCCCTGCCTAATGCCCGCAAGTGGCTGGATAATAACTTCAAAAGCGACCTCACTAAAGCCGTGATGGCACCCTGGGTGCTGCACACCGGCCTGGGACCCGACGACCAGGCGTCGAGCCTGATGCTGCGGGTAATTCTGGCCAGTTTCGAGCAAACCGGAATGCCGGTGCCGGAGGGTGGCGGCTCGGAACTGGTGCGGGTACTGGTGGAGATCATCAAGGAAAATGGCGGGCTGTGCCATACGTCATCTACCGTCGAGGCCATTACTACGGACCAGGGCAAAATAAGCGGCGTCACCGTTGCCGGACGTCAAATAGCGGCCGATCTGGTGGTGGCCAACGTTACGCCCACCGCGCTCTACGAACAATTGCTACCCGCCGCCGAAGTACCCGAGGCCGTCCGGCAGGACACCGCCAATTACCGCTACGGACGCGGCAACATGCAGATCCACCTCTCCCTGAATTCCCCGCCCGCCTGGCCGGATGAACGCCTGCTCTCCACGGCCATGATCCACCTAACGCCCGGCCTGAATGGCGTGAGCCGCGCCGTCAATGCCGCCGTTAACGGCCTGCTGCCCGCCGATGCCACCATCGTGGTGGGCCAGCACACCGCCCTGGACCCCAGCCGCGCTCCCACGGGAAAATGGACGATCTGGATACAACTCCAGGAGCTACCCGCCTACCCCACCGGCGACGAGGCCGGCGAAATAGCGTGCAATGGCAAATGGACGGACGCCGTCGCCCAGGCCTACGCCGACCGCATCGTCAATCGCCTCGCCGAGCAGCTACCCGGCTTCAGGAAAAGTATCCTGGAACGCCACGTCATCTCCCCCGCCGAGCTGGCTCGCATCAACCCCAACCTCGTCGGTGGAGATCCCTACAGCGGCGCGGCCAGCCTGGACCAGTTCCTGTTCTGGCGCCCCCTCCCGACCCTGCGCGGCCACCAAACGCCGGTAAAAAACCTCTACCACATCGGCGCGTCCACCCATCCCGGACCGGGCCTGAACGGCACGTCGGGCTACTTGGTAGCAAAGGAAATATGAGCGATTTATGGGTTTGTGCGGGCGTGTCCCCGGCCCGCTCGGGCGGGCCGGGGCCGGTCCCTTCCCGGCGCGGCTAGCGCCTTGGCCCTGCGGGCTGCTCGCTATCGCTCACCCCGTCCAGGCACCTCTCGCGGAAGTACCGGCAGATTATTTGCTGTTACGATTAGCCCCTTAACTGCATGATCATATACTTGGCCAGCCGCTCCTGATTAGGGCCTTCTTCCTTAGCCAGGATAAGGGCACGCTCGGCGGCGGCCATGGCGGCGGGCTTATTGCCGGCCTTTTGCAGGTAGTCGGCATAGGTATACCATTGGCGGAAGGTATTGGTGGCCTCGGCTGATTCTTCCCCCACTCTAACGGTCAGGCTGGAAACCTTTTCGTCCTCGCCGAAGGGGGCGGCGGCAAGGGTATTGAAAAAGGCGGTCAGCTCCTCGGCCTGCCCGGAAACCAGTTTCTGGTACTTCTTACCGGCTTTAAGAAACGACTTGGCGTCCCGGGTGGCGGCGGCGAAATCCATTTCTGAGGTCAGTCCGTAGCGGGCGGCGCGGGCGGGTTCGGCCACGGCGGTGTAGGCTTTCAGGCCGCGCTCCAGCAAATCCTCGTCTTTAAATTCGATCGCTTTTTCTACGGTAGCGCGGGCGGCCGCGGCGGTAGCGCGGTCAAAATCTTCTTTACCCACCAGGGCCAGGGCGGCGGCACGGCGGTCGCTGAGCAACTTAAATAGGCGGCTATCGGCCTCGGTGGCGGTAAGGAGGAGGTAACGCAGGCCACCCTCTGAATCCAGGCGGTCGGCGTGATCGCGGACGTAATCGTTAGCCACTTTGAGGTGGGGTTCCCCGGCGCGGATGAGACCGCGGGTATAGGTGTACATGAATTCGGGCGTACGATCGCCGGCGGCGTACTTTTCCCGGTAGGCATCCAGATCATCCAGTTTCGCCATCGCGGCGGTGGCCTGGCTCAGTAGCTGCTCCGGCCGCTGACCGCCGACTACGGTATGGACCGCTTCATCGTCTCCGTTAACAAAGAACAGGGTGGGATAGGCGCGTACCGGATGCTTCTCCCGGAAAGTGACCGATTCCGGCTTCTCCATATCCAGTTTCACGTTGATGAAGTTCCGGTTGAACTCGCGGCCTACATTTTCGTCGGGGAAAGTATTGGCGGCCATGGCTTTGCAGGGTCCGCACCAGGTGGTATAGGCATCTACGAAGATGAGTTTGTCCTGTTTCTTAGCCTCGGCCAGTGCCTCCTCCCACGAGCCGTGGAAGAATTCAATACCCTGGGCGGGCAGTTGCAGAGCGAGGAAAGCACAGCAAAGAAGGAGCAGTAGATTTTTCACGGGAGTCGTTTTATGAGGTTTGAACGGCGGGGCGGGGCGCAAAATTACGGAAAGCGACGCAGATGGGAGTTTCTTACACGTACGAAGAACTTTCGTAGGATATTCACCACTCATTGCTACTGGATGAGATCAATCATTGATAATATGCGATAATCCGGTTCGCAAGCAACGCATAAGATTCGTCATCGGTCAGGGCGGCGAGGTAGAAGCAAGCTTTAACCGTCTTGATCACATCCACGTCCTTCTCTTCCCCCAAAAATTCTTCTCCGCCCGGAAAAACCCTCGTATTACCTTCCGTGGATACTTCTCCGCTGGGTAGGATGCGGGTTTTTTGCCAATTCATGGCGCAACTACCGGCTGCCGCAAGCTCTTTTCTTACCGCTACGAGGGAGTCAGATGGAAGTAGGGTAAATAGTTCCAGGGCCAGTTTAGCCGCCACCCCGTTATAACTAGAATCCCAGCCGCCGCCTTCGATGAAGTAGCCCTGCGTCTCGTCACGCTGGGATAGGGCATTGGCGGCAAAAGCGATTCCAGTCGCTTTTGCCGCCTCGTCATTTAGATAACTGCCGAGGCTATAAAATGCGATGGCATTAAATAGCAAGCGGTTGGGTGCATCCGCATCTACCGTATTGAGCAGGTCGACGCCCTGACTGAGATAATCCAGCATCCGCCGAATATTCGAATCGAACAGTTCGACTTCAAGACGCAAACTTTGATTAGCGGGCGAAGTACGGTACCACTCCGATTGTTGCAAGCTATTTAGACTGAGGCCCAGGCTATAGGCAAAAAAAGCGGTACCGCTAACCAGATCGCCCTCGGAGGGCGGCTGATAATCGGGCTGGGCAGCCATCGCTGGAGGTGCAACGAATTCAAAATCACCCCCTGGTGTTTGATGGGAGAAGGAATAATTCAAGTTATCGCGGTAAGTAACTAACGCTTCTTCGCTCTGAAATCGAATGGCATAATCGGCCAACCTGGTCATGTGGAACTGGAACCGCACATGAAGGTAGCCCTCCTTATTTCTGCCAAGGGCACCAAACTCGTCGGTTCGCTCCGCCAGGGCGGTAATTACCGTAGCAGGAATGGTTTGGACAAGATCGTTGTAACTTAGGTTGGCGTCTAATTTTGTGGGCGTACAGTCCATCGTATCATGACGGGGAAGGTCTTTGGTGTCGCAGGAGACGATAATTAAAATGGTGAGAAAGACAACAGTAAGGAGCAGCGCATTTTTCATGGATATAAATATCGATGTTAATAAAACGGTTTATCGGCCTAATACGCCTTGGCAAAAATAACGCGGTGCTTACTAGGCTTACCCGTCAGGATACACTTGCCTTCCTCCGCCCGCACGTCATTCGGGATGCAGCGGATGGTCGCTTTGGTCTGCTCCTTGATCTTCAACTCGGTTTCCGTGGTGCCGTCCCAGTGGGCGTGGATAAAGCCGGGAATGTCCCGCTCCAGGATTTCCTGCATCTCCTCTAGTGTGTCCACGCTGTGCGTGTGCTCGGCGCGGAATGCCTTGGCGCGGGCCAGCATATTGTCCTGGATTTCGGTGAGCAGGGCGACAACGTGGTCGGCGATACCCTCCATGGGTACGGACGTTTTTTCCTTCGTGTCGCGGCGGGCCACTTCCACCACGCCCTTATCCAGGTCGCGCTTGCCCATGCCGAGACGGATGGGGATGCCCTTGAGTTCGTTTTCGGCGAATTTGAAGCCGGGGCGCTTCTGCGCGTCATTATCATAGGAGATGCGGACGCCGCGCTCCTTTAGCTCGGCCATTAGCTGGTGGGCCACCGCGTCCAGTTCCTCACTGGGCTTGGGGATGGGCACGATCACCACCTGCGTGGGCGCGAGTTTGGGGGGCAGCATCAACCCTTCGTCGTCGGAGTGGGTCATGATGAGGCCGCCGATCAGGCGCGTGGAAACACCCCAGCTGGTAGCCCAGACGTATTCCTGCTGGTTTTCCTCGTTGGCGAATTTGACGTCGAATGCCTTGGCGAAGTTCTGCCCCAGGAAGTGGCTGGTGCCGGCCTGCAGGGCCTTGCCGTCCTGCATCATCGCCTCGATGGTATAGGTGTCGATGGCCCCGGCAAAACGCTCGTTTTCCGTTTTCACGCCCCGGATGACCGGCATGGCCATGTATTCCTCGGCGAAGGTGGCGTAGATGTCCTGCATCCGCAGGGTTTCCTCTACTGCCTCGGTCTCGGTGGCATGGGCGGTGTGGCCCTCCTGCCAGAGGAATTCGGCGGTGCGCAGGAACAGGCGGGTACGAAGCTCCCAGCGCATCACGTTGGCCCACTGGTTGATCAGCAGCGGCAGATCGCGGTAAGAGTTGATCCAGTCACGGTAGGTGTGCCAGATAATGGTCTCCGAGGTGGGGCGGATGATAAGTTCTTCCTCCAATTTGGCGTCGGGGTCCACGATCACGCCGCTGCCGTCGGGGGCGTTCATCAGGCGGTGGTGGGTAACTACTGCGCACTCCTTGGCGAAACCGTCGACGTGCTGGGCCTCGCGGCTCAGGAAACTTTTGGGAATCAGAAGGGGAAAGTAGGCATTAACGTGGCCGGTTTCCTTAAACATGCGGTCCAGCTGATCGCGGATGTTCTCCCAGAGCGCGAAGCCATTGGGCTTGATAACCATGCACCCGCGCACGGCACTGTTATCGGCCAGATTGGCCCGCTTGACGATGTCTAAATACCACTGAGAAAAATTTTCGTCGCGGGGCGTTACTGCATTGGCCATGGTTAGAACTATTGAGAGCGGAATGTGTTATATTCCTAGTAAACAACTGTAAATCAGTGCGTTTACACTATTTTTCGATAAAGGTTAAGGTTTTTAACGCGTCCATTTCAGGACTTTAAGTGCACCTTAACGGTTCAAGCGTCGCAAAAGTAGTAATTTGGCCTTGCAATTAACGCAAACAACAGTCTCGCTGATAACGCTAAACGTCTCAACCAATGAAAAACCTCACCAACTTCGCCTCTTACCTCCTACTGGTAGCGGCCCTGTTCGTCGGCAACATCGCCTACGCTCAGTACGATGACATCTACTACGACCCTAGTCGTGATGTCGATCCCAACACTAACTATTACGATTACGGCAGCTCTAACGATGCACCGACCACCAACGACCAGGCTTACGCCGGCAACTACGATGACGATTACTACGAAGGTAAGATCGACAATCGTGAGTTCGAGGACCGTTCCGGTTACGAGTACAGCTCACGTATCCGTCGTTTCCAGCAGCCCTACTACGGGTTCAACTACTTCGATCCCGTCTACGTGGATGCGTGCCTACTACGACCCGTTCCAGCGTCCCGGTGGACTACCGTACTGATCTACGACAACTACGGTGCCGGTAGCTACTTTGCCGCCCGTCGTGCCGCCCACTGGAACCGCTACAACCCGTATACGCCGTTCAATAGCTGGAACCGCTATAATGCATTCAACGACCCATTCGGCTTCAATCCCTATAACAGCTGGGGTGCGGGTGGATTCAACCGCGGCTTCAACAATGGCTTTAATAATGGTTTTAACCGCGGCTTCAACAACGGTTTTAACCAGGGATTCGGCGGCGGTGGTGGTTTTGCTTCCAATTATTACTGCCCACCCAGCTGGGGCGGTGGTAACACCTACAATACGATCAACGTAAACAACAGCAACACGAACGGTGGTTCGGCCCCCGGACGTGCGCGTTCTTATGCTCCCCGTACCGCTACTACGTCGATCGCTCCCCGCATCAACGCTCAGTCACGTGGCGGCTCTACTGCCGCTCCCGGCCGTTCGCCTTCGTCGAATACCGGTGCTGCCCGTAGTAATGCCTCACCCCGCTCTTCGACCAGCACGGCTCCCCGTACCGGTCAGTCGAGTGCCGCTGATCGCGTTCGTTCGGCCCGTGGTTCTTCCACGGCACCTTCCGCCGCCGGTCGTTCCAACTCAGGTCGCATCGACCAGAGCCGCACCACGGTTCGTCCAAGCAGTACGCCCCGGCCCAGCACCACGGCTCCCAGCCGTAGCAGCACGCCCAGTCGCGCTACCCCGAGCCGCAGCACCACGCCCTCGCGTCCTAGCTATTCTCCCCGTAATAGCTCGCCTACCCGCGCTACTCCTAGCCGGAGTAGCTCACCCTCGCGTCCCAGCTATACGCCTAGCCGGAGCAGCTCGCCCTCGCGCAGTGCCTCGCCCAGCAGTAGTTCTGGTAGCTCCAGCCGCAGTAGCGGTGGTTCCAGCCGCGCACCTTCGTCCTCGCGGCGCGGTGGCGGTGAGGAGTAACCGACATAGACACGCTCTTAGCTTCTGCCCTTCCCGGCAGGACTCAGCCTGACGACTTAGCGGGGCGGAAATGATTCATTTCCGCCCCCTTTTTTATGCCCCGATTGGACCATTTGCAAACCCCTAACCCGATTTGTCGTTTTAACCCCCGGCAGCGATTGCCACCCTTAACCTCAGCCAAATGATTCGCCACGCGCTACTTTCCCTCGCCGGACTATTGCTCTTCACCGTCACCCTGACCGCCCAGACGGTCGATCAGGCTTACCTTTATTCTTACCTCTCCCCTTTCGGCACCGCCCGCTTTGCCGGCACGGCGGGGTCACTCACGCCCCTGGGTAGCGATCTGACCACAGCGGTAACCAATCCCGCCGGCCTGGCGTGGGTGCGGACCTCTTACGCCACCGTTTCCCCCGTCTTCGATATGAGCCGTGTATCCGCCACGTTGAATAATGCCCGCGAACTGGGTGCCAACGACCTGCCCGAAAACCAGTTCGGCTTTTCCAGTGCGGGGTTTGTAATAGCCGGCACCACCCGGTCGGTCAATTGGCCGCAGCTTAATTTCGCTATCTCGCTGAATCGGATGGCCGATTTTAATGAGAGCTATAACTATCAGGGGCGCAATGCCGGCAGTATCGTGCAGGCATTTACGGACGATGCTAACGCCGGGTTCTTTAATGATTACACCAATAATCCTTTCTTCGATGCTGAAGCAATCTTTGAGGATCCCGATAATCCCGGTGCATTTTTAAGTGACTTCGACACCAACCCCACCGGTGAAATCTACCGCGACCAGACCGTTACCCGCACGGGCGGGATCAGCGAACTGGACTTTTCCATGGCGGGCAACTACCGCGACAAACTGATGTGGGGTTTCACCCTGGGTATTCCGATCCTTAACTTTACCGAAAACCGAACTTACCGCGAGATCGATGATGCCGACGAGATTGAATTTTTTGATAATCTCGAATACCGCGAGCGGCTGACCAGCTCGGGCGCGGGCGTCAACTTTAAATTCGGCCTTATCTATCGGGTCAGCCAACCGGTGCGGATCAGCGCGGCCATTCACTCCCCCTCCTTTTATACAATAAGCGATGCCTTCGATACGGAAATTGATTATCGTTTTACGGTCGATGGCACCCAAACTGCCGGCTTGGGCATATCCCCTCTCGGCGACTTTGATTATAACTTACGCACCCCCTGGCGCTACAACGTGGGCATCGGTATCCTGGCCGGCAAGAAAGGCTTTATTTCCGCTGAGGCGGATTATGCCAACTACGGCAATAATACGGTCAGTTTTGAGAATCTTGATGAGGATGCCGATGTATTCAATGACGGCATCCGGGGTTCACTGGATGGTGCCTTCAGTGCCCGCCTGGGCGGTGAACTCAACCTGGATCCCATCATGATCCGAGCGGGTGGTCAGATTCGCCGCTCGGCCTTTCTGGGCGACGACGAGATCTACCCCCTCCTGTCCGCCGGCGCGGGCTACCGCGTCAAGAAATTTGCCGTCGACCTGGCCTACCAGTACGAGACGCAGGTCCAGAGTTTCGTGCCCTACCCCGTCTTTAACGATAATATAGTCCAGCAGTCGGTCGCTACCGATTTTACCACGCACCGCATCATCCTGTCGCTCAGTTTGGCGTTTTAAGAGCGTGTCTAAACTGACTTGGCAGAAGGCTAATCTCTTTTCCCATGCGAACCCCCGGGCGGGCGGCGGGGTTACGTGCACGTTTACCGGACCACCGCACCTCCGCGAGCGGCCCCTGAACCCCATCGCCGCTTGGATTCACTAACGCAAATTGTACTGGGTGCCGCCGTGGGCGAAGCTACCCTGGGCCGCAAGGTCGGTAATCGCGCCATTGTCTGGGGGGCCATCGCCGGCACCCTGCCCGATCTCGACGTACTGGCCAATCTCGTCACCGATCCACTCAGCGCGCTGGCCTACCACCGCGCTTTCACCCACTCGCTGCCCTTTGCCCTGCTGGCCGCGCCGCTGCTGGGCTTGCTGGTGCACCGCCTCTACGCCGCCACCGAAGACCGGCTGGCCGTTCCGCTTACCGCGCCGCCGCCGCCACCCGCTCTGCGGGGGTGGCCGGCGGCATTACTCCTGCTGCCCTTCTTCTTGCTCTTATTGGTAGGCAGTTTTTTCATGCCTATCGAGGTCTATAAAATTCCTAAGATCACGGCCGCCATTACGGTGGTATTCGCCGCCATCGTGGGCGTAATTGCCCTGCGCGAGCGGTTCCGAAGACGCCCTTCCTCCAATGAAAATGCTTCCTGGCAACAATGGTCGCTGCTCTTCTTCCTGGCCGTCGTCACCCATCCGCTCCTCGATTGCTTCACAGCCTACGGCACGCAATTTTTCGAGCCGTTCAGCAAAACCCGCATCGCCTGGAACACCATTTCCGTTGTCGACCCGCTCTACACCCTACCCTTCCTGCTCCTGCTTGGCATCGCATTTTTTCTAAGACGGGGCAGCCGCTCGCGGCGGCGGTTCAACCGGGTGGGGCTGATCGTCAGTTCGGCCTACCTGCTCTTCACGGTGGTCAATCACTTCAATGTAGCCGGGGTGATGGAAGACACGCTAAAGGAGCAGTCCCTCACCGTGCGCGACTACCGCGTCTCGCCCAGCATTTTCAATAACATCCTCTGGCAGGGCACTGCCCGCGCCACCGATGACGAAACGTTCTACTACGGTTCCTACTCCCTCCTCGATCGTGAGCGCAGCTTCTCGCCTTTCCAGACCATCGCCGGCAACCACGATTTACTGGCCGCTTACCACGACCGCCGCGAACTCCGCATCCTGCGCTGGTTCACGCAGGGCTACTACGGCATCATCCCCCTCGGCGAGGGCAAGTGGCAATTCAACGATCTACGCTATGCCACCGGCGGCGGCCGCGACGCGAGCGAATCAAGCAATTACGTTTTTTACTGGATCATCCAACTCCAGCCCGATGGCACCCTCGATGTCTTCCAACCGCCCCCCGGGGAGAGTTTTGACGGCCCCGAAATGCTGGATGAACTGGTGACGCGCATCAAGGGCATTTGAGTCTTTTTCGGGGGTCCCCGGCCCGCCCTGACCGGGGCGGTCCGGCCGGGCTGTCCGTGGCTCGCTGTTCGCTCGGCCGCTACGCGTCTCCACCTGCGGGTTACACCCTGCGGCGGCCCACTCCCATCCCTGGTCCGGTGTTACTTGCGGGTGAACGCCTCCACCCGAGCCTCGGCATTGCGGCGCACATCCACCCAGAAAAAGTTGTAATCGGCCACGTGGTAGTTCTTACGGGTGAAAAAGATATTGCCGAAAAAGCCCGGCTTATTGGTGTACAGCCGTCCACCGCGCACCTGGGCACCCACCATACCCGGCTCCGGATTTTTATCGAATTTGAGGAGGATGGTGCCCTGGTTTTGCTCCTTCGGCACGGCCGCCTCGTCGGTGCGCCAGCTGAGAGGATTTACTACGGCTATCCGCTGCTTCGGCCTATCATCGGGAGTAAAATCATCGCGCACGGTGCGCCAACTAACGAAACAGCCGGTCTGGGTGCTATCCGCGCATACGGGGATGCTTTGGAAAGCGTCCACCGCAATCGGCATCCCCACCAGGTAGGCGGCCACCAGTTGTTTTTGCGTGGGCCGGCCGTCCACCTCGTCGCGGATCAGCCGCTCGGCGTGGACGGTGCCCTGGCTGTGCGAGGCGATGACGAAGGGGCGGCCGTCGTTATAATTTTCGAGGTAATAGCGGAAGGCCGTTCGCACGTCGGCGTAGGCGGTATCCAGGGCGCGCTCGCCATCGGGTTGGCCGCGGGGGTAGAAGACCCGCAGGTGGGCCTGCCGGTAGCGTGGCGCATACACCCGCCCGGCGGCATTGAATACGGTGGCCTGGTTGAGAATGGTGGATTCGTCCACTTTTTCATTCAGCTCCATATCGCCAAGCGCGGCATTCCAGGGCTGCTCGGGGTCATTCCCCTGGTAGATGGTGGGATGGACGAAAAATACGTCGGCTGCCGCCGTGGCTTGGCGGTCGGTAAAATTACCGCTCGGCACCCGGTCGGCCGCATCGGTTTTAGTGGGCAGGGCGGCCCAGTTCTCCGCGCGGCCGTAGTCCGGCGGGGCGGGTACGGCGGTGCGCTCATAAGGTAGCGCGGGCCGGCGCGAGGCACAACTGGTAACGATGATAAAGAGCAGAAGTAAGAGAGCGAGGCGAAACGGGTCATTCATCCGGCTACTACCCCGGACGGGGCGAAAATGTTCGGGTTCGGCCGCGTGAGGTGCCTGGAAGGTGACGACCGGAGGGAGGAAGCCCGCAGGGCCGAGGCGATAGCCGAGCCTGGAAGGGACCGGCCCCGCCATCGGCGGGGACACGCCCGGAGCTAAAAGCCGATATTCCTACGCTACCCTAAATCGGCAGTTGGTTCCCCACGCGCTCGTTCATGCGGTAGGCGTAAAATGCCGCGGCCCACGGTGCCGGCCGCATTGAGGACGGAGGGCGGATTTGACCGGGCATTTTACCTGCAACAGGTGATCTGCGTACTCCTCGAAGCCCTTGCTGCCGCCGCCGCCCAGCAGGATGAGATCGGGGGAGAACAGCATTTCCACGTGCATCAGGTAGCGGTTGAATCGCTCGCCGAACTCTTCCCACGTCCATTCCTTGTGCTTGCGCAGGGCATTGCTGACGTATTTTTCGGCGTCCTTTTTCATGTTGCGCAGGTAAAGGTGCCCGAGTTCCGAGTTGGGGATCAGCTCGCCGCCCACGATGAGGGCCGACCCGAGGCCGGTGCCGATGGTAATCATGAGAACCGTGCCGGGTTCGCCGCGTCCGGCCCCGTAAATGGCACTGGCCAGGCCCGCCGCGTCGGCGTCGTTGAGGGCGTAGATGCCACCACCGCCGTAGACGTCGCCTAGGGTTTCGGTGATCGAAGTATTTACCCAACTGTCGTCGATGTTGGCCGCCGACAGAGCCGTACCCCGGCGTACTACGGCCGGAAAACCGACGCCCACCGGGCCGGTGTACTCGATCTGGTCGAGTAGCTCGCGGAAGGTCTCGGCCATTTTATCCGGCGTGGCCGGCTGAGGCGTGGGAAAACGAAACCGCTCGGAAACCATTTCGCCCAGTTCGATGTCGACCAACCCGCCTTTTATCCCCGTACCGCCGATGTCGACGCCGAGGATGATGTTTTGCTTATCTGCCATGGTGGGTAAAGGTAAGAATAGTACGGGGAGGGCGGCCGGTTAGCGGATCAGGCTGACCTTCATCCACACGTCCGTGCGCGGGCGGTCGGAACCGCTGGTGGGCGCGGCGGCGATCTTGTCGATCACATCCAGCCCCTCGATCACGCGGCCGAAGACGGTGTACTGCTGGTCGAGGAAGGGCACGCCCCCCAGTTCCAGGTATTCCTCGCGCACGGAGGTAGGGTAACGAAAATTATGGGCCGATTCCTGCCGGTTCAGGTCGGCTTCTGTAACCGGGCGGCCGTCTACGATGTAGAACTGCGACCCCGAGCTGCGCATCTGCGGATTGTTGGTGCGGGCCGCCGCCAGGGCACCCTTCACGTGAGCCAGCGAATCCACGAACTCGGCCGGAATGGTGTAACCCGGCCCGCCGCCGCCCAGGCGGGCATCGGCGGCGGCACCACGGCTCTCGGGGTCGCCGCCCTGGATCATGAAACCGCTGATGACGCGGTGGAACAGCAGGCTGTCGAAGTAATTTTGCTCCACCAGTTTGATGAAGTTGTCCTGGTGCTTGCTGGTCACGTCGTAAAGTTCGGCGACCATGTTGCCCTGGGGCGTTTCGATCAGGATGAGACAACGCTTGGGTGCTTCCACGCTAATTTTTTTGGTTTGCCGGTCGGTTTTACCCTTTTCGTCAACGGCGGTGAGGACGATATCGTAATCCCCCGACTTAAGGTAGCGGTGCGTAGGATTTTCTTCTTCAGAGGTTTTGCCGTCACCGAAATTCCAGCGGTAAGCGGTGGCTTTTTCCGATTTGTTCGTGAGGGTCACGCCGCCATAGGCATCGGCCGATTCCGGGGCGGTGAACTGGGCGATCGGCTTGGCGCAACCCACGAGTAAGGTAAACAGGCAGGCCGCCGCCATGAAATAGGCGGACCGGCGGAAGAGAGAAGAAGAACACGGCATAAGGGAGGACATTTATTGACCCCTAAAGAATGCGCACCTTCATGCGGATGTTTTGCGTGGGCCGTTTATTTCCATCGGTGGCCAGTTTGGCGATCTCGTCGATCACCTCCATGCCTTCCACCACTTCGCCGAAAACGGTGTATTCGCCATCCAGGTTGGGCGTGCCGCCTTTCTCAGCGTAGAGTTGCCGCTGGGTGGCGTTGTAATTCAGGCCGCGCATATGCGCAATGCGGTCCAGGGCCGCCGTATCCACGGGCACGCCCTGCACGATGTAGAACTGCGAGCCGGAACTTTTTTTCTGGGGGTTGTTGGTGCGGGCCGCCGCCAGCGCACCGCGCAGGTGGGGGGCACCGATCTCGGGGTCCAGTTCGTAGCCGGGGCCGCCGTTGCCCAGCATCACGCCGTCGGGGGCGTCCTTGCTCACCGGGTCGCCGCCCTGGATCATGAAGCCGGGGATGACGCGGTGAAACAGCAGGCTGTCGTAAAAACCTTCGTTGGCCAGTTTTACGAAGTTGTCCCGGTGCAGGGGCGTCTCGTCATAGAGCAGCACTTTCACGTCGCCGTAATCGGTTTCGATGAGCGCGTAGGTATGGCCGTCCGTGTCGCAGGAGGTAAGCAGCAGGGCGGTAAAGCTGGAAAGGAGTGCCGTAAAAAGGAGTGTTCGCATGATATGAGGTAGGTGGGTCGTAAAGATAGCAAAAGACGGGTGACTCAATTTTCGGCGGCTTCGCTATTACCTTGCCGGCTTCTTTCTCAGCCCGCCACCCGCTCCCGCGCCGCCTGCAGGGCGGCGTCCAGCCCGGCGGGGTCTTTGCCGCCGGCCGTGGCGAAGAAGGGCTGGCCGCCGCCGCCGCCCTTGATGTGGCGGGCCAGTTCGCGGATCAGATTGCCGGCGTGGAGATCGGTACTTTCGGTCAGCGATTTGCTGATGCCGAGTGTGAGCAGTGCCTTGCCCTCGTTTTCGCTGCCCAGCAGGATGAAGGCGTTTTCCACCTCCTGTTCCAGCTGGAACACCAGCGTTTTGATGGCGGCCGCATCGCTCAGGGGCACGCGGGCGGCCAGGAAATTGGTGCCGTTCAGTGCCTCAAATTGTTCCTTCAATTCTCCCTTCATGTCACCGGCCTGCTGCGCGGTCATCTCTTCCAGTTCGCGCTTCAGGCGGCGGTTGTCGTCCTGGAGGGAAGTGACGCTCTTGATCGTATCCTGGGGGTTTTTCAGCAGGCCGCGCACGCCCTCCAGTTCGGCAATCTTGTCGTTCACGTAGGTTTCGGCCGCGTCGGCGGTTACCGCCTCGATGCGGCGGATGCCCGCCGCCACGGCGGATTCGCCGGTGATCTTGAACAGCCCCAGTTCACCGGTATATTTCACGTGCGTGCCGCCGCACAGCTCCCGACTAAAATCCTCGCCGAAGGTGATCACCCGCACCTTATCGCCGTACTTCTCTCCGAACAGCATCAGTGCACCCGACGCGCGGGCCTCGTCTATCGGTAAATCGCGTTGCTCCAGCAATGCGATATTTTCGCGGATCTTCAGGTTCACCAGTCGTTCCAGCGCGGCCAGTTCCTCGGTCGTGGGCCGCTGGAAGTGAGCGAAGTCGAAGCGCATCCGGCCGGCCTGCACGTCCTGTCCTTTTTGCAAAGCGTGCTCGCCCAGCACCTGGTGCAGTGCGGCGTGCAGCAGGTGCGCGGCGGTGTGGTTGTTGCTCGTGGCCTGGCGGCGGGCGGTGTCCACAAAGGCATCCACCGGCGCGGCGGGGTCTTTGGGCAGCTTATTGACGATGTGCACCGTCAGGTCGTTCTCCTTTACCGTGTCCAGCACGGCAATGCCTTCGGTATCGCCGAATTCCAGGGCACCCCGGTCGCCGGCCTGGCCGCCGCTCTCGCCGTAGAAGGGCGTTTCGGCCAGCACCAGTTGGTATTCCTCCTTCCCCTTCTGCTCCACGGTGCGGTACTTCAGCACCCGCGTTTTGTCGGCACTGAGGTAGTCGTAGCCGGTAAATACCGATTCACCCGCGCTCACTTCCGTCCAGTCGCCCACGGCCTTGGCGGCATCCTGCCGGCCGCGGTCGCGTTGTTCCTGCAGGGCGGTCTCGAACTCGGCGTCGTCCACCGTCCAGCCCTGCTCGCTCGCCAGCAGGCGCGTCAGGTCGATCGGGAAACCGAAGGTATCGTAGAGATCGAATGCGTCGCGGCCGTCGATCACGCCGCCCTTCGCCTCCAGTCCGGCAAAACGTTGCAGGCCGGTCTCCAGGGTCTGGAGGAACGATTTTTCCTCGCCCTCCACAATGCGGGCAATCTGCTCGCCCTGCTGCCCCAGTTCCGGGAAAGCGGTTCCCATTTCGGCCACCAGGGTCGGCAGCAGGGTGTGGAGGAAGGGTTCGCGCACGTCCAAAAAGGAGTAGTAATAGCGCACCGCCCGCCGCAGGATCCGGCGCACCACGTAGCCCGCGCCGCCGTTGCCCGGCAGTTGCCCGTCGGCAATGGTAAAGGCCACGGCCCGCAGGTGGTCGGCTACCACGCGCATGGCCATGTCGGCTTTGGCGTCCGGGGCGTAAGAGCCGCCGTAGGTCTTGCCGCTTCCCGCCTCGATGGCCCGCAGCAGGGGCGTAAACACGTCCGTATCGTAGGTAGCGGTTTTCCCCTGCAGCACCATGCACAGCCGCTCAAAACCCATGCCCGTATCCACGTGGCGGGCGGGCAGGTTTTCCAGCGCACCGTCGGCCTTGCGGTTGAACTGGATGAATACGTTGTTCCATATCTCCACCACGCCCGAGTCATCCACATTCACCAGCTCCCGGCCGGGGCGCGCGGCGCGTTCGGCGGGCGTCCGCGTATCCACGTGAATCTCGGTGCAGGGGCCGCAGGGGCCGGTATCCCCCATCTCCCAGAAGTTGTCCTTCTTGTTGCCGTTCAGAATCCGCTCGTCGGGCAGCACCCGCCGCCAGAATTCACGCGATACCTCGTCGCTTTCCAGCCCCTCGCTCGCGTCTCCCTCGAAAACTGTTGCGTAGATGGTTTCCGGGTCGATGCCCAGGCGGTCGGTCAGCAGTTCCCACGACCAGGCAATGGCCTCGTCCTTAAAATAATCGCCAAACGACCAGTTTCCCAGCATCTCGAACATGGTGTGGTGCGTACCGTCGCGGCCCACGTCCTCCAGGTCATTATGCTTCCCACTCACCCGCATACACTTTTGCGTGTCGGCCGCGCGCGGCCGGTCGGGCGTCTGGTTGCCCAAAAAATAGTCCTTGAACTGGTTCATGCCCGCGTTGGTAAACAGCAGCGTCGGGTCGTCCTTGCTTACGATGGGCGCGGAGGCCACGATCTTGTGGTCACGTTCCTTAAAAAAGTCCAGAAAAGCGGTCCGAATCTCGTTAGCGGTCATGGCGGGGGCTGGTTTAGGGGCGCGAAGATACGAGACTAGCCGGTAGCGGCAAGTGCTTTTAGGCAGCGGTCTTGGGGCGGTCTTTTTTTGGGCGTGCCCGTCCCCGCTAACGCGCGGGGCCGGTCGGTCCCTTCCAGGCTCGCAAGCCTGCTCGGCCCTGCGGGCTGCCGCTGCGCGGAACCCCTTCCAGGCACCTCACGCGGGGTCGTATCGGGGCTTTTGATTCGCGGCGGGGTACCGACGCCTTCGATGAACATTCGCGGCGGGAGGTCCGACGCCTTCGATGAACATTCGCGGCGGGAGGTCCGACGCCTTCGATGAACATTCGCGGCGGGAGGTCCGACGCCTTCGATGAACATTCGCGGCGGGAGGTCCGACACCTTCGATGAACATTCGCGGCGGGAGGTCCGACGCCTTCGATGAACATTCGCGGGAGCGGCTACTCCAAATGGCAAATTGATCGCAGCGAATGATGCATCGGAGGAGCGGTGACTTTTATTTGCTATTTCGCAACCCGTCAGGGTTTCTAGCCCTGAAAGGGCGGCATTTATCAACTCAGGGCGTAAGCCCTGGCATAAAACGCACCATGCCTCCGAGGCATCTTATTTCGCCCCCTGTAACCCATACTCCAACCTACACCGCACGGTAGCCGTCGTTACGCCGCGGGGGGTCATTACCACTTCCAGGCGAAAGATACCGTCCTCCACCACGTCCTTAAAATTAATGAGGGTCGGATTGAGGCGCACCACATCGTTCCGGCGGCCGAAGAGATCGGTGATGAAGAACACGTCATCCAGCTCCGTGCAGGGTTCGGGGCCGGCGGGGCACACCCTTAGGGCTACCGATTGCAGGTCGCGGAAATCATTACCGTCCAGTGCGATCAGTCGGGCAAAGGTGCCTCCGACGGTGAGTACCTCGTCCGCGCTCAGGCCGTTCTGGACGAGCGATTCATTGTAGCGGCTCTCGATGGCCTGACGCGCCACCACCCAGGAATTCGGAAAACTCACCCCCGCCGGCAACTCGAATTCCTGGGGCGGATAGACGATCTCGAATAAGCGTTCGCCCCCCTCACGCCGGCAGCCGGTGGCGAGGAGGAGGAATAGGGTAAGGGTTAGGATGAAGGGGGAGAAACGCATGGAGGAAATTTATTTAGAGCGTGTCTAAAATTTTTAAAAACTGAGGATCAATGATTTAAGGTTCTGGCTAGACAAAAAATCACGCGCATAGCGGGTTACGTAAGTTAGTTTTTGTGACGCCAGGTTCTTAAATGCTTGGTTCTCAGGAAGTAAAAATTTAGACACGCTCTTAGTGGGGGGCGGGGGCCGACGCCTACGATGAACATTCGCGGGGGCACCGACGCCTACGATGAACATTCGCGGGGGCACCGACACCTTCGATGAACATTCGCGGGGGCCGACGCCTACGATGAACATTCGCGGGAAGAAGCTACTCCAAATAGCAAGTTGGTCACAGCGAATGATGCATCGGAGGAGCGGTGACTTCTATATACCGTACTAGATCAGCCCAGGATGGAATCCTGGGCTTAACGCGCACCCCATGTAAACCTCCGCTCCCCCCGCCAAGTGGCTTCGCCACTTGGCGGGGGGAGCGGAGGGGATACAGAGCAGCCTCCCCGTCCCAGGGTTTCGCCCTGGGTTGGTCTATCTCGCCCCTTCAGGGCTTTGGCGGCAAAACCGCCTGGACGGAAGCAAAACGATATCACTCCTTCTCCGAGGCGTCTTATTTGGCTTTACCGAAAGAAGTTCCTCGTAGACGTGAGCTTATTTAACGCCTGCCCCCGCCCCGGATTGCCCGATCAGATAGCCCCCCGTCCACGCGGCCTGAAAATTGAAACCGCCGGTGATGGCGTCGATGTCCAGCACCTCGCCGGCGAGGTGGAGGTTGGGTAGCTTGCGGGAGGAGAAATCTCTAAAATCGACCTCCTTCAGGTCCACGCCGCCGGCGGTGACGAATTCTTCCTTGTGGGTGGACTTGCCGGTGACCGAAAACCGGGCGTCGGTCAGTTGCTCCACCAGGGCCTGCGACTGGGCACTGGTGAGCTGCGCCCACTGCCGGTCGTCGGGGATGCGGGCGGCCTGGACGAGGCGTTGCCACAAGCGTTGCGGCAGGTCATAGAGCGGGTAGTTGCCGATCTGGCGCTTGGCCCACTCGGTGCGTCGCTCGGCCAGCAGTTCGGCCACGTCCTGGGGGCGGTGGTTGGTCCAGTTGACGTGCAGCGGGAAGCGGTAGCCGCCGCCGGCCAGCTCGCGGGCACCCCAGGCGGAGAGCCGCAGGATGGCCGGACCGCTCAGGCCCCGGTGCGTCACCAGCAGCGGCCCTTCGGCCGACAGCTTCTGCCCGTCGATCCGCAGGGCCACCCAGGGTAGCGAGATTCCCGCCAAACCGCTGATGCGCTGGTCCTGGATGTCGAAGGTAAACAGGGAGGGCACCGGATCGACCAGCGTATGCCCCAGCCGCCCCAGCGTTTTCCAAACCGTGGGGTTACTGCCGGTGGTAATGACCAACTTATCGGCCCGCAGTTCCTCGCCCGAGCGCAGGGGCACGGCCCAACCCCCGTCCGCCAGCGGTCGCGGGTCGGCGGCCGAGCTGCGGGTACGCACGTCCACGCCCAGTCGCTTGGCCGTCTGCCACAGGCAGTCGATAATGCTCTGCGAATCGTCGCTCACCGGAAATACCCGCCCGTCTTCCTCGATCTTGAGGGGTACGCCCCGGTCCTCGAACCAGCCCATCGTATCCCCGCAGGCGAAGTGGTGGAAGGGGCCGCGCAACTCGCGCCCGCCCCGGGGGTAAAAGGCCGTCAGGTCTTTCGGGTCGAAGCAGGCGTGCGTCACGTTGCACCTCCCGCCGCCGCTGATGCGCACCTTTTCCAGCACGGATTTCCCCCGCTCCAGGATGGTCACGCGGGCGTGCTCCGCCAGGTGAATGGCGGCGAAGAAACCGGCGGCTCCGCCGCCGATGACGATTACTGAAGGAGAAGAGGGGGCGATGGTGGGAGAGGTTTTAACACTACTTATTTATAGCCCTGAAAAGGCTAAACCAATCAACAACAGCCCCCACCCGGACTGCAACAGGCCTCCGCCGCACCGGCACCCACTAAATTTTTCAGCGATAGCTTCTGCTTCAGCGCGGGCAGCACACACAGGTCGCGGGCGAGGCAGTCGGTTTGCTTGCCGGTCAGTTGCAGGCCGGCGGGGCCGGCCTCTAAGCCGTACTTGGCGATGGTGTCCGCGCCCTGGTATTCCACCTCGATCTCCCGGTCACCGAGGCCGAGTTGTTTTTCGGCCATTTCGATGATGGAGACCAACTTGCCGGGGGCCAGGCGGTGGTCGTAATCCGTTGCACTCCAGAGCTGGAAGTTGGCCACCCGCTCTTGGCGGCGGGTTCCGCCGCAGTCGATGAAGTTTTTGGTCACCTCGCCCACTTCCGTCACGTGAAAGTGGCCCGGCACGGCGGAGCCGTCGGGGAGATGGATGGCGATGGTGTCGCGGTCGCTCAGGTAGTGCTTGATCTGGGAGAGGGTCATGGGGCGGGTGGTTGAGTGGGTAGGTATAACGTCGTGGGGGTGGGTTTTTATCGAAAGGGGGTGGGGGAATTTACCCGGTTGTAACACAGAGGGCCCCGGTCCCCAGACCTGGAAGGTTTAAATTTCCACGCCGCCCAGCGTAATAATAGCAACCTCCGCGATCTGGGGATCACGACCCTCTAAAAACAAAAGCGCGGCCGCTCCCTCCCGGAAGCGACCGCGCTTTTTTCATTCAACAACACGTCATTTCCCTACTGGAAAACGACCCGCTGCACACTCACTCCGCCATCCAAACGGACGCGGGCAAGGTAGTGACCGACGGGGAGCGAACCTCGCTCCAACCGGTAAGTGGTACTGTTTACGTTGGGGAATACCCGCAGTAGACGACCCTCCATATCAAACAAGTGAACTTCCTCCATCGGGTGACCGGCGGCGGTTTCCAGGTTCACGTAGGAACCCGCAGGGTTGGGGAATACCTTGAAACCGATGGTTTGCGCATCCACCAGGTCTTCAGTACCGACGGTGATCAGGCAGCTTTCGAGCTGGAGACCTTGGCAAGCGCGGGGGATGAAGTGCGCCATGATGGTGTCGATGTATATCTTGGCACCGGCAGGGTTAGCGAAGTTAGGATTACCGTCTGCTTCGCCATCAATGATATCTCGTGCACTACGTAGAAGTAATGGATTACCATCAACTTGGCTGTTTGAAAAAGCAACGACCAATTTCAGCCTATTTGTATCTACCCAATTATAGAGACCTGATTGATCTTCGATTCCAGCTGTCAAAAATGGATACATATTGTCATATGACAATTGAATCTGATCATCTCCACCAATTGGATAGGTAATCTGTTGGGTTTTATACGTTTCATTACGCTGATTGACTGCCTCCGATAATGAGGAAAATTGCTCAGGCAAGTCAATAGCATTTGCCGGAACTAGTAAGTCATTCACTCCTTCTTCGTTAGCCAATTTAACAATTGTATTTGTACCCGATACATTGACTACAAACTCTTCTGTCGTAGGTACAATTACCGCACCATCACCAAATGGGGCAAAAGGATCTCGGAAAAAATGATATGCTACTGTTAAAGGTTCTTCTTCACGACCTTCAATCCAAGATGAATCTCCAAGAGCACCACCAAGATTTACGGCCATAGCAAAATCGCTACTGTACCCTTGATTCGTTCCGCCTGCAAAATTGAGACCTTGGCCACCGGCACCGTAGGGATCGCCTGATGCAGCTTGGATAACATAAACTTGCCCATTAGACCCTACCCATTTTTCGTCATTTAATTCTTCGAAGCGATCGAGGTAGGCAGCAGCCATGCTAAGATAGCCTCCTGTACCTACACCAAATAAGACAATTTTATCGGGATCAATACCATAAGGATTGCCGTCCTCTGCAACAGTCTTACGTAGATGGCGAACTAAGGTGCGAGCATCCTGTACTCCTCTGTAAGTTGCATTCAACAATGTATTTGTACGAACCTCGTTATTGTCAGCTGTAGGTAACCATCCTTTACGGTAATCGGCAACGATTCCGACATAGCCAAGTGATGTCATCCGACGCATGAGTTCGACGTTTACTGAATCCTTTCGAGATCCATAAGCGGTGTTATTGATAACGATAGGAAGAAAACTACCTGTAGAAAACACTACTACAACAGGACGATCTGTTGCGTCATCACCCGCAGGAAGATAAAGGTCCATGTCCAAGTTAATGGTGTCTACTGCTCCGGTCAGAATGGAAATATTCCGACCATATGTAATACTGTCTTGAGGAGTTTCCATGCTAAACATAGCATCGACGTAACGGGTGTTTTGAGCCGTTAGTCCCAGGCAGAGCAGGAGTGCCAGCCCGGATAAAAGAAAACGTGAGTTAAATTGCTGCATAATCGAGCGAATTGATTGTGAAAAAAAGTGATTGAAACAAAGCGGGCAATGCCCGCCGAGAGTAATACCCGGTCCAGTGGGGGATAAGTTCGCGCAGTAGACCGATTTAACAAAAACTCAGTACGCGACGAGCGTTATGAGAACTTCATTAGTCATCCAAGACCCATATAGGATCCCTATCTTTTTTGCCAGTTGTAGGTGAGGGAGAAGTAGGCCATCCGGCCGATCAGCGGGCCGCCGTAAACCTGGAATACTTCGTTGTTGAGAAGGTTACTGGCACCGAGTTTAAAGGTGGTGTTGATCTTTTCGGCGGTGTAATTAACCTGACCATCGAGCAGTCCGTAGGAATCGATGAAACCGGTAAACTGGGGCGACCCCTCAAAGATAAAGCCATCTACCCACTTGTAGGTGAAGTTGAAGCCGAATTCTTTGGGCTTACCGGAGCCTAACTTTACCGGTACATTTCGTCCCGAAACACCAATGTTATATTTGTGTTCCGGTGTGTTGAAGGCAGGGATGATCGGATCATCCGATTGCGAGTTGAGGCGGTTAAACGAATAATTAGCGTTTGCCACGAAGTAATTACCAAAATAGTAATTAGTTCCAATCGAAAAACCCTGAGTAGTTACATTATCCGTTGCATTGGCGGCTACTCGGTAAGCCTGAGCGGCACCAATTGTGTTTGTTCTTGGGTCTATAGCAAGGTCTACCCCCAAATTAAAGCCAATAAAATTATTGTAAAAACTGTAATAGTAAGTCGCATCAATATACAGTTTTTCAAAAAGGGTAGTCCGGACTCCCACTTCGAATGTGCGCACTTGTTCCGGTTGGATTGGTGCCACATTAAAATAATTCAATGTGTCATTTACTCCTGAATTAGAAAAATCACGTAAGCTCTCGACGGTGACTAAACTATCAAATCCTTCCAAGTTACCTATGAGGATGGCCCTACCAACATTATAAAACAGGTATTGGTCGTTGAGTGTCGGGTTACGAATAGCAGAACTGAAGCTAGCGCGGAGGGTAGTTATCTCGGTCGGAGTGTAAATGATGGAAGCGGCAGGACTGAAGAGCAAATCAAAATTTTGGTTCTTATCCGCCCGTAAACTGGCACTGATGCGATATTTGCTATTCAAGTTGAGCGTACCACCACCATAGACACCAAATTCGGCGGTAGTCAGATCACGACCATTTGTATCGAGTAAAATCGTACCCCGACTATCAGGGGTATAAACCCGCGCACTGGCACCGACCGTCAAATCAAGGTCGCTATCCGAATTGGGCCGCCACACATCGGGAAATAATTTTTCCCCATTGCCGTGAAATAAGGCTGACTTGTCATAAAAGCGGGTTCCCCCCTCGGCATCTTTAGTCGCAAGTGTAGTAGTGATTTCGTCAAACGCTTGTTGAAAACGTTCCGTACCGGGTTCAAAAAAATCAACCGTACCATTCAATGAACTTCCCCGGTTGACAATTACCCTTGCACCATCATGAAACTCATTGAGCAATTGTTGCTGCTCGGGCAGGGCCAAAAATTCAGCACGGCGCTCACGTACCTCTGCAGCGGTACAAGTTCCATCAAAAACGCACTGAAAGGATGGCCAATCTTCCAATCCTCGTATAACCGGTACTGCATTAGTAGACCAGTAATTCACATAACCGGTCAGCCACTGAAAATCGGTCTTGTGCCGCTCTTGCAATCGTAGTGCGGTGAAATAAGGATCGTAGCTATTACCGGCATCTTCATGAGTGGCGTAAAAGCGTAGAAAATAGTTATCTCGTTTGCGCAGTTCTACCCGGTGTTGGAAAAAACGTATATCTCGCAGACTAAACCTGTTATCGCCCTGGAATACGGTTGTACCCTCACTATAGTTAGTCGCCAGAATTATTTCGGGTGAAGTCAGGTCCAAATCGGGCTTTAGCCGAAAATGAAACGCCGCGCCTAATTTGGTGTTTTCCGAATCATAATCCACTAAGTCAATCTCCCGGTATCCTTGACGGTGGATCACTCCCAGCCCCGGAAACTGATTATTCCCAGTAAAATCACGGTTCGTCGCATACTCATCCCCATAAATATTCACCGCATCATAACCCCCGGGATTATCCCGCGCACTTTCGGATTCGAAAACCGGTTCGTAATTATCGGCCACCCAGTCATTGGCCTGGAAGCGGAAGAAGTTGATCTTGTAGGCAAACCAGTCCTTGCCGGACTTGCCCTGCAGGGCCTGTGCCCAGCGGAAGCCGCCCTTGAGCAAATTACGCTCGCCCACCTGGAAGGTAGCCGAAAGGCCCTGCTGGAGAAAGGGGTCCTTGGTCTCCATGGCAATCACGCCGTTAAAGGCATTGGGTCCGTAAAAAGCCGAACTGGCACCCACCACCAAAGTGACGCGGTTCACGTCCAGGTCGGAAGCACCCAGGAAATTACCCAGCGAAAAATTCAGGCCGGGCGACTGGTTGTCCACCCCGTCGATGAGCTGCAAAGAGCGCACCGGGTTGGTGGAGTTAAAACCGCGGGTATTGATGATCTTGAAACCGAGGGAAGCGGAGGTGAGGTCCACGTCCTTGAGCGAGCCGAGACCGTCGTAAAAATCGGCGGCGGCGGTTTCCTTGATGGCGATAGCGTCCATCGTTTCCACCGTAAGGACGGAGTTCTGTTGCTTTTCGCTGATGCGGCGGCCGGTCACTTCCACCACTTGGATATCGGTGGCGTCACCGCCCAGGGAAAAATTGAGCGGTTCTTTGGCGGAAGTTACTTCCCGTTCTTCCGTGGTGAAACCGATGTAGGAAATTTGCAGGATCACCGGCAGTCCGCCGGGCGTAGTGAGTTCAAAGTTACCGTCATTGTCGGTTACGGTACCGATGGCGGTTCCCTTTACCAGTACACTGGCCCCGATCAGGGTTTCCCCCAGGTCCGCATCCGTTATCGTTCCCGTCAACCGGGTTTGCGCGCTCAGCGCAAGGGCACCGAAGAGCACGGTGAGGAGCAATAGTATCCGTAATTTCATCTACCTTATTTACTTTCATGATCCTACCCCGGCGGCTTTAATCGCACGGGGTTAGCCCATTTCAATTGGGACGGCAAGTTAATGAAAATTCGCTAGGTAGCAACCGATCTATTTAAATCAAGGTGGTGAAACAACCGAAGTCCGACATATCTTCGGTTTTTCGGGGGTGGGAAGCAGCGTTGGACGGGGTAGGGCGTACGGGGGTGGGCGTGCCCCCGCCTGATTGGCGGGGTCGGTCCCCTCCCGGCTCGCTCTTCGCTCGGCCCTGCGGGCTAAACCGTCCGGGCACCTCACGCGGGCGCGCGGGGCGTATATGCGTAGGCTTGTCCTTAGCAAGATCGGCAATGAGGAGACGAATTTTTTTCTGCGCGTCAGTCTATCATACTCCTCCTCCCGAGCCTTCGGCTCGACCTCCCCAGAGGAGGAGCTTGCGTGTTACTTGTTCCCCGTGTTACGCCGCGCGCCCTCACCCCCGGCCCCTCTCCAACGGGAGAGGGGTGACGTTACGTGGCACTATAAACGCCACCCCTCTCCCGAGCCTTCGGCTCGACCTCCCCAGAGGAGGAGCTTGCGACGATCACCGCAGGTAAAATACGGGCGAAGCCCAAAATCACTAACTTCACCCCTCAACCGAGCAGGACATGGCGAAGCAAAAAACAGCAGACAAAGGCAAAAAGAAGACCTCGAAAGCGAAGAAGATCTCCTACCACCGGCAGCCGGAGGAGCTGACGATCCGGGATTGGCAGCTGGCACTGCGCAAGCAGTACGGGGCGCAACAAGCCTACCAGTTGAGTAATTTGGGGACGCACCCGGTGTGGTCGGATTTCATGGTGACCAACCCGGAGAACAAGACCGCCTACCGCGTGGCGATCCGGGGGCTGGAAGTGGGGACCAACTTTTGCGCCTGCCCGGATTTTCGGACCAACACGCTGGGTACCTGCAAGCACATCGAGTGGGCACTGGTGAAACTGTACGATACCCACGGCAATAAGCAGCACATCCGCAAGGCCCCGCCGGAGCGGGCATATAGCTCGCTGGCGGTCGACTACTCGGACGGGGACCGTAAGCTACGGTTGCGGATCGGCTCGGAGCGGGAGGAAGATTTTCGGGCACTGGCTACACCTTATATAGATGAGGACGGCGTGATCCTGCCGGAACGGGTGCTGGAAGTAGACCGACTGCTGGAGGGGGCGCGGGCACTGACCGATACCTTTCGGTGCTACCCCGATGCGCTGGACCTGATCATCGAGCGGCGCGATGACGAGCGCAGGCGGCGGCGGGCGGATGCGCTGCCGGCGGGTGCCGCCGCGCTGGCGGGGCTGGTGAAAGCCGACCTCTATCCCTACCAGGTGGAGGGGGCGCTGTTTTGTTTCCGCGCCGGCCGCGCCCTGCTGGCCGATGAGATGGGGCTGGGCAAGACGATCCAGGCAATCTGCGCCGCCGAGCTGTATGGGCGCGAGATGGGGATCGAGAGCGTCTTTATTATTTGTCCCACCTCGCTGAAGTACCAGTGGCAGTCGGAGATCGAGAAGTTTACCGACCGGAAGGCACTGGTAGTGGAAGGCAACCAATTGGTGCGCAAAGAGCAATACAAGCAGGACGAATTTTTCTACAAGATACTGACCTACAACGTGGTGGCCCGCGATTACAAACACCTGAACGATTCGGCACCCGACCTGATTATTCTGGATGAGGCGCAGCGGATCAAAAATTACGATACCAAGATTGCCCATGCCGTGAAGCGGCTTAGGGCACCCCACCGGATCGCCCTGACGGGCACGCCGCTGGAGAACAAACTGGAGGATATTTATTCCATCGTGCAGTTTCTGGACCAGTACCGGCTGGGACCGCTGTGGCGGCTACAGGCCCGGCACGAAGCCCGCGACGAGAACAACATGGTGCGCGGCTACCGTAACCTGGACGAGATCAGCCGGAAACTGGAGGGTCTCATGCTACGCCGCCGCAAGCGTGATGTAGCCCAGCAGCTGCCGCCCCGCGTGGACCAAAACCTGTTGGTGCCGATGACGGCCGAGCAGCAAGCCCTGCACGAGGATTATAGCAACAGTCTGGCCCAACTGGTGGCCAAGTGGCGGCGGCTCGGTTTTTTGACCGAAAAAGATCGCCGCAACCTGATGAGCCTGCTGGTGATGATGCGGATGAGCTGCGACAGCACTTTTCTGATCGACCAGGTGTCGCGCCACGATACCAAGATCGGCGAGTTGTTTTTCATCCTCGAAGAACACCTGGCCGAGGCGGGCGAAAAAGCCGTGATCTTTAGTCAGTGGGAGCGGATGACGCGCATTGTGGCCCGGGAACTGGAGCAACGCGGGATCGGATTTGCCAACCTGAACGGCAGCGTGCCGAGCACGGAGCGCGGTGCGTTGCTGGAGCGTTTCCGGGAGGACGAAGAGTGCCGGGTTTTTCTGAGCACCGATGCCGGGGGCGTGGGTCTCAACCTGCAACGCGGTGCCCTGGTGGTAAACCTGGACCTGCCCTGGAACCCCGCCGTGCTGGAACAACGGATTGCCCGCGTACACCGCCTGGGCCAAACCCGGGGCGTGCAGGTGATCAACCTGATCAGCGAGGGGACGATCGAGCACCGCATGGTGGATACGCTGCGCTTCAAGAGCAGTCTGGCCGAGGCCGTGCTGGACACCAGCGAGGACAGCGTGTTTATGAACGACCGCAAGTTCGGCGATTTCATGGAGCGGCTGGAACGCGTGCAGGGGTCCGCCATCGTGGGCAGCGGCGGCGAACCCGTCACCGACGACGAGGACCTGGAAACCAGTGCCGCCCCCGCCTCCACCGCTACCGAGCAAGCGGAGCCGATGTCCGGCGATGACTTCCGGCAAGACGATACCCCGGACGGCCCCGCCCCCGCCGAGCAGGGCGAACCGGCCGTAACGGCTTCCGCCGATCCATCCGGCAACAAAAAACCGCAAGAAGGTCAGTCAACCTCCGGCCCCACTTCCTCCCCCGCCCCGGCCGCGGGTACTGCCGGCACGGGCGATAACTCGCCCGGTACCACTTCCGCACCCCGCCCCGGCGGCACCGCCCCGCCCCCGGCTACGCTGGTGGCCGAGGGCGTCGGTTTCCTGAGTCGCCTGGCCACCACCCTCGCCGATGAACGCGCCACCCAACAACTGCTGGGCGAAATCACGGAGCGCGACGATAAGGGACAGACCTACCTGAAAATCCCGGTGGAGAGCCGGGAGACGGTGGGTAATGTGCTGAAACTGCTGGGCGGACTGCTGGGCGGGTAATTTTTAATACCGCAGCTACTTACCCTTCCATCTCCTTCCCACTCCGCCGCAAGCTATCGTACACCTCTACTACATCAACCGATTCATCGGTGGTCATGGCGGGATCTTTGGCATCAACCGGGTTAGCGGAGGGCGGGAAGGTGATGGCCACGCCCCGCTCGTAGCGGTCGATCAACTCGTCCAGCCAGACGGTATGGCTGCTGCGGCCGTCCGCATCGCCGGGGGGAACACAGCCGAGCATGTCGGAAGCCAGCTCCTGGCCGAGGCGAAAATAAGCCTCCCACTGGGGCGGATCGAAAAACTGGTCGGCCGTACTCTCGTGCGGAAACTCGGGGTGAAAGCGGCGGTAGTTGTAAGCCTGCTGCTTCATTTCGTCTTCCGGTCCAAACTCCGGGCGGCGCACCGGCGCGGTCATGGAAGACTTGATGTAGACAAAGCTGCCCAGGCGCCGGTCTTCGTAGTATTCAGTGGTTTCCTTACCGTCTTTGTCGGTCACGCGGTCCCAGAGTTGGTACATATCGGCCACCACGAAGCGGCGGATACTGTAGCCGTGGCTGGGGTTGGGGCGGAGCACTTCTTCCGGGATCTGGTTTTTACGGAAACGGATATCGATGCCCAGTTCGTTGCGGGCGCGAACGGTGAGGTTTTCCAGGTCCTCGAAGCGGAATTCCGGGTCGGCACCGGCATCCACGGCCACCACCAGGCGGCAGCGGCGGCGGAGAAGTTCGATCACCCCCAGGTTTTCGATGTGCGCCCCGTCGGAAATATTGACCATGTTGTTTTCGGTGCCGATGCGGGAAAACAACTCGCGGAAAAAATAAGAAGGCCACCAGATGAGTGGGTAACCGCCCTTGGCCAGTTGCTTGGGGTTCCAGACCCAGTAGCCGAGCCGCAAATTGAGCAGGGTCGCGGCCAGGCTAAGAAAGCGGCTGCCCATGTTGCCCATGCCGGGGTTGACGGCGGCAGCCGAAACGGTCATGGCCGCAGGCAGGGTGATGCGGGCATAGCTACTGGTTTCTTCGGTGCTGACATACTTGGTCAGTTTACTACCGCAGAACAGGGGCGATAGCAGGAAATAGTCGCTCGATTTGCGGCCCATAAAGTTGGGGTCGTTCGACGATTGCAGGTTCAGCGTGGTATTGATGAGCGGGTAGGGAGCTACTTCTCCTTTTTTCCCACCCGGGCGGGCCAGCGAGTAGAGCATGGGATTCTTGTCGATTCCGTCGCCCGGCAAAAACGCATCTACCAGTTGCTTGCGATAGAAGCGGTGCAGGCTGGTACCGTTGGGGTTGGTGAAAAAACCGAGTAGCACGATGCCTACTCCCACCAGCGCATAGATCAGGTTATCGGCGATGCTCACCGGTTCCAGTCCCTCGAATCCCCAAACCACGGCTCCCAATATACCCAGCACCGCTCCCATTGCCCAAATGGCTTCGGCCCGGTTAAAGTAAGCACTGACGAAGAGCCGATACGGGAAAAAGACGTTGACCAAGTAGTGCAGCCCGATCATCCCCGCCAGCCCGGATGCGGCGTAGCGAACCACCAATTGAATACCGGTGCTGATGCGGCCGAAATCAAAGTCGATGAACCAGTCCACCAGCATGTATCCACCGACGGCCAGTGCTCCTACCAGCAGCAACGGAACCATGTTCATGATCAGGCTAACCAGGTAGGAAACCACCAGCGTAAAGATGTTCCACAACTTGGTCCACCCGATACCCGGAAACAGGTAGCGGCCCCGCTCGCGCATATGCGTCACATGGTCCTTGGTAAACAGTTCATCGTAATCTCCCGTAGCGGCCACCGTGCTCTGGATGTAGGCCCCCGTGTAGCCCCCGCCCGAGACGGTGCTGAGGTAATCGGCCTGCTTGAGGATATTGTAATGGTTCAGCACCCGCAAAAAACCCAGGTTGATGGTGGCCGACCGAATTCCCCCGCCACTCAGCGCAATGCCGAATCGGTTGTCGTCCAGGTCGTGGGCAAAGTCATCGCCGAAGTTTTCTTCCCGCCGCCTGAGTAGCAGTTCCTGCTCGGCGTCGATTACGTCCTGGCGGCTAAATACGGGGGTGGGCATGGGGTGGGTGTTTAGGGAGGGTGAATTTAAGGAAAGATAAATTAGGGTGTTCCCCCCCGCCCCCTTGAAGAGGGGAGGTTTAGAATCGCTCCCCGACGTGGTCGTCGGGATCCATATCAGCTATCAGTAGACCTTTTCCCCCCTTCACCGGTTCCTATCCCGGACCATCCCCCGCCCTACTATGCCCCCACGCCCGCTGCCCGATGTGAAAGAGAAAAAGAACTGGCGCGAACAGTTCGGTGCCCTCCGCAACCTGCCGCCTTTTCTGGCGCTCATCTGGCGCACCAGCCGGAGGCTGACGGCCGGCAACATATTCCTGCGGCTCTTAAAAGCGTTTATCCCCGCCGCCATCCTGTACGTCGGCAAGGAGATCATCGACACCATTATCCTCATCGCCGACGGCGGCGCGGCACCCCGAAGCCACCACCTACCTCTGGACCCTGGTGGCCATCGAACTCGGCTTGGCCCTCTCCAGCGACCTGCTCAATCGCGGCATTAACCTCCTGGATACGCTGCTGGGCGACTTGGTGGCCAACCGCACCAGCGTAGACCTGATGCGCCACGCCTCCCGCCTGGACCTTTACCAGTTCGAGGACGCCAATACCTACGACAAGCTCGAACGCGCCCGCCAGCAGACGCGCGGCCGTACCGTGCTGCTCAGTCAGGTCATGGAGCAGGTGCAGGACATCCTCACCATTGCCGTCCTATCGGGCGCGGTGGTGGCCTTTAATCCGTGGTTGATCCTGCTCTTAGTGGTGGCGGTCATCCCCAGTTTCATCCAGGAAAACTACTTCAACCAGCAGACCTACTCGCTGTCCCGCTCCTGGACGCCCGAGCGGCGCGAACTCGATTACCTGCGCTTCATCGGCGCGGGCGACACCACGGCCAAGGAGATCAAAATGTTCAGCCTGTCCGATTTTCTATCCGACCGATTCGAGCAGCTTTCGCACCGCTACTACATCGTCAACCGCGATCTTAACATCCGCCGCGCCACCTGGGGGGCGGGTTTCAGCGCGCTCTCGGCACTGGCCTATTACGGAGCTTACGTCTTCATCATCTGGCAAACGGTGGCCGCCGTCATCACCATCGGTACGCTCACCTTTCTGGCCGGGTCGTTCCGGCGGATGCAGTCCGATCTCCAGTCCATCATGAGCCGCTTCAGCCGCATTGCCGAGGGCGCGCTTTACTTACAGGACCTGTTCGACTTTTTCGCCATCGAGCCGCTCATCAACTCCCGGCCGGGGGCCCTGCCGTTTCCGACCAAAATTCAGCAGGGTTTCGTGTTCGAGAACGTCAGTTTTCGCTACCCCGGCCGCGAGGATTATGCCATCCGCAACCTGAGTTTCACGCTGCAAAAGGACGAAAAACTGGCCCTGGTGGGCGAAAACGGGGCCGGCAAGACTACGCTGGTCAAGCTCCTGGCCCGCCTCTACGAACCCACCGAGGGCCGAATCCTCCTCGACGGCGTGGACCTGGGCGACTATCAACTGGACGAACTACGCGACAACATCGGCGTCATCTTCCAGGATTTTTTCCGCTACCAATTCAACGCCCGCGAAAACATCGCCGTCGGCCGTATCGAGGCCCGCGACAACCTGGAGCGCGTCAAGGACAGTGCCCAGAAAAGCCTGGCCTCCGAGGTGATCGAGGAACTGCCCGACGGCTACGAACAACTGCTCGGCAAACGGTTCTCGGGCGGCGTCGATCTCAGTGGCGGGCAGTGGCAAAAGATCGCCCTCGGCCGCGCCTATATGCGTGACGCCCAGTTGCTTATCCTGGATGAACCCACCTCCGCCCTCGATGCCCGCGCCGAGTACGAGGTCTTCCTGCGCTTCGCCGAACTCATTGCCGGCAAGTGCGCCGTCATCATCTCGCACCGCTTCTCCACCGTCCGCATGGCCGACCGCATCCTCTTCCTCGAAAACGGCCGCCTGCTGGAAATCGGGACGCACGAGGAACTGATGGGCCTTAGCGGCAAGTACGCCGAACTATTTCAGTTGCAGGCGCGGGGTTATCAGTAGGTTTTTTCATGTTTTTGGGGCCGCCGGCCGCCCTGATCGGGCGTCCGGCCGGGCTGTCCGTGGCTTCGCTTCGCTGCGGCCGCTAACGCGTCTCCTCCCTGCCGGTCGGCCCCCTCCCATCCCTCGTCCAGTGTTTTGCGAACCTTATATCCACCGGCCGCCCTATCTTTGCCATCACCATCATCAGTAACTCCCCGTGGAAGGACGCCTGCTAGACCGTATCGCCAAGCCGTTCAACATCCAAACCGATGGGGAGGAAACCCTCGATGAGCGGATCGACCGGTTGCTGCCCGAGATCGGCAAGCACAGCGAAGACCTCGATGAGGAGGACTATTACGTCAATCGCCACTTCCGGGAAGTCCGCGACGACGAACAGTGGCAGGATGTAGTCCTCTACGTTTTCGAAGACGGCGGCCGCCTCCGCATCGCCACCAACGGCAAGATGGACAGCGGCAGTTGGGAAATGCTCAACGAGAAGATCATCATCGGGGCCGGCATGCGGGGCGGGCTGCTCTACACCAGGGCCTTCCTCAACGGCGACGTTATTATCCTGCGCCATCACGGCGGCATCAAAATGAACGGCAGCAAGTACCTGTTCCTCGTTATCGAACCCCTCGCCGCCCAGCTCGAATGGTACGAAGTACTCGATCAACTGGAGATGCGCTACCGTAATTCCAGCACCCTCTTTATCGTCATTGCCGTCGCATTCGTACTGGCTATCGTATTATTCATGCTCCTGAGCCAGGATTAGTCTCCCCGCTCGATCGTTAGTTTACCGTTCCACCATTCCCGCTCGATGGTGGCCCCCTTTTTTTCGTAAAACCTCACGGCCGGCTCGTTCCAGTCCAGCACCTGCCACTTCACCAAGCGGCAACCCAGCGCGGCCGCTCGCTCCAGGAAGGCATCGAATAGCAAGTCGCCGATTCCCCGCCGCCGGTGGGCCTGCCGCACGATAAAATCTTCCAAATAGAGCATCCGCCCCTTCCAGGTGCTGTAGGTCAGGTAATAGAGGGCCATGCCCACCGTAACGCGCCCGCCCGCCGGTAACTCTTCCTCCGCGATGATGATCTCGAACACCCCGTCCCCGAAATCCCGCCGGTAATCCGCCAGCGTGGCCGTGAACTCGTGGGGAGCTTTCTCGTAATCGGCCAGCTCCCCCACCAGCGCATGAACGGTGGGTAGATCGGCGGAGGTTCCGGGGCGGAGGTGGATCATAATGATAAATTAAGGTCGAGCACCTGTCGGTCGAATCACTCAGGTCAGGGAGTTGGGGTAAATGTGTCCGGGTAGATCCCGACCAATCGGGACACGTCCGAGCAGGGCGGCTCAGGGCTACCCGCAGCATTAGCCGTTTCAACTGATTACAGATCGGACGTAGACCTCGGCCTTACTGCTTCTGGCCGGTAAGGCGCAGTGCCTCCGGTACTTCGATGCGATTGCCATTATTAGAGGCAACGATAAAGGCGTCCTTCACGCCCATGCGGCGCAGGCGGTCGCGGAGCTGGACGGCGTTGGCGTAGGTGCGGAACTTGCTGACGACTACCTTTTGCAGTCCATTTTGATTGTTCAGGTCCAGCGCATCGCCGGTAGCGAGATTGGGGTCGACGGTCTGCTGCTCGTAGGCACCGATCTGGACGGAGAAAACAACGCCCGTCGTTTGGCCGCCGTCGGTGATCATTTCAGTGGGCTGACGGATTTGGGCCTGCGCCAGTTGATCTCGGGTCTGCTGTAATTCGGCCTGTGCGGTAGTGAGGCGCTGGTTCAGGTCGGCGGATTGGCGGCTATTCGTATCGTAATCGCGGCGCAGGGAGGCGTACTGCTCCTGGGTTTCATCGCAGCGTTCCACGAAATCACGGAGGGCGGCGGGGTTTTGGCGGTATTCCTCGGCGCGGGCGGCCCAATCGGTACCGTCGTCACCCATGAGCGGGGCGGCTTTGGGGGTACAAGATGCTAACATCGCGAGCGCGACGAAAGCGAATAGGAGGGGCAGGTAAGTCTTAAGCATGGCGTGGATGTTTGGCTATAGAACCGCCGGTTCGGTGACAGGTTCGGCCCGGTTTTCTGAATCGGCCTGCGTGAGCGGCATGGAGGGGTGGCCCGGCAGGGGCCAGACGCGTAGCGGCCGAGCAGAATTGCGAGCCCCGTAATGACGCGACCCCCGGCTTTGCCGGGGGGCACGCCACAAACAACAATCGAATATTGAATAACGGAAACACCTCCCCTTTCTTCGGGAGGATAAGCCGGAAGTGAAACACCCGGACACCTCTACTGCCTGTACCGTACTTTTGCTTTAACTCCCTACTTGACTGGTTATCCTTCCCGCCCATGCCTCCCCTTACCCCCCAAGACCCATCCGCTACCATATATAGTACCCGCCTGGAAGACTGGCTGGCCGCCCACCCCGCTTCCGTCATCGACCTGCGGGGCAAATGTGCCATACCGCTGGATTTGAGTACGGGTAGTGCCGAACTGGACGGCCATTCGCCCACTGCGGACCTGCCCGCTTTCACGCGGCGGATTACTCAACTGCTGGAGGAAAAAGGGGCCGATTTCGGTTACGGCGGCTACCGGGAGAACCGCCCGTTCTACACCAGCCCTGATTTTGCCGATGCCGGTGAAGACGGTCCGCGCCGACGCAGCATTCACCTGGGCATGGATATCTGGGGGCGGGCCGGTACCTCCGTCCTGGCGGCCTACGCGGGAAAGGTAGCTGCGCGGGGCATGGACCCGACTCAGGGTGGCTACGGTCACGTTATCATACTGGAGCATCTGTGGTCCGACGGCTTATTCTATACACTGTATGGTCACTTGGCCGCCGGCGACTCTAGCCGGCTCCTAAGCGGCGAGCGGGTGGAGAAGGGTCAATCGATCGGGCAGTTGGGAGAACCAGAGGAGAACGGCGGGTGGCCGCCCCACCTGCATTTTCAGCTGATGCGCGAACTGCTGGGCTATACGACGGATTACCCGGGCGTGGCCCATGCCGATGAGTTGGACGAGTGGGGCTACCGCTGCCCGGACCCAGGGCCGCTGCTGGGGTTGAGGTGATGAGCAGGCGGCGAAGGCTGGGGGCAAATGAAAAAAACCGCTGACTCTTACGAATCAGCGGCTCTACCTGAGGTAGCCCGTACGGGAATCGAACCCGTGTTACCAGGATGAAAACCTGGCGTCCTAACCCCTAGACGAACGGGCCATGCGTGAGGATTTTGACATCCTTTTTGCTAAGGCGATGCAAATATACGATCACCGTCCCTTAACGTGCAAGCGATGGACAAGAAAAAAGAAAATCTTTTGCCCCCCATTCGCTTCTACCGGTAGGGAAGTCAACAATGACGGGGCCGGGAGAGTTTCAGCGGTGGGAATTATTGTACGGTTTACACGAAGTGCCGTACATTTGCCGCCTCAAAGCCCGCCGGCGGCCCACCCCACGACCCACCGGCATCCACTATTCCACCCGTAAAAGCCCCCTTCTACTATGGCAAAGCGCATTGCAATTAACGGCTTCGGCCGGATCGGACGACTGACCTTCCGCAACCTGATGAACGATAAGAACGTGGAGGTCGTGGCCATCAATGACCTGACCGACAACGACACCCTCGCCCACCTGCTGAAGTTCGATTCCGTACACGGCAAGTACCCCGGCGAGGTTTCGCTGGAGGGCGACAATCTGGTCGTGGACGGCCACAAGATTGTCTGCCTGGCCGAGCGCGATCCCAGCAAACTGCCCTGGGGCGACCATAATATCGACGTAGTATTGGAGTGCACCGGATTCTTCGTGGAAAAGTCGAAGGCCGAAATGCACCTGACCGCCGGTGCCAAGAAAGTCATCATCTCGGCCCCCGCCAAGGGCGACGTGGATACCGTGGTATTAGGCGTAAACGACGACATCCTGACCGCCGATACCAAAGTGGTAAGCAACGCCAGTTGCACCACCAACTGCCTGGCCCCGCTGGTGAAAGTACTGGACGACGCCTTCGGTCTGGAAAAAGGTTTCATGACCACCGTACACGCCTACACGGGTGACCAAAACATCCAGGACGCGCCCCACAAAGACCTGCGCCGCGCCCGTGCCGCAGCCATCAACATCGTGCCCACCACCACCGGTGCGGCCAAGGCCGTCGGCCTGGTGCTGCCCCACCTGGATGGTAAGCTGGACGGCGGTGCCATCCGCGTACCCGTACCCACCGGCTCGCTGACCGACCTGGTTGCCATCGTGAAGCGCGAGGTGACCGAAGAAGAAGTGAACGCCGCCTTTAAGAAGGCCGCCGAGGGTCCCATGAAGGGCATCCTGCAGTACAGCACCGACGAACTGGTGAGCACCGATATCGTGGGCAATCAGCACAGCTCGATCTACGATAGCGGCATGACCAAGACATTCGGCAATATGGTGAAAGTACTGAGCTGGTACGACAACGAGGCCGGTTACTCCGCCCGGCTGGCCGATCTGTGCGTTCGCGTAGCGAACCTCTAATCGATTTTGATCGGCGGCTCCGGCCGTCAGTTATGCAACCGGCCCCTTCCCGCCATTCGGCGGAAAGGGGCCGGTTTGATTTTTACAACTTTCCGAGCGTTTTATAGAAGCCGATCCGCTCATCGCGCAGCAGGCGGTAGTAGCCCTGGTGCTCCGCTCCCAGCAGTTCGGCCCATGCTTTGTCGGGGCTATTCAGGTCCAGGGCCAGCGGGCGATCGGCGTGGGTGTGCAGGAAATTATCGTACAGCAGCAGGCGGGCATCCTGGGCGCGGCCGGCGGGGCTTTCCAAGTCCAGCAGGGCCACCACCTGGCCGTGGGAGTAGACGAAAAAGGCCGCCGCCAGCAGTTTGCCGGCGCGGTCGCTTACCCCGGCGGCAAAGCCGATGCCCCGGTGCAGCACCTGGTACATGACGCGCTGGAGGCCGTGGAAATTTTCGCTGCCCGTATCGTCCGCCCCGTGGATTTCCTGGTACAGATCGGCCAGCACTTCCGGTTTCGGGCCGGAGATGGGAAACAGATCACCCTGCTCGTGCACGGCATCGCGGCGGGCCTGGTAGTCCGGTCCGGCGGCGGCGACCAGTTCCTCGTAGGGGCGGTTGAGCAGCAGGTAATAATTATCCAGTTCGGCGGCCTCCAGGCTAAAACTGGCCAGCGGCTTACTGCGGGGTTCCACGCGCAGGTCCACGTAGGTATACTCTTCGGGCAACCGTTTCCAGAACCCCCGCACCCGCCCCGGACTCAGTGGTTTCACGCTATAAATCCCGATCTCGCGGATCAGTTCTGGCTGCCGTAGCGCGGGTTGCCGCCAGAAAGCCCGGCCGCGCGGTAGCGGCAGTACGCTCACGTATTTCTCGTCTTCCACCTCCACCAGTGCCTGCCAGTCGCGCGATAGCTGGTCCAGCATCCAGGCGTAGCCGAAAAAGGTGCCGTTGCTCGCATAGTGCACGCACGAATCATAGAGCAGCCGGTCCAGTTCCTCGCGGTCGAGTAGTCGAATATCCATGCGGGTATAAGGTGTGGCGGGGCGGAAGGTTTCGGGCGGCGGGGCACTTCGCCTAACACCACTTGCGCGCGAACAAAAACGCCGGCCCGTCACTTACCATTATCCATTTAGCCGGTCATCGCAGGCCGGACCGCAACCCTTCCGAGCCATGACTACCACGCCCGCCCGCCGGTCCGATTCTCCATTTGCCCGCGCTTTTCAGGCGGGGCTGGACGGGCATCCCCGCCGCCTGCCCAGCAAGTTCTTCTACGATGAGGCCGGCGACGCCCTCTTCCAGCAGATCATGGCCATGCCGGAGTACTACCTCACCGATTGCGAGCGCGAAATCTTCAGCCGACACGCCCCAGCCATTCTTACTGCACTGGCCTGGGACCGGCCCTTCGACCTCATCGAACTGGGGGCGGGCGACGGCACCAAAACGCAATTCCTGATCGAGCACTTTCGGGCGGCGGGCCGGGAATTTCGCTACCGGCCAATCGACATTTCCGGCAACGCGTTGCGGGGACTGAGCGAACGCGTCCTGGCCCGCTGGCCCGACCTGGACCTGGCCCCCATCGAAGGCGATTACTTCGACGCCCTCACCCAGGCGACGGATGACAAGCGGCCCAAACTGGTCCTCTTCCCCGGTGCCAACATCGGAAACTTCTCGCCAGATCAAGCGGAGAAATTTCTGGCGAGGTTGGGCACCCACCTCCGCCCCGGCGACAAAATGCTGATCGGTTTCGACCTCAAGAAAGACCCCGCCACCATCCTCGCCGCCTACAACGACCCGGCCGGCATCACGGCGGCCTTCAACCTCAACCTCCTCCGCCGCGCCAACCGTGAACTCGGCACCGATTTCGACCTCGATCACTGGCAACACTGGGAAACCTACGGTCCCGTCACCGGCCAGGCCCGCAGCTACCTCGTCAGCCGCACGGCCCAAACCGTCCGCAGCACCCTGCTCGAGCAAAGCTGGGAATTCACGGCCTGGGAGGCCATCCACGTCGAGGTCTCGCAAAAGTACGCCCCCCACGAAATCGCCGGCCTCGCCACCGGCGGCGGATTCCGCCCCCTCGCCGATTTTCAGGATTCCCGCAGCTATTTTGTCGATGCGCTCTGGGTCTGGGAAGGGTAAAGGAGTTAAGAGCGTGTCCCCGCCCCTGCCGGGAGCGGGGCCGGTCCCTTCCGGGCTTCGCTGATCGCTCGGCACTGCGTGCGCTAACGCCCCTCCAGGCACCTCACGCGGGGCCTCACTCCCCTCCCCTACCCGGTAACAGCCGCAACCTCTTCCGCCGCCTTGGCTTGTTCACGCGCTTGGTCGCCACCAGCGCCCGCAGGGCCTGCTCGCGGATCGCCTCCACCGGCGACTGGCTGAATTGTAGCAACAGCTCGAAATTATTCGGCCGGGGATCCTGCTCCATTAGTTCCAATACGGCGAGTTGGAGGCGGTAATCGCGCCCGGAAAGCAGGTGCAGGAAGCACTCGCGCTCGCGCAGGTCCAGTTCCTCGTCGGAGAGGCGGCGCAGGGGGCGGGCACCCTCTTCGGGCAGGATGGTCGATTCCACCAGCGGTACCAGCAGCCGCTTGAGTTGGTTCTCCAGCAGGTTATCCAGAAATTCCAGGGCATTGAGCCGCAGGCGGTGATCGCCTTCCTTGATGCTCTCGAAAATGGGAACGATGTCCTCGGGCTGGTACCGCAACCCCAGCGAACGAAACAGGCGATCCAGATTACCGTCCAGGCGGTGACGCAGCAGATCGGCCAGATTGGTCCTCGCCTTACGGATGGCCGGGTTCTGGGGCAACTCCCGCTGCTCCTGGATCAGTAGGGTTTGCAGTGAATCATCGTAAAGCCGCGCTTCCTCGGTAATGAGACGGAACACCCGGTCGCCGGGAAAAACCAGCTGGGGGAAATCCCGCCGCATGGCATTGAGCGAGCGCAAAGCTTCCATCCGCAGGGCGAGGTCGTTGTAGTGGTGTTCGGAAATGAAGCCGAAAAGGAAATCGACGGCTTCCTGGCGGTTGATTTGCTCCAGCACGTCGGGCAGGCGACGGGCGTCTTCCACGGGCAACTGGCCTTGCTTCATCATCTCCGGCAGCAGGCTGAATAGCTTGGCCCCGTACTGCACCAGCGCGGCCGAGGCATAGGGGCGGTACACCCCGTTCGAGAGTAAATGGATTAGCGGGCGCACCCACTCCCGCCGCCGGCTCTCCCCCGCCGCGAGAATGGCCTGCTTGACTGATTCCTCCTCGGTCGATTCCAGCATCTCGCCGATAAAACTGAGTGATTCTTCCGTTCCGGCCCGCCCGGCGGCCTGCAGCAGGTGCGGTGCCCAGCGGGTGGCCTCGGCCGGCGGCATTTCCTGCAGGGCGGCCAGGTGCCCGTCCAGTCGTTCCTCCACCCGCAATCGTTCGCGCATCGCGGGGTTACCCACGGTTTCGCTAATGATGCTCACCAGGGCCGGTCCCGCGATGGCCGGGTCATCGCTATCCAGGTAGCCCTCGATGGTGTGCGACATCCGGTCCGGGGCGCGGGTCAGTAGGTAATCGAAGGCGGCAATACGTACGCGGGGGCTTTCGTCAGTGAGCATCCGGTTGGCTTCTTCTTCCACCACCGGGTCGGCTTTGGGGTAGAGGTAGAGGGTGCGCAGGGCGCGGGCCCGTACTAATGGGAGATTCGTGGTAGAGCAGTTTACGGATCGGCGCAGTAAAGCGGTCGTCGCGCAGGTTGCCCGCCTGGTCGAGGACGTAGAGCAGGCGGTTCTCCCCCGCAATCTCGCCCATGTCCAGCACCCGCAGCAGGCCGTCGAGCACGGCCTTATGGTTGGAGCGGAACCGCTTTTTATCGGTCTTCTTACTCAACCCCACCAACTGTGAGCGGAAGGAATCCATGTACTCGCCCCGCACCAAAAAGATAAAGAAAACCCATAGTGCGACCCCGATCAGGATGGCGGGCGTCAATTCGATGGGGCTGAGGCCCAGACCGTCGATGAGCACAACCAGCAGCAAGCCGCTCAGTCCGCCGGCGGCACTGTCCACGAAAACGTCGATAAAGGTCTTGGTCCGATTCTTCAGATCCTCGGGCAGCGGCAGGAAGAGCATTTCCGAGGCGGCACGGTTGATGGATTGCTTGAGCGCACCGTCGGCCAGGCGCGCTACGATCGCCGCCCCCAAACCGGGGACAAAGATCATCATCATCGAACCCAGGGCAATACCGCCCGGCAGGAACAGCATGGCCCCCGTTACGCCCACCCGGTGCACCACCCGCCGCGTAACAAGCAATTGAATAAATAGCGCAATGACATTGAAGGTAGAGAACCAAAACCCGAAGAAAGCCGTCAGCCGGTCTTCCTCCTTATACAGGTCGGAAGCGAGCGCACTGAACTGGTAATCGACCATTTTTGCCACCAACACCCCGATGCCCACGATGGCCGCCAGGTACATCAGGTGCCGCGAGCCGCGCAGCAGACTAAAGGGCGTACTATCGGTTACCCGCTTATTCCCCCCCATGCCGCGCACCGAATCCCGCTGCTCGCGACTGACGTAGCGGCCGTAGATGAAGTAGCTGATGAACGGACAGGGCAACAGCAAGCCCGCGCCCACCAGCAAAATCCCCTGGGTCCCGATGAGCGGCGTCAGCAGACTCACCAGGTAGCCACCGGTAATCCCGCCCGCAATGGCCCCCGCCCCGATGAACCCGAACAGCCGCTTGGCTTGCCGGATATCGAAAACTAAATTGGCCATCATCCAGAACTGCGAGGCGGACAGCAGGCCGAACAGGGCCACCCACAGGTAAAACCAGAACGCCACGTGCGCCCGCGAGACCGACAGTAAGCTGATGAACAGCAATAGCAGTACCAGACTGACCGCCAGGCTCCAGATATTGAGCCGCAGCAGGGAAAACCGGTTGAGCAACTTGCTGTAAACCGTGGAGATCACCGCCGCCCACAGGGCCGCCGCGATAAACATATAGGGTAAAAACGCGGCCCGTACTCCGCCAGAAACAGGCCGTTAGCGGCCGGTTTGGTCACCAGCAGCACCGCAATGAGCAGGAACACCTGTAACTGCATCAGCAGCACACGGCCCCATTCCCCGGACCGGACGTCGAATATGCTGTTGAGAGTGGCTCGCATGGCGGGTCTGCCGCGTACTTTTGGTGGTAAAGGGGTAGTGGGGCGAGGTGATAATAGTATCGGGCGGGGGAGGGTCTCGGTCCGCTATACTGGCTTATACGCACGAAGGTAGGCTTAGTTCGGTAGTTCGGGGGGGAGAGGTTGATCTAAGATGTTTGATGTAAGATGTTTTGCTCGTCCGGCGTGGTTCCCCATCCAAGCCTGCGGCCCGACTTCCCCGAAGGGAAGAGGCGGGGATAAGTGATGCAAGAGGTAGGAAGTGTGATTTGGGATGTTTTGCCCGTTTAGCGTGTACGCGTTGGCTAGTCAAAAGTACCAACTTACCAGCGGCAACGCCGCCTACCAAAGTAGTAAGGGGCAAAGCCCTTTAATAAGGATCCACATCAATCGCCACCCGCAAACTACTGAACCCCGTCTCCGCCTGGAGCTTAGCTGATTCCTCCCGCAGCACTTCCTTGACCCGGCGCATGGTGGCGGGCTTGCGGTCGAATTTGAGGAGAATGTCGCGCAGGTAAAAATTACGAACGCGGGCCACGGCCGGTTCGGCCGGACCGTTGACGATCTCGCCCAATTCGCTCTTCAGGCGGGAGGCGAGGAGGCGAGAAGCATCGTCGGCCGTGAGGGGCTTCTTGTGCTTGAGTTGGATGCGGATCAGGCGGACGTAGGGCGGGTAATCGAAGGTGAGCCGCTCGTGGAGTTCGCGGCGGGCAAACTCGGCGTAATCGCCCACCAGCACTTCCTGCAGGACGGGGTGGCTGGTGTTGTAAGCCTGGATCACCACCAGCCCGCGCCGGTGCTTGCGCCCCGCCCGGCCGCTCACCTGAATCATTAGTTGAAACGCCCGCTCCCCCGCCCGAAATTCCGGGAACTGTAATAAGCTATCCGCGCTGATGATGCCCACCAGGCCCACCCGCTCGAAGTCCAGTCCCTTGGTTACCATCTGGGTGCCGACCAGGATATCCAGCCGCCCCTCCTCGAATTGCTCGATGAGGCGGGCGTGGGCATTTTTGCCGCGCGTGGTATCCAGGTCCATCCGACCGATATTGGCGTCGGGCAGGTAGATCTTCAGCTCGTCTTCGATCTTTTCGGTACCGTAGCCCTTGAGGGTGAGTTTGAGGTCGCCGCAGGCGGGGCAGGCTTCGGGCAGGCTGGTGGAATAGCCGCAGTAGTGGCAGCGCAGGCGGTTGTGGTGCTTGTGGTAGGTGAGGCTGACGTCGCAGTGGATACACTCGCTGTGCCAATCGCAGGTGGGGCAGCGGTAGGAAGGCGCGTAGCCGCGGCGGTTCTGGAAAAGGATGGCCTGTTCTCCCCGTTCCAGGGTGGCCTTTAGTTCCTCGATCAGGGGGACGGTAAAGTAAGCCTGTTCTTTCCGGTCGGCCACCTCGGCCCGCATATCGGCTACTTGGAGTACGGGTAGTTGCAGCCCGCCGAAACGTTCATTGAGCTGGACGTAGCCGTATTTCCCGGTCTGGGTATTGTGGTAGGTTTCGAGCGAGGGCGTAGCCGTGCCGAGCAGGATTTTCGCGCCGGTATAGTGCGCCAGCCACACGGCCGCATCGCGCCCATTGTAGCGGGGCGCGGGTTCGTGCTGCTTGAAACTGTGGTCGTGTTCCTCATCCACGATAATGAGTTGCAGGTCGGTAAAGGGCAGGAAAATAGCCGAGCGCGGTCCCACCACGCTCTTCTTGCCCGCCATCACCTCCTTCCAGAGTTCCACCCGCTCGTTGCTGTTCAGGCGGGAGTGGTAGACCACCACCCGGTCGCCGAGTACCAGTTGGAGGCGGCGGATGATCTGGGAGGTCAGCGCGATCTCCGGCAGCAGGTAGAGCGTCTGCCCATCGGCTTCGTTAACGCGGCGCATCAATTCGATGTAGATCCTGGTTTTTCCCGATCCGGTAACGCCGTGTAGTAGCGTCGGCTTGCCGGCCGCCAGTAGTGCGTCGATCTGCGGAGGGCTTCGGTCTGTCCGGGAGAGAGATCGCCCGCCACGTCCGTCGGACCCGTCGGGCCGGTTACGCGACTGATCTGCTGGTCGTAGAGTTCGAAGATTTCCTTCTTGACCAGGGCCTGAATGGCACTGCCGGGCGCGGAGGTCCGTTTGAGCAGATCCGCCTGCCGGATAACGTCGTGCAGTTTAGACTGCACCAGGTACTCCATTAATATCGCCGTCTGGTGCTCGGAGCGGGCCGTGAGATCGAAGGCCTGGTGAAGGGCATCGCCCTGCTCCGCGTAGGCGGGCGCGAAGCGCACCGCCTTGGCCACTTTGGGACTGTAGCGTTCCTTTAAGTCTTCCTGGAGGTAGATGATCTTCTTATCCAGCATCCGCCGGATGATGGGGTAGATGGTACGCTGTTGCAGGATGTCGGCGATCTCATCCAGTTTCAGTTCGCTCTGGATGGTCAGTGCCTCGGCGATGAGGTATTCCTTATCGTCCAATTCCTGGGCCTCGGCGTGGAAGAGCGGGCCGAGCGTGACCACTGTTTCGCTGGCCAGTTTCAGGTTGGCGGGCAGGGCGGCATTCATCACTTCACCCAGGGTACAGCAGTAGTATTCCGCGATCCACCCCCAGAGGGCCAGTTGGGTCGCCGTGACCAACGGCTCCGGGTCGATGATGGTCAGGATGGGCTTGGCCTTATGCCCCGGCGAATTGCCGTGTATTCCCTTCACGATCCCGGTATAGTGCCGTTTAGAGCCGAATTGCACCTCCACGCGCTGGCCTACCGCCAGCTCGGGCACCAGTTCTTCGGGCACCCGGTAGGTATAGATATTGGCCAGGGCCAGGGGAAGGATGATGTCGGCGTAGGTGGAGGTCAAAAGTTGTAGTAGATTATAAGGTAGAGACGCGACACCTCGCATCTAGAAAATTTTCGTAGACGCCCGATTCGTAAAAAACCATAATCAATTCGGCCGGTAATTAGAGCGTGATCTAAATCTTTTACTTCGTGAGAACCAAGCATTTAAGAACCTGGCGTCATAAAAACTGACTTACGTAACGCCGCTATGCGCCGCAAGTTTTTATCTAGCCGGAACCTTAACCACGAAGTAGCCGCGAAGCGAATCATTGATCCTCAGTTTCTTAAAAATTTTAGACACGCTCTTAGCAATCCCAAAATTACCAAAAAAAACGTCTCGTTACCACTAATTACCCAACAATAAATTGGGTTACTATCGCGTGAGGTGCCTGTAAGGTGACGACCGCCGGGAGGCAGCCCGCAGGGCCAAGGCGATAGCCGCGCCTGGAAGGCACCGGCCCGTTTCCGCGTTAGCGGAACGGGACACGCCCAAAAACACCCTGACCGCAGCTCCCGACGGCAGGTCGATACAACCTCCCTACCCCACCCCTTGTTTCATGGGCATGTACGATCTCGTTATCATCGGCGGCGGCCCCTCGGGCATCAATATTGCCATTAGCGCACGGCGCGCGGGGCTGAACTATGTGATCCTGGAGAAGGGAAAACTGGTCAATTCGTTGTTCAATTTCCCGGTAAACATGACCTTCTTTTCTACCTCCCAAAAACTGGAGATCGGTGACGTGCCTTTTATCAGCCACGGCGAGAAACCGACCCGGCGCGAGGCGATGGAATATTACCGCCGCCTGGTGCAGAGTTACGAGCTGAATTTGCACCTGTACGAGCCGGTCACGCACGTGGAACGAGCAGCAGAGGATTACGTGGTGCATACCGACAAGACTACTTACCCGACCCACGCAGTTGCCGTAGCCACAGGATTTTATGACACCCCCCGCCTGCTGGACGTACCGGGCGAAGACCTGCCGAAAGTGAAGCATTATTACGACGACGCCCACGTTTACCTGGATCAGGACGTGCTGGTGATCGGGGCCGCTAACTCGGCCTGCGATGCCGCGTTGGAGTGTTGGCAAAAGGGTGCCCGCGTGACGATGGCGATCCGGGGAACGGAAATTTATGACAAGGTAAAGTACTGGATCAAGCCCAATATCGAGAACCGGATCGCGGAGGGGAGCATCCCCGCGCACTTTGAAACGGAGGTCACCTCCATCCGCCCGAATGAAGTTGATTTGCGCGGCCCGGACGGCGATTTTACCATCAAAAACGACTGGGTGCTGGCCATGACCGGTTACCAGCCGAATTACGATCTGCTGGCAAAAATCGGCCTGGATATCAGCCGCGATGACAAGTGCATTCCGGTGCACCGCTCCGAGACGCTGGAGACAAATCTGCCCCGCGTGTATCTGGCCGGGGTGGTCTGCGCCGGCAAGCAAACCAGCAAACTGTTCATCGAGAATACCCGCGACCACGGGGATATTATCGTCGATGACCTGGTGAAAAAGCTGGGGGTTCCGGCCTGAATTTACTTTTCCACGAACAGCAAAAAGATCGTCGGCCGCTTGTGCAGGTCGGGTACTTCTTCCTTGCGCCACTGCTCCACCGGCAGCGTGCGGGTGTATTCCGTGCCCAGCGTCAGGTCGGTGGCGATGCCGAAAAGCGTGCCGGGTTGCAGTACTTCCAGGGCCGTTTCGTAGTTGGCCCGGTTGCGGTAGGGTGCCTCGATCCAGAGTTGCGTTTCGCTGCGGTCCGCGCTGTCGCGCTCCAGTTGCAGCAGGTCGCGGCCCAGTTCCTGCCGCTTCGGGCTGAGGTAACCCTTGAAGGCAAACGTCTGGCCGTTCATGCCCGAACTCATCAGGGCCAACAGCAAAGACGACGGCCCCACCAGCGGCACCACTTGCATGCCGTGCCGGTGCGCCAGGCGCACTACGCGGGCGCCGGGGTCGGCCACGGCGGGCGCGCCGGCCTCGGAAAGCAGGCCGATATCCTGTCCCTCCTTTAGTGCCTTCACCAAAAATCCGGGCAGGTCGCGCTCTTGCGTGCGCTTGTCCAATTCATAAAACGTGCATTCGTTATCAAAGTCCGCCGTCGAGCCGGCGGCCCGCAAGAAGCGGCGGGCGGTGCGCAGCCGCTCCACGATAAAGACCCGCAGGCGGCGGGCTTCCACCAGCGTGGCCTCGGGCAGGGCGGGCAGGCCGTCATCGCCCAGGGGCGTGGGGATCAATATCAGTTTTCCAACATCCGTAGTTGTGTTCATCGGCGTAAGTTAGCATAGCGGTGCCGCCAAACGATGAGTTTGCCGCAAAATTGCCGCCGGGACGCACATTTTCGGCACGATCCTTGTTAATTTTATGGTAAGCTCCCTGAATGTGGCCGGACCTAACTAAAATTCCCTTACTTTTACTCCTAAGTTAATAATCCCGATGAAGCACGCCTTACTCCTGTTTTTATTTCTTGGACTCAGCACGGCCCTTTTCGGCCAACTCGCCCGCGCCGACGGCCCGGATCTCAGCGTGTTTCCCAACCCGGTTATCTCCTATTTTGAGGTGAATCCCGGCGGCTTTAATGTCGATAAGATCAGCGTTTACAATGTCGCCGGTCGCAGTGTCCGCAGCTTCGATTTCCGCAAGGAAGAGCATTATGACATCGCCGATCTACCCACCGGTATGTACCTCATCCAGCTACTGGATAGCCGTTCGCAGGTGATCAAGACCAAACGGATCACGAAGAGCTAGACTATTTCTTCCATCTGGAACGTAGGACCGTTTTGCCGGGCATCACCTACCGATCTACTCCTTTCTATTCTGCTGTTTCGGGCGTGCCCCCGTCGCTATCGCGCCGCGGTCGGTCCCTTCCAGGCGCGGCTGTCGCCTTGGCCCTACGGGCTGTCGGCTAACGCCTCCCCCTTCCAGGCACCTCACGCGGGTGGATTTGGAGTGTGACCTCCGGTCGCGCGATTTTGGCTACCGACCTCCGGTCGGCCGATATACGCACACCGGTACCTGTTGCGCCTGATTAATCTTATTTTACTTATACTATCCGAAGGCAAATTATTCGGTTCACGAAGCACACCCCCTCCCCCGCCGCCCCTTGTCACCCCACCTCCGATCTTTCCGTGCCTACCTCCTCCTCGAACGCGCCCGTTCCGAGCACACCATCGACGGCTACCTGCGGGACGTGGGCAAACTCATCGAGTTCCTGCAACTCCGGGAATCACCCCTCGGCCTGACGCAAGTCGACCGGCCCTTGCTGGACGAATTTCTCGCCTACCTCAACGAACTCGGCCTGGGTGCCCGCTCGCAAGCCCGCCTGGTTTCCGCGCTGCGGACCTTTTACCAGTACCTGCTTACCGAAAACGTTATCACCACCGACCCCACGGACCTCCTGCGGCCGCCCCGCCTGGGCCGCCACCTGCCGGAAGTGCTGGACTACGACGAGATCCAGGCCCTGTTGGAGGCCATCGACCTGAGTACCGACCACGGTACCCGCGACCGGGCCATGCTGGAAACCCTCTACGCCTGCGGCCTGCGCGTGAGCGAACTGACCGGCTTGCAGCTGACCAATATCTTTCTGGCCGACGGTTTCGTGCGCGTGATCGGCAAGGGCGACAAGGAACGCATCGTGCCCATCGGGGACACGGCGGCCAGGCACATCCAATTCTACTACGACGGCATCCGCCGCACGCAGGACAACGTGAAACCGGCCGCCCGGAATCACCTGTTCCTTAATCGCCGGGGCGGGTCGCTCAGCCGGGTATCGGTTTTTACGGCGGTAAAAAAATATGCCGCCGCCGCCGGGATCACCAAGAACGTGAGTCCCCATACTTTCCGCCATTCCTTTGCCACCCACCTCATCGAGGGCGGTGCCGACCTCAAAGCCGTGCAGGATATGCTGGGCCACGAGTCGATCATCACCACCGAAATCTACACCCACCTGGATACGGACTACCTACGCGAGACCGTGCTGCGGTTCCACCCCCGTAACGCAACGAGAAAACCCCCACCGGCGGATGCCGGTGAGGGGTAGTTATTTTGCGGTGAGCGCGATATGCTCCGAGCAACCTTTTTGCTTGCGACAATCACATATGGAAACCTACGAGGAGCGCCGTCGGAGACGATTACGTATCCTAAAACATATTACCGATTATCGGCAACATGAACAGGGAAATGACGGCCATAAAAATGATCATCAAATAGAGCAATCGGAAGATGTTCAGTCGTAGTTCCATGGGGTTAATGTTCAGTGGGATTCTAAAAAAGTTCGAGCGCTTTCGATGTACTTACACTGATTGCGTTTACGATGTTATAACTGTACCTACGGCGGGGAGGTTTGGTGTGGATGTGTCGCCTTATGTCGGTCGCCGGATTTTTATTTCCTGCGGGGCGGGGGAACTTTGTAGGTGGAGCATGGGCCGTTTAAAATCGCTTTAACGGCACAGCCCTCACGCAGGGAATTAGCTGCGGATGGGAAATTTTTATCCTGTTCTACTTCAAAATTCTCGCCTCGCTGCACTGTGCCGCCCAGGCGATCGAGTATTACACCGAACTGATGGAGTGGGAAAAACTCGTCGGGCCACCTCCTGAAAACCCGCCGCCCACCCGGGAGGCCGGGCATCCTGATCGAATCACTGCGCAAGTATATGGCCGATCACAAGGAACTGGTAGCCGACCACGGGCGGATCACGGTAACTTCCGACGTAATCGAAAGTATTTTCGGCCGCTAAATGTATAAAGGAGGTGTAAGAGTCAGTAGTACCGACGCATTGGCCATCGCGCTGTACGGGCGCAAACTAGACACCGCTTTTGTGATCGAGGCATCGGCCCGACCCCACCAAAATGAACTCGCTGGATGAGGCAAGAGCATACGTCGATAATTTTGGGAGTCTCAGAAACCGTAAAGATCAGGAGTTGAGAAGTGCCGCGTGGTTATGTTGATGGGATGGATAGCCTACTTGTCAATCATAAGTTATTTGTCCGATAGCAATATTTTTTAAAACTTCCTCTTCATTATAATGAAACTGAAGACTGAAATATGGAAAATATTTTTCACATTTTTCTCCCATGTGATAAATATCCCAACTTTGCTTTAGCTTAAAGGTGTCTGAGGGAGTTCCAAATATTGACCGAACTTGCTTTTTACTTTTTCCTACAAAACACGATTTTCGAGCTATAGTATTTTCCCAAAAAGATTGGTTGTTGAAATAGCAATCATGTGAAGTATGTAAAAGCCATTTATGACGTACTTCCGTTTTGATAAAAGATTTACAACTACTTGAGAATTTTTTCAAACTCATTTCTGTTCTCAACGGTTGAAACCCTTCGGGATTGATTTGAGTGTATCGGCTACAAGTAGAACTTATTCCAAGCAAGAATAATAGTACGATTGAGATACCATTAACTCTCATAGCTTAATGATTTTAGTCGTTTCCAGATGATAGTTTTCGTTTACCAATGAAATGAAATATATTACTGCTTGTAGATTTGAAACGTCAAATCCAATCTGCTCAAGTTGACTGACAAAATCTTCTTTCTGAACTAATTGTCCAATTAAATTGTGTATTTGAATATTACCTTTAAAAGATTTTCCATTTCAATAAAAATCTTACCGGAAACAGGATTTGGGCAAGTCCGTATCCTTCTATCAATTAAATTTGTAGTACTGTCATCCAAGAGGCATTCATATTCTACCATTGGTGCTTGGCAGTGCGGTTCAGCTTTACTTATTTTGATGATATGCTCTTCCCCGTTAGATACCGGCATATGACTCAGTGCGAAACACGGAAGACGTTGGGATGTGGTGCTGGAGCGTAGCAAAGGCATGGCCGCCTTATATTTTGTTATCATCTTTTTCTATTCGTTTCGATACCTCTTTAACTGTTTCAATGAAATAATTTGAACCAATCAGATCATAATACCTAGTATTTTTTATATAATTTTTGAAATCCTTCCACCAATCAGTTGATTCAATTTGATTTATATTTGACCGATTTTGATTTTCGTCAATTAAATTTAAAATCGCCCATGCCCAATGAATAGATAGATTGTCAAATTCCACATATTCTTTTTGAGCTAAATAGTATTTGACTTGCCTTTCTATAAAATCGAATAACTTTTGTTCAGACTCTTCCTTAGCAAGAATATAATAGTTCATTAATGCATGTTCTGAATAATCACTTGGTGTTTCCAATAAGTAAATTTTTAGATCTTTTTTTAAGTTTACTCGATTACCTATACCAATCATCCATGCTCCAACTTTTGATGGCCTCCAAGAATCATTTAGCATTTCTTTAAGTTGTTCGTCAGTTAGTTCTTGGGCCAACACTTTTAATTGATTAAACATACCAATTGTGTATTCCTCCGATTTCTCTACGAAATTCATTTTCATTAGATCCATGTAAAATAGCCTTATGTACCTCGCAAGAAATTCAGGGCGAGTCATTTTGACATTTTTATACATTCAATATTGACTTGTTCTTTTTCAAATTGATGACAACGTCTTCCGTGTATTCAATCGTCAAAAATAACAAATTTTTGCGTAGCAAACGATTTTATTGGATGGCCGAATACTCGCTGTTGTGGGTCGGTGGCTGCGGTAGCGGATACCGGCACGCGATTCAGTGCGAAGCACGAAGGACGTTGTGATGTGGTGCCGGAGCGTAGCGAAGGCATCACATCACAACGTCCCCCTATATGCGCAGGTGAGGCGCATAGCCTCACTTGCCGTATATACATTGTTGTAGTCAGTATTTTTTTTTATTTAGCTACCTTCTCAATAGTTTCTAACTCTTTGTTTTTGCTTAACCCGATACTTGGTTTATACCATTTTAGTTCATTATAAAATTCTATAGTTTTTTTGACCGTTTCTCTAAAATCCGTAAATTCAATATTTAAATTTTTTTTAATTTTTTGATTATCAAACATTAGGTGTCCTCCAAACCATAAAGGAATATCATCTTGTGGCTTTACTGAGTTTTCTAATAACCACTCCTGTGAAATGTTAATTATCAAATCATCTAAGTCCAAATTAAGTTCGATTGCCATGCATTGAACAATTTCTTTCAGAGATATAGGTTCATTTGTGGAACAATTATACACTCCATTATTTATATCACTTTTAATAAGTTCTGATATTGTTTTTACAAAGTCTTTGGCATATGTTAATGATAACTTTTGTTGTCCGCTTTCAGGCAAGATAAATTTATGTCCTTTTTTGACGCGATACAACCAATAATAAAATCGGTCTGACCAGTCATATTCTCCATAAATAATTGATGGTCTTAATATGATTTTATTTAACCATTCTTGTTTATTTAAGATATTCTCACATTCTGCTTTTCTTTTTCCATATGTTTTTAATGTTGTATCAACAGCTTCTTCGATACTACATTCAGCTAATTTATAATTTTCTGTTATTTCAAATGAAGAGTCATAATCTGTAAAATTATAAGCTGAAATTGAGGATATAAAAATATACTTAGTGATACCTTTATCTAAATTTGAAATAGTCTTTAAGAGAGATTTTGGATAAAATGATGAAAAGTCAACAACGAAATCCCATTCTTTATTTTTGATTTGGTTAATATCATCTGTTTCTCTGTCCCCTTTTATTCTATTTACATTTGAAAAAAGATTTGGATTAGTCTCACCACGATTAAATAAATAAATTTCATAGGAATTATCTTCCATTAATTTTGAAACCAGTAGTCTTCCTACGAATTTTGTTCCTCCCAATATTAGAATCTTTTTTTTCATTACTCTGGTTTCTTTTATTTTTTATTGACTACAACGTTTTTGTGTATGATTTCGTTGCGTGTTTAAGCACTAAAGTTAGCAAATAAATCACAGATAGAAAGTCCGCGAGGACTTTCGTAAGTAGGCTATAACCAGCAATGAATTATACACATTGTTAGGCACTGGCTTTTTCATTATACTTCTCCCAAATCTTTCTAATCAATTTCAAAAGTTTTGTTTTTTCAGTTTTATTTTCTTCCTTGATTTTGCTCAATTCTACGGTTGATATTTTAACAGTATTTGCTTTTTCCCATTCCGCTCTTGTCGGTTGTTTCAAATCCGCACCTCCTTTGTGTGGCTTATCAACATAACCTTTTGCAGGTTCTGGCAATTTTGATTCGCATTCTTTCGAGTACAAATTTGCAAGCATTGGAATTGTGTCTGTTCCAACTCTCAAAGTAATCCACATTTGATTTGTTTCTTCGTGAGTTATTTTTTTCTCACAAACGCTACATTTTAACCTATCTTCAAAATACTTAACTGGATTGTGTTCAAGTAGAGGAAACGCTTTTCGGTTTTTAAAATTCCCAAAAAGCGCTCTTGTACTAATTCTACTATCTTTTAATTTTTTGCATTTGGTAATTTCGTATGGAAACCATTTTAAGTCGTAAGAAGTATAAGGGTCAAAATATTCAAGCTGTTCCATTTCTCCAATTTCGGGCGGAATTCTTTTTAATTTACTACCATAAAGTCCAACTTTCTTAACTTTTTTAAGTTTTGCAATGGATTCTGGAAGAGTATATATTTGATTGAACAATTCATCACCAAGTGCTTCTCTTGGAATAAACTCATCAGCTCCATTTTCCGCAACTTCATCAATATATTCACACAACTTTTTCCAAGCAACAGAATTTCTGTGTTGAAAATCGTTCTTTATTTTAGAAATATTGTTATTCATATGAGTGAATTCAGCTTGTGCCTAACGGTCCAGTATATGAAAAGTAGCGCTGAAAAAGTGCGCTATCCATTCGGTTGTACTAGAGCTGAATCTTTAAATTTTTCTATTTATCTTTCTTTTCTCAAATAGCCAAATTTAAAAATTTGGCGACCTCGAAAAAGTGCCCGAACCTTTGTGTTTGCAACTGCTCGCGCTATTTTTTATATACATTGTTAGCCTTCGTTATTTCGCTATACTATTCTTTCAAGAACTTTGTCGAAAATTCAGTTCCATTTTTAGATTTAACTACACTAAAATATAATCCATTGTCTAAGTGCTCAACTGAAATATTGCAAATGGATTTGTTATTGTTTTTATTAGAAATAACTATTCGTCCAAGCATATCATATAGTCTAACAACCGAGGATTTGTGATTCTTCATAAGTTTGAAATTTGAAAGTGAGTAATGTGGTAAATTTTTGCTGATGTTCCTTTTCACCCGTAGCTTCCAAAATATCCGTTACGGCTGAGAAAAATTCTTCTTTCGTACGATAATGACACTTTCCCACCAAGCCTTTGATGTATTTCCAAACGCGTTCGATTAAATTCAAATTAGGTGAGTAGCTAGGCTGAAACTCTAATTCAATGTTCAGCTTTTCGGCTTCCCGTTTAACATATTGGCAGTGCTGGTAGCGGGCGTTATCCATCATCAAATGCAACTTTCGCGTTCGGTCCAGGTAGTGATTCCGGCGCAACCAGTTAAGGTAATTGACAATGTACTCCGCGTCAATATTGCCCTCTCCATAATTGGTCAGTACTTGGCCGCTAATGGGATCGTAAGCACCATAAACATTAAGACGCTGGCGACCGCTACCCGTTGATTTGAACTTTGGTTCATCCGTCCACATGAAACTGCAAAATTTACCATGGACAAAGTGTGCCGCATCACAGAAAGCCATATCTATCTTGTCCGCCTGGGCTTTCTTGCGCAGTTTCTCCAAGTGCTCAATCCAGTCTTTTTGCTTGGCCAACCATTCTTCCAACTTCTTCGGATTGCCGGGAAACGGATTGACTTTAATACAGCGAAAGCCTAAGCGATGAAAGAGTTTGCGTACGCTCTCCGTTGATGCCTCGTAACCAAAATGATCCTCCAGCCATTGTCGACCTTCCTTGAGGGTATGGATGGAACTCACCTTAAGCCGTTGGCGTACCTCATCAAGTTGGTCAGTTAGCGTGTGCCTTACCGTGCCAGTTGGAACCAGCATGATTCGCTCTAGTCCGCCATCATTGTATGTCCGGACAATATTAGTAATTGAATTGACGTGACAGCCGGCCGCAAGCGCGGTATCGCTACGGGTAAACCCATGATGAACCATCCATAGAACCAGTAGTCGCGTACGAACGCCAGGGCAAGTATGAAGATTTTTGTTGACCTTTATGGTCTCGATATCAGTTTGACTGAGGCTGAGGGGAAGCATATTGATGAAGTGTAGTTACCTCAAAAGTAATGCTTCCTGCCTTTTCACAAATCCTAGGTTGTTTTACTATAAATATTAACTTCTTCTATAATTTTTTGGCCTGTAAGCTTAATTATAATCATTTCTTTAGCTGGCGAAGGATAAACCAATACATTATTGTTTGTAATTTCGTTATCATTTATACTCAACGTAGGATTAGAAATCTTCAAAACTGATACACCGAGTGTTTGCAACGACAAATTTATTGAACCATTATTTACAGAGAAAATTTCACCGCTGAAAATATTTTCTGCTTCGTTGAAACCTGAATTTAAATTATTTAATGTAAAATCTACAGTATCCGAAGCGGAATTTACGATTATAAGATAGAGTTCATCATTCCATACTTTGTTTAAAATAGTAAGAGAAGGGTATTGAGCCAAGACACCGTCAATATTAATTTCATTTGTCATTTCTGGACCAGCAGTTCTCAGTTTGGCAACCTGACCTTCTGAAAGCCGCGTATTTACTACCTTTCGCGGATGAAGATAGTGACAAAGAGCAATGACATCAGCCTAAAATCGCTTTATGATAATTTGGTCATCCCTGTACTTGAGGCCGTGGCCTCGAAGGACAGCCGTAGGTCGAACGCAAAGTACTCGGCTCTTGATGCGCTCAAAGCAGGGTTTGCCATTTTTCATCTAAAAGCTCCTTCACTTTTTGCTTTCAGGCCGCGTCTGGAAAATGAAGATGAAAATCTAAAATCCATTTTTCAAATTGACCAGATTCCTTCCGATAATGGTCTGCGCGATATTCTCGATGGCCTACCCGCTGATGAACTCAATGAAGGATTTAGCCAAGTCCTTCCTTTCCTGGAGAGTCACGACAAACTAGGCCCCTATCGGTATTGGGAAGGTCACCTCATTTGCAGCATTGACGGCGTTCAACATGAGTGCTCTAAGAAAGTGAAATGTGAGTTCTGTCTGGTTCGCAAACATCGAAATGGGACTGAGAGCTACGCTCATTCCATGCTTACCGCAGCGGTAGTCTGCCCTGGCTTACGAGAAGTTTTCGTGGTCAATAATGAGCCAATTGTTAAGCAGGATGGTGAGGAAAAAAACGACTGTGAGCGCAATGCCGCTAAGCGTTTGTTTGATCGGCTATCTGATACATTTTCCGATCAACCAGTGGTTTACGTTCTTGACGCGCTTTATGCCTGCGCCCCCGTAATCAAGCAAATCGTAGATCAGGGGCCTCATGCGAAATACGTCATCAACGCTAAAGAGAAGGGTAACAAATATCTGTTTGCTCAATTCGATGCGACGAATGAAGCAGGCCAAATCAAGTGGATAAAGAAGCGGGTCAAAGACGGGGTGTATCACTTCGGATACGCTAATGGCTTATCGATCAATAAGGCGAACGAAGGGGTGAAATGTAATTTTTTGTACTGCCGTTACAAGCCCAAAAATGGTAAGGAAATTGTCTTTAGTTGGATAACCAATATCGAGTTGAATTCCCTCAGCGTGATGTCAGTAATGCGAATCGGTAGAAGCCGTTGGAAGATCGAGAACGAAGTATTCAACACCTTGAAAAATCAGGACTACAACTACGGTCATAATTTCGGTCATGGGAAAAAGAATCTGGCCACTAATTTTGCCTACCTGATGATGTTGGCGTTTACCGTCGATCAAATCCGCCAGCTGTGCAGTCGTACTTTTCAGCGAGTGTATAAAGTTCTTGATACGCGGGTTAAAATATGGGAGATGTACCGGTCTATATTCAGATTAGTGATATGTAGCGACATCGCAGACTTCGAGCGTAAACTACTCGAATTGTGTGGGTTGCGAGAGACTTGACGCTAAACTGAGAACCGCTGTTTCTGGACCAGATGTTATTGTATAATCTGTAGTTTGGGATATTCCGTTAAGTAAAACCTCTCCAAAATTATTTTCTTTGAAAATTATATTTGCATTCTTTAAGGCGTTCCACGATTCCGTTAATGAAGAACTTGAATTACTATAGAAATGAGCATAAGTTAATATACCTTTTACGTCTAAAGCTGCTGAAAGCCAAAAGTCGTAAGTAGTTCCTTCTGGTGTCAAATTTCCTGTGTCTTCAAATAGCTCTAAAATAGCCATAACAGTTTTCTCACCATTTAGATAATCTTGGCCTAAAGTGTAACCTTCAGTAATTATAGCTTCTTTTGTTCTTTCAATACTCCATCTAACATACGAGTGCTCTAATCCTTGATGGTTTGTATAACAACTGGCAGGAATTATATCTAAAAATTCAACATATTCAGCAATTGTGGGAACATCATAATGTCCTGGGATATACATAAAATTTGGTCTTTGTTGTATATCAGTTTGTCGAGTTAGCTGTGTGTAATCTTCTAAAATCTGTTGTTCATTGGAAATCCAATAGCGCAATTCTTCGGAAATATCCCACCAAGCCATATTATCATTTACAATTTGTTGATTAATTTCTGAAATAATTTCAGCATTAGGTTTGGGGTATTTTTCTCCATCCATAGAAGTAAAGCTTAACCGAGCCATAGAACTCATCCCAAATTGTTGCGAGTTTTGGAAATATGCATTTGATACAGGTGCTTCTTGATAAGTATGGCTGACATTAAAATAGCTGTTCTCGGCTTCTTGATAATCGCTGTAGATTGCATAAAGACCTAATGGGTATTCATCACCAAATGGGTATAAGTTTTGACTAAATAAGGTTGTGACCCTTAATGTCAATATCAGCAGGGTTGTGATTGTTGTTTTCATAACTTCAATTTTTTTTATAGTTCTATTTTTTTTAATGAAGGCTAACGTTGTTGTATATGGTTTGTTGCGTTGTTTAAGCAACTAATTTAGTAAATAATTACCGACCAAGAAAGTCCGCGAGGACTTTCGCAAGTAAGCGAAAAACCAGCAATAAATTATATACGGTGTGGGCGCAATCGGGCTTTGTCCCACAATCGATTAGGTAAAAAGCAGCGAGAATGCGCATCTTTATTGCGACTAAACAAAATAACATGTCGCATCTCACTGCTCCCGCTAAGGTATCAAAAATTATTCAGGAACAATGCCACAGTCTTCTTCAAGATTGGGAGGATCAACTGTTTGCCGGACATCTACTGGAAGTAGAATCGAAGATTTTTGAGTTCACTTCCCAACTCTTCGAACGACTTATGACTTGCGTAATTACAACAGCCGCTTCAAAGCTTTGCCAAACGCGAGCACCCGAGTTGGCAAATGTCGTTCGCCGACCCAGTAATGTGACTATTCGAACGGGTTTATCGATAAGTTTTCCAAGCCTTTATCAAAAACGGATTGAAGAGGACCACCAAGGTAGCCGCCATGTGTTAGATAATCATTGGGGACTCATAGCCGGTAATAGTCCCACGCGTTATGGCTTGCTGAGTTATGCAACCATGATTGCCCCCTCCTATGACATGGGCAAAGAGTTACTGAACAATTTTGGCCTATCCCGTAGCACAACCACACTGCGCGAAGTAACTACTCAAGTGGCAATGGAGTGTGATCGACAAGGTGAGGCAACCCTGATTTTGGAAGACGAAGAAACGCTGGTGGGTAAGCGCGTCGTGATCAGTAGTGATGGGGGGCGTACGCGTACACGATTACCCAATAGCCATTTCAATAAAGAGACGGGAAGAGAAGGCTACATCACTCCGTGGCGCGAGCCTAAACTGTTCGTCATCGAGGTACTTGATGACGAGGGGCGGTTGAGCCGGCACCATTTGCCGATTTACGGATGCAGGTTTGAAGATGGACAACACGTCGAGCTGCTGCGAGATTATTTGAGCCGATTGGGTATCGATCAAGCCAAGGAAGTACAGTTACTAGCAGATGGAGCACCCTGGATCTGGTTACAAATTCCCGAGATGCTTAAGCAGCTCGGCGTAGCGGAAAACCGACTCAACCAAACATTAGACTACTACCATGCCGTTGAGCATCTCAATTCACTGTTTGAAAATCTCCCTACTCGGATTGGCAAAAAACAAGCCAAAAAACTTCAAAAAAGGTGTAAAGAATGGTTGTGGGAGGGTAAAATCGGGCATATCCTGCGCCTATGGTCCATGCTGTACAAGCGTAAGCCCAAGGCGGTCACCACTCAAATCAATTATTTCACCAAGCATCAACACCGAATGCGGTACGCTCACTTCCGCGAAGAAAAATTGATGTGCGGAAGTGGAGTCATCGAATCAGCTATCCGTAGAGTAATCAACCTGCGATTCAAAAACACTGGAACATTTTGGTTGGCCGAGAATGTGGAACGCTTGTATTTCCTTAGAGGGGCAGTTTTGGCGAAAAGATGGGATTTACTCATCAAAAACCTAGCAAAACGGTACTATTAGACGGGACAAACCGCAACTGCTCCCATACGGTGTTGGCAACTGGCTTGTCCTAGGTTTTCTTTCTTAAAATTGCTTATTATTCATTTTTCATTGGATTTTTTCTGAAGGTAATTTTATTTGTTCCCATTATTAAAAGCCACAAACAGATTCCGATTTCTCCAATTGGTGCTGGAAATCCGACAATGTCAGAGATAATTGTTTTGTTAAAATCTGAATATATGAAACCTCCGAAAAATGTAATCAAGTACCCAAAGCAACCTGCCATTAAAAATATTCCTAAAATTTTCGGAAGAAAACCAGATTTATAAACTAGATAACCAAAAGGTAAAAGCCAAAGTCCCCAAAATATTTGTGATAATTCAATTCCGTTGTAATAATTTTCAAGGTATAACATTACTTGGGTTTGAAATTCCGATTGTCCAATTTTTTGTCCATATTCAGATTTTTTGATTAAGGTTAAAACTGAAAATTTATTTAAAATGTTTACAAAATAAATTGTAACACTTATTATTACAAGCAGAACCATAATTTTTGTTGAAACTTTATTTACTTTCTTTAGAAGATTATAAAGTGCCAGAGCCAAAAACATAAAAATAAAAGAAGAGCATATTGCTGTTACAATTCCAAGTCTAAACAAAAATTCAGAACTTCTGATATTTTCTATGGTTTTTGTGGCGTTTTTTAAATCAATCAGTTCTGATGGAATGTATACTAGGTAGGTAAATCCGGTAATAACAAGTAATAAATAAAACAAACCGGCAATTCTTGCTTTTTTGTTTTGTGGCATAATTTCTAACATTTTGTGTGGTCTTTTAGGTTTTTAGTATGTTACTATTTACAAAGACGCAATTTTATTCCAAATGGTTGCCTGCCATTTTCTGGTAGTTTCAGTATTAAAGAAATTTGTTCCATTACTCGCTCTTAATGTTAAGTTCGGATGTTTTTTTAGCTTGTTGCCAACGGTCCTGTATAAGAACAGTAGGGCTGAAAATGAGCGACTACCATTCGGTTGAACACAAGCCGAATTTTTAAATTTTTCTTATTATTTTTTTTTACTCAATAAGCCAAATTTAAAAATTTGGCGACCTCGAAAATGCGCCCGAACCATTCGGTTTTGCTACAGTTGCCCTATCGTTTTTATACGTTGTTGTCACACGTTTATTTCGCTATCCTGTCAACTATTCTTTCACGATATCACGAATTATCTTTAAGTGGTGCCGAGTATGTACTTTAAGAAATCGTTTTATTTTTCGCTTATTAAGATGAAGTAATATATGATGTTTGTAAAAACTATTTTTATCTAATTTACTCCATATTATAAAACTCTTTTTTGCCTTTTTGAGTTCATTATTTATATCTTCTTCGGTAATATTAAAATTAGGGTTTACAGCATCAGGCGCTTTCACTTTTCCACGTGGTATTCTACCGAAAGTAGAAACATACCACCATTTAAAATTTGATTTTGAACTAAATTCTTTGCTGTCAGAATTCAAAGCTTCATCAATAACTCCATTGATAACTTGCAAAGAGTGTAGTAAATGCCATTTGACCGGTGCCTTTGATACGTTATCTTCAAAAGTTTCCATAAAAGGCAAATACTTTTCAATTTTGTGAAGTTCTTTATTTAATTCCATTTCTTGAGCTAAACAAACGTTACCAAGCGATATTAAAATTAGTATTGCAGATAGACATTTCAAATCAGATTAATTTTAGTCGATATTTTTTTTCAAATGTGTGGCAACGTTTATGTACATGAGCCGTTGCGTGGGCTGGCACGAACCAAACCAAGTACAAAACCAAGTTGGAAAATCCGATAGGATTTTCCAAATAAGCTCTGACCAAGCAATGGCTTATATACTGTGTTGTGCGTCGTTATTCCTTTTTCAGTTCAAATTTATTTTCCTTTTTTTCAACTTTCCAGCCTTTGTTTAATTCTAAAGTCCATCCAGTTCCTTTAACCATATTTTCTGTTATTTCAGTTGGTGCAGTGACGATGACGTTGCTCCAATCCGAACTTAATAATGCATCGTTTTCGACTGTCAAAATACCAAAATTATCAGTTACTCTTAAATTCGGATAAACTGTTCCGATGTTTTCAAGTGGTGTAATGTTTCTTGGGTCAAACGAAATGTTCATATTCTCAAAATAGATTTTCAGAGTTTGGTCTGATAAAAACTTTTGTTTGTATTCTGCAATTTTTGCCAGTCGTTCGTTTTCTCTAATTTTCTCTTTTTCCTTTATCTTTTCATAATCGTAATCATTTTCTTGTGCAATTTGTTCAAAAGTTCCGTCTGTTATTGTTGAAATAGCAAAAGACTTCTCAAAAAAATCTGTAAGGTTTGTGCCTTTCGTAATTTCCCTTTGCCAGTTATTTTTCTCTTTGGAAAGAAGATAGCCGTAAATAGGTATTGTTTGATAGGCAAAAGACCTTACGAATGTTGGATTTTGGTAAAATTGATTTACACTATTTGTAAAATGGCTTATCATTTGTAGGTCATTGCGACCGCTCAACATAATTGCGGTATATTCTGCCAATCCTTCGTTGATTTCTAATGAATTTTCCGCATTTTTATTTTCAATATTGCTATGTCTTTTATTTCTAAAAATCAAAGCGTTTCTTAAATGTGTTTTTTTTTGAATTTTCATTGTCTGAAGTAAGAGCTTTTTTTAATGCTTGTAATTCGAGTTTAAGCAATATCCTGCCTTCATAAGTGTCTAAATTTCCGTTGTTTTGTTCTTGAAGATTTTCGAATCCGATTTCAGGTTGGATGCGGTGGAACAATTCGTGAATTACCAAATTGTTACGAACTATTTTGTCTTCTGGTAAAGGCAACATTATCATTGACCATCTTTTGTTTTCCCAGTTCAGAGCTGTATTTGCAATGTTGAGTTCGTTTGGCAAAGTGTCAGTAAAAACAGAATTGATTTTCTTGAATTGGTTTGAAGAGTTATTTTCGTTTGCAAAAAATATTCTTGTGTTCGGGTCGACAATTAAAATTGGACCATAAAGTTTATGGTTCCAAAATTTCCCGTCGTCAATTTTTAATAAACTATCTACTTCTGAAAACGTTTCTGCAATAATTTCAGTTTCAGATGCAGTTTTATTTGGGATATTATTCTCTGCAAGTTTTGATTTATTTGCTGAACAAGAAGCCAGTAATATTAATATCAAAAAATAAATTTTCTTGTTCATCTCTATTTTTTTTTAATGACGCACAACTTATGGATATCAACCACTATTGTCGATAGCAATAAGTAAAAGCTGATTATTCGAGGCAATTCATCCCCAGAAACCCTGTGAGTACAAAGATAACAATCACATCGTTCACAAAAGTTATATACCAAATAAACAATGTCGATACGCATAGACTCAGAGATCAGCCAGTGGATCGTGCAAATTACGAAAGCGTTCGCTGGAGGTGTGAAGGTAAATTTGGGTGGTCTGGATGTTTTCGTGGCCCAGCAAGTCCTTTACGACCTGTAGTGGCGTACCGCGCTCCACCAAATGAGTTGCATAACTATGGCGCAGGCCGTGTACCGTCAGTTGGTCGGGTAGGCCGGAGCGTTCCTTGGCGTTTACGAAAACCGACTGAATGGAAGTGGCCGAGTATTGTCCTCCGGTTTGCCCCTCGAATAGCTAGTGGGCGGGGCGGTAATCAGCCAGATAATTATGCAGTAGCTGTCTGAGGCCGCCGTGCAGCGGTAAATGGCGATCCTTATTTCCCTTGGCTTGAACTACCTGGACGACGTTTCTTTCTAAATTCACATGGCGAACCAGCATTTTTTGCACCTCCCCTTTACGCAGCCCCAACCCGTAAAGCATCGCCAGAATGGTGCGGTGTTTCTTATTAGGTGTTTCCCGAATCATCCGTAGGGCTTCCGTTTCGGAGCAGACATTAGGCAGGGAGCGCTTTTTACGCGGACGAGGGAGTCGCAACTCATCCCGTGGGCGGTCAAGCATGCGTTCGTAATAGGCACGGAGGGCGTTGACCAGTTGGTTCATCGTCGCACGGCTGTAACGGTGGGTGTCCGCGCAGTAAGTGAGAAAATCCAGCAGATCCTGACGATTTGCCCGCCTTACGTCTCCCGAATACCAAGTCACCAATTTACGCAGCGCGGAGACATAACTCCTGCGCGTAGCGTAAGCGGCCCCTTCCCGGATCAATAGTTCCTCGAGCAGCACCAGGGGATCGGGGGCAGCGGCCGGGATGGGAGGCGGCTCGGCAACGGTTTTTCCCGCTTTATCGACGATCCTGTCGCTTAGACCTTCGCTTTCGATGGCTTGGCGTACGGCTGGCCGATCGTCCGCTCTCCACAGTTTCTGCTCGGGTAACCACCGGGCTCCCGGAACGCGGCGAACGCGGGCCATAAAACCATGATCGTAAGGTATCAGTAAGTATATTACCTGTTCTACCATAAGATAAGAGCGTGTCTAAATTTTTACTTCCTGAGAACCAAGCATTTAAGAACCTGGCGTCACAAAAATTGACTTACGTAACCCGCTATGCGCGCAAGTTTTTATCTAGCCAGAACCTTAACCACGAAGTAGCCGCGAAGCGAATCATTGATCCTCAGTTCTTAAAAATTTTAGACACGCTCTAAATATAAGAAAATAACGTAACTTCCTAAGCCTTTTCTCGGGCGAAACATAGAGCATCCAATGGCAGGACTCGGATGTAACAAAATTTGTAGGTTAGCTCACTGGCGTTCAAGTTTTCATCCAGTTACATTCATCGCAAAAGAGTCCGCAAACCTACCTACGGTCTGCGGACTCTTCGATTACTGATCCGGGTGTGGTCCGTTAACGTACCATCACGCGCTGGCTTACCGAGCGTCCGTCGCGCTTAACGCTGAGCAGGTAGGCACCCGCAGGCACGTTCTCCATCGGAAAGGTGATCGACGAGGCTGCGGCACTCAATTGCCGACTAATGATTCGGCCGGCCAGATCGTGTAGCTCCAGGGTCAGGTCGGCACCGGCGGTCCATTCGCCACTCAGTTCGGCCGTCAATTGGCCGGTCGTTACCGGGTTCGGGAACACGCTAACGGCCTCGCCGTCATTCTTGCCGCCCCGCGTTACGCTCACGAGGGCAGAGTAAGCATAGGCACCGTCGAAGTCCACCTGCCGGAGGCGGTAGAGGCTGCGGCCGGTCAGTGGTTCGAGGTCGCGGTACTGGTAGTTGTTAACCAGTTCCGTCGTCCCCTGGCCATTAACACGGTCGAGGGTAGCCCACTCGCGCCCGTCTGCCGAGCGTTCGATGTCAAAGAAATCGTTGTCGGTTTCGGTGGCGGTGCTCCAATCCAGCACTACGGCCGCGTTGTCGTTGCGGGCGGTGAAGGAAAGGAAATCCACGGGGAGGATGAAGTTAACGAGGTCCTGGAAGGAGACGTAGCCGGGGCCGTTGAAGGTGAGGGTCTGATTGTTCGTGAAGGCATCGATATCACTGTAGCCGTCTATCCAGCCGGCTCTCATGGGATCCTCTACGTAATCAATAAACAATGGATTAGATGGGTTCGATACCGTATAAAACATTCCGCTGCTGGCATCCCACAGGATGAGGAAAAATTTCTCGCAAACGTTACCTACGCAGTCGATTTGACCGCCATTGGCATCTTTCTTGTTGACATTGAGGATCAATCCAGCATCTCCACTGACAACATTAAATTGTTTGGAACCCGTTACCAGACCTTGGACGTCAACGGCAGCCAACCAGTCGGCAGACGTAACCGGACCGCCGGGGTTAAGCATCGCTTTAGTTCCAAGTCTTAGAAAGTTACCCGCTCCCGAGGGGCTGTTAGCGAACTCGGGCGGCTGACTCAACAGACAACCTATACAGCAGAAAAAGCAAATTGTGAAAATTGATTTCATAGGAATTATTTTTGGGAAGTGATGCGTACTCTTGCGAGCAAGCCTGACAAAGATATTAAAGTGATGAGCAGATTTCAAGTATCCGCTCATCACTTTAATTGTAAAGACTTATCGTTGGTAGATTAATCGCTCAGCGCCCACCAATTTACCGTCCAGCCAAATTCGCAGCACATAAATGCCGCTAGTCAATCGGGAGGGTTGGTACTGGAAGTGATTAGCACCGGCACCGGCTGAAACGCCGGATACTACCTTGGCTACTAATTGGCCGTTCACATCGTAAATCATTGCATCCACTTGTCCGGCGCGAACCAAATTAATGTCAATCGACAATTCCGACTGAAACGGATTAGGCGCAATGGAGAGAGATACTGATTCTACGATTTCCGTGAACTCATCCTGACTGCTTAGCAGCGATAGATCAAAAGTAACGATCTCCTGGAAGAAAAAACGGTCTCCTCTGAATCGCTGATTAAGCGGTGTGCGTTGACCGGCAATTTCCAGGAATAGCTCGTCTCCTTCCTCCGCGCCTTCATAGCCGGTAAATTTATCCGTACCATAAACGTGTCCCAGGTGAAGTTTACCGTCAGCAGCAACTTCCATTTCACCGAGAACCTGTCCGGCCTGGGTTACGATGGATACGCTACTTCCGATAAAGTCTTCTGTCAGGTTTGTTTCGATGAACATTGCCATCCAGGAACTGGACTGGGGAAGATTTGATTTTTCCTGTGCGCCCCCGTTATCGAGCAACCAACTGCCTTGAGTAACTGGACTGGTCATGAATAACTCATAACCTTGTCCATTAGAAAGCTGCTGCAATGAGCTGAAGCTACCAGATGGCGGCGTGTAAGTCAGGAACCCATCAAATGGATCATATCCGGTAGCCTGTTGCAGATTGGATGCCGGACGATTGTTTACGTTAATCAGATTGATGAAGAACGGCTCTGGCATGATGGGAGTCTGGGGCAAGTAGGCGATCATGTTAAATCCTGCATTAAGTGCCGGACGGAAACCGCCGCCAATCAATGTACCACAGACTTCAAGCGTAGAAGATGCATTTACTCGTACGTAGTACCCTTTACCAGGAGTGAGCGTCGTGAAATCCGAGAACGGCCCGGCGGAGGGCGAATAGGTTTCAATAACACCCGATGAATTACGACGGGACACACTGATCAGCTGATTTGCCGCAATCTGAGCCGCAAAAACATCGGCTACATTAGGTCCGACACTCGGTTGTACATCAATGGATATCTGGTTATAACCAGTCACCAATTGCACTACATCGCAAAAGGTATTCCCCAAGGGAACATCTATTATTTGAGTGGCCGTTCTGGTACCGCACTTGCCCGTAACGGTCAGCGTAACCGTATAGGTTCCCGCAACTGCATAGGTGTGTGAAGGATTTTCCGTAGTGCTCGTCATACCATCTCCAAAATTCCAATTGAAGGAATTTGCCTCGGTTGAAATACTACTGAAGTCAGCCGTAAATCCATCTGCTGATCCACTGGCTACCGTGAACGCTGCTACCGTTGCTACTTTAGTAACATTGACGGTATTCACCGTAGTACAAATCCCATTACTCTCGACTACTGTCAGTTGATGCGGACCATCCGCAATATTCGACCATTGAATAGTCACTGCATTAGCCATTGCCGCTGAAGTAATTGTACCGCCACTGCTAAGTGACCAGGTATAGGAGTTACCCGGTACCGGATCCTGTACGGAATAAGTACTGGTAGAGCCGATGCAAGGTTCAAACTCCCCCAGCACCGTATTCATCACCGGTGCCTCGAAGATATCGAACACCTGCGTTTCCGACTCCATGCAGCCCGCCGCGTCGGTAACATCCAGTTGCAACGTGACCGTACCGACCCCGCTCGCATTCAGGAAAACCGAGGCGGCCGTACTGGTGGCCATGCCGTTTACCCGAGCGTTAGTGACGCTACCCGTCGTGCCGACTACCGACCACAGGTACTGGTAAGGACTGGTACCCAAAATGGTGGCACTGACCGAGATCGAATCTCCCGCACACACCTCGAAGGTGGAAGAGTTAAAGGAGAATTCCAGGTCCGGCGTAACCGTCACCGTAATGGTAAAGGATTGGCCCGAACCGCTACAGGTGCTGGAAGTCGAAGTAGGCGTGACGGTATACACCACATCCAGCGGGCTACCGCCGGCATTGATGAGCATATCGTTGATGACGCTACCGGAACCATTGGTGTTGCCGGTCAGGATGACGCTGTTTTGACTGGTAGAAGTCCAGGTAAACGTACTCGGTACACCATTACCCACCAGCGCCTGCAAATCAATATTCAGCGTCGTCTCATTACAGACCGTGAGCGTGGTATTGGCCGCTCCCGGTTCGGGTTCTACGGTAAGCACCACGTTGGTCATGTCGCCCGCGCAACCGGCCGCGCTAACGGGCGTGATCGCGTAGGTGACCGTGACCGGTCCGTTGGAAATATTGGTGAACTGGTCTCCGCTGACGGCACCGGCACCCTGGTTGGGTCCGGTAACGGCATTACTACTGCCCATGGAAGCAAAGAACTCACTCGCATTCGTATTGCTGAACGTGATCGTATTGATCGTGTAATCGGCGGCGGCCACGGAAGTACCGTTCGTTGCCAGCGTAATGCCGGACATATCGCCGCTGCAAACCTGACCGCTTATGCCCGCAGCCAGTACCGGCTCGGGGTTGATAATCGCCCGGACCTGGAAATCGGAACCGAAGCAATTACCATTGTAAGGTCGCACGTTGTAAGTGATCGTTACCGGGCTACCGGTCGTATTCGTGTAGGTATCCGTGATATTAGCCGCAGACCGTCGTGAAACGATTCGGGCCGGCGGGTACGTCAATCTGATTAGAGCTAGCTCACACCGTACTCGAAGATCGTTACTCCGGGAATGTTATTTGCGATGAGGCTGCTCAAGCTGATATTCAGCGCATTGTCCGAGCAAACGGTGGTGTTGGGCACGCTAGCCGGCGACTGCGGCACGGGATTAACGCGAACCTCGATCTCTACCGGGGGACCGGCGCATTCACCCGGATCCAACGTGCCGAGGGTACCAGGCTGCTGGAAGAAAGGTGTTACCCTTACTTTTACTCCAACAACATTAGTAGTAATGTTACCTAATGTACGGGTGAACGCACTACCATTCTCAGCTCGGTAACGGAAGGTCGTATCCGTCGGGAAATTAAACATGCCCGTGGTATCTACAATCCGTATTTCAAACCGAATCGGCTCTCCATCTACACTGTTGGCTGTAGTGGTAAGGGACGTAAAGGAGAATTGCTCGCCCGAGCAAGCCGTAACGAAGTAGTCCGTCGTGCCGTTGGCATCGGTTGTAGCCGTGACCATAGTTGTGGTAGGGTTCGTTACGTTGACCGTTAGGTCAGGTACTGCATTTACCTCCACTAACTCGCTGTCCAGATTACTACCTGCTGCGGCGGTGGTGGTACAGCCGTTGTCATCGGTGATGGCCAGTAGCTCGTAAGTAACATCCGTCGTCAGGCCGGTCACGAAGAGGATGGAGTCACCCGTGCCCGTAATCGGGTCGCCGTTGATATCGGTGGTATAGGTGGTGCCGTCCAGATCGACCGTGAAGGGAGCCGTACCCACCGAACTGGTGAAGGTAACGTAGGTATCACCACCGTTGCAGGTACTATTCTGAGTCACGTCGATAGTGCCGGCGGGTAGCGGATTAACGGTGTAAGTCACGATCTGTCCCGTCGGGATGACGATGCAGCTGTCCGTGACGTTGGCATTGCCCTGCCGTAACGCGATGCGTGTAACTTCGTAGGAGTAGTTGGTGGTAAACGGACCGACCTGGCGGGTAGCCGTGCCGCTGGCATTCAGTACCACATTAAAGGTACTATCGACACTGGTTACCGTAACCGTAGCGCCGGGGGTGCCCTGAATGAAATTCAATGTGCCGCCGGCACCGGCGCAAACTTCCGTATTGGCCGCAACCAGGGATACCTGGAGGGCGGGGCGCACGGTGATGTTGAAATTGATCAGATTACCGGTGCAAGTACCCGCCGTGGGGGCGGAAGGTGCGGCGGGGTTGGTCTCATAATAAGGCCGGGCCGTAGCCGTGATCGTGGCATTCTGCGAGATACTCGGGTTAACGAGTGCATTCATGCTGCGCGTAAACTGGGCCGGGGTAAGGAAGAAGGTTCCTCCCGCAGTTCCCTGACCGAAGGCATTCAGCGGATCACTGGTAACCATCAACATGATGTAAAGCGGGTCACCTGCCGAACTCATCGTAGTAGTCGTGCTCGATGTGAAGTTGAAGGGATTACCCGAGCAGAGCGAGGCGTTATAGGTTCGCAGGGTCGTAAACATGGCGTCGCTGTTCAGCAAGACGGCCGGCAACGAACTGACATTCACTCGCAAATTAGGTACGCTTTCCTGAACCGGAGTGGTCGTAGCCAGGATGCTGCCCGTAGCCGTACATCCCGTGGAGTTGTCCACGATGTTCGTTACGTCATAGGTTATCGCGCCGGAGGGGGCGGGAAACGCTACTCCTTCCGTGACGGTAACAACACTACCATTAATGGTCAGGTCATACGACCCGCCCACGGTACCGACGGTGGCATTATAAGTCAGCGTAATCGGCTGGCCGTTGCAAACCGGGCCGTTGTTAGTCAATGTTCCCATCGGGGCGGGGATGACGTTAATTGTCAGCGTCTCGGTGAGGGGAGCGGGGCAGACCGGTGGTGTACCGGCGGCAGTGCGTACTTCCACCAGAGTGAACGTAATCGTATCGGCAAGTGCACCGGTATTAATCAATACGGTACCGCTAGCGTTCAGGGTCGCGGTTGTGGTACCGGCTACATCGCTACGGGTATAGTCCACCTGGCCGTTAGCCGGGCCGTCCGGTAATACTGAAACTCGTAGAGCTACCTGCACAAATGGGGTTAGTGACCGCAGCCGTGAAAGCAGCGGTGGGAGTCGGCGTTACGGCGATGCTCTGACCGATCACTACGTCTACCGTACAGCCGTTGCCGGGGTTGGTAATGGCGGTGATAACGAAGTCAGTGGATGATGTTAACGGTCCGGAAGGAGAATACCAGATTGCCCATTCCGTCCAGTGTACGGGTAAAGTTACCGTTCGGTCCGGTGAGGGAAACGATCGCGTTGGGGGTGCCGCTTAGGGTGATGTCAGTGGAGTCACCCGCGCAAACGGTCATATCCGCCAACGTAATGGTTGCCGTTGGCTGGGGCTGAATGGTTACGGAAAGCAGGATGGTTTCGCCTACGCACTCACCGGCACCAACGGTGGCACCGGGCATCGGCATGGTCTCGTAGTAAGGAGTGAATTCCATCGTGAAAGTCTGATCCACGCCGGAAGTATTCACCGGAATCGTATCGAGAATGAAGCTGGCCAAAGGAAGACGTACCGACCAGTTACCGCCGATTAGCATACCGGGATCGACAATTTCCAGGTCGATCCAGAGTGGGTCGCCGGCCGAACTCATCAGGGTCGAGGAGATGGCATCCGCCAGGAAGCGGGTTCCGCTACAGTAGGTCACCGAGAACGGTGCCGCCGGCGAAGAGTTGGCCGCCGTCAGGTTGCTGTCCAGGGGCAGGTCGATGTCGATGGTGATTTCCGGAACGTCTTCTACCGTTACCTCCGTGGTGTCGGCGGGGACGTTCAGGCTACCGCAACCGTTCATGTCGACGATCGTATCGAGTGTGTAGGTGGTGGTTACCGTCGGGGCGGGGTTGGTGGAAGCGAAGGGTGTTCCGTCCACGATACCCGTGTAGGACTCCCCGCTGATGACCAGATCGAATGGCCCGTTGGCATTACCCGTTGTATCGGTGTAGGTGAACATCACCGTGCCGCCGTTGCAGATGGCACCACTATTGGATAGGGTACCGGCCGGGGCCGGGTTGACCGTGACGGTCACTACATCGGTCAGGGCCGAGGTGCAGACGATGGGTGTAGTGGTCCGTACCGAATCAAAGGTGTAGGTTGTCGTAACCGTCGGGGCTACGGGAATCTTCGCCTCACCGGCGGCATCCAGGGTTACCACGCTGGCGGTGGTAGCCGCGCCGATTACGTAAAACAGTTCACCGGCGGCGGGGCCTCCCGTGACCAGGATCGTATCGGAAGTACCTTCGCAGATCACGCCGGCGGGGCCGGTGATCATCAGGCCGGCGGCGGGGTCGGGCACTACGGTAACGGTAACCGAACCGGTAGCCGGCCGCACACAGGAGCCGTTGGCGGCCGAGGAGGTAGCCGTGGCCAGTGAGTAAGTTGTGGTAGCCGTCAGCGCGGGCGTGGTAAAGGAACCGATGCCGAGGTTATTGATGGCAACGGTGCTGGTGGTGGTGCCGTCCGTAAGGTCTACCGTACCGCCGGCCGGGCCGAGGATGGTCAGCGTGGCGCTTGAACCCTCGCAGGCGTCCTGGTCACCGGCAATACTGGCGGTGAAGGCGGGATAAACAAAGAAATTCACTTCCACGGGCGTACCGCCGCATTCGGCGGCGGGGTTGAAGGCCGTGCCGGCGGGAGCGGAAAGCGTATCCGTCTCGATATAAGGAGTGACGGAGAAGATGACCGTATCGTTAGTCGTACCCGCGTTAGCCAGCCCGATGGCGGCCAGTTGGGCATCGAAGCCGGCCACGTCACGCGTGTAGGTACCGGGGGCACCGAATCCGAGGCGGTTGGCGGCGTCCTGATCGACGGTAACGGAGAGGTAGATGCGGCCCGTGAGCGGGGCGGCACCCGTGACCGTGGTGTCGGCGGTAAAGGCCAGGGTGTTCATCATGGAGGCGCAGAAGCCCTGAGGGCCGAAGGGCGACGTGATGGGAGCGGTCATTCCCGTATCGTCCGTGAGACTCAACTCCACGGCGGGAGTAGGTTCTACCGTGACCAGCAGGGTGTCGCGAACAGTGGTATTCACACAATTCAGGCTGCCACCCTGGTCCTCTATTGAAGTCAATACAACGGTATTCACTCCTGCCGTAAAGCTCGCGGAAGGAACGATGAAGTTTCCACCATCCACTAAGGTGGTGAAATTTGCTGCGCCACCATTTACTTCAAAGCCGATTTCGTAGGAAGAACCGATACCCGCCGTAGCATCAAACGTAAAGGTATAGTCATCGTCCGTACACAGGCTTTCCTGTACGCTGGAGATTTCTCCAGTCCGGCGCGGCTCCACCATTACCGTCACCGAGCCGGAACTCTGGATCTGGGTGGTACACTGGAGCATGCCGATCGTGTTCACGATCTGCTGGAGGGAATAAATGGTGGTTTGGGTGGGGGTAACATTAAAAGTACTACGACCCACTGAATTTAAAATACGGTTAATGACCATTCCGTTACTAAGGGCAATAAACACCCGCGCATCGGCATTTGCCGGGCCGCCGTCAATGCGAAGTTGGGTAGTGCCCCCCTCACAAATAGGGTTGACACCGGCAGGATTAGGTGAAATAGAGATACTGACCATACTCGGATCCACTTCCGGCTGAAGCCGCATATCAAAGGTGATCGTTTCACCGAAGCACTCACCCGTATTGAATTGAGGCGAAGCTACATTCGTCTCGTAGTAAGGAATGATCGTACCGGTGATGGCTTGTACCGCACCGGTATTGTTATCCAGGAACTGATTGATGCTGAAACCGGCGGCGGGCACGTAGACCGTAGTGCCGGTAGTGTAGCCGATAAAGCTACCACCTGCGGTAACTTCAATGGCCAGATAGAGTGGGTTTCCTTCCGCATCCGAAGCGGGGGTGGTGGTGCTGACCGTAGCGGCAAAAGTCGTCTCGGAACAAACGTTAACCGGTGTGGCCAGCGTGTTTCCGCCCATATAAGTGGCCGTGAAAGGTGAGGTGATGTTGAGCGTGGCGTTCGGCTCGGTGACTACCGTAACCGTAGTGCTACCGAAGCTGCTGCCGATGGCGGGGCAGGTGGAGTTTTGGTCGGAAATGCCGATGAGGCGATAAGTAGTGGTGAGAGCAAGCGATGCGCCGGAGTTGGCGTCGAAAGCTATGTTGTCGGATACGCCCGGGACCGTAAAGGTGTCTTTAAGGGTACCGTTGTCCCGCTCCAGCGTCAGGGTAAAGGGACCGGTACCGGTGTTGGCGTCGAAGACCAGATTGATGGGGTTGTTGATACCGGAGCAAACTTCGTAGTCATCGCCCAGGGTACCCGTGGGGGCGGGGACGGGAGTAAAGTTAACGGTACCCGAAACGGAGGTGGAGCAAGCCGTGCCGCTGGTGTAAGCTACGCTAACCAGATTGACGGCGACGGCCGTGGTCGGGTTGACGATCGTGGCGGTACCCGTGCCGCCGGCACCGATGGCTACCGTACGGGTGGTGGGGGTGAAGCCGCCGACGGTGTAGGTGATGGTCGTATTGGGGGTGCCCGTGAAGGTCAGGGGGATGTTCTGCCCCTGGCAGTAGGTCTGGGTGCTACCCGCTCCGGCGATATTGGCGATGGGGGTGGCACGGACGGTGAGGGAAAAGGTGAGGGGGTTGCCGGTGCACTCGTTGGCGTCGCGGACGGGTGAGGTGACCGGCTGATTCGTTTCGTAGTACGGAGTGAACGTCACGGTAGCTATGCCATTTGCAGTAGGCGTACTCATTAAAGTTGACATTTGCCTGGGGGCGGAACTCCGTGTACCGGTGAGCATAGTTGGGTAGCACGTATGCATTAGGGTCTTTACTTCAATCTGAACCCAGAGTTCGGCTCCCTGATCGCCGTTCAGTGTATTAGTTTCAGCATTTGCGATAAAAGTAGGTACCTGAGCAAACCGTGTAAGCATGTGGTGGTCGGAGATTGACTGGCCGAGGTAGGTGCTCCTGCTACACCGCATCAATATCGCTAAACTGACACATTTGGTAGCGGATCGACAACCACGATCATCATGTCAGTTTGCGTCATACAGAGCCCGGCCCCATCTGGGTCCACTGCGGATCCAGGCCGTCCAAAATAGAGTGATCGCCCACATAACCAGGAGTAGGAGTGAAAATGGCATTTGGATCGTGGACTGAAGGTAGCTGAACCAAAGGTCACTGTTAAATGTGCCCTCGCACCTGCGGCTGAGCTGGATCTACTGACCATCTAACATTTGTGTAAGGCATGGGCATACCTGGGTAGCGGCATAGTTGGTCTGATCGCACTTAATGTGACCGGCTGCCAGCGCAAGAAGTTTTGATCATGTCCCGCACTAAAATCAGACAAACAATTCGTCATAGCCGTCTGCCCCAGCTGCCAGGCAAAACAGTACGTGCTGCACATACGCCTCCATCAACGGAAGCTGCCCGGCGACGGACACATTGCGGTCCAGCGGATTTGGTGAGGTAGGCCAGCGGCGAGGCGGCCTGGGCGGCGGTGCCCAGGGTGGCAAGCAATAGGAGCAAGAAAAAGAAGCGGCTCCACGGGCGGGCGGTGGAGGAAAGTGTAGGAGTTGTTCTCACGATAAGTGTTTGGGTGGCTAGCGGACGGAAGAGATCGTTTGGGTGGTCTCCGCGACTAACTGGGATGGGAAAAATGATTTGTCGATTGCCTACGGCAGTAACCTTTCGATGGGTCATCGAAGGCCGTAAAACTTGTTTGTTAAGCTCTTTTCTAAGTAGAGCGGCCGGATATTTTTCTCCGATTTCCGCTACCCGATTCAGTAAAAGTCCTATGCTAGATTTCTATAAGTCGTTAGTTTACAGGGATCAAGCGTCACAAAAACGCTCGCCCTGCCGGCTTCCATCACTGCAACTGAGGAAGCCTGCGGGTGTACGACTGAACACAAAATTATAAATTAAGGTAGTCTTTCATACGAAACCGATACATATTTTTTGTTCTAATATATTGATCTTGGGTTGGTTAGTGGACTGGTTAGGTCACAAATTTCCTCGAATATCTACCATGATCTCCGAAAGGAGTAAGCCACCCGGTACTGCGTGAGGTGCCCGGAAGGAGACGACCGAAGGGAGGAAGCCCGCAGGGCCGAGCAGGCCTGCGAGCCTGGAGGGGACCGACCCGGCCGGCAGGCCGGGGCACGCCCGACTGAAAGCACCACAAAAAAAAACGGACCCCACCAGGCGGCGAGATCCGTTTTTTCTAACTGCCCGAACCAGCGTTAGAATACCAACGAATAATTGAGCAGCAGTTGCTGCGTGATGCTGACGCGCTTGCCCATGCCGTTGATGCCGTTGGGGAAATCGTTGTCGGTAATTTGCACGTTGACGTCGTCGTCGTAAAATACGTTGACGAGGAGGTTGAGCTGGAAATTTTTGAAAATTTCGTAGCCGAGCGAGTTGGTCCAGTCCACGTCCACGTTTTGCGGGTTGCGTAGGTAATTGCTATACAGGATGATATTGCTGGTGAATGCGGCCTTTTCGTTGGCGAATTTATCGGCGTAACCGATGCGGGCCAGGGCACCGAACTGGCTGTCCACTTTGTCGTAGGTAGGGAAGAAGCCGAATTCGTTGCGCTCGCCTTCCACGGGGTTGCCGTGGATGCCGCGGGCGGCGATGGAATCGTTGGCGACGATGATGAATTTGGCACCCAGGGGCGAGAAATAGATGGACAGATTGTCGGACGGCTTATAGTCCACACCGATTGATGCCGTGGCCGTGGCCGGGGCCAGGAATTTGGCGATGGGCGTGTTACCGCTATCGATAAAGTCGGATACGAAGTTGCCGGGATAGACGTCCGGAAACTGGTAGGTGGGTGTGATCTGGCTGATGAAAGTAGCGTTGGCGGCGTAGTACCACTTGCTATTCGGGGCCATTTTGTAGCCGTATTTGGAGTTAAAGCGGAATTCGTCGATTGCCTTCTGGAAAGGGATTTTATCGGAATCGGGTCCTTGGGTGATGACGCCGGAACCCAACCGCTGGAGGCCGAACTGCCAGGCGGCGGTATTTTCCCAGAGGCTGAGTTCCTGCCGGTTGTTGGCAAAAAAGTTGGCCGCGCCACCGATTCCGATCCGGTTCTGACCGGCACCCTGCTTGGGGTTGATCTGGAGTAACTGGGCAAAATCGAATCCGAGGCCCAGGCCGCGTTCCCAGCCGATCTTCGGTGGCTCGGGGGTGGTTTCTTCGGCATCCTGCGCTTGCAGAGTCGTTGTGCTAAAGACAAGAAGCGTAAAGCAAAGCAATGAAAGTAACGTCCAATTTTTCATTCGGTGGTGTTGGTTATTAGATTAAACGGCGGACTGATCCGACCGCACGTACTTCTGACCGTGTGCTTGCAAAGAAGTCACACGACAGATTTTTTGTAACAAAAAAAATTTACATCCTAGCTTCCCTCGTGGGGCGGCAACACATTGGCACTGCCGGCGCGGGAGTGGATTTCCACCCCGATTTCGCTCAGTACCTTGAACGGTACCACTACCTCGCTTTCCGTAGTGCGCAACACAATATTATTGTTGTTGAGCTGAATCACCTCTCCTCGCCTGCCGCTGATGGTGATTTCATCGCCAATCCGTAGTCGATCACGGTTATAAAAGGCGGCAAGCAGGTTAGACATAATATCCCGGGAAGCGAAGCCATAGCCGATCGCAAAGGCGGCCACCACGCCGGCGAGGATGATGCCGATATTCTGCTCCATGAACTCCGTTTGCAGGTCGGCCTGATTGAGGGCGATCAGGATAATGTTGATGAAAATAAAGAAGAAGACGACGTTAGCTACCAGGTTGGCTGAAGAAAGCCCGAGGGAGCGACAGGTAGTGAGCACAAGTTTTTTGATCAGATCGGCTACGAACAGCCCCAGTACTAAAACTGCAAATGCGGAAAGTGCCTTGGGGATGTAGTCGATCAGATCGGCCACCAGCTCCGAGACCATCTGGAGTTGCAAGGCTTCGATGGCGGCCATTAGCACGATTAACATCACAATATAATACACGATCTTACCCACCACGGCACTGATTACGACTTCGACATTGGACGACGCGATCAGGTCGATCTGTTTTAGTTTGGCGGCCAGTTTATCTATCCCCAATGCCCTCAAAGCGGTTTCCACCAAACGGGCGAAAAGACGGGCCAGAAACCGGCCCACGATGAAAATGACCAGTGCTTTGACCAGTGCCGGAAGCAACGTGAGCAAGTAAAGTAAAAAGCCGGACACGTAGGTTGGTAGTTCGATCTGTAGTAGCACGGAGGCGGTTTTTAAACAAAAAAAATTAGCGACAGGCCCGCTACGGCCGGCTTTGTTCGGTGGATGGTCTTTACAGCTTATCGGGATCAACGCGCCCTTCGTTATCCCAATTTTTGCGGGGGACCGGAGGGGTGGTCGATTTAGTTTGGGCACGCCGATCGTCACTTCCCGCCAGCGGTTTGCTGCTATCCAGAAAAGTAACCACGGTGGATGCCAGCGTAGGCACGTACATATTCATGATCGATCCGAACAGGCGATAGATACCCATCGAGTCGTCGATTTTTTGGCGTACACGAAAATCTGACCGTTCGGCAAATAGACGTTGGTTTTCATCGTCTAGTAGTTTAAATGAATTCATCTTGCTTCGCTTTGATGGGGTCCGATTAGCACACTTCGGCGAGAGGCGAAATATGCTGAATTTTAAGAGCGTGTCTAAAATTTTTAAGAACTGAGGATCAATGATTTAAGGTTCTGGCTAAACAAAAAATTCGCTTCGCGGCTACTTCGTGGTGCGCGCATAGCGGGTTACGTGAGTCAGTTTTTGTGACGCTAGGTTCTTAAATACTTGGTTCTCAGGAAGTAAAAATTTAGATACGTTCTAAGGAGTAGTGTAACAGCGAAAATAGAAAATCAGTCGTAAAGTGGTTGTAAAACAGCATGGTGCCTACGAGCTTTTTCCTTGGCCCGTTTCAACTGCATTTTTATGGCGGAAACGCTTTTATCCAATACCTCGGCAATTTCTTTGATCTGCATATCATCCTGATATTTCATCAGTAGTATAGCGGAATCTGCGGGAGGAAGCCGGTCTAGTACTTCCTTTAAAATCCTGACTTCCATTTGCATGATCTCCCGATCGGGTACTTCTTCGGCTAAGTCCGGTGGATTTTCGAGTTCGTCCGTAAACAGCTCACGTTTCTTTTTGCCTTTTCGGATGTAGTCGATGCAAAAATTATAGGTTACCGAGTAGACCCAGGTTGAAAACTTGGACTTCCCATTGAACTTGGCGAGGTTAAGGAATATTTTAGTAAATATTTCCTGGGTTGCGTCCTCGGCCATTGCTTCATCTTTCAACATAGCGATGGCTTTGCTGTAGATTTTGCTTCCGTAGCGCTGATAGAGCAGTTCGAAACACTCCCCCGCCTGTAAGTTAAGGTAGTTTTCGATCACGTCCGTATCGGGCATGTTCTGGGTACAAATAGCGCTCAAAAGGGTAGTCGTTTAGCAATCTCAGCGCTGCACGTGGGGAAAATCGCTATAGCTGAGACGCGGTTAATGGTAGAAAGGTACGCTTTTAAGGAGACTAATTTAACATTTTTTTAAGAAGGCCGGTCGGGCGTGCCCCGGCTGCTAGCCGGGTCGGTCCCTTACCTGCTCCCCTACCGGGTCGGCCCTTCGGGCTGCCGCTACGCGGACACCGTACAGGCACCTCACGCGGGGTGGGTGGCCTGATATCCCCGCAAGCTACGCATAACATGGTATAGCCGAGCTATAAATGCCGTTATTTTACCTCCTCTACCAACGGCGAAAGCCCGGATCGCATGGTTGCGAAACGGGCTTTCATAAAAAAGGCGGCGACTTACTCTCCCAGGGTAAACCCTAGTACCATCAGCGCAAGGTAGCTTAACTTCTCTGTTCGGAATGGTAAGAGGTGGGTCCTACCTGCTGTAACCGCCTAGTCGGCGCGTCGATCACCCCGCCCCCAACTCTCGGGAACGCGTGGCGACGCTATATTTTAACAAGTCAGTAAGAGGCAATTTTACAATCCAAAGCCCAAAAGGCTTCATCTTAAATCCAGCTTAGCGTCTTTCCGCTTTATTACAACTCATAAATCAGGGTCTTTCAAACTTGATCTACGATTTGTCCTTTTCTCCCTTTACCCCCGCACTCCACGTCCACAACCCGAAGGACATGCACGCTCTCGCGCCGGGAAAAGAAAAGAAAGGAAGCTTTCGGGTAATTAGTACTGCTCGGCTCCATACGTTACCGCACTTCCACCTACAGCCTATCAACGCGGTAATCTTCCGCGACCCTCAATGGAATACTCATCTTGAAGTTGGCTTCGCACTTAGATGCTTTCAGTGCTTATCCGTTCCGTACATAGCTACTCGGCAATGCAGCTGGCGCCACAACCGATACACTAGCGGTACGTCCACCCCGGTCCTCTCGTACTGGAGGCAGATCTTCTCAATATTCCTACGCCCGCAACAGATAGAGACCGAACTGTCTTGCGACGTTCTGAACCCAGCTCGCGTGCCACTTTAATGGGCGAACAGCCCAACCCTTGGGACCTTCTTCAGCCCCAGGATGTGACGAGCCGACATCGAGGTGCCAAACCTCCCCGTCGATGTGAGCTCTTGGGGGAGATCAGCCTGTTATCCCCGGAGTACCTTTTATCCTTTGAGCGATGGCCCTTCCATGCGGAACCACCGGATCACTTAAGCCAACTTTCGTTCCTGATCGACCCGTCGGTCTCTCAGTCAAGCACCCTTGTACTTATACGCTCTTCGTACCGTTACCAACGGTACTGAGGGTACCTTTGCGAGCCTCCGTTACTCTTTAGGAGGCGACCACCCCAGTCAAACTACCCACCACACACGGTCCTCCTCTTTCCAGGAGTTAGTGTCAAAGTATAAGAAGGGTGGTATTTCAAGGATGACTCCACAACCACTGGCGTGGCCGCT
>CAVWSC010000032.1:0-50000 GCA_963757435.1 Lewinellaceae bacterium | reverse complement strand
ACTTTTCCAGTTTTAAGGGGAAATTTTTCCTGAAACTTCGCGTGAGGTGCCCATAGGGGCGTTAGCGCACGAAGTGCCGAGCGAACAGCGAAGCCCGGAGGGGACCGACCCGACCGTAGGGAGGGACACGGCCATTTTAGTACGTAGCAGGTAGTACACGGCAGCCATTCCATACTCAATCCACTCGCTCACTGTAACATTACGCGTAGAAAGGCCGGGCCGAACTTGCTAATGGGAGTAGTGCGCATGAGGGCCTGTTCTTCCAAGAGGCTAGACTCGCCGTTGAGGAAGGCAAGGACGCGGGGGGCGGGGTTGCGGGCGAAGAGGCGGGTGAAAATATCGCTGCCGGCGATGCCGCCTCCCTGGAGTAAGTGGAGGATGGTAGCATCGTAATAATGATGACGCCGGGGCCAGGCCGCACCAATAGCATTGCCGGTGAGTTTGCCGGTGGCCAGTGCGCGGGTGATGGCCTGGGTGCGCCGCTGTACGTATAGAAAGGTGTAGCCCGTGGCGGGCCGCGATCCGCCGCCCGCCATGCCGATGGAGATAACCCGGCCGGCGTTTCTGGTGAAGGGATAGTCCGTCATGGGGATGTTGCCCATCTCGGTGAAGGTGATTTCGTAATCCTGAGCCGCTAATTTCCAGGTCTCCCGTAGGTAATCGGCGATGATGCGGTCGTAGCCGTCGGCCCGCAAGTGGGTATTGCTAAAAATGGCGACCTCTACCAGGGCCTCGGTGGAGGAAGTGGGCAGGACGTAGAGAAAGCGGGTTTCTCCGTGCTGGTCCGTGCGGAAATCCATGAGGTGTGCACGGTGCGGCTGGAAGGCGGGAGCGACCGTTTTGATGAACCAACCCCGAAAATGCTGATCCAGGTAGTGGGGGGCATTACTGCGTACCTCCGTCCAGCTGGGCGGCAGGCTGCTGAATAGGTAGTCGGCGGTGTACTGCTCCTCCCCTACCCTGACGGAAGCAAGTTCCTCACTGGACTGCACGTCCCGCGCTTCTCCTATTAACAAGGTGACTCGCCGGCCGGCGGCGGCGATGGCCGCGTAGACGTGCTCGTAAAATTCGGTGGACCGAATCAATTTGTAGCTATAGGGTGCGAGCGAGCGATCCAGCACCTGGTGCCGGTTGGCGACTACAATATCCGACCAGCGGTGGTGGACCAGTGACTCGAATGGGCCGGAGTCTTTCTCCCAGAAACTCCAGGTGCGGTCGTGACCGCTGCGGCGCTCGCGGTCGATGAGCAGGATGCGACGGTCGGCCAGGGCGGGCTGTTGCAGCAGGTGGTAGCAGAGACTGAGACCCGCCATACCACCACCGGCGATAATGTAATCGTAGTGGTTGCTCATAGTAGCCTGTTGAGCAGGAGGAAGAAAAGCAGTTGGCTGACCAAGTAGACAGGCAGTAGCGGCGATCGGTAGCGGATGCGCAGGTAGCGCAACGGCAGCGAAATGAGGAAACCCACCGCCGCCCAGGCGAGGTAATTTTGAACGGGAATTCCGCCCCCCTCCCACTGCCAATAGTCGAGTTGAATAGCTACCGGCTCGATAAAAAAATCGTAGCCTGCCACGATAATCCCCGCTAGAGCGGCACCGAGCCAGGGCGAGGACAGGAAACGATCTACCAGATCATTAGCGGCCAGCACCAGCACCGCCCAATTAAGCGCGATCACGAAGGGCACGCCCCAACCCTGCCACCACATGGTGGGACCGTACTGGTAGCTGCCGAAGACGGCCCCCGTAGCTACCCCGGCCACTTCGGTAAGGAAGGTGACCAAATAGGCAAACAGCAGCCATGCACATAAGCGAGCATCGCCGTTGCGGCGGTAGACAAGGTAGAGCAGGCCGCCGTTGATAACCAGCAGCAGACCGTCAGTGGTGAGGCGGGTAACGGGGTAAACGGCCGGTAGCAGGTGGGCCAGGGTGCCGGAGGCAAAAGCGAAAACCAGGAAAACAGCGTAGTAGCGCTCCAACTGAGATCCTTCATCAGTGGAACGTCCCCAATCGGCGGGCGACTCAATGAGCCGGCGGACATCGGGGAAGTAGCGGGAGGTAGACATATAAGGTGTAGGTTGGCAATTTGGGACCGGGGCGAATAAGTAGTAACGACACCTTATATTAGAGCATCCCCAAGCGCACCCGTACGGCCGACTTTGCCAGCAACACCATCTTCCGGGAATCCCGCACCCGAATCCGTTCTTCCTGCACCCGGCGGGCGGGAGACTGCTTGATCTTGTGGAACAGGTTGATGTAGTACACGTAGGCCAGATAAACCCCGAAGCGGGCGGTGCGGGGCAGCTGCACGATACCCTCGTAGGCATGGGCGAAATCCTTGGCGATATCCGCTTCAATCCCCGCCTTCACGTCATTGGTAAACTTGGTGTATTCCACCCCCGGAAAGTAAACCCGGCCGCGCTCTTCGTAATCGGAACGGAGATCACGCAGGAAATTGATCTTCTGAAAAGCGGCACCCAGGCTCTGGGCGGAGGCACGCAGCCGTTCGTATTCCGCCACGTCACCATTCACAAACACCCGCAGGCACATCAGCCCCACCACCTCCGCCGAGCCGTAAATGTACTCCTCGTACAGATCCTCGTGATAAGCGTTGTGGTGCAGGTCCATGGCCATGCTGTCCAGGAAGGGGTCGATCAGATCGGCCCCGATCCCATACTGGTTACAGACTTCCTGGAAGGCCTGGAGAACGGGGTTGAGGCTCACGCCCTCCTCAATGGCGAGGTAAGTATCGGCACGAAAGCGGGCCAGCAGGGCGGCCTTATCGTGATTATGGAAAGTGTCCACAATTTCATCGGCAAAGCGCACGAATCCATAGACCGCATAGATCGGCATCCGCAACGACCGGTCAAACACCCTGATCCCCAGCGAGAACGATGTGCTGTAGCGCTGGGTGATGTGCTTGGCGCACTCGCGGCATACTTGTTGGTAAAGGCTGAACACAGGGGCGTGAATTATGGGGCGGTCGTGGGGATTGTATTGGCGGGCACCGCCGGCCCGATGATCTTTTCCAGCTCCACGGCAGCTACCTGACCGGAGATCAGGCTGGGCGGCACCCCGGGGCCGGGCGTGGTGAGTTGGCCGGCAAACAAAAGGTTACTAACCTTTTTAGCGGCCATTTTAGGTTTAAGGAACGCCGTTTGCAGCAGCGTGTTTGCCAGTCCGTAGGCATTACCCCGGTAGGCATGGTAGTCGCTGATGAAATCACGGTGCGCATATGAGCGGCGGTAAACGATGCGCTCGCTGATGTCCGTCCCCGTATGGCGTGCGAAACGGTCCAGCAAGATAGGCCAATATTTCTCCCGCGCCGCTTCCGTGTCATCCAGGCCGGGGGCCAGGGGGATCAGGAAGAAGAGGTTTTCGTGACCGGCCGGGGCCACGTTCTCGTCACTCACGCTGGGGGCGCAGACGTAGAAGAGCGGCTTTTCCGGCCAGGCCGGCTGCTCGTAAATATCGTAGGCGTGGCGGTCGAAGTCCTCATCGAAAAAGAGGGTGTGGTGGTGCAGGCCGGGAATCCTCCCCTCCACGCCCACGTAAAACAGCAGGCTGCTCGGGGCCATGCTCCGCTTTTGCCAGTAGGCCTCATCGTAGGTACGATCGGCGGTGGCCAGCAGGTTTTGCTCCACATGGTGGTAGTCGGCTCCGGCAATTACACCGGCGGGGTGGTAGGTAGTTTTGGTGGTCACTACTTCCGTCACGCGACCGCCGGTGGTACGTAGTTCGGTTACGGGTTCGTTCAGGCGGATATCCACGCCCATTTCCTCGGCCAGGCTCACCATTCCGCGCACGATCTCGTGCATTCCGCCCTGCGGATACCAGGTACCCAGCCGCAGGTCGGCGTAGTTCATCAGGCTGTACAGGGCGGGCGTACGCTGGGGCGTGGCCCCCAGGAAGAGGACCGGAAATTCAAGCAACTGTCGTAGCTGGGGGTGTTTGAATTCGGCCCGCACATGCTTGGCGATACTGGAAAACATCTGTAGGCGAAACAAACTGGCAAACACGCGCAGGTCGGCAAATTCCATGATCGAGTGGCCGGGTTTATGCACGAATTCATCCATGCCCACGCGGTACTTATACTCGGCCTGCTCGAGAAATTTTTGCAACTTGGCACCGCTGCCGGGTTCCAGCCGCTCGAACATCGCGGTCAGTGCTTCCTCGCCGGCGGGCACGTCCATCCGATCGCCGTTCTCGAAGTAGATGGAGTAACTGGGATCCATTCGTTCCAGTTGATAATAATCGGAAACTTTCTTTCCGAAGCGGCCGAAATAGTCCTCGAACACATCGGGCATCCAGTACCAGCTCGGCCCCATATCAAAGGTAAAGCCCTCCGCTTCGTAGCGGCGGGCACGGCCGCCGGCCTGCTCGTTTTTCTCCAGCAGGGTCACGCGGTGGCCCCGGGCAGCCAGGGTAGTGGCGGCGGCCAGTCCGGCAAAACCGGCTCCGATTACAATAACATGGTTTTCCAAATAGCGACTTTTTCAACGACCTGAGTCCTGAAACGGGCGGCGGTGCCCGGTTCAGACTAGTGCTTAATGCACGGACCCGAACGGTTGTTTAACGAACAGGCAAGGTATTGCGCGGAATGGCCGTAGATTTGCGCCCGCTCAGCGCGGGGTCTGAACTTATTTGCCCCGACCCGCGTCCTATTGTATCATTACCCGCCAAAATTCAGCACCATGTTTCGCCCCCTCTTCGCCGCCTTATGCTGCCTTCTTTTCGTCGCTGCCTGCGGCGGCCCACAGGATCAACCCGAGACCCTGGAACTCAATGAGCGTACCGGCCCCGCCCGATTACCCCAGGGCTTTACGTACCTCAAAATCGTCCAGGATTCCATCGATCGCTACCCCACTTCCCCACGCGACACGATGGATCTTTCCTACCCCACCATCGAGCGGCTGCAAAAAGATTCCCTTCGCCAACTCCGTATGGACGGCATGCCGCTTAATGGCTATGACTATTAGTCTGCACGCTTGATTTTCTTGATTTGGGCGTGCCCCCGCCCCTAAACGGGCCGGGGTCGGTCCCCTACCGGCTCGCAGGTCTGCTCGGCCCTGCGGGCTGCCTTCCTGCGGGCGGCCCCGTCCGGGCACCTCACGCTCGTAGCCGAGGAATGATGCATCGAAGAAAGGTTAGCTGTACTGCTTCTTTCGATCATAGCTGATTTTGTCAAGATAGCACTTTACCACAATCGGTCAATAGTACCGGTTAGTGCGCCTCCTGATAAGTCGGATAGGTCGTATAGCCCTCCTTACCCGGTGTGTAAAAGGTCGCATGGTCCGGCTCGGCTAATTCGAGGTCTTCTTTCATGCGCTTCACCAGATCGGGGTTGGCGATGAAGGGACGGCCGAAGGCCACCAGGTCACCGTGACCGGCTGCCAGGTCCTTCTCGGCGCGTTCGGCATCGTAGCCGCCGCTGAGGATGAGGGTGCCGTCGAATGCAGCGCGAATTTTGCGCTTGATACTAGTCGGCACCTCGGGAGCACCCATTGCCTCGTGATCTACGATGTGGAGATAGACCAAGCCGATCTCACTCAGTTTTTCAGCCAGTTTCACGAAAGTTTCTTCCGTCTCATCGCCCCATTTCATCTCGTTGAAGGCACCGTAGGGAGATAAGCGCATACCCGTCCGTTCCTTGCCGATGGCTACCGTAACGGCCTTGGCTACTTCCAGGGCAAACCGCAGGCGATTTTCCACGCTGCCACCATACTCGTCGGTGCGGCGGTTACTGTTGGCATTCAAGAATTGCTCGATCAGGTAGCCGTTGGCGGCGTGTAGTTCCACGCCGTCAAAACCGGCGCGGATGGCCAGTTTGGCCGATTCCACGTAGCCCTCGATCAGCATGGCGATATCGGCGTGGTTCGCTTCCATCGGCGCGGGCATGGGTAGCTCACCCTCGCCGTCCACGTACATTTTGGTATCGGTCAGGCCCACGGAACTAGGGGCCAGGATGCGGCCGCTGCCGCCGGGCAGGTTAGCCGGGTGAGTCACGCGGCCCGTGTGCATCAGTTGCAGGTAGATATGGCCGCCCTTTGCGTGTACGGCATCGGTCACTTCCTTCCACCCTTTCATCTGGGCGGGGCTGAAAGCACCGGGGATACGGGGATAGCCCAGTGCCTCGGGTGCGGGCGCGGTTCCTTCGGTGATGATGAGTCCGGCACCGGCGCGGTTAGCGTAATATTCGGTCATCAGGTCATTGGGCACATTGTCGATGGCGCGGCTGCGCGTCATGGGTGCCATCACCACGCGGTTGGTTAGTTCCGTGGAACCGAGTATGTAAGAGGAAAAGAGTTGCTGAGACATGGTATGAGGCGATTCGTAAGGACAAGTAGTTAGTGAGGGATAGATCTTTTGTACCCTGCTTGGATAACTAGCGGGCGGGGCTAAAGTTCCGATCTGGACGAGCTGAAGGGAAAGTAAGGGGTGCGGGTGTCGGGATAAGACTTGGAAGGAAAAGTTACAAAATCCGCGTGAGGTGCCTGAAAGGACGACCGCAGGGAGGGTGCGAAGCACCGAGGCGAATGCCGAAGCCTGGAAGGGACCGGCCGGCCCGTCAGGGACGGACACGCCAAAAAAAACGCGGCACCGGACAAAGCCGCTACCACGTTCCTAGAATCTTTAAAAGCTATGCCTACTTACGTTTAATGGCGCGCTTGGCGGCGGCTACTACATCATCGACCCCGAGGCCGTACTTTTCAAGCAATTGCATGGCCGTACCCGACTCGCCGAAGGTATCGTCGGTACCGACGAATTCCTGGGGCGTGGGATGGTTGGCGGACAGCACCTCGGCGACGGCACCGCCCAGGCCGCCGTAGCGGTTGTGTTCCTCGCAGGTGACGACGGCACCCGTTTTTCTGGCGGAAGCGATCACGGCTTCCTCGTCCATTGGCTTGATCGTGTGAATGTTGATCAGGTCGACGCTGATGCCTTCCTTAGCCAGCTTGCGGGCGGCTTCTACCGACTGCCAAACCATGTGGCCGGTGGCGAAAATGGTCACGTCACTACCCTCGTTAAGCTGGAGAGCTTTGCCGATGACGAATTCCTGGTCTTCCGGGATGAAGATGGGCCAGCCGGGGCGGCCGAAGCGGAGATAAACCGGTCCTTCGTGCTCGGCGATTGCGAGGACGGCGGCCTTGGTTTGATTAAAATCGGCGGGATTAATGACCGTCATGCCGGGCAGCATTCGCATCATGCCGATGTCTTCGAGGATCTGGTGGGTGGCACCGTCTTCACCCAGCGTCAGGCCGGCGTGGCTGGCACAGATCTTGACGTTCTTATCCGAGTAGGCGATCGACTGGCGAATCTGATCGTAGACCCGGCCGGTAGCGAAGTTGGCGAAGGTGGTGACCATCGGAATCTTCCCCGCCGTGGCCAGGCCGGCGGCAACGCCCATCATATTGGCCTCGGAGATGCCGCACTGAATGAAGCGATCGGGGTGGGCGTCGATGAAATCATCGGCCTTCATGGACCCGCGCAGGTCGGCGGTGAGCATGATGATGTTGTCGTGCTTTTCGCCGGCGGCGGCGATACCGGCACCGAACCCCTCGCGGGTGGCGCGTTTGCCGGTGGATTGAAGTTTATCGAGGGAAAGCATGGATGAGGTTCTTGTAAGGTGGAAGGTTGGTGCGAGGCAGGTAATTGTCCGGCTCGGCACCTGATGAGTAACTCCCGTTACGGGGGGAGGGCAGGAAGGGCCTAAATGCCTTCGGCGGGGAAGTCACCGAGGGTTTCTTCCAGCTGCGACAGGGCATCATCGGCTTGCTCCTTGCTGGGGGCCGAGCCGTGCCACTTATGGCTGCCTTCCATGAAATTGACACCCTTGCCCATAACGGTCTCCATGACGATACAGACCGGTTTGGGGCCGCGATCTTTGGCGGCTGCGTGGAGGGTTTTAACCACTTCTTCCATGTTGTTGCCGTCCATGTGTCGGACATCCCAGCCGAAGGCGGTCCACTTGGCACCCATATCTCCCAGGGCCATCACCTTTTCGGTGGGTCCGTCGATCTGCTGGTGGTTGCGGTCGATGATGACCACGAGGTTGTTGAGGTTACGGTCGGGACCGAATAGGGCGGCTTCCCAGATTTGGCCTTCCTGCTGCTCGCCGTCGCCGGTGAGGACGAACACGGTGCGGTCGTCACCGTCCATCTTTTTAGCGGTGGCCATGCCGGCCGCTACGGAGACACCCTGGCCCAGCGAGCCGCTGGCGACCCGAATACCGGGCAGGTGTTCGTGGGTGGTGGGGTGCCCCTGCAGGCGGGAATTTAGTTCGCGGAAAGTCTTCAGTTCCTTCACGGGAAAGTAACCGGCATGGGCCAGTGTGCTGTACCAGACCGGCGAAATATGACCGTTGGAAAGGAAAAAAACATCTTCGCCCTTGGCTTCCATATTAAAGGAGGGATCATGCTTCATTACCTCGAAGTAGAGAGCCACGAGTAGGTCGGCGCAACCGAGCGCGCCGCCGGGATGACCGGACTGGCAGAGGTAAACCTGCCGGATGATGTCGCGCCGGACCTGGGAGGCGATGCGTTGGAGTTCTTGGATGTCCGCCATAGTAGGTAGGGGGTGATTTTAGTTGCTGGTAGAAAGGTGTACGGACCGGTTGACGGTCCTAGATCAATACCCGTACAGGGGTCTTTTGTTTGCCGGGCCGGCGGAAATCGGTGTGCTCACGGCTGGTAGCACACAAAAGGGCAGGCACGGAACGAATTCCGGCCTGCCCTTAGGTTTTTTGATCGGTAGGGATCAAGTGGATATTACTTCTGGACCATTTCGGTCAGTTTCTTACCGGGCTTGAACTTCACCACATTCTTGGCGGCGATCTGGATGGTCTTTCCCGTCTGGGGGTTACGACCCTCACGGGCGGAACGCTCCGAGATGGAGAAGGTACCAAAACCGACCATCTGTACACTCTCACCTTCGCTGAGGGAAGTGCTGATAGTGTCGAGTACGGTGTTCAGTGCGCTTTCTGCTTGGGCCTTAGTCAGGTCGGCTTCGTCCTGGATTTTGGCAATAAGATCTCCTTTGTTCATCGGTAGATTTGGTTTTTGATGATGAAATTGTAGCGGCAAAGGTAGCCGCGACAACAACGTTAGCAACTTTATCGGGTGATTTGTTGCGTCACGGACCGAAAAAACGTTAAAAAAGGTAGCAAATACGGGCACTTTAAGCCCTCTGCCCCCCGTTATCCCGATCCTCAACGCAAACGGTATGAAACGTCTTCTTGTTTACTGCGGCCTTGCATTAGTGCTGGCCCTCTATCCTTCCTGTAACCGCGGCACCGGCTGCCCAGCCGCCGAAAACACCCAGGTGAAGGTCAATAAGAAGGGGGAAAGGAAAGGTAAAAGCCGTACGCAGCTCTTTGACAAGAAGACGCGGCGCAAGCAGGGTTAGGGGGCCAATTTTTCAATGTTGCTAATCGAGCGGCCCCACTTTTTGTATACTTCCTGCGGTTCGGGATAGTCCGGGTCCGTCAGTTCTTCCCGCTCGTCCGTTAGCCAGGGGGCGTGGAAGTAGGGAGCCGGCAGAGCGGCCAATTCGGGCAGCCAGGTCAGGATAAATTCTCCTTCCTTGTCGTATTTCACGGATTGGTGCACCGGGTTGGTGTAGTAGATCTCGGTGGCCTGGGTATTCCAGTTCAGCCAGTTGCTGCTCACGTCGTAGTCCAGTAGGTGCGACTCGAACCAGGCGGCTCCCCAGCGCCAGTCGATCCGGTAGTCGCGGGTGAGGAAACTGGCGGCGTTCACCCTTCCCCGATTGGAAGTAAAGCCGGTGGCCGTAAGCTGGCGCAGGTGGGCATCCAGGTAGGGCACTCCCGTACGCCCGGCGCACCAGCGGCCGAACAGTTCCCGGTCGTGACTCCATTCCACTTCCCGCTCTTTGATGCCGCCGGCCGCGAATACCCGGTCGCCGAACCGCAGGTGGGTGAATGCGAAAAAATCACGCCAAACCACCTCGAAGATCAGCCACCAGGTACCGTTCTTCTTTTTGGTTTCCACCTCGTATTCCTTAATCGTATGGTAGACGGTGCGCGGTGACAGGCAGCCCACCGCCATCCAGGCGGAAAACTTACTGCTGTAGTCCATGCCGTGTGACTGGCTGCGGGTAGATTTGTAGCGTTGCACCAGGTGGGTTTCGTAGGTGTAATAGTGCAAACGCTCTAGTGCTGCCGTTTCACCACCCGGAACGAACGGCTGGTAATCGGGTCGTTCCTCTTTTTCCGTATAACCGACCTGGCTCGGCGTGGGCAGTTCTCCCCACTCTACGTCATCCGGCACACTTATTCGATCGGGGGTAGGTACCAGCGGCCGCACCTCCGTTTTTTTGGTCACGTTGATCCGGAAGGCCTTGGATGTCAGCGGTATTTCTGCGGCCGTGTAGGGAATATCGTCGCGGTGGTAGAGCGTGCGGCCCCACACCAGATGCAGGCTTATTTTTTGCCGGGCGAGGGCGGCAGCTACGGCTTGCTCCACTCCCGCTTCTTCCGAAGCGATCTCCTGCTGGACGTAGACGGCCGCCGCGTCATATTGCTTCACTAGGCGGGGAAGTACTTCCTCCGGTTCTCCGACGATGATCAACAAATCCCCTCCCCGCTGCTGGTACTGCTCGCGCAGGTGCCGCAGGCAATCGAGCAGGAAGTAAAAGCGTTTGATGTCAGCTTTCCGAAAACCCAGGTCGAGCATCCGGTAGTGGCGGGGGTCGAAGCAGTAAACGGGCAGTACCCGCTCGTAATCGGCGCGGGCGGAGGCCAGGGTGGGATTATCGTGGAGGCGCAGATCGTTGCGGTGCCAGTAGAGGGCGAGAGAGGGCATTTAGTGGAGCAGTTTGTTGAAGTTGATTTACTCGTAGAAGCTATTCGTCGATGATTACTTCCATCTGCGGCCCGAGTAACTTGATGTTATCAATACCCAATTCGCGGAGCACCGTGGCATTGTAGCGTTCTAGCTTCCCCAGGTCGGCACCTAGCTTGGTCTCGTAGAAATAACGTTGCCGTAATTCCTCGATACTCCGGGCGGTCGAAAGGTAAATTTCCTCCACCGCCGCATAGTCGAGCTTATTCCGCCGGTCCAGAGCACTTCATCATCTCCCGGCGCTCGATCTCGCAGAGGTCGAAAAAGATGCTCAGGAAACAGTCCGTGTATTCATGGCGCTCCCGGTGATGGTAAGTCTGCCCGATGTCCAGGATGGTGGTGGAAAAGCAATGCAGGGTGTCACTCACTTCGTTCACGTCCAGAAAGATTTGGACGCCGATCATCACCTCGGGCGGCCGGGCCCCAGGGATGGGTTTATTTCCCCAGGGTCGTTTGCGAGTTCTTCCTCCGTCGTAAAGCGCATCCGCACGTCAGGGGTCCAGCGCACATTGTTATCCTCGAAGAACGCGTAGTCACCCAGGAAAACATCCTCAAAATTAAGCACCAAGCCATTTTCCTCGAAATAGGCCAGTTGCCGCTCCCGCTCGGCGGTCAGCTCCAGCCCCTGCGGTTGTGCCCAGAACGCCGCGTTGTAGGGCAGGAAAGATATTTTGCGGTAATCGCTATACGGCCCCTCATACTTGAAGTAGGGCAACTTGAACGCTCCCTCGTAATCGTAGCAATGCACCAGTCCAGTGGTATGGAAAGGCGTCGTCCGCCACTGCCCCACGTCCCGGTAGTGGTGGAGGTTCAGATCATAGTCCATCTCCAGGTGGCTCAAGAGCGGGCCGTCTTTGGCCTGAATGTAGGTATAGGTCAGTTCGATGTTAAAATCCCGTAACTGTGATTCCGGCAGGATGGGAACGAAGGGGTGCCGGCTCAGGTTCTCCTGACGCAGTTCTACCCGCACGGGGTGAAAGGTTTCGGCATCCACCCAAATTTCCGCGCCGAAAAAATTGACCGTATCCCGGCGCGGCAGGCAAAACACCCGCACCAGCCCGTCGTCGGCCGCCGAGGGCAGCTCCCGCAGGATGTATTCCCGGTACAACTCCTTGCGGCCTAATTGCAGGGGCGTGGCCGGAAACTGCGGGCTATTCCGCGCCAGATCCAGCAAACTCAGGGCGCGGGTGGTGTTGAGGTTCACGTAGTTCAACTCTCCCACGGCGGCCAGGCCCACGCGGCCGTTCTTCAGGTCCAGGCGGTCCACGCCAGCCGCCCGCACGGTGGCGTTATAGTAGCACTGCACCAGTTCCACCGGTTGCCCGCCCGAACTGGTGCTCACCTCAAAATAGGTCTTGGCTTCCGCGGGGTCTGCCACGCCGTAGCACTTTGCCGCACTTACGCAGCAGGTCGTACAGGTAAGGGTCTTCGGCCTTCACCAGCAGTTCCGGCAACTCGAATTGCTGGGGCTGGAGGCGAATGACTGTCCCGTTAGCTAGGTCGCGCACGGCGATCCGCCGCAACTCGTACCCCAGATAGCTGATGTAAAGCGTATCCCCGGCCTCCGACTCGATGACGAAAGCACCTTCTTCATTGGTCAGCGTACCCCGGCTGGTGCCGGCCACGGCCACCTGCACATAAGCTAGGGGCTGGTCGGTGGCGGCATCCAGTACGCGGCCGCGAGTAGTCGCCTGGGCCGATAGACCCGACCAGAAGACCAGTAGTAATAAGGAGATGGTCCATTTCATTTTCCTAAGATAGGAGTTGGCGAGCCGGCCTGCAACCCGTCGGGTGACTTACTCGCCGGTTGGACTTTCGGCCGACTACTTTTCCGGAGTTACTTTATCACTTTTTTTTGCCGCGGTTTTCTTCTTCTTCGGTCCGCTCCGCCGCGAGCCGTGCTTGTCGTATACCCGTTGGGCTTCCTCCTTGGTTGCGGGTAGCTTTTTGATGGCCCAGATTTTATCGCGCATCGCGCGCGAGCTTCTCCCACCAGTCCACCGTTTGGCCGGGGTAGTCGCCCAGCGGTTCCCGGCGGTGTTCCTGGATCTCGTTTAGCAGCAAATTCCCGCAGTTCGGGCACCCATTCTTTGATAAAAACCGCCTCCGGGTCTTGGTCGATGATCTGCTTGTGGGGGCTGTACATCCGCACCGTATTTATGCCCACCACCGAGGCCTGCATTTGCAGTTGGCTCAGGTGGATACCGGGCTCATAGTCGGTGTACATGCGCGCCATCGGAAAGTCGAGGCTCTTCCAGTGCAGGTGCAGGGTGTGACAGGCGATGGAAGTCAGCATGGCCCGCATCCGGAAATTGACGAACCCGCTGCCCAGCAAACACCTGATACAGGCATCCACCAGTGGAAAGCCGGTGTGGCCGGTTTTCCAGGCTTCGTAATCGACCGGGTCGTCCTTATACTCCAGGGCTTCGTAAGCCTTGTTCAGCGGCTCGAATTCGATTTGCGGTTCCGTTTCCAGCCGCTGAATAAAGTGGTCCCGCCAGTGCAGGCGCGACTGGAAGGCCGTTAGCGACGACCGCCAGCGGCCGGCATCCTCCGCCTCCGACTGTTTCAGTTCTTCCTTTCGCGCCAGTGCCGCCTGGTAGGCCCGCCTGCCCGTCAGCGTTCCCCAGGCCAGGTGTACCGACAGCCGAGACCCCGCCTCGAAGGCCGTCAGGGGCGAACTGATGCCGCCCCGGTACTCCAGCCCCCGTTCGTACAAAAAGCTGCGCAGGGTTTCTTCGGCATCCGTCTCGCTCACCGGCTGCACGTGTTCACGCTGCCCCTCGCTCAGTTCGTAGGCGGTATCCGCTAGCGTGAATGGCGCGTCGGACCGCTCATCCAGCGCACACCACACTTCTGGGCGCACCAGCCGGGCCAGGTCGGCATTCGTCGGCACGGGCAGCAGGGGGGCGAGGGTAAATTTCTTCCACAGTAGGTGCCGCTTATCGCGGTCACCAAAGGCCCGGAACACACCAGTCTGCCGCTCCTCGGTCCAGGTCACCCCCCGCTCGCGGCACCAGGCTCGGACCACCTCGTCGCGCTGGTACGTCCAGTTCACCCCCACCTCCTCGTGGCTGTACAGGTGCGTAAACGGCAGGGCGTCGTGCATTCGCTCCAACGTCTCGCGCGCGCCACCGCGCAGCACCAGCACGTCCGCTCCGGCGTGATGCGCCAGCCGGCGGCGCAGGTCGGCCAGTGCCCCCGTTACCGCGTGCACGTGAAAGGCCGAGGTCTGCGGCGCGGTCAGCCACGCTTCTTCTACCACATACAGCACGCACACCCGCTCGTGCGCGGCCAGCGCGGCACTCAGGGCGGGGTTGTCGGCCAGTCGGAAATCGCGCTTCAGCCAGTAAACGGCGGGGGAGGAATGCATAAGGGAATAATTTTTCGGGGGAATAAAAGACACGACCAACTTACCCCCTACCCCGCTCCAGCGCATAGCGGCAGCGGTCGCTCACCACGCACTTTTCGCACCGTGGGCTGGAGTAGGTGCAAATCTGCTGCCCGTGCTTGAACAGCAGTTTGTGAAAATTCAGCAACGCATCGGCCGTGCGGGGCAGCATCTCCAGCAGCGCGCCGTGGGCCTTGGCCTGCGTCATTTTCATCGGTATCAGGCCGTAGCGCGTACTCACCCGGTGCACGTGCGTATCCACCGGCAGCACCGGTTGGCGCAGGCTGAACAACAACACAAAGGTGGACGTCTTGAACCCCACGCCCGGCAGGGCCATCAGCAGTTCCTGGGCCTCCTCCACCGGCATATCGCTCAGGAATTGCAGGTCGAATTTACCGTAGGTCGTATGGATGTGGTTCAGGATCTCCTTGATTCGCGGTGCCTTGATCTCCGGCCAGCGGCTGGTCACGATGCAGGCCTCGATGCCCTCCACCGGGGCGGCGGCCACACCCGCCCAACTACCGTAAGTTTCCAGTAATTTATCGAACGCCTTGCGCTCATCCGCATAGTTGGTCCGCTGGCTCAGGATGGTGGCCACCAGTTGGTCCATCGCGCTCTTGGTGCTGTAGCGGGTCTGCCGGCCGTACTCGCCCTCCAGCGTGGCCAACAGATAATCGAGCTGTTCCTGATGCGTGGGGGCGGGCGTGGACATGGCGTAAGTATTTGGTTAATCTTACGGATGCGGAAGGGTCTATGTTCAATGTGAAGGAGGGAGGGGCGGGCATGCCCCCGGCCGAGGGCCGGGGTCGGCGTCTTGCGGGCTTCGCTGATCGCTCGGCACTGCGTGCGCTAACGCCCCTCCAGGTGCCTCATGCGGGGGGGGCGGCGTATTCCAACCCCCGTTTAGCACGGCTGCTCCCCGATCAGACTAGATTGATCCAGTAGGAAAGGGTTAGCCAGTGTACGGCGTCCGAAACGCTTGAGCAGTGCTACCTCATTGGAAGAGTCGATCTTTTCTTCCTCCATAATTTCCCGTACGGCGGGTTGGCGCAGACCAGGTATGCGCACCAGGAAAAAGGGCCACAAGGACGTGCTCCGGTAGACTTTGTTCAGGTCCGGAAACCCGACGATCGGATGATACTGATCGGCGGCCTGCTGGAACTGAACCGTATAGTAAAATGTCCACACGCCCGCCTTACAACTCAGTTCACCTACGGGCAAATCGCCCAAATGCAGTGCAAAGGTCGCCACTTCCTCAGTGGGCAGTCGTAATTCTTCCCCACCAGTCTGGTTTTTGCTGAAATATTTGCGCAAGTTACTTAGCATGGTGAGAAAATTTAGAGGTCACGAATGTACTGAAAACGACGTTGGATGATGTGAGTGATCAACTCTAGTCTGTCCTGACAGAATAACGGATTGAACTCTTCAGTGAGTACACGCAGCAGCTTGTGCTCTTGATCTACGGTAGAAAGTCGATCGACAATCGGAGCAAATTCAGGATCAGCGGCTTTAAGATAGGCGATTAACTTGAAATGGTTGATCCCCTTGTCTTCCTCTATGCTGATGCGTGGACAGGCTTCGTTGATATATCGTTCCATTTTTGCGTGAGGAGAATTCCTCTGAAGATGTGCGTTTCGTGTAACAAGGCTATTGTCACTTAGGTTCCATAACATCGCCCGTGATGAATCATATAGTGGAGCCAAACGAGGTTCCCTATTACTCTTCTTGTTTACGGATCGAACAACTGCCCAATTGTAAAAATGTCGATCGTTGTTGCCAATTAGGCCATCAAAAACCAGCATCCTAACAATGTCTAGCAAAATGGTTTTATGGTCGCTAGGAAAACTTGCCTCTAGGGCCTCGCATAAAAATTCGAACGTAAAAAATTCTCTTGCGCTACTTTTGTCATCCGCTATTTCTTTGGCAAACTCCATATCTTGTAGGTGCTCACCGAATATTTCCGCTCCGTGGATCAACGCATCCGTTGGCTGCAGGAAGTAGCGACTAAGAAACCGTATTTGTCCATTAATGCGACACAACGCTAATTCATTCATAACCAGGCCGAGTTCCTGCCCAAAACGGTTAATCATGTACTCCGTAACTGACTCGTGAGGATACCATTTTTCTCCCGTCTTTGCAATATAGGGTATCCAACTTTTGGTCTGCGCACGACGCACCGGCCCACCCTCCTCGTAAGAATATACCCGGATAAACTGCTTGGGGGCATCACCATCAAGTGACCTGTTTTCGTCTACCAAATAATCCCTTTCCTTGATCAGTGGTATGAACCGTTCATCGAGAATCCGGCCGGAATCATTCCCGGACACCTCTCTTCTCAGCCTGTTCTTGATCCGGTGATCCATGAGATAATTATTTCTTCGGCATTTAAGAGCGTGTCTAAAAATTTTAACAACTGAGGATCAATGATTTAAGGTTCTGGCTAAACAAAAAATTGCGCGCATAGCGGGTTACGTAAGTCAGTTTTTGTGACGCCAGGTTCTTAAATGCTTGGTTCTCAGGAAGTAAAAATTTAGACACGCTCTAAAATGCAGTACAATATACAACACTGAATTGATAGCCAATTTTTTTCGCCGAAAATCACTACCTCCAACTTCCCTCCAACATCCACCGCTACCTTTACCGACCGAAAGCCGGCAAACCCGCGTGAGGTGCCTGGACGGGGCCGACCGCAGGAAGGCAGCCCGCAGGGCCAAGGCGGCAGCCGCGCCGGGAAGGCACCGGCCGCAAGGCGACAGCCGAGTGGGCACGCCCAAAAAACCACCCGCCAAAACTTACCTTTAAACCACTAACCGACCGCCCCGTGAAAATACTTTTGGTAGAAGACGAACCGAGCCTGGCGGCTTCCATCCGCGATTATTTGCGGGCGGACGGCAACGTGTGCGAGTGCGCGGCCAATTTGCGGGAGGCGCGGGAACGGGCGGCGATGCACGAGTATGATTGTTTGCTGGTGGACATCGGGCTGCCGGACGGCAACGGGCTGGACCTGGTGCGGCAACTAAAGACGGAGCATTCAGCGGCGGGGATCATCATTATCTCGGCGAAAAATTCGCTGGACGACCGGGTGACTGGGCTGGACCTCGGGGCGGATGATTACCTGACCAAGCCATTCCATTTGGCCGAGTTGAATGCGCGCCTGCGGGCACTGGTGCGGCGGCGGCAGTTTGGCGGGGAGGCGGAAATTGAATTTCGGGAGATCAGGGTGCTGCCCGAGCAGAAGCGGGTGACGGTGGCGGAACGGGAGGTGGTGCTGACCCGCTCGGAGTACGAGTTGCTGCTGTATTTGCTGGCCAACCAGCGGCGGGTGCTGACCAAGGAGAGCGTGGCCGAGCACCTGAGCGGCGACCATGCCGACCTAATGGACAATTTTAATTTTATCTATAGCCACGTGAAGAACCTGCGCAAAAAACTGGTGGATGCCGGGGCGCGGGACTACATCCAGTCGGTATACGGGGTGGGCTATAAATGGGCCGAGCTATGAAACTGCTGCAACAAACAACGCGCTATTACCTGGCGTTTTCGCTGGTGCTTTTTCTCGTGCTGGGCAGCGTGCTGTTTGTGCTGCTACGGACGATCCTGAACCAGGCCGTGGAGGAAAAACTGGAGCGCGGTGCCGAAAAACTGGAGCGGCAACTGACCGGCGGCGGCGTGCCGCCGGAGCGGATGGACCTGCTGGGGACACTGGTGGAAATTGCGCCCCTGGCGCAACCGACCGTCGTTCACCACCACGGCTTTCACGACACCCTGATCTTCGACCCGCACCCGGACGAACTGGAAATGGAGCCATATCGCTCCTATACTTACGATGCAACGATCGACGGGCGGTCCTATCGGATTCGGATTAGCGAAAGCACGGTAGAGAGCGACGACCTGATCTCGGCTATTTCGGGCGTTTTCCTGCTTACTTTACTGCTGCTTTTGCTGTCCTTCGTGCTGCTGAACCGCTATCTGTCGCGGACCCTCTGGCAGCCTTTTTACCATACGATGAAAAGGATCGGCGGCTTTTCGGTGCGCAGCGGGAAAGCCCCACTACTGCTTGACTCGGCGACGGACGAATTTAACGACCTGAACGCAACGCTGCGCGCCATGACTGCGCAGTTGCTGCGGGAGTACGACTCGCTGCGCCGCTTTACCGAGAACGCCAGCCACGAAATACAGACGCCGCTGGCCATTATCCGGGGCCACCTGGATGGCCTGCTACGCGCCGAGGAGCGGCCGGAAACCGATTACCGTTCCATCCAGCACATCAGCGAGGCCGTGACGCGGCTGGGCCGGCTGAACCAGTCACTGCTGCTGCTGACCAAAATCGAGAACGATCAGTTTACCGCCGCCGCCTGGCTGGACCTGGCCCCGCTGGTGTCCGAAAAGCTGGAGCAACTAGCCCCCGCGCTGGCGGATAAGAAGATCGTGTTGCGTACCGACCTGACCGCCACCCGCCTGCGGCTGCACCCCCTGCTGGCCGACGTGCTGCTGAACAACCTGCTGGGCAATGCCGTGCGCCATAACCTGCCGGGCGGCGAACTGGCCGTGACGCTGGCCGGCGGCCGGTTGACAATCGCCAACAGCGGCCCGCCACTGACCGTAGCGGCGGAAACGCTCTTCGAGCGGTTTAGCCGCGCCGACGGCGCGGGCGGCACCCTGGGCCTGGGCCTGGCCATCGTAAAGGAGATTTGCGAGCGGCACGGTTACGGGATCCGCTACGCGGAGGAGGGCGGGCGGCACGAGGTGGTGGTGGAGTTTTTGCCACCCGTGCCGACACCTTCGATGAACATTCGCGGAAAAGGTTGATCCTGAAATTAAGATCACTGCGGCGAATGATGCAGCGGAGGAGCGGTCAAGCTTATTAGAACTCGCATCTCCAAATTCTCTACAATTTCACCTCCCACCTTTGCCCTTCAATCAACAGGGCTACATGAACAACCGATTTGCAAGCAGGGTGCCGGCGGCACCCCTTACCTCCTTTTTCTCCCGCTGGACACTCCTTCTATTCTTCCTCCTCGGCTTTTTGGTTGCCTCCGGGCAGCAGTCCGGCCCCTATTACCTATCGCTCAAACGGGAAATGCTGTACGGCGGCGGCGGCGCGGGCACGGTGGTGCTGGGCGGCGTACTCCGCGCCCGCACCCCGGACATTATGCGGTCCGACCTCCGGTTGGGCGAGATCCCCAAGTTCGATCGGATTGCCACGCGCCTCAGTTCCGACCAGGCCAAGCAGGCCAGTAACCTGGCCCTCTACGCTTCCGCCGGGGCACCGCTGTTGCTGATGGCGGGCAAGGAAACCCGGCGCGACGTGGGTAAGATCGCCCTGCTATTCGGCGAAACGATGGTCATCAATCAGGGCCTGACGAACATCATCAAATCCTCCGCCCTGCGGCCGCGGCCCTACGTGTTCGACGAAAACCTGCCGCCTTCCACCGTCATCCGCAGCAACGACCGGGCGTCCTTCCTCTCGGGCCACACCAGCACCTCGGCGGCGGGGGCCTTCTTCTTCGGCCGCGTTTTCGCGGACTATTATCCAGACAGCAAGTTGAAGCCCTACGTTTGGGGGCTGGCGGCGGGCCTGCCCGCTCTCACGGGCTACCTGCGTATCCGTGCCGGGCAGCATTACCCCAGCGACATCATTGCGGGCTATGCGCTGGGGGCCACCATCGGCTATTTGGTGCCTACGCTACATAAAAAGCCTATCGGCGGGCGGCGGTTAACGATGTCGCCTACGGGGAGCGGGGTGTATTTGGCGTACCGTCTAGAATAACTATTCCGACGCTACCCGCGCTAATGTGGTAGTTCATTGTTTAGTACAAAGCCGGAAACCAGACGATTGTCTTACGGTCCGATCAGTTATTTTTTACACCCCCAGCTACCGTGATTTCTCATTCATGCGCCAGAAAATCCTCAGCCGCACCGTCGTCCTGCTCGGCTTCGTCAGCCTGTTCACCGACGTGGCCAGCGAGATGCTCTACCCCGTCATGCCGCTCTACCTGGAAAGCATCGGCTTCACCGTCGCCGGCATCGGCCTGCTGGAAGGCATCGCCGAGGCCACGGCCGGACTCAGCAAGGGCTTCTTCGGGCAGTGGTCCGACCGGCTGGGGCGGCGGCTGCCCTTCGTCCAACTCGGTTACGGCCTCAGCGCGCTGGCCAAGCCCCTGATGGCGGCCTTCACCGTTCCGGCCTGGGTGTTGTTCGCCCGCACCGCCGAGCGGCTGGGTAAGGGCATTCGCACCGGCGGGCGCGACGCCCTGCTATCGGGTGCCGCGCGGCCCGAGACCAAGGCCCGCGTCTTCGGGTTTCACCGCGCCATGGACACCACCGGCGCGGCCCTGGGCCCGGTGCTGGCCCTGCTGTTCCTCTGGTACTACCCCGGTCAGTACCGCCTGCTCTTCCTCATCTCCGTGGTGCCGGGCCTGCTGGCCGTAGCCGCCACTTTGTTCCTGCGCGAGCAGCGCGCCGCCGCCCGGCCGGAGGGCCGGAGCCCGGGCTTTTTCGAGTTCGTCCGCTACACCCGCCGCTCCACGGGCGGCTACCAGCGGCTGCTCGTCGGCCTGCTCGCCTTTGCGCTCATCAACAGCTCCGACCTGTTTTTGCTGCTCCTGCTCAAAGACCTCGGCCTGTCGGACACCGCCCTCATCGGCTGGTACATTTTCTACAACCTCATTTACGCCCTGGCCGCCTACCCCTTCGGCAGTTTGGCCGATCGGTTCGGCCTAAAACCCGTGTTCGTGGGCGGCCTCATCTTATTCATCATCGTCTACGGCGGCCTGCCGCTGGCCGGGCCGTGGTGGTCGTTCGCGCTGCTGTTCGGCCTCTACGGCCTGTATGCGGCCGCCACCGAGGGCGTGGCCAAGGCGTGGATCAGCCGCGTGTGTCCGCAGGCCGAGATGGGCACCGCCATCGGCACTTACAGCGCACTGGGCAGCGTGGCCACGCTGGTAGCCAGCTCGGCGGCGGGCGGCATCTGGTACGCATTCGGTCCGCAGGCCCTATTTTGGGGCACGGCGGCGGCGGCGGTGCTGGTGCTGGTTTATTTCTTGCGGGTGAATGCCCAGGCAGCGGTGGGTGTGGCGGAAGGATGATCGGTGCATGGCTTTTGGGCGTGCCCCCGCCCGGGGCGGGGTCGGTGCCTTACCGGCTCGCTGATCGCTCGGTGCTACGCACCCCACCGCTACGCGGATGGCCCGTCCAGGCACCTCACGCAAGATCAGCGGGTTCCTTTTTTCTACCGGTTTAAAATAACTACTCCATGTTTTCCAGCCTGTTAGCCACTGCCATGACCGTACGCGATCGCATCTATGCTTATGTAAGCCGCGACGAGCGGTTGTTGCTCCACATCGTGATGTTTTTGGTCGGTGGTTTCGCATTGCTCACGCTCCTGGTGCTCTTGCTACCGCCCTCGGTTATGGACCTGGAGTTTTCCGAGGAAATGCAGGAGCACCGCAACCCGCTGCTTCACTGGCTGATGCGGGCGGTAAGCTTTTTCGGCAACGGGGTGGCACCCGTGATCACGGTGGGGGCGGCGGCCGCCATCATTTTCGCGGCGGGCTACCGGCGAGAGGCGGGTTTTACGCTGGCCAGTACGCTCATCGGCGGGGCGGTATACCTGATTAAGATTGCCGTGAACCGTCCCCGGCCCACGGCTGACCTGGTAGAAGTAATGACCGATGCCAAATTCCAGAGTTTCCCCAGCGGTCACGTCGCTTTTTACGTGACCTTTTTCGGCTTCCTGGTTTTCCTCCTCTACCGATTCGATGCGCGCCATGCGGCCCTGCGGTGGGCATTGGGATTTTTATTCCTCGGCCTCCTGTTTGCCGTGCCCTTCTCCCGGGTCTACCTGGGGGCGCACTGGTTTTCGGACGTGCTGGCGGGGTTCTTTCTAGGGCTGCTGGGACTTATCTTGCTGGTGCGCACCTACCTTCATTTTTCTGGGAGGAAAAAAGGCGCGGACTAAGAGCGTGTCTAAATTTTTACTTCCGAAAAACCAAGCATTTAAGAACCTGGCGTCATAAAAACTGACTTACGTAACCCGCTACGCGCGCACCACGAAGTAGCCGCGAAGCGAAGTTTTTATCTAGCCAGAACCTTAACCACGAAGTAGCCGCGAAGCGAATCATTAATCCTCAGTTGTCAAAAATTTTAGACACGCTCTAATTCCCAGCTACCGATTTTCTCCAATTTCCGCCCCTAGCTTTGTCACATCTTAACATCACCAATCGTGTTGCTCCTTAAAAAAACAAGTTAATGAAACTGATTTATTTCTCCCCCTTGCTCCTAATGTTCTTCCTCTTCTCCTGCGAAGCGCAGCGAGCCGAGATCTCCGTAGCCGAAGTGCCGGCCGCCGTGCGCGAGGCCTTCCTGGCGGCCCACCCCGGCACCAAGGTAGAATGGGAAGCCGAAGCCGGGGCGTTCGAGGCTGAATTCAAAGTAGATGGCCAAGAAATAACCGAGTCGTATTCCGCAACCGGCCAACTGTTAGAGTCGGAGGTGGAGATCAAAAAAAGCGAGCTACCCGCCGCCATTTTGACCACCATCAGCGAGCAATTCCCTGATTACGAGATCGAAGAGGCCGCCCGCATTACCTACCCCGACGGCCGTATTGCCTACGAGGCCGAAATGCAGGTGGACGATGATGTCTCTTTCGACGCCATTTTCGCAGCCGACGGCAGGCTGCTGGAGCGCAAGTCTACGGAGCATGAGCGCGGCGAGGATAAAGAATAACCAGACCCGGCTAATACCTGAGTGAATTAGGGTTTTAGGTGTTTACCAGGCGGTCCTTCCGATTAGAGAGGGCCGCTTTTTATTGCGTGAGGTGCCTGGAGGGGGCGGCGTTTGAGCCGCAGCCCGCAGGGCCGAGCGGCAGCGAGCCTGGAAGGTACCGACCCCGACCCTAGTGGACTAAACCGCAAATTCTGTTACACCCAAGTCTTGTCTTTTTTGCCTCAGGCTTCGTTACGGAAATCCTTATGTAGCTACGGCTATACGCGGTTTCCAAGCCTCGCCTGAGACAAAAAATCCGGCGACTTAGTATAACGATACTTACGATTTAGTCCCCTGGGAGGGGGCACGCCCAAAATTAGCGTCACAACGCAGCTAATCATCCGCCTCCTAAATGCCTCCAATTTGAGGGCGGACCTTTGTAAAAAATAACTATCATGAAGGATTATTTCCTCCTCCTTTTGTTCCTGTTCGGCACGGCCGGCTTATTTGCGCAGGTCACCATTTCCGGCCAGGTGGTCGACGCGGCGGACAAGGCCGCCATCGCTTACGCCACCGTGGCCGTAACCACCGCCGACGGGAGCATGCCGGGCGGCGGCCTGAGCGATGATGACGGCTCTTTTACCGTGAGCCTAAGTCAGCGCGGCAGTGTTTTCCTCACCGTTACATTCGTGGGTTACGCGCCGCAGCGCAAGGAGTTATTCATCGGTGAAAACAACGACGTCTATCAAGTGGGCAAGATCAGCCTGAGCGCCGACGCGCAGGTGTTGGAGCAGGTGACCGTGACCGGCGAGCGGTCCACGATCGGGGGGCAGTTGGATAAAAAGAGTTTTGACCTGTCTAAGCAACAGGCGCAGGGCGGCGGCTCGGTGCTGGACGCGATGAAGGCCCTACCGGGCATAACCGTCACGCAGGACGGCAACGTGGAGCTGCGCGGATCGGACCGGGTGGCCGTGCTGGTAGACGGCAAGCAATCCGCCCTGACGGGCTACGGCAATCAGCGGGGGCTGGGCAGCATACCGGCCGCCAACATCGAGCGGATCGAGATTATTACTAACCCGTCCGCCAAGTATGACGCGGCCGGGGAGGCGGGCATCATCAACATTATTTACAAGCAGGACGACCGTACCGGTTTTAACGGCGAGGCTGGGCCTGAGTTACGCCCTGGGTGAGATCACGACCCGCCGCGCCGATCTGCCGACCGAGTTGGGGCGCTACCGCCTCAATTCGCACCTGGTGCCCAATTTCAGCCTCAATTACCGCACGCCCAAAGTGCGCACCTGGTTGCAGGGCGAAGTGCTGGCCCAGCGCAAACTGCCCAATAACGAGTTTACGACCCGCACCTACGACGATGGCCGCCGAACCCTGAGCCAGGTACCCGAGAACCGCCGGCAGATTCATTACGTGCTGAAATCCGGACTGGATTACGAACTGAACGATCGCAATCAATTGAGTTTTTCGGCCATCTACGATTACGAAAAACACGTGGACACCGCCCAAGTTCCCTACATCAATACGATCGAGAACCAGCGCTATCGCTACTGGAACTGGAAGGAAGTGGAATCGACCGGCTACATCAACGGGCGGATCGATTGGCGCCATAACCTGGGCAGCCCCGGTCACCAACTGGAATTGGCCGCCCAGTACACGCGGGGCAAGGAGGATGAGCAATATTTTTTGAATGACAGCTCGGCCGTGCGGATCGGCCGAGATACCAGCCACCTGATCGCCGTGGAACACACCACGGCCTTTAACCTCGACTACGTGCGCCCCCTGGCGGGCGGCCGCCTGGAGGCGGGCGGGCAGGTGCGCTACCGGCGTTTGCCGGTGGGTTACGAGATCGGGCAGGGGGTAAATTCCATCATCTACCCCGGCCTGGGGGATGCCAGCCGGTGGACGGAAGACCTCTATGCCGCCTACGCCAATTATGTGTACGAGACGCCGCACTTCGAGGCCGAAGCCGGCCTGCGTGCCGAGCAAACGGCGGTGACTTACGCGCTGTCGCCCGAAAACATTTACTACGATGAAAACGACGCCTACGATTACTTCCGCCTTTATCCCAACGTACGCCTGACCTATAAAGTGAATGCCACCAACAAGGTGTCGGCGTTCTACAACCGGCGCGTGGACCGGCCCGGCGAACCGGAATTGCGGGCATTCGCCAAGTACGATGATCCGGAGCTGCTAAAGGTGGGTAATCCCTTCCTCCGCCCCCAGTTTACGGAGTCCGTGGAGGTGGCCTACCGCCGGTTGTGGGAAACCGGTTCGGCCTACGTGGCCGCTTACGGCCGTACGAGTACCGACGCTTTTCAGCGGATCTTCGACATCGATTCCAGCAACCCGGACTACCAGATCGTGAACCGCATCTACCAAAACACCGGTCGGGCTACCAACCGGGGCGTCGAAGTACTGGTAAGTCAGGAGGTGAGTGACTTCTGGAAATTGAGCCTGGGGGGTAATTTTTATCGCATCGGCATCGACGCCTACCGGGGCACCTTGCTTTTCCCCACAGTGCGGCCCTTCGCCATTGCCGAGCAGCGGGGTACTACCTGGGATCTGAAGTTCAACAACCAACTCACCCTGGCCAAAGACTGGAACCTGCAATTGACCGCCATCTACCTGGCGGCGCGGCCGATACCGCAGGGCCGTGAACTGGCCCGGTCTTCGATTGATTTCGCCATCTCGCGCCCCGTCTTCGCCGGCAAGGGCGAAGTGACCCTGGCGGCCACCGACCTATTTAACGGTTTCGGCCTGCGGCAGGAGATCGTCGGCGACGGTTTCCGGGCGGAGTACCAGAATTACTACGAGAGCCAAGTGGTGCGGGTGGGGATGAAGTGGAAGTGGTGATTAAATAGAAACGAGCCACCCAATTTATAAACAGGCTAGCGGGCCAAAGGCAGGCTAAAATTTACTCACTTTCCCTCCACCAACTTCGCCAATCCCTCCATCGTCTTACGCGGCCCGGAAGTGATGCCCAGATTAACCGCCCAATCCGGCAGGATACCGCCGGGGTCGCACGTTACGCGGTAATCAACCGCTACGGTACCGTTTGCCTCAGGGGTGATTTTCCAGGTGGAAGAAAATTGTCGCATCCGAACTACCCCATCTACTACCGGCCGGTGGTCTGGCAAGGCCCGTGAAGTGGAAGTAACGACTCCCGTGGCGGCATCCTTTTTGACAACGGAATGCACGATCAGATCCCGATCCTGTAACGGCCAGGGAAAAATAGACCGCACGTAATAAATTTGCTCCCCGACCGCCGATACGCTCAGCTGGCGGGCTTCGCCGCACTTGTACACCCATTTCTGATAACCCGGCACGTCTCCCAGCACCCGCACAAAATTCTCCATCGTGGTCTTGAACACGGCCGTTATCCGAATCTCGTCAATTGCCGACTTAGCGGAGGCACGCCGGTAGACCGCCAGGGTAGCCGTTTTGGAAACCAGTACCCACACGCCGCTGCTGTCTATGCGGGTCGGATAGCGCTCTCCCCGTACTTCGGTCAGGCAACAAAGGGCTAACAAGCTCAACGAAAAGATCGTCTTTAACATAGCGGTTTTTTGGGTAAAGCTACCGGATGAAACTGGATAGAGTTTGGATGCCTGAAGATCAGCTTCCTTGTTTCTCCGGCCGACAATTATTTCAAGGTACAAGCGAGGGAAAAACCCGTTGCTCCGGCATCCACGGTCCACGGACCCTCTTTTTTGCGGTGGATCAGTGGAATCAGGTAACCCACGCCCGCGCCCAGCGCATAGCCGGCCAGCACATCCGACGGATAGTGCTTGGCGGCCCGCACCCGCAGGTAGCCGGTGAGCGCGGGCAGCGTGGCCGCCGCCGCCCATACATAGGGTTTCAGCTTACTGTCCGGATGGTAATCGGAAAACACGCGCGCCAGCATAAAACTGCCAGCCGCCGTAGCGGAGGTATGCCCCGAAATAAGCGAAGAACGATCACCGCTCTGCACCAACCGGTCGGCTGCCCAGGTAGGGTCGTAGACGTAGGGACGGGGACGGCGGAACGCGCTTTTCGTCATGTTCGTCAGGGCCTGGTTAACCAGCAAAGTTTCCGTCAGTAGCAAGCCGATTTTGGCCGCGTCCCGTCGTGGTCCTTTAGCCGGCAGCAACAGTGCAACGGCACCCGCACCGACATACATGGTGTAATTACTCAGCCGATCCGCCCTGAATTTTCCGAAAACAAAGTCGATCTCATCCACGGCAAAATCATCGAATTCCGGTATACTGCTTAACGGCAGCGGGTCTATTTCAGAGCGCAACAACTCTCCCGCGCCCATGCCCAACAGGCTGCCTCCCAATAGGCCTATCTCGCGGCCCCGGTCAAAGGAATAGGGCGATTGCGCCCGCAGGGGCGAGCTACCTAGCCCGAAAAGTATCAGTACGAGCAGTGCACGGGCGGCTAATTGAGGTAAAAAATGGGTGGCGCGGTTTAAGTCGTATAAACCGGCCGGCGCGGAAACTACCCCTCTAAAAGTGCAGTTTTGGATCGTCCTATGATCAGGCATAAATGAATGGTGGTTAGTTGTGGCCACAAACATCCATTGCAATATTGTAGGAAAGTTGGATACCGCTTCACTCCTCCCCCGCCCGCGGCTTTAGCGGCTCCAACTCCCGCTGCCCATAGCCCGTAAAATAGCGGTGTTCGTTCAAAAATTTGGTGTTTTCCGCTTCCCACTCCTCGTCGGTCATTTCCACGCCCAGCTCCAGTTTCCACTCGGCGCGCAGCATCTCCTGGTAGTCCGGGTAAGTGTCGAAGGAAAGGTGGCGCAGGTCGGCGTCGCACAGCACCTCCTCCATTTTGTTTTGCGGGTTTTGGGGCATGGTCGTGGCACTGATGCAGGCCAGCACCCGTGCCAGTTTCGCCTCCGGATAGCCCTGCTCGCGCAGCCACTCGGCGGCTATTCGTTGGCTCTCGTTTTCGTGGCCGGTGTAACATTTCACGTGCCCGCAATCGTGAAAAACGGCGGCCAGACGCACTATTTCCAGCTCCTCCTTACTCAGGCCTTCCTGCTTGCCAATCATCTTCACGCCCCGCGTCACCGTCAGGGTATGGTGCAGGTTGTGAAAAATCCGGTTGTGCGGCAACTCCCTGATTAGCATTCGAGTGATATAGCGGGAGGCGCGCTGGACGATGCCTTTTTTTCTCTTGACCATAGTTATAATCGCTGTTCTTCGATCGTTAACCCAGAAATGGAGCGGTAATTTAAGTTATTTTGGGCGTGTCCCCGTCCCTTGCGGGCCGGGGTCGGCACCTTACGGGCGCGGCTGTCGCCTTGGTGCTGCGCACTGCCCGCTACGCGGATCACCCTCCAGGCCGCCTCACGCGGTTGTGAAGAACTGATTGAGTGAAGGAGTGACCTCGAAAACGGCTCTGCCGGATTGAGAAGCGGCGTAGCCGATAATTAGAACGTAAGCGAGTGACGCTCTGGCGTGAGGTGCCTGGACGGGGCGAAGCGGTAGCGAAGCAGCCCGCAGGGCCAAGCCGACAGGCGCGCCGGGAAGGGACCGACCGGGAGGCGACAGCCGAGCGGGCACGCCCAAATCCTCACTAAGAGCGTGTCTAAAAAACAAGCAACTACCGCTGAGGCCGCCGCGTTCTTATCTTTACGTAACTAATACCTGATTATGCTTGCTACCCCCTGGAAATACGCGCTGCTACTCGCTTTTTTATGTGCCTTGACGGCCCAGGCCGCCGCCCAGTCGGAGCACCGTTACCTGCGCCGGGGCGACCGGGCGCACAAGGAAAAGCGGCTGGACCAGGCGAGCGAGGACTACCGGGGCGCGCTGGAGCAGGATAACTCGGCACAGGGAAATTATAACCTGGGCACGACGCTATACGACCAGGAGAACTATGCCGATGCGGCCAAGAAATTTGAGGAGGCGGCGGCCCTGGCCGAGGACGGGAAGACGAAGGGGGATGCCTACCATAACCTGGGAAACAGCCTGTTTCAGCAGCAGCAGTATGAGAAGAGCGCGCAGGCCTACCAGCGGGCCCTGCGCGAACAGCCGGAGGATATGGAGACGCGGCACAATATGTCGCTGGCCCTGCGCAAATTGCAGCAACAACAGCAGGAAAAGCAACAGCAACAGGGCGAGGGAGAAAGTGACGAGCAGCAGGAAGGCGACCCGCAACAACAGGAAGGGGAAGGTGAGGGCGAACAGCAACAGGGGGAAGCGCAGCAGCAACCCAGCGACCGGCAACCCAGCGGCAAGCAGCCGCAACCGGGCGGAAAACTGAGCCGCGAGGAGGCGGAGCGGCAACTGGAAATAGCCCGCGAGGCGGAGGAGGAAACGATGCAGAAGATGCGTGGCGGGGCGCAGAGCAACTGCAATTCCGGGAAGGACTGGTAGTGGGGCGTACAACCAAATGTGGCCCGATGACCTTTTGGTAGCAGAACATTTCATCACGTAATAGCGGGTCATTTTATGAAAATCGAGCAAATCTATACGGGTTGCCTGGCACAGGGTGCTTACTTTATCCAGAGCGACGGCGAAGCCGCCGTGATCGACCCGCTGCGTGAAACGGAACCCTACCAGCGCCGCGCCCAGGCGGACGGGCTGCGGATCAAATATATCTTCGAGACCCACTTTCATGCCGACTTCGTGAGCGGTCACCTGGACCTGGCGCGCCAGACCGGTGCCACCGTGGTGTACGGCCCCGGCGCGGACACCAGCTACGAGAAGCACAATGCCGCTGACGGCGAGGAATTCAAGGTGGGTAAATTGACCATTCGCGCCCTACACACCCCGGGGCATACGCTGGAGAGCACCTGCTACCTGCTGCTGGACGAGGCGGGCCGACCCCACGCCCTGTTTACGGGGGATACGTTGTTTATCGGCGATGTAGGCCGACCGGACCTGGCGCAAAAGGGTGCCGACCTGACGCAGGAAGACCTGGCCGGAATGCTCTACGACAGCCTGCGCGAAAAAGTGATGACCCTGCCCGATGACGTGATCGTGTACCCGGCCCACGGCGCGGGATCGGCATGTGGCAAGAAGATGAGCCGGGAAACAACGGACACACTGGGGAACCAAAAGGAGAATAATTACGCGCTACGCGCCGATATGACGCGTGAAGAGTTTGTGGAGGAGGTGACCGAGGGCCTCTTGCCCCCACCGGCCTACTTTGCGGAGAATGCCCGGATCAATAAGCAGGGCTACGAGCGGTTTGACGAAGTGTTGGAGCGCGGTGCCGTGCCACTTGTCTCCCGCCGATTTTGAACAGCGGGCCAACCGGACGGGGGCACTGATCCTGGATGTGCGCGACAAGACGGATTTTGTTAAGGGCTTTATCCCCAATAGCGTTTTCATCGGCCTGGACGGCAGTTTCGCCCCCTGGGTGGGTGCCCTGATCCCCGATCTGAAGCAACCGATCTTACTGGTAGTACCCGAAGGCCGGGGCGAGGAGGCAGTGACGCGTTTGGCCCGCGTGGGCTACGATAACGCCATCGGTTTCCTGGACGGCGGCCTGGCCGCCTGGCGCGCCTACGGCGGCGAAGTGGATGTGGTGGAGACCATCAAAGCACCGGAGTACGCGACCCGCCTGACCGATGGCGATGCCGCCGAACGCCCGATGCTGGATGTGCGTAAACCCACGGAATATGAGGCCGGCCACCTGGAACATGCCACTAACCTGCCCCTGGATTTTTTGAGCGAGGGGATGCGCCGCCTGGACAAGAAGGAGACCTACTACCTGCACTGCGGTAGCGGCTACCGCTCTACGATCGCCTCGTCGGTACTACGCGCCCGCGGCTTCGAACACTTGGTGAATGTGCAGGATAAAGTGGAAGATATTCTGGCAGTGGGTGCGGTTAGTGAGTGATTTACACGGTTTGACCGCTCCGCCGGTCCCGTTTCATTATTACCCTCAGGCAGAATAATTTTCATTTGCTGTTGTCCGCTTCTGTTGAATGCACTATCTTTGCGCAGCTTTAGCGAATAGCATTAGCAATTTGCCGCCCTAGCTCAGTTGGTAGAGCAATTCATTCGTAATGAATAGGTCGTCGGTTCAAGTCCGATGGGCGGCTCAGTAAACGGTCATCACTTTCGAGTGGTGACCGTTTTTGTTTTTAGCAGTATGCCGCCCGCTGCCAATGATCCGCCCAGTGCCAGGATAACCAGGTCCGGTAAAGCACCCACCGCCGGCAGGAGCGTGTAGCCCGCCCAGCACAGCCCACCGACGGCCAGACCAAAGGGTAGCCCACTGAAAACGGCCCGTGAGTAGGCAACAAAGTCAACCACCGCCAGGGGCCGGATCAGCCACCACCAGAACGCCGTGTGCAGGACCAGAAATAAACCGAACTGCGCCGCCGCCACCCATTCCACGCCCCGCAGGCCGGCCAGGTAAATGCCCAGCGCGAGGATGCCCACCGTGACCGACATTCCACCAGAACTCGCGGCGGGTGCGGGCCGTAGCGACCACCAGATTACCGACCGGGTTGTAGAGCGACCGCAGCAAAAAATAGGCGCAGAGCCAGCGTAATACGGGCACGAATACCAGGTAATCGGCACTGATTAAAAACCGTATTAGCGGCTCGGCCAGCGCGATGCCGACCGCATAGAGCGGGAAGTTGACTCCACTAATTTGCCCTACTAATCTTAAATAGACCGGCCCGAGTGCTTTATTCTCCCGCGCATCGGCGGCCAACAGGGGCGCAGCCACCTGATTCACGATCGGGTTGACGAGCTGAAGGGGGCGGCGGGCAATCTGGCGCACCAGGTTGTAGCCGCCCAGGGTGGAAATTCCGATCAGTTTCCCGATCAGCAGTATATCCAGATCGCGGCTGAAATAATTGAGAAACTGACCCGCTGTCTGGTAAAGCCCTACGCGTAAATAGGGCCGGACTTCCGGCCAGGAAAAATGCCACTGTATCGCTTGCCGGGCGTGGCGGCGCACCAATAAATAACCGCTTCCGAGGGCCGCCTGTATCAGCCCCCCGTGGATGAGTGACCATACACCGTAGCCGGAATAGGCACTGATAATGGTGATGATAAAACCGACGGTCAGGGAGACTGCATCCTGCAGTGCCAATTCGCTAAACCTTAGTTCTCGCCTCAACAGCAAGCGGGGCTGGTAACCCAGGGCACTGAGCCAGAAAACGACGGCTACTCCGGCCAGCACCATTGCCAGATCGGGGCTTTCGTAATAGCTCGCTAATAAGGGTCCGATTCCGGCAAGTAATCCGGCGAGAATGGTGCTTACCCCCAGCCCGAACCAGTAGAGGCTGCTTTCTTCTCTAATAGTAATTCGTGCCCGGTTAAGCAGGCCCACGCCGAAACCGAGATCGTTTCCGATCTCTACCACGGAGAGAACAGATAGTGCCAGCGCAAATAGCCCGAAGTCAGCCGGTAGTAATAGGCGGCTGAGGATATACAGTCTGGCCAGGGCCAGTAGCAGTTTGTAAGCACTCAGACCGCCCGTCCAACCAAGAGCCGTGCGCCACCGACTCATGAGTTTAGCAATTGATTGAGTTGTCGGGCCAGCCAGGGCCGCTCCGCTTTCGTGGAAAGATGAGCCAGCGCGTGGGATCGGTTACGTCCGGCGGGGCGCAAATCCAGAGCGGCCAGCATGGCGGCGGCCAGTTGTTCGGGGGAACGTTCGGGTACCAGGGTACCACAAGTGGCGGAGGTTACCATTTCCGGAATGCCCCCGTGGAGCGTGGCAACTATCGGTAAGTCGGTGGCTAGTGCCTCGCCTACCGATACCGGTGCGCCTTCGGTTGCACCGTCGGCGGCCGTTACGCTGGGGTGGACGTAGACCGTGGCTTCACGGAAGAGTTCGGCGATATTCTCGGGACTGACGAACCCGAGGAACTCAACCTGCTCGGCAATACCCTGCTTTTGTGCCAGCAGTTGGCAGAGGGCCAGATCCTTACCATCACCAGCCAGCCGGAGCCGGGCATCCGGGCGGGACTTCAGGACCAGTTCAAAAGCGGCCAGGGTATCCATTTGCCCCTTCTTCTCGCGGAAAGCTCCTACCTGGAGGAAAATCGGCGGTCCGATTATGGGCTGGGTCGGAGGGTGGAACTTATCACAATCGATGGCCATCGGACGGACGATGTGCTGGTAAGACAATACGCTATGTAGCACCAGATTTCGGCGCAAAAAATCACAGCCGAACCACGTTAGCACGTTGGGCTGGGCAAGCATTTTTTTTAATTCCCGTGCGTAACCCGGCCGGTTGCGGGGGTAGCTGCTGCCATCGTAGCCGTGAATGATAACGCACCAGTATACTCGGCGGCGCATAGCCTCATCCAGGTGAGCGTATAGTAAGGTAGCCGCATCACCAAAATGGACAAGAATGAGATCAGGCTGCCACTTTTGCAGGTATTCTTTTAAGGCGGCGGCCAGCGCCGGATCATGACGCACCGCACCCCGGCCCCGCAGTTTACTTCTGATCTTCGTGGCCGTGCCGCCCTCATGGGGGTGATAAGGCAGGGAGGTGATTCCTCCACCGTTCGGCGGTCGCTCATTGGGTTGGTCCAGGCAAATCAAGCGAGCATCGTAACCCGGGTCTTCCCACTGCCGGTGGTAAAGGTCACGAACGAACGTCTGTGTTTCGGCGGAGTAACTGGTGGCAAAGTGTAGTATTTTGTTCATGTGGACAAGGGGAAGAGGCCTTTTTCACGATGTAACAGTTAAAAGGGGAATGGTTCAATGTAGAACTAGAAAAGGACGCATTGTTGGCGAAATGTATCTTGTAAATATACTTTGCCTCACCACCCCTCCCCCAGCGTCAGCACATCACTCACCCGGTGCTGCCGCTCGTGGCTCAGCAGCCACCGCTTGCGCTCCACGCCGCCGCCGTAGCCGCGCAGTTTGCCGTCTTTGCTGATGATGCGGTGGCAGGGCACGATGATCGAGACGCGGTTCATGCCGTTCGCCGCCGCCACGGCCCGCACCGCGCCGGTGTTGCCCACCGCTTTGGCCTGCTCCTGGTAAGAGGCGGTGGTGCCGTACGGGATGCCGTGCAGCGCCCGCCAGACCGCCTGCTGAAACGCGGTGCCGGGCAGGTCCAGCGGCACGGTAAATGCTTGGCGCGTGCCGGCAAAATATTCCACCAGTTCTTCCCGCGCCCGGCGGCTGTGCTCGTTCTCGCCCGTCAGTATGGTGGCCCCCAGCAGCTTCTGCAGGTCGTGCAGCTCCGTTTCCAGCATCCGCCGGTCCACGAACTCCAGCAGGCAAATGCCCGTTTCGGTGGCCCCCACGAACATGGGTCCCAGCGGGGTGGTGATCCGGTTTAGCAGCATCACCCGCGGCCGTGCGGCCGCATGGGGCGATTTGCCTAGCAGTTTCTTATACGTATACCCAAACCCACTCACGGATTCATAGCCGCTCTCGTGGGCTGCATGGGAGGCAGCCGCCCCCTCCCGCAGCTCCCGGTACGCCTGATTTATGCGGTACATCCGCTGGTAAGCCTGAAACGTCATGCCGTAGTGCTCGTTGAACCACCGGCGCAGCGCGTCTGGAGAAACACCGGCCTCGCGCAGGTCCCGGTCGGAAATTTTCTCCTTTGGTTTTTCCCGCATCAGCGCCAGTGCGCGGCTCACCGGCGCGGGTGCCCGGTGCGCATGCTCCGTGGGCCGGCAGATTTTACAGGGCCGGTAGCCGTGGTCCAGCAGCTCCTTGAGGGTGGTATAGAAAGTCACGTTTTCACGCTTCGGTTTCCTGGCCCGGCAGGTGGCAATACAGAAAATGCCGGTGGTGCGCACCCCCACGTAAAAGGTGCCCAAAAAATCGGCGTCGCGCGCCACCAGGGCTTGGTAGTAACGGTCGGCGGTGGCGGTATCGGAGATCAGCATGGCGGTCGGCGGGGTGGGTGAGGCCGGCAAAGGTCGGGTTTGGGGCCGGGGGGCGCAACCGAAAAGTGGGGACGTAATTTTTTGGCGGGTGGTTTTGGGCGTGCCCCGGCCTTGGGGCCGGGTCGGCGTCTTGCAGGCTCGCTGTTCGCTCGGTGCTGCGCCGCCCCCTTTCAGGTGCCTCACGCGGGTAGAAAAAGAGAGCAGCTCTCTTGAATCGAGACAAGCTTCCTAATTCCCCAGGTGGTGTTTGAGGGTGTACTGGAAACGGGGGCGGGGGTCGGGGTCTCCCTCCGTCGCGGCGGGGAAGGTGACGCGGCCGTTGGGAAATTGGTAAGAGCGGTGAAGTGTTGTCGCACGGGTCGGCTTTTTCCAACTCCTCAACACTATGTTTCACTTTTTTTGACCGCCAAAAAAAGCGGCCGGCTGTCGCAGGTTCTTAACGCGCTCTCACCGCCCAAAACGGGTCGCCAACCAAACTCGCAAAGTCGTCGGACTCCTAAGCTCAGACAGGGTTGGCAACTGTTCCGTTTTGGGTGGATCGTTTGCTAAACCTGCTCAAGGCCGGGAACTTCGTAGAACAAATTGGATTTTTCCGGGAGCAAATCCTTCAATTCTTGCTTAAAGGACCCCGGCATTGGAGACTTTAGCGAGCAGGTACCCTCCGGCGGGGTAAAGGAACCTCTGTTTGAGCTTGGGAGTCCGATGACCTTGCGAGTTGGGGTGACGACCCGCCGGAGGGTGCCCGCGCAGCGTTAAAAAGACTCCACAGCCGGCCTTTTTTTTGCTTCTTTTTTTGGGAAAAAAAGCAGTGTCATACGGGAAGCCTAATTCGAATGTTCGCTTTGCAATCACAAGTGAAAAATAGTTTCTCTCCCAAACATCCTCCGGGCGCAAACCAATTTGTCGCAGAGAGAAATCTGCATATGATACAGAAGTGAGCGTTACCGCCCTATTCGCCCAACTTAAAACCATGTGGGACCGATTTTTCAGGAATTTGGTGCGACAATCTGGTTTGCGCCCCCAAACTTGATCTGAAAATCAAGGGTATCGTTCGCATAATTTGGAAATTAGATTCCCTATTACCTATTGTGAGTCGATGGATGTCCAAGGAGTTTCTAAATACCGTTGCAACAAAATCAACTCATCCACTAGTAAAGTGTCCAAACTCATATTACGGTGGTTCACACCTATTAACTCCTTTTGCAAATATGAAACCTTATTCAATATGTCCAATTTGGTTTGTTTTTGCAAAAAATCCTCAAACAGGCTATCCTTACTCATAGGCAGGTGACACGATGCACAATTATTTGTAAATAACCTTCTCCCATCGGCATACGGGGACGAATAATACCATTCGTGAGTTTTTTTGTAATTATTATTTCTGCAATAAAACAATAGAATAGTTGTGAGAAAACTAAAAACCAGCAGAATCAGCCTTGTCTTGCTGATATTTAATGCTGTTTTTAAAGAGAAATTTACGAGCATTTTCTTTAGTGTTTGGATGATTAATCGTTGTGTTTTTAATTCCTTCGCTTCCCAACAGCCGAAATACTTCAATCAATGCCCGAGAATCTACCGATCTCTCACGCTGCCGTTGGTGCGGTAGGTCATCTCCATCGTCCCGTCCACGGAAGGGGGCTATCTGTATTCTATTGATGAATTCAAAACTAAACTGTCGCTATCTATTTCGATAACAAGGTACTTAGTCCAATCTGGATCAGATGAATACAAAGGTTTCGTCATTATTTTATAGTAAATTTTGTTCGTTAAGGAGTTATGTAGATTAGAGGGTCTACCTAAAAGTACCAACGTATTTTCGCAAGAAGTTAGCGTGTCTAAGTAGTTGTCCAACAAATCATTGACAATGTGGTCTCTATGGATATAACTACCATCTATTTCTTCGAGCCATAGCTGTTTAGTGAAATGCGAATCATCGCATGAAACAAATACAATTACCATGATTAAAAGTGGTAAAATTTTACTGACCATCTCTTTCCCTTTTTGTAGCGGCCTCTTTTGAATCAAAACCCTCGTGGTTAAGGTGCAGTAGATTTGTTATTACCTGAGTGAGCTGGTTATGAGTTATTTTTGTTTTCGTAATATTATAAGTACCATCTTCATTTTCAGAAGTTGTATATAGCCCATTTTGAAAAAACTCATTGGTATAGTACAACAACTGAAGATTTGTGAAAACGCCCGGATTCATGCCTTGTGCATAACTCATTGATACTCAAGTTTAAACTACACAAAATCGACTAAGATGAAAATCACAAGTCCTAGGTTGTTTTACTATAACTAAAAATCCCGTACTAATCTGATCAGCATTTTCGCTATCCTTGCCGATCGCTCTGCCAATTTCGTTATTCAAAACATCAGCTATAGCATCAGCATAATCACCAGCTCCTCAACACTATGTTTCACTTCTTTTGAACGCCAAAAAAAATAAACAAAAAAAGCGGCCGGCTGTCACAGGTTCTTAACGCGCTCTCACCACCCAAAACGGGTCGCCCACCAAACTCGCAAAGTCGTCAGACTCCTAAGCTCAGACAGGGTTGGCAACTGTTCCGTTTTGGGTGGATCGTTTGCTAAACCTGCTCAAGGCCGGGGGGGTAGGTTCGATTTGTTGTTGTCTTGATCCATTTGGTGTGTACGTTAGGAAGCCACCATTTTCATACGGATAACTTTTTTCCAACTCCTCAACACTATGTTTCACTTTTTTTGACCGCCAAAAAAAGTAAACAAAAAAACCGGCCGGCTGTCGCAGGTTCTTAACGCGCTCTCACCACCCAAAACGGGTCGCCCACCAACCTCGCAAAGTCGTCAGACTCCTAAGCTCAGACAGGGTTGGCAACTGTTCCGTTTTGGGTGGATCGTTTGCTAAACCTGCTTAAGACCGGGAACTTCGTAGAACAAATTGGATTTTTCCGGGAGCAAATCCTTCAATTCTTGCTTAAAGGACCCCGGCATTGGAGACTTTAGCGAGCAGGTACCCTCCGGCGGGGTAAAGGAACCTCTGTTTGAGCTTGGGAGTCCGACGACCTTGCGAGTTGGGGTGACGACCCGCCGGAGGGTGCCCGCGCAGCGTTAAAAAGACTCCACAGCCGGCCTTTTTTTTGCTTCTTTTTTTGGGAAAAAAAGCAGTGTCATACGGGAAGCCTAATTCGAATGTTCGCTTTGCAATCACAAGTGAAAAATAGTTTCTCTCCCAAACATCCTCCTTCCCATTATACAAATAATCCTGGCTCGGGTTCGGCCACAACGGCGAGGTGCCGCGCAGCGGCAGCCCGAAGGGATAGTACAACTCCCGCTGCAACACCTCCGCCGTGGCGGGGTCCGCCAGGGAAGAATTGATGAAGCCGTCACCGTCCCGGTCTTCGAACAGCACCACGGTATTACCCAGGTGGTCTTTGAGTGTGTACTGGAAACGGGGGCGGGGGTCGGGGTCTCCCTCCGTCGCGGCGGGGAAGGTGACGCGGCCGTTAGGAAATTGGTAAGAGCGTATTTTGTCATCCTCCACCAGCAAGTTATGCAGGTAGTAGCGCGTCGTGTCATTGGCGCGGCGCGTGTACACGCTGCCGTCGGTGCGATAGGTCATCTCCATCGTCCCATTCACGGAAAGGGCCGTGATGGTACTCGGAAAGTTAAAGGCATTGTAGGTCAGCCCGCGCTGACCGTCGGAGGTGACGTTACCGGCCCCGTCGTGGCCGAAAGTGCCCACCGACGGCTCGAAACCAAAGGGTTGGGCCGTGCCCACCGCATTGTCCGCAATGTCCTGAATCTGGCTGGTCGGGTTACCCTGATCGTCGAGCCGGTAAGAATACACCAACCGGTCGATAAAATCATACTGCGCCGTGGCCACCTGGTCCAGGGTCGCGTCCGTCCGGCCCCGCCGGTCCAGTGTCAGGATGTTACCGGCCAAATCATAGCCATACCAGGCGGAATAGGCATCATGCACGACATAGTCCCTGGAAATTTTGTGCCGGGCCTCCTTCACGCGGTGGTCGGCATCATAGGTGAAATTGTAGCTGCTCGTTCCCAGGAAGCAGTCCCCGGAATAGTCGATCTGGTCGATGTCCAGTCCGCTGTAGCGATTTTCCTGATGGTAGAGGTTGGGCGAGGTGCTGTAGCCGAGGAAAAAGTCAGCAGCAGGTTTCGGGCGTGCCCCCGGCTGGTGCCGGGGTCGGCGTCTTACAGGCTCGCTGTTCGCTTGGTGCTGCGCACTGGCGGCTGCGCCGCCCCCTTTCAGGTGCCTCACGCGGGTGCATAGTTCAAATATTTTTAAAATTGGGCAGGAGATACGTAAAGATCAAAATCGACAGTAATTCTGTCCACCAAGCCTATCACCCTGGAATTACGAAAGATGAAATTTGGGATTTCAATATACTATTACATACCTATCCAGCTGATTAAACTGAGCTTATTTAAAAGCTCAATCTTAACGTTTAGCTTATTACCACTATCATAAAAAGTTACCAAAAAATAGAATTTATTTACCGGAAAAACATTAGCTATGTCAAATTTTTTAGAGTTTGGACAGTGTAGTAATGTTATCAAATATTGACGTGGGCGAAGTTGCGATGCCATTTTTGATGAATTTATAGATTCCACAATCTGGCACGAATCTAATGACCTCAGGTAAAGCAGGGAGTTACTCCCGACGCTCGTGCCGACATGAGATAAAGCTTCGTATAATACTGTGACGTAGAACTCTTCACAGCTTTCCCAATTATCGTTTGTGTTCGAACCTACTGAAATTACATCATGAAATTTAAAAATATTTTTTATCAGAAAATTTAAAATTTCTGATTCTTTTAGCGAATCCTCATCTATTATTGAAAGTACGATATTTATAGCTGTACTTAAATCTTGAAGGTTTGCAATATTCTCAAAATTTTTGTCAAATTTTGCAGACAGTTCAGGGCTGCAACTCCAACCAGGGGACGGTTTTTCACTATCAAGTAGCAAAGAATCATTAAATAGTTGACGCTTAATTTTATCTTTGTCAAATGGATAGGCACACTTAGCAAGTGTATCTCCTTTATCTATAAAATAAACATATTTTCCCTGTTTTTCTTCCTCCACGGCAATTGTTATTTCATCTAAATTATGCAATTTTCGATTAAAACAGCAAAGCGATAAAAATAAAAAACACAAGAAAAAACATATTATGTTACTTATTCGCTTCATATCCTATCCGTTTTGTGAAGTTGTCTACAGGCATATTGTGTCCAATAGGCTTCAAATTGGACTAATTAATTCCTTCTGTATGTCTCAACGGAATATTTTTCCCTAAAACATCCAAATCTTCTTTAACAAAACGCGCTCCTCCATTTTTATAGAGATCCTTTGAGTAAGAGCGTGTCTAAATCTTTACTTCCTGATAATCAATCATTTAAAAACCTGACGTCATAAAAACTGGCTTACATAACCCGCTATGCGCGTAATTTTTTGTTTAGTCAGAACCTTAACCACGAAGTAGTCGCGAAGCGAATCATTGATTCTCAGTTCTTAAAAATTTTAGACACGCTCTAAAAATGTAATGATTCGTTCTCGCAGGTCGGCTTCATTCTTCAACTCACAGGACCAGATTTCCATGACCTGATAGCCCATGTGAGATAGTATTCTCTTATTCCGCTCGTCACGCTCGGCATTTCCTTCCAATTTGGCCAGCCAAAACGCTATGTTCGACTTCGGTAGACGGTAGGTGTTGCAATTATGCAAGTGCCAGTAGCAACCGTGCACAAATATAACTTTTTGTTTTGATCTAAAAACCAAGTCCGGCTTTCCCGGCAAATCTTTCGCGTGTAAGCGGTAGCGGTAACCCATGCCGTGAACCAGTCTTCTGACCAGCATTTCCGGCTTCGTATTTTTATTTTTGATCAGCGACATCCGCTTGCTCCGTTCTTCCTTCGATAGGTTGTCGGTTTACATACGCTTTTCTATGGAACGAGCCATCTTCCCGGCTGTTCGGCCGGTCCTTTCCCCTACTCCTCTTCCTCTAGTGGAATAATTCCCTGCACCCGATCGGCGAGGGTGAAATCGTGCGCGGCGCGGCGCTCCTGCCTGGATGCCACGGCCTCATCCAGGGTTTCGTCTTCATCGTCAATGGAATCTTTGATGTCGCGGTTAACGGCGATGCTGGCGTTTAGCTCGAAGCCGATCAGGAGGATGAGCGCGTTGAGCTGCAACCATAGCATCACGATAATGATGGTAGCGATGGAGCCATAGAACTTGTTATAGGTATCGTATTTGTTGAAGCCGTCGATGTAAAAGGAGAAGGCGATGGAAGAAATCAGCGACAGTACCGCCGCCAGGGTCACACCGGGGCTAAAGTAACCAAACCGCCGATACGTAGCCGCGCCGTAGCGGAATAGCGTACCGATGGTGAAGTAATAAAGGGCCAGAATGATCACCCAGCGGGTGGCATTGATAAAAATAGCGGAAAACTGCGAGAGATTTACTAAATCTGTCAGGCCGGAGATCAGTACGTCTCCCAGGATGACGAATACCGCAGAGGCAACCAGCAGCAGGCCCAGTACACCCGTGAGCATAATGGCCACTATCCGCTTGCGGAATACCGACCGGCGGCGGAAGGTTTGCGTATACAGTTTCTCGAAACTCTGCATCATGGCCAGCATCCCGTTGCTGGAAAAATAAATGGCCAGTAAGAAACCAAAGGACAAGAGGCCCACCTGCGGTTTTTCCGTGATCTCGGTTACGAAACCAAACAAGTAGTCACCCGCCTGACCAGGCATGATCTGCTGGATCTCTTCGTAGAGGGTAATGTTGAAATCGCTTACTTCGGGCACCCAGATTTCCAGCGCGTCGAGGAAAAAGGGGACCAGCGTAAAAATGGTCAGGATACTGGGGAAGAGGGAGAGAAAAAAGCTGAAGGCGATGCTGTTGGCTCGCGTGAACAGGTCGTCGCGTTGCGCTTCGTTCACCACAAACACCACCACATCATAAATCGGTACACCGAAAAAGCCCGGTAGAGATTTTTCCTTCGTCCACTGAATACCCGCCGCCACCAGGGGGTGCTCCCGGATGGACGTAACGATCGCCTCGAAATCTGGAAGTTTAATCTTCAAAGTAAGGCAGCAATTTCGCTAACAATCGCGGCGGCACCGCCACGGTTTCCTTGGTGTTCCAGTCCACGAAACACAGTTTTACTTCACCACCGTTCACCAGCTTTCCCGCCTCGTTATAAATGTCGGTATGGAAGGTGATCGTCCGCTCCGGCAGCCGCCGCAGGGTGGTCCGCATCAGCAGCATATCGTCATAGTGGGCAGGCCGCACGTAGCGCATCCGTAGGCTCATCACCGGCATCATCACCGCCCATTCCTCCTCCATTTGCGCGTACGTCAAGCCCTGGGAGCGTAGCATCTCCGCCCGCGCCACCTCATAGTAGGCCGGGTAATTGCCGTAGTAGAGGTAGCCCATCTTATCGGTCTCCGAGTAGCGGACCCGGCGGTGGGTTTCGTGCGTAAACAAGAGCGGTCGTTTTTGTTTCGCCACAAGATAAGGCTTTCGCGTTTGTCGCGTGAGGTGCCTGTACGGGCCGGCGTAGGGGTGGGGCTTGCCCCTGCCCGGAGCAAGGAGACCCGGAGCGTAGCGGAGGGGCCGAGCAGACCTGCGAGCCGGAAAGGGACCGACCCGGCCGTTAGGACGGGGCACGCCCATCCACAAATTAAAAATTCAGTAGCTGGTTATAATTCATCGCGTAAGATCGGGCAGGTCATGCAGTGCGAGCCGCCGCGCCCCCGGCTGAGTTCCGAGCTGGGTAGGGTGATGATGGTTTTGGTGATCTCATCAGGCCGCACGATGCCGTCCTGGAAGGCTTTGAGTAGATCGGTGGCGTGCATGATGCGGTAGCCGGCCTCCTGGAAGGCGGCCTCGGTGCGCTGGTTGCGGTCGTAAGTTAGGGCCACGCCGGGTCGTAGGGTGACGAGGTTGCAGGCGTCCGTCCACTGCTCACGTTCCTGGTAGGGGGAGACGCCCTGGCCGGCGGCGATCAGGCGGCTGTCGGGGTGGATTTCCTTACGCAAAAATTCCATCAAATTGGAATACTTGGCCCCCTGGCCGTCGGCCCGCAGCACCGATACGCGGGCGCTCATGCCGCGCTGCACGATGGGCGCGTAACCCGCAAAATCAGCCTTGTCGACCTGAGTAAAAATGGTGTCTAAATGCATGAAGGAGCGCTCGGCCGGCACGGGCACGCGCACCACGTTTTTTACCACGCCGTCGGCAAACAGCCGCTTGGCCAGGCTATCCACGCCGTAGGCGGTGGTGCGTTCGCTGGTACCGATGAGCAGGTATTCCTCGTTGAGAATCATCACGTCACCGCCCTCGATGGAGACGCGGTCGCCCTGCTTGCTGGGCGGGAAATCATCGACGTTGTTGAGGTTAATCGAGCCGCTTGCCGGCGCGTACGTCGGCAAACAGCGGGTGGGCCGCCATGACGAAGCGCGTGAGGAAGTTCTCGCGGTAGCGCGCCTGCTTGGCCGCCTTGGAGATGATGATGTGGTCGTTGACCGTGACGGCAATGTCGCGCGTAAAAATGAAATTGGGGATAGGATCGAACAGAATCCGGTCCTCGGCAGCGTAGTAACCGGTGACCATCGTTTTGGTCAGTTCGCTCGCTTCCATTCCTTCCAGTAGCGGGCGAAACCGCTTGGGCAGTTCCTCCCACTCGGCGATCAGAGCGATCATTTCGCGCCGCAGCTCATCGTCACAGCCCAGTGCCTCGCGGAAAAGGTCTTCCATTTCCAGCACGTTACCCTCGCCCAAAAAACGGCGAAGGACAGCGGTAAATACGTCGTGTTCTTCCTGCATCTTGGGCAGGTGCACGATGTCGTCGAACAGCAATTCCTCGGCCCGTCGCGGGCTGATGCGGCTGGTGCCGAAGTCGGGGCGGTGAACTAGCACCCGCTTCAGTGGGGCTATTTCGGAGGATACGCGAATGGTGGAACTCATGGTGGTGGGCTGGTTGGCAAAAAATGCAAGGTACTAAAAGTGACGCAGCCGCTTTTAGTCGTTAGCCGGGTAGCGAGCAGTATGTAATTCCTCATGACCTATCCCCTTCAGGGAGCCGAAGGAAGAATTCCTCGTCACTACCCCCCTATTCCTAATTCCTCTACCGCGTAAATACTATTAATTTTGCCCGCGAATAGGCAGTAAAAGTCCGGCCCCTCCCCTACTTTATCCACTGCGGTGGGCCTACCGTCGTCGATAAAATTGGCCAATAATTTGGACTTCACCGTAAAGGCACTCTCGCGGTAAGCCAGGTCCACGGCAGGATGAAGGTAGCGGCGCACCTGGGCCAGCATCTTGGGGTAATTACTCGCGGGACGAACGGGGCAGGTGCGGCAATTACGCAGGGTAGCGGGGGTACAGTCCGGCCGTTCCTGCTGGCAACTGAAGGTAGGCTCGGCGTCGTAGCTCACGCGGTGGTGGGTATAGGCGACCGAGGAAAGCGACAGCAGACCACCCTGGCCGTAGGGCATGAGGGAGCAAAAGGGACCGTCCATCACCGTCAGGCCGGTATTACCGAAAGCGCGGGAATAGACAAAGGCCATTTCCGATATTTCGTGCATCAGGCCGCGCAGCGGTAGCCCGCAGGCCCGGTTCACGGCATTCAATTCGGCGTAAGTAGCATTCAGGATCAGGCCGGCATCCACCATTACTACTGGGTTACCATCACGGGGTACCAGGGTGGCCCGCCAGCAATCGGCTGTCAGGGGAGCAGCGGCGGTAAACTGCGTGGCCAGGCGTACTTCCAGTCCGGGTTGATCGGCTACCAATTGCCGGTAATAGGCCGCCAGGCGGGGCGGGTCGAAGGTGTACTCCACCGTTCGGAACACGGCCTCCAGGCGACCGAAATCCAGCAATGGATGACTGGTCAGTTGCTCGCAGGGTAGGTCCAGGTAGCGGCAAAATCGCTCGAAGCCGGCCGCATCGGTCAGGCTGCCGTAGCGGTCAATGGCGTACAGTTTCTCAAAATCGGTGCGGATAAACGCTTGGTGATCGCGGGTAAAGCGGACCTTGTTTTCATCACTCTGTCGGGCGGTAGCCACCGAACGGGGATAGTGATAGCCGGCGTGCAACCGCGCTTGGTTGACCACGCTGGCCCGGCTACATAATTCCTCGTCGCCCTCCACCAGCAAGGTCCGCCGGCCGCCGCGCGCTAGATATAGCGCAGCGTAACAGCCGAACAGGCCGCCCCCCACCACCAGGGCATCATAGCGTTCGGGAGCTGGGGACAAACCTAAAATTTGAAGGCTCCCGTAAGGCTGGGTAGTAGCGGCAGTTGATTCACGCGCACGTTCGATACCCGGTCCACATAGAAGATATTTTCTCGATTGACAGCATTGGTCACGCTGGCAGTGATCTCCAGGCGGGTGTCGACGCCAAACTTGATCGTGCGTTTTAAGGATAAGTCCAGACGGCTGAAATCAGCTAACCGGCCACCGTTACGAGTACCGCTCAGTAGGATGTCGAGGCTACCGTTACCCGTCAGCACATTACCCGTTACAGGGTTCTGTGGCAGGTTGGGGTTCTCCACGAATCCTTGGGTTTGGGTGAACGGGAAGGCCGAACCGAAGTTGAAGCGGGCACCGAATTCCCACAACCGGTCAGCACCGAAAGCGTAGCCCAGCAGCAGGTTCACGTTGTGGCGGCGATCGAAATTGGTAGGATAGACCTGCTCGCCGTCGTCGCGGTTCACGTAGCCGAGGGTATAGTTGCCGGTTATATTGAGGCTACGGCGCTGGTAGGTCATGGAGATATCACCACCGTAGGCTTCACCTGTTTCGGTGACGAAGTTAGGGGCCTGCGCCGTCAGTTTATTGCGGTTCAGAGCGATCAATTGGGTAAAGCCCTTGTAGTAACCCTCGATGTTGACCAGTAAGTTGTCCGTCAGGTCGATCTCGATACCACCTACGGCGTGTACGGCCGTTTGCAGGCGGTTGTCGGCGGGGGTCACGCCGTCCGGCTCGAAAATGGTTTCTTCCGGACCGGCCAGGAAACCGACGAAGAAGTTGACGATATCCAGGTCATTGACCGTGGAGATCAGGTTCTGCGAATAGAGTCCGCCGGCGGCCTTCACGCGCAGGGCATCCGTGATGTTGTACTTTAAGCCGACGCGGGGTTCGAGCTGGAATTGACTTTGCGAGGCATAAAACTGCGCCCGTACGCCCGGCTCCACGATCAGGTTCCCGACAATCAACTTGTACTTTACGTAACCCGCGATCTGGGTAGTAAAATCCCTTTGTTCAAACGTCACCCCCAGTGGGTTAAGGAAGGTAAAGTCGGTGTTGAAGCCCTCAAAGTCGAAGCCGTAATCCAATTGACTGCGCTCGCCGAAGTAGGTAAAGTTAAGCAACGCATTGTAGCTGGCGATACTGCTGGTACGCGGCCCGCCCCCCGGTTCAATCAGCCCGATCTCATAGTTGCTGTAGGAGACCGTACCATTCATCACTACGCTGGAGTTAGGCGGCACCAGTTTAAAGGATGCACCACCACCGCTGTTGGTCCAACCCAGGCTGGCAATATTGGGCAGGTCGAAATCATCGGTGAAATTGAAGCCGAACAGGTCCAGTTTCGAGCCGTTGCCGCCCACGAAGGAAACCTTGCCGTAAATATCTGTGTAGCGGTAGGGCAGGCCGATGTCCTCGGCCGTAAGTGAAGTATCGCTGGCGGAGAGGTTAAAGAAGTTAGTATCCACCGCATAGGCATAAAGTTGCTTGGAGGTCTGATCCAGGTAGCTGTGCTTGCCCGTCAGCAAAAAACTGATGCTGCTACCCGTTTCTGGGTCCAGCTTTTTTATCGGTCCCTCGATCAGGGCTTTGGCCTGAAAAGGACTGGCCGAAACGAGGCCGGAGATTTTTTTCTTATCTCCCTCCCTGGTCTTTATATCCACAATGGCCGAAATCCGTCCGCCGTATTCGGCGTTAAACCCGCCCGTCAACACGTCCACGCTGCGGATGGCTTCCGTTTCAAATACCGAAAACAGACCGATAGAGTGGAAGGGGTTATAGATCGTCATGCCGTCCAGCAGGATCTTGTTTTGTACCGGACTACCACCGCGGATGTATACCTGTCCGCCCTGGTCACCCGAACTCACCACACCCGGCAGCACGGTCAGGTACTGGGCAATATCCGGTTCGCCGCCCGTGGAGGGCAGGGCCACGATATCCGCCGCCGTAACGGTGATCTTGGAGATTTGCACGTCCGAGCGGGCTTGCTCCCGCGAAGCACTTACGTCAATGGTAGCCAGATTCAGTCCGGCCGAGCTGATCGTGATGCGACGGTAGGCAATTTCTTCCTCCGCCAGTTTAACACTCACCACCGTGCTGTCATAACCAACGTAGGTGGCGACCAACTCATACGTACCGGCCGTCAGGTTGGGCAGCGTAAAAAAGCCCTCGATATCAGTATTGGTGCCCCGGTCCGTCCCCTGAATCCGCACGGTACCGAAGGCAATCGGCTCACCGGACTCCGTATCGTAGAGGTTTCCGCGGATGGTACCGTTCTGGGCCGACAAGCCGAGGGGAAGTAAAAAAAGGAGCGCAAATAGTAGGGGGTACGTTCTCATCTGATGGGGGCTTGGTCTATTGGCGCAAAGATAGCCTTTTCAGCGGCCCAGCCGACTTTCTCCCTGCCTCGGGTCTGTTGACAGACATTTACCAATCCCACAAAAGCACTCCCACCCCTTTCAACCTTTAAATTCACTGTACCTACAAGAAATATCCACCTTCATCATCCAATCAGCTACTTGCTTCGTACCTCTATCCACAAAGTAGACCGGTGACCATCCAGGGCGGAACAAATATAAATTTTTCGCTTATTTTTAGAAAAGGTGAGACTTTTCGATTTACATCCCGTCACAAGTCTCGAACGCGCTCAAAGGAGCGGTTCAACTCTCTAAAAAAGAATGTGATGTTTGTGGAGGTGCTGGTCCCGGGGGGGAATCCAGTACTTTATTCAACACGAACTTCTTCAAGGGGCCGCTTTCCGTCACTGGAGGGCGGCTCTTTTTTTTACATACCCTATCCTACTTATCCAGCAATTCACCCAGTTGCCGCAGCACTTCTTCGTCCTGCTCGCTCCGGTCCTCCGCCGGACGTACTAGCAAACTATTCCGCAGCATTTCGCCGTACATCGCCGTCTCGTCTAGTAAATTCAGCAACGCATATCGATCCACTATCCCATACGCACCCGCTTCGCTAAATACCTCGGCCAGCGGCCAGTGGCTCACGAAACGGTCCAGCACCCGCCGCGCCCGCACAAAATCACTCCGCTCCCGGAAGTGGTCCGATAGCAGCACCGCCAGGTAACGAAATTGTCCGTAAAATGCCTCCGCCCCTGCCGATGGCGGTCCCACGTCCGGCCGCCCCAAATATTTTTCCAGCAGCCGCGCCCCGAAATCTGCCTGCATCCCGTTCGTTACCGCCTCCGGCTGCACCACCCGCACCAGCCCCCTGCGCTGTAAGGCATTGGTCTCGGCCATCCGCCCCAGGCTTACCGTTGTGGCCAGGCACAGCGGCCGCTTAAAGTAGTTCGTCGCCAGCACGTCCATCAGCAGTACGTCCCCCGCCAGCAAGTAGGGCGTCGTCCATTGCCAGTAGGCCTCCTTTTCCGATCCCGCCGGCCACACCAGCCGGTTAAACGGCATTGCCTCCCCGTTTGTCGCCCGCGCCAGCCACTCCGTCACGTCGGCCAGTGACACGGTGCGCCCCGCCCGGTCCGCCGGAAAGTAAGCCCCCTCCCACGCCCGGTAGCGGTCCGCGCCAAGGGCCAGTGGCAATCCCGCCGCAGTGCCATACCCCCGCCGCGCCAGTTCCACGTAACGCGATACGTTTAACAAATGCCGGTTCAGCACCAGTACGTCCGCCCTGAATCCTTCCTGTACCTGCACGTACAGCAACGCGTAAGTGTCGTTATCACCCTCGGTCAGCAGCACTGCCCCCTCCGGACAGCTTTCCAGCATCGCCCGCGCCCCCATCAGCAAGTACTTATCGTACAGCCCCGGCTTCACCTCCGCCCGCGCCACGCCTTCGTTCGCATACTGCAACAGCGTCAGATAAGTGCCCATTACCTCGTTCGCGTATTTGGTCCGCGCATCACCTACCGGCGTCGGATAGTCCGCCGGCAGCCGCTGGTAGTAGCCGATCGCCGCCCGCTGGTACCGCAAATATTCCGCCAACTGGATGGCCGACAGCCGCTCCCCCGCCGCCTCATCCAGCTTGAATTGCCACTCCGGTTTCGCCAGCCCATAGCGGTTATTCAGCAAATTCATCGCGTGCTCCGCATACGCCCGCCCCAAATACCGCAGCACTTCCGGCGTCTTCTCCGCCCGCCCCTCCAGTTCCTGTATCACATCCAGTGTAAAGCCCGGGTACCCATAATAATAATGCCGCTCAAACTGCCGCCCCGCCCGCAGCGCATAGTCCTCCGTCAAAAAATGCGGTCCGTCCTCCGCTCCCCGCCGCGCATACGGCAGCTCTAAATACTGCTCTCCCGCAAACAAATAAAACAAGCGGCTCGGCCCCACCACCATCTGACCATGCACCGCCTCCTGCGCATAGTAACCCTCCGGCTTTCGCAAAAACCGTACGTAGCCGTTCGCCCCCAAATCCGGCTCGTAACGCGCCAAAAACGTATCGGCCACCGTCAAATAATCCTGCCCGCCCGCCCCCCTGCGCCGTTAGGGGAAAGGCTCACTAACAACAGTATCACACTCAGTAATAGGTTCTTCATAACGTTGTCGGTTCCCGCAAAGGTAATTCCAATGAGTGAAGGAGAAGATAATGATGCTCCCGAGGCAAATCACTCCCCTTCTAAGAGCGGTGTCCTGAAGACCGGCATGGAGCTTAAAAATGTGGCAACTAGTAATTCGGGCGTGCCCCCGTCCGCTAACGCGGCCCGCGGCCGGCTCCCTTCGGACTTCGCTAACCGCTCGTGCACTGCGTGCGCTAACGCCCCTGCGGGCACCTCACGCAACTACGCTTGAACCCCGACCACCATGTCGGGCCACCGATATTCCGCTTGGCCGGCGCGTGACCTCCGGTCGCACGAACCAAGGATACCGCTACCTCCGGTCGACACACGTACGGATGAGCGGTGCGCGTAAGGCGGTGGTGAACGATCTAACTCGGTGTTACGGCCGATGAATACATCGACATTCGGCGGGGAAAAGGTAGCAGCCCGACGTGGTC
>CAVWSC010000031.1:0-37390 GCA_963757435.1 Lewinellaceae bacterium | reverse complement strand
TTCCTTCCGCTCCAACAGCGCCGGACTCATCCCCATATTAGAAAACCCACCATCATGAAACAAATTCTGCATCGTCACGAAGCACGTTCAGATCGCTAAATAGCGTGACGCAATGATCGCCCACAATCCTCCGCCGGGGCATTGCCCAGGGGCGACATTTTATCCGCGTAGCCGAAAAACTCATCGAAGCCCTTAACGCCCTTGCCGGCCGTGGTCATGGTAGGCGACTGGCTGATGGTATTCACCCGCACGCCGTTCTTGATGCCGAAATGGTAGCCGAAACTACGGGCGAAACTTTCCAGCAGGGCCTTACTTTCGGCCATTTCCGAATAATCGGGGAAAGTGCGCTGCGCGGCGATGTAGGTCAGGCCGAGGAATTGTGCGTGATCGGCCATGTGGTCGCCCTGGTACAGGACCTGCATCATTTTGTGAAAACTGATGGCTGAAATATCCAAAGGTTTTGAGCATCCAGTCGTGCTTGATATCCGTGTAGCCGCGTCCCTTGCGCACATTGAGTGACATACCGATGGCGTGGAGCACGAAGTCTAGTTTACCGCCCAGGATCTCTTCCGACTGCTGAAACAACTGCTCCATGTCCTCGATGCTGGTTGCATCGGCGGGAATAATCGTAGCACCCAGGCGCTCGCCCAACTCATTAAGCTGCCCGAGAAACGCAGGGCGACGGGCGCATTGGTAAGCGTGAAAACGGCCCCCTGCTCGTGGCAGGCTTCGGCAATTTTCCAGGCAATGGACTGCTCGTCGGAGCCGAAAATGACGCCGCGCTTGCCGGCAAGAAGTTGAGTGGCCATAGTGGTTCTGTTGTAGTGGAGGGCAAAGGTAGCCGGATGATCGGTAAGTAGGGTAGGGTGGCGAAAAAAATGTGCTACCGTAACTAAAGTTGGTCAAAAAGGGAAAATTCCCTATTTCTGATCGTTAAACCAATCAACAATCGATCATGGCAAAGAAAAGAAATCAACCCAGCATGGCCGCACGCCGTCGTTACAGCAAAGCGGACAAAGTAGCAAGTAAAAAGTTTTTTGTGACCACGGCAATCATTGTCGCGGTCCTCGTGGTGCTGTTATACGTAGTATACATCAATTCGTAGGTAGTACGGGTAGACGTCAAAATACCGTAGCAAAATAGCGGCCCCGGAATAATTCCGAGGCCGCTTGTACGTAAATGGGATAGCCTAAGAGCGTGTCTAAATTTTTACTTCCTGAGAACCAAGCGTTTGAGAACCTGGCGTCACATAAACTGACTTACGTAACCCGCTATGCGCGCAAGTTTTTTCTAGCCAGAACCTCAACCACGAAGTAGCCGCGAAGCGAATCATTGATTTTCAGTTCTTAAAAATTTTAGACAAGCTCTAAATAAAATTCGTTCTATTCTTCCAACGCACCCATCATGCTCATTGCGGATTTAAGGGGAGATGTCTCGAAGATATCCGTAGCCGGGTGGAGGGCCGACCAGACAAACCAGTAAGCCGTTACGGTGGGCAGTGCGTTGCCGGCCGCGTCGGTCAGGTAAGCGGTGTGGGCGTCGGACAAGTAATTAATGAACACATCGATACCATTTAATTGGTCCATTGCCTGTCCGGCGGGCAATTTGGCAAGGGTAGCGAGGGGGTAGGCGCGGAAGCGGCCGTCGATTTCCAATCCGATAAGGGGTTGCTTCATCGCCAAGCGGTTATCAAGGTTGGTTAGCGGAAAGAATATCTGGCCATTTGTAGCATAGTCGTCGTAATTATTGCGGGTATAATCACGCTCGAAACCCGTGTCGCGGCTCAGCACTTTGGTGCCGGGGTGGCGGCTTTTCCACTCCTCCCAGGTCGTGATCACGGTAGCCACGCGCTCCAGCTGCATACCCTGTGCCCGGCCGGCCGTAGCACGACCCAGCAGTTGCAGCCAGAGGCTTTCGGTCTGCCGGTCGAAGAACAGCGGGTTGTTATTGTACACCATTCCGGCCGAGGCGAGTTGGTAGTCATCGTCACCATTTTCGGTCCGATAGGCGGCCGCGCTGCCGCAGAGCGGGCTGTAGGTCACGGCCACCGCGCCGCCGGCAATGTCATCATTCACCACCTCGTGGCCGGCCAGGATACGCAAGGGATAAGCCTTGGCCGTGCCATCAACGTAAACGCCAATCACCCGGTCGGTCGGTTCCAGCCACCCGGCACGCTTGGCGTCGGTAAACGCCGGCTCGTCGATGGCCGGAATCCCGTCGCGGCCCACGCCGGTCGGGATCATTTCCCACTGCGGCAGTTCGCTATTACGGGTCTGAAACTCGCCGGCCTCGGCGTTCTGCTCGACGAAGATGGCGCGCTGGGCACTCAGTTCGGTGGCGGAAATTAGGAGGACAAAGCAAGCAAGGAGTAGGATGGACTTTTTCATTCGGGGGTAAGTGATGAGTGATGGTAGGAGCCGCCGTTGCGCGGTTCGTTTGTCTGGTAGGGGATAAGAAAAAATCGTGCCAGGTTTTGGCGTGCCCCCGGCCAGGGCCGGGGTCGGTCCCTTCCGGGCTTCGGCATTCGCCTCGGTGCTGCGCACCCACCGCTTCGCGGATGTCCCTCCAGGCACCTCACGTATACATTAGTGGGGACAATAGTTGGTCCAGCCGCCATATAACCGTTTTATTGGTGCTTAAATAGCTCTCAGCAAGTAGTTTGGGCAATAAATCCTTGTAAGTCCCTCTTTAATTGGGTACCTTTCCACTGCTCTGAGCTATCAAGGCCCAACTATTCCAACTACTACGACCACACCATATATGCTACTACGTTTTCGCCTGCTCATTACCTTCCTCTTCCTGGCCCTCACGCTCGTCTCCGCCCAGGATTTTCCCTATCACTTCAGTCCGGTCCGCGAGATCAGCTACTTCGGTCTCGGTGGTGCGCTTTCCCTCACCGCCCACCGCATTGATGCCAAGCTATCCGCACCCACTCGTTCCGAAATAGCCGAACTATCCATCTCTGCTATCTCCGATTTCGATCGTGGCGCCATCCGTAACTCCTCGGCCGATTATGCCGCGCTCAGTAACCAACTCCTCCGCGCCGGGTTAGTGGCCGCGCCCCTGTCGCTGGTCGCGCAGCGCCCCGCCCGCCGACGAATGCTGGGCATCGGACTCATGCTGGGCCAGGCAATGTTGCTGAATGATGGCATCACCAAAACCACCAAGGTTGCTGTAAAACGCGCCCGCCCTCTGCTCTACAACGACGATTATGACCTGAGCTACAAGACTCGCGTCGATGCCAAACTCTCCTTCTTTTCCGGCCACACTTCCGCCGCCGCCACCCTCAGCTTTTTCTCCGCTAAGGTCTTCCACGATCTCCACCCGGATTCAAAGCTTCGTCCCTACGTATGGGTCGCGGCCGGGCTGCTGCCCGCCGCCACGGGTTTCGCCCGTTACCGCGCCGGCAAGCATTTCCCCACCGATATCCTGGTCGGCTACGCCGTCGGAGCGGGAATCGGTATCCTGGTGCCGCAACTCCACAAGCGCCCCACCCGGCGAATGCGAATGAATCCCTTTTTTGGGGGTGGGGGAGTGGGGGTGAGTATGGTGTGGGGGTTGGAGTAGAATGAGTTGAAGTATGAAACAAATACCTTGCGCAGAGCGCCAGACAATGAAAGTTTTATGCTCCTTGTGCGTAACCCTGAATAGTTACCTCTGAGCAGAATTATCACTGACGTTGATCTTTGCCTATTCCAAAGGCATTCTAGTTTATCTCAACGGACGCTACAACTTTTAGACACGCTTTTAATTGAGTTTAACACCCAGCCGCTGCGGAGGAGAGGGGTGACGGGAAGTTGACATACACTTATAACTGTAGTGGGTAAGCCTAAATAGATTGGAAAGCCTAGCCTACATCGTATAGAGAGGAAATGAGTTTCCCGCAGAACCTTCCTGTTAATCTGGGTGCCATCCATCAAAACACCACCACCCGCCCCACTACCAACCGGTCCTCACCCTCCAGCCGTAGCCGGTAAAGGTATACTCCCGCCGGCAGTCGCTCATTCGGCAAGGCGGAGAGGGAAGACCAGGTGCCGACGCGCCGTCCGTCTCCGGTAAAGATTTCCAGGTGGGTTATTTCTACCATGCCGCCGGTACCGGTATCGAATACGTGAAAGCCCCGGAGGGTGCGGATGGGGTTAGTGACCTGGTAGCGCGTTTCGGCCGGCGGCGTACCGTTCAGCCCGGTAGTGACTTCCAGATTGACACGGAAAAGGCTGTCGCAGCCGTCATTACCCGGATAAGTGAACGTATAGGTGCCGCTGGAAGTAAGTACGGTATCGGCAATTGTCAGACTTTGTCCGGCAATGATGGCGGTGTCCAATTCGGTCAGGTTGGCCGGGAAGTAGGAGAGGAAGATGCGATAGATGGTATCGCAGCCCACCCCAATGGTATTATTAACGTTGTATACCCCCGCCGAACCGAAGGCGGCACCGGCGTAAAGCAGCGTCTCGCCCGCGCAGAGGGTGGTGTCCAGTTCCACCATGACGGCCGCGCGTTCGGTGATGTTGAGGTTGTACTGGATGGTGCAGCCGTCCTGAGACGCGGCGGTGAACTGGTAGTTGCCGAATTGGTCGTAGGTATTGCCGCCGAGCTGGATGATTTGGCCTTCGCAAATGGTGGTGTCGAGGGTGACGGTGTTACCGCTCAGTGGACTTACTTCCAGTTTCAAGGTGATGATTTCCTGACAGAGTTGTTGGAAACCGTCTTCATCGATCCAATTATAAAAGACTAGTGCAAGGTATTCACCCGATTCCGTATAAGTACGCGGGCCGGTGATGGGTATAATCGAGTTATCCAGGTAGTTTCCGGCAACCACGTTCGGTATAGTCAGCGGATTCCATTCATAGGAGCTGCCCTCACAAATCGTTACGGTATCCGTCAGGTAAGGCAGTGACTCAGACAAAATAGGATAGGGGTGAATTTGGATAACGGCCGTATCCGAGATAAACCCGCCGCAACCATCTTCTCCTGCTACGATATAGTTAAAGGTGCCGAACTCCAAAAGATTTTGATCGAACCCGGGAATACCTGAGTTGGGAAATAATTGATAAGTCAGTTCCGGCTTCCAGTAACCGGTAAGCGAGGCATTAGCTGCTATCAGACCGGTTAATCCAACAGGTTGCGAACGGCAGGTGTAGATGGTATTATCGTCTCCGGCACTAACCTGGAGAGCAATATAGTTGATGTAAGTACGTGCCTCATCACCGATCAGCCCACCGGCATGGATGGATGTTCCGATAACTCGAAGTCCAGTCGGCTCATTGGGGTTGATCTCCAAATTTATGGTAGTGAGTAAGTCTTCCCAATCCGCATAGGGAATTTCGGGAAGTAATGGTAGAACAGTTAGCAGCGTATCATTTACGCTGGTGATACTGAAGTTGGTGGATGAAGGTGGATAGCGTAACAATTGGTTAATAGAACCCGACCCGAAATCCTTGACCCTTACCTGCACGGAGTCGATCGGTCGGTTGTCAATGGTCCAGATAGCTACGTCCGCATCGGCGATGGGAAATAGCTGACTACAGTTATTGGTGTTGCGCGAATGGGGTCCGGCCCGGCCTTGGCTGTCATCCTCATCCAGGTCGATACGGACTTCGCAGACCTGGCGATGCGTTTCCCAGGAGGAGATGGTTTTGTTGGTGACTGAATAAAGATTATCAGTTATATCCTTTTCACAAAAGATATTGAATTCAGTTGATAAATTATCTAAATCAATCAGGCCAAAATATTGGTCGGTCTCACCCAGTATATTAAATTCATCTGAAAAATTATCTTTCAGTAAAGATACAATCAGTTGCTTACCGGAACAATCGGACTTCCAGGAACTTGTTATGCCTCCATTGAGATAGCTGATTTCGTTTTCGATAACAGGGGTATTAATTGTAGTGACGATTGTACCGGTTAGGGGATCAATTTTAAGTATTTTGCTGTAACGATAATACGCTAATACATCTTTCGCGGTTACGTATAGGAATCCATCCACGTAATGCGCTTTTCCCAATTGCCAATTGGGTATAATAATGTCTTGCAGCACGAAATTATTACTCAGATTTATCAAAGCCATCCTGTCCACATCCGTAGTAAAATAAACCAAATCATTACCTATCGACATCATTTCTGAAGTAGAACTGAATGTAGAAATAATTCCTATTGGCGGAAAGTAAGCTGTATTATATGGGTTATCCAGCGTAAGCTCAATGACTTTTGCCTGCTGCACATTTTGACCTAGATAATCCGTCCATCCCATAAATATAAATGCACCATCTTCATTAATGGCCAGTAGTTTTCTTCTGAAAGGGCCGTAATCATATAAATCAACCAACGTGTCCTGACTAAACTCGCATGCTGTTAATTCAGCGGTACCAATTGTCATGGTCGAAGGTGCATTGAATGCAAATTGGGAATTTAAAATGTACAATTCCTGTCCAAAACAAACCACTCCCAGCTGCATCAGCACAGCCAGTAAAACAATCTTCTTCGCGTTCATGGGATAAAATCTAGGGGGTGAAAAAGTCCCCTGACCCGATCGAATAAATAATGGAATACCGGGCCGGATAAAAGCTATCCGGAGGTGCACGACGATACCGGCCTCGCCGGACGGGCAAGGGGTGCAGTAGCGGTAAATGTTCGTGGCGGGTGTTCCTGGGATTTAAACGTAGGTAGAGGTGTGTGGATATCGGTTTAAAGATAGTGAAACAAAATTGTATTTTTTAAATTGGCGGCCGAAATTTTTATGCAAAGAAGGCAATTCAAATAACTATGTTACTGATTGCCAAATAATTAAACAGTGAATATTTTAAAATATGTTTTAACAAATTTAGACTTGCCGGTCTTTCATGTATCCCACCTTTTGCCCCCGCCTCCGCCCCGCTGTACTGCTCCGTCAAACATCCTCTCCGCCACAACGTACCACTAATACCAGCAACCGATAAGACCGCCATATGGACAGAGAAATCGTAGTAGGAATCATGAAAATCGACGTAGCGGGCCGGGACGCCCGCTCGCTCAGCCATCTCACATGGGGAGCTACGCAGCGTTTTACGTCGGTGGTGCAACGGGTGCCGCCGCCGCCCACGTAAACCTGCGCACCCTGCAAAGCCGCGAACGAGACGGCTGGCGCGCCTGGGTGGTAGTTAAGGATTGATCTGAAACAACGGCGGCGTCGACAATCCTGCTGATCAGGACGATTAAGAGTCCGCCCTCATCCAGGTTTGCCCCGCTGACTGCGGTGAATTTCCGTGGGATGGATCCAATTAACGGCAACGCTGAACGCAAAAACGCTTCTCTATGTATTTGGGGGAGCGTTTTTTGGCCCCGCTCCCGTAAGGTCGCGGCCGGGTCCCACCCCTGGTCCGATTGGTCTTGCTATCCATCCAACCCTTTCTCTCACGGCAGTACCACCACGCCGCCCGCTTTTATCTGGTCCTCGCCGTAAATATCGGTGTAGCGCAGCACGTAGGCGTATACGCCCGCTACCACCATGCGGCCGCCGGAATGGCCGTCCCAGGCCGCGTCCGGGCCGGCGGATTCGTGCATTAGGCCGCCGTAGCGGTCGAAGATTTGGAGGCTGGTGGCGGTGAAGTAGCGGCCGAATGCGCGGAAAGTATCGTTGATGCCGTCGGCGTTGGGGGAAAAGGCGGTGGGTAGGTAGAGCTGCTCGTTCTGGCGGGCCACGTCGATTTGGTACAGCAGGCTATCGCGGCAGTTGCTGTTGGCGGCGGTGAGCTGGATGGTGCCGCTGACCAGGGGCGTGACGCGGACGCGGGGGCAGACGGGGCAGTCGATGTCCAGGGTGCCGGAGAGGGTTTGCCAGGCGTAGGTCTCGGCCTCGAAACCGGGGAAGAGGGTGAGGAGGTCTTCGACGGTGGTGCTGAAATCTTGCGGCACGGCGACGGGCAGGGGCGCGGATTCGACCACGAGGCCGTTGATGGTTAGGGTATCGGTATCAAGCTCCCCACCGACGATGAAGAGGAGGTCGTAGGTGCCCGGCTCGTCGGGGCAGTAATCGAGGGTGGGGGAGGAGGCCGGCACTTCCCGCAGATCGCCCGGCGGGCCGAATTGGATGATGCCGCTAATGTTGCGGCTGTTGTTGGTGATCCGGAAGCAGCCGCCCGCGCAGATGGACGGCTCGGCCACGCTGAATTCGGCGGCGGCCCCGTCGATGACCTCGATGGTATAGCGGCAGGTATCGGGGCAGGCACCGCCCAGGCTGATAACGGCCGTGAGCTGAGTGGAAGCGGTACCGCTAAAAACGGGGTCCGGGCAATCCGCGCAACTCAGGTCGCCGGCCGGTGACCAGCTTACGGACCAGTCCAAGGAATTATCGCAGATCTCCAGGGGCAGCGTTTCCCCCCGGATGACCCGGTAGGTTTGGGTGCCGCCATCCAGGCCGGGCTGGGGCAGCACCACCACGGCCTGGGGCCAGTTGCGGTTGTAGGTGCCGTGGCAGTGATCGGTGCTCAGGCCCACGGCGTAAGTGCCCGGCTGGTCGTAGCAGACGGTGACGACCGAATCGGTGGCGGTGCCGAGGTCCGAACCCGGCAGACTCCACAGGAAACTCCCCGGCACGCGGCTGTGGTTGGAGGAAAACGTAACACATTCCCCGACGCAAATCGTGTCGCGAGTGGGGGTGCTGACGAGTTCGAGGGTGTCTGCGACTTCGATGAGGTAGAAGGCGTCGTAGGAGTAGCGTTTAAGGGCATACACGGAATCTTGTATTATTGAATCTACGGGTTGGAAATTCCCAAAAGTCATGACGGAATAATCTTGATCTGGTGTATAGCAAAAGGACATTCTTATCCATTTATCCAGCGCACGAACTACCGTATCAATTTCTATTTGAGGCTCTAGTAGTAAAGGAAAATAAGGGAGAGAGAGTGGATCAGACGCATCTAGTATTATTTCATTACTAAAATAAATTCCTAAATGAGAATTAGCCCCATTTTCATCATATGTTTGGCGCACGTAGAATTCCAAGTAGTAATTTTGATTAGCGAACATGCTATCTAATAGCCCGACTTGAGCATATTCTCTCTTTTGACCACCTGATTCATCGGTGAAACCATCACCTAGAAATGATAAGGCAATCAAATATGCCTTTCCATTATATGCGGAATGCGCTAAATCCAAGCAGTCTTCATTATAATAGCGGGGAGTAGTTACTCTAGCTGCCCAAAAGGGAATAATTGTTTCTAGCAGGCTTAAATAATAATTATAATCACAATCGTAATAATCTTCAAAATCAGGATTAGGAATTAAATTTTGTTGCGCAGAGATGGTTGAATTTCCGAACAAAATAAGCAAAAGTATTAATGTTAAGGGTCTCATGGCTACTAGGGTTGAAAGAGTGATCGTACGACGCACAGAGTTTCTAGGAAATGAACCTTCGCCTACTTACTTAAAATGATTCCTGATTACAAGGAACGAGCTAGGTGATAGCGGAAGGGTAAAAGTAGGTGTATCTCATTACTCGGGGAGGTTTGCCTGGTAAATTAGGCTAAAGGTCTAATATATTGGTGGGTAAAGCGAGGTTTTAGCAATCTGGCTGACAATAATAATTTAAACCCACACCAATCAATCGCGTGAGGTGCCTGGACGGGGCGAGCGGTAGCGAGCAGCCCGCAGGGCCGACCGACAGGGAGCCGGGAAGGGACCGACCCCGGCCGCCAGGCCGGGGGCACGCTCAGATAAGGAGGATGAAGAAGAAATGTACCTTTGCGGTTCCCCCCCCACCCCCCGAAGGGGAGAGCCGCATTAATTTCCTTCCATTCACTCATTCCCTCATTCCTTGGAAATCTACGACCACTACCGCATCGACGTGCCGCCCACCGCGCCGGAAGATTTGAACGACATACTCGTGGCCCTGCTGGACAGCCGGGGTTTTGACTCGTTTGGGGAGGATGAGCGGGGGCTGGACGCCTTTGCGCTGCGCACCCTACGGGAGGAGTGCACGGCGGCGGTGGAGGAACTGCGCGATAAATTCGGGTTTACCTACGAGCGGACGGAGCAGGAGGACATGAACTGGAATGCCGTGTGGGAGGCTAATTTTCAGCCCGTGCGGGTGGGGGAGTGGGCGGGCCTGCGGGCCGGTTTTCATCCGCCGTTCGGGGAGAGCGTGGCGCACGAGTTGGTGATCGACCCGAAAATGGCGTTCGGGACCGGGCACCACGCGACGACCTGGATGATGCTGGACCTGATGCAGGACTATGACTTTGCGGGCCGGTCGGTGTTCGACTACGGCTGCGGCACGGGGGTGCTGGCCATACTGGCCGCCAAGCTGGGGGCCGGGCCGGTGTGGGCGGTAGACGTCGAGGTGGAATCTTATTTGAACACGCGCGAGAACGCCGAGCTGAACGGGCAGACCGTGGACGGCCTGTTTCACGGCACGCTGGCCGACGTGCCGCCGCTGCGCGGTGGGTGGGCGTACATCCTGGCGAATATCAACCGGAACGTAATATTGGAATCTTTCACTTCGTTACAACGGAGCCTGCAAACGGGAGGAAAATTATTCATCAGTGGCATTCTGGATGGTGCGGATGCCGCCCTGATCGAAACCGCCAGTGCTGCCAACGGCCTGCGCACGCTGCAAAGCCGCGAACGCGACGGCTGGCGCGCCTGGGTGGTAGTTAAGGATTGATCCGATTTTCCTGTTTTTTCCTGCTGCGGGCCGCTCTTAGTTTACTATCGTTGACGCTCAAATACTCCCATGCTCGCACGCTTTTTCCTCCCCGCCCTGCTGGGCTGCCTCTTTTTGTTTGCCGCCCCCGGTACCGCTGCCGCGCAGCGGCTGGAATCCTTTCCCTCCGACCCGCAGCGGTTTCTGGAGAGCATGGACAGCCTGATGAGTTCGACCGGTAACGAGCGGGCCGAAAAAAGCTTTCGTAATTTTTCCGGTCTGTTCATCGCCGTTTTTGACGAAACGGAGCAGCGGCTGATCATGGACCAGGCCGACCTGATGCAGCAGAAACGCCTGCGCGTGTCGCCCCACTTTGCCGAGTACCTGGAGACGCTGGATGCGCTGGGGAGCGCCAAGAGCGTGGAGGCCCCCGATAACGTGGTGAAGACCTGGCACGGCGTGCTGCGCAAGACGATGGAGAATCCCGATTTCCGGGTGAATGACCTGAGCGCGCTGCTGACCTTTACCCGCGCGTTCGTGCAGGAACGCCGCCTGCACCCCAGTACCGAAGGCACCAATTGGTACACGCCGGGGGGCGAGGCGAGCTGGTCGTATGACGGTAAGCCGCTGCTGAAAGTGACCGGCACAGACCTGACGGCCGTGAGCAACGGCGACAGCCTGACGATTGAAAAAACGGGCGGCACGGTAGACATCCTGGCCGGCACCTGGACCGGCACCGGCGGCCGCGTGGACTGGCAACGAACCGGCCTTCCCGCCGAGGTGTATGCCGACCTGAACAGCTATCACCTGGAAACCAAGCGCAGCCTGTACGAAGCCGGCGACGCCGTGCTGCACTACCCGCAGTATTTTGCCGGCGGACAGCTGAAGGGACAGTTTACCGATAAACTGGTGGCGGGCAACATCAAGTCGGGCGGTTCCTACCCGCGCTTCGTGTCATCCGACGGCTACGTGGAGATGGACAACGTGGGCGAGAACATCAGCCTGCGCGGTAGTTTCCAACTGGAGGGCAGCACCGTGTACGCCACCAGCACCGGCAACCGCAAGGCCGAGGTGGAAGTGATGATCACGGACAAGGACAAAAAGCCCAAACTGATCGGTCGCTCGGGCCGGTTCGCCGTCAAGCGCGGCGAACGCGTGGTGGGCGAGGGCGTGGCCACTACGATCTACTTCGATTCCGACAGCCTCTACCACCCCAGCGTGAACCTGCGCATCGATGTGGAGGAGCAGGTGGTCAAGCTATCGCGCGGAAACTCGGGGTCGGATGCCAACCCCTTTTACCACAGCCTGAACCGCGTGAACCTGGATGCCGATTACATCGACATCTACCTGGAGCAGGACAGCATGGTGGTGGGTAAACCCACCGTTTCCTTCGCCGAAAAGAAAGACGTGAAGATTACCAGCGACGACTACTTCAGTGCCTCCGATTACTTCCGGATTCAGAATATCTCCAACGTCAATCCGCTGGCCCTGATGCTGGCCCTGCGCAAGGAACGGCTGACCAATTACCTGGACGCCGACGATCTGGCCCAGCGCATCAACCCCAAATTCACCGCCCAGAACATCCAGAGCATGCTCTACGACCTGGCGGCCGAAGGATTCGTGAACTACGAACCCGAGGAAAATCTGGTGGAAGTAAAGGATAAAGTAGAACACTACGTGATGGCCGACCGCGCCGCCAAGGATTACGACCAGTTACAGATCGTGAGCCAGACGGACAGTGCCAACGCCGAGATCAACCTGCGTACCGGGCAAATGTACGTGCGGGGTGCCAAGCCGCTGGAACTGAACAAGAAAAAGCGCGTGGCCATCAAACCGCTGGACGGGCGGCTGATCATGCTGGGTGACCGCAACCTCGACTTTGCCGGCACCATCTATGCCGGTAATACCCTGATGGAAGGCAAAGACCTGCACTTTCAGTACCAACCCTACCAGATCGCGATGGATTCGGTGCGCTACTTCGACCTGTTCATCCCCGACGAGGAAGGCACCGAATTGCTGAGTCTGACCAGCCGGATCGAGCACCTGGCGGGCACGCTGCTGATCGACGCGCCGAGTAACAAATCGGGTAAGGAGAACGTGAAGATCTTCCCCGCCCTGGAAAGCAAGGGCAGCTCCTACGTCTACTACGACGAAGAAAAAACCGAGGAAGGTGCCTACGGCCGCGACAGCTTTTTCTTTGAGATCAAGCCCTTTACGCTGGAGCACCTGCACGTATTCGGCCGCGACTACCTCAAGTTTCCCGGCAAGCTGGTGAGCGGCGGCGTATTTTCCGATATCGATGAGACGCTGCTGGTGCAGGATGACAACTCGCTCGGTTTCACCACCGAGACCGACGGCGGGGGCGAACAGCTCTACGGCGAGCGGGGTACCTACGCCGGTGCGATCACGTTGAGCAACAAGGGCCTGCGCGGCTCGGGCAAACTCTCCTATATCGGGGCCGAGATCAACAGCGAGGATTTGGTGTTCCGACCCAACGGCACCACCGGTTCGGCCGATGCCTTTGCGATGGAGGAAGAGCGGGGTAAGCGCGAAGTACCCCAGATCCGGGGCGAGGGCGTAAAGATCGACTGGCGGCCCTACGTGGACAGTATGTATGTGCGCTCGACGGGCGACGCGCCCTTCGCGCTTTACCAGGAAAACGATCACAAATTCGACGGCATGCTTATCCTGACGCCCGACGGCGTGCGCGGTGACGGTACGCTGGACTGGTCAGCCGCTGCGCTCACTTCCCGTGACATAGACTTCGGTGCCTATTCGGCCAAGGCCGACACCTCCGACGTGAAGATCAAGAGCCTGGCCGGCGACGACCGCCTGGCCCTGCAGACCAACAACGTGATCAGCGACCTGGACTTCGACAAACAGGTCGGCACCTTCGAGAGCAACGACGACAAGCTGAAAACCACCCTGCCCTACAACCAGTATTTGACCTCAATCAATAAATTCGACTGGGACATGGCCGGAGCCTCGGTCACCTTCAAGAGCGGCGAGTTCGGCAAGGGCCGGTTTACCAGCATCCACCCGGATCAGGACAGCCTGACGTTTGAGGGCGACGAAGCCTTTTACGATCTCAACACCAGCTTACTGCGCATCGAGGGCGTACCTTTCGTGACCACGGCCGACGCCTTCGTTTACCCCGACAGCAACCGTATTCGCATCGAGCCGGACGCCAAAATGACCACCCTGACCAACGCCCGCATCGTGGCCGATACCGCCAACCAGTACCACGTGATCAACCGCGCCACCGTAACCGTGGAGGGCCGGCGCAAGTACCGCGCTTCCGGTTTCTACGAATACAATCTGGAGGACGGCCGCCAACAGGAATTCGAGTTGCAGGACATCGTCGGCCAACCCATCGGCAAGGGCAAGTACGAGGAAAAACTGACCACCACTCGCGCTGAGGGGGCAATCACCGATTCGATGTTGTTTTACATCGACCGCCTGACGCGCTTCCGGGGCAAGATCCTGCTAGACGCCGGTAGCAAGAACCTCCAGTTCGAGGGCCACGCGCAGTTGGAGACCGACAAGATTCGTCCCAAATGGTTCAGCGTCAACAGCGAAGGTGACCGCAAGGACCTCGCCCTCGACATCAACTCGCCGCAGGACCTGGAGGGCTTCCCGCTGCACACCGGCTACTACCTCAGCAAGGAAAAGCGGCAGGTCTACCCCAGTTTCATCCAGACGCTGACCTTCCGCAAGGACCGGCCCATCCTGCCCATCGTCGGCGTCTTCAAGTACGACAAGGACAAGGACCAGTTCATCTTCGGCGACTCCACCCGCGTCCTCCAGGACAGCAGTTACCTCGGCAACCGCCTGGTATTCGACAACACTAAGGGAACCGCTTACGGTGATGGTAAGCTTAGCCTCGGCAGTGAGCTGAAGTACGTTAAAGTAACCGCCGCCGGCCGCATTTCGTCCGATCTGGCACCGCCCCCGGCTGAAGAGGAAGAGGTAGAGGAAGCCCCCGCCGAGGCCCCGCCCAGTGACATCATGACCTTCGAAGAAACCATCGCCGCCGAGGACACGACCACCACCGATCCGTTGCTCGCGCCGGTAGAAATTCCGCTACCGCCGGTTACCATCGAGGCGATGGCGGCCATCGATCTCGTCCTGCCGGCCAGCCTGCTGAAGATCATCGCCACCGATTTTACCTCGGCCACTTTCGCCACCCCCGGCATCAATGTGCTCGGCGATCAGGAGTTTTACAAAGGCGCCCTCACCAACCTTTTCCCCGCCGGCAAGGACCTGGACCAGACCATCGCCAACATGGCCATCGGCTTCATCGACCTGCCCAAAAAGATCAACCCGCACACCTTCCTCTTCAGCCGCCTGCCGATGCGCTGGTCGCCCGATTACCAGAGTTTCGTGACAACGGAAGACAAATCCGGCCTGGTCAGCATCGCCGGTGAGTCGATCAACAAAACGGTCGAGATCCACGTCGAAATGAAGATGCCGTCCGGCGGCGACGATCGCCTCTACATCTACCTCAAATCGCCCAGCGAACTCTACTATTTCCTCGGTTTCAAGGACGGCATCCTCAACGTCGCCAGCAACAACACCGTGTTCATGGACAACCTCGAAAGCATGAAGGGCAAGGACCTCGTCATGAAAATGGAAGACGGCGAGACTTATGAGATTTTACCCGTGGAACTGAGCACGGCCAGCACTTTCTTGCGGCGCGTGGGCGCGGCTTTCTCCGGCGCGGCCGGCGGGGCCAATGATTGATGGAGTGTAGTCTTATTCGACTACCTATTGTTTTCCCCCCCGGCCCCCCGAAGGAGGGAGGTTTGTTCTATTGGACTACCTACTAAAAAACTAACCAGGGCGTGTCCGCCGGCAAAGCCGGCGGCCGGTCCCTTCCAGGCGCGGCTACCGCCTTGGCCCTGCGGGCTGCCGCTACGCGGACACCTTCCAGGCACCTCACGCACGCGACGTGGGCGGTTGCGGGCGGTAACTGAAGCTCCAAAAGTCGCTATCTACAGATCGCGGAATTTAGAATAATCACCTATCTCAATTCCACAATTACCCGCGTCGGCAGAAAAATATTCAGACCAATTATCACACTCGCCCGCTCCGCCCCGGCGGGGATCGGAATGGCACCGATATCCCTTAGCAAGCCTGTGACTGCTCCACCCATGGCCCGCTTATCTTTATAAAAACTGACACTCTGGCGTAATCCGGGGAATCCACTATTGATATACAAAAGACCATCCTCGATTAAAATACCCGGTTTGGGTGAAGCTGGCATAATCCCCCAGGCGTGCAAACGCGGTATTTCTTGCTCCCCGACCCGGCGGGCAAACCCTTCGTAATCCGTACGCAGGGCAATCAAGTCACCGGATTTTTCCCAATCCCTTTCCGGAGTCCAGGCACGTTCCGCCAGGGCGATGATTTTAGGAAAAATAGTGGGTAGTAGCTGGTGATCGTTCGCTATAGTTTCCGTCCACATTTGTCCCTGGATGCCCAGAACGTGTTTTTTGCCCGCTGCGGTCAACGGTTCTTCCCCGGGGTTAGCTGGAAAAGGACGACCTAGCGGGTCGGTCGTTTGTGAAATAGCAACCTGGTAGGGTGCGAAGGAGAACGTTTTTTTAGTATCCACGAATCCGCCCCAACTCAGGCCGGCCGGACCGTCGAATCCGGGTTCGGCCGCCAGATCGAAGTAAAGGTGAGTAACGTTGGACATTATCACATCATAACCGCCGTTGGCGAGGCGGTAGGCCAAATCGCGCTGACTGCCGAGGCTATTCCAGACGTAGGGCAGCAAGTTTTCGTTTACCCGGTCGGGATTTACTTCCCAGGCGGTGCCGCCGTCGGGCCGGGCGGCGCGGCGCAGGGCAATTTCTTCCCAGCCGGCGGTACGCAATCCCCGCTGTTGGAGGATGCCGTGAACGCGGTCGAGAAAATAAGCGGCCAGCCGGTCTTTGATCGTGGCGGGGTCGGTGGTGCCGCCGGTAAGTTGGTCACAGCCGGGAAGGGCGCTCCAGACGCCGTTGGGCACCTCGTCGCCGCCCACATGAAATGTGTGCAGCGGTACTCCCGCCAGGCGGTAGTAAGTAGCGATCTCGTCCACTACCTTTTCGATGAAGGTATAGGTGCTTTCGTGGCAAACGTCCACCACGTTATCGGGAAAATTCTGGATGGAACGGTACACGCTCTTATCCAGCGGATCGCTAAGCAGGTAGCGGTCTGCCTCTTCCTCGCTACCCCCGGCGGCCAGGATGCGGCGGCGGCGGGCTTCCATGGATTTGATGGCCGCGCGCGCGTGGCCGGGCAGGTCGATCTCGGGGATGACCTGGATGTGTCGTTCTTGCGCATAACGCAGTAGCTCGATGAATTCCTCGCCGCTAAAGTGGCCGCTACCGGCCCCCACATCGGTATAGGGGCCGCTACCGTAACTGGGTTGCAGAAAGTCAGACTCGGTCAGGGTATGGCCCCGCCGCCCGCCTAACTCCGTGAGTTCGGGCAGGCCTGGGATAGCAATGCGCCAGCCCTCATCATCGGTGAGGTGGAGGTGAAAACGGTTGAGCTTATAGAAGGACATCGCATCCAGGAGTTTGAAGATCACTTCCTTGGACTGGAAATTACGGGCCACGTCCAGGTGCATGCCCCGGTAGCCGAAGCGGGGGTAATCTTCGATTTCCAAGCTGGGGAGCAGGCAGTAGCCCGGAATAGCATAGCTTTCATGCGTTGGGTAGACAGGTGGGAGGAAGGATCGCAGCGTTTGCAGGCCGTAGTATAGTCCCGCGCTATCGCGGCCGGTAATGGTTGCAAATCCCCGACCCGCTCGAATGGAAAGCCGGTATCCTTCCGCCGGGAGGTCGAGCGTAGTGTCGATAGTTAGACGAATGTAGTTACCGGCGGGTTCGCTAGACAAGATCTTCCGCTCTCCCCCCAGCAACGGTTCGAGGTATTTGCTGAGTTGCGCGGCTGCTTTGCCGGCACCGGGGAGGGCAACCAAGACGGTCTGGACGTCCAGCCGGAGTGAATCGGCTTCCAGTACCCGAGCGTGCACGGGCGCGGGGGTGATGCCCAGGCCGGGGTCGGCCCGCGCGATGGCCACGTTCTCGGCGTAGCGTTCGGCGGCGTTACGGATCTTTACCTGGTCCTGAGATCCGCGCAGGTAGAATTTTTCCTCGTCCAGGTAGGTCCGCGTTTGGTTGAGGTAGAAGCTAATCGGATTTGCACCGGCAGTGGGTACGTAGTAGGCACCGCGCGGTCGCAGGGCGGCCTTGTTTAGCGGCGACGACCCTACGTAGTTGATCGTCAAGCTACCGTTGTAGGGAATCTTCCCCCGCTTACCGCTGGGCCGGATCACGAACAGGTCGCCCGCCAGGGGGGTAATGGTAACGCGCTTGTTTTTGGAGGTCATCTCCATGTGCTGGGCGTTAAAGTAGATGGCCCAGTCGGCGGGCTGCTCGGTGAACGGCTTATTGTAGATAACGAACCGGCCCCGGTGACCGGATTTGCCTTCCTTTAACTCATTACCCAGGTGTTCCCAGGTGACGGCGATGGGAGCGTTTTGCGCCGCAAGTTCGGGCGAGGGGTACAGTAAATAGCAGGAAATAAGCAGGGCGATCCAGGAGTAGCGCATGATGGTTAATATTGGTGTTGCGCTAAGTTACTGAATACGGTGAGAATAGGTTTGTTAGTAGTATCCTTATTGGGGTCACTACATCGCCTATTATCCGAAAGGTTCAGGGGTGTGTGTAAACTACCCGATGCGGTCGTCGGGATCCAAGCTTCTTCCACAACTTTCCCGCCCACCCGTCCGTCTTCCTTGTCTTGCCCAATTAATAGCCGCCTAAGAGCGTGTCTAAATTTTTACTTCCTGAAACCAAGCATTTAAGAACCTGGCGTCGTAAAAACTGACTTACGTAACCCGCTATGCGCGCAAGTTTTTATTTAGCCGGAACCTTAACTACGAAGTAGCCGCGAAGCGAATCATTGATCCTCAGTTCTTAAAAATTATAGACACGCTCTAAGCCAACCCCGCCCCACAATATCCCCTCCTTAGGGCAGTTGAATTTGGGAAGCCGGCCAGCCCGCCCCTGGGCGAGGCCGTCCGGCTTTTCCTTTTTTGCGTGGACAAGCGCTGCGCAGTGGCGGCCGACCGTTAGGAAGGCGGGCCCGCAGGGCCGAGCGAACAGCGAGCCACGGAGCACAGCGACCCCGGCCCCCCGGCCGGGGATGGCCCCTAAAATATTTAACTCACTGATTGACAACGACTCACTAATGCCGACCACTACCGCGCGTATGACCGAGGCCGACCTGATTGCCGCCTGCCGCCGCCGTGAACGCGCCGCGCAGAAGGAACTTTACGACCGCTATTCGCGTGCCATGTATACGGTGGCGTACCGGATTACGTCGAATTTCGAGACCGCGAATGATGTGCTGCAGGAGGGATTTTTGAAGATTTTTCAGAAGATCGACACCTTTCGCGGCGAGAGCAAGATCGGGGCCTGGATCAAAACGATCATCGTGCGCACCGCGCTGGCGAAGATCAAAAAAAGGGTGCTGACCGAAGAATTGCCCGCCAATTACGCCGAAACGGCGGTCGATTGGGGTACGCACGCGCTGGACATCGGCTACCTGGAACGCGCCATTCAGGCCCTTCCCGAGGGGTATCGCGCGGTTTTCGTACTGATTGAAATTGAAGGGTATGCGCATAAAGAGGTCGGCGAAATGCTGAATATTAGCGTCGGGACCTCCAAAAGCCAGCTTTTTTACGCCAAAAAACGACTGCGGGAATACCTGCGCCATAATGGTTACGTCGATTAAAATTATTCACTTTTCACTCGCTTTAATCCCCACTATTATGCAAGAAATGAATCGTGATCGACTGCGGGAGGCCCTCGAAAACCTGCCCGCCTACGACCCGCCACCCGGTACCTGGGACGGGCTGCGCGACCGCCTGGATGCGCCCGTTCCCCTGGCCGACCGGCTGCCCGCCTACGCGCCGCCCCCCGGCGTGTGGAATGGCCTGAACGAGGGGTTGGACCGTCAGCAGCGCGGCCGGATCGTGCAGTTGCGTCGCCGCCGCGTGCTGGGCGTGGCCGCCGCCCTTACCCTGCTGCTCACGGCCGGCACCGTCCTGTGGCAACTCAACCGGGGGCCTTCGGTTTCCTACGCTTTTGCCACCGAGCAGACGGCCGGCCTGGAGGTCGCCGCTGACTGGGAGGCCGACGAGGATCGCTTTGACGGCCTGATGGTGAAACTCGCCGACCACAATGAGCCGACGCACAACGAATTGCTCCTGGAATTGGAGGAGATGGATGATGCCCGCACCCAGATCATGGCGATGCTGGACAGCTACGGCAACGATGCCAATTTGCTCAATAAACTGGCCGCGGTAGAGCGAACGCGCTCGGAATTGTACCGTCGGGCGATTGCGCTGGTGTACTGAATTTCAGTGGGTTTGGGCGTGCCACCCCCGCTAGCGCGGGGCTGTCGGTCCCTTCCCGGCGCGGCTATCGCCTTGGCCCTGCGGGCTGCTCCGCTAACGCTGCGCCCCGTACAGGCACCTCACGCGGGGTGGGGTATATTTTTCACCGGCTAACTTCTCCAAGGAGAAGGAGTCATATTTATTTAAAAGTGTTGCCGCTCCTCCGATGCATCATTCGCTTGGATCAATTTGCCGATTACGATAAATTCCTCAGCGAATGATTCATCATAGGCGTCGGCACCCATAAATAAGCCCCATGCGTTTAATCCTGCTATTTATTTTACTCAGTCCAAATTTTCTTATTGGACAAAAAACCGAAATGCTCCAGGTAGTGACCAAGGTAGTAGAGGATAACTATGCCTACCGCGACGGCTACGAAGTGGCCGTGGAAGGGGAGAAGGCCGAGATTTTTGTCGAGACCTGGGACAAACAAGAAATCAGCGTACGCGTGGAAATGACCGCCAAGCACGCCAAACTGGACGTGGCCAAGCACGACCTGGAAAACCTCATTTTCAGCACCAACCGCGAAAAGAACAAATTTTATCTCCGTAACACCCGTCGGGATTCCGATGCCAAACCGGAGAGCCAATTGACCATCCACTATTACATCACCCTGCCGGAGGAGTGCCCGGTTTACGTAAAAAATCACTTTGGTTCGGCCAATATTTCTAACCTGCGGAACCGACTGCGGATTTACGGCGAGTTTAGCCAGATCAATATCAATAATGTGCAGGGGTTAATGGACATCCGTACCCGCTTTGGTGACATCATGGGTGACCGGTTAGACGGTAACGTGTCCATCAATGCCCGCCGTTCGGACATCGACCTGAGTAATATCGGCGGCTCGTTTACCATTAATGCCCAGTACGGAAAACTGCGTCTCGCACCCACCACCGCCCTGACCGATCTGACCGTATTTGCCGATAAATCTGACGTACTACTGATCGACCCGCAAGAAGGCCAAATGGCCTACACCCTGACCACTACGCGCGGCGAAATAATTATTCCCGGCGAAGTGCGCATTCGGGAACTGGAGAGTGCCGAGGGCGTGCGTCGTGTGATGATTCGCCCGGATGCGGAGCTGGGCGGCGGGTCCATTAACGTCCACGTTACGTTCGGTGAGCTACGCCTGGAAGCACAGGAACGAGAACTGCGCCGGGTGGAGAGGAAACGCTAGCTTTTACAGAACAAAAGTCGCCCCTTCCCCTTTGAACGGTATGGCAAAAACCGCACTTTTCTGGCACCGGCGCGACCTGCGCAACTACGATAACGCCGGCCTCTACCATGCCCTCAAAAGCGGCCGCCCCGTGCTGCCCGTCTTCATCTTCGACCGCGAAATCCTCGATAAGCTAGAGGAACGCGATGACGCCCGCGTGGAATTTATCCACCGCTCGGTGACCGAACTAGCGGAAGCTTACCGTAAAGCGGGCGGCGATCTGCGCGTCTATTACGGCCGCCCAACCGAGATCTGGCCGCAACTTCTAAAGGAATTTCCCGAAGCCGACCTTTACACCAACCGCGATTACGAGCAGTACGCCCTGGAGCGCGATACGGCGGTGAAGGAACTAGTGGAAGCCGGCGGCGGGGAATTCCATGACTTTAAGGACCACGTTATTTTCGAGGGCAAGGAGGTGCAGAAAAACGCCGGCGGCCCCTACACCGTTTTTACGCCCTTCAAGCGCAAGTGGCTGGACGTGCTGGACAGCCGGATGGACGAATACGAGGGAGAGGAAATTTCCTTTTACCTCAAACCTTACCCGTGCGAGAAATACCTGGACCATTTACTGCCCGTCAAGAAGCCGGGGTCGATCCCATCGCTGAAGGACATGAATTTCGAGCCGTCCGACATCGAAATCCCCGATACGAAAGTGGCGGAGGAAACCATCGAGAATTACGATAAGAACCGCGATTACCCCGCGCGGCGGGGCACCAGTCGGCTAGGCATTCATTTCCGGCACGGTACGGTCAGCATCCGCAAGTGGGCCAAGCGCGCCGGGGAATTGAACGAGGTCTTCCTTTCAGAACTGATCTGGCGGGATTTTTACTCCAATATCCTCCAGCACTTCCCTTACGTGGAAGACCGCTCTTTCCGCCCCGAATACGATGGGATTCCCTGGATAAACGATGAAGATGCCTTCCAACGCTGGTGCGACGGCAAGACCGGCGTCCCCCTGGTAGACGCGGCCATGCGCGAGCTGAATACCATCGGCTACATGCACAACCGGATGCGGATGCTCACCGCCAGCTACCTCACCAAGCACTTGTTGACTGATTGGCGGTGGGGCGAGGCCTACTTTGGCAAAAAGCTACTGGATTACGAACTGGCCAGTAACAATGGCGGCTGGCAGTGGGCCGCCGGTTGCGGTACGGATGCACAGCCCTACTTTCGCATCTTCAATGCCGATAGCCAGCAGAAGAAGTTCGACGCCAAGTATGAATACGTCAAGAACTGGGTCGAGGAATACGGCACGGATGACTACCCGGAGCCGATCGTGGAGCATAAAGAGGGCAGGGAGCGGGCGTTGCGGGTGTATAAAGAAAGTTTGGCGGAGGCGCGGGGGCAGGGGTGAGGAGGACTGTTAAGTGTTACATTAAGAGTATGTCTAAATTTTACTTCCTGAGAACCAAGTATTTGAGAACCTGGCGTCATAAAAAATGACTTACGTAACCCGCTATGCGTGTACCACGAAGTAGCCGTGAAGTGAATTTTTTATCTAGCCGGAACCTCAACCACGACCATGAACTTTTATAATGTGTTTAGATATAGAATCTCAATTTTATTGCTACTAGTGCTTTCAAGTTGTGAATATGAATACATCGAGCAGAAATACGAGGGATATTTTTACGAAACAAAGTGGATTTATGACTTTAACATTGATGGTACATACAAATCATCTAGCTTTGGTCACTTGGGAGTAGAAGGTGTATTTGATAGTGGAAGATATAGCATCATAAATTCTACAATTCAACTGTATCCTAGAATTGATGATTCAGAACTTCGAGATTATAGGAAGTTTTTCGTCGTCAGTAATCAAGAGATAATTGATATGAATGGAAATTCATTTTATGACAAAATTCCTGATTATGGAAATTTCAATTACAAATATGAAGATTGTTTCCAAGAAAACCTTAAAGAAGTAATTGATATGAGTGAAGGATATGATTACTTAGAGTCTCAGCTATATTCTGAGTATGATCATGGTTTTGATACGATATATTATGGTATGCATATGATAGAAAAGCATAATGATGACGTTTTTAAGGTTTATGGATACAAATACTATGATAGCAGAATCAAAATGGAGATAGTAGCTGATCGAACTAAACGATATGTGTCTATTAATGATAGGAAAGTTTACTTAATGGGAGAAGACGGCTTGAAAATTGAAGCGATGTTTGTAGATTCATGCAAATAGAAATGTGCCGAACAATGCGCCCCTTGTTGGCCGCTCTTTAGCGGCGTGGGGTACGTTCTTGGTAGGCTTTAACTATTTCAGCGGTATTCTGGTTATGCAAATTGACATCGTTAATGATGTTGTTGAGAACGTCATGAGTGATGAGTAAACGAGCCGAGGGCCGCCCGGTGTGTTGGTTAAGGTGGAAGCCAAATCTCGCCTGAGACAAAAAAATCCGGCGACTTAATATAACGACCACGAAGTAGCAGCGATAGCTAAACTTCCCGTATGGTCCACTAGTCTTACACTTGTATTTGGGGTTACGAATATACGCCTTTGCGTGAGGTGCCTGGAAGGGGCCGCGCGTAGCAAGGCAGCCCGAAGGGCCGAGCAGACTTGCGAGCCTGGAAGGGACCGGCCCCGGCCCCAAGGCCGGGGACACGGCCCAAAAAACTAATTCATTTCGTACTCAAAGGTGTAGCTGTGTATACCGTCTAACTGGTCGATGCGCATACTGCCGGACAGGCCCGTCAGCCCGCCCGTGCCGGAATCGGGGACGACCTCGAGGATCAGGCGGCTGTCGGTGCCGGCGCGCATGGTGCCATAGTGTTGGAGGGTGAAGGTTCCCGCGCGGCCTTTCAGGCTACCCGCGACTTTTTCGATGGCGACGTAGCCCGCCGAGCCTTTGACCGGGCTCATGGCGGTGAGCATTTCGCCCTTGCCGGTGGCCGTGAGGTCGCCGGAGAAAGTCTTGTCGATGGACATGCGGCCCTGGGCGGCACCCTCAGCGGCGGGGGCGTAGGCGTCGAGGGGTTGGAGGGAGACGGTGAAGGTGCCGGTAGCGGTCATGATGAACGGAGTTGGTTGACGGGACAAGGTAAGGAACCGCCGTTAAGAGCGTGTCTAAATTTTTTACTTCCTGAGAACCAAGCATTTATGAGCGTGTATAAATTCTTACTTCCTGATAACCAAGCATTTAAGAACCTGGCGTCGTAAAAACTGACTTACGTAACCCGCTATGCGCGCAAGTTTTTATCTAACCAAAACCTTAAATCATTGATCCTCAGGTCTTAAAAATTTTAGATAAGCTCTAAAGCGACTGGATCGTCCGCTCCCGGCGGCTCGGCTGACCGCGGGGGATGCAGAAACGGGCACCGACGTTGAAGGAAAACTCGCGGATATTATCCCGGCCGAATCCGGGGTCCAGGTTGGTGAAACGGTAGCCGGGGCCGGCCTCCAGCGAAAAATTGTCGGTGATGAAGTACTGGATGCCCACGCCCAAGTCGAGTAGCGCGGTTGTTTCCGAATCGTTCTCGTCGACGGTCCTAATGCTAAAGCTTTGGTGAAGTATTCCTCCCCGCGCTTCGCCGAATACCTGCCAGCGATTCCCCCGCAGGAAGTAATAGCGCGGGCCGGCGGTGAGGCTTACGTCGAAAATTTGAAAGAAATCGGTAGTAGATAGATTGGTGCTGACCCCGCCCCCTAATGCGAGGCGATCGGTAAAAAAATAGTGGGCCTGTATACCCGCATCGGCAATGAATAAGTCCTCGCCCGTGCCGAAAGTAAAACCGGCCGAGTAGGTACCGAGCATCCAGGTGCCGCGGCCGAAATCGGCCGCCGGGCCGGTATCGTTGCCGCTATTCGTCGCAAGTAATACTTCCAGGCGAGCACCCAGGCTGAAAAACCCGTCGTCGAAGTTGGTCGTATAGGCGAGCTGCGGTGAAACGATTAGACCCTGGCTTTCGGGTAGGCTGATGCCGATGGTAGGGGATGCAAAAGCACCGCCGTCATTGCTAATTACCCCTCCGCCGAGTTGCCCGAATAGGCCGAACCGGGGGTTATTGATGGCGTAGTAGCGCAGAAATAGTTCGCCGCTGAACTGGCTGATATCGTCGTCAAATCCGGTGACATAGTTGAGTGCGAAGCCGCCTACAATGTGGTCGGTGATGGCGTAACCGAGACGCAGGCCCGCGCCCAGGAATTGTTCGTCGAATTCTTGGCCTAGCGAGGTGTAGCTGAACACATTGCCGTCGATGGGTTTACTAACGTCAAACAGCGGAAAGCCGGACGATGCCGTCGGCATCTGGTACAGCACGTCACCGCGTTGGATCTGGGCCGAGAGGGTGGTGGTAAGAAAGAGTAGGGCAAGGAGGAGTAAGGTGGTACGCATGGGGTGTTTTTTTGAGGGTTTAACGCGCGTTTGGTGAGTGCGTAGTGCGCGTTAACGGTAAAGACGTGGGTGGGGTGGGGTTTGGTTGGATAATCTTTGATAAGGGTGATTTTTTGTTGGAGTGGGCCGTGCCCCCGGCCGGAGGGCGTGGCAGTTCCTATAAAATAATATTATTATGTTAAGTAGTTTTGTGGTCGGCCGTATAACCCGGTAGGGGATGCCCCGACGCGGTAGCGCAACTAAAAAAGGAGTTTCCATTGAATCCGCTGAAAGGTCAAGGATTTCTTGGGCCGGGAAGTAGATCGTCCCGTCTGACATTTAGCCGGCTACGCCAGCCGTCTCGGACCGGGAGGTCCTCGACCTGAGCGGCGTGTTCGCGTGAGGTGCCTGCAAGGGCGCGACGCAGGAGCGGGTGCGCAGCACCGAGCGGTAGCGAGCCTGGAAGGGACCGGCAGCGGCCTGTGGCCGGTGACACGGCCGGAAAATGCTTAAACACCGTGCGGTAGGGGATATCAGCCGGCCCGAACGATAAGGGCTTTGAACTATTCCAAGAATCTACTTAACATAATATAAATTATGGGCAATAAATAGTTACCTTTAGGTGGGGACCGCATCCTTTTTAGACCAGGATATCGCGCTCAACGCGTACACGGCCGACCGGAGGTGGCGGCATTCTCAGTGAGCGAGACCGGAGGTCACGCACCGGGAACACACCGGCTACGTACCATCCACCAGAACCTCAACCACCGCCGCCAGTGCCACGAAATGCACGTAGCGTTTCAGCACCGGCAGCCCGGCGGCGGCTGACGCCGCCTCGCCCGCATAGTAAAGAAACGGACCCAACTGATTAGCGCGCCGCTCCCAACCTTCACCGGAAAAACGGGACTGCTGGATCACGACTAGACCGGCGGGCGTGGTAATCAGTTCATCCAGGCGGGCCGCAAAGCGTTGGCTGCCAAAGGATTGCCGCAGCGGTAAATTTACTTCGTAAGTTGCTGTCGGCCACTTGGTTGTATGAAAATTTTGCCATTTTTCGGCCTGTTCCAGTAGCTGGCCGGTCGGGGCCTCCTCCCCTACCCTGAACCGCTGCCAGAGTTCGCGGGCGGCATCCTCACGCTCTTGCGGGTCGGTTAGCGTGGCGGAAGATTGTAGGAAAAGCTGGAGTACCGTGCCGTATTTGACCAAATCGCTGCCCTCCGGTAAGGCGGCGGGCGTGCCGTATGCTTGTAGGCCACCGGTACAGCGGATGCGGTGCGGGAAAACGAAGCCGGGATCGGACGGCTCGATAAACAGTGGATCAATAGTCGCCAGGCCATTGCGTTCCTCCAGGAAGGGCGGCGTGACGATCTCCTGGAGCGAAGCAGGCAGGGTTTTCTCGTAGGAGAAAGATTGGGTCTCCTTATTCACTTGCCGGTTCTCCCAGTCGAAGGGCGAGGCACTCATGTCGGCGTCCAGGGTCGGCGTGCCGGAATCGCCCTTACTGAAGACGCGGTTGAGCCAGGAGGTCGGTTTGTCGCGGGTGGGAAAGACGAGGTAATCCCGCGCACGGGTGATGCCGACGTAGAGCAGCCGTGCCTCCTCGGCCAGCGCGTCAATGCGGCGGCGGGCGGCCTCGGCACCTGATTCCAGGCGTTCCAGTAGCTGGGTACCCTGCGATTGTTTGCCGTAGGGATTGATCCAGTAGCGGAGGGTGCGGTTAGCGAGCGGCTCGTCCAGGTCGATCTCCTCGTCGCTGCTGTCGATGAACAGGCCCCAGGGCGCGGCGCGCAGGTCCTGCTCCAATTGGTGACAGATCACCAGCGGCCACTCCAGGCCCTTGCTCTTGTGGTAGGTCATCACGTTCACCGCTTCCGGGTCTTCGGCCGCGCCCTGGCGGTCCAGTTGGCCCGCACCCAGTGCATTCAGATACAGCAGCCAGCCGCCCAGCGAAGCGGCGGTGTGGCGGCGGTGGCAGCGGTCTTCGTACTCCACGGCCAGGCGGCGCAATTCGTCCACGTTGCTCAGGCGCTGCTCGGCACCGCCCCAGGCGGCGATGATGCGGCGCAGGTCCAGGCGTTCCAGCAGCAAATTCAGCAGTTCGCCGGTGCTAAAATCCACGGCCTGCAGACTCAGCTCCCGCAGGGCCTGGATCAGGGTTTCGTCGCTGCCCCAGGGCGACTGATAGCCTACCTGGTGGTCGGCGGCCAGGGTGCCGTCTTTCTTGGCGGCTCGCTCGCCCCGGATGCGGTCGTCTTCGTCCAGCCAGGCCACGCGGTCGGCCATCACGTCTTCCAGGTCGCGGCCCTGGGCCAGTATTTTGATCTCGGCTACCGACAATTCATCCTGTGCCAGCAGGTATTTCAGGCAGGCCAGGATGAGCACCGCCTCGGCGGTTTCCAGCAGCCCCTCGCGGGAAACGGCGGCCCGCAGACCGGCCCTTGCCAGCGATTCGGCCATCTCGGCGCAGGCCTTATTGGATCGGCACAGGATCGCCACGTCACCCGGCCGCAGGGGGCGGCAATCGCGGGCGCCCTTGGGCAGTACCGGCACGTCCCGTTCCAGGTGCGTCGCCAACTGCGCGGCCAGTACGTCGTTTAGCCAGCCCTGGCTGGTGCGGCCTTTCTTACCGTCTTCCGTTTCCAGCACGAAATCCCAGTGTATGATGGCCTGCCGCTGCGCCAGGTTCTCCGGCTCGGGGAGAACCCGGAATTCCGGCTCCCCTACCCGCTTACGTACCGGCAGCAGGCGCACTTGCTCCACGGGCGTATGCGGAAAAGCGCGGGTAAAAATGGCGTTGGTGGCGTACACGATGTCTTCGCGGCTCCGCCAGCTGCGGTCCAGGATATTTTCGGGTTTCACGCCGCCGGCGGCCCGTACCACAGCCTCCATCAGGCGTGGTTCCGCGCCCCGGAAACCGTAGATCGACTGCTTCGGGTCGCCTACCCAGATGCTCTGTTTGGCCAGTCGGCTCAGTTTAATGAAGATCTCCAATTGGATGGGCGAAGTATCCTGAAACTCGTCCACCAATAACAGATCCAGCTCCTCGGCAAGCGTTACCCGTACACCCGCCTGGTCCAGCAGGCGGCTCACCAGCACTTCCATATCCGTGTAGTCGATCAGGCCGCGCCGCTGCTTGTACCGGTCGTACTCCGTCATCGCGGCGGCCGCCGTCTCGTAAATATGGGCGCAGTACCGCCGAATTTCTGACTGAAAAGCCGGCAGTCGCTCGTGGTCGGCGGCAAATTCCACCAATTCCGCCGCCAGGTCGCGGCTCTTGGCCCCCAGCTTTTTGTCGTACTTACTCAGGGCCACCCACTGGTCCCAGAACAGGAACCCACGCCGCTTCAGTTCGCCCCGCATCCGCTGCAATCCGGCCAGCGCGGTAGCGGTAGTTTTAGTCGTATCGGCCTCGTTTCCTTCCACTTGCGCAATGGTCGTATTCAGCAACAACTCCAGCCGGTTCTCTGCCCGTTCGGCGGCGGCACCGGTCAATGGTTCCGGCAAATAAGCCGCGAATGCCGCCCACGAAACATCGCGCGAACGTAGCAGGTCATCTTGCGAAAATTTATTGCTCCGCGCCACGTCCGCCATCCGTTGCACCTGCACGCGCCAGTCATAGGGCTTACCTTCCTCGCTCAGGCCCAGCCGGTCGCACAACTCGTCCATCTCCTCGATCACCGCCAGGTCCAGCACGGCCGCCAGGCTCTGATTGAACATCCGCGCATAATCGTCCTCGGCCAGAATATCTACTTGCGGCGACACTCCGGCCTCGTAGGCAAACCGGCGTAACAGTTTGACGCCCAGCCCATGTACGGTGCCGATCAGCGCATTCGTTAGTGCCTCTGCCTGTTCGGTCAGCCCCTCCCCTAGCAGTTTTACGCGCACGCGTTCCTGCAATTCCGCAGCGGCTTTGCGGGTAAAAGTCGTCGCAATAATTCCCGTCGGCCGCACGGTTCCCGAACGCAACAGATCAGTCAATTCGGCCGTCAACCGATACGTTTTCCCCGAGCCGGCTCCGGCAGAGATAATTTTAATATTAGCAAGTGTATTAATCGAAGAAATTTTTGTCTGAGTAAAATGTTAGTTATTCTAAGAGCGTGTCCGCCGCCCTGTGGGCCGGCGGTCGGTCCCTTGCGGGCTTCGCTGCCGCTCGGTGCTGCGCACCCGGCCTGAACGGCCGCCCCTCCAGGCACCTCACGCGGGCTAAGGTACGAGAACTCCCAGTAGATTTCGACAGAAATAGTTGGGAGTATTTTGACCGCCTACTTTTTCTAGTAAATTCGTGGACTAAACGGGAAGTTTAGCTGCGCTGCTGCCTGCGGCGGTCGTTATACTAAGTCGCCGGATTTTTTGTTTCAGGCGAGGGGACTGCGGCACTTGAGCTTACGGATGCTTTTATCTAAGAGCGTATCTAAAAGACAATAATTCTCGAAGCAAGGATACCGGCTTTCCGGCCCGCGTGAGGTGCCTGGAAGGTGACGACCGAAGGGAGGCAGCCCGGTAGGGCCAAGCCGACAGGCGCGCCTGGAAGGGACCGGCCCCGCTGCCGCCTTAGCGGTACGGGGACACGCCCAAAAAAATGCGACCGGTGCCCCGAACCTTACCTGATGCCCCGCTTGCGGAGGTTGTCCACGTAGATCTGGATGTTGCGTGCGTGCCCCGCCAGGGTCTCGGCAAAATTATGCTTACCCGTACCGTCACCGGCCGCGCAGAAGAAAAGGTAGTCGTTATTCTCGGCGTTCAGCACCGCGTCGATGGCATTGACGGATGACATGGTGATCGGACCCGGCGGCAGACCGGCATACTTGTAAGTGTTATAGGGGCTGTCGAATTGGGTGTGATACTGGAGCACCCGGCCGACGTTGAAATCACGGGTAGCGAACACCGCCGTGGGGTCGGCCTGCAGGGGCATGCCCACGCGCAAGCGGTTGAGGTAGACGCCCGCCATGCGCTGCCGTTCGGATTTGTACTGCGTTTCCTTCTCCACGATACTGGCCAGCGTATAGGCCTTGGCGGGATCCAGGTTGTGGTTATCGGCCTTGGCCCGGCGGTTGTCCGCGTCCCAGAACTTGGCGTGCTCGCGCAGCATCCGGTCCACAAAACCGCGTGGGCTGGTGTTCCAGTACATCTCATACGTGTTGGGTAGGAAGAGTGATTGGAGGGTCTCCGTGGTATAACCGATACTATCCAGGTAAGACCGGTCCGCGAAAAGCTGTTGAAAGGCCAGGCTATCGCCGGCCAGGAAGCGGGCGGCCTTGGCGGCTACGTTCATCGGCTCCCGTTCGGTGGTCAGCACTACGTCCACGGGTTCCTGCGAGCCGCCGCGCAAATGGCGCAAGAGGCGCAGCGCCGACCAACCGGTCTTGAGCCGGAAGCGCCCCGAGCGCATCGGGTCGCGGCGGTAGGCCATGCGTGCCGCGAGCTGATCGAAAACCGGGTCGTCTACCCGGACGCCCAAGGCACGCAGGCTGTCCTTGACTTGCTCGTAGCCGGCGTTTTCCGGCACCAGCAGTACGACCGTTTCTTCCGGCGGGTCCACGAAAGCCGAGCTTCCGGCGATGCGAAAGTAGGCATAGCCGGCAACGGCCAAGCCGATGATGAGCAGTAATAGCAGCAGTTTTTTCATTCGGTCGGGTTTGGATAGGCCGGCAAATATCGGTCTAATTCCAGTGAATATCAGGGCTGCGCACCGGAAAATCTGAAGTTGTTGTTTTCTGTACGGCCACGCCGTCCACTACCCTATTCATAATAATTTAACGCATTGCCACCCTTTCTTCCCGCTAAAACGGCTACTTTTGTAGCCTAGCATAATCTTGGTGCACGACCACTGTTTCAACTTCAACCTGCCGACCCGCTACATCTTTCCCCCCGGGCGGCAATGGCCTACTCTACTCAATCGTTGTTTTTCCGATCCGGTCTCCCGACCGGAACGGCTATTCTTTTGCTATCAAAAACGATCCATGACAGCTACTTTACTCCGCCGGTCGGTGCTTTTCTTCATCGTGTTGCTTTCCGTTCTTGCAAATTTTGTCCACGCCCAGTGTCCTTCCGTGGCCGCCTTGATGATCGACGGCTGTTCAGTAGAACAGGACAACGAATTCATCATGATCCTGAGCGGATCGGGATTTAACACCTCAGATTTCAGTGTCGACTACGATACGGGTAACAATATCTTCGGCGGTCCGGGCCAGAATCCAAATGCGGACGTGAACTTCGTCGATGTGTCCGGGGATACGCCCTGCGGCCTGGCTCCCGGTAACACGGCGGTGTTTTCCGGTTGCCCCAATTTGGTGGCCGTCGGACCGGGGTTTGCCATTCCGCCCAACTCGCTGGTCATTTTCCAACCCAGCAATGCCTCTACCTTCGTTTACGATTTTTCCAGCGTCTGCGGGATGGGGCAGACCGTCTACGTGGTTTCCAGTAATTGCACCCGCACCATCGGCGGCCTTACCAACGGGTCCGGCACCGGTATTCGCACGACTGATTTCGGTTTTGGTGGAGGTTGTACCCAATCGGTTAGTTACGACCGCTCACTACTAGTCAATAATGGGGGTGCGCACTATTTGCCCGGCAGTAACACCTACGGCAACCCCGGTTGCCCCAATCCCCCGCCCATCGTAGCCCCCAATAGCTGCACGCCGCCGATGTTTACCAATCCCGGCCCGCAGACTGTTAACTGCGGCGGCAGTTTTACCTTTCCGGCTATCACCAGTGCCAATACGGCTTCGGGCGCCCAGCGCTATTTCACCATGCCCGGCGGCGGAGGCACCGCTTTTCAGGCCGGCCAGGTTTTCAATCCCGGCCCCGGCAGCTACACCTTTTATATTACCGACCCCGGCACCAGTTGCACCGACCAGGTAAGCTTCACCGTTACCATCCAGCCGGCCGGGATGCCGCAGGACCGGAGCATTACCTTGTGCTCGCAGGGGGGAGTTGTTTCCCCGGCCCAGCCGCTGTCCCCGGCAATCGGTTCTTATACCGGTGCAACCAGCGTTACCTTCCACCCTACTTTGTCTCAGGCCCAGGCCAATACGAATATGGTGGTCAGTTACGGGGGGCAGGCCACCACCCCCGTAGTCCTTTTTGCCCGCATCGTGTACCCCAGCGGCTGCGTCGCGATCGGCACCCTGACGATCAACTTCAGCCCCGCGCCGAGTGCGGGCAACAATGCCACTACCTCGGTTTGTAATTCCGGAGGAGGTACGACCGTCAATTTTTTTAACCAATTGAATCCCGACCAAACTAACGGCACCTTTACCGATAACAATGGATCGGGCGTCAATCTGTCTTTTCCCTCATCGGTCAACTTTGCGGGGGTAACACCCGGCACCTACACCTACACCTATACGCTGACTACCGGCGGTTGCCCTTCCTCCACCGCTACGCTGACCGTTAATGTACTGGCCAACCAGCAGCCCCAACAGCCTTCCGGGCCGCTGGCACTTTGCTACACCACCTCCCCTTTCGTGGATCCGGGCGGCAATTTCGCGTCCATTATCCAACAGATCAACGGCAATACGGGTACGGGCGTACTATTCTTTGATTCGGCGAGCGGCAATCCTATCGACCTTACCGACGCCACTTTCCTGAATTTTCTCAACAACAACCCACCCCTGACCATTGACGTGGAGTTAGATCTGCCGCCCGGTAGCTGTCCCAGCACCCGAATTACGATCAATTTCAGTATCACCAGGCGGCCGCAAGCTTTTACCCCTTCCCAATTATTCGCCTGCGACGTGGGTACCGGCGTCGGCTCTTTTGACCTGACGGACCGCGAAGACGAAATCACCGGTGGTTTAGGGGGGCAAGTAATGTTTTACCTCGATGCCGGCGCGACTACCGTTATTAACAATCCGACCATGCTGGTTGCCGGCGATGATTTCGTTGTGTACGCGCAGGTAGGCAGTGGAAGCTGCCGGTCTAATGTAGTTGCACTCTCATTGCAACTAGCCCCTCCTCCCATAGTTTCCGGCGGCGGCCAGGTAATTAATTGCAGTGGCAATACGGGTACGGTCAACTTACAGATCAACGGTAACGGGCGCTACACCCTGGTTGGTTCCACGGCCCAGTTCAGCGGTACGGTCGGTAATGCCGGTGACCCGCCGGGCGTAAGTATTTTCACGGCTACCGCCGTTGCGGCCGGTAATTATACCGTAATGGTTATGGATGCAAACGGTTGTACAACTAACTACCCGTTTACCGTCAGTGCCCCACCGCCGGTCACGCTCAATTGCTCGCCCACCGGCCCGCAGACGAATGCGACGATGCCCGATGGCTCGGCGTCCATCGTGCTGGGTGGTGGTAACCCGCCCTACGATATCGTGTTTAGCGGTCCCGTCAATGCCTCTGATTTTGGCGTAGCCGCCGGCCCTTACCCGTTCACCAACGTACCGGCCGGAAATTATAACGTGACCATTACGGATGCCAACGGCTGTACCAGGAGTTGCACCTTCACCATCGCATCGCAAATCTGTGACCTGATGGTGGTTGAAGATATCACCAATGTGGGCTGTAACGGGGAAATGACCGGTGCGATCGAACTAATGCTGACTGGAGGCACCATGCCCTATACCTTGAATTGGGCCAACCCCACCCTGACGCCGAATGCCACGACCCAGACCGGGCTGGCCGCCGGCACCTACGCGGTTACTATTACCGATGGGGGGAGTTGCCAATTCGAGACCACCTACACCGTTACCCAGCCCGCTCCCCTGGCCATTACCTGCTCCGAGCTACAATCCGTAACCACTATCGGCGGAATGGACGGTATTGCCCGAATCATCGTAACCGGTGGCGTGGAAGCCTACCTGATTAACCTGACCGGCAACGGGCAAGACCAATTCGAGATCGGCCAGAGCACGGTTGATTTCCCCACCCTTGCGGCCGGCACGTACAACATTTCGGTCATTGATGAGAATGGCTGCACCAATTCCTGCTTCGTGGTCATCAATGGCCCCAACTGTGGGCTGACTGCTTCGGCTACCACTACGCCCGCCACCTGCAACGGACAAAATAACGGCAGCATCAGCATTACTTCAAATGAGCCGACGGGCGATCTTACCTTCCAGTGGAACGACCCCGGCCTGAGCGGGCCGAACCCGATGATGGTCAGCGCAGGCACTTATGCGGTCACCGTCACTAATCCGGCCGGTTGCATGGTGGTGGTAAATCCTATCGTGGTGGCCCAACCCGCCCCGATCATCCTGGCCTGCGGGCAAACTACTACCGAGACTACGCCCGGAGCGGCGGACGGCACCTTCACCCTCCAGGTCTCCGGAGGCACCGGCCCCTACGACTTCCAGTTGGGCGGCAATGCAATGGAATCCTTCACGATCACGGGTGATACGACCCTAACTGACTTGGCTCCCGGCAACTACACGGTTTCAGTACTGGATGTAAATAATTGCGGCCCCGCTACCTGTACCTTTACCATCGACCCTGCTCCGCCCTGTTCACCCGATTACACCTTTACTACCACCGATGTTAACTGCCCCGGTGGTTCGGACGGTTCCGTTACCGTAACGATTACCAGCGGAGACCCCGCGGCTGCTACTTACGACTGGGCAGACGACACCTTCGACGGCCAATCCATACTGATCGACCTGCCCGCAGGCAGTTATCCGGTGACCCTGGCGGATGACCTTGGCTGTTCACTGGACACCATCTTTGTTATTACGGAAGCGGCGAGTCAATTCACCCTACAGTGTACGCAACTCACCCAGGCGAGTCCGGGGGGCGTCGCCGACGGAACGGGCCAGAGCGTTATTTTAGATGGTAGCCCGCAGTTTAGTTTCGAGTTATTTACCGGTGGTAGCATGGTCACTTCCGGCAGCGGCCCCAAGGACACCCTGCTCTTCCAAAACCTGGCTGTTGGCACCTACGACGTGGCCGTGCAAGACAGCCTAGGCTGCGTGGATACTTGCACCTTTATCATTACGGAATCTCCGGTGGTCTGTAACCTGGTCGCTACCATCGATTCGGTGCGCAACCCGCGCTGTTTCGACGACGATAACGGCTACCTCAACGTGGCTACTACCGGTGCTACCGGCACCCTGACCTATCAATGGAACAACCCTTCCGCCGGGGGGCAATCGCCCGACAACCTGCCGCCGGGTGACTACTTTGCCATCGTAGTCGATCAGCAAGGCTGCCGGGATACCACCCAAACCATAACGATCACCGAGCCGACGGAACTGGTCGCCGTCATCTCTGACGAGCAGGGAGTTAGTGTGCCCGGTGCTTCCGACGGTAGCGTAACGATCGATGTGAGCGGCGCGGATGTTCCTTATGGCATCAATTTTTTTCCCGTCATCGACAGCTTTTTCCTCGTCAGCCAGGCCGGTAGCGTAACCTACGACGGCTTGCCCGCAGGCACTTATACCGCTATCGTAACTACCGGTCCCGGGTTCTGTGACATTTTACTCAACTTCACCATCGGCACTTCGGACGATTGCACGGCCACGGCCGATTTTCAGGTAAATAACGTAAACTGCGTCGGTCAGAATGACGGCTCCATCACCGTCACCCCTACCAGTGGTAACGACCCCGCCGCCGCTACCTTCGACTGGGCGGACGATAGTTTCGACGGTCAAAGTACGCTAACCGATTTACCGCCGGGTGACTATCCCCTGATGCTCACCGACGACCTAGGCTGCTTGCTGGATACCGTACTGACCATTACAGCGCCGGCGGTATCCGTCAGTTTGAACTGCAGCCGACTAAGTCCCGCAAGCGCGGTAGGGGCCGCAGACGGCGTAGCCCAGGTGGCGATCATTAACGGTAACCCTGCATTCAATGTAGAGTTGCTGAGTAACGGCAGTCCTATCTCCGCCGTTTTCAGTATGGCGGATACCCTACAGTTTTCAGCCCTCGCCGCCGGCACCTACCAAGTGGCCGTACAGGACAATAACGGTTGCACGGATACCTGTAGTTTTACCATCACCACCATGATGAATTGCGTGGCCCAGGCCGATTTCGACTCCGGCAACATCACCTGTCCCTTTGCTAACGACGGCTTCATCTCCGTCACCCCCCTGAGCGGCACCATCCCCGCCGCTACTATCATCGAGTGGTCGGACGCGAGCCTGAATGGACAATCCATGCCCAGCGGCCTTTCCCCCGGCACCTACTCCGTTACGCTCACGGATGACCTGGGGTGTGCTTTCGATACCCTGTTTACCCTCACGGCCCCCGCCCAATCGGTGAGTCTCCAGTGCATGGTGGTCAGCGACGAGACGCAGGCCGGAGCAAACGACGGCGCGGTCAACTTAACGGCCCAGGCCAATACCGGCGACGTCGTGTTCCAACTATTCCTCAACGGGATCGAAGTGAACAGTCTCACCGCTACGGGAACCATTTTGTTTACCGATTTGGCCCCAGGAACTTATACCGCCGTTGCCAATGATAACTTACCCTGCCCGGATAGCTGTTCATTCGTAATCGTTCCGGCGGGTCCGGCATGCGACCTGGAAATCACCGCGCAATCCAACGACTTCAACTGTGCTGACGGTAGCGGTGGCGAAATCAGCGTACTGCTCATTTCCAACGGTACCGCCCCCTACGACACGGCGATATTCGCGGTGGGTGAACCGACTGACCTATTCGGACAAGCTTCTTACCCCCCAGGGAGTTACGCGGTCAGCATCGTGGATGTAAACCTGTGCGAAGCCTTCGATACCGTTACAATCTTGTCGGATAACACGGGCATTGTCCCCGATACCCTCCGGCCCGTTATTTGTCCCGGCGATACCTTTTTACTCGGTGATCTC
>CAVWSC010000030.1:0-60106 GCA_963757435.1 Lewinellaceae bacterium | reverse complement strand
GCAGGTGAGCACCGGCAGTTCATTGTCCGTGACTACGATGTCGATCATAAAGCAATCAGCCGTGGCACCCGCCGCATCCGTTACCGTCCAATTGACGGTAGTGGTGCCGACCGGGAAGACCTCTCCCGCCAGCGTGCTTGAATTGTTAAAGTCATTGGTCACCGTAAAGCCGGGGCAGTTATCGTCAACCGGCGGGTCAAACTCCGTACCCTGCGCCATATAGCTACATTCTCCGGGGTCGTTATTCCGCGCACCATCCACGGCGTCGCAGTCAATGGTCGGGGCCTCCATATCGGTAACTACCACCGTGATCATGCACGTGGCCGTCAGGCCGATGGCGTCGGTTGCTGTCCAGATTACTGGCGTGGATCCGACTGGGAAAGTCGCGCCCATCAGGCTGGCACTGTTATTAAAGTCATTCGAGAGCGTTACGCCCGGGCAATTATCCATCGCCGTAGGGTCGAAACCGGTACCCGGCATGGTAAAACTGCACTCGCCTACGTCATTATTCCGATTGGGCTGAATGGCCGAGCAATCAATAGTAGGCGGCGTCATATCCGCCGTTACCATTACTGACATACATTCCGCGTCCGTTCCTACGCAGCCGCCCTCGCCACGCACGAAGACCGTTACGGTGGTGCTGAAGGTAAAGGAGTAAGTCGTCCCCATCGCTATCGGCGTACCCATACCGCAGCCGCCTTCGTACCAGAACCATTCGGTGGCGTCGTTTAGCTGGCCATTTACCGTGAGCGTCACCTGGTCGCCGTCGCAGAAGTCCCCGGCACCGGTAACGGAAGTAATGAGGGCCTCGGTGCAGCAACCAAGGGTGCAGTTCAGCGACAATGAGTAACCGGCATCCGCATCGGTGGTCAGCCAGTTGGTCGGATCATTGATCGCGGCACGCGTGGCATCGGTATCCGCGGCCGCCGGGGCGTTGGCGCAATCGAAGCGGGCATTGTCCATTTCGGGGTCGATGGCCAGCGAGTTTCCAGGGTTCGTTTGAAAGATGGACGGCTCGGCCGAAGTAGCGTTGTCCGTAGCATCTGCATCCCAGTCGCCGTTCATCTGAATAGCCGTCAAAAAGGAACTTTCATCGCCTGCCGTAGGCTCGGGTGAAACGTAAGCAAACAGTTGATCACCGGAAGTGGATAACGGAACCGCCCCGCCGCTCGAGACCGTCGCGGCATCGTTACCATCCGCATCCAAGATTTCCAGGGTCGGCACACCGAATACGTTAATTTCCGAGCCACAGGCATAAAACCGGCAAGTGGTAATGCCCAGCGTTCCCTCGCCGGCCCGGAATCCACCGGCTGCCAGCCAGCCCCGGTCGGTGAAGAATAGCTGTGTACCGGCATTCACGTCCGTTAAAAGCACAAAGGCAAAACCGTCACGCGCGGCATCATCAGAGTTGTAAGCGATGAAGGCAATGTCACCCAGGACAAGTGCCGACGGACTCAAAAAGGCCACTTCAACTTCATCAGAAGTAGTCGGGCAGCCGCTATTCGTAAGGGTATACCGTAACCGGTAACTCCGGCCGGCCGTGCCGGAAAAGGTGATCGTGCTGCTCGCAGGGTCGGATATCACGCCCGCGCCGTCGCCGGCTTCCACGATCGTCCAGGTTCCCGTCTCGCCCGAGGCGGGCACCGTAGCCGTCAAGGTGGTCGAGGTAGCTCCATCCACCTTCACTTGCTCGGGACCGCTAATGGCGGCTACCTGACCGGCAACATTCACCATAATATCGGTACAGACCGGTGTAGCTACGCAACCGTTAATGCCCGCTACCGAGTAGGTAGCCGTGGCATCGACCGGGAAAGTCAGCGTATTCGTCATGCTGGAGGCCACGATCGTTCCGTCACAACCCCCACTGTAGGCCACCCACCGGGCGGCACCGTTTAGCATGCCGCTTATCGTAATCGTCACGTCCTCCCCGGCGCAAACCGGATCGGGAAAAGCACTCAGACCGGTGATTACCGGCTCTATGCAGTTATCGCAGCTAAACCCGCAGGCACCGGTCGGCCCGATATCCAGCGTACCCAAATCATCGGCTACATTCCAATTGGCTGAGTTGTTAATAGCGGCCCGTAGTGTCATGGGATCACCGCTGTTGACCGAACAGTCGTACTGCGCATTGTCTACCTCGGGATTGATGAACAATGAATTGCCGGGATTACTTGAAAATGCCGCCGGTTCGGCCGACGTAGCGGTTGTTGTAGCATTAGCATCCCAGGGGCCGTTCATTTGAATTCCCGTAATCAGGGTTGGTGCCGCAAATGTCCCCTGATATAGAAACAACTGATCGCCACTGATTGCAAAGGCTATCGTTCCGCTGCCGGTGGTCGGACCCGCAACCACGCCCTGCGCATCCGTAATGGTGTATCCACTACCCGATCCATCGGCAAAGAACTGCGTACCGCAGGTATAGCTACGATTGAACGTAAGGGTCAGTATCCCTTCTCCCGTGCGAAAACCGCCGGTGGACAGCCAGCCATTATCGGTAAAGGAAATCGTCGTTCCCGCATCCACATCCGCCAGCAGCAGAAACGAAAACAGGTCGGGGTTATCCCCCTGGTAACCGGTAATGGCCACATCGCCCAGCCCCAGCGTGGTGCCGCCGCCGGTCGGCTGAAAACTGATCTCGACATCGTCACTCGTAGTGGGGCAACCACCGCCAGAAAGCGTCCAGCGCAGCACGTAAGACTGCCCGGCCGTGCCGCTAAACGTAGAAGTGGGAGCCGTAGCGTCACCGAACACACCATTGCCATCTCCACTCACCACGGTCCACGTTCCGCTCTGCGGGCCACCGCTATTGGCGGACAGGAACTCAGACGGTCCGGCTAACAGAAATTGGTCCGGTCCCGCCATGGCGGCCACGCCGTTCACCGTGATCGTTACCGATGAACTGGCCTGTGTCATGGCATCGCAATTAGGCGCGGTTACAAAGTAGGTAGTTGTCTGAGCCGGGTTGATCACGAATTGAGTCGCAGTGGTAGGCCCCTGAATAACCGGACCATTCGCGCTACCCGTACGCAGGCTAAAGCCGTTCGCGCCATTAAGGCTGCCGTTGATCGTAATCGTCACCGCGTCGTTCGGGCAGGGTGCCGCCGGGCTGCTGGAAAGCGAATTGATCACCGGATCGGTGCAGGTTGCTAAACAGGTGAAACCGCAACCGCTTGTTGGAAAAGGATTCACATCATCCACCGACCAGGCCGAGGTCGTATTGATGGAACTCGCCAAGAACGTGGGTATGCCGGATGTAGTAGAGCAATTATACTTTACATTATCAAATTCATTTGCCCCTCCCGGATCACCGGTTAATTGCGGCATGGATACCGCCGTACTGCCTTCCGTCAGGCCGGCGGGCAAGGGGGTACTACCCGAAGCTCCGCTGCCGAAGCCTTCTCCGGAATTGTCAATGGCCGTGATAAAACTCGTAGGCGCGGTTGTATTCAACGATCCCTGAAAAGCGATCAACGCGTCACCTGAACTGGATAATTGAGGCCCGCTACTGCCATTAGACACACTAACCCCGCCGCCGGCAGAAGATACCACCCAGTTTGTACCTCCAGAAGCATTGGTTTGCGCAAACATCAACTCCTTTCCGCAACTAGCCGCAGCGGTAAAGGCCAGCCCGAGCCGCCCCTCGCCCGTATTGAGGTTGCTGTTGGTGGCTCCCGTAATTTCGTCATCAGTGATAAAGAATACCGTACCCGCCGTCACGTCCGTCAACAATACCATATTGAACTGGTCCGTAAACCTCTCCATATTCATCATCGTAAAGGCCAGGTCGCCCGGCCCCAGCGTAGTCTGCGCGCGCAGCGTATTCGTACTCACGGCAACCAGCAGTAGCGTCAGCAGGGTAGCGCAAAATGAGAAGGCGAGCGGCCGAAATAAATTGGCGGCGCACGGTTGGGTAGTACTTGTATTCATGAAATTACGGTCTAAAAACAGTTCGATGTGGTCGTCAAAGCAACAAGCATACGCATATTTCAGTAGCTTATTCCACCCAAAGTTACCGCTTACCGTCCGTAAATCAAGGGATTATGCTAAGTTATCAGAAAAACGGGTAGTTATACCCGTTCGTAAAATCGGCCGTCGGTATAGTTGCACAGTCCAAATATTTTAGCTAAGGATTCGGTAAATAAATTGAGTTGGGCGTGTCCCCGGCTACCGCCGGGGCCGGTTCCTTCCCGGCGCGGCTGCCGCCTCGGCCCTGCGGGCTGCTTCGCTATCGCTTCGCCCCGTCCAGGCACCTCACGCATCCGGCGCGCCCGGTACGTGACCTCCGGTCTCGCATCGCCGCACACCTTTGCCCGGTCGAAGGCACCCAACGAAAAGCCCCCCACCTCGCGGCGCGAGAGCGCGTTTTTGTTAAATCCGGCGTTCGCCTCGATCGAGCGGACCAGCACCACCTTGGAACGACAGCATCCGGGTAGACATCCAGCCCGCGTGAGGTGCCCGCAGGGGCGTTAGCGCACGCAGTGCCGAGCGATCAGCGAAGCCCGCAGGGGACCGGCCCCGACCCCGCGTTAGCGGGGCGGGGACACGCCCGAATCAGCTTTGAACTACTTATTTTTGCCTATAACTCCCGCACCCAGATGTTGCGGAAGGCCGTGGGGTTGCCGTGATCCTGGAGGATGAGGGGGGCCTTGCCGTGGGCGATGTTTTTGGGCTGGCCGATGTACTCGGTGGTGCCGAGGATCATGGTGTGGTTCTGCACGAGGACGCCGTTGAGCAGGGCCGTGACATAGCCGGGGGCAATGCGGATGCCGTCGTCGTTGAAACGGGGGGCGGTGAAGACGATGTCGTAGGTTTGCCACTCGCCGGGCCGGCGGCTGGGGTTGGCCAGGGGAACGGACTGCTTATAGACGGAACCGACCTGACCGTTGGTGTAGGTTTTGTTTTCGTAGTTGTCGAGGATTTGTAACTCGTAGCGGCCCTGGAGGAAAACGCCGCTGTTGCCGCGATTCTGGCCGTCGCCCGCGACTTTGGCGGGCGTGCGAAATTCGAGGTGGAGCTGGATATCGCCGAACTCGCGCCGGGAGACGATCTCGCCCGTGCCGGCCTCGACAACCAGGTTTTTGCCGTCCTCGATGGTCCATTTGACGGCCGAGCGGTCCTGGTGCGCCCACTCGTTGGTGGTAGTGCCGTCGAATAGCACGATGGCGTCGGAGGGCGGCGTGTTCATCGTCTGGCCGGAGGCGACGACGGGGGGCACGGGGAAGTAAAATTCGGTGGCCTCGGGTTTGTCCTGCGCGGCGAGGGCGGCGGCCAGGACGAGGAGGCAAAGGAGTAGTTGGATCGACTTCATAAGCGGCGTTGGATTTGCGGGCTAAGGTAGGGAACGGCAGGGTAGGAGCGAAGTTTTCGGGGCGGGCATTGCCGGATGGTCTCGGGCTTGCACAGTTCGAGTGAAAGTCGTACTTTTGCGCCCTCAAAATGAGCTTTTTAGGCTGTTATTTTTATCCCCAAAAGACCTGCTATGCTTTCGGTAAACGATCTGACGATTCAATTTGGCAAACGTATCCTCTTTAATGAGGTGAACCTGAAATTTACGCGGGGCAACTGTTACGGTATTATCGGGGCCAACGGCGCGGGTAAGTCGACGCTGCTGAAGGCGATTGCGGGCGAGCTGATCCCGAACCGGGGCGACGTGAGTCTGGAACCCGGCAACCGGATGGCCGTGCTGAGCCAGAACCACTTCGGTTTTGAGGAAGTGCAGGTGCTGGAGGTGGTCAAGATGGGCTACGAGGAACTCTACGCCATCGAGCAGGAGAAGAACGTGATCTACATGAACCCAGACGCGACGGACGCCGACGGGATGCGGGCCGCCGAACTGGAGAACCGCTACGGCGAGATGGGCGGCTGGACGGCCGATAGCGATGCTGCCGAACTGCTGAGTAACATGGGCATCAGCGAGGACCTGCACTATAAGAACATGGCCGAACTGAGCGGCCCGGAAAAAGTAAAAGTACTGCTGGCCCAGGCCCTGTTCGGTAAGCCCGACATCCTGCTGCTGGATGAGCCGACCAACGACCTGGACGCCAACACCGTGCACTGGCTGGCTGATTTCCTGGCCGATTTCCAGAATACGGTGATCGTGGTTTCGCACGACCGTTACTTCCTGGACATGGTCTGCACCCACATTGTGGACATCGACCGCCAGAAGGCCACCGTGTACAGCGGCAACTATTCGTTCTGGTACCAGAGTTCGCAGCTGGCCACGCAGCAGGCGGCGAACAAGAACAAGAAAATGGAGGCCAAGCGCGCCGAGATGATGGAATTCATCCAGCGGTTCTCGGCCAACGCCTCGAAGTCGAAGCAGGCCACCTCGCGCAAGAAGGCACTGGAGAAACTGGACTTTACGGAAATCAAGCCCTCCAGCCGCCGCTACCCCTTCATCCACTTCGCCCCCGAGCGCGAGCCGGGTGACCAGATCCTGAAGGTCGAGAACCTGAGCAAGCGCGGCATCGACGGCGAGCTGCTGTTCGATAAGGTCAGCTTTACGATGAATGGCGGCGAGAAAATCGCCCTATTGGCCCGCGAGGCCACGGCCGCAACGGCGCTCTACGAGGTGCTGGCCGGTAAGACCAAGCCCGACGGCGGCACCATCGAGTGGGGACAGACGATCACCACCGAGCACCTGCCGAACGAGAACGAGGATTACTTTAGCAATGCCCGCGACGTAGACCTGATCGAGTGGCTGCGCGAGTACTCGAAAAATAAGGATGAGCAGTTCATTCGCGGTTTCCTGGGCCGGATGCTGTTTTCGGGCGAGGAGGTGTACAAGAAGGCCGGCGTGCTATCCGGTGGCGAGAAGGTGCGCTGCATGCTGAGCAAAAATATGCTCAATCACCCCAACTTCCTGCTACTGGACGAGCCGACCAATCACCTGGACCTGGAGTCGATCACCGCCCTGAATAACGCGCTGCGTGATTTTAAGGGTAACCTGATCTTTACCAGCCACGACCACGAGTTGACGCAGACCGTGGCTAACCGGATCATCGAGATCAGCCCCCGCGGCATGATCGATAGCCTGCTGGGTTACGATGAGTACCTGAAGAGCGAGCGGACGGAGGAGCAGCGAGAGAAGTTGTATGGGGTGGCGGTGTAAAATTTATCTTGCAAACGCTACCTTCGTAATTAGCTATGGATGACTCCCGCCGCGCTACTCGCCCCATTTCCCTATTCGCCGCCGCCGGCCTCTTCCTGCTACTCCTGCTCTCCCTTTATTTTTGGCGGCAGCGCGTCTTCATGGTCGACGCGTGTTTCCAGAGCTTTCTAGTTATTTCCCGGCAAGATTGGGCCTTCCAGGTGCAACGCTACGGCGCGGCGGTGGTGCAGGGGCCGATGCTGCTACTGGTGAAGTTGGGGGCACCGCTTAAAACGGTCCTCATTACCTATAGTCTGGCCTTCACGGTCTACCCTTTATTGTTGTTCGGCCTGCTGGTGGGGATGCGGCGCGAGCGATTTGCCTGGGCACTGGCACTGTACTTTTTGCTACTGACGGCTCACACTTTTTTCTGGATTCAGTCCGAACTCATCCAGTCGACGGCCTTTGCGGTACTCACGCTGGCGGTATTCGACCAACGGACGTGGCGGTGGTGGGGCCGCTTACTGCTGCTATTGCCACTGATTTTGCTAACGCTTTACACCCATCCGCTGGGTGTGGTGCCGCTGGCCTTCGGGTTTACGTTCCTGGCGCTGGGGGAAGAGGTTGCCGGGCGGCGGGGAACCGCGCTGGAAAAACGGCGGCTGGCGTGGTCGGCCGGGGTGCTGGTATTTACCCTGGCAATATTTTATGTTAAGCAATTCGTACTCGGTACGGGGTCATACGACGTGACGGCGGTGGATATGGCGAAGAACATCCCGCTTCATCTCGGTAATTTTTTTGACCTTCCCGCCTGGAAAAATTTTGTAGATCAGATTGAGACGACCTACCAGCTCATGCCCCCGGCCCTGATTATACTACTGGTCTGGTACGGCCGGCGGCGCCAGTGGCTCAAGATCGCCTGCGTGTTGCTGGGCATTGGTGGGTGGCTGGCCATCATCCTGCCGACCTGGCACTACGGGGCCGAACAATTTTACATCGAGAGCTACTACCTGATGCTGGCTTTTTTCCTCGGCCTGCCCCTGGCACTAGACGTGCTGCCTAACGTTCGTATCCGGTTCGCGCTGATCGGCCTGGGGCTGGTGATCCTCTTCCGGGTGGGGATGATCCTGCAGGTGAGCGAAGACTACATCGAGCGGGAGCATTACATCCGGCAATTCGTCGAGCAACTGCAAGAACTGCCGGCGCAGCGGTACGTGATCAAAGAGGAAGAGGTCAATCGTTACATCCTGAAAATGAACTGGAGTTTTGCCTTCGAGACCCTAATGATGTCTACCGTAGACGACCCGGACCGACCGCGAACCCTGCTTCCCTACCAAAACGAGGTGCCCGCTTCCGTAAAGGAATATGAGAAAACGGCTTTCCCCGGCCCATTCAATCCCGTTAGTTATGCGGAGATCAAAACGCGTGATTATTTTACCATCAGCGACACCACCGCCATTGAGGACGTGAGTGGACGGTTGAAGATCCATCTACCGCAAGACTATAAGCCGCACTTTTGGAACGCGCACGAGCCGACACGCTGGAGCGAGTAATCAAAAATGCTTCTTCACGATCTCTCCCAGGCCCCGCATGATCTGGAGTGCCTCCTCCGTGGGAAGGCTGCTTCCGGAAAAGTCTACGGACGACCCGCGATCCAGGTTAACTTCGTGGGCACCGACTTTGGTGAAGGAGCGACCTTTGATATCAGAATAGGCGATAAAGTATCCCCCCGGCTGCTGACCCGTCCAGTCGTTATGATAGTATATTCCCGTATGACTAAAGATCAGGCAGTTTTTTGCCGATCCAAAAACGGTGGTGTCGATCAACGCCATTACGGGGTGATCCCAGGGTACTTGGCAGGCATTGCGTCCGTTTGACAACTTGTTAGCCGGTATCTGGGGATCCAGGTAGAAATCGAGTTTTCCCTGCTGGGCAGCGAGGAAATTATTTAGTTCGATCAGGAACGCGGTGTACGCGTCTACCAGGGAAGGGGTTGAATCCTGCTGCGGTACCGGTTGGGGCAACGGTTGCTCCTGCGGCGGTGCGGGTTGCTGAACCTCCGGTTTGGCGGGGGCGGCAGTTTTCTGCTCCACTACCTCATCCACCAGCTGCCGGACGATCTGCTGCGGCTTATCGGCCTGCTGCAAACGGCGCAGGAAGACCGGCACCAGGGCGGACGAAAAATTCTCTCCCTTTAACAGGATAAACTTACGTGCTCCCCTGGTGGGGATGAAGAACTCGTTGAAAAAGGTCTCGTATTCCGATTTCACCCATTCCGAACTCATGGAATTAGGCGTGGAAACCAGCACGAAATGCTCGCTTTTTGTGAGCGCGGACTGAATTTTGCTAAAAAAGGATTCACCGGCGGTTGCCGGCAGGGATTCTTCCGACAGGAAGACCCGCAGGCCGTAGCCCCGTAGTTCTTCCCAGATGAGCCGGACGCTTTCCGTATCCTGGCTGGCATAGCTCAGGAAAACGTCGAAGTCAAACTGGTCCTGGGGCAATTCGGCGTCTACCTGGGCGCGGAGGGCAACCGGTTTGGGTAGGGGCGCGGCAGCGGGATTTTTCTTGGGCGGATTGAATAGCTCTGCGGGTAGTGCGTTGATAAAGGAGAGGAGGGAGAAACTGATTCGACTTTTTTCTTGGCGCGCCGTGGCGTCATCCACGATGGCCAGTTGGATCTGCTGCTCGATGCCGCTAAGTTGCCCGGAAAGAAGGATCAGTTTATCATAGTGGTCGGTGTATTCATTAGACGCCGATCGGTCCATACCGACGGCCAGTAGCTCGAACATTTTTTCAATGGCCTCCCCCGGTTCGTATTTGGCGATTTTCTCTTTTAGCGATCTTTTCGATACCGAACTCATAGGGAAGGGATTTAAGGGGTAGGGCAGCGGATTTGCCCGGTCTGCCAACCGACACCCACTATTGCCGCTAATTTAGCGCATTTTCCAGCAAATCGGTGTTCGGTCGTTTAAAATACCATGATTACGCCTGGCACGTATCGCAAAACAGCGTCGTCCGCCCCGCCACTTTCGTCCGCACGATGCTCCCCGCGCAGTCCGGTTTATCGCAGTCCCGGTCCTCATGGCGCCAGACCTTCCAGAACCAGTTGGGCGGGTAGTCCTTATAATAGGGTGCCTCGGCCGCCGCGCGGCCCATCGTGTCGTGGGTCTGCGCAATCAGGCGCGTGCGGTCCCCGGAGGTCAGCGTATCCAGGCGGCGATCGGGGCGGATACCGGCGCGGTAGCAGATTTCGTCGGCGTACAAATTTCCCACGCCCGCCAGAACGGACTGGTTGAGCAGCAGTGCCTTAATGGTAGTCTTGCGGCCGGTCATGGCGGCTTCCAGTTCCTCGTCGGTCACCAGCAGCGCATCGGGGCCTAGTTTGATCTCCGCGATGTAGGCCGCACGGTCCTCCAGGTAGAGGATGCGGGCAAACTTGCGCGGGTCGTCGAAACCCAGTCGTTGGCCGGTAGCAAAGATCAGCACGAAGCGCTCGTAGCGCGAACGGTCTTCCTCGTTTTCGTAAAAATTCAGGTCGCCCGTCATCCCGAAGTGCAGCAACAGGTCGTGGCCGTTATCCAGTTGCGCAAACAGGTACTTCCCCCGCCGCAGGCTGCTAACGATGGTGCGCCCCGCCAGCCGGTCGGCAAAGGTATCGCCGTCCATGTTGCGGATAATGTAATCGTCATGCACCTCCACCTCGCGGATGGTCTGGTGCAGGGCCGCCGCGTCGAAGATCCGGGCGAAGTTATTGACCTCGGGTAATTCCGGCATTTGGTGCTAATATTGATGGGGGTTAGCCCACGGAGTTACAAGAAGTTTTTCGCACGGCCGGATGCAATATAGGCGTCGACAACATTCTCCCCCTTTGGGGGGGCGGGGGGATTACAAGGAGTTCCTTTGCACGCCAGATGGCCGCTTGATCTCATCGACAACAACTTCCCCGCCCTGGAGGGCCGGAGGGACTAATCTGTAATCATTACACGTTCTTCCCCACGCAATTCAGATCCTCGAATGCCTGCTTCAGCCGCTCGATGAAACTTTCCTCGGCCAGGCGCACCCACTTGCGGGGGTCGTAATACTTTTTGTTGGGCGACTCCGGGCCGTCGGGGCTACCGATCTGGGCCTGGAGGAAATCGTGCTTCTCGGCATCGTACCGGCGCACGCCGTCCCAGTAGGCCCACTGCATATCGGTGTCGATATTCATCTTTACGGCACCGTAGCCGATGGCCTCCCGGATCTCCTCCTGCGAGGAGCCGGAGCCGCCGTGGAAAACGAAATTGATGGGGTTCTCCTTGGTGTTGAATTTCTTCTGCACGTACTCCTGCGAGTTCTTCAGGATGATCGGGCGCAGCTCCACGTTACCGGGCTTGTACACGCCGTGCACGTTACCGAAGGCGGCCGCGATGGTGAATTTATCACTGATCTTCGACAGCCGCTCGTAGCTTTCGGCCACTTCCTCGGGCTGCGTATACAGGCGGCTGCTGTCCACGTCGGTATTGTCCACGCCATCTTCCTCGCCGCCGGTCACGCCCAGCTCGATCTCGATCGTCATGCCCAGTTTATTCATCCGCTCGAAGTAGCGCGAACAGATGTCCAGGTTCTCCTCCAGCGGCTCCTCCGACAGGTCCAGCATATGCGAACTGTAGAGCGGGTAGCCGCGCTGTTCGTAGAACCGCTCGCCCGCCTCCAGCAGGCCGTCGATCCAGGGCAGCAGTTTCTTGGCGCAGTGGTCGGTGTGCAGGATCACCGGCACCCCGTATGCCTGGGCCAACGTGTGCACCTGGATGGCCCCCGCGATACCGCCCAGGATGGCGGATTGCTGGCCGTCGTTGCTCAGTCCCTTACCGGCGTAAAAAGAAGCCCCGCCGTTCGAGAACTGGATAATTACCGGCGAATTCAGGTCGCGCGCCGTTTCAAGCACGGCGTTCACGGTGCTGGAGCTGGTGACGTTCACGGCCGGTAGCGCAAAATTGTGCGCGTTAGCATAGTTCAGGAGTTCGGTTACTTCATCGCCGTGCAGGACGCCGGCGCGAAAACGGGGTTGGGTTGCCATGGTTGGTTGGTTTTTCAGGCCGCAAAGGTAGGAATAAGCGACGGCTCTCCGCTCATGGCAACGGGGGTTTTCGTTTCTTTGCGTGAGGTGCCTGAAAGGTTCAGTGCGTAGCACCGAGCGGTCAGCGAGCCTGGAAGGGACCGACCCCGACCCCGGGGAGGGGACACGCCCAGAGCAGTATGACGATGTTTTCCCTTAATCTTTGGTTCAAGATGGGCGTGTCGCCGCGGCTAAGGCCGCGCCGTCGGTCCCTTACCGGCTTCGCTATTCGCTCGGCCCCTGCGGGTCTCCTGCCTCCGGGTAGGGGCAAGCCCTACCCCTACGGCGGCCCGTCCAGGCACCTCACGCAACCAGCGGTAGGCCGCCCCGTTATCTCACCGGCAACCGTTCATCCTACCGCCCCCAAAACAACCCGCCAATCAACGCTCCGCTCAAAATATCCGACGATTTTACCTACGCCCTCGACCGCATGGAGGCCGGGCACAACCTGTTCATTACCGGGCGGGCGGGCACGGGCAAATCCACGCTGCTGCGCCTCTACCAGCGTACCACCCACCGGCGCGTGGTGGTGCTGGCCCCCACCGGAGTGGCCGCGCTGAACGTGGCCGGGCAGACCATTCACTCGTTCTTCGGCTTCCCGCCACGACTGTTCTCGCCGGCCGATATCAAGCGCCGCCGCTACGCACGACTCTACGAACTGCTGGACTGCATCATTATCGACGAAATCTCGATGGTGCGTGCCGACCTGCTGGACAATATCGACTACTTTCTGCGCCTGCAACGCGGGGACGACCGGCCCTTCGGCGGCGTACAAATGGTCTTTTTCGGCGACCTCTACCAGCTCCCGCCCGTGGTTGCTTCGCCCGAGGAGCGCGAGCTGTTCCGTACCCAGTATGCCTCGCCCTACTTTTTTTCCTCCTACGTGCTGCGCGACGGCTACCCGATGGAAATGGTGGAACTACAGCAGGTCTACCGCCAGGAAAACCGCCATTTCCTGCGCCTGCTCGATGCCATCCGGTCCGCCTCCATCGACGAAGACGATCTGGCCGACCTCAACCTGCGCCACGTGCCCGATTTCGAGCCGGAGGAATTTTACCTCACCCTCTCGGCCCGCAATGCCAACGTAAATGCCATCAACCAGCAGAACCTGGAGGCCAACCCCCTGCCCGCCCGCAACTATCTGGCCGAGGTAAAGGGCGGTTTCAAACCCGGCATTTACCCCACCGACCCCGCCCTGCAACTGAAGGTGAACGCCCAGGTGATGTTCCTCCGCAACGACCCCGACAAGGCTTACGTAAACGGCACCATCGGCCGGGTGATCGAACTGAAACCGGAAACCGTCGTCGTTCGCATCGACGACCCCGAAAAGGGCGAAACCGATATCGAGGTCTCTCAGCACGAGTGGGAGATCAGTAAATACGTGGCCGATCCGCTGGATAGCAGCAAGATCAGCACGCAGTCGCTCGGTTCGTTCAAACAGCTGCCGTTGCGTCTCGCCTGGGCCGTCACCATCCATAAGGCCCAGGGCAAAACCTTCGACCGCATCGTGATCGACATGGGCAAGGGTGCCTTCGAACACGGCCAGACCTACGTGGCCCTCAGCCGCTGCCGTACGCTGGATGGTATCGTGCTGCGCCGCCCCCTGCACCCCCGCGATCTGATGGTGGACCCGCGGGTGGTGGAGTATTACGAGGGGATGCGGTAGGGCGGCGTTGCCGCGTATTTTTGTATAAGGCTTCGCCTTTGGCAGGTTGGATTTTTTGATAAGCCTACGCGTACACGAGCGGCGTTGCCGCGTATTTTGTATAAGGCTTCGCCTTTGGTAGGTTGGATTTTTTGATAAGCCTACGCGTACACCCCTGGTCGGAAACCACTTGGACGATTTGATCGTACGCATATAATTACATTTTAGCGAAATCAAAAATACAGACGCGCGGCGTCCTACTAAAATACGGGTCCCAGCCCCACGCGTAGGCTGAATCAAAAAATCAAAAATACAGACGCGCAGCGTCCTACTAAAATACCAAAGTAACCGGCGTAGCCGGCTACTTCCCCACTCCCTTGAACCCATCCTCCTTATCCCGAAACAGGACATTGAAGGACGTCAGACTGCCATAAATGCGGGTGATGTACTGCTGTAGATTCACCTTGTTAGCGTCATCCAGATCGGAGGCGTTGATGCGCTGCTCCATAACGCGGAGGCGGTCGCGGACCATGACGATCTTGTGTAAAAAGGTCTCGATCGGCATCTCGTAGCTCTTGATGCCCTCCTCGCCGGGTTGCAGGATGAGGGTACCGTCCATCCACTTATCGGCGATCTTGATTTCCTCTTCCACGCCGTTGTAGGTGCGCAGGATACGGAGCAGGGCTTTTTCCGCCTCGCTAAAACTGACGGGCGCGTCGGCCTCCACCAGGTGGATGACTTCGAGCTGGTCGGATTCCTTGCCCACGCTCTTGATGCCGTAGGTCATGAAGGTAATGTCGTAGGCCGCGCCGTGCAGGCGGATGACCACGCCGTCGCCGAAGGACGGGTGCCGGACCCGGCTGCCGACGCCGATGAGTTGCTTTTCCATGAGAGATAGGTTTAGGGGCGTGAAGATAGGGGGCGGGGGTGGTACAATGGTAGAATTACAACGATCGGACGCGGTAAATGAAAAGGTTTCTAATTTTGTACGGAATAATTCAGATTCAATTACTAAACAAGGCTAACCATGCTCCCCGAAATTTCCGCAGAAGAATATGATGAGATACAGCTCAGTATCGGTACCGAGATCGATGTGTATTATGATCGGGAGGCTAACAAAGTCGTTACCTCCTGGCCTGATGGATACTTGGATGATGAGACGTTGGATGAGGATTCGGGTGACCCGAAGAAACTAGCCAAGGAGTACCGCAAGAATAAGAAGCGTTATTTTCCCATTTACGAAATGCCCAGTTCCGAAGCATTTTCCATCATGGAAGAGTTCGTGAAACAACTACCGGACGTGGCGGATAAGTACCGGCTGGAGGGTGCGCTCAACGGCCGGAAACCATTCAGTAATTTCCGTCGTCAACTCAATGAAACGGACTTTTTGCAACAGTGGTATGATTACTCGGATCGGGAGGAAAAGAACTACTATCGCAAGCAGATACTTAGATCAATCGGGCTAGACGATGAGGAGGAATGATCCTCATTGTTTCACCGCATAGGTCTTCTTCAACTCATTATTCCGCTCATCGCTCTCCGTCACCGCCTTGCCGGAGTCTACCACCATTTTGGAGGTGATGCGCCCGTACCAACTGGGATAGCCGTCGTAGCTGAAGCTCAGTACCTGCTGGGCACCGGCCTTCAGGCCGCGAATTTTCTGCTCGTACGCCGGCTTGGGGTAATTTTCCCCCGCCCACCACTGCACCACGAAGGCCCCCGCGTCGGCATTGCCCTGATTTTTGACGATGGTCTGCAGGGATACTTTGCCGCCCTTTACCGGGGTGGTCGGATTCATCTGGAAGGCGGAGATAATCAAATCCGGCTTGCCGCCGGCCTGGGGCACGGGCGTAGCGGCGTCCGAATTCTTGTTAACGGCATAGGTCTCCCTGCGTACGTTATTACTCTCAGCAATCTCTCCAATATCATCGCCGGAATCAACGACGAACTTGGAGGTGATTCGACCGTACCAACTGGGGTAGCCTTTGTAATTGAAATGTAGCACTTCTTCTTCTCCCGCTTTCAATCCATTGATGATGCGCTCGAAGGCCGGCTCGGGGTAATTTTCCCCCGCCCACCACTGCACGGTAAACCGGCCCGCGTCACCCGCGCCGGTATTTTTAACGGTGGCCTTAAGCGTTACCCCCTGCCCCTGCATCGGCACGATGGGACTCCACTTGAGTGAAGTTATCTGCAAATCCGGCTTACCCGCCGACGGGGGAAGGGGAGTGGGGTCGGCAGGCGGCTCTTCCCGGCCGGGAGGCGGTGATTGCGGCGTGGAGCCAGTTTCGGAATTCGTGGACGGATCGTCGGCAACCGGTGGCGAATCTTTTTCCCCGATTTCTTCCTTGGTCTGGCAACTGCGGCCCGAGTAGCCGTCGGGGCAATCGCAGGTGCCGTCATGGCAAACGCCGCCGTTCAGGCATTCGACCCGGTCGCAGGGGTGGGCATCGTTGTCTCCACCGCTAAAGGCATAGTAGCCGCCCAGCAGAATCACCGTTAACCCCAGTAAACCAATTACGATCCACTTAACGTCGAACCCCGACTCCTTACCTACTAAATCCCCACCGGTTTGGGGTGCCGTTGCGAAGCCGCGCTTGCCCTTGGCCAGATTAGAGGTAATGAACAGAATGGAATTACTAATGCGGTTTTCCTCCAGCTGCGCGTCATCGGGATCGATGGTGCCGCTATTAATCCGGCGCGTCAGGCTATTGTACCGGATTTCCAACTGGAGCATCTGGTTGCTGATGTCCTCGTCGGTCACGTTGTTTTTCAGCACGTTAATGCTGTCCTGGATGCGGCCCTTGCGCAGGTATTCCTGGGCTTGCTGGATGTAAGTGGTCATGGGGCGTGGGTTGGAGCTTACGGTAAGGGGTGGGTAGGTTGGTCCCCCGGTGGAAGCAGGTTGTTACGCGGTAAAGAGCGGGTGTTGGAACTCAAGGTAATAAAAAAGAGCGGTGGGCGAATGCCCACCGCTCTTTTCGGTGTACTAATTAACTGCCTATTACCTTGTTATCCCCCCCGACCCCCCGAAGGGGGGAGGTTAGTGGGTAGTCGGGTAGTTTTCGCTCTCACCCAACCGACCACGTACTACCTACTACCCAACTACGTACTACGTACTAACCCTAAGCTGCTTTCAGCAGCGCTAGCTTACTCCGGCTCAGTTTTTCCCGCGCGTAATCGGCGGTGATCTCGAAGGAGCGGACGTCGTTGCGGCTCGGTAGCTCGAACATCGCGTCGGTCATGATGGCTTCGCAGATGGAGCGGAGGCCGCGGGCACCGAGTTCGAATTCGAGGGCCTGCTCGGCGATGTAATCGAGGGCGTCCTCGGAGAAGGACAGGTCGATGTTTTCCAGTTTGAACAGGCGCTGGTACTGGCGCACCAGGCTGTTGCGTGGTTCTACCAGGATGCGGCGCATGGCGTCCAGGTCCAGAGGGTTGAGGTGCGTCAGCACGGGCAGGCGGCCGATCAATTCGGGAATGAGGCCGAAGCGGCGCAGGTCCTGGTGATTGACGTAGTGCAGGAGGTTATCGCCGTCGATCCGCTCGGCCTCGTCGGCGCGGAAGCCGATGATCTGGGTGTTCAGCCGGCGGCCGATGATCTTCTCGATGCCGTCGAAGGCACCGCCGCAGATGAAGAGGATGTTTTCCGTGTTCACCTTGACCAGTTTTTGCTCGGGGTGCTTGCGGCCGCCCTGGGGCGGCACGTTCACGTCGGTGCCTTCCAGCATTTTGAGCATGGCCTGCTGGACGCCCTCGCCGCTCACGTCGCGCGTGATGGAGGGGTTGTCGCCCTTGCGGGCCACTTTGTCGATCTCGTCGATGTAGACGATGCCGCGCTGGGCGGATTCCACGTCGTAATCACAGACCTGGAGCAGTCGACTGAGGATGCTTTCCACGTCCTCGCCCACGTAGCCGGCTTCCGTAAATACGGTGGCGTCGACGACGGAAAAAGGGACGTTGAGGTACTTGGCGATCGTCTTCGCCAGCAGGGTCTTACCCGTACCGGTGCGGCCGACGAACAGGATGTTGCTTTTTTCCAACTGCACGTCGTCATCGTCGGCACCGGGGTTCTGCAGGCGCTTGTAGTGGTTGTAAACGGCTACGGAGAGGATCTTCTTGGCATTTTCCTGACCGATGACGTACTTATCCAGGTGATCTTTAATATCCTTGGGTCGTACCAGCGCGGCGGCTTCCAGGTTAACCAGAGCTTTCCTTTTGGCGGCCATTTGCTCATCTGCCTCTTCCTCCGCTTCGGGGCGGCCCCCGAAGAGTTCTTCCTGAACGATCTCCTGCGCCTGGTCTACACAAACCTCACAGATGTGCGCGTCCAGCCCCGCGATGAGGATGAGGGCGTCTGACTTGTCTCGTCCGCAGAAAGAACAGCGGTAATCGTTTTTACTCCTTAGCATAACGGCAAATATACGGCTTATGCGCGGGCGAACCAGCCGATGGGCCAAGTTCCGCGCCTAATGTTGGGGTTAGTACAAATGGAAGGAACGCGTGAACAGGGGAATAGGTCTAAGGTGGCTTCATCAGGTACTTTAGTATGGCCCTACGCGTGCCCTTTGCCAAGACTATTTGGCCGAAGTGAGAATTGATCCGGGCGATTTTCGCTTGACCTTACTCCTTTATCCGGCGGTAAATGCTTGTTTCCATGCCGATGAAACGGAGGCTCAATACGGTATCTCCGCGATAGAAAAGCCCGTCGAGGACTTCATCTGGATAATCATTGGTAACGCTGGAATAGTAGAGAAAGGGCAGGGTCGGAACCTGTTGGAAATCTCCAAAACCATCGGTGCGACCGTTTAGGTAGCGATCGTCGAGGGGGCCGGTGAAGGGGAAAACGGTGGCCACCGAGTCGAGCGTAATCCCGGCGGAATCGAGATAGGTGATAGCGGCACGGTCCTGGGCATAGGAAATGGCGTGAAGGGGCGTGGCGTCCCAGGCCTGGGCGGTGGTGGCGGTGTAGTGCCAGAAGTTACCCGTGGCAAAGAAGAGAAAAGCAGTGAGGAAACTGATGCGCCGCAGTAGTGGTGTAGGGATGAGTTTGAGCAAGGCCAGCCCTACCAGCAAATCGAAACAGAGGACCACCGGTAGCAGGTAGCGTGCGTTCATCAGGCCGATAAAAGGCAGGATAGTGAGGCCGATGAGTAGTCCGAATACCACGAATCCGCTACCGACCGGAATTAGGGGGGCGAGTTGCTTTCGCCAGTCCTCGCGGTTACTACGGCGCAGGGAAATGAGCGCAATGGGCAGTGCCATCCAGAGAAAAATTCGTCCGAAATCAAAGAGCCGCCAGAGGAGAATACCACCATTGCGTACCAGGCCCATCGGCCCGGCCCATCCGAAGCTGGGTGCCCAGGGCGAGGCGGGGTGGTGGCCGATCCAGCCTTTGGCGGTCAAGTGGACGATGAGGTAGCTGACACCGAGCAAGCCGCCGGGCAAGTAGGGAAGAAGCAGCCTTCCGGCCCGCCGTAGTTGCTCGGCGCGAAGTATTTTGCGGTTCTCGATCCACGGTAGGAAGCCGCCGTTGAGTATGAGGTCTACGAGAAATAAGCCGACGCCCACCAACATGCCGCGCGTGGAAATGACGGCCAGGAGTAAGGTGCCTAGCAGCCGGCCCCACGTTTGTTGGGCCAAAATGCTGTTAAATACCAGTAAGAACGCACCCACGAGTACCACATCTGGACTGATAAGCAGGAGTTGGCCGAGCAGAAATGGTTCTACCAGGGCCAGGAGGAAAAGCGGTACCCAGATCCACCGGCCGGGCAGTAATAGGTAGCAGAGGCGACCGAGCTGATACATGACCAGCATCACCCAGGGTGCCATTGCCAGGTGGCTGACCCAAAGGCTGCGGCCCAGAACGGACCACCAAGCCGCTAAGTAGGCACCGAAACCGGGCGGATGGCCGCTGTCGATCCGGTCGGGTAAGAGTAGGCTGCCGGTCTGGAAAATATGGGTGGCTTGTTTGGACCCGAGTTGGATGGTGTCCCAAAAAAAGGGAAAATTCCGGGTTATCAAAAAAACCAATACCGCTAGTATGGCGGATACGAGTAGCCACGGCAGGCGGGGAAAGGCGGACCCAGGAGTGGGTTGGAGCATACAGACGGAGTGCGTTGATTTGGAAAGGGCAAAGATAGTAGCGACATAACATTTTGCTTCCCCATGCGGCAATAGTGCGGTGAATAATTAATCGGTTGATCCAGGATTGCACGGCTTTGCCCTTCGGGCAGATATTCCCCCGACCGGATGTCGTGAACCGTTCCCGGATAACGCTGATCCGCGTGAGGTGCCCGCAGGGGCGTCAGCGCACGTAGTGCCGAGGCGGCTGCCGAAGCCCGTAGGGGACCGACCCGGCCGTTAGGCCGGGGCACGCCCCCAAAAAGAGCAAACACCTAGGGGCATTAGCCGTTAAAACCGCAAACTAAAGCTATGCAACAGACAGGATTGATCACCGGGGCGAGTTCAGGAATCGGGCGGGCACTGGCTCACGAGCACGCCAAACGCGGTCGTGATGTGGTGGTGGTGGCCCGCCGTGAGGACGAACTAAATGAATTGGCGGACGAATTAAAGGGAAAATATGGGGTAGAGGTACGGGTCCTGGCTCAGGATTTGACGGAAGAAGATGCCTGTCGGAAGATTTACGATCGGTTGAAGGGAGAAGGAATTCAAGTAGACTACCTGTTTAATAATGCCGGTTTCGGCGGCTACGGTAAGTTTGTGGAACGGGACCTGGAAAAGGACCTGAGCATGATCGACCTGAACATAAACTCGCTGGTGAAATTGAGCCACTTGTTTTTGCGGGACATGACGGCCCGCCGGCGTGGCTGGGTGCTGAATACGTCGAGCACGGCGGGCTTTATGCCGGGGCCGTTGCAGGCGACTTATTTTGCCACCAAGGCATTCGTGAATTCCTTTAGTCAGGCCCTGGCCGAAGAAGTTGGTGACACCGGCGTGGTGGTGACGGCCCTGTGCCCCGGTGCGGTAGCGACGGAATTTGCCAAAGAGGCCGATTTGGACGGTGCGGATATGTTCAAGGATGCCGCCACGCCCGAATCGACGGCCCGCAAAGGATACGAGGCCATGGAGGCCGGCGAATTGAAGGTGATCAGCGATACCAAATTAAAGTGGCTGATTCGATTGGGCCTGCCGCTGATGCCGATGCGAACAAAACTAAAAATGATCCGCAAGATGCAGGAACAGGATAAATAGCACTATTCCATCAGCGGCTCCAGTACTTGTAATGCCCTGCTTCCCCGGTGCTTAAATCCCGGCGTGGAATGTTCGATGGTGTCGTGAATGGCACCGGCGATCTCACCCGCTATCTCGGGATATTTGAGCAGGAGGTTGAGGCAGACCTGAATACCGAATGCCCGGTTGGCCGTCGGTTCGTTAACATCGGCCACGGCGGCGGCGCAGGTGTCGAGCAGGCGGCCTTCGAGGTTCTCGATCAGGTGGGGGGTGCCCGCCCGCAACTCTTTTTTCGGGATAAAACGCGCACCCGCCGCCCCGGCCCAGGCCGGCGGTACGAAACCGTTTGCTACCACCACCGGCTGCCGGCTGAAATAGCGAATAGCCACCCGACGCACGCTGGGATGGGCGGGAGAAAGCGCGGCCCGAAGAATACGCTCTTGGTAGGATTGCACGAGTTGCGGCTCGCTTTCCGCCAAGTGATCGAAGGACATGGCGGCCAGGGTGGTCATGCTCGAAAACTCGCCCAGGTAGATTTCCAGGAGTTCCGGCAGCCGGCGGGCGGGTTTTTCCAGTACAGTGAACACGACCTTGTCGGCCTGATTGCGGCTCAGTCGTTCGGTGAGTAGTTTAGCAATCTTCAAAGCAGGATGTTTTGACTTGTTGGTAGTCGGAAGGTAGTAAACTTTTAGGGTAGCCCGCCGGTAATATCCTTACTTATGGCTGAATTCATCGACTATTACCAAACGCTGGGCCTGTTGCGCGACGCGGACGAGAAAGACATCAAGAAAGCTTTTCGCAAGATGGCGCGAAAGTATCATCCTGACGTGAACCCCGACAACCCGGATGCCGAACGGCAATTCAAACAGGTCAACGAGGCCTACGCCGTGCTATCCGATGCGGACAAGCGCAAGAAGTACGATACGTACGGTAAGGATTGGGAGCAGGCCGGAGCCTACGAACAGGCGCGCGGCCGCCGGGGCGGAGGCGGAAACCCCTTTGGCGGAGGGGGGCCATTCGGCGGGGCTGGGCAGGGCTATACGTATAATGGGGGACCCGGGGAAGACTACTCGGACTTTTTTCGTGACATATTCGGAAATTCTGGTAATGCGGGCTATTCACAGGGCGGGTTCGGTGGTGCCGGGCGACGTACTTACCGGGGGCGAGACTTGGAAGCAGAACTCCGCTTATCTTTTTCGGATGTCCTGCAGGATAACAAGCAAGTTCTGACGGTAAACGGCAAATCATTGCGCGTCACTATTCCCGCAGGCGTGGAAGACGGCCAGATCTTGCGATTGCGTGGGCAGGGTGCACCAGGTTCGGGGGGCGGCACGGCGGGTGACCTGATGGTGACCTTTCGGGTAGTCGTTCCAGCCGATTATCGGCGAGAAGGAGCGAACCTGTACCAAACTCTGCCTACCGACCTCTATACGATGGTATTAGGCGGGAAGAAGAGTGTGGATACGCCCAGTGGGCCGGTGACGATCACCGTCCCCCCACAGAGTCAGAACGACCAGCGCATCCGGCTCAAGGGAAAGGGGTTGCCTCGCTATAAAGCAGCCGGCAGCGGCGATCTCTATCTGGACCTGCGCGTGGCGCTCCCTACCGAATTGACGGAGCGGGAAAAAGAATTATTTCAGCAATTAGCACAGCAAAAATCATAGGCCATGGCGAGCGTAACCTACATCACCGTACAGCAGTTTTGCGTATTTCATCAGTGCGAAGAGCCGCTGGTAAACGAGCTTATCGAACACGGAATCATTGAGTTAGCGAGTAGCCGGGAACGGATCGCCCTCATTCCCGATACGCAGGTAGCGCGGCTGGAAAAAGCCCTGCGGCTACGCCGAGAGCTAGGGGTGAATGCACCGGGAATCGATATTATCCTCAATCTGTTAGAACGATTACCCGACAACTTCGGGCGGGGCGGGGCGCTGGAGGAAGGAGAGTTCGTCATGGTCCGGGAATAACGGAATGACCGCCAGTACCTGCCGCGGGTAGGAGGGGTAGGGGCATAAAAAGAGGGTGGAAACAACCCCGGCAACTATAAATCCCCCCGGATTATGTTTGCACCTTAACGGCTGTTCCACCCTTCCTAAATGAGTAACTCTGGGAGCAACTCGTGTTTCTCGAATTTCCTTAGACCATAATCGGTCCGTTTGATCGCAAAGATAGTACAAATCACCATATGATGTACCTACATTAGATAGTTATTCTATTCTTAATGTTTAGTTTACTGTGGTTGAACATTCTGCCTCGCTTTCGGGGCCGAAGTAAGCTATCTTGCTAACAGTAGCAAAAGTGCGACCTTTTGGGGGGTTTGTCAACCCCATAACACCCCATGATCCGATTTATTTGTGACTTTTTTCCTGCCGACACGGTAAATATAGCCTAAATCGTTTTGTATAGTGCACTGATGAGCAGATCGGTAAATATATAGCCTGGCCATTTTTGGATGATGCGGCGGTTCTGATCTAACAAGATAGTTACGGGTAACGACCAATTTCCGGCCGTTCTTCCGAGCAACTCCGCCAGTTCGTGCCGGCCGGTGCTCGGTCCCCGGGCGACGTAGGAATAGGTGCGACCCATGAAAACGATCGGCTCCCGGCATTCGGCATCCAGCCGGAGGCTGTAAAAGCGGCCGTTCAGTAGATCGACCACCGTAGTATCCTGAAAAGTAGTCGCTTGTTGCAACCGGCAGTAGCGACACCAGTCTGCTTCGATAAAAACGAGCAAGGGTCTCGGCTCCCGGCGGAGGCTATCCGCCAGATCGGCAAATTCCGTCCACCGAATCCCCTCCGCTCGTTGAGCGGAAAGGGGAGTCAGGGTGATGACCAGGAAGAGGACGGCAATTATGGTACGCACTGGGTTCATTTTAGGGAATAGCGAAAGCCGAGAAAAGCACGGATTCCCTGATTGGAGGCATAAACGTAGGAGGGGTCGAAGGTGAGGGCCTGCGGATTATCAGCAGTGGGAATAACGCCGCCGTCGGGGCTGAAGGTCACCTGCCGGTCGAAGGGGTCGAAGGACCGGGCGATGCTGTTGGCGGCGGGGGTGAAATCGAGCAGGTTTTTTATTCCTCCGTAGACCTCCCACTCCCGGCCCGCTTTCCAGGTCAGTTGCACGTTTTGAATGCTGAACCAGGGCGAATATTCCGCCCGGTTGTCCATCTCACCCAGGAGTGGAAGGCGCATGGGACCGTAAACATTGCCCGTGTAATCGACCGTCAATTTAGTGCGGGGAATGGGGTAGCCGATATTCCACACGCCGGTGGCGCGTTCGGTGAGGAGTTGGCGAATGGTGTTTCCTTCCTCCGTGAGCGTTACGTCCATTAAGCTACCGCCCGCGACAACCGTGAGGCCGTTGGTAAAGGTCAGGTCCAGGTTGAGCGAAACCCCTTTGGAGATGGCATGGCCGTCCAGATTATCGTAGATGATCAGGTTTTGGTCGGTTTCGTAATCCGCCACGATCCGGTTTCCGAAGTGGGTGTACCAGGCGGAAAAGTCCAGTCCGATGGCCGTGTTGCCGGCGGTATAGAAACGTTGGACCAGGTTGACGTTAGCGTTCCAGGAAGTTTCCGGGGCCAGTTCGGCGGCAAAGACCACCCGGCGCGCACCGGTGAGCGCGGCGTGATCTTCGGTGAATACGTTGGCAACCCGGTAGCCGTTACCCACGCTGAGGCGCAGTACCCGCCGCCGGTCGGTGGAGGTGGCTTTGTAATTGAGGCGCGGCGTGAGGATGCTACCGTGGCGGCTGTTGTAATCGTAGCGCAGCCCGAGCAGTAGCGAGTTGCGAGGATCGAATTTAATCTCGTTCTGCACAAAAATGCCCGGCAAGTGCGTGATGTCAGTGCCGTCCTGCGTGGCGGGCGTATTGTCCTCGTAGCTGGTGTAGCGGTAGGCGGCACCCAGCAGGAGATCGTTTTTGCCCAACTGCCGGTTCCAGGTCAACTGCGTAAATCCGACCAGCTGATCGGCCAGGTACCCGGTGCTGCCGTAGTAAGCATCCTGTCGGTGGCGGTTGAGGCTGTACTGCAAGTGGAGCGGTTCGTTGAAGGGCAACTGGTAGTTGCCGAATACTTCCCAGCGGTTGGTGGTGATGCTTTCGCCGTATACTTCCTCGCCGCCCCGGTCGGCGGGTGTCCAGTTCATTTGGCCGCCCCAGCGGTCTTCGTAGTTATAGCGGGCGGCCAGTGAAAATAGCCGACCCTGTGGCCGCGCCAGCGTCCATTTATTGAAAACCGAGACACGCTGCGCCAGCGTAATGTCGGTAAAACCGTCGTCGTTGTGGTCGATGGGCGTGTCGTAGTAAAACCCGTTTACACCCACCAAGGCACTGAGCTTCTCACCCACCGAAAATTTGGTTCCCAAATCCACACTCAGTTCCGCCCAGTTGCTGCCGAACACATCGGCCGAAAAAGCCGGCGCATCCCCGGGGTCCTTGGTGATCAGGTTAATCAATCCGCCCACGGCCTCCGATCCGTAGAGCGTGGAAGCCGGTCCCTTCACGATCTCCACCCGCTCGATCAGGCTCTGCGGGATACCGGTCAGACCGTAAACCGTCGCTAGCCCGCTCACGATCGGCATTCCGTCGATCAGCACCATCGTGTAGGCTCCCTCCAGACCGTTAATGTGAATATCCCCCGTATTGCAGACGCTGCAATTCAACTGCGGCCGCACGCCGTTGACGTTCTGCAACGACTCGAAAACCGATGGCGCAGGGTTGGCCCGGAAAAATTCCTTGCGGTACACTTCCACCGGCACGGGACTGTCGATCCGGCTGACGGCCTTCAGGGTTCCGCTCACCACGATCTCGTCCAGATTGGCACCCGATTCTTCCAGGAAATTTGCCGCACGGCGGTCGGGTTATCCGCATCCAATACGATGGTCCCGCGGTAGGGAGCAAAGCCCAGCAAACTGATTTCCAGCTCGTAGCGGCCGTAGGGAAGGGCGGATAGATCAAACATACCGCTACTGTCCGTAGTGGTACCGATCCGGCCGCCCTGCACGAATACGTTAGCAAATTCCAGCGGCTGATCCTCATCGGATAAAACGGTCCCGCTGACGGCACCGGATTGCGCAGCCAAAACACCCAGCATGGCCGGCACACACCAGCAAATCAGCAAAGTAAAACGTAGCAACATGACATAATTTTCAAAATGAAGTGGCAGCAAAGCGTAATTAGCTCACTCTACTACTTGTTTTAGTACAGCAAATATAATAAGTTAGTTCAGTCTAACAATTTTAATAACACAACTTTTTCCTAGCTTTGTCCAATGGCTTCACCTACGGAAGAAAACTACCTCAAGGCCCTGCTGGCCCTCGCCGATGCGGAGGGCAATGTCAGCATGTCCGATCTCAGTAACGCGCTGGGGGTAAGTACGCCGACGGCCAACAGTATGGTGAAGAAACTGCGCGACAAGGAGTTGGTGCATTACGAGAAATACCGCCCCCTGCGCCTCACCGAGCGGGGCCGTCAGGAAGCCGGACTGGTTTTGCGCAAACACCGCCTCACCGAGATGTTCCTGGTAGAAAAAATGGGCTTCGCCTGGGACCAGGTCCACACCATTGCCGAGCAGATCGAGCACATCCAGTCGCCCGCCTTCTTCGAGCGGATGGACGAACTGATGGGTTCGCCCACCCTCGATCCCCACGGCTCGCCCATCCCCGACCGCGAGGGAAAACTGGTGCTGCCCGATCATGTCCGCCTGGCGGACTGCCGCCCCGGCAGCCGTGTGCGGCTGGCGGGTCTCATGCACTCCTCCGCCGAATTCCTACGCTTTCTCACCGGCAAAGACCTGGCCCTCAACAGCGTACTGCACATCCTGGCCCGCGAGGATTTCGACGGCAGCCTGACCGTCAGCTACCCCGGCCACGACCGCGAAATGTTGAGCCGCAGCGTTACCGAACAGATCCTCGTGGAGGAGATGGCGTAAAACGACGAGAGCGTCGCGCCCCCTCGGGGCGCGACGCTCTCGCAAACGATCAACCAGGCGGTTGGTCTTTAATTAGGCTTCCTGCTGACCCAGACCGGCGGTGTACTTCGCCAGACTACTCTTCAGGTTAGCGGCCTTGTTCTGATGCCAGATACCGCGCTTGGCCAGACGGTCGATCATGCTCGACAGCATCGGCAGCGATTTCTTCGCCTCATCCTCGTCCTCCAAAGAACGGAACTTGGCAATGGCCGAACGGGCCGATTTCTTGTAGTAACGGTTGCGGAGACGCTTAACTGCGTCCTGACGAATGCGCTTCTTTGCGGACTGGTGGTGTGCCATAAATTAATTTTTAGACCTGGATTTTACAATCGGACCGCAAAGATACATTTTCCCGCCGAAACAGGCAACGATTCTTCGTAATTTAGTTCCTTCTCACCACATTTCTTATTGGTCCGGCCCCGACACTAGCCCCTTTCACACGCAACTACTCCCGGCCGGGCATCGTACTTAGGGGCAGGGTATCGTCCCTCATCCGTTCCGCGAACCATTTGCCCATGCTCCGCTCCGTACACCTTATAGTACTACTCTTTTTTTTCCTCCCCGCCGCTTTTCCCCTCCCCGCCATCCCGGCCGCTCCGCTAGCGGCTCCGCCCCGGGGCGAACTACGCGTCAACGTCAGCAATTTGGCCCGCATCGGCGGCAAGGTCTGGGTGGGTATCTACGCCTCCAGCGAAGATTTTCTCGACCGCTCCCGTGCCCTGCTCTACTACCAGGCCGTCACCGTTACCGGCTCCCTCACCCTCCACATCCCCGATCTGCCCGCCGGCACCTACGCCGTCGCCCTTTTTCACGACGAAAACGATAACGGCGAACTCGACACCAACTTCCTCGGCCTGCCCACCGAACCCTGGGCCTTCTCCGGTGAACCCAAAACCCGCCTGCGCCTCCCCCGCTTCGACGAGGTCGAGTTCCACTTCTCCGGCCGGGGGGACGTGCTGGACGTACGGCTGCGCAACTGGTGAATAAAACAAGTAGTAAGTTATGCCGAATAAGACGCGAAACGACCGGGGTAAACGTTACCTTTGCGTTCCTTTTTTTACCATCCCCCCCGAAACTAACCTAAACCATTGAACTGGAGGGGGCACAACCCAATTTACCATGCGTAACTTACTCCTTTTCGCCCTCGTTCTCACGGGCACCCTGTTCACCACCGGCTGCGGTGATGACGATGACGGTACTTCCATCAACAAAGAACAACTCGTCGGTACCTGGAAGGTAACCGTTCTGGATACGGATGCCGATGCCTCAGTTACCGGCTTTGGGGCCAGCAATACGGTTAGCTCGATCAGCAACAGTACCCTCACCATTACGTTTCTGGAAAACAATACCTATACCTCCACGGGTAGCTATACTGAAACTTCTACCACTACCGAAGCAGGCTCGGCTCCCGTAACGGATGTAGAAGATTTTACCGGCGGTATCGGCAACGGAACCTGGTCGATCACCGGCGGCAAGCTGGTCATCGATGATCTTGAGACCGGCGGTGAGTCCGATGTCGATGCTCCTGTGACATTTGATGTGCGTAACTTCGTACCGGACGCCGAAATAGTGCTGTTCAGCAATGTTCAAGAAAGTTTCACCGATCCATTTTTCGGATTGATGATCGATCTCGATGCCGACATCGACATGCGTCTCGAAAAATAGTCGCTAAAGTGACTGCGCGAGTAACCCGTTGAGGGTAGCTCGACTCCGGCCCGAATGTTCCTCTTATGGAATATTCGGGCTTTTTCGTGGACAGAAGCGGTTTGATTCGCCAGGTGTTGCGTTGGGCGTGTCCCGGCCTGACGGCCGGGCCGGTGCCTTCCCAGCTCGCAGGTCTGCTCGGCCCTGCGGGCTGCCCCGCTAACGCGGTTCACTGTCCAGGCACCTCACGCAATTACCCGTCAGCTACCGCGTGAGGGATAGGAGGCGTTGTTTGAACGATGTAGCACCGCAATATTTTGCGGTGTGAAAGAGAGAGTGCCGGATAGCCCGACCCGCCCCCGCCCGAGCGGGGGCGGGGCACGCCCCGAAAATCCAATGAAAAACCCGACCTTCACCCTATGGCCGAGATCATCCTGTTACTGGAAACCACAAGTACCTTCTGCTCCGTTGCCCTGGCGCGGGACGGCGAGATCGTCGGCCGCCGCGAGGGGGACCGACCCCACGAGCACGCCGCACGCCTGACGGTATTCATCGAGGAACTGCTGCGGGAAGCGGGCCTGCCGATGACCGAACTGACCGCCGTAGCCTTCAGCAGCGGGCCGGGCAGCTACACCAGTTTGCGGATCGGGGCGGCCACGGCCAAGGGGCTGGTCTTCGCCCTGGGCTGCCGTTTCGTGGCCGTGGATACCCTGGCTGCCCTGGCGGCGGCGGCCGACGGACCGGCCGACGCGACTGTGGTGCCCGCCCTGGCCTCGCGCCGTAACGAGGTGTACGCCGCCGCCTACGGCACCGACGGTACCCGGTACTGGGACACCCGCGCCCTTGTGGTGGAAACGGGCTGCCTGGATGAACTGCTAACCGCCGACCGCCGCCTGATCGTGGCCGGCACGGGTGCGCAACTGCTGCGGGATACCCTGCCGGAAAACCCCGCCATCAGCTACCGAGCCGAGTTGCGGCCCCGCGCGGAATACCTGCTGCCCGCCGCCCGCCGCGCCCTGCTGAGCGGCAGCGTGGAAGACGCCGCGAGCTACCAGCCGCGCTACCTGAAATCTCCGTTCGTGACGAAATCTAAAAAGCGTTTTTTCGGAAAACTGCCGCCTAATTAAAATGATTTTCGGGCGACGATCCCGCGCGCCCGCTCCAGGTCTTCCGGCGTGTCGATGCCGATGCTGGGTAGATCGGTCACGGCCACGTGAACCGCATGGCCGGCCTGTAGCCAGCGGAGTTGTTCCAGGCCCTCGGCCAATTCGTAGGGGGCGGGCGGCAGTTGGGTGAGACCAAGCAGCGTCTCACGGCGGTAAGCATAGAGTCCCACGTGGTGGTGGTGCAGCCCCCGGGCCAACTGATTGGCCGGGGCCACGCCGCGCAGGTAGGGGATGGGCAGGCGGCTGAAGTAAAGCGCACGCCCCCGGTCATCGAACACCACCTTTACCGTAGCCGTGGATTCCAGGTCGGCCGCCTCGTCGATCCGCCGGGCGAGGGTGGCGATATCGACGCCGGGACGGAAGGCGGCCAGCAGGGTGGCCAGTTGTTGTTCGGCCACGAAGGGTTCGTCGCCCTGCACGTTGACCACGATATCCACGTCCGGCCGGTGGGCCACTACCTCGGCCACGCGATCGGTACCGCTGGGGTGATCGGGGCGGGTAAGCACCACCCGGCCGCCGAAATCGGCGACGTGGGCGCGGATGCGCTCGTCGTCCGTAGCCACGATCACCTCGGAGAATAGCGACATAGCGGCTACCCGCTCGTAAACGTGCTGGATGAGCGACTTGTCACCAATGAGCAGGAGCGGTTTTCCCGGTAGGCGGGTGGCGGCATAGCGGGCGGGGATAATGGCGATGGGCATATGGGAGGGCTTCGCCCGTAATTTTGTATGGACGCTGCGCGTCTGGTACTTTTGTATGGACGCTCTGCGTCCGGTATTTTAGTATTTTGGATCAGCCCACGCGTGGGCGCTGCGCGCGTACTTTAGTAGGACGCTGCGCGTCTGATAATTACCTGCGGTGATCGTTGTAGGCTCCTCGGAGTTTTGTACTTTTGTATTCAGCCCATACGAGTGCCATGTTTTGTGTAGGCTGAATACAAAAGTACAAAATTACCAACGGCCGGAGGCCGTCTACCAAAGTACGCGGCTTTGCCGCCCCAAAGTACGCGGCTCCGCCGCTTTCATGAGCGACACAACCCCAAATGTAGTATTTCAGCAACTGGGCCGCATGACCTACGCCGATGCCTGGGCCTACCAGACCGAACTACACGAGGCGGTCAAGGCACGTAAGATAGCCCAGCGCAAGGAAGCCCGGCCGGATTATGTTCAGGAGCACCACCTGTTGTTCGTGGAGCACCCGCCGGTCTATACCCTGGGAAAAAGCGGTTCGGTGGATCACCTGCTACTGAGTGAAGGGGAATTGGCCGCCGGGGGCTTCACCTACCATAAGATCAACCGAGGTGGCGATATTACCTACCACGGTCCCGGTCAGTTGGTCGTCTATCCCATCCTGGACCTCGACGAATTTTTTACCGACGTGCACCGCTACGTGCGTAGCCTGGAAGAAGTCATCATCCGTACCCTGGCCGATTACGGTCTGGCGGCCGAGCGGATGGACGGTTATACCGGTGTCTGGCTGCCGCAAACCGATGTGTTGCCCGCCCGCAAGATCTGCGCCATCGGCGTACACCTCAGCCGTTGGGTGACCCTGCACGGCCTGGCCTTTAACATCGACCCCGACCTGAGCCACTTTCGCAACATCATTCCCTGCGGCATCGCCGAAGACAATAAGGCCGTCACTAGCCTGAGTCTGGAACTGGGCCGTGTGCCGGACCGGACCGAGGTGGAGGGAAAAGTGCGGGGGTATTTTCGGGAGGTATTCGAGTTTTAGTAACTCGGGATCAAGGCTTACCGTAAAAGTAGGGAGAAAGCCCGCGCGCCTCCGTCGCTTTTTTTTACCTTCGCACTTATGATGACAAACCTATTCCTTCAGTTCAGCGGCGGCGGCAACAACCTGTTTTTCCTGGTAGCCATGTTGGCCATCTTTGTATTCATGATCTTTTTGCCCCAGCGCAAGAAGAGCAAGGAGCGAAAAAAACTTCATGGGCGGCCTGGAAAAAGGACAGGAAGTGGTGACCGCCAGTGGTATTCTGGGCCGGATCAATAAGATCGACGACAGTATCATCACCCTGGACATCGGTACCGGAGGCAGTAAGAACTTCGTGCGGGTAACTAAAAACGCTATTTCCAAGGAGCTGACCGACGCGGTCTTCCCCGCCGTTAAAGATGAAGATACTAAGTAGCCGGTTCAATCCTATCTCCGGTCTGCCTACCGCCGACCGAAAACTTTTGCTGCTGAGTACGGCGGCGGCGGCTTTCTTTTGGCTCATCCTCCAACTCTCGCAGGAGTATAGTATCGAACAGCCCGTTAATCTGGCCTTTGAGCTACCGGATAAAAAAACCTTTGCCTACCCCCCGCCCGAGCAAGTAATCGCTACCCTGACCGGCTCGGGCTGGAACCTTATTGTTCAGCAAATTAACGGGCGCAAGATCCAACTCGATTTTTCCATGATCGACGATCAGCGGCTGCCCCTAACCACCAGCCTGGTCAGTAATCAGATCCAGCGGAAACTCGTATCGGGTAAGGTGCGGGTTACCGGCCTGACTTTTAATGGTATGGACCTGGAACTGGAAGACATGGTCAGCGTACGCCTACCCATCAGGAACCGGATCAGTTTGTCGTACGCCGAGGGGTTTAAACAACTAAACGACCTCCGCACCTCGCCGGATAGTGTTACCCTGAGCGGTCCTGCCGGAACCCTGCCGGATTTCCAGGAGTGGCCGACCGACACGCTGGTGCTGACCAATCTACGTGCCGACCAAGAACTGTCGCTGCCGCTACGCCGCCCGGCCCGCGGCCTGCAACTGGATACCAATGCGGTGACTATTCAGATCAGAACAGAGGCATATACCCAAAAAACAGTTTTCTTACCGGTAACGGTACGTAATGCTCCGCCCCGCGATAGCTTACGGCTGTTTCCGAGCCAAGTGCGGGCGGACGTAACGGTGGGGCTGTCCGCTTATTCGGCAATCTCGGCCGACAGTTTCGAGATCGTTGCCGACATGAAAAAGGCGGGTACGGGTGGATCGAATTCGGTACCCTTGATCATCAGCCGGCGGCCGCAGAATATCCTGGGCGTGCAACTGGACCAACGTTCGGTGGAGTACTACATCATTAAGCGATCAACTACCGCCATCAATCCTGGTCTCGATTAGGTAGTGATTACGGTCGGGGGCGGAACGGACGACTAGTTCAGCCAGAAAACCGGTTACGAATAGCAGGGTGCCGAGGACCATGGTGGTAAGTGCAATATAGAACCAGGGGTTATCCGTGATCAGGATGGCCGGATGGTGCATGGTAAGGCGATAGATCTTGGCCCCGCCCATCCAGAGCATGGACCCAAAAGCGAGTACAAACAGCAGCAGACCGATGGTGCCGAAAAAGTGCATCGGCCGCTTACCGAATTTCCCCACGAAAGAAATGGACAGCAGGTCCAGGAAGCCGTTGATGAAACGTTCCAGCCCGAATTTAGACACGCCGTACTGCCGGGCGCGGTGCTCCACTACTTTCTCGCCGATCTTTCCGAAGCCCGACCACTTGGCCAGCAGCGGAATGTAGCGGTGCATCTCGCCGTAGACCTCCACGCTTTTGACTACCTCGCGGCGGTAGGATTTCAGGCCGCAGTTAAAGTCATTCAGTTCGATGCCACTGATCCAGCGGGTGACGCGATTGAAAAATTTGGAGGGAATGGTCTTGGAGAGCGGGTCGTGGCGGGTCTTTTTCCAGCCGGAGATCAAATCGTAGCCGTCCTCGACGATGAGGCGCCGCAGTTCGGGGATTTCCTCGGGGCTATCCTGGAGATCGGCGTCCATGGTGATGACCACGTCGCCGCTCGCGGCGGCGAAGCCGCGGTTGAGAGCGGCCGATTTGCCGTAGTTACGCCGGAACTTGATTCCTTTCAGGTTCGGGTTGGCCGCGCATAGCCCTTCGATAACCCGCCAACTGGTATCGTTGCTGCCGTCGTCGACCATCCATACCTCGTAGGAGAAGTTATTGGCTTGCATGACCCGGTCGATCCAGGCGGTCAGTTCGGGCAGTGATTCTTCCTCGTTAAAAAGGGGTACGATTACGCTAATGTCCATGGGTGGCAAAGGTAGGCAATGCGTGATTGAGTGAGGGGGTGAATAAGTGAATGGTTGCGCTTTGGAGGGTGAACACGTCGCTCAGGTCGGACCTCCGGGTCCGAGCCGGGCGGCGCAGCCGGCTGGATGAACCACGGCGCGCGGCCCGGTTACGGCTTGGATGTGTTCCGACGGGTCGTGGCCGATCCCTTCACCCGTGAGGTGCCTGGAGGGCCGTAGCGGTAGCGGAGGGTGCGTAGCACGGAGCGGTAGCGAACCCCGAAAGGGACCGACCCCGGCCTACGGCCGGGGGCACGGCCCCCAAACCCGTCCTAAGAGCGTGTCTAAATTTTTACTTCCTGAGAACCAGGCATTTAAGAACCCGGAGTTGTGAAAACTGACTTACGTAACCCGCTATGCGTGCAAGCTTTTATCTAGCCAAAACCTTAAATCATTGATCCTCAGTTCTTAAAAATTTTAGACACGCTCTAAAATGCTTACATTTGGGCCGGTTCATTTCGTCCGTATCACAACTACTCCATTTATGCGATTATTAGTACTCTCCGTGGCTGCCTTCTCCTTATTGTTGCTCCTGGCCGGCTGCGCTACGCCCGAGGAGGTGACCGTGCCCGGCAAAGCGGCCGACCGGCTGGCGTTTCATTTTACGCCGCCCGACCACTGGATGAACGACCCGAACGGCATGGTGTATCATGATGGCGAGTACCACCTGTTTTACCAGCATTACCCCGACGGGATGGTGTGGGGGCCGATGCACTGGGGCCACGCCGTGAGTACCGATATGGTTCGCTGGGAGGACCTGCCGATCGCGCTCTACCCCGATAGCCTGGGTATGATTTTTAGCGGTAGTGCGGTAGACGACCGCCGTAATACCAGTGGATTAGGCACGGCAGAAGCCCCGCCGCTGGTGGCCATTTTTACGCACCACGACATGGACGGCGAAAAAGCCGGCCGCGAGGATTACCAGTACCAGAGCCTGGCCTACAGCACCGACCGGGGGCGGACGTGGACGAAGTATGCCGGTAACCCGGTGATACCGAACCCGGGGATCAAAAATTTCCGTGACCCGAAGGTGCGCTGGGACGACGAGCGGGAACGCTGGCTGCTGACGCTGGCGGCGCACGACCACATCAAAATTTACGAATCGAAGAACCTGATCGACTGGAATTACCTGAGTGACTTCGGTATGGGGATCGGTGCGCACGTGGGCGTGTGGGAGTGCCCGGACCTGTTCCCGATGACCTCGCGCGAAGGGGATAAGCACTGGGTCCTACTACTGAGCGTGGATAAAGGCAGCCCGAACGGCGGCTCCGGGACCCAGTATTTCGTGGGTCGTTTTGACGGGGAAAAATTCGAGTTGGACCCTTCGCAATCGCCCCGGGATAGTATTTGGCTGGACTACGGCCGGGACAATTATGCGGGCGTAACGTGGTCGGATATTCCGGCCACCGACGGGCGCATTATTTATATGGGCTGGATGAATAATTGGCAGTACGCCCGCCAGGTACCGACGCCCGACCGCCGGGGGGCCATGACGCTGCCCCGCAGCCTGGAACTGCGCCAAACCGCCGGGGGAATGCGCCTAACCAGTATGCCGGTACGTGAAACGGAGTCGCTCCGCTCGGCGGAAAAAACGGTGCCCGCCGATTCCTCCGCCCTGACCACCGCCGCCGACGGCCTGGAACTGAAACTGAATTTTCGCCTGCCTGCCGACGCGACCGAGGGACGCATTTACGTGCGCCTGACCAATGGGGTAGGGGACGTGTACGAAATCGGCTATAATGCGGCCGACAAGACCTACTTCAGTGACCGCCGCCGTGCGGGCCGCATTGATTTCTCACCGGAGTTTGCCAAGCGTGTGCATACCGTGCCCCGTATTAGCACCGGTACGGAAATGGACCTGCGCCTATGGTTCGACACCCAGAGCGCGGAACTGTTTGCCGATGAGGGTACCATTGCCCTGACGGACCTATTTTATCCCACCGAGCAGTTTACCGAGGCACGAGTAGTGAATGAGATCAGGGGTGCCGGCCTGGTGGAGGGAACGCAGTGGCGGCTGGATTAAGGGACTTTCAATCGGGGGGTGTCGTGGCGGGTATCCCCGGTCCAGGGTATATCAGTTATTAATTAAAAAAGCCCTCCGCACCCGTGGGTACGAAGGACTCCTGATAGCACTTCACTCGCAACGTAGCGAGGGGGGAGAACCGCCCCTTAGGCGGCCCGTCGTGCTATCTAATGACGGTGAACTTGCGCGTTTCCGTCCATTCTCCTGATTGGATGCGGACCAGGTAGGTGCCGGGAACCAGCCGTTGCGTGGCCAGGGGCAGGGTTTGCCGACCGGCCGTAAGACGTGCCTCGCGGTTCAACAACTGGCGGCCCGCCATGTCATAGACCGAAACCTGCGTCGTGGCCGGTGCCGCCAGTGTGAAGCGCAGGTTGAGCAGGTCACTGGTGGGGTTAGGGAAGACCGACAGTTCGGGGTCGATGTCTTCCGTCACAATCGGATCGCCGGAGGGAAGGTAGGCACCGCAGTTATTCCCCTCGTAAATGCGAATGTTACGGAAGAAGGCTGTGCCGTTACGGGCACCGCTATCGTGGTCGACCGTGAAGAACAAGCGATTAAAGGTGCCGGTATAGTACTCGCCGACGGGAATGGTGTAAGGCGCCCAGTAGCCGATGTTGGTATAAGTAGCAAAAGCACCGATGCCCCAGTTCTGCGTGCCGTACAGGCGGAACGTACGGTTAGAAGAGATGCTGTTGTTATTATCAAAACCGATACCGTGGATCTCACCCTGGATGGTGGAACCGAACTCGAATTCGATCACCGTATTGGGCGTAACCGTGTAGTTGAGCAGGATCGCTTTCCAGGCATTATCCTGGAGCTGGATGCTATTGTTATCTAACTGCACGAAGGTACCCCGGTCCTGTGAGCCACCGTAACTGCCGACGGAATATTCCGTAAAGTCGATCGGCAGGCATTCTCCGTCATCGCCACCATCATCCCCGCTACCGGCTTCCACGCAAAACTCGGTACTTTCCGAAGAGCCGAAGGAGCCGCCCTGCGCCAGGATAGTACCGTCATCGGTGTTGGTCAGTTTGTAGTTACCCGATCCGTAGGAGCAGCAGATACCGTCTCCGTAGCTGTCGTTGATCCGCAGGGTGTAGCAACCGTCGGGCAGACACACTTCGGCGCTGTAGTTGGTACCCGCGTTTCGGTAGCTGCCGCCGGATAGCACCACGCTACCACCGGCATTGGTGATGCGCCAGGTAGTCTCGCCGGGGTAGTTGTCGGTCTTGATCTGGAACACCACGGTCGAGCATTCGGTGTCGGTTCCGCCGCCGCCATTATCACCGCCGCCGCCGCCATTATCACCGCCACCTCCGGTGCCGCCGCCACCTCCGCCGGTGCCGCCGTTTCCACCGCCGGTGCCGCAACTACTCAGGCAGTTGCCGTTATAAACCCGGTTTTGAATTACGGCCTTGGGCTGCGAACCGAAACCTTTGGTAAAGTTTACCCCCGCGCTGGTCAGGTGGCAGTAGGACATGATCGTACCGCCGCCGCTGGGTAGTCCGGGCTGGGCGCAGCCGCCCTCGGGCGAGTAGCAACCGTCGATGGCCGTATTATTTCCATTCCAGGCACAGGCATGGGTGTGCTGTGAACCCATCAGGTGTCCGAACTCGTGGGCCAGTACATTGACCGACCAGCTGTAAGTAGGTACCGTTTGGTAGCTGTTGTCGATGCTGGAGAAGGAATAAGCGTAGCTGGGGCTGCAAACGGCATTAACGTAAGCGATTCCACCGCTGGACTGGTAGGAGACCAGACCGGCCAAGTCGCCGTTGAAATTCTGACGGGTGTTTAGAAAAGCCGTCAGGTTACCGCTGGATGAACTGCTGTTGTAGGGGTCCTGCTGGGTCCAGATGAATACTTCGGTCAGGGTCAGATTGATCTGGTCGTTGGCGTAGAGCGTGGCCATCTGATTAAAGAGGCCGGTGATATAGCTGTTCACGCTGGCCGTGCTGCCACGCGTCTGGAAGATGGAGTAATCCGCCTCCAGGTAGATGCCCACGCAGTTGCTTGCGTCGCGGGCCTGACCGAGGGGCGAGGTCAGGTCCTGGCGAGTATATTCCTCGCCGCCGTCGGGCGTGGCACATACGCCTAGTCCGTCGGGAACAGGAAGATCCCGTTCGTTGTAGAGCAGGTGGCGGTCGTCGCCCTTGATCTGTACTTTACCCAGTACCAGTTGCTCGCGGGTGCGGCTAATGACGGCCATGATTTCGCCGTCGATGAGACTGAGGGAGACGATGGATTCCGGCTCGTCGGCCACGATGCCGCGGTAGTGGAGGCCGTAGTCCAGGTCTTGTAAGCCGTTTACCTTATGGCTTTCGGTAACGCGAAAATTAGGGGCGAAGGGATTAACGCGGACCAGTTGCAGCGTCAGCGGGTCATGGTCGTTGCGGGCGGGGACTTCCAACTCCAGGGCGGCGGGGTTGTCGTCGCGCCAGGTGGCAACTGCATCGGTGTCGAGGTCGAATAAGCTGTAGTCGGTTACTTTGGCGCGGTCCATTTCCGGCAGGCCGGAGGATGCACGACCATCGGTGGCGACGAAAGGGCGAACGGTGTTCGTGAATTGCTCGGCCGCGACCAGGTCGGCGGGGCGGAGATTTTGCGCGCTCAGGCTAGCACAGAGGCAGCAGAGCAGGAAGAAAAAGATGTGGCAAGTAGTACGCATCGGTTGCTATGCATTGTAGACGTACTGCCGGTGGACCTCGGGAGGAGAGGGTGCGCAACTTCAAGCCCCGGCCGGTTCAGCTTCCCAAAAAGAAGCCGTTGCGGGGCATAGTGGTCTCCCTGGCATCCAGGGCGCGCGGGGGCGTCCTGGTGACCATACGGAGAATATGAAGTAAAATCAGATTTGCCGATTGTCAATCCGCAGCCCGGTCACTAGTCCGCAGACCGTAAACCAAGCCACTCAACCGGCGGTGTGTTTAATCCCGTGAGTCCTGTCCGTGCAGACAGTTCTTATGTTATTGAAAAATTGGGTGTAATCCAATCGGACCGGCCATGGGACGGACCCGACCGCAAGCGGCCATCTTTTACAGAGACTATAATAAGTTGCTAAAACGAGTTGCGGGAAAGAGATGCATCAAGCGCATCGTGCAGTGATCCGCTAAACTTTCCCGACGAAGGGTGTAATATCAAAACGTGTGTTCCGTACGGTTGTGTAGCTAACCTCCGACGGCTTGGTTAGGGCCGGCGGATTCTCATAAAACGTGTATAACTGAAGTCTATCTAGGTCGAATGCAATGCAATGATAGGGAAACTTAGACCGACCAGCCAACAAAAAAGCGATAAAAAAACGAATACTAATATGTAAGATCACTAAAAATCAGTGAGTTATCAGACGAAATTTTTTCGTAATAAAACGAAATGCATTCCGCTAACACAGGTATCGCGCCAATTAATCGCAGGGAGGAACGATTATTCGTGCCCATTGTCACTTTTTTTGCGCTTCTTTTTGCGCACCGCCCTGACTTTCAGCTTGCCCACGGACATCCTAACGTCCATCGACTTGTCCAGTTCCAGGTGGCCCTTGTTGCTGATGATCTTCCCCCGCTGCATGATCAGGGAATAACCACGCGCCAGGGTGGTCTCCGGCCGCAGGGCATGCAGTACACCTTCGGCCGTTGCTAGTTTGCCTTCAGCTATTAGCAAGCGGTGCCCCACGTGCGTACTCAGCAGGTCTTCCAGTCGCAACAGCCGGCTATCCGCATCGGCCAGCACGCGGTGGCTCAGTTGGTCGATCTTGGTTTCCACCTGCGTCAGGATCAGTTCATCGCGGTACAGGCGATTGCGCACCAGTTGGTGTAGCGCGTAACGGGCTTCCTCCACGAATCCTTCCACCCGTAAGAGGCGCGTGATGAAAAATTCGGCCGCCGCCGTGGGGGTCTTCAGGCGGGTATGGGCCACCAGGTCCAGGATGGTCTCGTCCGATTCATGTCCCAGTCCACAGATCACCGGCAGCGGGCATTTGGCCGCCGCCCGACACACCTCTAGGTCATCGAAGGCCGCCAAATCCAGCCGCGCCCCCCCGCCCCGGATCACGGCTACGGCGTCGAATTCATCCCGGCGCCGCGCAATGGCCCGCAGTTGCTTGGTGATCTGCGCCGGCGCAAGGTCGCCCTGCACGCCCGTCACGAACAGTTTATGCCGAAACTTGAATCCGTAGGCATTACCATCCAGCGTTTCCGTAAAATCCAGGTAACCCGCCGCCTCTGGAGAACTGATCACGGCCAGCCTCAGCGGCACTAGCGAGAGGTCCAGGAGCTTATTGCGCACCAGGTCACCGGCGGCCTCCAGGTGTTCCACCGTCGCCCGCCGTTCCGCCTCCAGTTGCCCCAAAGTAAAACTCGGGTCGGCATCCTCCACGATCAGTTTGAAGCCGTAACGCACGTGGTAATCCGCCCGTACCCGCAGCCGCACCTTACTCCCCGCCCGAAAGAGCGCGTCGATCTCCCGGCCCCGCTCCCGTCGCACGTTACGTAAGGTATTCTCCCACACCACCGCCCCGGCCTGCGCCTGCGTAGCCCCGCCCTCCTCGGCCGTCGCCTGTTGCACCAATTCCACGAATAAGTGTCCCTTGGACGTGTTCACCTGCGCGATTTCCGCCACAACCCAGACCGGGTCACCCAAATTAAGGGCCACCACGCGCCGCGTAAAGGTCAATAGATCAAGCAGCGAAAAGGTATCGGTAGTATTCAAAAAAATATTTTTTAACCCGAATAGACGCAACACCTTGCGTCTCCGAATGATGGTGAATCATTCGGACAAATAAACGAATAGACGCAACACCTTGCGTCTGATTAGCTTTGGCAACCTTCCCTTCAATCCCCGTCCAGGTCTGAATAGTATAGCCCCTCCGACACCGCCGACCACCCCTTCGCCCCCCGCCGAAACGCCAGCAGACTATCGTACACCCGCCGCGCAAACGGATCGGAGTTCGCGTATTCCTCGATCGTCTCCCGCGCGGCCGCACGGGCGGCCTCGATCACCGGGGCGGGGTAGGGGCGAACCTCCACGCCGGGGGTGGCGCGGATCTTCTCCAGGTACTCGGCGTTCTTTACCTCGAACTGTGCCAGCGTCCACAGGTTGATCTGCTCGGTGGCGGTGGCAATAATCTGCTGCAGATCGGCCGGCAGTTCCGCGTAAGCTTCCCGGTTGACGAAAAACTCGAAGGCCGTGCCCGGTTCGTGCCAGCCGGGGTAATAATAGTAGTTGGCGATCTCGTGAAAACCCATGATGTAATCGTGGTAGGGCCCTACCCACTCCGTGGCGTCGATCACGCCGCGCTCCAGGCCGGTATAGATTTCGCCGCCGGCCAGCAGCACGGGGGCACCGCCCAGCCGCTCCAGTACGCGGCCGCCCAGGCCGGGCATTCGCATCTTTAGGCCCCGAAAATCTTCGGGCGTGTCGATCTTCCGGTTAAACCAACCCCCCATCTGCACACCGGTATTGCCGCCCACGAAAGGGCACCAGGCCGTACTGCGCGTATAGTTCGCGCCACAGTTCCATTCCCCCGCCGGCAATCAGCCAGCTGTTCAGTTGCTGGGCGTTGAGGCCGAAGGGATAGCCCGCGAAAAACTGGGCCGCCGGGGCCTTGCCCGCCCAGTAATAGGCCGCGCCCGATCCCATCTCGGCCGCGCCGGTGCGCACGGCATCAAAGCTCTCCAGGGCCGGCACCAGCTCGCCCGCGCCGTAAACATGGATGTCCAGCCGCCCGCCCGACATCACCCGGATCAGCCGCGCCAGCTCCACGCAACCCTCGCCCAGTATCGGAAAATTGGGCGGCCAGGTGGTGACCATTTTCCACTGCCAGGTGCGGCCGTCACGCCTGCGCGTCGGCGCGTCCGTCGCCCTGGGCACCGGTTTTGCCCAGCACGGCCCGCAGGGCGAGGGGCAGGCCGAGGGTGCCGACGGCGAGGCCGCGCAGGAATTTTTTACGGGTGCTGCTCATAACCAGTCTGCTTCGGTCTCGTCGCCGATGGTGAGGACCAGTTTGCCGCGCGTCTCGTTGCTTTCCAGGTGGCGGTGGGCGGCGTCCACCTGGTTCCAGTCGTAGATGGTGTCCACCACCGGTTCCAGATCGCGGGTGGCGAAGTGGGGCAGGCAATCGCGCCGAAAATCGGCCGTCAGCCGGTGCTGGTACTCGCGGTCGCGGCTGCGCAGGGTGGTGGCCTGTACGGTCAGGCGGCGTTGCAACAGGGTAGCCAGGCTGAAACCCTTTACCTCGTGTCCGCCTAGCAAGCCCAGCAGGACCAGCTTACCGTCCGGTGCCAGGCTGCTCAGATTTTTCTCCCAGTAATCGGCCCCCACGAAATCGAGGATCAGGTCGACGCCCCGCCCGTCGGTCGCGTCGGCCACTGCGGCGGCAAAGTTCTCGCTTCGGTAGTCGATGCACCGTTCCGCGCCCAGGCGCAGGCAGACTTCCTGCTTGCCGGCCGATGCCGTCGCAATCGCGTGCGCCCCCGCCAGCCGGATCAGTTGCAGGGCCGCCGTGCCCACGCCGCTAGCGGCGGCGTGTACCAGCACGCGCTGCCCGGTGCGCAGGCCGCCGATCCAGTGCAGGGCCTGGTAGGCGGTGAGGAAGGTTTCGGGCACGGCGGCCGCTTTGGTGAACGACATACCGGCGGGCAGGGGCAGCAGCATTTCCTGATCGACGGCAATTTGCTGGGCGTAGCCGCCGCCGGATACCAGCGCGCAGACGTTGTCGCCGATCTCGTAATCGGTCACGCCCGTGCCCAAGCCGATAACGGTGCCGGCTACTTCCAGCCCCAGAATGGTGGAAGCCCCCGCCGGGGGCGGGTACTTTCCGGCGCGTTGCAGCAGGTCGGCGCGGTTAACGCCCGCCGCCACGGTGTGTAGCAGCACCTGCCCGGGACCGGGCGCGGGGTCGGGGGCGGTGCCGATGTAAAGGTCTGCGGCCGTTCCCGGCCCGTCGATCAAAATTGCTTGCATAGGTTGTTCGTCTGTCCCGGCAAGGTACGGCTCCCGGTGCGGGGGACCAATTTTTGGGCGGCCGGCGTGATATTTCGCGGTGCGGAGCGGGCGGTGGAATACGTGCGGGTGATGCTGATGTTCGGGAAAGTGGGCCGGGAAACACGGGCAGCTTCGGATACCTTTCTACCTTCGCGCCCGGTTCTTGCCCCGTATACGAACCGCTAAAAGCCTTTTTCCCTTGCTGATCCCATCCACCTACCCCGGCCCCCGCTGGTACGAAGCCGGCGGCCACCTGCAGACCATCCTACCGGCCCTGCGCGCGGCCGCGCCCTGCGCCTACCGGCGCGAACGCATCCCGACGCCCGATGACGATTTTCTGGACCTCGATTGGCTACAACAGCAAAGAACCTCCCGCCGCCGACACCCCGCTCATCATTCTGTCCCACGGTCTGGAGGGGAGTAGCGACCGCGCCTACATCCGCGCCATTGCCACTCATGTTCACCAGCGGGGCTACGACGTGCTGGCGTGGAATTCCCGTTCCTGCGGCGGAGAGATGAATCGCACGGCCCGCCTCTACAACCACGGGCAGAGCGAGGACCTGGCCACCGTTGCCGAATACGCGCACTACGAGGTGGGCTACCGGCGCATGATATTGGCGGGCTTTAGCATGGGCGGCAACCTTACCCTCAAGTACCTCGGCACCCTGGACCGGCACCGCCCGGTGCCCATCACCCACGGACTGGCCTTTAGTGCCCCCTGCTTCATCCGCCCCAGTGCCCTGGCCCTCGACCGCTGGGAGAACCGCCTTTATAAACGCAAGTTTTTCCAGGCCCTGCGGGACAAAATTCTGCAAAAGGAAACCACGCACCCCGGCATTATAGACCCCGCCAACTTCGCCCGCGTACGTCGCTGGGAGGATTTCGACACCCATTTCAGCGCACCCCTTTCCGGCTTCACTACCGCGCAGGAGTTCTACGATTATGCCTCCGCCGCCCACTTTATGGCGGATATCCGGACGCCCACCCTGCTGGTCAATGCCCTAAACGACCCCATCGTACCGCCCGCCTGCACCCCCGTTGACCTGTGCGCCGCCCACGACTACATCCACCTGGAACAGCCCCGGCAGGGCGGCCACGTCGGTTTCAGCCTCCCCGGCTCGGCGGCCGGCTGGCAAGCGGAGCGGATTTTAGAGTTTGTTGAGGGGCGGCGGGAATGATTGAATGACCTCGAAGAATCGCTTTGCGATTAAAAGAAGCAGCGCAACTAATGATTGAGACTGAATGACTGATTATGCGGGGCGTGTACGCGTAGACCGAGTACCAAAGTACTGACTCCGAGGAGCTTGCGACGATCACCGCAGGTAATTTACCAGCGGCAACGCCGCCTACCAACTCCGAGAAGCTTGCGACGATCACCGCAGGTAAAGTACGCGCGAAGCCATTCAGCTACTCAATCATTCAATCAATCAATCATTAACCAGCGGCTCCGCCGCCGCCGCCCCCCTTATTCCAGCAAAAACGACAACTCCGTCTTATCCAAATCCAGCTTCCCCGACTTCCCGATAATATCCTCCGCCAGCTGGTGCTTGCGCTCCTGCAGTTTCACGATCTTCTCCTCGATCGTATCACGGGAGATGAACTTGCGGGCGAAAACCGTGCCCTCCCGCCCGATGCGGTGCGCCCGGGCAATGGCCTGATGCTCGATGGTGGGGTTCCACCAGGGGTCCAGCACGAAGACGTAGTCGGCCTGCGTCAGGTTGAGGCCGGTGCCGCCGCTCTTGATCGAGATCAGGAAAGCCTGTAGCTCATCCTCCTCCTGGAAACGGCGCACGGCGGCGGCCCGGTCCTTGGCGGCCACCGAGCCGCTGATCCAGGCGTGTTGCTGCCCCCGCTCGTTCAGTTCGGCGCGGAACAGTTCGAGGTGCTTAACGAAGGAACTGAAAAAGAGCGCCTTGTGCCCGGCCTTGCGCACCGTTTCCCACTGTTCCAGCACCTCGGTAAATTTGCCGCTGCCGTGGGCGTAATCGGCGTTCATCATCACGGGGTGGTTGGCCAGTTGGCGCAGGCGCGTCAGGGTCTGGACGACCAGTAGGCGGTAGGCCCCGTCCTGCGGCGCGTAGTTGCCGAGCAGGTGGTTGCGGGCGGCGGATTTCTCTCGCTCGTAGACCTTGCGCTGCTCCTTTTCCATCTCGCAGTAGAAGAGTTGGGTGTGCAGCTCGGGCAGGTCCTTGGCCACCTCGTCCTTGGTGCGGCGCAGCAGGTAGGGGGCCACCAGGCGGCGCAGTTTGTCCTTCTTATTGTCGTCGTTCGCCTTCTCGATGGGCAACTGGAATTCCTTGCGGAAGAAGGCGTAGCCCTTCAGTAAGCCGGGATTCAGGAACTGCATCTGCGACCAGAGGTCGGCCAACGAGTTTTCGATCGGCGTACCCGACAGGCTGATCCGGTGGCGGGCGTTCAACTCGTTTACGGCCTTAAACAGTTTACTGCCCCGGTTCTTGATCTGCTGGCTCTCGTCCAGTACGATGTACTCGAACTCGATCTCAGCCAGCAACTCTTTATCGCGCAGGGCGGTGTGGTAGGTGGTCAGGATCACGTCATAGCGACGCAGGATTCGGATATCCTTCGGTCGTTTCGGACCGGTATGCATATGTACGGTCAGGCGCGGCGCGAACTGCCGCAGTTCGGCGGCCCAGTTAAAAACCAGCGAGGCGGGCAGCACCACCAGGGCGTGCAGGGGTTGCAAAAAACTCTCGTCGGGGGCCGGGGCCGAAAACAGGTCTAGTTGGGGCGCGGGGTCAGTGGCGGCTTGCTGCTGTTCGGCCAGTTCCCGGCGGCGGCCCTTGGCGTAGAGCAGCACGGCAATGGTTTGCAGCGTCTTGCCCAGTCCCATGTCGTCGGCCAGGCAGGCCCCCAGGTTCTGGTGGTGGTGCTCGATCAGCCAGCGGGTTCCGGCCAGTTGGTAGGGGCGCAGTTCGGCCTTTAGATCGGAACCCGGCTGGTAGTCGGCAGCAGCCTCGCGCGCACGCTCGGCTTCTCCCTCGCCGGCGGGCGTCAGGTGCTGCACCAGCGGAAAGTGCGCCCGCGACAACCGTAGTCCGTTGCCCTCGGTAGTGCCGTACTTGGCCACTTCGCCGTACTTGGCCCACCACTCGCGCGGGATCAGGAAGTAGCGGCCGTTCGGCAGCGGGTAATAGCGGTCATTATTGCGGATGTATTTGGCGATCTTGGCAAACGGGATCACGAACTCATCCACCCGCACCTCGCCGCGCAGGTCGAACCAGTCGCGCTCGTCGGCCACGCTCACGGTCAGGCGGCCGGCGTGGGGGTGCAGCAGGCGGTCGTCCAGTTGGGGCGGCGGCACGCTAAAACCCAATTCTTCCAACTGCTCGCGCTCACGCAGCAACCACTCCACGGCGTCCAGCGTGGCGGGCAGGTTGGCGGTGCCGTCCTCGGCATCCGGCGCGGCGGGGTTGGTAAACAGTTGGCTGGCGGGCAGTGCCCGCAGGCCGGTCGCGGTCCAGCCGCTCCAGAAAATCAGCCTCGGCCGCCGCATCGCGCGACACCTTTAGTATACTCATCTCCTCGCCCTCGGTCCGCAGCTGCGTGCGGCGGTCACGCGCCTCGTTCCACCCAAAGGTCGTCTGCCCCGCATACATAAAGCGCACGGTCAGGTAGTAGCGGTCCTCCAGCGGGTGCAGCACGGGGCTGATGGTACAGCTCTTCAACTCCTTGCTCTCGGCCACCGCAAAACCCTCGGCCTCGATATCCACGGCATCCACCACCTTCATCACGAAATTACGGATGTAGGCCACGGCCCGGTCGGCGGGGATGAACACCTCGTCCTTGGTCAAAAACGGCTTCACCACATTGCCGTTCAGGTGCCGCAGGCGGTACAGTTCGCGGTCCACCACCAGGTAACCGGGGGCGGGGTGGTTGGTCAGCACCGTTATGGTGTGGTGGCGCGGCGTCAGCAGGGCCGCCTCCTCGTCCGCTTCCGGACGCAGTTGCAGGCGGTAATACACGCCCTCTTCCGTCCGCTTGAACGAGATCACCGGCAGCAAAAACTTCCGGCCGTCCTCCAGTCGGTAGTCCTTTACCAGCACCCGCCGTTCCACGTTCAGGCTGATCTGCATGTCCCGCGCACCGGCCAGGTCCAGCAGTTCGTTCAGCCGCCGGTGGCAGTCCTTCAGCACCAGTGCCCGCGACTCCTTACTATGAATCAGGATCAACTGGTCCAGTTTCGGTCGCCGCTTGGCCTTGCCTTTAAACCGGTTCTCGATCGCCGCCGGCTCCAGTTCGTCGATCAGGGTAAAGATCCGGTCCAGCTTTTCGTCCGTCCGGATGTGAAAAGCCCCGATCGTTTCCGACGTCGCCCGCTGCCGCACGTGAGCCAGCAGCCCGTCGCGGTCGCGGCTCACCACGTAGGCCACCGGCAGGTACAGCCCCTGGCCGAAGTGCATCAGGTTGAGAACGATGGTTTCGTTGTTGACGGAGCCGAGGTGGGGGCGGGTGCGCAAAAGATAGGGGGCGGTGGGTGAGTTAAAAGCGGTGAAGGTACGCTTTGTTAGCGGTTTGGCGGAGACTGTACGGATTTGTTTGAAAGCGGTTATCTTTGTTCACCTAAATTTAAACTATCCCATGCTCAAGCACCTAATTTCTTTCTCTGGTCCAGCCATTGTTCTGCTCCTTACCCTCCTGCTGACTTCCTGCATTCCTGCCAGGGAAGTTGGTTCCGTAGAGTATCCGAAACGCTACGCAGCCTCCTATCAGCCGGGGGAGGTGGAGATTGAGGCCGGCTATCAGTACACTTACACCCAGCTTGGCGACCGGTACATCCTGCGCCGCTTTTTTCCGGAAACAAAGACGGTGACCAATTACACGGAATATGCGGACAAAAAATTTACAGTAAAGGACGGCCGCCATGAAAGCTTCTATGATGACGGTGCTCCGCGCAGCCAGGGTGCTTACCAGGAAAACGAGCAGACCGGCCGCTGGAAGTATTACTCTTACGGTGGGCTACTATCAAAAGAAGGGGATTACGTAGCCGGTAAACATACGGGAGAATGGACGTCTTACCACGATAACGGCCGGATAAGTAGAGTGGAAAATTACGTGGCCAACGAACTGGATGGAATAGTTAGCACCTACGACACCGCAGGCGTGCTAGAAACGAAAAGACGCTACCAGGCGGGTGAAGAGGTTGAAACGCTCCTGGACCTTAAGCCTACTCCGGAATCGCTGGAGGCCATGAAGCAGCCGGAAAAAATGCCCCGATTTCCCGGTTGCAGTACCAGCCTAGCGGAAGACGAATTTAATAAGTGTTCAGACAAGAAAATGCTTGAATTTATCTACTCGAATGTTCGCTATCCCGCTACAGCCCGAAATTACGGGGTTCAGGGTTTAGGAATCGTACAGTTTGTCGTCGACAAAGACGGCTCGATCGGAGACATACTAGTAATCGACGGCCTCAGCCGGGATATTTCCGCCGAACTGGTTCGCATCGTTAGCTTGATGCCCACTTGGCAACCAGGTGAGCAGGGCGGGAAGAAGGTGCGGGTGCAGTTTAATTTGCCGGTCAGGTTCAAATTAGAATAGGGTATTTGGGGCACTCAGCTAGCTAGTAGAGGCGATCGCATAACACTTCCGGGCGTGTCCCGCCCCAACGGCCGGGCCGGTCCCCTCCGGGCTTCGCTGATCGCTCGGCACTGCGTGCGCTAAGGCCCCTTTGGGCACCTCACGCTTTAATGAGTGACCTCTAAAACGGCTTTGCCGGATTGGAGAAGCGGCAAAGCCCATGACTGAATATTCCTTGGCTACAATCTCCCCCCTTCGGGGGGCCGGGGGCAAAAACGAAACCGCAAAGGTAATGCATACTGGGTGGCGCGGAAAAAAATCGAACGATTTGAAATTTTTTCCCCCCACCACTTGTCATACTAAAACAGGCGACGTATCTTTGCGCTCGCTTCGATGGAAGTACAGTGATAAAGGTCGCTCAACGTGGCCGTTCATTCGCTTCATTTCCCGGCCTTGTAGCTCAATTGGATAGAGCACCGCACTACGGATGCGGAGGTTTCAGGTTCGAATCCTGACAGGGTCACCATTATTCCTCAGAGAAGCAGGCCCCAGTGTCTGCTTTTTTGTTGGCCTCCGCCCCTTCTTCGGGCGTGGGTACGAAAACAACCGTATTATGTCCAAAGTTTGTACGCTTACCGGCAAGCGCCCCATCGCGGGCAACAACGTCTCGCACTCGAACCGCCGGACGAAGCGCCGTTTCATCCCCAATATGCAGTCGAAGAAGTTCTTCGTCCCCGAATTGGGTAAGTTCATTACCCTCACGGTTTCGGCCAACGCCATGCGTACCGTCAACAAGCTGGGCCTGGTGGCTTACGTGAAGAAGTTGGAGCGCAAGGGCATCGACACGGGTATCAAGTTGAAGTAATCCGGTTCCCAGAACCGCTAAAATTGCCCTATCATGGCCAAGAAATCAAAAGGTAACCGCAACCTGATCATCATGGAATGCACCGAGCACAAGACCACTGGTCAGCCCGGTACCTCACGCTACGTTACCCAGAAGAACCGGAAGAACACGCCCGAACGGTTGGAACTCAAGAAGTACAACCCCATCCTGCGTAAGATGACGGTTCACCGCGAAATCAAGTAAGATCGCGTCGATCGTCTACGTCTAGTCACCCCTCTCCCGAGGAGAGGGGCCGGGGGTGAGGGATCAATGAGTAATCCATAACCGTAAGGTTAATTCGTTATCTGACTTACCCGCATTTTTCCCTCCTCCGTTCACCACTAAAATTTTGCCACCATGGCTAAGGTATCCAAAAACTCCCGGGTCGGACAGCGTTCCGCCAACGCCGGTTCGGGCCGTGATTTCGTCAAGATCATCAAGTCGATCAAAGACCCCGAAACGGGTAAGTACACCTACAAAGAGGTGATGGTCCACAAAGACAAGCTGGACGAGTTCATGAAGAACAAGTAAGTCGCCTAACCCGCCCCTTGCTACCGCGAAAGCGCCGATCTCTCACCGAGACCGGCGCTTTCGTCTTTCCCACCCCAACCGTTTGACCCGCCCCGGTGTATTCCCACCAAACCAACCCGCCCCATGAGCTTTTTTAAGAAGTTTTTTAACCAGGAGAAAAAGGAAGACCTCAATCAGGGAATCGAAAAAACCAAGTCTTCGCTCCTCGGCCAACTTAGCCGAGCCGTGGCCGGCAAGGCCACCGTGGATGAGGAAGTACTGGATGAACTGGAAAATATCCTCATCCAATCCGACGTGGGCCTCGATACCACCGTCAAAATCATCGACCGCATCGAGGCGCGGGTGGCCGAGGACAAGTACCTCAATACCGCCGAGCTGAACGAGATCCTCCGCGATGAGATCGTCCGCCTCCTGGCCGAACACAATACGGTCGACCTGGAGGATTATATTCCACCCGCCGCGCCATCCGCGCCCGTGGTTATCCTCGTGGTGGGCGTGAACGGCGTGGGAAAAACCACCACCATCGGCAAACTGGCGCACCAGTACCACAAGCGCGGCAAGAAAGTAGTGCTGGGGGCGGGCGATACCTTCCGCGCCGCCGCCGTAGACCAGCTCAAGATCTGGGCCGACCGTGTAGGCTGTGATTTCTATAGCAAAGGCATGAATACCGACCCCGCCGCCGTGGCCTACGAGACCGTCAAGTACGCCCGGGAAAATGGCTGCGACGTGGCCATTATCGACACGGCCGGCCGCCTGCACACCAAGTTCAACCTGATGAAGGAGTTGACCAAGATCAAAAACTCCGTCACCAAATGCATGGAGTCCGCCCCCCACGAGGTGTTATTGGTACTGGATGCCACCACCGGCCAGAATGCGATCGAGCAGGCCAAGCATTTCACCAATGCGACTGACGTAACGGCCCTCGCCCTCACCAAACTGGACGGTACCGCCAAGGGCGGCGTCGCCATCGGCATTAGCGATCAGTTCAAGATCCCCATTAAATACATCGGCGTCGGCGAGGGCATCGAGCAGTTGCAGATCTTCAACAAGCGCGCCTTTGTGGATGCCCTATTTGGCAAAGAAACCGTGGGATAAGTAGAGACGCGATACCTCGCGTCTCCGAATGATGACAATCATTCGGATGTACGATGTCGATGTACGATGTCGGATGTACGATGTCAGATGTACTGATGTACGATGTCTGATGTACGACGTCTGATGTGAGATGTTTTCCCATTGAGCGTGTACGACCTGAGCGGCGTGTACGGCCCAAGTCGCTCAGGTCGAGGACGTCTACGTCCGAGACGGGCGGCGCAGCCGGCAGCATGAGGTACGAGCACGTATAACAGTTCATTTCTCAGACGTAAACGTCCTCGACCTGAGCGGAGTGTACGGTGCGGCGTGTTCGCGTGAGGTGCCTGGAGGGGCGGCCGTTTAGGCCGGGTGCGCAGCACCGAGCGTTAGCGAAGCCCGGAAGGCACCGACCCCGGCCTTCAGCCGGGGGCACGCCCACCCCTGACCCCTAAATATTCCCGTTCAGCAAATCCTGCCCGAACATAACGAACCAAACCGCCGCGCCGATGACCGTGGTGATGACCAGCCCGCGTACGCACTGGTTCATGTAGCGCTTGCGAAAGGCGCTGAGGGGGATGATGTTGAAGCAGAGCGCGATGAGCAGCATGGTGCGCGGCCGGAATTCGAGCGTACTGCCGTCGCCGGCTACAATGCCGTTGGCCGCCAGTTGCTCGGTGAGAAGCAAAATGAGTGCGTAGGCGATGAAGGGGATAAGGGCGCCGGCGACGAGGCCGATCCAGACGTTGTCGTATTTACGGGTCAAGGATTCAAAAATTGAACGTTATTAAAAATTCCCTTCGGAAGGCCGGGGAGAAAACACCAACGAGAATTCAACGCACAACAACCCGATAAGGCACACTTTAAGGTAGAAATTACCCGAAGACTTTCCTCAACTGATCCTTCCCCAACCCTTTACTTCCTTCAGGTGCGCCCTTAAATACCTGGCCAGTCCCTGGTGGTGGGGCTTTTCCAGTTTAGGGTCATCCTCTAAAATGCGGAGGGCTACTTCGCGGGCGGCGACGAGGACCTGGTGATCCTTGGCCAGATCGGCCAGCTTGAGGTTGAGGACGCCGCTTTGCTGCAATCCCTCCATATTGCCGGGACCGCGCAGGCGCAGGTCGGCCTCCGAAATCTCGAAGCCGTCGGTGGTGCGCACCATGGTCTTGATGCGCTCGCGGCCGTTGGCGCTCAGCTTGAAACCCGACATGAGAATGCAGTACGACTGGTCGCCGCCCCGCCCGACGCGGCCGCGGAGCTGGTGAAGTTGCGAGAGGCCGAACCGCTCGGTGTGCTCAATGACCATGACCGTGGCATTGGGGACGTTGACGCCCACTTCGATGACGGTGGTACCGACCAGAATCTGGGTTTCACCCCGTTTGAAGCGTTGCATCTCGAAGTCCTTGTCTTCCGGTTTCATTTTGCCGTGTACGACGCTGAGCTGGTACTGCGGCTGGGGGAAGATGCGGCTGAGTGCCTCGTGCCCCTGTTCGAGGGCGGTGAGGTCGAGGTCCTCGTTTTCTTCGATGAGGGGATAGACGACGTAGACCTGGCGGCCCTTGGCAATCTCCTCGCGCATGAGGCCGAAAACCCGCTCGCGGTGGTGTTCGGTGCGGTGCTGGGTTTCGATCTGTTTGCGGCCGGGGGGCAGCTCGTCGATGATACTGATGTCCAGGTCGCCGTAGATCGTCATGGCGAGGGTGCGGGGGATGGGCGTGGCCGTCATCACCAGCACATGGGGCGGGTAGGGGCTGTTTTTGGCCCACAGTTTGGCCCGCTGCTTGACGCCGAAACGGTGCTGCTCGTCGATGATGGCCAGCCCCAGGTTTTTGAACACCACCGGCGGCTCGATCAGGGCGTGGGTGCCGATCAGGATGTCGATCTCGCCGGCCTCCAGGGCGGCGTGCAGCTCGCGGCGGGCCTTGGTGCGCACGGAACCCGACAGGAAGGCCACCCGGATATCGGTGCCTTCCACCAGTTCGCTGATGCCCTCGAAGTGTTGGTAGGCCAGGATTTCGGTGGGGGCCATTAGGCAGGTCTGGAAGCCGTTATCCAGGGCCATGAGGATGGTGAGGAGCGCGACGATGGTCTTTCCGCTGCCCACGTCGCCCTGCAACAGGCGGTTCATCTGGATGCCCCGGCCCAGGTCGCGACGGATTTCTTTGAGCACCCTCTTCTGGGCACCGGTCAGCTCGAAGGGGAGTTTTTCGTGGTAGAATTGGTTGAAGACGGGGCCGATCTCTCCGAAGCGGTAGCCGATCACGCGGCCCTCGCGCTGCGATTTGAGTTGCAGCAGCCGTAGTTGGAGGAAGAAAAGCTCCTCGAATTTCAGGCGGCGGGTGGCGGCGTCCAGTTCCAGCTGATCCTTCGGGAAATGGATGGCGCGAACGGCATCGAAGCGGGGCGGGAACTTGAATTTGCCGGAGATGTATTCCGGTACCGGATCGCCGATGTCGGTGGGTTGCAACTGATCCAGCAGCACCTTCATCATGCGGCGGCGGGCGCGGGAATCCAGGCCCCGGCGGTTCAGTTTTTCGGTACTTGCGTACACGGGCGCGAAGGTGGTGGCCTCGCGCGGGGCGTCGGACTGATACTCCTCCAGCTCGGGGTGGCTGATACTGAACTTGCCGTTGAAATCCGAAATACGGCCGTAGGCCACGTATTCGCGGCCCACTTTAAGCATCCGGCTCAGGTAGGTCACGCCGGTAAACCAGACCAGTTCCAGCGCGCCGGATTCATCACGGATACGGCCCACCAGCCGTTTGCGGCCGGCCCCCACCTCGGTCACGCGGCGCAGCACGCCCTTGACCTGCACCAGGCCGGAGTCGGGCGCGAGGTCGGCAATGCGGTGAAATTTCGTCTTATCCACGTAGCGAAAAGGGAACTGCCCCAGCAGGTCGCGCAGGCTGAAAATACCCAGTTCCTTACCCAGCAACTCAGCTTTGGCGGGTCCTACGCCCTTGAGCGCGGCCACGGAACGGTCCAGTAATTGCGGTGTTTTAATTTTTGTCATTCAACACAAATCATGCGGTAAATTACGACTTTTCTATGTTTTGTGGGCGGTGCGGTAGCAAATAAATTCATTGCTGAGGTTTTAGGGCGTGTCCCCACCCTACGGGATGGGGCCGGTCCCCTACTGGGTTCGCTGCGCTCCGTGCTAACGCACCCTTACGGCCTTCCGGGCACCTCACGCACTGGCAGTGAGACGGTTGAACCGGCGGTAGGGTAGTAGACAAAGTATCCTATCGTAACAAATATAATTAAATAGATAAGTAATCTAACCTGTTTATGTGTGGAGTATCTTATAATAAACGGAAGAATTATCCAACATTCCCGCAGGAAACGTATCTTGGGACCTCTAAACTAATTCTTTCCCCATGCCGCAATTTATCATGAACCAACTCAGCCCGAACGATTGGTTGGTCGAACTGGTCCCCCAACTCACCGATAACTACCTGCGGGAGCTGTTTGGAAAAACGGTGTTTCGGCGGGGTCGGGAGTATTATACCCACCATAAGATAGGGCTACAGGAAATCGTCCAGGGTAAGCTACTGGCTAATGCCTACGGAATCAGCGGCCGTTACAACCTGGAACTGAATCGCACGAAAAATGAGTTAAGCGGCCACTGCGATTGCCCCTCATCCGACGCCTGTAAACACTTGGCGGCCCTACTACTGCTTTTGCGGGAGGAAGCGACCAAAGAAGAACTTGGACGGTTCGATCACCAGCCCAGGGGTAAGAAGAAGGAAAAGAAAGGTTCCTCGGACAGTCAGTTGGCTAAGCTATCGAAGTCCCAACTCATCGAGTTGGTCAAGCGCTACGCCCCGGCCGGTGCCGATCTGGGAGCGGTTTAAGAGCGTGTCTAAATTACTTCACTCGGCTTTCCCCCGTGCGCTCGAACACGGCCGTCAGTGCGGCCACCTCTTCCGGGCCGAGGGTCTTGCCCCGCCGGCCGTAGACCAGTTCGGCCGTAGCCAGGGCTTTGTCCAGGCGGTGGGTAGTGAGACCGCCCGCCCCGCCCCAGCTAAAACTGGGCACGAAGTTGCGCACGAAGCCCGACCCGAAAATATTAGCCGCCACGCCCACCACCGTGCCCGTATTAAACATGGTGTTGATGCCTACCTTACAGTGGTCACCCATGATGAGGCCGCAGAACTGCAGTCCGGTACTCACGAATTCCGCTTCCGGGTAGGACCAAAGCCGCACCTCGGCATAATTGTTCTTCAGATTAGAGCAGTTGGTATCCGCGCCCAGGTTGCACCACTCGCCGATAACCGAGTTGCCGAGGTAGCCCTCGTGGCCTTTGTTGGAGTTGGCCTGAAAGATTACATTGTTGATCTCGCCGCCCACCTTGCAACTGGGGCCGAGGGTAGTAGGGCCGTACACTTTTGCTCCCATCTTAAAGACGCTTTGCTCGCCCGCCGCCAGGGGACCGCGCAGCAGGCAGCCTTCCATCACCAGCACATCGCGGCCCAGGTAGATGGGACCCTGCGTGGTGTTGAGCGTTGCGCCCTCGATGGTTACGCCGGGTTCGATGAAGAGTCGGTCGGTCGGCCCGATGAGCAGGTTGGTGGCCGGCAGCGGGGCGGACGTACGACCGGCGGTAAGCAGTTCGAAATCGGCACTGATCTCCTGTTCGTTGAGGCTAAAAATGTCCGTCGGCCGGCGCAGGTAGCGGATGTCAGTAGCGGTGAGATCGGTTCCTTGTAGTTCGGGAAAATCCCGGTCGTCGAGCAGGGCCTGCATGGCGGATTCATCCAGGCAGGCGGCCAGTAGTTCGCCCCGGTGCAGAATGGCCTGGCCGGAGACGAGGTTACGGACGCGCTCGGTTAGTTCCGGGGTGGGCAGCAGGCTGCCGTTGATGAGCAGGTTGCGTTCGCCGTATTCAAGGGGAAAAAGCGGCGCGAGGTAATCCTGGGTAAGGAAGGAAGCCGGTGCCTCCAGCCGCCGCGACCATTTTTCGGCCACGGTCAGGATACCGCAGCGCAGATCACCCACGGGTCGCAGGAAAGTCAGTGGCAGCAGGTGCTCGCGGATGTCGTTGTCGAAGAGGATGAGGTGGGTCATGGGGGATTAGGTGGGGGATGGGATGTCTGAAATAGGAAGTGCGATGTTTTATGTGGGAAGTTTTCTCGCATAGGGTGCTTGCTGCAAAGGTAATAATTGGCCCTAATCCAGTTTGGGGTTGGCGGCATGCCGCTCCCGATCACGGCCGGTTTTTTTGGCGAGGTTTTTTTCCAGGGCATCGGTCAGGTCGATACCGGTCTGATTAGCGAGGCAGATCAGTACGAACAGGACATCGGCCATCTCATCGGCCAGCTGGGCGGGGGCGGTTTCGGCATCGGCGGGGTTTTTAAACGATTGTTCGCCATATATGCGGGCCATCAGACGCGCCACCTCACCCACCTCCTCGGTGAGGATGGCCGTGTTGGTTAACTCGTCGTAGTAGCGGCGACCGATCGTAGTGATCCAGTCGTGGACGGTAGCTTGGGCGGAGGTCAGGGTCAAAGGGGGAAGATTGAATCGTGATTTAAGGGTATCCCACGGGGGGAAGACACTACGGAATGGTTAAAAAAACCCTCCCCCGCAAGCGCGGGGGAGGGCCGAAAAAAGTAATTGTGTTTACTGGGGATCTAGCAATTCTTAGCCAAGCTCCACGTGGCGGAAAGCCGTAGCCTTCAGCCCTTTTTCCTGGCTGTCCAGGTACTGGGCCACCGTCTGCTTGTTGTCCTTTACGTAAGCCTGATTGACCAGCGTGCTGTCCTTGAAAAACTTATTGAGCTTACCCTTGGCGATCTTCTCGACCATCTCTTCGGGCTTGCCTTCCTGGCGGGCGATGTCCATGCCGATCTCGATTTCCTTATCGATAACCGACTGGTCCACTGAGTCCTGGTCCAGGGCCACGGGGCGCATGGCGGCCACCTGCATGGCCACGTCGCGGCCGGCATCGTGCACGCTGTCGGTGGCACTGCTCAGGCCCACCAGTACACCGGCACGGTAGCCGCTGTGGATGTAAGGGGCAACCTGGGCGGCTTCCAGCTTTTCGTAAGCGGAAACAAAGATCTTCTCGTTGATCTTACCCACCATATCGGTAACGGACTGGCCGACGGTGCTATCGCCCATCGGCAGGGCCAGCAGCGAATCCAGATCGGCGGGGAATTTCTCCAGGGCCAGATCGGCGATCTTCTGCGTGAAGTTAACGAAATCGTCCCCCTTGGAAACGAAATCGGTCTCGCAGCTCAGGCGCACGATCACGCCGCGCTTCTTGTCATCGCTCACCTGGGCGATCACCACGCCTTCCTTGGTTTCCTTGTCGCTGCGCTTGGCGGCGACTTTCTCGCCCTTCTTGCGCAGGTACTCGATGGCACCCTGGATGTCGCCACCACTTTCGCTCAAAGCTTTTTTGCAATCCATCATACCCGCACCGGTCTGGTCGCGGAGGTTCTTTACGTCAGCAGCTGTAATGGCCATCTGATAGTTATTTTTTAGGTTGGAGTAAAAACACCAACGTACCGACCGCTTAGCGGTCGGTACGGGTAATATATTGGTTGAACAACAGCGTGCGGGAATAATTCCCGGACTAACGACTGATTAGGCCGAAGCAGTGCTGCTTTCCTTTTCAGTCTTCATGGATTCGCGCTCGGCGAGGCCTTGCTTGACCGCATCGGCCAGGTAGCGAACGATGATCTCTACCGACTTACCGGCGTCATCATTAGCGGGCACCACGTAGTCGACCATGTTAGGGTCACCGTTGGTGTCTACCACTCCGAAGGTGCGGATACCCAGCTTATTAGCTTCAGCCACGGCGAGGTGCTCGTGTACGATGTCCACCACGAACATGGCGGCCGGCGTGCGATTCATATTGGCGATACCACCCAGCACCTTGCTCATCTTCTCGTGCTCACGGGTCAGCGTCAGGCGCTCCTTCTTGGTTACGCTGTCCAGCGTACCGTCATTGAGCATCCGCTCGATGCCCTGCATCTTACGGATCGAGCGACGAATGGTGTTGAAGTTGGTCAACATGCCTCCCTGCCACCGTTCGGTGATGTAGGGCATATTCACCTCGGCGGCTACCTCGGCAACCACTTCGCGGGCTTGCTTCTTGGTGGCGACGAAAAGAATTTTCTTGCCGGCCTTGGCAATCTGGCGCATGGCGTTAGCCGTGCGGTCCAGTTGTTCCAGGGTACGGTTCAGGTCGATCAGGTGGATACCGTTACGCTCCGTAAAGATGTAGGGTGCCATTTTGGGGTTCCACTTCTTCTTCAGGTGACCGAAGTGAACGCCGGCATCCATCAACTCCTTATATGTTGGCTTTTCCATTTTTTATGGATAGAGCGGAAACGACCAGCGTTTCCGCGATTGAACGAGATGGGGTGATTAGCGGATTAGCGCTTGGAGAACTGGAAGCTCTTACGGGCCTTGGGCTTACCGTACTTCTTCCGCTCCACAACGCGTGCGTCACGCATCAGGAACTTCTCGCCCTTGAGGGGCTTGCGGAAGTCTTCGTTCAGCTTTACCAGGGCGCGGGAAATGGCCATCCGGATGGCCTCGGCCTGTCCTTTAAAGCCACCGCCGTTGACGTTCACCTGGACGTCGTAAATCTTGTGGTCCAGCTCGACGATATCGAAGGGGTCGGTAATCTTGTGCTGAACGTGGGTCTGCGGGAAATACAGTTTGTAGTCCTTACCGTTGACGATAATGTTGCCCTTGCCTTCCGTGAGGTAGATGCGGGCGACGGAGGCTTTACGCCGTCCGATGGCATTGATCATTTCCATGTAGTGGAGGATAGTACGCGAAAGCGCGGGTTAGAAATTAAATTCCTGCGGCTTCTGAGCAGCGTGGGGGTGCTCGGGGCCGGGGTAGACGTGTAGTTTGCGGAACATCGCGCGGCCCAGGCTATTCTTGGGCAGCATGCCGCGAATGGCACTTTCGATCACCGCAATGGGCCGGCGGCCCAGCAGGTCACGGGGCGTGGCAAAACGCTGACCACCGGGGTAACCGGTGTGGCGGATGTACAACTTGTCGGTCAGTTTGGCACCGGTAAAGCGGACTTTATCGGCATTGATCACGATCACGTGGTCGCCCGCGTCAAAGTGGGGCGTATAGGTCGGCTTGTGCTTACCGCGCAAGACCGAAGCAATGCGGCTGGCCGCACGGCCTACGACCTCGTTCTCCAGGTCGATCACGAACCATTCGCGCTCGATCGTCTGGGCGTTGGCCGATTTGGTTTTGTAACTCAGCGTATTCACGAATGGCTGCTTTATCAATTGAAAAAATGTGCGTCCGGCAGGCAGGGAACTGACCCTCTTTCCTTAGCGGCTGCAAAGATAGGTCGCCCGGTGGTGCGCCACAAGCTTTTAGTAAATTATTTTGCTTTTTAAATCCCTAAGTAACTGGAAAACAGTCGGATTTTCGCACGGGTCGGTGGCCGGTGGCGATTTTATTAGCCCTCCATCGCTAACGGGCCGCACTCCAGGACCTACCGGTCCGAACTTCTCCCTCCGCCGGGTGATCGAATCCTCCCCTGTTCGGGGCTATTTCCGGGCGGGTGTGCTTCTCTCAATCGCATAGCGATGTTTAGAGGTCATTCACCAAGCCCTTCACCTCGAAAGATCAGGTATGATCGAGAGAAGTGGCGTAGCCAATCTTTATTTCCCTCATTCTTGTCTCTGCGGGCGTGTCCGTCCCTCAACGGGCCGGCCGGTCCCTTCCCGGCTCGCTGTTCGCTCGGCCCCTCCGCTACGCTACGGGTCTCCTCCCTGCGGTCGGCCCGTCCAGGCACCTCACGCGGGGGGGGCAAAAGTGATGGCAATACCTGACCTCTATTTGTCAATTGAGTGACCAACCCTGATATAATAGCGCCATATTTTACAAATTCGCCAGTGAGGCAGCGCATTCCCAGAATGTTGTAATGATTTTCCTATATTACTTACGATAACAGCGATCACTATGAACGACTACTCGACTATCATTCTTCGCAAGTCAAGCTGTGTTTTGCTTTTGGCAGTATTCGTAATGCAATTTGCTACTGCCCACCCCTACTTCAGCCGTGGCTATGACCTAGGTGGTTCATGTAATGAACGTTCCGGGGCGATTGCGGTAGTAAATGGGGAAATTCAGACCATAGGCTCGACAAGTTGTTACCCGGAATTTATTTTTCAGGGAGGTTTCCTGCGGATTGACTATGAAACCGGTGAGTATTTG
>CAVWSC010000029.1:0-39359 GCA_963757435.1 Lewinellaceae bacterium | reverse complement strand
GTCCCCGCAAATCCCCGTACCTTCCCCTCCCAAACTCACCCCTTGCCATGCGCCAACTCCTCGAAACCGAACAGAAGGCCCTCGAAATTAACCTGAACCCCAAGGTCTACGGCACCTTTGCCGAGATCGGGGCCGGGCAGGAAGTGGCCCGCCACTTCTTCCAGGTGGGGGCGGCGGCCGGCACCATCGCCAAGACGATGTCGGCCTACGATAAAATTTACCCCGACCAGATCTACGGCCTGGAACCCAGCGGGCGCTACGTCTGCGAGACGCGACTCTACAAAATGCTCGACCACGAGGCCACCCTGATGATGGACCGCCTGCGCGACGAGCGGCCCGACACCACCTTCTTCGTCTTTGCCGACACCGTGGCCGCCGTCAACTACTCGCGCACCATCAAGGGCGACGGCTGGCTGGGCCTGCGTTTCCAGACCCGGCCCGACGGCGAGTTCAATGACCTGACGTTGCACGTGCGGATGTTCGACAACGACAACCAGCTCCAGCAGCAGGCCATCGGCATCCTGGGTGTTAACATGATCTACCGGGGCCTACCACTATGCGGACAAGCCGCACGTTCTGATCCAGAGCCTACACGATAGCTTGAAGGGTAGAGTAGCCATCGACATGATCCATCTGGACGGACCCGATTTCCAGGTGGACGACCGCCTGCTTTCGCTCTGGCTGGTCAAGTACGGCCTCAGCGAAGTGGCCATGTTCGGCAAGGACGGACGCGGCGTTCACGCCAGCGAATTTCTCTACCGCCGCTCGGTCATGATCGTGCGCGGCAGCTTCCGCCCCGCCACCCTGGTCAACCAGGATATGCTGCGCAGCAGCTACCACCAGTTTCGCCACGCGCCCGACGTGGACCCCACCAAAACCCAGCTCCTCACCGAACTGACCATGGAAAACCTCGGCACCGACGGCGACCTCGACGAGCGCGATTTCCTCGACCGTGCCGTCTTGCTCAACGCCATCGGGCAAACGGTCGTTATCTCCAGTTACACCAACCACCGCTCGCTGGTCGACTACCTGGCCGAGTTCAAGGTGCCACACATCGGCATCGTTTTCGGCGTGCGGGAACTCCTCGATCTCATCACGGAAAAATACTACCAGAACCAGGACGGTCGCCTGCTGGCCGCCTTCGGCGAACTGTTCACGCGCAACGTCAAGATCTACGTCTACCCCGCCCTCCAGGAGGGTTCCGCCGACGTGATGACGGCCGAAAATATCCCCATCCCCGAGGGCGTCAAATTCCTCTACCGCCACCTGCTCGACAGCGGCCAGATCGAGGACGTGACCGGTTATCACCCCGAGCATTTGCATATATTCAGTCGGGAAGTTCTCACCACGCTCCGTACCGGTGCTTCCGGTTGGGAAGAAATGGTGCCGGATAAGGTAGCGGACCTGATCAAGGAAAAATGTTTATTCGGTTATCCGAGCGAGCGGCTGGAATTCGAGTACTGATCAAAACCAATTAATATCACTTTCCCCTACCCCAAATCCGACCGGCTGAAGAGCCGTACTAGATCGCCCGCCTCTTCGCCGGGGGGCGCAATGTGGGACTGCACCGTTATCCCATCCGGTTGATGTTTCACTGGGCCGCCGAACCGCGGGGGGAGGACCCATACGGCTGGGCATCAGCGTGCCCAAGCGGCGGTTCAAGCGGGCCGTGGACCGCAACCGCATCAAGCGCTTACTACGGGAGGCATACCGGCTGGAACGCGCCGCCCTGCTACCGGAATTGACCGAGATCGCCGCCGGACGGCAGTTAGCCGCGATGGTACTCTATACCGGTAAACAGGAGGAAAATATCGACTTCATGCGCCGGCGGATGCGGGAAATACTCGGCAAGATGCTGCGGGAATTGGGAGAACCCGCGTGAGGTGCCTGGATGGGCCGTCCGAGCAGCGGGGGCGGGAAGAAGTAGTGCCGTCAGGATGAAGTTGCTAATGGATGGATAAACATTCGTGTTCGCTCACCGCGCACACCGGATACAGTAACCACTCTGCGGCATCAATAAGATCCGCTGCACGGGGATCGGCTGCGCGCACCGGCGGCAGAGGCCGAAACGCTTGTTGTCTACGTGGGCGAGGGCAAATTTTAGCTGGGCCAGTTTTTGGCGCGATTGGCGCAGTGCCGCCTCGACTACGCTCTTGTTGTTGATCGCATCGAGGCGGGAGATCCGGCCGATGGAATTATCCGGGCTGATGGGTTCGGCGTTGGCTTCGTAATCGGTGATCTGGGCGTCCGTGGCCGCGATGGCGGATACAATCTGGGCGCGGAGCTGGGTACGGTCTAGGGGTGGCGTGGACATGGGGTTCAAGGTACGGTATTTGACGAATAACCCGGACCAGGGGTGGAAGCCGGCGGACCCTTAGGACCGCGCCCGTAGGGCCGTAGCGGCGCACGACCCGGCCGCGCCGCCCCAGAGGGCGGCGCGGGGGCCCAAAAAAACTAACCGACTAGCCAAAACCCACCGAAATCGTAACTTACCCGCCTATGTTTCGACTGCTGTTACTACTCACGCTACTTCCATTCTTTTCTACGTCATCACTAACCGCCCAGTTAAGCCTGCGCGATGAACCCGGTGACGACACTCCGCCCACCGCCCACGCCGCGCGTACCCTGGAGACGATAACCATCGACGGGCTGATCGACGAACCCGCCTACTTCCAGGGAAACCCGCCGATAATTTTTGGTACACTTTCCCCACCGATACTAACCGTGCCGCTTACCAGACCGAGATTTTCTTTACTTACGACGACAATTTCCTTTACGTCGGGGCCAAGTGCTACGTCGGAGGCGACGACTACGTGATCCCCAGCCTGCGGCGCGACTATCGGCAGGCGGGAACGACAACATCACCTTCGTTTTTAACCCCTTTCGTGACCGCACTAATGCCATCGTGTTCGGCATGAATCCCTTCGGCGTGACGCGCGAGGCCCTGATCTACAACGGCGGCGAGAACGGCGACGATTTCCGCGAGGAATGGGATAACACCTGGAACGGGGCCAGCCACCGGGGCGACGGTTTCTGGTCGTGCGAGTTGCGCATCCCGTTCCGCACCCTGCGCTTCCCGGCGGGGCAGACCGAGTGGTACTTCAACAGCTACCGCTTTGATATGCAGGACAATACCCGCTCTACCTGGCACCGCATACCACAGAATCAGATCATCATGAGCCTGGCCTATATGGGGTCACTCACCTTTGATGACGCACCCGTGCAGAATGGCGGCAAGGTCAGTGTCATCCCCTACATCGGCGGCGGCCTGCAACGCGATTTCCAGGAACCGGACGGGTCCGCCGAATTCAATTTCAACCTCGGCGGGGATGCCAAGATCGCCGTCTCCACGGGCCTCAACCTCGACCTCACGGTCAACCCCGATTTCAGCCAGGTGGAAGTCGACGAGCAGGTCATCAACACCACCCGTTTCGAGCTATTTTTCCCCGAGCGGCGGCAGTTCTTCCTCGAAAACGCCGACCTCTTCGGCAGCTTCGGTTTCGGTGATGCCAATCCCTTCTTCTCGCGCCGCATCGGTGTTACCCGCGACACCAGTACCGGCGAGGGACTCCAGAATCCGATCTACGCCGGGGCCAGACTGAGCGGAAAACTAACCGATGATTGGCGGGTGGGACTGCTTAATATGCAAACCGCGCCTAATTTAACTAACGGTTTGCCGAGTTTTAATTATACCGTCGCCGCCGCGCAGCGGGTAGTGGGTAAACGCTCGAATATCGGCCTGATCGGGGTAAATAAGCAGAATTTTAGTGAGTTTAGCGATACTACCGCCACTAACCGTGATTATAACCGGGTGTTGGGGCTGGATTATAACCTGCAAACCGTAAACAACAAGTGGAACGGTAAGACTTTTTTGCACAAGTCTTTTTCGCCCGAAGCGGCTGATGGTAACGGGTTTAATCACGGCCTTAATCTGGCCTACCGCACCCGCCCCTTTACCGCCGAGTACAGCCACCAACTGATTACCGACGACTTTAATGCCGAGGTCGGTTTCGTGCCCCGGCGCGGGATTTTTTCCACCAACGCTTTCGCCGCCTGGTCCAGTTATCCCGGCGGCCGGGTCGTCCGCAAAGGACCGAATATCGACGGCGAGCTGATCTGGGCCGACGGCCAGGGGCAGACCGACCGTTCGGTCGGGATCGGCTACGATTGGGCGTACAGCAACTCCGAAGATCTGGGCTTTGATCTGGATTACAACTACATTTTTCTGCTCGACGATTTCGATCCATCGCGTACCGGTGCCACGCCCTTGCCCGGTGACCGGGCGTATGACTTCATCAGTTTTTCGATGAATTACAGCAGCGACCGCCGTAAGAAATTCAGCTATTCCGTACGGCCCAGCGGCGGTCAGTTTTTCAACGGCTACCTCTACAGCCTCAGCGGCTCAGTGGGCTACCGCTACCAGCCCTTCGGCAGTATCAATCTTAACTTTAATTATCGTTATATCGACCTGCCCGCACCCTACGCTTCCACGGGATTGCTGCTCATCGGGCCGCGCATCGATTTTACTTTTACACGTAGCTTATTTTTAACCACTTTCGTGCAATATAACGAACAGGTGGAAAATATTAACATCAACGCCCGTTTTCAGTGGCGATTCGCGCCCGTCTCTGATTTTTTCCTGGTCTACACGGATAATTACGACAGTCTGGAATTCGGGCAGAAAAACCGTGCGCTGGTGGCCAAGGTCACCTATTGGTTAAACCTGTAAAAAGCCCCGCCCGGCCGCCGCTGCCCGGATGAGCGGCGGACGACGCGGGCGGGGCCGATCTTAGAGCGTGTCTAAATTTTTACTTCCTGAGAACCAAGCATTTAAGAACCTGGCGTCATAAAAACTGACTTACGTAACCCGATATGCGCGCAATTTTTTATCTAGCCAGAACCTTAACCACGAAGTAGCCGCGAAGCGAATCATTGATCCTCAGTTCTTAAAAATTTTAGACACGCTCTTATACTACTAAAATCAAGTGTTTACTCCATTTTAAATTTGATCGGCAGGTTGAACATCACATTTACCGCCCTGCCTTTTTCCCGTCCGGGCTTCCACTGGGCGGGCATCTCTTCCACAACCCGTAAAAGCTCCGCATCGAGGGCGGCAAAACCGGGGGTACTACCGTTCTTATTTCCAACGGTACGGATAACATTGACGTTATAGATAGGACCTCCATCGGCCGGCACGATGAAGTTGACTACACCCACACCTTCCGCGCCTTCGTCCTGGGCTACTTTGGAATACTTTACGTTGGCATAAATGTAATCGAGCATATTCTTGTCTGCGCAGCTCTTTACTTCCACCATCGAACCCTGGCAGTCGCCAAAGGTGGGCATTTCGTCTACGACTTTCCAGACTTTGGAGGAGACGATTTCATAAGTTTCTTCACCCGTTTCGGGGTTAGAAGTCACGATGGTATCCATTTGGGTTTCCATAGCCGGTTGGCCGGCATCGGCGGCTAGGGGTTCCTGTGGTTCTACGTCCAGCAGGCGCTGGCCGGTCATGTCGGAATCCTGGTTGCAGGCCCACAGGGCGATGAGCAACAGGGGCAGGGTGAGGAGGAGCTTCCAGGAAGCACCTTTTGGTGAGGTAAGCATGATAATGCGTTGTTTTAACGGTGATGAAAAAAAAGTGTGGGCCGTACGGGGTGCGCTTCCCCGCACGGCACCGGTTAATAGCAGACGCGCGTAGGACCGGGTCTCGCTCACCCGGGCGGCGGCCGCGTCGGCCGCAAATTCGTGTTGCGCGGTCAGGCCGCGCCGGTAGAGATAAAGCAGGGGGTTCCACCAGAATAGCAGGCCCGCCAGGTCTACCAGCAGCAGGTCCAGCGTGTGGCCCTGACGTACGTGCGCGGCCTCATGGGCCAGCATGGCGGGGCCGCTAGGCAGCGCGTCGAAGCGTGGGTCCCAGTAGATGCGGTTACCGAAGGTGAAGGGCTGGGTCAGATTGTTCAGTAATACCAATCTATTTCCCGCCCGCCAAGTGCTGATCCCCCGCTCAGTAAGTAGTAGCAGCCGCCCAATACCATAAATTAGCCGCAGGCCGTAAAGTGATCCGCCGGCCAGCAGCAAGCCAGTCAACCAAGCTATTCCGCTTGCCTCCGTGCCCGTACCGCCCACGGTCAGTAACGGCAGCCAAGTCACGACCGTCTCCGGCCCCGGCGCGACGGGCAATCCCTGGGCGGCGGGTAGCCAGTGACTCAGTAGACCACTCGGCAGTAGGGGCAGCAGTAGGCTCACCAGAAAAGTTGCTAAGAGGTACAAGCGATTAGCCACCGGCAACCGTTCGCGGCGCAGCAATAGGTAGTAAGCGACGTAAAAAAGTAGCCACGTCAGGCTTACGGAAAGGAGGTAATTTAACATGACGGATGCTGTTACAGTGGTGAATAGGGTAGGGGTTTACTCTTCTTCCAGGCGGGCGGTTAGTTCGCTCAGTTCCTTCAGGCTCAGGTCATTACCTTCGACCAAGAAGGACACCAGTCGCTGCGTACTCCCGCCGAAATAGCTGCCGATCAGCCGTTTCAACCGCCCTCGACTATATTCGTCGCGGCTCACCAGCGGGCGGTACAAAAAGCTGCGCCCGTAGGCCTTATAGGTGCAAAATTCCTTATCCACCAGGATGCGCATCATGGTACTGATCGTCGAATGCGGCGGCTTTTTACCGTCCTTCGCAGCGGCTGCCAGCCGGTCGCGGATATCGCCGACGGTGGCTTCACCCAGGTCCCAGAGCAGGTGCATCAGTTCTTCTTCGGCGCGGGTGAGGGTGGGCATAGGAATCAAAAATTTAAGGATTAAGTAAGGGGGCGTGTCCCCAGCCCTGACGGGACCGGGGCCGGTCCCTTGCAGGCTTCGCTACCGCTCGGCACTACGTGCGCTAACGCCCTTTCAGGCACCTCACGCGGGCCGGCCACCGACTATTCCATCAAGGTTACATCTAGCTAGATGCAAAAATTCGTCGAATGGTTTAGTCGAATAACTAAAAACTTAGTCGAAAGATGTAAATTGAACTGGTCTATTCAAAAATTATAAGCTCAATACGTTGCTAATCAATTTTTTATGACGAAAAATTTATTTCTTCCCGGCTACGATATTTTCTGTCATGTGATGCATGGTCAACGTCCTTCTCAGTTAATCAAGCTATTTTTGTTTAAACTTGGTAATGTATCAAACTTATCCTATCTTTACGCCGGAACCGGCCCCCGGGCCACTCCATCCGTTCTGATACAAGGCGGCACAAACCATGTGGGTGATACCGGTCGGATCAGGGCCGCTTCACTTGAAACCAATTAGACTAAGCCGTCCACTCCCTCATCGAGGACAGCTTTCCTGGGGGTAGCACCCAGCCGCGATGACGGTCCGCTACCACGAATCCAAAACCATACTTTTTACGGACTGGCCGCTATTTCGCGCACCGGTAGCTATTTCTCTTCTAGAGAGGTGGCTCGAGCTTGCAGGTGCGAAAAAGAGACCGGTTTATTAGTGTACAGGCTTTTTGCGGTCCTTCGGCCCCGCAAGAAAGGCCACCGGCTTGCCCGGTGGGCTGGAAACGGGGACGGCACGGCCGGCGGTGGCGGCCTGGGTGGGTCCCTCCCACAAGGGGATTTTATACTCAATTCTCAAATATGAGAAAAAAAACACACCAATCGTGCATTTTATTCACATTAGGGCGTAACTATTCAGGGTGCCTGTTTTTATTAAATTTGGTTTGTAATAAAAAATGGATACAAAATAAAAATTAAATATGGCAAAAATAAGTATTTTGTTTCATCAGTGACATTTCAAAATTTGCGCGTTTCGTTAAGTTAAGAAAAAATTCATACATTAACATATGGCTATGAGGGCTTTAACAACCCTGAATAGTTACATTAGGGCAACCTTTAAATAGCTGAACATTAATTAATTGGCTGGACCCTCCATTATTTATTTCACCGCATACCAAAAGCCACTCAGCCACCCAATGGGTAGTCCAATTCTCCATGATGTTTTTTCCCCTCTCAAAGATGCACCTTTTTCCTATGCATCCTTATTACCTCCTCAGAAACCTGCTCACCCAGTCAGTCATACACACACACTCATTAACCTAGGCTGTCCAATCTATTAGGTCAAGAGTGTGTCGGTTTTTGTGGGTCGTCAACGTCTAATCTCCCCTCTCTCCTGCGGCGGAAGGGGTCAAGGGCACCCTTTCGATTAGCCGGGCCGGGGGTGAGGGATCAAGTAGCGAGTGCAAAAAACGTTGCGCCGATTGGCCAATAAACTGGACAGCCTACTCACTCACCCATTGATTATCCCCAGCTCACTTCCGATTCCGGCAGCAGATCATAGCACCCCCGCGACCTACGCAAGAACAGCTTCTTGTTATAAGGATCGTCCCGGTCGCGCTCATTCTTAGCCAGAATGCCATTCACATATTGTCGTCGCCGGCGATAATCGGCGAGCACGGCGGGTGGCATTTCCGAAATGATTTCCATGAAATCATCCATCAGCAGGCACTGCTTCGTCAGGGGATCCTCGGGGCCGTAGACATCCGCCCGCAGGGCGTTGATCAAGTTGAGCAAGAAATATTCCATGCTCTTACGGCTGATAATATAGAGCCGGTCCCCGTAGCGGTTACGGGCTGCGGCGGGGGAGAGGCGCGGGTACCATTTTGTCAGGAGGTGCAATTTCACCTGTCGCCGGTCATAACCGAGCAGCAGGTGCTGCAAGGCGGTGCGGTTCAGGCGGTCGGTATTATTTACATTGGCCCCTTCTTCCAGTAGGGCTTTGGTCAGGCTGTCCTTGCCGAACTGGATGGCCAGCATGAGGGCCGTCATACCTTCAGCCGGCTCGGAAATATTGACGCCGAAGCGAGTAAAAATACGGTCCAGGTTCTTTTTATTACCGTTGCGGACATTGGGTAGCAATTCGCGCTGCGCCTTCTCGTACTCGCCCAGGTGCTGCTTGGCCGGACCGTACTTAGCCTCTAGATTTAGACGGCGGATGAGATCGAGGCGGTAGCGAGAGCGGGCAAAGCGGAACAACCGGACCAGGTCGTCGCTAGAGTGCTGCGTGGCGGAGTCGAATATCTTCTCGGCCAGTAGTTCGGCTTCGTCAGTACTGATATACTCCTCGCCCCGCAGGCGGGCGCGAATAGCTTCGGCTTGCTCGGTCTTGCCCTGTAGCTCCAGACGGCGGGCCTCCTCCAGCCACTCGGTTTCGTCGCTGTCCTGCTGGGCAATGGTCACTTTTTGAGTCGGCTCCACCACTTGCAGGAGGCGCAACAGGTCGTGTTTCTTGGTTTTCTCTACGATGTACAGGTTTTTCACCGCGCGGGTAAAGGCGACGTAGAGCGAGTTGATGTAAAATTTGTAAGCTTCCTGTTCCTTATTCGATTTGTCTTTGGCGCGGGAAAAGCGCATATTCTCGTCCCTCAGGTCTTCGGGCGTTACGCCGCTGCTGATCTCGCGAAACTCCTTTTCGTAATCGCTGATGAAGTTGACCAGGATGATATTTTCATACTCCAAACCCTTGGCTTCCTGGATGGTGAAAACCAGCGGCGTCTTGAAAAACTGCGCCACGACCGATTTTTGGGTTTTGTCCAGCACCAGTACGGCAAATTTGGCCGAGTTTTCGGTGCGCTTGTTCAATTCCCGCTTAATGGCGTCGCCATCCTCGTAGAAATTGATCTCGCCCTCCGTCTCGGCGACGGTATTGATGAGGTAGGTACTCTCCTTATCAATGGATCCGAAGCGGGCATTTTTGATCTTCAGCAACTCATTGGATAGCCGGGTCACGCGCCGGCTGTTGCGGTAGTTGGTCTTGAGCACTCGCAACGCGCTGCCCTGGATGTCCTTCTCAAAGAACAGGCTCTTTATCTTCGACCAGGAGAAGAAGTTCGGGTGGACGATCTGATTGCTGTCGCCCGAGAGGATAAAGTTGCCCGGCGTTTTCAGGCTGCTCAGCAAGAACAGTAATTGGACGTTAGTGATGTCTTGTACTTCGTCCACGACCACGAAATCGTAGTTCGGTTCCACCAGTTCACGGTACTCATAGGCCACGATGTTGGCATCGTAATAGTCGTTTTCCGCCAAAAACTCCCGGTACTTCTCGAAAAGGTCGTATACCCGCTCGCGCTCATCGGCCAGGAAAATGGATTGCTTCACGCCCAGGCTCAGGTAGCGTTCGCGGGTCAGGTAGGCGGCATCGGTCACGGATCCGGTAAGGACGCCCTTGAATTCCTCGAAGATCTTGTAGGGATCACGGAATTTGAAGGTCAGCCGGAACCGCCGGTCGTACCACCGCTCGAAGGTGCGGTAATCCAATTCCTTGCCCCTGGGAATACGTATGCTCTCCAGGTAATCTTTAAAGGAAAGGAAATCTACCTCCTGCTTGTCGTTATCGTAGCCATTGGCGTAGTAGAGGTTCTCCGAGTTCTCCACCAAATAAGCGGACAGGGAGATGTAGGCTACCTTACCCGGATAGAGTTTCATCTTTTCCAGCGTCAGGGCCGTCTTGCCGCTACCAGCCGAACCGATGATAATCAGCGGAGCGGGCAGGCGGTAGATCTCGTCCTGGTCACCATCCAGGGAGATAACCTTATCGAGCATATGAAAGCGCGTCGTCTGCGGATTGACGTAGCGCATCGGCAGAATGTGCTCGTGTACCGGCTCCTGGGCGGGCACGAAGTTTTCCTCCTTCACCTCCGCGCCCCGCAGAAACTTTGACTTGTCGTAATCGTGGTTCGGAATCACCTCCAGTAGCAGCACGTATGTTTCGCCGCCGTATTCAGCAAATTGGAACAGCAGGCGGTTCTCGCGGTCCAGTTTAGCGCGATAATAGCCGGAGTTACGCATCTTCTTCACGTCGGCCGACTTGAAATCGCCGTCGGCCAGCATTTTCTCCACCTTACTTACTTTTTGCTTTAATCCTTTAGTGTCTAATTCGTTATAGTACAGCAGCTTCATAAAGAGGGGTAATAAAGTTTAGAATAAATCGGGGTTGACAACAGGCCGAAACCACGCTTCTCTAGCAATAACTTGTCAGAGTCGATCATGTTTTCCCCCTGCCCCCGAAGGGGGTTCTGCCCGTATAGCCCTCAATCCTTAATAACTCGCGTGAGGTGCCTGGAAGGGGGCGGCCTTAGCCGACAGCCCGCAGGGCCAAGCCGCTAGGCGCGCCTGAAAGGGACCGACCCGGCCGGTAGGCCGGGGCACGCCCAAAAAAAAGCGCATCCGCCACTACCGTGCCGAACGCGCTTTCTTTTTTCTAAATGATAAATTACCTACTTAAGAAGGGGCAAGAGGAAAAAGCTGTTTAACCCTGCTGCATTGCTACCAACTCCGGGTGCCGGGACTTCGTCCGACCGGCTCGTTCAATGTAGGGAGCGGCTTCGTCTTTTTTGCCCTGGGCAACTAAGATCATGGCCACGGCGCGGTTCACGTCGATATTATCCGGGCGCTTATCGTATTCCTTCATGGCGTACTTTAGGGCCTTATCGTAGTCCTGGTCCAGATCGCGGTAAACCACGGCGTATTCCAGGTCCATGTTATGGCCGCTGTCCACGTCGTCCTTGAGCATCGGCATGATCTCGGCCACGGTGGCTTTCATCTCATCCGAGCGTTGCTGTTTGCGGAAAAGTTCGGCCTTGGTGACGTAGAAACCGACTTCGGGAATGATGGCGGCGGCGCTATCCAGCAACTTTTCGGCGGCGGGGTAGTTGCCCTTGTCCATTTCCAGTTCCGCCAGGCCGGCGATGGCGAAGGGGTAATTGGCGCGGTCGTTGAGCGCGGCGCGGAACATCCCTTCCGCTTTATCCGGCATCCCGTAGCGACGGTACAGTTCGCCCATCGTTTGGCGGGCCCAAGCCGTGGATTCGTAACCGGGAGCACCGGCCTTCACGGCCAGGTCCATCGCGGCAATGGCACCGTCCACGTCGCCGTGAATCTCGCGCAGGTAGGACACCCGTGAGTACGAGCGCAGATCGGGACGGATCTCGACCATTTTATCGGCCAGTTTCACGGCCTCGTCGTAGTTACCCAATTCCACGTTGGCGTCCACCAGGGCACCATAAACCTGAGCATTGTAAGGGTTGAGGGCCACGGCTTTTTTGGCGGTAACCAGGGCATTGGCAAAATCGTGCTGTGACAATTCTACGCTGGCCTTGGTGGAAAGTGCCTCGAATTCCAGGTTAGGGTCATTGCCCTGATTGATGGCCAGTGCCTCGTTCAGCACCTTCAGCGCGGCGGGATAATAGTGGCCGTGCTCGCCGGTAACGCGGGCCTCGTTGATGAAGACCTGGGCGAGCTGGATACGGGGTTCCACGCCCTGCTTATCAGTGGTACGCAGTGCGCTGGCCACTTTCATGTAGTTGCTCTGCACCGCATCCCACTCCACGTTACCCTGCAAAGCCACGGGGCGGGCTAGTAGCTTAGGGATTTCGGGCAGGCCCATCTCGTCGGTACCGCCATCGGCCGTATCGGCGTCGCCGCAGGCAGCAAGTAAGAATAAAGGAAAGAGAAAGATTAAAAAACGCATGGGGAATGAGTTAATGAATGGCCTTGCGGCCGGATAGCTTTACTTACGACGATCAAGGCCGCAATGGAGCCAGATTGGGGAATAAAAAAAGCGCCGACCTCCACGATCAGAGATCGGAATGGTCGGCGCCGGGAGTGCAAAAGTAGCGGAAAAATTAATTTCCTACTGTTGCGGGTCGGTTACTTCGTCTTCATCAGACGCAGGGTCTGGAGCACTTCACCCTTCTGATTGGTAATGACACCCATGTAAGTACCTGCGGGCAGTGAACCGGCATTGTACTGTACCTGGTGGGTACCGATCGGGAAGTTGCGCGTAGCTACTTGCTGAATGCGGCGGCCGTTCAGATCGAACAGGTTAATGTTCAACGTCTGTGCCTCGGTCACGCGAATCTCAATGGTCGTTTGTACGGCAAATGGGTTCGGATAGCTTTTGGCAATAATCGCAGGAGCGGCAACACCTAGGCCGGGACCGAAATCGTCCACGTCCACTTCAACGGGGCCACCGCTACAGGGACCGGTACCGCTGCGCGGCAAGGCCAAATAGGGGAAAACAGCCTGGAAGGGGAGGTCATTGGATTCTACACCGGTGGTGTAAGCTAATACCCCACCCAGATCAGCCGTTACAGGGCTAGGGCTGGTCATAGGATCATAATCATCGTACCATAGACCGATGGCAGCCAGTACCACTCCGGCAACGGCTTGTAGCTCGATGCGCGTCACGTCATCCTCCAGGCGACGTCCGTTCGGGAAGCCGTCCATGTTCGGAATCAGTTCGATGTTGGTATTAGCGTAGATCGGATCGGTCAGGCCCAGTACGGCGGCCTGGATCAGGCCGAGCGAGTTGAAAGCGGGACTCGTGCGATCGGTCGGGGGCGTTGCCATATTCAGGCGCAACATATCGCCGCCGTTAGGCAGGAAATTGTTGATGAACGGCTTGCCGGCAGCCAGGGGGTCGCCCATTTTGCCGGTAGCAAGCTGGTAGGGACGGATATTAGGTACACCCGTGTGGAAGATGGGCCAGAGGTCCACCGAGCGGGGCTTACCTTCACCAGGCAGTAAAAGAGCGCCGAAGTTGGCTTCCGACAGCGCGGTACCATCCAACGCGGGGTTACCCTTCAGGCCGAACAAGCCATCGGCACCGTTAGTGAAATCGAACGCACCCAGTGAGTTCTCTTGAATGCGCAGTGGAGCGAAAGCCGGTACGGCACTGCCAAACTGGTCGTCGTCCATGTAGAGGGCGAGTTCAGGATTAAAGAAGAAGCCGTCCAGCAACGTATCGCTGATTTCGTCATAGGGCGAGATGGCATTCCAGTAGTCCTTGTACCCGGTAGGGATAACGGCCTCGTTGGTCAGGGGCATGCCCAGGCGGCTAACCTGTACCCAGTCGCCTGAGAACGTGTCGTCTTCGCCATCGGGGTCCATACCTAGTGTACGCACGGCGGGGCGGCTGGCAGAAGCCCACACGCCAATCACGTAGTCACCGTCCAGTACACTCAGGGGAGCGGGGTTAGCACCCTCCTTTAATAAGGTGGAGACCGGCACCTGAATTACCAGGGCCGATGTGTTGAAACAAGCTAGGCCATCCAACGCTTCGCCATCCTGACGGGGTGAGTCACCCAGGTCGAAGATACCACCCAGGTCCACGAAGAAGGGATCGTCCACCGGTCCGGCAAACACAGTTTCGCCACCGTTACCGGTTGCCTGCGTGATGCCGTTTTGGAAGAGTTCGTTGTAGCTGGCGGCACCCAATCCGGCCGTAGGGGCCGTAATGGAGCGTGGTCCTACGTTGTAGGGCGGTACGTAGCCGTCCGTAACGATAGTGGTGAAAGTAGCACCATTGTCCATACTGCGTTCCAATGTATAAGTTGTCTTCAGGTTCTCACCACCGAGGCGGATGTTGAAGAAGGTACCGGGAGCTTCGTTAGTACGGGTAAACGTGAAACGGTAGGTAATGTCGTCACCGGTAGTGGAGACATCATTGTCTACGTGTATCTCGTAACGGATGTTTTCACCGAAGTGGTAGTAGTTCGGTCCACCGTGGGGCAACTGCATCGGGATGTAAGTTGCGATGAGCGTAACCGTGTTGGCTACGTCAGGCGAACGGAAGGCGTAAACGTCTACGTTGTCCGCCAGGGGATCGTCAGCGATCATGGGCGCCTCGCGGTGGCTGGAAGCCGACAGCGAGTAAGCCGACAGTAGGCAGGCGACTAAGAGCGCCGGCCACTGGAACTTGCTAAAGTTATTCATTGATTAGATATAAGGTACGCGGGGTGGGGAAAGCCGATTGCTTCCCCCGGTCCGCGATTATGTTATTGAAAATGGATTCTCCCGATCGCCACGCGGCGATCGCCGGAGTATTTTAGTCCTCGATGGGGCTAAAGTCGACCTCCGTACCGCGGAAAGGAGCGGCAACGTAGGGGAAAGTGGCCTGGAAAGGCTTGTCATTAGCCTCTACACCGGTAGTGTAACCAAGCACGTTCATCAGTTGAGGTGTTACCGGGCTACCGGTGCCATCGTAGTCGTCATAGAATAATCCTACGGCGGCCAGCACGATACCACCCACGGCCTGCAACTCAATGCGGGTCACGTCATCCTCCAGGCGGCGTCCGTTAGGGAACCCGTCCATATTAGGGATGTTCTGAAGGGTGGTTGTCGTGTTGAAATCAGGACTGGTCAAACCCAGTACGGCGGCCCAGACGAGACCGAGCGAGTTGAAACTCGCATCGTCACGGGGCGTTACGGGTACGGCCATGTTCAGGCGCAACATATCACCGCCGTTAGGCAGGAAGTTGTTGATGAACGGCTTACCGGCGGTAAATGGATTACCGGGGGTCTTGCCCGTGGCCAGTTGATAGGGGGCCAGGTTAGGCACGCCCGTGTGGAAGATCGGCCAGAGGTCAACCGAGCGGGGCTGTCCGGGGCCAGGCAGTAATAGTGCCTGGAAACCCACGGCGGGATCGAAGGCCGAACCGGCGATCAGGGTGGAAAACATCGGATCGGTCAGCGCAAACAGACCGTCGGCACCATTGGTGAAGTCGATCTGACCTACGGCCGTGAAGCTGGACTCCTGAATGCGCAGTGGCGCAAAAGCCGGTACTACGCCACCGAAATTATCGTCGTCCATGTAGAGCGCCAGTTCGGGGTTGTAGAAAAAGCTGTCCAGTACGGTATCCGTAAGTTCGTCGTAGGGCGAAAGGCGGTTCCAGTAGTCCTTATACTGGATCGGAATCACGGCTTCGTTGGTCAACGGCATACCCAGGCGGCTTACCTGTACCCATTCGCCGCTCGTGCTTACGGGCGTCGTATTCTCGGCATCCGTAGCGTTAACGTCAAAACCGGTCAGGGTCCGTACAGCCGGGCGGCTCGCCGAAGCCCATACGCCGATGACGTAGTTGGGGTCCAGGATGTTGGCCGGCGTGGCGGACGCACCTGCTTTAAGCAGTGTCGCGATCGGAACTTTAATGGCCAGGGTATGGCAGTTATACTGGGCCAGACCGTCGCGGTTTACCGCGCCGTTCCCCTGGCGGGGAGCGTTGCCCAGGTCGAAAATACCACCCAAATCCACGAAGAAAGGATCGTCTACCGGTCCGGCAAAGACCGTTTCACCGGTCGCGGCGGTCATGATGGCATTTTGCATCATCTGCGCGTAGGTCGTGTCCAGTCCGACTTCCGACTCAATGGAGCGTGGGCCGATATTGTAAGCCGGCACGGGGCCGTTATCTATAATGGTGGTGAAACTCATGCCACCATTGGTGCTGCGCTCCAACTTATAGGTAGCCTTGATATTCTCGGCGCCCAGACGGATATTGAAAAAAGTGGTCGGATCCTCGTTCACCCGGGTAAAGGTGAAACGGTAGGTGATCTCGTCACCCGGAACCGCTGCATCGTTGTCGATGTGGATTTCGTAGCGGATATTCTCGCCGAACGTATAATAGTTTGGTCCACCCTGCGGCAACTGCATCGGAATGTAGTTGGCAATAATGGTAATAGTGTTGGGGTCGTCCGGGCTTCTAAAAGCGTAGACATCGGTGTTGTCCGCCAGCGGATCGTCAGCGATCATGGGGGCTTCCCGGTGGCTCGACGCTTGGGCCGAAACGGCCGTTAGCATCAGAATCGCCAGGCAGCCTAATAGACGGGTAATACGTCTTTGCATGGTAAAAATGTTTTGGTTATAACAATGAGAAAGCAAACTATCCGGGAGACCGGAAAGCAAGTTTTTTCGGAAATGGTAGAGGGAAATAGTCACGTAGCGTGACCAAAACCAGTCATACCGTACTTACGAAGCCGACGGTATGTTTGGATGTGAAATCGGTCGCAACCGTTAAAAAAATCGATTGCGGCAACTTTTCATCGCTCACTTAGTCGGCTATGATGACAATGGTGGGGAACCATCGATCGGTGGGATCGTGTACGTTGGTGGCATAAAGTCGATTTTAGCTAATATGTTCGCAAAAATGCATGAAATTTTCACGAAAGAATTTTGTTAGTAGGTCCGATTAACTCAGGATAGTACAACTGCAGGAACCAGAGTGGGATCGTATTTTATTGCGGCTCGGGCGTGTCCGTTCGGCTAGCGCCGCCCGGCCGGTCCCTTCCAGGCTCGCAGGTCTGCTCGGCCGCTGACGCGTCTCCGGCTGATCGCCGGCCCTTTCAGGCACCTCACGCGGGCCGGAAGAAGACTCGGCGGGAACCTGGACCGCCCTTTTTTTCCTCCAACCCCTCGGCGGTAACTTTCGCGGAGATAAACCCTGCCCCCTCCAAAATTTACCTGGTATTGTTCCTGCCGGGTTTCGGCGGTTAATGACGTGGCCCGACCTCCCGCGCCTTCCCGCCGCTCCACAAAACTTATTCAATCGACCGGAGTAGGATGCAAGCACACTAACTTTTCTTACCTTTGCGACGCTTTTGCAAAACCTCCCACCGGAAAACCCCATTCGGAACGGCCGGGAGAAACGCAACACCTTACATTATGGCAAAGAAAAGACAAGGACAGCGGGCCGCAGCCGCCCGTGAAGGAATCGACCTCAAACGTAACGCTGCTGGTGGTGAAGCCGACGAAACACTGGTCGATATCGTAGAAGTACGCGACCAGGCGAAAGGATTTTTCGAGGAAAACCGCAATATTATCCTCGGCGTAGCCGTGGGGCTGTTCGTGCTGGTACTCGGATTTTTCCTCTACCAGAGCTTCGTGAAACTCCCCGCCGAGAAAGAAGCCGCCTCGCAACTCCAGCAGGCCCAGCTACAGTTCGAGCAGGACAGCTTTCAACTCGCCCTCATAAATCCCGGCCCCGGCTTCCCCGGTTTTCTGGATATTATCGACCAGTACGGTAGCACCGTGGCCGGCAACCTCGCTTCCTACTACGCCGGCGTCAGCTACCTCAACCTCGGTGATTACCCCGCCGCCGCCGATTACCTGGAGGACTTCGACCCCGCCGGTAAGATCACGCCCATCATGAAGTACGGCACCCTGGGTGATGCCTACAGCGAAATGGATCGCATGGATGACGCCCTCGACGCCTACGAAACCGCCGTCGAGAAAGCTGGTGAGAATTTCCTGCTCGGTGGCTACTACCTCAAAAAGCTCGGGCTGCTTTACCGCCACCAGGGGCAAAATGATGAAGCACTTGCCGCCTTCCGCCGCCTGAAGGCCGATTACCCCGAGTCACCCGAATCCGGTGACGCCGACAAGTACATCGCGCTGCTGGAAGCCGCTACCAATTAAGGTGGCCGCTAAGCCGGAACAAACCCTTACCGATACCCCGGTGGAGCCGCCCGTGTTCCACTGGGGTATTCTCGGTCCGGGAAAGATCGCCCGTAAGATTGCCGAGGATCTCCGCCATGTGCCCGGCGCACGGCTGACCGCCGTAGCCTCCCGCTCGGCCGAGCGCGCCGCCGCCTTTGCCGCTGATTTCGGAGCCGGTTATAGCGTGGCCGGATACGAAAATATCTTTGACGGCCCGCCGCTCGATGCCGTCTACATCGCCGTCCCCCATAACGGCCACCGGGAGTTGACCGAGATGTGTTTGGAGCGCGGCATTCCGGTACTGTGCGAGAAGCCGCTGGGGCTGAACTACGGCGAAGTCCGGGCAATGGTCGCCACGGCCCGCCGCACCGGTACCTACCTCCTCGAAGCGCTCTGGACCCGCTTTCTCCCCTCCACTGCCGCAGTTATCCAACAGCTGTCCGCCGGTTCCATCGGCCGCCTCGAATCCCTGCGGGCCGATTTCGGTTTCCGTGCGCCCACCAATCCGGATAGCCGCCTGCTCGACCCCGCCCTCGGTGGCGGCGCCCTGCTCGACATCGGTATTTACCCCGTCTTCCTGGCCCAACTTCTCTTCGGTGCCCCCGCCTCGGTAGCCGCCACCGCCCGCCTCTCCGAGCGCGGTGCGGACCTGGATACCACCATCACCCTTACCTACGCAGACGGCCGGATGGCCCACCTCTACTGCACCTTCCTCGGCCAGACCCGCACCGAAGCCCTCCTCGCTCGGCAGCACCGGCAACCTCCACTGGCACTCCCGCTGGCACGAGCCGTCCAATTTTAGCATCCTGTTACCCGGCCAATTGCCCGTCAACCATTTTTTCGATTGCCCCGGCAACGGCTACCTCTACGAGATCCAGGCGGTGATGGACGACGTCCGTGCCGGCCGCAGGGAGAACCCGCTCTGGTCGTTGGCCGATAGCCTGCAACTGCACCGGACACTGAATGAGATCGGCCGGCAAATCGGCCTTCCTTATGCGTAAGGTCGAGTAATTCCTTTCCGCGCCAGGCCGAGGGTCTCCAGTTGGTCCGGCTTCGCCGTCCCACTCGGGTTGGAGACCCTCGACCTATTCGTTGCGTACACGCTCGTACCACGCAGTTGGTCCGGCCTCGCCGTCCCACTCGGGTCGGAGACCCTCGACCTATTCGTTGCGTACACGCTCGTACCACGCAGTTGGTCCGGCCTCGCCGTCCCACTCGGGTCGGAGACCCTCAACCTATTCCCGATACGCGTACACGCCCGCTCCACGCTGCCGTCCTTACCAGTCATTTGCAACCCATCCGACAAATCCCCACCCCGGCCCACTAATTTTATGCATCCCCGAGCCGTTACGCATCCCTGGGTGAAAAACCACTCCATGCGTACGCTTACCCTTATCCTGGCAACTTTTTTCTTCGCCCTGACCAGTCCACTACCAGCCGTGGCCCAAACAGCAATTACGGGCCAAATCATCGACGCGGAATCTAAAGAGCCGCTCCTCTTCGCCAGCGTTAGTCTCTTCCAGGAAAAAGTACTTAAGAAGGGAGTAATCACCGATATAGCAGGAAAATTTTCAATTCACGGCATTGATCCGGGTACTTACTCGATTGAAGTGGCCTACACGGGTTACTCAATGAAAAGATGGGACGATATTGTCGCTAAAGCAGGCGCTATGACAACGGTAAATTTAGCCTTGTCAAATAAGGGCGGCGTAATGCTGAGCGAAATCGCGGTAGTCGCTTACAAAAAACCACTCTATGAAAAAGACCAGTCTAGTTCCGGGTCAATCACCACCTCCGAGGAAATAAGGAACCTCCCCACCCGCAATGTCAACAGCCTCGTCGCTACCACCGCCGGATTGGGTAGCAGCCGGGAAGGCAAACAAAACCGCCGCAGCCGAAACGACCAGGCACCGGTCACCATCCGCGGCAGCCGGTCCAATGCCACCAATTACTACATTGACGGGGTGCGCGTGCAGGGAAAACTGATTCCCGAGACCGAGCGGCACAGTAATTCCGATCCCACCGCCGGCGAGCAGTATAACGCGATCGTGGAAAACAATTTTATCCAGACGTGGGAGCGGGCCACCCACACCTTTTCCTCCGATGTGGACGCGGCGAGCTACTCGCTGCTCCGGTCCACGCTAAATGCCAATAATTTGCCCGATCCCGATGCCGTCCGCATCGAGGAGATGATCAATTATTTCAATTATGACCTGTCCGCGCCGACGGGTGAAGCACCCCTCGCGGCCACCACCGAACTGGCCCCCTGCCCGTGGAACCCCGCCCACCGACTGCTCCAGATCGGGATGCGGGCACGGGGGCTGAGTACGACCACTTTGCCGCCCGCCAATTTCGTTTTCCTGATCGACGCGAGCGGCTCGATGGGTAGCGCGGATAAATTGCCGCTGCTGGTAGAAAGCTTTAAACTCCTGATCGACAACCTGGGGGCGGCAGACCGCGTGTCCATCGTCACTTACGCCGGGGCGGCGGGCCTGGTGCTGCCTCCGACTTCGGGTTCCGACAAAGCCAAAATTCGCCAGGCACTGGATCGCCTCCATTCGGGAGGTTTTACGGCCGGGGGAGCGGGTATTCAATTGGCCTACAAAACGGCCCGCGAGCAGTTCATTACCGGCGGTAATAACCGGATCATCCTCGCTACCGACGGTGATTTCAACGTAGGCGTCAGTTCTCAGGAAGAATTAGTCAAGCTGATTGAAAAAGAACGGGAGAGCGGCATCTACCTGTCCGTACTGGGTTTCGGGCGCGGTAATCTCCAGGATGGCACCATGCAGGAACTAGCCGATCGTGGCAACGGAAACCACGCCTACATCGACCGGCTGGAAGAGGCCAAGAAAGTACTCGTCTCCGAAATGGGCGGCACCCTCTACACCGCCGCCAAGGATGTCAAGATCCAGGTCTACTTCAATCCCCGCATCGTCGGTGCCTACCGCCTGATCGGCTACGAGAACCGCCTCCTCGCCAACGAAGATTTCGAGGACGATACAAAGGATGCGGGCGATCTCGGGAGCGGGCCACACCGTAGTTGCCCTCTATGAACTGGCCCCGGCCGACAGTCGCTCCACTGCCTTGGCCGAGGCGAACAACCGCCAACTCCGCGCCTCCGAAAAAGAGCAATCCTCCCTCGACCTCCCCACGGCGGGCTGGTGTGAGCTTCGCCTCCGCTACAAGCCGGTGGAGGGAAACAAGAGTAGCTTGCTAACTTTTCCGGTCACCACCCAGGTCAACGAGTTGGGGCAGGCGAGCACTAACTTGCGGTGGGCCGCCGCCGTTGCGGAATTCGGGATGCTACTGCGCGGCAGTGCCCATTTGGGCACGGCCACCTACCCGACTTGCCGCACCCTGGCCGTATCGGCCCAGGGCCTGGACCCGCACGGCTACCGCGCGGAGATGCTGGGTTTGTTGGATAAGGCGGAGACGCTGAGTGAGAAGAGGGTGGGGGAGAAGTAGTAGCCTACGCTCCGTTACTTCCTCCAACGCATAACGAATAATCCGCTCCCCGTAGGCCGTGACAAGTTGATCGCCGACTTTGATTGGTACCAGTTTGCCGGAGCGTTCCTCGCTGCGGTCATTGGTTACGGAATAGAGGTAAAACACCCCCCGCTGCCGGTCGATCCGACCGAAGCGGCGGGTGCCGGGGACGGTGAAAAAGGCCGTGGGTTCCGTTGCGGCGCGGGGACGGCTCCAGGCCAGACCGAATTTCTCGGGACCGTAGGCGTAGCAGGCCGCCGCGCGGTCGTTTGCCACCAGGTAGTCGAAGCGTTCGTCACCCGTGAGGTCCAGAAAAGCGAAAGCGGTAGCGGGTACCCTGGGCCTACTGGTATCCGGCGGGCAGGGCAGGCCGAAGGTCTCGCCCGTGAGGGTGAAGATGCGCACCCGACCGTCAGTGGTCAGCCCCGCCAGCCGGGGGGCTTGCGGGCTGCTCCGCCCCTGGACGCCCAGGTAGCGGAGCCGGTCGGCCGCCGCCCCGGCCCGCTGCCAGCGGATGCTGCCGCTGCGATTGAAGGCCGTAATGCCGCCCGAGCGGTCGGGTACGAAAATGTAGTCCGCCGTGTCGGTAGCCAGGTGTACGGGCGCGTCCGCTAGTCGGCCGGTTGCCGGACCCGGATCCCACCCGGCGGCCGGTTGGCCGTTAAAGTCGAATCCCCGCAGGGCACCCGTCTCGTCACCCACCAGGTAGAGGGCCTGGCCCGCGCCGGCGAAGGTACACAGCCGGCCGGGCGCGTCCAGCCGGCTACCGTCGTCGAAGGGGGCGGTGATAACGGTACCCAGGTTGGCATCCAGCAGGTGAACGGCGCGGTCGGTATGAAAATAAAGCCGTGCGGTGCGCCCCCGGCCGGCTTGAAAAACGTCCGAAACGACGGTATCCAGCACGGGATATTCCCACAGACGTTCCCCCGTCGCACTTAGTTGGTAGAGCACCAGGTTTTCGTCCTGCGCATAAAAGGGCGGTTCACCGCCGGGGCACCAAAGCCGTAGCACGCCCGCCGGTAGCACAAACTCTTCCGTATGCGCCTGCGCGGGATCAGCGGCGGCGGCCGCCGCCGACAACGGGAACCGGTGGGCCGTGAGCGCGGCCCTCCCTCGCCCCTCCGGCATGCCGGTATACAATACGGCCTCCGGGGTTCCGGCAACGGAAACACTTTCCCGGTAGGCTAGTACGGAGCGATCCCGCCCGGCAATCTCCCCCAGCATCTGCCGGTTGCGGGGCACGGTCAGCCAGCGCGGGTAGCCGAATAATTCATCGGTCAATACGGCCGGGCGGGGGTGCAGGGTCAGGGTCCCGTCGGTGTCCGGCCGCAGGTAGATGCTATCGGTTGCGGCAGTTCCCAGCAGGTCGGCCAGCCCCCCGGCGGGCAGGCGGTAGAGGGGCAGGCCGGCACCGGCGGGTGTCCGGGCGGCCAGTAATCCGGCCAACTTTGCGGAATCGCTCACCACGAAGATCAGTCGCTTTTCCCCGCCGCTTTCCTCGCACAGGGCCGCCTCATTTGCCAGCAACGGCCGCAGATCACGCCCGAACCAGTCGGGTGCCCCAATAATTTCCGACCAGTCAAAAGCCCCCACGCTAAAGGCCGTTACGCCCGCCGGCACGGCTGCCAGCACTCGCCGCAGGTTCAGCGTATCCGCCCGCATCGTCAGCGGCGGCAGGAACGACACCTGGCCGGGCTGATTCATCGCATTTTCAATGGGAAATACCCCGAATCGCAATCCCGGCAGGTTCAGCCCCGCCGCCACGCCCCGGCCGGCCGGGGCCGTAAAACTCGTTTGCCAGGCTTGCGCATCATAGGCCCAGGCCGTGCGGCCCGGACTTCGGGTTAGCGGGCGCACCGCCCGCCGCCAATGTACGCAGCAATTGCTCCACGGGCAGGGCATCGGCTCCCAGCAGTAGCCAACCGTCGCGGGTGGCGGCCCAGACTGCTTCCGTCTCCGTGGGCAGGCGAAAGATCGGGGCCGTCTCGCCCTCCGTGCGTTGCTCCGCGCGGCGGGCCAGATCGTTTTCCGTGCCCTCCCACGCCAGGGCCAGGCCCGCCCCCGGCTGCCCCGCCGCGTTACGGTAACCCACCGCCAGGGCCGCCTCCCCGCCCCCCAGTAATCGGCCCACGATCAGCAGCCGCGTCACCTCCGTATCAAAGGGTTCGTAACCGCTCAGTGGCACCGAGTCGCGGTCGGCCGCCAGGTAGAGGGCCAGGGGCGTCCGGTCGGGCAGCACCGTCCACGGATCGGCCGGGGGTGATTGGCAAGCCGCCCAGAGTAGAACGGTTAAAAGCAGGCAAAGACAAGTTCCGGGATGGGTCATATTATGGATCGCATGGTTCAGGTGTGGCGCAAAATACGTCCGGCCGCCGTACTTTGCCCGCTAAAATGGCCGCAACCTTTATCCGCATCGCCGCCCTGCTCGGTGCCCTCAGCGTAGGGCTGGGTGCCTTCGCCGCCCACGGCCTTCGCCGCCTGCTCGATCCGGCCCTGCTCGTCACCTTCGAGACGGGCGTCCGCTACCAATTTTACCACGTTTTTGCCCTCCTTGCGGTCGGCATCCTCCTTCAGCGCGGCAACCTGCGGCGCAAAAACCTCGTCCGCGCCGGTTGGTCGTTCGTGGTCGGCATCGGCCTGTTCTCCTGCTCACTTTACTTACTCGCGCTAGAGCAATACGTTCATTTGCCCGCCGCCGTGCTCGGTCCCATCACGCCGTTGGGCGGTCTGGCCTTCATCGCCGGGTGGGTTTTCCTGGCCTTCAGTCTGCGGTTGACTAAGGATTGATCGTTTGTCTTTCGGGCATGTCCCCGCCCCTACCGGGAGCGGGGTCGGCGTCTTGCGGGCTTCGCTGTTCGCTCGGTGCTGCGCACGGCCTTCCTGCGGCGGCCCCCTCCAGGTGCCTCATGCGGTGGGGCGGGGTCAGTTTGCCTCACCAGCTAAAAAGTACTGCGCTATTGCCTCAATAGATTGGACGGCATGCATCAAACCCGCCGAGCTGATTCATCTGAAAGACGAAATTATTTCCACTTGCACCCAGTGAAATCCGGAAATCATTAAAAAAATCATTGCCCCATCCAAGGAATCAGGGTTGGCTATCGAATTACAGTAGTTGGTAGGGTAACGTTAGCGGGTCGGGCAGAAGGCCCCGTAACCCCGCGAACCTCATCGTTGCATGCGTGAGGTGCCTGGAGGGTTTAGTGCGGTAGCACCGAGCGAACAGCGAAGCCCGCAAGGGACCGGCCCCGGCATGGCCGGGGACACGCCCAAAAAATCACCCTCTAACTACTTGCTGTACTACTGCCCGGACCGATTCAATACTGCTCCTGCTCGTTGGGGAAATCGCCGGTTTTGACGTCGTTGATGTAGGCTTCGGTGGCCTGTTGCATCAGCTCGAACAGTTCGAGGTAACGGCGCAGGAAGCGGGGCTGGAAATCTTTGGTGATGCCCACCATGTCGTGGGTGACGAGGACCTGGCCGTCGGCGTGTTTGCCGCCCCCGATGCCGATGGTGGGGATGACGAGCGACTCGGAAACTTCCCTGGTGAGGTGGGCGGGAATTTTCTCCAGCACGATGGCGAAACAGCCCATTTTCTGGAGCAACAGGGCGTCGCTGCGCAGCTTGTCGGCCTCGTCCTTGTGTTTGGCGCGGACGGTGTAGGTGCCGAATTTGTAGATGGACTGCGGCGTGAGGCCGAGGTGGCCCATGACGGGGACGCCCGCCGAGAGGATGCGCTTGATGCTGTCTTTGATCTCGGCGCCGCCCTCCAGTTTGACGCCGTGGGCACCCGTTTCTTTCATGATGCGGATGGTGGATTCGAGGGCCAGTTTGCTGTTGCCCTGGTAGCAGCCGAAGGGCAGATCGACGATGACCAGTGCGCGGCTGACGGCCCGCACGACGGAGGAGGCGTGGTAGATCATCTGGTCGAGCGTGATGGGCAGCGTGGTCTCGTGGCCGGCCATGACGTTGCTGGCCGAGTCGCCGACGAGCAGCACGTCCACGCCGGCCGCATCGAGGATGCGGGCCATGCTGTAATCGTAGGCCGTGAGCATGGCAATTTTCTCTCCCTTGGCCTTCATGGCCTGTAAAATGTGAGTGGTGATGCGCTTGGCGTCGGTGGTGTGTACGGACATGGAGCTTGGTTTTGAGGGCGCGAAGATAGGGAAGTGGGCGGCTTTGGTGCGTATTTTGGTAGGACGCTGCGCGTCGGTATTTTTGATTTTTTGATTACCTGCGGTGATCGTCGCAAGCTCCTCGGAGTTTAGCCTACGCGTACACGCCCCCACCCGGACCTAACGGTCCGACCTCCCCAGAGGGGAGGCTTCGTTAGGCATGTTACGTAGTTTCCCCTCTGGGGAGGCAGGAGCCGTAGGCGCGGGTGGGGAACCACGAAACACGCGCATAGGAACACACCTCCCACCCGTTAAAAAGCACCCACCCCACCCGCCAACGCAAGCGGCCGCCGTTGAGGTCCAGTAGTTATCTTTACACTAAGAGCGTGTCTAAATTTTTACTTCCTGAGAACCAAGCATTTGAGAACCTGCGTCATAAAAAATGACTTACGTAACCCGCTATGCGCGCAATTTTTTATTAGCCAGAACCTCAAATCATTGATTCTCAGTTCTTAAAAATTTTGACACGCTCAAACCCTGTTTCATGCGCCTCACCTTACTCCTGTTTATTAGCCTTTTCATTACCGCCCTGAGCGCGCAGACCGCCGCCCTGACGGGCAGCCTGCGCAGCTCGGCTACCGGATTGCCCCTGGAAGGCGCGACCGTGGTGACCGCAACCGGCGGCGCGAATGCCCTGACCGACGCGGCGGGCCGCTTTCGGCTGGATAGCCTGACCCCCGGCCGCTATACCGTACAGATTCGGCTGATCGGTTACGCGCCGCTGACGCTACCGGACCTGCTGCTGCGCTCGGCCGCGCCCCTGACGGTGAGACCTGGAGATGGACCCCACCGCCGCCGACCTGCCGCCCGTGCGAGTGAGTGCGCCGCGCGTGCCGGAGGCCGCCCTGAACCCGCTGGCGCGGGTGATCACGCTGGAAGAAGTGCGCCGTTACCCGGTGGCCTTTGACGACCCTGGACGCCTGGCGGCCCGCCTGGCGGGCGTGCGGGGGACGAACGACCAGGGCAATGCCTATTCCGTGCGCGGAAATGCGCCGAGTAGCAATGCCTGGCGGCTGAACGGATTGCAAATCGTAAACCCCAGTCATACATCTAATGCGGGCACGGCCAGTGATCTGCCCACCTACACCGCCGGCGGCGTGAACGCGGTGAGTGCCCAGGTGCTGGACAACAGCGTGCTGTATACCGGCGGCCTGCCGGCCCACTACGGTAACGTGCAGGGCGGCCTGCTGGATATGCGGATGCGGCCGGGGCGAACGGATGGATTTCACGGGGGTATTCAGACCAGTTTGATCGGCCTGGAAGCTACGGGCGAGGGAACACTGAATAGACCCAAGACGGCCACTTTCTTAATTAATGCCCGCTACAGTTTTACCGGCTTACTAACGGATGTGTTCAGGGTTGATTTTAATGGAGAATCCATTCGGTTCGTGGATGTGAATACCCATGTGAACGTGCCGTTTGGCAAGGAGAAGCAAAACCGGATAAGTTTCTTCGGGGTAGCGGGAGTAAGTGATAACTCTGCAAGACCCCGGCCGCGGGCAGAAATACTGGATGATAAGGATGCGAGTTGGATCAACTTCAGGTCTGGCTTAACTATATATGGATCGGAACTGGACCTACGCTTATCAAAAAAATTGCGGCTACGGGCGGTAGTTGGATATAGTAAGACTGATGCTAGTCGTAATCAACTCGATTCAGATACGCTGCCCAATCCAATATTGGCATTACATAGTGTTGATTACAGCCGTTTTAATGTTCCCCTGCGCCTGACCTATACGTTGCCAGGTAGCGGCGAACTGGAACTTGGTCTGGAATACCTGCTGGAACGAAACCGCTTGTTCGAGCAGGAGCGACTGCGGGACGATACGACCCCGTTCGATTTTGGCAACTTTGTAAGCGATTACACCGCCTCCGTCCTTTCCCCCTCGCTGTCCTACCGCCTGCGGGGCCGCCACTGGAACCTGGAAGCCGGCCTGCGCCTGAGTGTTTACGGCGGTGAACCGGGCATCAGCGAAACCGTGCCCGAGCCGCGCCTGCGGCTGGGCTACCGCTTCAGTGATGCGACCTCCGTGACCGTTTCCGCCGAGCGGCTGACGCAACTCAATTCCTTTGCCCTCAGCCGCCTCATGCCGGGAACGCTCACGGACAAAATTCCGGTCACCGACCGGGCGGAGCTGCGGATCAACCACCGGTTTGCGCCGATCGCCGATTTTACGGTCACGCCGTTTTATCAGATTACGCGGGATGATTACGGCCTGACCCTGCCGGGTGATTCGGGCGGCACCATTACGCTAGCTTCCGATTATGCCGGGTTCGAGCGGGGACTGCTCTTCGACCGCCAACTGGATTTCAGCCGCCGGCTGGGTATCGAATACTCCCTGAGCGGATCACCGACCGAAAGAGGCTGGTTTTACTTGCTGACCGGTAGCTTCGTGTTTGCTGATTTTCGTGCCTTCCATGATAATGGAGGAACATTCGACGCCCTTAGCCGCTACGACCGCGTATATACCCAAAACCTGACGGTGGGCAAAGAATGGGAAAGAACTCCCAAAGGAGATCGCACCCGCACCTGGGGCGTCAGCGCGGCGGCGGCCCTGCATACAAACGGTCAGAACACTCAGTCGATCAGCCCGGATAGCCGTGAGGCGGGTTATTCGATTTACGGTTACGTTTACGAAGAAAGTATTTCGGTCGGACCCGGCACCTACTTCCGTACCGACCTGCGTCTCTACCTCCGCTCCGACCGGCCGAAGCGCAACACCACGCTTTCCCTGGATATTCAGAACGTGACCAACCGAGATAATATCTCCTTTTTCTATTGGGATCGGCTGACTAGGCGGATTGAGCCGCGCTACCAGTTAGGGTTGATTCCGGTGTTGAGTTACCGGGTGCAGTGGTAGGGGGTAGGTCTTAATCTAAACTACTAAAATACAACGGCAACGCCGCCTACAAATATACGGCCGAAGGCCCCCTTAGCGGCTACGCCGCTAAGCTCTTGGCACCGATTTATACAACCGCACGTAACCCGGAATACATACTCCAGCCGCCGAGACGCCTTCCCAGGGGCCTTCCAGCATAAACTTTCCGTTGCCGGTGTAAGTAAGGCGCAGGCGCATTTTTTTGTAGCACCACTCCAGCGAAGTAGGTTTGACGCTTTTGCGGATCTTCTCCTCGCGCACGTCGATGCTTTGGGTGGCATCGTTCCAGTAGGCGATGAGGTCCATCTCGCCGCCGATATCGTCAACGGAGACGAAGGAATAGCCGTCGATAAACCCCTTTTTTGCCTCTAGCACCAGACCGAAATCGAAGGAGGGGGCGAAGCCGCCGTCGTCCTGCGTGAGGGTACCGCGCCAGGTGCCGTTCAGGACTTCGGGCTGAGCGGCGAGGGGAGAAAGAAAAAAGGTAAAACCGAGTATGAAATAGAGTAGACGCACGCAATAAGGGATTGTAGGGGGGTGATTTACCGCCAATTAGCAAGGAAAGGCCGGGGCTTTTCGTATTTTTGCACTTTAGTACCCCAGCAATTCTCCGGAGGGAAGGCTAAGAGCAAACGACCGACCGGACCGGGAAAGTACGCGTTTTCAACAGCCGCCCACCACCGGCCGTTGGGTTACGCCCGACCGGGGTGCAAAGCTAACCCACTACTACCACTTGCCATTATCCGGCCCCAGCCACCGCCATGCAACGAATCTTCCTTGATAATTCCGCCACCACCCCCCTCGACCCAGCCGTGCTGGCGGCCATGACCGAAGCCCTGGCCGATAACTATGGCAATCCGTCCAGCATCCACGCCGAGGGGCGACGCGCCCGCGCCGCCATCGAGGCGGCCCGTAAAACGGTGGCCCAGCACCTCAACTGCTCCATCGGGGAGATATTCTTTACCTCCGGCGGCACCGAGGCCAACAACATGGCCCTTAAGAATGCGGTCCGCGACCTGGGCGTCACCCGTATCGTCAGTTCGCCCATCGAACACCACTGCGTACTGCATAGCCTCGATACCATCGCCGCCGCCGGCGCGGCCGACATCGTACACGTGCCGCTGGACAAACTGGGGCGGGTGAAGTACGAGGAACTGGAGCGAATTTTGCAAACCGACCCCGCCCGCGCGGGCAAGACGCTGGTTAGCCTGATGCACGCCAACAACGAGGTGGGCACCCTGCTGGACCTGGAACGCACGGCCGCCATCTGTCAGCGAAAACGGTGCCTATTTTCACTGCGACACGGTGCAAACCATCGGCTACTATCCCATTGACCTGGACGCCACGCCCGTCAGCTTCCTGTCCGGTTCGGCCCACAAATTCAACGGTCCCAAGGGTGTCGGTTTCCTCTACGTCAACGGCGACAACATCATCAAACCCTACCTCGACGGCGGCGCGCAGGAACGCAACATGCGCGGCGGCACCGAAAACCTCTACGGTATCGTGGGCCTCGCCACCGCCCTGCAACTTGCCCAGGAGCGCATGGACCGTACGGCCGTCCACATCCGCCAACTACGCGAGCATTTCATCGCCGGCCTGCGCGAACACTTCCCCGACGTGGAATTTAACGGCGATACCGCGGGCGGTCACTTCAAGGTGCTCAGCGTCGCCTTCCCGCCCTCCGATCGCGCCGATCTGCTCCTGCTCAGCCTCGACATGAAGGGCATCGCCGCCAGCGGCGGCTCGGCCTGCAGCTCCGGCATCGACGTCGGCTCGCACGTCGTGGCCCAGCTTCGCCCCGGCAGCCTGCACAAGACCGTCCGCTTCAGCTTCGGCCACCAGAATACGCTCGAAGAAATGGAGCGAGTCCTCAGCGTGCTGCGCGAGATACTTCCCGTCGAAGTAGCCCAGTAGCGCGGCAAAGATTATGTCCAACCGCTGACCCGAACCCCCGCCGCACGCACTACCTTTGCCGGCTCACCCCACCATGCGGCACCACCGGCTCCTCATCGCGTTTCCCCTCGTCCTCTGCGTCATCATCGCGGCCCTTTATCGGCTGGACGCTACCGCGCTCAACGTGCTGCTGGCCGCCGTTTTCGGCCCGCCTTTCGGTGCCATGCGCACCTACGCGCAAAGCCATTTTCCCCTCCCCGGCTGCCTCATCTATAACCTTCCCTCCGCCCTCTGGACTTGGAGCCTTACGCTGCTGGGGCACCGCCTCTTTGTGCGTATTCCGGCCAACCGCCGCCTATCCTACCGGCCCCTCGCCATCACCTTCGTCCTTCTCATGGAAGTCGTTCAGTACCTCGGTTGGTCCGACGGCACGTTCGACTGGGCGGACATCAGCTGGTCGCTCGTCGCCTACCTTTTAGCCCTGCTCTGCCTGCGGTTTTTTGCCGCTCCACTCACCAGTCGGCTTCCGGCCCGTCCCCGGGCTTACCTAATTTACTGGTTGCTTTTCTTCGCCGTATTTCTGGCGGACATCGTGTAGCGGACCGTGCCCTCGTAAGCTATAGATTACATCTGCCACTCATACTTCTCACACCTACCGGCCCACCCCATAATTAACCGCCTTCCCCGCTACGGGTACATTACTCGTATACCTGTTCCGCAACTGCACGTAGTAATTGTTATCCGTGCGTCGCAGGAAAGTATTCAGTTCAAAGTAAAAGCGGTCCAGGAAAAGCACCAGTTCATCTCGTTGTTCGTAAGGGAGGGGACGGAATTTACGGATCATCCTCGTCAAATTTTTCCGCTCGTCCAGCATACGCTCCACGGCGGCCATGAAGGTGTCGTCCTCCACGTAATAACCCAGGTACACCCGCTGACCGATAGCCAGTTGCCCTAATTCGGCCGCGGGAACGGCATAAGGCGCATTTACGAAAGCCGAAAAATCAAAATCATAACCCACGGGTACCAGCTTGCCGCCGCGCAATTGCACCAACTTCAGGTTACGGGCCAGTTCCAAGCTGTAATCCGTGTTACTGATCGCAAACTGGAACAAGGAATGCAGCGTGGAAGCATCGGCATCCAGCCGGTCGGGAGCGACACTAAGTAGATTCTCCAATTCCTCGCCGCCGATGCGCTCGGCCATCTCATCGGTATCCTCGATCAGGAAACCGATTTGGGATATGGGAGCACCACCGTTCGTATCCTCGTAGGTGACGCGCACTAACTGCACGCGGTAGCTCCGGGACGTGAGTTGGTTATACAGGCGGTAAGCCAAAAATTCACGTAATAGCAGGTTCTCGCCACCTTCGTCCAGGCAGTGCGTAACCAACTTGAGTTTATCGTGCTTGGTAAGACCCGAGGCGACCAGGTCTTTCTTGGAAAAATTAAGTTTTAAAGGAGGAAAAGAGCAGATGCGGCGGCGAAATTTGCCGCGCACATCCACTTGGAGGGACCGCCGCTCGAAAGCGGGGTTCGTGTCGTCACCCAGCGCGTACTCGATTTCGGCCGGCTGGGAGTTGTTGGTCTTGGTCAGGATGCTGTCCAGGGGCAAGCGCAGGATAATCTCGCGGATGCCGTCAGGGTCGGTTGTACTTATGCGGTCGAAGATCGACTGCGCGGAGAGGGGACCGATCAGGGTGCCTACAATAAGGAGGGCAATGGTGAGTAATTTGGAAGTCATGTAGAGCGGGATTAATCAGAAGTCAGTGGCCGGAAAATTCTCTCATTCCACTTGCCTTAGTAACCACAAAGGTAAGCCACTAGTTTCCCTGAAACCAGCTTGCTTCAGAATTTAATTTGTAATTTACACACTTAACGGATCATATTCAGAACATAATTCTTTGGGTAATGCTTCTTAAACCTACGTTTTATACGGTACAATTTGCGGCCGCGGCAGGGAATTCCGTCCGCTGCGCGGCCGTTCCGAATTAAGCACGGACAGAAGGTGAACAATCACGGCCGAAAATAATTTCGCAGGGGGTAAGAACTCTGACTGCCTTTGCCGAAAAGTTTCCCTACCTTAACTTACTGAAGTTGCGGAGAGCTATCTCGGATCACCACCCGCGGCGGAAATTACTTTCCCCGCGAGCCGAAATCCCCGCCCTAACCAACCAATAAAATCAACCGTCCCCATGGTCGCATTCGCCACCGATAAGCAAGAAGAAATCCAACTCATCCAGGAGTCGGCCCGCGATTTCGCGGAGACCCACATTCGTCCCCACGTGATGGAATGGGACGAGGCCCAGCAACTTCCCCGCGAGGTGTTCACCGCGCTCGGCGAGCAGGGTTTCCTCGGCATACTGGTCCCCCACGAGTACGGCGGTGCCGGACTCGGCTACGCGGAGTACATTACGGTCATCGACGAGATCGCCCAGGTCTGCGGCGCAGTCGGACTGTCCGTTGCTGCGCACAACTCACTTTGCACCAACCACATCCTCACCTTCGGTACCGAGGAACAGAAGCAGAAATGGCTGCCCCGCCTTGCCTCCGGCGAATGGGTGGGTGCCTGGGGCCTCACCGAACCCAATACCGGCAGCGATGCCGGCCGGATGCGTACCGTAGCGGTTAAGGACGGCGACGATTACATCCTCAATGGCACCAAGAACTTTATTACGCACGGTGCTACCGGCGACGTATGCGTGGTGATCGTCCGCACCGGCGAGCTACTGGACAGCCACGGTATGACCGCCTTCGTCGTCGAGCGCGGTACCCCCGGTTTCCGGGGTGGCAAGAAGGAAGACAAACTCGGCATGCGCGCCAGCGAGACGGCCGAGATGATTTTCGAGGATTGCCGCGTCCCCGCCGCTAATATCCTGGGCGAGGTGGGCGAGGGATTCGTCCAGTCACTCAAGATCCTGGACGGTGGCCGCATCAGTATCGCCGCCCTCAGTATCGGCATCGGGCGCGGGGCTTACCTGGCCGCGCTGGCTTACTCCAAAGAGCGGGAGCAATTCGGCAAGCCCATCAGCCACTTCCAATCGATCGCCTTCAAGTTAGCCGATATGGCTACTAAACTTGAAGCCGCCGAACTCCTGACCCGCAACGCCGGTCGCCTTAAGGATGCCGGCGAGAAAGTGACCAAGGAAGGGGCTATGGCCAAGTACTATGCCAGCGAGGCGTCCGTCTGGATCGCCAACGAGGCCGTACAGGTATTCGGCGGCTACGGCTATATTAAGGAGTACCCCGTAGAGAAATTCTACCGCGACGCCAAGCTTTGCACCATCGGCGAGGGTACCAGTGAAATCCAGAAAGTGGTCATCAGCCGGATCCTGCTCAAATAATCGCGCCCGTCACAAAAGTAGCGGAACCGAACATCTAAGCCATAATATATCTTAGGGAGAGAAAGATTGTCAGGTAGACGTCAGCGATCAACTGCCGACACCGGACAATTAGGGACAGGGATTTCCCCTTTACTCAAACTTAACTCTCACACTATGAATTGGTTAGTCTGGATTATCTTTGGCCTCATCGCGGGCGCTATCGCAAAATGGATCATGCCCGGTAACGATCCCGGTGGTTGGATCGTCACCATCATCATCGGCATCGTCGGTGCTATACTCGGTGGCTGGATCGGCGTCAACGTACTCGGAATCGGTGCTGTAAGTGGATTTAACTTGCCCTCGCTGCTCATCGCCATCGGCGGTGCCGTGCTGTTGCTGTTCATTTACCGTTTGGTAACTGGACGCGGCCGGGTCTAAGCTGCTATCCAAATCGTCCAAGAACGGGCGGCTACCCGCATGGGTAGTCGCCCGTTTTTCCATTTATGGATAAATAGCTACCGTTCCGTACAACAAACAACCGTTTTCTCGCTTTTTGGGGTATGCGATTCGTCATGCTCAGCGATCCCCACTTGGGCGATACGCCTACTAATACGGCGGGCCTGGATACCCCGGCCCGGTTTACCGCAGCCCTCGAAGCGGCGCTGGTCACCCAGCCGGACGCCTTGGTTATGGGAGGGGATTATTCTTTCGGTGAGCCACGGTCGCAGGATGTGTGCACCATCCTGTCCACTATTCGCCGGCGCACCGCCATTCCCCTACATTTTTTGGCCGGTAACCACGACAATCCGGCCGATCTGGCCGCGGGTCTCGGACCGGACCTGCCCATCATTTTACCCGCCGACGGCCATTATTATCGTGCCGATCTTCCGGGTGGGGTAGGGGCCATCGTGCTGGATAGTTCCGCTGCCCGCCTGTCTGAAAAACAGTGGGAGTGGTTCGGCGCGGAACTGGAGCGTGACACCCCGCAACTGCTCTTCATTCACCATCCGCCCTACCTGCTGGGCCGCCCATTCATGGACCGTAAGCATCCCTTTCAGCAGATCGAAAGGTTTGCTAGACTCATGGATCGCCTCGATCGACCGCCCCTCATCTTCTCCGGTCATTACCACTGCAAGGGCAGTTTCAACCTCGGCCGCGTGCGGCTACAGCTCTGTCCGCCCACCAGTTTTTTTGTGCATCCCGATCACAGTGAATTTAGTGAGATCGAACGCCCGCCCGGCTTTCTGGTTGTGGATGTAGCCGAAGGTCGAATCGCGGTGCGCACGGAATATGCGTAACGGTCATGTATTAAATTCTCATAGTTTAGCGTTAGAGGCGAGTTCTTTCGGGGCCTGCCGGTCCGGCTCCGTTTCTCTTCTCCGGCCCGGCCGCTGTGCTTCGCGGCTCGCTATTCGCTCGGCCCTCCGGGCTGGTGCCCACGAAAATGTTCCGTTAAATCAAACCGTCTTTCCAGTGGGCACCACCACTCCGCAGCGCTAGGCCGCATAATGTCGATTCAGGTTACCACTTTTCCGGTTCCGTATCATTTAGACACGCTCTTAGTCGCTCCTCTTAATCACACTACTCTCAATCTATCCTAACCCATGCGTTTTACCCTGCTCGTTTTCGCCCTCTTTTTCATCCTCACCAGCTGTGTCCCCACCCGCAAGTTTGAAGACCTGCAAATGAGTAACCGCCGTCTTGCCGAGGAATACCGTCAGGCAACCGAAGACCTCAAGACCACTAAGGCAGGCCTTACCGATGTCCAGCAACAGCTCACTACCCTCAATGCCGAGCGCCGGCAAACCCTCGACGACCTAGCTACCTCCCGCCAACGTTATACCGAACTGGACCGCACCAACCGCGACCTGCTCGACCGCTACGATCGCCTACTGGCCGAAAACTCCCGCCAACTCCAGGTAGCCGGCGGCACCAACCAGGAGCTGACCACCCGCGTCGCCGCCCAGCAGGAAGAACTCTCCCGCCGCGAACGCGAACTCCAGACCAACCAGCAACGTCTCGCCGACCTGGAACGCGAACTAAAGGTCCGTGAAGAACGGGTAGCCGAACTGACCGCCGCCATCAATGAGAAAGATGCCCGCCTCAAGGCTATCAAGTCACAAGTAGATGCCGCCCTACGGGGTTTCTCCGCCGCCGACCTGACCGTCGAAGAGCGCAACGGCCGCATCTACGTCAGTCTCAGTCAGAACCTGCTCTTCCCCAGCGGTAGCAAGACCCTCAATGCGCAGGGTAAAAACGCACTCTCTAAACTGGCCGGTGCCCTCAAAACCAACCAGCAGATTAACATTACCGTCGAGGGCCACACCGATTCTGACGGCGACGCCGCCCTCAACTGGGATCTCAGCGTAGGCCGCGCTACCACCGTGGTCAAAGAGCTTACCACCAACGGCGTGGATCCCAAGCGCGTGACCGCCGCCGGTCGGGGCGAATTCTTCCCCGTCGCGGAAAATACCTCCACCGCCGGCAAAGCCCGTAACCGCCGCACGGAAATCATCCTCACGCCGCAATTGGATGCATTGTATAATCTAATTGACTAACACCGGCCGAAACGGTTGAATAATGTGATCGTTAACATCTTATCGGCGGGGGCAAGTGCCGCAAATAGTCCGTTCTAGATAGTGGCATGAAACAGCCCCGCACCGGCGCGTTAGCGTCGGTGCGGGGCTGTTTGGTTATGGATACTTTGGTGGGCGTGCCCCCGTCCCTAACGGGCCGGGGTCGGCGTCTTGCGGGCTTCGCTGTCGCTCGGCACTGCGTGCGCTAACGCCCCTCCAGGTGCCTCACGCTTAGAGCGTTATAATTACAAGAACCGCTGAATAAAGAGGACCACCATCCCCCCGCTAAAGCAAATTAAACAGATACACCACCATAAACGTTACCACGCTCAAAAACAGGCCGCCCACGAAAGTATTGTAACTGATGGTCAGCAGCAGGTACTTTCGGTGCAGTACCGCCCCCAGGTCGTAGAGGTCGCGGGAGAGGTCGTCGTAGAGGGCGTCCATGTCTTCCTTGATATCGGCCATGTAGCGTACGAAGTCGATCTTCTCCAATCTGAGGAAGTTGCCGAAGTAGAGGAGGCTGGCCTCCTTGCCCTCAAGCAGTTTGCGCTTCTTGATGCGGTACTCCGTTACCTTGGGGCGAGCGGAAAAGACGGCGAAAATGACGGCCGTGAGCGAGCTGAGCAGCAGGATAACGATGGGCAACAGAAAGGCCGGGTTCTCGAAGAAGATGTCTTCGAAGAAACTAAGACCCGCGCCCGAAACCGCGATCAGGATGGACAGGATGATCGTATTGATGCTGATCATCATATTCGCCTTGCCGTCCGCGATCCGGCTGAGGGTGATGTGGTTACGGAAGGCCGTGCGGTACATCGTGTCGATGCCGCGCCCGTAATTCTTACCGCTCTTACGTTTGGTCTCGTTGGTCTGGGTCTTCTCAATGGCCCCATGCTGCTTGGCGGCATTCTTGCGGCGGCGCTGCTCGTAGGCCTTGTTACCGGCCGAGGTCTGGAAACTGAGGGTAATGATGCGGTCCTCGATCTCCTCCTCCCACTCCACGGGGTCGATCTCGCGGTCTTCGCGGTATTGCTTTTCGAGGAGGAGTGCTTCGGCGCGGCGGCTGTAACGCTTGCGGCCCAGCCAGCTGTTACGGGCGTCGAAGAAGATCCGCACCGGCAGATCGGAACCCTTGGGTGGTAGGTCGTTGCTGATAGCGGATTGTAGTAATTTACGTACCACGGAGCGGGTTTCCTCGTCACTATCTTGTTCCTTCAACCAAGCGTCAGCCATTTCCAGGCTGCGCCCTACGGCATTATCATCGGTCTCCGTATAGCCGAGGGGCAGGAAGTAGGCGGCCACCAGTAGTTGCTCCCGCAGTTCGGGCGTGATGGAAGGGGACTTGTCACTCAGTTCCTCCACGGCCTCGGCCACTTCGGTCGAGTAGCTGAAATTGTGAAACAAGTAGGCCGGGGCCAGCCGCTGATGAAACACTCCGCGCACGTAGCGGCGGGCGGCGTCGCTCAGTTCGGTATTCACGGCTTCCGCTACGGTCTTTTCGGCAGTATCCTTACTCATTAGTTGTCGTTTGTGGGTTCGGGCGTAGTAGCTGTACCATCTTCGGCCGGTAAATTTACGGAATAGCGGGCTAAGATAGCATGACGGCCGTCCGCCTCGCTACTGATCAGGAGTTCTCCGGACTCGGTAAACGCAATGCCCTCCGGCTGGCGGAAGGTCTTTTTGTCCAACAATTCTACGTGCAGGATCTCATTCTCGCGGTTCAGCACGATCAGGATACGGCCTACGGATGCCAGCAGGTAAAGGTTGCCCGTCTTGGGTTCCACCGCAATGGCGGAGGGCTTGAACAGGTAGCTATCCGGTTTGCCGTAGATGATCTCGCCCAGCTCTTTCTGGTTTACCCGGAATACGGGATTGGGGCGCAGTTCCTTGTCTTCCAGGTCGAAGGCGTAGATACCGCGTACCTCGGGATCGCCGGATGGATCGAGGCCCTGCTCCTTGGGCGCGATGAGTAGTCGGTTGCGTACCGGGTCATAGCAGAAACCTTCGGTATCGTTGCGGTAGCTGAAGGCGGTCTCCCACTTTTTCGCATCCACTTTTTCCTGAGCCGTATCGTAGGTGAAGTAGTGGATGTCCCCATCCTTTTCCAGCACGTATATAGTATCTCCCGATCCGGCCACGCCTCTCGTAATCCCGTTCCTTGCCGAATTTCACCTGGTGGAACCGAATCCTGCTTGTCTCATGCGTACGTAAAAATCTCCACCATCCTCGTCCTGTACGCAAAGCACCAGTTCGTCCGTCCAGCGAGGGCCAGTCCACTGATCTTCTCCAGGTCATCGGGCAGGATGTATCATCGATGCCCGGCCGCCCCAGTTCGTAAACGCGCTGGTAGGTGGGGTCGGGGTCGAAGCTCCGCTTATTGGGCTTACCCCGCCAGGTGGCCACACCGTAGGCTTCCGCCAGGAGCAAAATGCCGCCCAGGATGACGACGCTGATAAGGTCGGGGTGCTTGATAGTAGGTTGCACCGGGTAAATAATAGAACGAAATAATAAGTAGAGACACAATACCTTGCGTCTAGGCGGCATTCGGCCGCCGTTCTGCGTCTAGGCGGCATTCGGCCGCCGTTTTGCGTCTCGGCGCATTCGGCCGCCGTCTTGCGTCCAGGCGGCATTCGGCCGCCGGCCCAGGTTGACCTTGCGTTAGGTGCCTGGACGGCGGCGAGCGGCGGCGAGCAGCCCGCAGGGCCGAAGCCGATAGGCGCGCCGAAGGACCGACCCTGAGCCGCTACAGCAAGGGGCACGCCCAACGCCTGA
>CAVWSC010000028.1:0-16056 GCA_963757435.1 Lewinellaceae bacterium | reverse complement strand
GCCTACGATGAACATTCGCGGGGGAGATGCTACCGCCGTAGACCGACGCCTAAGATGAACATTCGCGGGGGAGATGCTACCGCGCAGACCGACGCCTACGATGAACATTCGCGGGGGAGATGATCGGACCGGCGCAGGTGTCTCAGCGAATGATGCATCGGAGGAGCGGTTCCGCAAATCAAGAGAATCCTCCTCCAAGGTATCTTCCACCCGCGTCAGCGGCGTGAAAGTAGCTGGGAGGTGTGATTCTCGCCCGCATGAGAGTCATGGCAGGCGCGATTCTCGCCCACGCAAAACTCCCTGGGAACACGCAATTTCCCGCACTCAAATGAAACAACTACCCACCAAAGTGTTTTCGCATATTCACAGCCCAGACGAACCCGCGACTACCGCCGCCGACCTGCACCGCCCATCCCTCACTACCGCTCCGACTCGGAGTCGACAACTTTCGCTGTTATCCAACCTACGCTCCCCACTTTTTCCTGCCTCGTGCTGACCGACCACTCGGGCCACAGCCCCGAAAACTCCCTTTATGCGCTGGTAGCGGAAATGGCCGGCCACCCCGCTTGCCGCCGCTTACTGGTAGCCAGCCGGGGCAATGCGGTTAACGATCCGTTCTTTCATGACAATGAAGGGAGCCGGGTCTACGCTGTTCCGGTACGACCGGATTTTACCTACCAGCAGTCCGGCGGGCAGTTTAGCGAGGGCGGCGAGTGGGTAGAAGTGGCGAACTTTGACCTGATCTTCCTGCGGGTGCCCCGCCCGGTGAGTACGGAGTGGATGAACCACCTGGTGAAAGCGGCCGCCGGCGCGATCATTATCAACCACCCAGACGGCATCGAGCGGACCAGTAGTAAGGCTTACCTGCTCAACTTCCCGGAGATTTGCCCGCCCATCCGCCTGTGTCATTCGGTGGAGGAGGTGCTCGATTTTGCCGCTCGTTTTCCGCTGGTGCTCAAGCCGCTGAAGGACTACGGCGGCCGGGGTATTCTGAAAATTGACGGCGACAAGTTGGTAGCCGACGGAAAGAAACACGACACCCGCGCCTATTTGCAACGCCAGGAGAAGTCTGTGAAGGAGGAAGGCTATCTGGCCATGAAATTCCTGAAAAACGTGGACCAGGGCGACAAGCGAATCCTGGTAGTAGACGGCCAGATCATGGCGGCCAGCCTGCGGTTGCCGCCGGAGGGGTCGTGGATTTGCAACGTGGCCCAGGGCGGTAAATAGGTGGGTACGGAGGTGACAAAGAAGAGATTGCGATGATCGAATTAATCGGTCCGGCCCTAAAAGCCGAAGGCATCCTTATCTTTGGGGCCGATACGCTGGTGAATGACGATGGCAAACGCGTTTTATCGGAGGTGAACACCCTAAGTATCGGCGGCTTTCCGCCAACCCAGGCCCAGAGCGGACGGCCCGTGGTAGCCCAAACGATCGAAAAAATAGTCAACTATGTCGCAACAGCCGACAACCACGCTGGATGAAGTCCGGCACGTTCTTGAATTCAATTTGGAAGAAACGCCTCCCGGCACGATCCGCAAATTTTGGCTCCGCATCACCTCCGACGGGCTGGGTAACCCCATCAATATTCCCGTCATGGTGGCGCGGGGCTTGCAGGAAGGCCCGATTCTGGGCCTGACGGCCGCCGTACACGGCAACGAGCTGAACGGAATTTCGGTCATCCAGCGGCTGTTCAGCGAGATCGAACCCGAGGAATTGCGCGGCGTCATCGTGGGTATTCCGGTGGTGAACGTGCCGGCCTTCATCCGCCACACCCGCCGCTTTACCGACGGTACCGACCTGAACCACATCATGCCCGGCCGTGCCGACGGCACCGTCAGCCAGGTGTATGCCTACCGTCTGCTGGACCGGGTGATTCGCCACTTCGACTACCTGCTGGACCTGCACACCGCCAGCAGCGGCCGCGTAAATTCGTACTACGTGCGGGCCGACATGGGGAATCCCGTGGCCCGCGAATTGGCTATCTTGCAAAATGCCGACATCATTGTCAGCAACCCGCCCTCCGACGGCACGCTGCGCGGCGCGGTCAATGAGCTGGGTATTCCCGCCATCACCCTGGAGGTGGGTAACCCCAACACGTTCCAGCGCCGCCTGATCCGCAGCGGTATGGAGGGTATCCACAACGTGCTCTGCCACCTGGACATGGTGGACGACGAAGTGGTGCCGCCCCAGGAAGAAACCGTGATGTGCAAAAAATCCTACTGGATCTATACCGATCGCGGCGGCCTGCTGACGATGCACGTGGAACTGCGCGAGCGGGTGCAGGCAGGCCAGTTGATCGCCTCTATTCGTAACGTATTCGGAGAGTTGCTAACGGATTACCATGCCCCCGAGGCCGGTATCGTGATCGGCAAGAGCGTTGGTCCGGTGAACCAGACGGGGGGGCGGATTTTGCACCTGGGGATCGAGTAACGGGAGCATTTGAGCTACCGTTGTTTAATGGAATGGCCGGCTCAAGTATAATAGAATCAAAGGTAGCGGCAACATTATGTAGCTGGTTCGTGTGTAGCTACTACACCATGTAGCTGCTACACGTGTAGTAGCTACAGTTGTGCTGACATGACTCCTCATCGCCAAAGCCCGCCTCCTACCCTTCTACCAGGGGCAGGAAATCATTACCGTCATCGCGGCAAAAGACTTCAGCGGCCCGACCGAGGGGCTGACATTGGAACCGGCACGGGTGCTGGAGGTTTTGCGGCAGTAGGGTTGATCTAATCAGTGCATAAAATGCCGTACCCCCGTGGTCACCATCGCCATGCCGTGCGCATTACAGTAGTCGATACTATCCTGGTCCTTGATAGAACCGCCGGGCTGAACGACGGCGGTGATACCGGCCCGGTCGGCAATTTCCACGCAGTCGGGGAAGGGGAAAAAGGCGTCGGAAGCATGACTGCCCCCTTCAGGTCGAAGCCGAAGCGGCCGGCCTTGTCGATGGCCTGCTTAAGCGCGTCCACGCGGCTGGTCTGGCCGCAACCCATGCCGAGCAACTGGTTATTTCGCACCAGCGCAATAGTGTTGGATTTGAGGTGCTTGGCACACTTGTTGGCAAAGATCAGGTCGGCCGTTTCTTGCTCGGTGGGGGCTTTGGTGGTGACGACCGTAAAATCTTCGGCCGTTTCGATCCGGCGGTCGGTATCCTGGCGGATGACGCCGTTGAGCAAGCTCTTGAACGACTTGTCACGCTGCTCCAGGTGGTGGTCTTTCAGCAGCACCCGCTTCTTTTTCTTGCTCGCAACTCGTAGGCGTCCTCCTCGAAGGCGGGAGCGAGCAGCACCTCGTAAAACAGCTTATTGATTTCTTCGGCCGTCGCCAGGTCGATGGGCCGGTTGGCGATAAGGATACCGCCGAAGGCCGAAATATTATCGGCGGCCAGCGCGGCGTGCCAGGCTTCCACCAGCGTGGGCCGCACCGCCACGCCGCAGGCGTTGGTGTGCTTGAGGATGACGAAAGCGGGATCGCCCTCCGCGAATTCGCCCATCATTTTAACTGCCGCGTCGATGTCGACAAGGTTATTATAGGATAGTTCCTTGCCCGCCAATTGATCGAACATGCTACTGAGATCGCCGTAAAAACGCGCCTCCTGATGGGGGTTTTCGCCATAGCGCAGCGGGTGGCTCGTCATTTCACTCTCCTTGAAAGCGGGCAGTTCGTCGGCCTCGTTGAAGTAGCGAAAAATGGCCGTATCGTAGTGGCTGGAAAAGGCGAAGGCACGGCCGGCCAGGGCGCGGCGCTCGTCCACGGTGCTCCGGCCGTCGTGTTCTTTGAGGATGGTGAGCAGCGTGCCGTAATCCTGTTGGCTGGGCACGATTACCACGTCGTTATAGTTTTTCGCCGCCGCCCGGATCAGCGCAATGCCGCCGATGTCGATCTTCTCGATGATCAGTTCTTCTTCCTCCGTGGTGGCCACCGTTTCCTCGAACGGGTACAGGTCGACGATCACCAGATCGATCTCCGGGATATCGTACTTGGCCAGTTGGCCGAGGTGGTCTTCCGTGCGTCGGGCCAGGATGCCGCCGTGGACTTTGGGGTGCAGGGTTTTGACCCGGCCGTCGAGGATGGAGGGGTAGGTTGTCAGGTCTTCCACGGGGGTGACGGCCACGCCCATGTCGCGGATAAACTGCTCGGTACCGCCGGTGCTGATGAGCCGGACGCCGAGGCGGTCGAGCTGTTGGATAATGTCGGCCAGGCCGTCCTTGTGGTAGACGGAAACGAGGGCGGATCGGATTGCTTTGCCGCGTGCCATGAGCTGAAGTTTGGTGGAAGGACGGCAAAGGTAACGATCGGGGACCGAATCTTGCGGGAGGCCGGCTGCGTTGCCGGCGATTATGCCAAATTTCCCTTTTCGGGACGAACACCAGGCAGTTTGCCCTCGTTGAAATAGAGTAAGATAGTCACTTAATGGTGACTGCATTAGTGAATGAAAAACCCAGAAAATGAGAACCTTCACCGCCTTTCGGGGCATCTCTCCCGCCGGTAGCCGGCACCGCCACATTGACGACCCATTCGGTGAAATGCGCCGCCGTCTGTATGGCGAGCAAACCATGGACCGCGACGACCGCGAACTGACCATACCGAGTGCCAACATCAGCGAGCAAGACCGCGAGGGCACCAGCGGCTACCTGATCGAAATGGCCGCCCCCGGCTACGAGCGCGACGATTTCCACATCAACGTGCACGATGATATCCTGACCATTAAGGCCGATATCCAATCCGACCGGACGCGGGACCACGACAGCTTTTCGCGACGCGAGCATAATTATCATTCCTTTAGCCGCGCCTTCTCCCTGCCCGAAAGCGTGGACGAGGAAAATATCGCCGCCACTTACCGCAACGGGGTACTGGACATCTTCGTGCCGGTACTGAAGCCGGTAGAGGAAACCCGTGAGCCGCGCCGAATCTCGGTCGGCTAAAAAAATATCTAGCCTGGGCTAAAAATCCCGCCGGAAGCCTCGTTTGCATCACTTGCAAGCGGGGCTTCTTTGTGTGAGGTGCCTGAAGGGGCGTTAGCGCACGCAGTGCCGAGCGACAGCGAAGCCCGCAAGGGACCGACGCGGCCGGCAGGCCGGGGCACACCCAAAACATTCATTCCCTGGTTTCCCCCCTGCCCGAAGGGTGTTCTGCCTGGTCGAGCCTTCAATCCTTAGTTTCCGTACCTTTGCGCGATGCATAATATAGTAGCTATCGTGGGCCGCCCGAATGTGGGCAAGAGCACCCTGTTTAACCGCCTGATCGGCGAGCGGCAGTCGATCGTGGACAACGTGAGCGGCGTGACGCGTGACCGGACGTACGGCAGCAGTTTTTGGAACGGGAAGACCTTTAACGTCATCGACACGGGCGGATTCGTCCGTGATTCGACCGATGTATTCGAGGTGGCGATCCGGTCGCAGGTAGAAATTGCGATTGATGAATCCAGCGTGATCATCTTTATGGTGGACGTGACGACCGGCGTGACCGATCTGGACGAACAAGTGGCGCGGATGCTACGTAAGTCGAAAAAGCCGGTCTTTCTGGTAGTGAACAAAGTGGACAACCACCAGCGCCAACTGGAGGCCAATGAATTTTACAGCCTGGGCTTCGACCGGACGTTCTTCCTTTCTTCCATCACCGGATCAGGGACGGGAGAGTTGCTGGATGACATAGCCGAATTGTTGGAAGACCAGGAGGAGGAAAAAAGCGAGCTACCGCGCCTGGCGATCGTGGGTCAGCCGAACGCAGGCAAATCGAGTCTGGTGAACGCGTTGCTGGGTGAAGAACGCAATATCGTGACCGAGGTAGCGGGAACGACCCGCGACAGCGTGGATACGCACTATAATAAATTCGGCCACGAGTTCATCATCGTGGATACCGCCGGGATGCGCAAGAAGGCCAAAGTGCACGAGGATCTGGAGTTTTATTCGGTAATGCGGGCCATCAAGGCTATTGAGGAGTGCGACGTGTGTGTGCTGGTGATCGACGCCTCGCTGGGCGTGGAATCTCAGGACCTGAGCATCTTCCGCCTGGCGCAGAAGCGCAATAAGGGAATTGTGATCCTGATGAATAAGTGGGACCTGGTGGCCAAGGAGACCAACACTGCCCGCGACATCGGAGGAAATCCGCAATCGCTTCGCACCCTTTACGGACCTGCCGGTCTTATTCATTAGTGCCACCGAGAAGCAGCGCATTTTCCAGGCGGTGGAAACCGCGCTGGAGGTATTCAAGAACCGCACGCAAAAGATCGCTACCAGCAAGTTGAACGAGATCATGGGCCAGGTGATCGAGCGCAATGAGCCGCCGAGCCACCGTGGCCGCCTGATCAAGATCAAGTATATCACGCAATTGCCGACGCATTACCCCTGCTTCGCGTTTTTCTGCAACCACCCGCGCCACGTAAAGGACAGCTATAAGCTGTTCTTAGAAAATCAGTTGCGCAAGCACTTTGATTTTACGGGAGTACCGATTCAGGTGTTTTTCCGGGAGAAGTAAAGGGACGCTGCTCACGTACTGTTTCCGGCGGCCTGTCTTCCCCCACAATCCATTGCTCATGTACCGTTTTTTCCCGATCTTACTGCTCGTCCTTACCGGCTGCATCAGCCCTAAAGTAGCTACCATGCCTACTTCTTCCGCCTCCGGCCCAACGTTTGCTGACAATATCGTGGTGGCCCACCGGGGCGCGTGGAAGAAGAAAAGCTTGCCGGAAAACTCCATCGCCTCGCTGCGCGAGGCCATCCGCCTGGGCTGTACGGGTACCGAGTTCGACGTGCGGCTGACGGCCGATGATTCCTTGCTGGTGGTACACGATGAGCGGCACGGGGGACTGGAAGTGGCCCGCCATACCTACGACGAGTTGACCGCCATCCCCCTGGCTAACGGCGAAAAACTGCCCACCCTACGCGAATACCTGGTGGCCGGCATGAAGGATAATTCCGGTACCCGTCTGGTCTGCGAACTCAAGCCCTCGGAAGTAAGTACCGAGCGCGATGTGCGCACCGCCACTTTGGCCGTGGCCGTGGTGGCCGAGCTAAATGCCAGGGCTTGGGTGCCCTACATCAGTTTCAGCTACCCCATTATGCTCCGGGTTCTGGAGTTAGACCCCGCCGCCGATACGCAGTACCTGAATGGCGAGAAAACGCCCGATGAGTTAAAGAAGGATCGCATCAACGGCCTGGATTATAACTTTCGCGTCTACCGGGAGCACCCCGAGTGGGTGGCCGCCGCCAAACGCAACAAGCAGGCCCTCAATGCCTGGACGGTTAACGAAGCCGCCGACATGGACCGGCTGATCGAGCAGGGCTTTGATTTTATTACCACCAATGAGCCGGAGTTGCTGCTGGAAAAGGTGAAATAATGGCAGTGTTTCCGGTGTACAGGTTGCAAGGTTCACTCCCGCCGCATCAATTCCCTCACCCCTTGTTCGACAAACCTGCCGCCCCGAAATATATGCACCGCACGCACGCCCAGGCGATCCAGTAGCTCGTAAGTGGGCGCAAAACCGCCCGTTACGTGCTCGACCTCGTGGGTATCCGAGTTTATCTGGAGGGGGATTCCCCGCCCCACGGCCGATTCCATGATCCAGGCGCTGGGATAAAGTTCTTGTACCGTACCCCGGTACATACCGCGCGTATTGACCTCCATAATAATACCGGCGCGGGCAATATCGTCCAGGGTAGCTTCCACCGTCTCGCGGTACCAGGGTTCTTTCTCCTTCCAGTACAGGCCGCCCAGGTTACGCTTTTTGATCCGATCCGGGTGGGCCACTATATCGGGTGGGTGGGTGGTGACCATTTCTCGTACCAGCTCGTAGTAGCGTTCCACCATCGCCCGGGCACTTCCTCCGAATATTTCGTCGATCCCCCGCTGGAAAAGGGGTTCGGGCTGCTGGAAACTCCAGGGGCGGTCGCCGTCCAGGCAATCCACGAAGTGGACGGCCCCGATGGTATAGTCCAATTCTGCTTCCCGGATGTGCGGGCTGTCCACGCTCACCAAACCCGGCAAATAGTCTACCTCCAAACTCCGGTGAATCTCGATCCGGTCGCCGTACACTGCCCGCAGCCGCTCGATCTCGGCCAGGTATTCGGGCAGTTGCGCCATTTTCATCATACTCATGTCCTGGTGCGGAATGGGACAGTGGTCACTGAATCCGTAAGCCGTCATGCCCTGGCGCAGGGCTTCGAGGATAAAAGTTTCGGCCGGGGCCTTGCCGTCGCTGAAGGTGGTATGGGAATGGTGGTTGGGGTAGGGCATTTTAGTACATTAGTACGGAATACGTAGTTTGATAATAGGAAGGGAGGCAAAGGCCTTGCGTCGGCGAATCGAATCAACGACACGGAGTACACGCGTGAGGTGCCCAGAGGGCCGATAGGGTGCGTTAGCACGGAGCGGAGCGAACCCCGGCGGGAACCGACCCGGCCCCCTGGGCCGGGGCACGCCCGAGTTAAGCGGAAAACGGAACCCATGAACGGGAGCAAAAATACCCTATCTTTGTAGCTATGAGCGGATTAAAGGAAAAGTACGTCAATCCCTTTACGGATTTTGGTTTTAAGAAACTGTTCGGAGAAGAGCCGAATAAGGAACTGCTGATGGATTTCCTGAACGAACTGCTTTACGAGCAGGAGGGCACGATAACAGATTTGACTTACCTAAAAAACGAAAACCTGGGCGCGGGAGAGTTAGACAGAAAAGCAATTTTCGATCTCTACTGCGAGAATGAGCGGGGGGAGAAATTTATCGTGGAACTGCAAAAATCGAAGCAGAAATTCTTTAAGGATCGCGCCTTATATTACTCGACTTTCCCCATTCAACAACAGGCGGGGCGGGCCGGGTGGCATTTTGAACTGAAGGCAGTTTATACCGTAGCCATCCTGGATTTTGTCTTCGACGAAGACAAGGGAGACGATGAAAAGTACCGTTACGACGTAAAATTAACGGACATAGAGACCTGCAAGGTTTTTTATGATAAGTTGACGTTCATCTATCTGGAAATGCCCAAATTCACCAAGTCACTGGACGAATTGGAGACCAGGTTTGACAAGTGGTTGTACGTAATTAAGAACCTGCACAAACTGGAACGGATTCCAGATATAATGAGCGAACGCATATTCGAGCGTTTGTTCGAGGTGGCTGAAATCGCCAAGTTTTCCCGTGAAGAACTGAATTCTTATGAGGACAGCCTAAAGTATTACCGCGACCTAAACGCTGTCATCAGCTATGCAAAGGAAACAAGCAATAGGGAAGGAAGAGCTGAGGGTAAGGCCGAAGGCAGGGTTGAGGGCAGGGTTGAGGGCAGGGTTGAAGAGAAAGAAAGCGTGATAGTTAACGGTCATCAACAGGGACTCACCATCGATTTACTAGCCAAACTAACTCAACTGACGGAGCTAGAAGTACAGCAAATAATAGACGATAATCTTTAGCAGATTATTTCTGACGATTGCCAAGAGCAAGCAGCATTACTCCACTACCCATAAAACCTACCGCATATTCCGCGCCCCCCGCACCAGCAGGCTCACCTCGTTGTGCAGCACCTCCAGAAAACCGCCGTCGATATTGAAGGCAATGCGCTTGCCCGCCTGCGACGCCGTGGCCGGCTTCTCGGATTCCTCGTCAAAATAGTTGTACTCGCCCGCGCCGGTCACCAGCTCCACGCGGCCGCCGGAAAGGCCCGCCACGATGGGGGCGTGGTTTTCCAGCACCTGAAACTGACCGTCCGTGCCGGGCAGGCGTACGGAGGTGATGTTGCCTTCAAAAATCTGACGATCGGGGGTAAGGACGCTGATCCGCATGGTAATTGGTATGAAAAAGGGCGGGCGGAAGTCCGGCTTCCGCCCGCCCCGACGTTTCTAAATTAAGCTAAACCGAGATTAGGCCTCGGCCATCATCTTCTCGCCCTTCGCAATGGCATCCTCGATCGAGCCGACCAGGTTAAAGGCCATTTCGGGGTACTGATCCACCTCGCCGTTGAGGATCATCTGGAAACCCTTGATGGTGTCCTTGATGTCAACGAGTACACCCTGGAGGCCGGTAAATTGCTCGGCCACGTGGAAGGGCTGCGAGAGGAAACGCTGGATGCGGCGCGCACGCGACACGATCAGTTTGTCCTCCTCGCTAAGTTCTTCCATGCCCAGAATGGCGATGATGTCCTGTAGCTCGTTGTAGCGCTGCAGGATGTTTTTCACCCGCTGGGCGGTGGTGTAGTGCTCGTCGCCAATGATGGCGGGGTCGAGGATCTTGCTGGTCGAATCCAGCGGGTCCACGGCGGGGTAAATGCCCTGGGCGGCGATCTTACGGTTCAGTACCGTGGTCGCGTCCAGGTGAGCGAAAGTGGTGGCGGGGGCGGGGTCGGTCAGGTCATCCGCAGGCACGTAAACGGCCTGTACGGAGGTGATCGAACCGCGCTTGGTGGAGGTAATGCGCTCCTGCATCACGCCCATTTCGGTGGCCAGCGTGGGCTGGTAACCTACAGCTGAAGGCATCCGGCCCAGCAGGGCGGATACTTCCGAACCGGCCTGCGTGAAACGGAAAATGTTGTCGATAAAGAACAGGATATCGCGGCCGCCGGTGGGGTCGCTCATATCGCCGTCACGGTAGTACTCGGCAATGGTCAGTCCCGACAAGGCCACGCGGGCGCGGGCGCCGGGGGGCTCGTTCATCTGGCCGAAAACGAAGGTGGCTTTGCTGGTTTCCAGCGCCTTCATGTCCACTTTGTCCAGGTCCCAACCGCCCTCTTCCATGCTGTGCATGAATTCTTTGCCGTAATTGATGATACCGGCTTCCAGCATCTCGCGCAGCAGGTCGTTACCCTCACGGGTCCGCTCACCTACCCCGGCGAAAACGGAAATACCGTCGTAGCCCTTGGCAATGTTGTTGATCAACTCCTGGATCAGTACGGTCTTGCCTACTCCGGCACCGCCGAACAGACCGATCTTGCCGCCCTTGGTGTAAGGCTCGATCAGGTCGATCACCTTGATACCGGTATACAGGATCTCACGCTCGGTCGAGAGGTTCTCGTAAGCGGGTGCCTCGGCATGGATCGGCCGCGTGGCCGTGCCGGCGGCGATGTCGCCGATACCGTCGATCGGTGCGCCGATCACATTGAATAGGCGGCCCTTGATAACCTCACCCACGGGCATGGCAATCGGAATACCGGTATCCACCACCTTCACGCCGCGGCTCAGGCCGTCGGTCGCGTCCATCGCAATGGTGCGCACGCTGTCCTCGCCCAGGTGCTGCTGCACTTCCAGCACCAGCTTTTCGCCGCCGGGCCGCTCGATTTCGAGCGCGTTCAGAATGGAGGGGAGCTTGATGTTCTCGCCGGCGAAACTTACGTCGACGACCGGTCCGATGACCTGCTTAACTTGACCGATATTTGCCATGAAGTGGGTAGTTGTATTGCCTGTTTCAGTTCAGAGCGCAAAAGTAGCACTTTTTCCCGCACGGTGCTAATAAATCCGGGTCGGGGAAAGGCGGACGCGGCATTATTTCGGGTGGAGGCCGATGCAAGTCAGTAAGGGACAAATTTTATTTGGGCGTGCCCCCATCCCTGACGGGAATGGGGTCGGTTCCCTCCGGGCTTCGCTGATCGCTCGGCACTCCGTGCGCTAACGCCCCTGCGGGCACCTCACGCTACAATGATTGATTTAGTGAAGGACTCAAGGACTTTATGCTGCCCCACCTAAACTCCTTCCTATGGTGTATGCCGTGGAACGAATCGCTGACTGCACAACTGCTACCAGGCTCCGCCGTCCTGCTGGGACCTGGAGGTCGCTCGACCTGAACCGGTACACGCCGCTCAAGTCGAGCGACGTCCACGTCCGAGACAGCATGCGCAGCCGGTCTCCTCGTAGTCTATAGAAGCCTCGTGCCCCAGGCGGCCGGCTTCGCCGCCCTGCTCGGACCTGGAGGTTGCTCGATCTGAGCACGTTCTGAATGATAGTCATCATTCAAAGACGCAAGGCATTGCTTCCCTACGGTAGGGCAGCGAAACAATATTCCGCTACCCTACCCAAAACCGCACCCGCGCCCATCCGTTATACTTTTGTCATAAAACCACCACGCCCTGGCAACCTTCACTTTTTCCGATCGGCAACTGCTGCACCGTGCTTCTTTACTAGGCACCGACCGGCGCGACCCCGCCACCACGGCGGCCCTGACCGATCTCTACGCCCGCCTGCGAATACCAAGCGAAGATAATGACCCCGCCGAATGCTTGCTGCTGGCTGCTGCTTTATTGCCGCCCCTGCTACAGGGCAATGATCTGCAAACCGCCGGTCCGCCTCCAGTGATAGCGGTTGCCCCAGCCGAAAACCTGACATCCGCGCCGCCGCGTACCGCCCACCGGCTGGCACTCATCCTCGACGGCACTTACCGACCCGCCCTACCGGAACTGCTCTCCATGTTGGAAGAGCGCGGTCAACTACTGCCACCCGCCTCACTGCCGCAATTACTAAATCTCGCTCTTGAGAAATCCGCTCTCCTGCCCGCTATCCTTGCCGCCGGGGGAAAACGCCTGGCTTGGCTGGCCGCAGCACATCCGCTCTGGCGGCAGTTACTGCCCATCCCCGCCGGTGTGTCCGCCGGGGAGGTCAGGGAGACCCTGTTAGCCACCCCCAAAGACGAGCGGGTTGACCTACTGAGCCGCTACCGGGCCGCGAACGCGGCGGCTGCGCGGGAAGCCCTACAGGATTTGTCCGCAGAACTCGGTTCTCCCGAACTGGCAAAAATGATCGCCTGTTTGGCCACCGGCCTCACGCCGGAGGACGAACCGTTCTTGCTGGAATACCGCCGCCACGGCCGGAAAGAAGTGCGGGAGGCGGCAGCGGGGGTACTGGCACAACTCCCCTCGGGTACTTATCAGGATGAATTACTGGCACTTCTTACCCCTCTTTTTAGCAGCACTAAAAAGCTGTTAGGTAAACGACAGTTGTCGCTGGAACTGCCCGTTAGCGTTCCGAAGGATGCCAAATTTTACGGCATCTCCGCCAAGGGCGGCCGTAGCGGTGCGGGCCTGTCCTATCTCCTGCAACTGCTGGAGCAAGTGCCGCCCGCCCGCCTGACGGAGGAGCTAAACGTAACTCCCCCGGATTTTCTGAATTTCATCCACGGCCGGCGGGAGGTGGAATCACTGCGGCAGGCCGTCGCCATTGCCCTGGATCGCCACCCCGACCCCGAGTGGCAGGCGGCACTGCTACGCTACATCCTCGACCGCAATAACTCCAGCTACTGGCGGCTTCCGATCGTTCGCAAGCTATTCCGGGCAGCCCCGGAACAGCTCTTTACCGAACTTGCTACCGAATGGCTCAGGGAACACGGACCGCTGATCCCCACTCTACATCCTCTGCCGGAATGGCTCCGCATCACTCCCCACCCCTGGACGGATTACCTGGCCCGCACGGTGCTGGACGGTGCGCTGGAAGCCGTTAATTATCCTCGTTCCCGGGGCATGGACGACTACCACAGTTTGCTCAAACGGGCGGCTTACCGGGTGTCCCCTACCCTCTTCGATCATTTCCGGTCCCGGCTCGGTCCCGTCGCCAACCGACCGGACGAGTGGGGCAAGACCGCTTCCGAGGTGCTGGCGGTCCTTCATTTCCGGCGGGGTTTTACGTAAGAGCAGGTAACTTAGGAGTGTGCTCGACTTCGACAATTCAGTCCACTTGTCCCTACTACCTGACGAATTTTTGCGGTCAGCCGTTCCTACGTTCGCTCGTTGACCCTACTCCTCGTACCTTCGCGGCATGGCAAGACGTAAACGCTACCCTGAGCAGATTCTGAATGTGACGATCACCGGCATGGCCGATAAAGGTTTCTGCGTGGGAAGAGATCCCGAGGGGCAGGTGGTATTCGTGGAAAAAACGGCACCCGGAGACGTGGTGGATGTGCGGGTGTTCAAGAAAAAACGCAAGGTGCTCTTCGGTGCGCCCCTTAAGTTCCATACATACTCTCCGGAACGCGTAGAGCCGTTCTGCGAACACTTCGGTACTTGCGGCGGCTGCAAGTGGCAGCACTTCGCCTACGAGGGACAACTCAGAGAGAAGGAAAAGCTGGTGCAGGATGCTTTCCGCCGGCTCGGCAAAGTGGAAGTGGCGACCTGGGAACCGATCCTCGGGGCTGCCGAAACGCAGTACTACCGCAACAAACTGGAGTTCGGCTGCGCCAACCGCCGCTGGCTTACCCAGGCCGAGATCGATACCGAAGTTTCCAATGAGGCCGACGTGATCGGCTTTCATAAGGCCGGGGCCTATGATAAAATCCTCGACATCGACCACTGCTACCTCCAGGGCGGCAACTCGAATGAATACCGCAACGGCATGGCCGAATTGGCCGAAGAATTCGGGATGCCCCTCTTCGATATGCGCGAACGCACCGGAATGCTGCGGCAAATGGTAGTACGTACCTCTACCCTCGGGCAGAGCATGATCATCCTGGCCTTCTTTGCCGATGAGCCGGTTCGCATTCACGCTTTCCTAAATAAAGTCGTGGAGCGTTTCCCCGATCTCACCAATTTGATCTATTGCATCAACCCCAAGTTGAATGAGTTTTTGATGGATCTGGATATGCTCACCTTCCACGGCCCCGGCTACCTCGAGGAGCAACTGGGCGAGGTGCGCTTCCGCATTGGCCCGAAATCCTTTTTCCAGACCAACACCCGGCAGGGCGAGGAACTGTACCGCATTGCCGCCGATTTTGCCGGCCTGACGGGTAAGGAGAATGTATACGATTTGTATACTGGCATCGGTTCCATCGCGCTCTTCGTGGCGGGGCGGGCGGGTCACGTCGTCGGCATCGAGGAAATCCCCGAGGCGATCAAAGATGCCCGCTCCAACGCCGCGCTCAACCGGATCGAGAACACGACGTTCTATGCCGGCGACGTCAAGAATATCCTCACCGAGGAATTCGCCGCCCGCCACGGTCGGCCCGATGTGCTCATCACCGACCCACCCCGTGCGGGGATGCACCCCAAGGTGATCGAGATGCTGAAACAATTGGCAGCCCCCCGCTTGGTGTACGTCAGTTGCAATCCCGGCACCCAGGCCCGCGATCTCGCGCAGTTGGACGATACCTACCGTGTAGTCCGGGTCCGGCCGGTGGATATGTTTCCGCACACCAACCACATCGAGAACGTCGCCTTGCTTGAATTACGTAATCCATAGTTACCATGTCTCAACCCACCGAATGGCTCCAGATCGAACGCGACGTTCAGCCCCTGCGCGGCTTATTGGCCCAGGCGGCCGACACCGTCGTAGATGAGAACGTGAGTAATTATCCGATATTCTTTGCTTTCCGGGGCGATGATTCCACGGTCATCGGCCTTCCCGTCATCCAGGCCGGGCCGGCCACCGGGCCATGGTCGTATAACCTGAGTACGCTGGAAGAACTGGCCGCCAAGCGCATCATCGGTCCCGACCGGATCGACCCTTTTCGCAAGGTTTATAATAATTCACCGGACACCCTCTGTTTCCTTGTCCATAGCGAAGGCGAAACGCGTTTTGCCTTCGTCCACCGAACGGACCGAGAAGAAGAATAATTTATATCGTATAGTATCTCCGTAATCATGGTTCCAGAAAACATCATCGACCGCAACGTCGACCTACTTTCCGTCGATGACGACGCGCTCGAACGCGACCTGGAACTGATCCAGCACGAGCATCCGATTCTGGCAGCCTACGTCCTTAATGAAAACAGCGACGCCTTTACGGAGCCGGAGCGGGCACTGTTATTATTTCTGTTTGCCGTCATTTTGAGATCGGTCAAAGAGCACCAGGGCACCTTAATCAAATTTTCCGCCGACGATATATCCGCAGCTGAAGAGGCAAATTACGAGGTGCTGGACGAGCCAGACCAGCCGCATCTTCCGTGAACGTATCACCCCCTTTTTCGAGCAGTCAGGGGAAGAAGATCTACTTGCCCTCCTGGAGGATGCTATGCTGGATACTAAGGAAGCCGACATCACGCCCGAGGGACGTGAGCCGCTTTTCGTTACCCTCAAAACGGTGATCGACGTGGTAATTTAACCACAACGTTACAAGCCGGCTAACAACGACAATAGGATTGCCGGCAGCAGTAATA
>CAVWSC010000027.1:0-46624 GCA_963757435.1 Lewinellaceae bacterium | reverse complement strand
TGCAGAACCTAAAGCAAAAGCTACTAAGACAAAACTGGATGACACCAGCTCTACTGATTTAAATCCGCTATTCTTTTTTGACGAATTACCGAAAGAATTTAAACCCGTCGATGGTTGTGAACCCGCCAAATTGGAACCAAGCAATTCTAAGAATAATCCTGTACGGATTGCCATTGTCGACAGTGGTATAGATCAAAATCAGAGCAATTTGCTTGCCTTTAGTCAGTCAAGCTATCAGTCCAGTTGCCAAGTTGGAAGCGGCACGATCGGTTTTGACCTGATAGATATTGACAGTGATCCTTGGGATGATAGTATTGGTCATGGCAGTGCTGTAACTCGAGCGGTGGTCAACAACTGGCCTGCTGACATCCCCCTTGATTTAAAGCACTACCGCTTCTACGGCCCTGATGGGGGCGATCTCTTCAGTGGTACGTGTGCTTCTTACATTGCTCTCGCTGCCGGCACGGACGTTATAAACCTGAGTTGGGGAGTCGAATTGCCTACCGGACCGCTTTTTTTGCGGACGATGATCGAGGCGGCGGAACAACAGCAAGTGGTAGTCCTGACCGCTTCCGGCAACAGTGGAAACAATTTGGATATCTATCCTGACTGGCCCGGTGCCTGGTCGCGTGCCCAACTTCCTAATTTGCTTACCGTGGGAGCCTATGAGGCTGATGCTGGCGGCAATGGTATGACGCGGCCCGGCTACGGCAATTATAGTGCAGGATTAGTTAGTCTGGCTGCTCCCGGAGTAGTGGCCTTACCGTCGGGTAGTAGCGATACCCATGCTTATGGTACATCCATCAGCTCCGGTTATGCCGCCGCCCGGATGGCTTATCTGCGTCACGGTAACCGCAGACTCTCTGCTGCAGCTCTGATCGATTTGATCCGTACCGACCGCTATGCTACTCATTATACTGGTTTAGATACCTTGGTCAACGACGGTTGGGCGATGAAGGGCATCTACGGCTCGGCAGGTTGTCCGCTGGAAGAAAAAGCGGTGGGACTAAGCGAATGATAGAATGTGATGCAGTGATTAGCGGTAATTGACTGAAAATCCTACCTTTGGAGGACTTCACCGTCCAATCCATACTATGAATTCTCCATTTACTTCTATCTTCTCTTTTTGCCTGTTCTTGTTCGTCTTTGTGCTGTACATATTACCACTCCGTAGTCAATCTGGCAAGAAAGCATTTGATGAGGGGGAGTACGAGAAAGCAGCTTATTTGTATCGTGCCGAAGCCGAAGATAGCATACATGCTCGTCTGTTTTTGGCCGGTTCACGGTTTCTGATTGAAGAAGGATGGTCTTGGGAGGAAATGTTTTTATTTGATTTGGCTGAGCAAGCATACGTTTGCGCAATAGAAAATATAGAAGAAAACTCTTCCTACCGAGCAGATACTCTAAATTCCTTGGCATATCATAAACTAGGGGTGGTATATTATTATGTTGGTAATACTGATTTGTCTATCCGGTGTTTCAACCGGGCTCTTGAACTCAGGGAAAAATCTTTTCCTGTTGGTCATGTGAATAGAGTAAAAACGATATTCAGTCTGGCAGTTATTCAGCAAGAGGCCGAGCATTACGAAGATGCTATAAAATCATATCAGCAATCTATTCAGGAAAATCTGGCTGCAAAAAAACCCAGCCAACATTCTCTGGCCGAGTCATATCTACGAATGGGCTTGCTTTTGGGGAAGCTCAAAGATGCACAAAATGGAAGTGCGGCTGTAGAGGCTGGACTAGCAATACATGGAAAAATCAGCTTAGATGATGCTGATTATCCATCTTATCTCTACGATGCTGGTACGTTCTATCTAGACGTCGAAGATTGGGATAGAGGAATATCACTTGCCCAAGAATCATATAATTTATCCAGGATAAACCAAGATCTAGAAATAAAAGCCTTGTCTTCAAACTTATTAGGAACGTTATACTACTCTGAAAGTAAATTTGAGTTAGCAAAAAAATGGTTCGATCTTTCCTATGAAATTAGCACCACCTATGGAAGCGATGATGACGTGTTGGGCATTAATCGAAGTAACAGTGCTCTTTCCGATGAAAAGCTTGGTAACTTGGAAGATGCGCTTACTACGATTAAAATATCCATAAATCATCTTGGTCTTTCCAGTGATATATTATCGTATGGTGATTCCTATTATATTTACGGAAACATCCTCAGCAAACTCAACCGCCCCGCCGAAGCCGAATCCGCTTATACCGAAGCCCGCTGCCTCGTATTTCCCGAGCTACCTACCGACCGCCTCCCCCTTATTCAGGAGATACCCGCTGCGCGTCATTACTTTGCGGCTAATTTATTTATGGACTATGGCCACCACCTCCTGCGACATGGGCAGCCGGATGACGCGCTTGAAGCCTATGAATTGAGTTGGGCACTGTTGGATAGTATGCGGGTTGACCTGAAAGACGATCAATCTCAACGATTGATCGCTACCAAACTGGAGCCTACCTACGCCGGTGCCCTCGACGCCCTCTACCAACTCTACACCCGCGCCGACAACGACCCCGCCCTGGCCGAGCGGGCCTTCCAACTGGCCGAACGTTTCCGGGCGGCGGCCCTGCTACAGGCACTCGCCACGCGGGCCGACCGGCGGTCGGCCGAAGAACTGGATTTAAGGCTGCGGATTGCCGATCTGGAACGCCGTACCCGCGAAACCGAGAGCGATGCCGATCTGGAACTGAGCGACGAACTGGTGCGTAGCCGCCTGAAATTGGAAAAACTGGCCGCCGAACGCCCCGCCGCCCCCCAGCTGCCCGAACTGGATCTGCCCGCCCTGCAAGCCTATCTGGCCGGCCGCAACGAGACCCTGCTGGCCTACGCCTTCGGCCGCGAGCGCGGCTACGTGTTCCGCCTGGATGGCAACAGCCTGAGCTGGCACCCGCTGGGAGAACGGGAAGCCCTGGCCGATCAGATCACCCGCCTGCGGGAATCCCTCACCGCCTCCGCCTACGCGGAGGTGAGCCTCCGTGACCCCGCCGAGCAGGGGCGGCTGGACACCGCCTACACCAACGCCGCCCACGGCCTGTACGCTACCTGGCTGGCCCCCGCCCTGGCGGGCACCGCGCCGGAGCACCTGCTCATCCTGCCCGCCGGCGAACTGGGCTACCTGCCCTTCGGTGCCCTGCTGACCGCCCCCGCCGCCCCGCCCGTCGACTACTCCGCCCTGCCCTACCTGGACCGGGGCCGCCAGGTCCGCTACGGCTACTCGGCCCGCACCCTCACCCAACCCCCCGCCGCCCACGATCACGCACCCGAACACGACCGCGTACTGGCCCTGGCCCCCGGCTTCCCCGCCGGCGGCACCGAGTCCACCCTCCTGCGCGGCCTGCGCGAGGGCGGCCGCCTGATGCGCCTGGCCTACAGCCGCCCCGAGGTGGTCGAGATCGCCTCCCTGCTGCCCACCGATACCTTTTTCGACGGGGCCGCCGACCGCGCCTGCTTCCTGGACCGGGCACCGAACTACCGCGTTCTCCACCTTTCCAGCCACGCCCTCGTAGACGAGCGGGCAACGGATTTTTCCTTCATCGCTTTCAACCAGGAAACCGACAGCCTCAACCGCGATGAACTCCTCTATGTCAACGACCTCTACGCCCTGCCGCTCCGGGCCGATCTGGCCGTCCTCTCCGCCTGCGAGACCGGCCTCGGCGAAGCCGTGGCCGGGGAAGGCGTGGTGAGCCTGGCGCGCGCCTTTGCCTACGCGGGCGTGGGGGCCACCGTCACCACCCTCTGGGGCGTAAACGACCGCGCCACCCAGCACCTGGTCGTGGATTTCTACCGCGGCCTCGCCGCCCACGAGGATAAACCCGCCGCCCTCGCCGCCGCCACCGAAAAAGCCCGCGCGGGCGGGGAGTATATGCACCCCTTCTACTGGTCCGGCCTCGTTCTCTACGGCCGCCCGGAGGCGGTAAATTTGGGCGGAAATAACGGCTGGTACTGGTGGCTGGGCGGCGGATTACTGCTGCTGTCCGCCGGCGGGTGGTGGTGGCGGAGGCGGTAAGAACTTCCGGCAGGTTTTTCGGGCGTGTCAGCCCCGCCGCCGCGGCGGGGTTGCCGGTCCCTTCCAGGCTCGCTGCCGCTCGGCCCTGCGGGCTTCCTTCCTGCGGTCGTCACCTTACAGGCACCTCACGCGGGCTAACCACACCGGATCTTGGTGTGAGGGGGGTGATCTATGCCGCCCTTTTAGTCCCTATCCCACCGGACCAGGGGTGGTAGCCGGGCGGCCCGCCAGGGACGCAGCCCGCAGGGCCGCAGCGAAGCGGAGCGGCGGACGACCCGGCCGGCCGGCCGTTCAGGCCGGGCGGGGGCCAAAAAACACCTCTACTACAAATACCGCTCCCGGATCAGATTCAGGTGCCACTGCTCGTGCCCCATAATGGTAAGGGCAAGCGCGCGCACCGAAAAATCCGTGCCGCCCATCGGCCCCGTGCGGCTGAGTTCGGTGGGGGAGAGAGAGGCGAAAAACCGCAGTGTGGACGCCCGCTGCGCCCGGTAATCGTCAATGATCTCGGGCAACGGCCGCAGGTGGGCCCGGGTGGCGGCCACATAGTCGTCCTGCTCGAATCCCGGCAGGGGCGTCCGGTCCGCGCGGGCGAAACGCAGGGCGCGGTAGGCGAACACCCGCTCGGAATCCAGGAGGTGGATGAGCTGCTGCGGGATGGTCCACTTGCCGGGGGCGTAGCGGTAGTCCAGTTGCGCGGGCGTGAGGCCGGCCGCCAGGTCGAGAAGCTCGTTATCTGCCGGGTCGGCCGCGAAATCTACCGTGGGAACCAGGGTGACGTAGCGGCTGAAGTATCCGGCGTACTCGGATGGGGAGATAGTTTCCAGAGAGAGCATAAGCAAATAGATTTACGGAGGTGTATGGTAACCCGACGGTTGACGTGAGCAGTTAATCCCGCCACACGAACCCGAACAACACTATGCCCGTGCCCAGCGATAGCAGGTCGATGGCCCCTACGATCAGGAGATCGTTGCCCGGATCGCCGGCGGATAACAGCCCCGTGGCGTAGCCGCCCAGGCGGACCAGGAGCAGTAGGAGCGGAATAACGAGGGGAAACGCCAGCACCGCCAGCAGCGTGGAATTGTTGCCCGCCTTGGCGGAAATGGCGGCCAGGAAAGTAAAGGCGGAGGCCAGCCCCAGGCAGCCGAGGAGGAGGGTGGCGACAAAGAGGCCGGGACGCTCTACGGGGCTTTCGCCCAGGTAGGCGAGCAGTAGCCAGTTGAGGCCGGCGATGCCGAGCAGGAGGAGAAAATGGTAGGCGGTCTTGGCCAGCAGCAGGGCCGTGGGACTGACCAACGTGTAGTAATAGAGCTGGCGGCGGCCCTGCTCGCGGGCGAAACCACGCGCCACGGCCGAAATGGCCCCCAGGAAAAGGAGGACCCAGTAGAGGGCGTTCCAGGTCATGGGCGAGAAGCGGGTGAGGGCGGCGTAAACGATGACTACCGTGGCCACCACGTAAAGCAGCAGCCCACTGAGGGCGGTGCGGCTGCGCCACTCCGCGCGGAGATCGGCGCGGAGCAGGAGGGCTATTTCGCGGAAGACGCTCACTGGAGGGAAATGCTTTGGATGCGGTCGCCGACCAGTAGTTGGCCCAGTACGTCCATGCCTTCCAGCACCCGGCCGAAAGCCGTGTAGCGGCCGTCGAGGTGGGGGGTGGGGGAGTGGGTGATAAAAAACTGTACGCCCTCCGTATCCGGCCCGGCGGAGGCGACGCCGAGGATGCCGCCCCGGTCGTAGTGAACCGGCGGGGTTTCGGTACGCAGGCTGAACGGGAGGCTGCCGTAGCCGTCGCCGCGCGGGTCGCCGCCCTGGACCACGAAGTTGGGCACCACGCGGTGAAAGAGCTTGTCGGCGTAGAATTTCTCGTCGACCAGTTTGAGGAAGGAGGAGACCGTTCCCGGCGCTAGGTCGGGCCACAGCTCCACGGTCAGTGCCCCCCGGTTGGTGGTGATGGTGAGGCGGGGCCGCTCGCCGGCGGTTTCCAGGCGCGACCAGTCGATGGGCCGGTTGAAGGCGGGCCGCTCGGCTACGGGTGCTTCCTCGCCCCTGAGTTTTGCGATGGCGGTGCGCAGTGCATCGTAAGACTCGGTCTGGGCCGGTAGTTCCAGCTTGGCCAGGGCGGTTTCGGCCCAAGTGAGGCTGTCGTAGAGCGGACGATAGGTAGCGGCCTGATCGGAGAGCACGGTGGCGGCTTCGTAGACCCGCCCGGCGTCGCCACTCTGAATATCCTGCTGCAAAAAGTAAGCGATCTCGCGGCGCACGCGCCCCGCGCTGCTGCGCAGCGTGGGGCCGAACCGGTCGGACCGGCTGATATCGCCCATGGCCCGCACGGCGGCGGTCTGCACGGGCGGCGGCGCGCCACCGGATGCAAGGTTGCGAATCAGGCGGTAATTCCACGGGAAAGCCCGCCAGGGCGGTCAGAATATCGGCTTGCTCGTAGGGGTCGGCGTCTGCGCGTAACGTTGGCGCAGTTGGTAATTGATCGACTCGCGGTACTCGATGTAGTAGTTGGCCAGGTGCGTATTGGCGGCCCGGTAGAGGGTGGAGCGCACGCGGGCGGGCAGGCTGTCGCGGCCCAGCCGCCAGTAGAGGGTAGCATCCTGGTCGATGCCCTGATTGACGAAGTACTCGGCGGCGGTCTGGGCCACCAGCGGATTGGGATCACGCAGGGCCTCCAGCGCATCGTCGCGCACGGCACCGTAATCGAAATTGGCGAAAGCCCGCAGGATATTGGTGCGCACCCGCCAGTCGGATTCGCTGCGTTGCAGGCGTTGCAGGGCGGACAGGGCCTCGGGACGGCCGCTCTTGCCCAAACCCGTGGCAAAAGCCATCCGCAGATCGGCATTGGTCTCGCGCGGCAGCCGGTTGATGACGGCGGCGGTTTGCAGGCTGTCCATTCGGGCGGGCGAGCGGACCAGGTAATGGGCGGCCGGCAGGCGGGCGGCGAGGGGGTAGCGCTCGTCGGTGGCCAGGTCCACGGCACGCTGTGTAGCCTCGGGCGCGGCTACGCCGCGCCGGCCGTAGTAGTAGATGCCCCAGGCCTGGCCGGCCAATAGGGCGGTATCGGTGGGCAGGTAGGTGGTGGTGCTCGCCAGTACGGACAGCAAGGGCGACGGCCCGACCTTGCCGATGGCGGCCAGGGTAGCTTCGTTACCATCCCGGTAGCGGCCGGCCGTATCCAGGCGGGCGAAGTAGAGCAGTAGCGAATCAGCCGCTCGTTCCTGACCCTGCTGCCCCAGGGCATAGGCGGCGGCTGCGCGGACACGGTCGAATTCGTCACTCAGTAATGGTACCAGTGAATCCACGGCCGCCGAATCCAGGAAGCTGCCGAAAGCCCGCGCCGCCAGGTAGCGGTAGGTGGGATCGGGGTGGCGCAGGAAAGCGTAGAGGCTGTCGGCCTGCCGCCGGTCCTGCATATCGGTCAGGCGCCGCACCAGCGGGTCGGCCGCATCCACGGAGACGCCCTCGTAAACCGGCGGCGTGGGCGGGTAGCAAGCCGTAAGGAGAAATGCGGTAACGAAAAGCAGGGGAAATGATCGGAACGGGATGCGCATGGCCCAAAGGTAGCGGTTGGCGAAGATTTAAGCGTAGCGTTGGTAAAATTAGCCCGCTTTTGCTTCTCTTTTATTCCCACCCCCGCAAAAAAACGTAGTTTTGTTTGATTAAAAATTACTCGCGCTCCTCCCACCGGCTGCCCCGCTCTTTTTTCCATAAGTCGGAACGAAATACAAGAACTCCCCAATGCCCACCTTCCACCTCGGCCTCTGCTTCGATGAAAACCCCCTGCCCCGCCCGCCGGACGGCCGACTGGACGACCACTACGGCGGCCCGCGCGAACTACTACGCCTGCTGGAAGGCTACTACGGCCTGCAACAACCCCGCGAAAACCTGGCCCACCTGCGCACCGAGGCCTACCGCCAAGTACTGGCCGCGCACCTGGCCGAGACGGACGTGAACGCCTTTTTCGCCGCCTCCTTTACCGCCGATGCACCCGCCACCGCCGAGGACCTGCTGGACCGCCGCGACGAACTGATCGCCGCCGGCTACCACCTCCGCGCCGCCGCCGGAACCGCCGAGTTGCCCGCCCGCCTGGCCACGCTGGCCGCCTGCGAGCAACGCCTATACGACTGCACCACTCGCGAGGAAGAGCCGCTCTTCTTCCCCGCCGGCGAAGCCGACCGCCTCGCCCGCCTGCTGCCCCGCCTGGCCGATGCCCGCCACCCCGCCCTGGATGTTTTCCTCCACGAGCCGGCCGAACTGCTACCCCCCGCCCTCGCCCGCCTGTTGGACGCGCTGGCCGCCGACGACCGCTGCACGATCCAGCAACTACCCAAACCGGCTGCCCCCACCGGCCAAACCGATCTGGACCAGTGGCGCCGCCGCCTGCGGGGAGAAAAGACAAGCGGGGAAAAGACCGAACTGCGCGGCGACGGCAGCCTCCTCCTGGTGGCCGCCCACCGCGAGACGCACATCGCCGCCTGGCTCGCCGCCCTGCTCCGCCGCAACACCCAGTGGCGGCCTAACGTATTGATGACGGTCAAGAACCAAACCCTCGACAGTGCGCTGGTCTGCGAGGGTCTGCCCAGCATGGGCGTGCAGTCCACCTCGCTGGCGCGGCCCAGTTTGCAGGTACTCAAACTGGTGCCGACCTTCCTCTGGGAACCGGCCGACGTGCAGGCCATTCTCCAGTTCGTCAGCCTCGTCGTCAAGCCGCTCAATGCCCACCTGGGCCGGGCCATCGCCACGCAACTGGCCGCCGAACCGGGGCTGTTCGGCGACGGCTGGTTTCGGATGCTCAACCGCTTTTTCGACGACGAACTGCCGCGCCTCCAGGTCTACGAGGGCGACCTGGACGCCGGCGAGATCCGCAGCCAGTACGAGTTCTGGTTCCGCCGCCCCCGCTATTCCCTGCGCGAGCGTGCGCCCAAGGCCGATGTACGGTCGCTCTTCAGCTACCTGCACCAGTGGGCGTTGCAGACCTACGAAGCGGCCGGTAGTTCCGCCAACCCGACGCTCCTGGTCCTGGCCGCCCAGGCTCAGCGCATTGTCGACCTGCTCGACCTGCTGCCCGAGGACAGCCTCGGCTACCTGGACGTGGAGCGCGTGGTGCGCACCATCTACGAACCCGCGCCCGCCCAGTTCCAACCCGCCGCCCAGGGCCGCCTGGAGCCCACCTGGAAAGCGGGCAGCATCCACGGCCCGGTGGACGAGCTGATCTGGTGGGATTTCATCGCCGGCGAACCCGATTACTTTTTCTCCCGCTGGTACCCCACCGAACGCGAGTTCCTGGCCGAGCGGGGCGTCCCACTCCAAACCCCCGCCCAGCGTAACGACCTGCTCAACTGGCACCGCCGCCGCCCCGTCCTCCACTGCCAGCGGCCGCCTGTTGCTCTGCCTGCCCAACAATGTAGACGGCACCGCCGTGGAACCCCACCCCCTGCTGGGCGACCTGGAAGCGGCCTTCGGCGACCTAAGCCCGATCACCTTTTACGTAGACGAGAACGCAGGGGCCGCCGCCGCCCTCGAATTTTTCGAGCGGCCCACCTTCCAGCGCCCGCCCGCCCGCCCGCTACCGCTGCCGCGGCCGTTCACCACCCTGGCCCCCTGCGAGCGTATTTCCCCGCGTGCGGAGGAAACCACCACCAGCCTGCTTCGTCTGCTTCACTATCCGCACCAGTGGGTGTTCAGCTACGGCCTCCGGCTGCGGCCGCTCAGCCTGCTATCCATCTCGGCCGGTAACCGGCTGTTCGGCAACCTGGCCCACCGCGTCATCGAGCGGATGCTAGAGGAAAAAGACCTCGCCTGGACCCGGCCCGCCTGCCACGCCTGGATCGACGACAACATCCAGCGTCTCCTGGAGCGCGAGGGGGCCACCCTGCTCGAATACGGCCGCGAGCCGGAGCGGGTGCAGTTCATCCAGAAAATGAAATCCGCCTCCTGGGGCCTCGTCCAGCAACTCAAAGCGGCCGGCTGGTCGGTCCGCAAGGCCGAGCAGGAAGTGAGCGGCACCTTCGGCGGCATCAACCTGCGGGGCCGCGCCGATCTGGTCATCGAACGCGAAAACGAGTGCGCCGTCATCGACCTCAAGTGGCGCGGTCGCTCCTTCTACGAAAAAATGGTCCAGAGCGGCGACGACCTCCAGCTCATGCTCTACTCCGAGCTACTCGGACAGGCCGGGTCACCGGCCGCCACGGCCTACTTCATCCTCCACCGGGGCAGCCTCGTCACCCGCGACCCCGGCCTGTTCAACGGCATCCCCATCGTCAGCGGTAACGACACGCCCGCCGCCGTCCGCACCGCCACCCTGGCCCGCACCCGCTCCACCCTCCAGTGGCGCACCGCCCAACTCGCCGCCGGCCGCATCGAACTTCGCAACGGCACCACCGCCCCCGATCTCGAAGACATCTACGAGGACGAAAATCTCGATATCCTCGCCCTCCTCGAACCCAAAACGGAGGACGACCGCTTCGATGATTATCGCACGTTGGTGGGGTTGGTGAAGTAGTGTCGGCGCATGACCTCCGGTCGCGATGGTGTGTGACCTCCGGTCCGCGGTGGTGTGTGACCTCCGGTCGCGCGGTGGTGTGTGACCTCCGGTCGCGCGAATTTGGCTCCCGCCACCTCCGGTCGGGACGCGTCCGTGCAAGCAGAAGCAGCAAAAAAATTCAAGTATCTGGGCGTGTCCCCGGCTTAGGCCGGGGCCGGCACCTTCCGGGCTTCGCTGATCGCTCGGTGCTGCGCACTGCCTTGTTCTCGGGTAGGGGCAAGCCCGTACCTCTACACGCGGATCACCCTCCAGGCGCCTCACGCAACGTCAACGACAGCCTTATTTCACCCGCCCCGGCGTAACAAATCCCCTCCCGTAGCGCATGAAAGAACATTCGTAATACGAATGAGCCTGTATCACGGTCATTTCCTCACTTCCCGGACCCGGAAGATTTTGAAACAACACCGTACTACTCAGGGCGGAAAAGGTAAACTTTCGCGATCCGGGGATCACGACCCCTGATTCTAAAAAATTTAGCCACGCTCTTAATCCCAACCAACTCAAGAATTTATATCTTGTGACCCGCTAAGCGGAATGTGACGGATTCCGCTTTCCTTTCCTAATCCTCATTTACTAACCGATTTCACCCACCACTATGAATCGACTCCTAATTCGCCTGAGCGTACTGCTCGTGGCCTTTTCCCTTTTCGCCTGCGAGCGTGAACTACTCGAAAGCACCCAGCCGACTTCGGCGGCCGACCTGATGACGAAGGCCGAGATCAACGCCCAGGTCGAAGACCACCTACAGACCACCAATACAGTCTACAACTGGGCACTTTCCAGCGATAAGATGCTGCAATCGGCCGTGGCGCTGGGCGATAACAAGGCCGCCCTCGGCTACCAGCCCGCCGGCTTCGAGAACCTGCCCGAGCGCATCCACCAGATCGACGTGTCCGCCGGTGCCTGGAAAGCCACCCGCAACAAACTGGTTCAAGAACTACTGGTCGAAACCGAGCGCCTGACCGGCGAGCGCCTGACCGAAACCGAACTGCTGGCCGCGCCCGAGGACGGTGTGCTCCCCATCCTGGAGATCAACGTCAAGCACCTCGATCTGCTGACCACCTTCCGCAACCGCCCCGAGGTCCGCTACCTGGAACCCACCGATTATAACCCCGAAGAAATTTCCCTCCGCTCGGACGCCGGCTGTGACAACAGCCCGGCCGGCTATATCTGGCCCGCCGATTATACAACGACGGCCCCCAGCGCGAAAATCCCCTGGAACTTCTACTTCATGAATATCCCCGCCGCCTGGTCGGTGAGCCAGGGCGACAACATCGGCGTGGCTTTGCTGGACACGGGCACCTCGCCCAGCCAGGCAAAACTGGGCAGCCAGTTCAGCAGCGGCTATTCCACGGGCCGCTACATCAACCGCTACGGCACCTACGTGAGTAGCTGGTGGCCTTGGGCTTCGCCCGACGGACCGAACGACCAGTGCGGCCACGGCACCCAGATGGCGGGATTGATCGCGGCTCCCCGCGGCTACGACGGTAGCTCCGTCGGCGTTGCTTACAAGGCCAATCTGATCGCCTACCGTGCCACGGGTGACGTGGTGCTCAACGGCGGCAGCGAGCAGCGCGGCGTCAAGGACGCCCTGATTGCCGTGGGCGGCCGCTCGGACGTAAAGATCGTCTCCATGTCAATCGGCACCCCCTTCTCCAACGGCACCATTGCCGACGGCATCTACTATGCCTACAACAATGGCAAAATGATCTTCGCCGCCGCCGGTACCAGCCTGACCTGGACCAGCTGGTGGGGCGTCATCTTCCCGGCCAGCATGGCGCAGACCTACGCCGTAACGGGCGTGCGCTCGGGCAACCTCTTCCAGCGGTGCACCACCTGCCACGACGGCAGCGAAGTGGAATTCACCGCCGTAATGCAACGCAGCGAAAACACGGACCGTACCTCGCTAACGCTGGCCCAGAGCGGCAATCAACCCTCCTACGTGGGCGGCTCCTCGGCCGCTACGGCTACCACGGCCGGCATCGCCGCGCTGGTCTGGGCCACCAACCCCAATCAGAGCCGCTACCAGGTGTACCTGCGCATGCGGGCCGCCGCCTCCAACTACCCGAACCGCGATGGTAATTTCGGCTGGGGCGTAGTGGATGCGTTGCAGGCGGTGAATTAAAACTTAAGCCGAGAGCCGATTGGGGCGTGTCCCCGGCTACCGCCGGGGTCGGTCCCCTCCGGGCTTCGCTGTTCGCTCGGCACTGCGTGCGCTAACGCCCCTCCGGGCACCTCACGCAACTGATCTGGACCCGATGGTAATCGGCTACCGCCAGTGTTTTTCGTCAACCCACGCCTACGCTTTTCCGCTTGCTTTTCCTTTTGGGGAGGAGTTGGCGGGGAGGCGTGGGCGTGGGTTTTTTTTGGGCCATGAAGGGTTAGCTATTGACCGACATATTTGCTTAAAATTCATCTTTTATTTTAAGAGTGTGTCTAAAATTTTTAAGAACGAGGATCAATGATTCGCTTCGCGGCTACTCGTGGTGCGCGCATAGCTGGTTACGAAAGTCAGTATTTGTGACGATAGGTTCTTAAATACCTGGTTATCAGTAAGTAAAATTTAGAGCCGCTCTTAATCCAAAGCACTAAAATATCAAACACAAGGCGTCTGACCAAAGTACGTGCGCAGCTCCCGCCACTTGCACAATCCAACCAGAGTACTACCTTCGTACCTCCAAACGAGCAGCGCCCCCTCCGGGGACGCTGCTCGTTTCGCATTTGATCACCAGCAAGTACCCCTTTGACGGCAGCAGCACAGCAACGGAAAACCGCCATCCTCCTCTTCGCCCGCACGCCGGACGCGGAGAGCCGGATCAAGACCTTCACCCACGCGGGTGAGGGGCTGAACCGGCGCGTGGCCGCTACGCTGCACGCCGAGACGTTGCGGCTGGCACGCCGGACCGGGCTGCCGGTCTACCACGTTTCGGAGCGGGAGCAGGTGGGCGAGACCTTTGGCGAGCGGTACCGCAACGCCTTCGAGTCGGTTTATGCGCGGGGCTACACCCACGTGCTTTCGATCGGTAGCGACTGCGTGGGCCTGACGGCCCGTGACCTGCGGTCTGCCGTGAGTAAGCTGGAGCGGACGGGCCGCGTGATCGGCCCCACGCCCGCCGGCGGTGCCTACGTGGTGGGCGTGGAACGGAGCCGTTTCAGGGCGGACGCCTTTACCGCACTGCCCTGGCAAACCGACCGCTTACTAGCCGCACTGTCCGACCACTTGGGTTGCGGGGCGGCGGATTACCTTTCCGCGCGCCACGACGCCAACGGCGCGGCCGAGCTAGGGCTGGCGATCCGGGGTCTTGCGGCCGGCCTCCGGCTGGTTGCGGGTGCTGCACTTCCTGGCGGCGGGGCGAATTGCCCTTCCTAGCGGCCCCTTCCTCTTTGCGGCATCACCGGCAGTTCACGAACTGCCCGCTACCCGCGCCCCCTAAATTACATTCCCACCATTGGTAATCGCACGCCCTAATAGAGCGTGAACGTCCCCATCGTGATCGGACTGACTCAGGCCGATCCGCGAACTCGTCGGTCCGCCCGGACCGGCTACCTCCTGTTTTTTATCGCCACTTTATCCAATGCCTCCCGGCACGTCCGGCGGGCTACCCACTCACTTATCAACACAACATGCGAGCTATTTTACTGGGCTTCGGCCTCCTGCTGACCGTCACGCTTTTCGGTCAACAAAATCTTTCCGTCGAACTGATCGACTATCAGACCAACGGCCCCGCCGCCGCGGGCATCGAAGTAACTTTGACCAACAGCGGCCAGGGCATCAGCCGTACCCAGACCACCGATGCGCAGGGGCGCACCGTATTCCGTGCCCTGCCCGCCCTGTCGGGCTACCGGATTATAATGGTCGAAACCGAAGATTACCTGGACGGCGAATCCGAAGCCATCGACCTGCGCTCTAACCAGGACCGGACGGTACAACTGGTGATCTTCAACAAGCAGACGGTTAACATCGACGAGATCCAGGTAAGCGCGTCGGGATCGGCGCGGATCAACCGGACGGATGCCGAGGTATCCTTCGAGCTGACCCAGGCCGAGATTCAGGCCCTGCCCATCGAGGGACGGGACATTACCCAATCGCTCTTCCGCCTGCCGAACGTATCGCGGGCCACGGGCTTTTTCCCCGAGGCACCGAACGTGGCGATCAACGGCGCGAACGCCCTGTTCACCAGCTACCTGATCGACGGTATGGACAACAACGAGCGCTTCCTGGGCGGGCAGAAATTTGCCGTGCCCACTGGTTTCGCCCGCAACGTGACCGTGCTGACCAATAACTATTCGGCCGAGTACGGCCTGACGAATAACGGCGTGATCAACGTCTCCACCCGTTCGGGCAGCAACGAACTGACCGGCGAGGTATTCACCGTTTGGCGTCCGAGCAGCGGCGACCTGGGCGATGACGACTTCACGCTGCGCGACCTGTCGGGTAACCCCGTGCGCGATGGTTTTCAGCGGTTCCAGGGCGGTTTCGCGCTGGGCGGTGCCATCAAGAAGGACAAGACCTTCTACTACGTGGACGTGGAGCATACCACCGACCTGAAGGACAACTTTCTGAGCAGCCCCGAGCTGGGCGTGCGCGAGACGGTGCGCGGCAACAACAACTTCACCTACCTGAGCGGCAAGGTGGACCACAATTGGAATGACCGCTTTCGGTCCTCCGTGCGTGCCAACGTGGGCATGGTCGGCATCGAGCGCCAGGGCGGCGGCCTGGAGGGTGGCGTCACCTTCCCCACCGCCGGTAACCAGCAGGAACGTAAATCGCTGCTGATCGCCTCCACGAACACTTACGTGGGCGAGGGATTCAGCTCGCAGACCAACCTGCAATTCGCCCGCTTCGACTGGGACTACGCGGCGGCTACCAACGCCGGCAACCCCCAGGTAACGATACTCGGTCCGACCGAGCAGACGCTGGCCGTACTGGGCCACCCCGGGTTTGTATTTCACGAGACGGAGAATACGGTGCAGTTGCAGCAGAAGTTTTCGTTCTACCGCGATAAGCATACCTACAAGGCGGGCTTCAACGTCATTTCCTCCGACCACCAACTGGCCGGCGGCGGTGTGCCTAACGGCAGCTACCGCGTGAAACTGACGCAGGCCCAATTGGATGAACTGGCGGCCCGCAACCTCGGTTCCGGCCTGACGGCCACCGACCTGCCCGGTGACGTGGAGGTGCTGAACTACAACATCGAACTGCGGCCGAATACCTTCGGTAAGCGGCAGAGCATCTTCTCCGTATTCGTGGAGGACCAGATCGCCGTGAATAGCAAGTTGAATCTAACCCTGGGCCTGCGCTACGACTACGATAACCTCTCGAAGGGCGGTAGCGACCAGGGGGACTTCAACAACATCGCTCCCCGTTTCAACTTCAATTACGCCACCGGCCGCAAGTCGGTGATCCGGGGCGGCTACGGTATTTTCTACGACAAGGTGCTTTACGCCGTCTACAGCGACGCCCTGCAGCAGAACACCGACGATGCCGACTACCGCACGCAGATCCAGGCTTTCATCGACCAGGGTATCCTGCCCGCCGATACCGACATCGACCGTGTGGTATTCAACGGCAACCTGGGTGCCTCGGCCCCTAACGTGAGCTACCTGAACGGCCCCACGGCGGCAGAACTCCAGGGACAGCGCGCCAGCGTATTCAGCGGCGAGCGGCGCATCCTGAACCCCAACGGTTACGACAACCCCTATACCCACCAGTTCGCGCTGGGCTACCAGTACCAGTTGGATAACCGGACGCTGTTCTACGTGGACCTGGTCCACAACCGCTCGGAGAACCTCTACCGCCTGCGCAACCTGAACGCGGCCGCGCCCTACCCCGTAACGGACCCCGACAACGTGACCGTCCGCACCATTGCCGAGGCCGACGCGACGCGCCCCGTGCCCATCGTGGACGGAGCCGGCATCATCAACGGCCAGCGCGTGAGCGGCGTGGCCCGCAACGTGATCATTACCGAAGCCGGTGGCAAATCACGCTACTTCGGAGCCAGTTTCGTGCTCCAGCACGAGCGCGGGCGATACGCCCTTCGGCTGGCGCCTCAACTACACCCTCTCCTCGCTGGAGAACGATACGGAAGACATCAACTTCCGCGCCATGGACGGCAATGACTTCGACGCCGAGTTCGGTCCGTCGATCAACGACCGCCGCCACATCATCAACGCCATCGGCACCTACTCGGCCCCCTTCGGCCTGAATATCACGCTGGCTTCCCTGCTACAGAGCGGCCAACCGGTTAACCGCATCCCCGATGCCACCATCTACGGTACGGCCGACCTGAACGGCGACGGCGCTTCCTTCGGCGACGCCTACGTCGGCAACTCCGACCGCTTTCCCGGCGAGAGCCGTAACTCGGATCGCCTCGACTGGTCGTACAACTTCGACCTTGCGCTCCAGTACCTCCTGCCCATCGGCAAGAATAACCTGGAGTTCCGCCTCGACGTATTCAACCTACTGGATACGCGCAACCTGAGCGGCTACAGCAACAATGCGACGCAGAGTAACCAGATCCAGGTCGGCCCCGCCGGCTCCGGTATCGTGCAGCGGAATGCCGATGCACCCCGGCAGTTGCAGGCGGGGTTGCGGTGGTTGTTTTAGAGTATTTGGTTAAGGGACTGGGAGTGCGGGTTTGGCGCGTGTTTCGTGAGACCTCTCCCCCGGCCCCTCCCCAGGGGAGGAGGGGGGACGTTTTGCGGGCGCGTGTTGCGTGAGCCTCTCACCCGGCCCCTCTCCAGGCGGGAGAGGGGTGACGTTTTGCGGGCTCGCCGCGCTTAACTCCCATCGCTCCCCCAGGTTCCATCTTGCTAGGCAATGGTCCGAGAGGTGTCGACGGTGTGGGGCGCGTGTTTCGTGAGACCTCTCCCCCGGCCCCTCCCCAGGGGGGAGGGGTGACGTTTTGCGGGCGCGTGTTTTGTGAGACCTCTCCCCCGGCCCCTCCCCCGGGGGGAGGGGTGACGTTTTGCGGGCGCGTGTTGTCGTGTTCCTTCACCCGCAGCCCCAGGGGGGTGACGTTTCTTGTGCGCGGCTACGCCTCGCCTAACTCCCATCGCTCCTCCAAGGTATCCATTTTGCTAGGCAAAATGGTTCCTGGGAGGTGTCGATGGTCGCCGCGTGAGGTGCCTGGAGGGGCGTTAGCGCACGCAGTGCCGAGCGATCAGCGAAGCCCGGAAGGGACCGACCCCGGCGTAGCCGGGGGCACGGCCCTTTTAGTTGGTAGTACAAAGTCGGGTAGTAGGTAGTATTTGATGCGTGGCCCTACTTTAGCGCATGATTAACAAGCACCGCGTACGCGTAGGCTTATCAAAAGTACCAAACTCCGAGGAGCCTGCGACAATCACCGCAGGTAAATACCAGCGGCAACGCCGCCTACAAAAGTACGGGCGCAGCCCCTTTTTAAAATACAACAACCATGATAAAAGCAGCGGTAATTTCCAATCAAATCGTGGGGCTGGATGATTATTTCCAGTCGAACGAGCGGGTGATTTATACGTTTTTGCCGGTGGACGGGCGGACGGACCACGACTTTTTGCCCTACGACCTGCTGGTGGTGCCGAACGGCAGCGACCAGATAGCGGTGGCGAGGTTGCGGCCCCGGATCGACGAGTTCCTGGCGGCGGGCCGGACGGTGTTTTGCTTCGACGGCTGGTTTACGGACTGGGTGCCGGGTAACCAGTGGGTGATGGATAGTACGCGCAAGACGATCGATATCCGCTACGCGGTGAAGACGGACCGGCGGGGCCTGTTTAAGGGTTTGCCGGTGGAGGATTTTACCTTCATGCACGGCATCAGCGGCTGGTGGGCCTGTGGCTACATCCGGCCCGCGCCCGGTGCCGACGTGGTGCTGGAGGATACCTGGGGCCGCGCCATCGTGGTGCTGGACGAGACGACGACTAACGGCACCTTGTTCCTGACGGCCAGTGCGCCGCTGGGCGATTCGAGCTATGCGCTGACGGATGACGAAGCGTTGTATGCATCGTTGGCGAAGTTGTACCGGCGGGCGGTGGAGCGGTTGGTGGGGGCTGCGCCCATGCTTTAGTAGGCACCCTGCGGGTGCTGGTGCTTTATTAGGCCGCTGCGCGTCTGGTATTTACCTTCGGTGATCGTCGCAGGCTCCTCGGAGTTTGGTAGGTTAGACCCAGCCTACGCATACGCTACTTGAAGTACCCGAAAATCTCAATAGAATAATCTCTCCCCTCCTTCCGGGGGGCGGGCAAAAGAATAGCGAATATTGATAACTGAATATGGCACAGTAAATGCCAAGTCGAGTACAATCGCTATTCCGTATTTATTATTCTATAATCACTAATCACTACCTCCCCCCTTCGGGGGGCCGGGGGGAAAACAGAAAAACAATATGCAATCTATCGGATTAATTTTCAACGGCGTCTGGTCGCACTACACCTTTGCGAAGGCGGAAAAATACCGCGACCTCTACCGCCTCATTTACGTCCACGACCTCGACGCCGCAGCCCTGGAGGGCCTGGAGGCATTAGTGATCCCGTTTCCAGAGCCACCAACCGGCGCTGGCCGAGCGGCGGGAGCTGCTGTACGGCTTTTTGGCGGCGGGCAAGAAGATCTTCGTGGAGGGCGACAGCACCACCGAGTGGCTGGACGCCACCTGGGAAGACCGGCCCGTGAACAACTACTGGTGGGTGGAAAACCCCGACAACCCGCCCGTGAGCGACACCAACTACGAGCACACCATCTACCGGGGCCTGCTGCCGCGCCATGCCTGCTGGCACACGCACGGGGCCTATACGCGGGTGCCGGAGCACGCGCGGGTGGTGCAGAAAAACGCCGCCGGGGAGGTGATCTCCTGGGAGACGGATGCCTACGGCGGCACGCTGTTCGTGACCACGCTGGACCCCATTGTGGAGCATGGCATCCAGCAGATCACGCACCTGGATAATTACGTGGACCGGCTGACCGAGTGGCTGAACGGCAGCAAGCCGGAGGGTAAGTTTACCTTTGCCGAGCGGGACTTCGGCGTCTCGGCGGAGGCCGCGCTGGCGAACTGAATTTTTTGACGACTACCTAGACTAAACTTATGCGATTTATCGGAGGATTTTTTTGCGGCCTGCTGCTCTTGCTTATGAGCTGTGGCGAACCCGCGCCCGAGACCGACCTGAGCGAACCCTCCACCTGGGCCGCCATCGAGAATGCCGCGCGGGGGCAGACCGTGGACTGGATGATGTGGGGCGGCGACCCGTTCATTAACGACTACGTGCAGAACTACGTGGTGCCGACGGTGCGCGACCGCTACGGCGTGACGCTGAATACCATCTCCGGTCAGGGCAGTGCCATCGTGCAGGTGCTGATGACCGAGATGGAGGCCGGCCGCAACGATAGCGAACTGGACATGATGTGGATCAACGGCGAAACCTTTTTCCAACTCCGTCAGATCGATGCGCTCTACGGCGACTGGACACGTAACCTGCCCAATTCCGAGTACATCGACTTCGACAACCCCTTCATCGGCCGCGATTTCCAGCAGCCGATCGAGGATTATGAGCTGCCCTGGGGCAACGTGCAGATGGCCCTGATCTACAACAGCGAGCGCGTGGCCGGCCCGCCCCAGACCCGGCAGGAACTGGCCGATTTCGTGCAGCAAAACCCCGGTCGCTTCACCTTCGACGTACAGTTTACCGGGCTGACCTTTCTGAAGGCCCTGCTCATCGACATCGCCGGTGGGCAGGAGGCACTCAACGGTGATTTTGACGAGCAAAAATACGAGCGCTACAGCACCGAACTGTGGACCTACATCAACGCCATGAAACCTTACTTTTGGAAGGAGGGCCGCACCTTCCCCGAAGACGTAGCGCAGATGCACCAGATGTTTGCCAACGGCGAGATTCTGGTTTACGATGAGCAACAACGATTCGGAGGTGGACAACAAGATCGGGCAGGGGCTTTTCCCCGAGACGTCGCGGTCCTACGTACCGGCCTTCGGTACCATCCAGAACTCGCACTACCTGGGCATCGTCAACCGCAGCGACGCCAAACCGGCCGCCATGGTGGTGGCCAACTTCCTCATCTCGCCCGAGGCGCAACTGCGCAAGGCCGACCCCGCCGTGTGGGGGGATGGCTCAGTGCTATCGATGGCTAAACTCCCCGACAGCCTGCGCACCCGCTTCACCGACCTGCCGACGCGCAAGTACTCCCCCGCCCGGGCCGACATCCAGGAGCGCGCGCGGCTGGAACTGGCCCCCGAGTACATGATCCGGCTGGCCGCCGATTTTCGCAAGAACGTCATCAACCGCTAGTGGCGCGGCCGGCGCGCATATCCTTCGGCCTGGTGCTGTTCGTGCTGCTCACCGCCGGTCCGGTGGTGGCGGGGGTGGGCTATGCGCTGCTGTACAGCCTGGGGCTGGTGGGCCTGCTATCGCGGGGATTCACCTTCGGGCACTGGGCGGCGGTACTGGGCAGCGGCGAATTCTGGCAGTCGGTAGGCTTCAGTGCCGGGGTAGCGGCGGTCACCATCAGCCTCTCCGTAGGGCTGGCCCTGGCCGCCGTGGTTAGCTGGCGCGACCGGCTGCTGCAGCGGGCCGCTTTCCTACGCCGCCTACCTGCCGCTAGCCTTCCCGGCCGTGGTGATGGCCTTCCTCATCTTCCAGTGGCTCTCCAGCGGCGGCTTACTGGCCCGCCTCGCCTGGCAACTGGGCCTGATCCAAAGCACCACCGATTTCCCCGACCTGATCAACGACCAGTGGGGCATCGGCATCATCGTGGCGCACGTGCTGATGGCCACGCCCTTCCTGACCATCTACCTCGCCAACCTCTACCACAACGAGAACGTGGACGAGTTGCGCCAGGTGGCCGCCTCGCTTGGGCTATCCGGTCGCCAGCTCACCACCAAACTGGTGGCCCCGTTGCTGCTCCAGCGGGCGCGTGCTACCCTCTTACTCTACGGTATTTTCGTCTTCAGCAGTTACGAGATCCCCCTGTTGCTGGGCAGCCAGTCGCCCAGCATGGTGACCATCCTGACCATTCGCAAGCTCAAACGCTACAACCTGGAGGAGATCCCCCAGGCCTACACCATCAGTTTCTTCTACGCCCTGCTCCTGGTGGCCGTCCTGATCGTCTGGCTGGGCTGGTCGCGTTACCGCCGCACCCTCAAAACGAGCCTCCATGCGGACTAAACCCACCGACTACCTGGTGCTGGCGGCGGTCACTTTCCCGTTCGCCTTCCTGCTCCTGCTCTCCTGCGCCCAGCAGTGGGTATTCCCCCACCTGCTGCCCGCCGGGTGGTCGCCCGGTGCGTGGCTCAGCGCCCTGGGCCAAAACGGCGGCCTGGCCGGCAGCCTGCTGCGCTCGCTCGTTATCGCGCTCGGCGTCGCATCGGCCGCCACCGGCCTCGGTTTCTACACCGCCCGCAACCTCAGCCGGCACCCCGCCGGCGAGCGCCTGCTGCGCCTGGCCTACCTGCCTTACATCTTCGCGCCCGTCATCCTGGCCGCCTGCCTGCAATACTATTTCCTGCGCCTCCACCTCACCGGCACCATCGGGGGCGTGGTCCTGGCCCAGTTCTTCATCGTTTACCCCTACACCGTCATCCTGTCCAGCGGATTTTGGAACGCCCGCATGCTCGCCACCGAGCAGGTCGCCCAATCGCTGGGGGCCACGCCGCGCCAGGTGGCGCAACAGATCTTACTACCGCTGGCCAAAGGGCCGCTGCTGGTAGTGTTTTTCCAGGCCTTCCTCATCTCCTGGTTCGAGTACGGCCTCACCCTCCTCATCGGCGTCGGCAAGGTCCACACCCTGCCGCTACGCGTATTCGATTTCGTCAACGAGGCCAACATCTTTTACGCGGCCATGGCGGCCTGTCTGTTGTCCATTCCGCCGGTGGTGCTACTGGTGCTCAATCGGCGGATCGTGCTGCGGAGTACTTAGTACTTTAATACGTAGTAATTAGAACTGTAGAGATACGGAGATTAGCGGCACTATGTACTAACTACTCTGTACTACGTACTAGGTCCGGGCGTGTCAGCGTCCCTGGCGGGCCGCTGTCGGTCCCCTCCGGGCTTCGCTGTCGCTCGGCACTGCGTGCGCTAACGCCCCTGCGGGCACCTCACGCGGGGAGGGGGCAATGAGTGAAGGAGTGATTGAGTGAAGGACTGAATGGGATTATAGCACTGAAAGGGCATTGACTCTAATTGGTCTTTGGGGCAATGATTTCATAGCAAGTCAATCCCGCCTCTGAGGGTCAATCCCAGGCGGCTTTGCCGCCAAAGCCCTGACGGGGCGAGAGAGACTAACTCAGGGTGTAGCCCTGGGTTTGGGAGGCTGCTCTATATCCCCGCCGCGCCCTCCGGCAAAGTGGCGGAGCCGCTTTGCCGGAGGGCGCGGCGGCATATGGGTGATGCACTCTAGCCCAGGGTTTCACCCTGGGCTGATCTATGCCGCCCTTTCAGGGCTTAAACCCTGGCGGGTTTCGGTATGATGACCGTCATGGGTCTGTAGATTAACATTACCTGGTGAGCGGAGCAACGTGATGTTAAAACCCTACTGAAATCAACGTCCTGTTTTTCAAAACAGATTATCGCTTCTGCTAACTATTTCGGTAACAAAATCCTACACTGCCGCCGCCCTGTCCATTCCCTCACTCCTTCACTCATTTACCCATGCTAACCGTTACCAACATCCAAAAATCCTTCGGCCCCGAGCGCGTGCTCAACGGCTGTGACCTTACGGTGCCCGAACATGCCACCCTGAGCGTACTGGGCCGCTCGGGGAGCGGAAAAACCAGCCTGCTCAAGATCATCGCCGGGTTGGAGACGGCGGATGCGGGCACGGTGGTGCTGGACGGGGAGCCGCTGGACGCGGTACCCGCCTACCGGCGCAACATCGTATACCTCTACCAGGAAGCCCTGCTTTTTCCGCACCTGACGGTGGCGGAGAACATCGCTTTCGGGCTGCGCATTCGTAAATTGGAGCGGGCGGAGGTGGATCGCCGGGTGCGGGAGATGCTGGAGAGCCTGAACTTACTGGAGCACGCCGGAAAATCCCCCGAGCAACTCTCGGGCGGGCAGCGGCAGCGGGTGGCCTTCGGGCGGGCACTGGTCATCAACCCGCGGGTTCTGCTGCTGGACGAGCCGTTCGGGGCACTGGACGTCGAAACCAGGCGGGAGATGCAGGCGTTCTTCAAGCGCATTGCCACCAAGTTTCGGATTACCTCCGTTTTCGTGACGCACGACCTGAAGGAAGCCCTGATTATGGGCGATACCCTGGGCGTGATGGACAAGGGCGTGCTGCGCCACTACTCCGACCGCGCGGCCTTCATTGCCGATGCGGAGACCGGGGTGGGGCGGGAAATCGAATTCTGGCAAAAGCTCTCCCCCGGCACTACCGACTGAGACGGCTATCTTTGCCTCCCGCTTCCGGCGCTCCTTTCTAAATGACTACGACTACCCGACTTATGAACAACGACTTCTCCCACATCGAATCCGTTTACTGGGTCTTTACCCAACTCTGTAATGATGAGTGCGACCACTGCTACAACACCAGCGGTCCGCGCGGTGCCCGGATTTCGGAGGAGGAATGCATGGCCATCATCGACAACCTGCCGGAGCGCATGGACCGCCTCATCCTTTCCGGTGGAGAGCCGCTGGCGGAGCGGAAGTTGCTTTACAAAATATTGGACCGCCTGCGCGAACGCTACGGTAGCAGCGTACAGATCATGGTGCAAACCAACGGCGACCTGATGACGCCCACCATCCTGGATACGCTGATCGAGAAGGGCGTGAGCCGCTTTGACATCGCCAGCATCGACCGCTTCCACAAGCACGCGGGGGCGCGGCTGATGGAGCTGGCCGAACTCTTTGAATCACGCGGCGTGAATGGCGAGGACCGCGATCCGTTGATCGACAAGGGAAACTACCTGGAGGACAAGGATCTGAGCTGGGGTGCCTGGGGCGCTACCGAGGATATGTGGCTGGGCGGCAACTGGGCACGCGGCCGCGCCCTGGAAAAAGACATCTGGCTGCGTGACCCCGACCATAATTTCTGCACCATCCTCTCCGGTGCCCGGAATTTCCTGGGCGGCTACGGCGATATCCCGCAGGAAATTTCCATTCAGCTCTGGCGAATTAACCCCTGCTGCCCCGGCACCAAATTCCCGATGGGAGACGCCCGCGTGGACAAGGTGAGCGACGTGCTGTTGCAAATGCGCGAGCACCCCGTTTTCAAGCACCTCAACGACGGCAACCCTTACCGCATGGGCGAACACCTGGGCGTAACCGAGGCCGAGGCCCGCGCCGAAACGGCGGCCCTGAAGAACATCTGCCTCTACTGCGACAGCTTTTTCAACGAGCATTTGCAGGAGATGAATACGGGCAAGTTCATTGCGCTGCCGGTTTATAAAGATTAGTAGAGACGCGATGCTGCGCGTCTATTACCGCCCGTGCGACCGGGGAGGTCACGCGCCGTCCACGTGACCGGTAGTCATTTCTAAGGGTAACGTTGGTAAGCAGTTTGGTGAATCTACCCGGAGGTCACGCACCGCGTGCGCGTGAGGTGCCCGGAGGGGCGTTAGCGCACGCAGTGCCGAGCGATCAGCGAAGCCCGGAGGGGACCGACCCGGCCGGTCAGGGCCGGGGCACGCCCAAAAGGACACGATTGTGATGGGTATAAAAAAAGCCGGTCAACCCGCGTGAAGGGGTGACCGGCGTATCTTAAGGATTGGTAGTAGATAGAAAAACTCTTGTTATTACTTGTTATTGGCGGCTACGGTACGTTCGCGGAAACCGTTGCTGTTGTCGTTCTGCTGGGCGACGGGGGCATTGTTGACATTTGAGCTGACATCGCCGCCGAGCTTACAGGAATTATCCTGAAACCGTACGTCCTGGAGGATAGGATCGGCCTGGCCGTTTTCCTGGATGACATTGAAGATAGCGCAACCGGCGGTGATGGCGGTGTTGCGGGTGAAAGTACATTCGGCGATAAGCGGGCTGCTGGTGCCGGCCTTACCGAAGTTGATGATGGCACCACCGTTGTTAGCCGTATTATTAACGAAGTTGCACTTCTGGACGCGGGGGCTGGACTGGCCGCGGGTACCGTTGTTGTAGAGGGCACCGCCTTTGAAGTCAGCTTTGTTACCCTGGAAGGTACAGCCGATGATGATGGGGGAAGCCTGACCGCGCTGGCGTCCGTCGTTGTAGATGCCGGCGCCGTTACGGCTGCGGTTATTAAGGATGCGCAGGTTGCGCAGGGTAGGGGAGCTAATTCCACCGCGACCGTCATTGTAGATGGCGGCACCGCAGGTAGCTACACCGTCGGTGTATTCCATGGCCATGGCGTAACCGTGGGCGATGGTAAGGTCAGCGAGTAGGGTAGCGGGGGCTGCGTTGCGGAAAGTAACGACGGTGAAGACATTGTCTTCCTGGCTGGAGGTGCCGATATTACCGCTGAGGATGGTTTCGCCGGCGGCCTGGAAGTTACGCTGGTGGCGGGCCGTTTCGGTGCCGATGAAGCTACCGAAGACCTTCACGCCGGAAGGAATGAGGAAAGTGGCCTGGCGATCATTACCTGGGAGGTAGGTACCGGAAGTGAGCCAGATTTCATCGTCAGCCAGCGCCGAGGCAAGGGCTTGCTTGAAATTGGCGGCTTCTTGCCAGGAGGCTCCGTTACCGTTGCCGGTGGGGGAGACATAAATAATGCCGGCAGCCACTTGGCTACCGAAGAGCAGACACAGGGCCGCAAGTAGGTAAAATTTGTTCACGCTTCAATCCTTTATACAGTCAAAAATGGCGGTTGCCCGAAGCGTGTAGTTAGCGGGGGATGCTAGGAGTACACGGTAAAGGGGCTCGCGCAAGGAAGCGTCGAACGAAACAAGACTGGAACGTACCTGGGAGGGCACTAACGGCATGGAGCCGTACACTAGGGATAAGTTAAAAGGCAGGTTGGCTGATAGTCAGGGACCGGCGAGGGATATTTGCCGTGGGATTGCCCTGACGGGGCCGTGTGGATTGCTTGGTACGGTTTTTCTATCTGACAAAAAACGTGTGTGGCGTACTACTACTGTGTGCCGTACCGGAAACTGAATGTGCTGAACAACGGTACCTCGGAGTGGTCAAACGATGAGGCTATCGCTGTTCGTGTCGCTAAAGTAGGCAAGAAAAGTTAAGCGCGCACTAAAAATCGTCGGCAAGGGGGTATTATTTAGCGAACGGTAGCATTTGAACGGGGAGCGGTAGATTAGTTTGCTTACTTTTGCGGTGGGCAATGTCATGAGGAAGGATAGCGAAGATTATGGACGGACGGTGCTTTTTGGAATATTGTCGGTGACAAACCACCTCCATAGCCCGTCAAAGAAACAGGCCGTGAAAGAAAATTCGCAAGATTTGTCAGGATGTTGGGGAAAATGATACCTTTGGTTGTCTCGTCCCCCCTAATTATATTAGCTATTTCTCAGAAAAATCTTCGTTTGTGAGATTTTGGCTAACCTTTTATAGTTGCCACCGTACACCCTTACACCTTTAGTAACCTCAGTTAGGGAATTTCTAATGGATTCCCCACACCAAGTAAAATACTGACACCATGCCGAGACACTTTACCACTATCCTCAATTCCGGTTTCCTAAGTCTGCGCACCTTTGCTTTGGCTGTTCTGATGACGGGCGGTTTGCTCGGCAGTTTGCAAGGACAGGATTTCCACTACTCGCAGTTCTACAATGCGCCCTTGCGTTACAACCCCGCCCTGACGGGCATTTTCGGTGGTGACGTGCGGTTTTCGGGCAATTATAAGTCACAATGGAAGACCGTCCCCGTCGATTACAAGACCTTTAGTGTAAGTGTAGATAAGAAGTTTATCCGCCGCACGGACCGCGAAGGATTCTTTGCTGCCGGTCTGGGCTTAAACTACGACCGCGCCGGCGACGGCCGTCTTACCTGGGCGGATGCCGACCTTAACCTATCCTATACCCGCTACCTGAGCCGCAAGTTTTTCCTGACGATCGGCGGCCAGGGGGCACTGGTGCAACGTAGCTTCCAGCCGGAGGAACTGCGCTACAATAATCAGTTCGACGCCCCGCGCGGTATCTACGACGGTAATCTCGCCAACGGAGAAAATTTTAGTCGCACCAGTCATACTTTCCTGGACTTCGGTGCCGGCATCAACCTGCGTTTCCAGAGCCTGCAGCGCACCGCGCTGATCGACCGCAATGACCGGCGCACCAAACTGGACGTGGGCATCGCCCTCTACCACATTACGCGCCCCGATCAGAGTTTTATTGAAAACGTGGAAGTGGACCTGGCCCGCCGCATCAGTCCCTATGCGATGTTGAACCTGCAGGTAATCAAGCCCCTGGACGTGGAGGCTAATCTGACTTACCAGATGCAGGATGAGTACCGCGAGCTGGTGGGCATGGGCGGCGTACGGTTGCACCTGAACCGTAGACTGGGACGACAGTATAGCATCCTGGTCGGTGCCGGCGTAAGGCACAACGATTTTCAGGATGCGTGGTTCCCCACGGCCGAGATCCGCTACAATAACCTGGAGGTAGCCGTGAACTATGATTTCAACGTGAGCTATTTCGATATCGCTACGCAGAACAAGGGTGGCTTCGAGATCTCGGCCCGCTACTTCATCAAGAAAATCCGGCTGCCCCGCCTGAAGAGCTGCCCGATCATCTAATTCCCCGGACACCTTATATAAGGTGTCGCCGCACTAATGGTCAATCGGTTAACTACCTATTCCCTTTTCACCACTTCCATCCCAGCTTATGACACGTTATTACTGCCTGGTTCTACTGCTATTCTGTTCCGTTGCCTTAACTGCCCAGCAGCAGAACCGGGAGGGTTACCTCAAAGCGGCGCAGGCACGAGTTGCCCAGCATGACTATAACGGTGCCTACCAGTTGTATCAGATTGCGCTGGATTATGATTCCTCTCGGCAGGACATTAGATTTCTGGTAGGAGAAAATGCCTATAAGGCCCGCGCTTACCGCGTGGCGGAGGAAGCACTCAACCGAATCGCAAAGGACCCGAAGGCGGACACCCTGCAACTGACCGATTTTTATCTCGGTGAGTTGAGTCTCGTAAGAGGAGATTACGAAAAGTCGATCGGTTACTTTGAGCAATTTCAGGACGAGTATCCCAGCGCCCCGGCCATCTACCTGAGCCGCGCCCGTAGCCAGATCGTGGACGCCGACTGGGCCGCCGAGCGAAATCGCGATCCGCGGGAAGTTCAAGTTACCCACCTGCCCGAAGGCGTCAATACGCCATCGAGTGATTTCGGCTACGTGATCCAGGGCGATCAGGCATACTTCACTTCAGTGAACACGCCCTTTAAGAAAGATACCTTAGTACCCATCCGCGATCTGAGCCGTTTGATGATCCGCACGGGTGAGAACACGAGCCAGCCGATGTCCAAGGTGCTGAACCTGGAAAATAAACTGGTAGCTAACGCGACGTTCTCAGATGGCGGCAACCGCATTTACTTCAGCATCTGTGAGTACATCCGCTTCGATGAAGTTCGTTGTGATCTTTATACGTCTAATCGTAATGAGAAGCAGGAATGGACGGTACCCGTGCCACTGGCCGATTTGAATGTCGCCGGCTATTCTACGACCCAGCCGAATGTCGGTATGGATGAGGAAGGCAAATCCTACCTCTACTTTGCCAGTAACCGGCCGGGGGGACGCGGGCTACGGGATATCTACCGTGCCCCGATCTTGGATGTCAACCGTTTCGGACCGGCCGAAGCACTGACGGATATTAATACCGAGGGTGATGACATGGCCCCCTTCTACGACAGCAAGCGCCAGACCCTGTTCTTTACCACCGACGGGCGCTTTACTTTCGGCGGCCTAGACCTTTATAAGTCTTACTGGGACGGAACGGGCTTTTACCGTCCGATTAACCTGGGGCAGCCGGTTAACAGTAGCTATGACGACAACTTCTACAGCCGCTTTGACGAAAAGGACAAAGCTTACTTCGCCAGCGACCGCGTAAATGGCGAAACCATTTACTGGAGTGACGAGGAAGAAGTTTGCTGCTACGACATCTACGAATTCGTGCCCGATAACCGGATCGACCTACTGGCACTAACGTACGACGGTCGTACCAAGGCGAAACTGGAAGGCGCGACCGTAGGACTCTATAAACTGGAAAACGGCGAATACACCCTGGTGGAAGAAATAATGAATCCGCTGGATAACGATTTCAACTTCCGCCTCGATCCCGGTGGCCAGTACGAATTGCGCGCTACGCGCGACGGCTACACCAGCGCAATTGATAAATTCGACCTGCGCGATCCGGAGTTTGTCGACAAATCCTTTATCCGCCGCGAATTGTACCTCTTCCGGGGCATCATGCTGGACGTACTGACCTTCCGCGCCAGCGACCGGGCCGAGTTGAACGGAACGACCGTCAAATTATTCGCCGTCAGCGAAGATGGCACCGAGGAACTCCTGGATGAGGTAACGAATCAGGCGGGCAACACCTTCGAGTTCCCGCTGGAATTGGGACTCCGCTACGTCGTGCGGGGAGAGAAAACAAATTTCGGACCCGACGAGGAGGAGATCGACCTACGTAACGTTGAACCCAGCGGTCCAGCTACGCGCATAGAGCGACGTCTTTACCTGGGTCAGTTGCTGGAAGTTTACGTGTTCGATTCCCGGACCAAACAGCCGCTGGACAGTGCAACGGTCGACCTGGGTTTCCTGGCCGGAATACGATCCGGAGAAAGGATTCCAAAGACCAACCTAACCGACAACTACTTCAAATTCGGCATCAATCTCGATGAACCGGTGGAACTTGTCTCCTCCCGGTCCGGCTATCGGACCGAGCGTGATACCCTGGTCTTTACGCGTACCGATCTGGACATGGAGGGCGGCCGCCTGATCTACGACGTATACCTCACGCCGGCCGGCATCGATAACTTGTTGCCACTGCGCTTATTCTTCGACAACAACGTGCCTAATCCAAACCTGGCCTCTTCCCAACGGATCGACTATGGTGCTACGTATGAGGACTATTACGGACGTAAGACCAAGTTTATCGAAGAGTTTACGCAGGGGATGCCGGCCGAAGAAGCATTTACCACGGGTGGGCGATTTAATGACTTCTTCAATCTGCAGGTGCAGGGTGGATGGGACGACCTCAAGTACCTTTCCGAGCAACTCGTCGACTACCTCGCGGATGGCAACCGCCTGACCCTGACCATGAAAGGCTACTCCAGCCCACGCGCCTCGGACGCTTATAACAAACGACTGGCCGGTGTGCGGATCAAATCGGTCGAACGCTGGTTCGAGCGCTACGATAATGGGGTCTTGCTTCCCTACATAAGAAGAGGAGATTTGAGCTTCCGCTCGGTACCGCTTGGTGAAAGCCAGGCTACCGAAGAGGCCCGCGCCCTTTCGGATCGCCTGGAAGATTCCCGCGTAAACGTATACAGCATCATTGCCAGCCTGGAACGGCGGGTAGAAATCATTGACGCCTCTACCGAAGAAAGGTAATTACCGCCTCATTCTCCCACCGAATAAAATGTCAGACGTGAAAACTATACTCTCTTCTACCGGTCGTTTTTTGCTGTTCTCTTTGCTGCTGGCGGTTACCTTACCAGCCTCGCTGAAGGCTACCCACATCGTGGGCGGCGAAATGGATTACCGAATTTTGTCCACTACGGCGGATAGCTTTACCATTGAATTAAGTTTAGCAATCTACCGAGATTGCTTTTTCGGGGATCCAAACGTATATTTTGACGATCCGGCGCACATCGGTATTTTCAACAGTGCCAATTTACGGGTGGATAGTCTTCAAATTCCATTTACCGGAATGGACGATACGCTAAACAGCCCGCTTGATGCCTGCCTGATCAATTTATCACCGGTATGTTATCATACGACTAACTATCAGCGTACCGTTACGCTGCCCCGCATTCCGGGCGGCTACACCTTTGCCTACCAGCGGTGCTGCCGCAATCAGACGATCATTAATATTATATCGCCCCTATTAACCGGTGCGACCTACTTCGTACGCGTTAATGAAGCCGCTATTGCCCGGGCAAACAACAGTCCTACCTTTACGAGTATCCCACCGATCTATATCTGTGCAAATGAGCAATTCATCTTTGACCAGAGCGCAATCGACCCGGATGGAGACAGCCTGGTGTATGAGTTAAGTACCCCCTTCAACGGAGGTACTTTCGGTAACCCCCAGCCCATTCCTACTTTCAACCCTCCCTATGATACGATCATCTGGAAGCAAGGATTTTCGCGTTTGAATATGCTGGGTGTGGGTCAGCCTTTACGTATCAATCGGTTTACCGGTCTGACTAGGGCTTTGCCCCAGGCCCTTGGCCAGTATGTAGTAGGCGTTCGAATCATCGAGTATGATCGCCTAACGGGAGACACGCTGTCGATCATCCGCCGCGACTTTCAGTATAACGTCAACCCCTGCGAGGAACCGACGGCTGCTTTCTTTTCCCCCGAGGCCCAGTGCGACGATCTCGTACTCACCGTAGAAAATCAGAGTACGGCCGCCGCCAACTTTGCCTGGTACTACAACCTGCCTGGTCAGGCACCGGTCTTATTCAGCACCTCGTCCGATAGCATCGTCACGACCACGCTGCCCGGCCCCGGAAACTACACGATTCGGTTACTGGCCGAACCCGGCACGACCTGCGTCGACACCTCCGAGGCCAACGTATTCCTGCAAGCGAATTCAATCGTGCCGGACTTCTTGGTTAGTAATTTTACCTGTGACCAGTTTTCGCTACTCGACTTGCTGGATTCCTCCATCGACACGATCGGTAGCATTAACAGCTACCAGTGGGTAGTGAGTTACAACGGTAGTGTCCAGCAGACCAGCATGGAACCCGCGCCCCAGTTCGAGGTGCCTTCCGGCATATCCGGTACGGTTACACTCACGCTCGGTTCGGCAAACGGCTGCGTGAGGATCCTATCTCAGCCCTTTCAAACCAATACCAGTACCCCGGTCGATTCGCTGCAATTACAACGGTCCGCATGTATTGGCGATACGATTGAGTTGAACCCCTTTACGCCTGACGAATTACCCTACACCTACCAGTGGTCGCCCGCCGCTGACCTGATCAACCCCGATTCGCTTAACCCGACGCTGATCGTCACGGGGCCGGGCGTATACTCCGTGACTATTACCGCTGACGGTGCGCCCTGTAGCATTATCCGCCAAGTGACGGTCAGTATCGCCTCTGACCCCCAGGCCGGCTTTACCCTGACACCGGAATGTGATGGACTGACCTTTAATGTTACCAGCACGGCCACGGGCGGTACGAGTATTTTCTACGATTTCGGTATTCCCGGTACTACGGCCGATACGGCTAATATTGCCAATCCCACCGTGGTCTTCCCCGATACCGGCACCTACATTATCACGCAGATCGTGCGCGGTGCGGGCGGCTGCGCGGACACGCTGTTGCAGCCGATCACCATTCAGGAGCTGGCCCTTTTCGCTGACTTCGGCTTTAGCTACGTCAACTGTGAGGCGGATAGCGTAACGGTGCAACTGACCGACCAGTCGGTCAACAACCTGAACAATACGACTACTCGGACCTACACCCTGAGTGATGGTCAGTCATCCACCGACCCGAATCCAACTTTTACCTTTTTCAGCAACGATACGATCACGATCACCTACACGATCATGACCGCGCTGAACTGTACGGCCTCCGTTACCAGGGACATCCCGATTTTGCTGGCTCCGCCCACGGACCAGTTCCCGGACTCCCTCATTTCTTGTGGTGGTGAAACCGTCGGGTTCCCGGTCGGCGGCGATCCTGATTACGGCTACTCCTGGACCCCCACGGCGGGCGTAAGCGATCCTACTTCGCCGAATCCGACTTTCTCGCCGGGCGAAACGACAGTCTATACGGTGGTAGTCACCCGCGCTAACGATCCCACTTGTACGGCTACCGAAACGGTTACCGTCGTAGTACCGGACCAGATCGGCCTGATGCTTATGGACGGCAACGGTACCACCATCGTAGATGGTGAGACCATCATCACTTGCGACACCATTACGCAACTTACAACCACTACGCAGGTACCGGCCGACGTAGTATTTACCACCGCCGATGGAACCGTGCTCGGAACGGGCATCAACATCCAGATCAATGTAGACGGCAGCCAGACGATCACCGTCACCGCTACCGACGCCTTCGGTTGCACCGAAACCCTGACGGCAACGGTAAGCGGCGGCCCCGCTGATGTCGCCATCGACGTGAGCATCAATGGTTCCAGCGTTAGCGGTCAGGGGGATACCCTGGTGCTTTGCCTGGACGACCAACTCGATCTCGGCGTCATCAACAATGATCCTACCGATATCCTGACCTACGCCTGGAGTCCCGCCGATCTATTCGTGGATGCTACCGTCGAAAATCCCGTCTTCCAGGGCGGCCCCGGCATCTACGAAGTTGTACTGACGGCCACCAATCAATTCGGTTGCCCCGCTTCGGATACCATCAACTTCGTAGTGATCGACCAGGACGCCGTGCTATCCTTCACCTCCGAGGTTTCCTGTCAGGGTGGGGAAGTGACTTTCACCAACCAGTCTACCGTCACATTCGGCTACCTCTGGGATTTCGGCGACGGCACCACCAGTACCGAAGAAAACCCCGTTCATGTCTACGACGGTACCGGTCCCTTCACGGTAACGCTCTCGCTGATCTACGACCAGGACTGCGTGGATGACTTCAGCATGGAAGTTTCGCCCAGCGAATCGCTGCTCGTGCCGGACTTCACCGCCGCCATCACCGACTGCCGCGCCGACGGAACCGCCACCGTGCAGGTGACCGATATTTCCACCAATAGTCAGGGAGGAACCCTCACGTATATGTGGACATTTAGCGGCCCGGTCACACCTACCTCTAGTACGCAGCCCAACCCCAGCCTGGAAATTTCCGGCAACGGAACCTTGGGCGTCAACCTCACGATCCGCACCGGCAACAACTGCGAAAACCAATTGGACACCACGCTCACCATCAGCCTCGCCATGGTCGATCTGCCGATGAGCGATACCATTTGCCCCGGCGAAACGATCGGACTCAACCCCAACGGTAACTCCGATTTTACCTATTCCTGGCAGCCGATCGGCTCCACGGAGGTGAATCCTATGGTTAGCCCCACGGAGACCACTACCTACACCGTAACCGTCACGCCCACTATGGCCGATCTTACCTGCTCGGCCACGGATTCGATCACGATCACCGTCGACGGTCCTATCGGCCTGGACATCATGTCCGATGTGCCGCCCAGCCCCGACGGCCCGAACGGCCCCGGCGGCCCAGGTGACGGCACGCCCCAGGATCCGAACAGCAACATCGACTTCGTCTACACCTGCGGCGAGGCCGTCACGCTTACCTCGCCCGTAAACGGCGGAGCAACGGTGATCTACACCGATATCAACGGCAATCCGATTACCGGAAATCCGATCGTATTCAGCTCCACCGGCATCGACACGCTCATCGCTACGGCCACTAGCCTGGCCGGCTGTATCGAGATGGACACCATCGTTATCATCGGTAACGGCGTGGATGTAACTCCTAATCCGGGCAGCATTACCACCGTCTGTACCGGCACGGATACCACCATCACCATTGTCAACAACGACCCCGGCGACATCCTTACCTATATGTGGGAGCCGAACGATATCATCACCGGCCCACTAGACGGCGAAACGATCAGTATCAGTGTGAATAACGAAGGCCAAACGGTGCTTTCGGTAGTTGTCTCCAACCAGTTCGGTTGCGACACTACCATTATGATCACGGTCGTGGCCCAGCCCTTTATGCCGCCGGTATTTCCGCAGACGGTTGCGGCCTGCTTTGGCGAGATGGTCACTATCTCCGGCGGCAGCGCGCCCGACGGCTACGTCTACGTCTGGACCCCCGAAGAGAGCCTCGATCTGACCGACCCTGCTAACCCCGTGGCGAACGTGGATGAGACGACTACTTTCACCGTGGTGGTCAGTGACCCGGAAACGGGCTGCATCGCCGATCCGCAACAAGTCACCGTCGAGGTCAGCGAAGAGATCGGTTTCACCGCCGCCCCCGCCGACACCACACTCTGCGAGCCGGGTGATGTCACCATTGGCGGCACCACCATGCTGGAGGGCGGCGCGAACATCGTCTGGTACTCCGATGCCGATCTGACCGATTCCATCGGCATGGGTTCGAGCGTTACCGTTTCGGTCACCGACATGAGCGTCACCGTTTTCGGCGTCGCCACCGACCCCCTCACGGGTTGTGCGGATACCATCAGCAGCACCATTAACTACGACCCGATCACCGACGGCTTCCCGCCCACCATGCTCGACGTCTGCGCGGGTGAGTCTTCCGATCTCATCCCCGGCGGCGGTAACTCCGGCTACGTCTATACCTACGAGCCGGACGACGATCTCGATCTCACCGATCCGAGCAACCCGACCATCCTCACCGGCACCTCGCAGACCATCCTCGTCACCATCTTCGACCCCGTTCGCGGCTGCACCGTCGAGACGACCATCATGGTCAACGCCACTACGCTCGACGTTTCCGGCACGGCTACGCCCGATTCTATCCTCCTGGGCGAAAGCTCCGTACTCGACATTCTCGGCTGCGACTCGTGCATGGTAGAATGGGAAGTCCCTAATGGCGGCATCGAGCCGCCCACCGGTCCCAACGTCACCGTCACCCCCGACCGGGAAGGCGAATTTATCTACACCGCTACCGTCACTGAAGGTGCCTGTACGCAGGTCGTCTTGATTCCCCTCGTCGTCACCGAGGCCATCTGCGATCCAGATCGTTTCTATCTACCGAATGCCTTCAGCCCCAACGGCGACGGCGAAAACGACGAACTCCGCCTCCGCTCCAGTTTCATCGACCAGATCACCGAATTCGAACTCATTGTCTTCGACCGCTGGGGCGAGCAAATGTACCGCAGCCAGGACGCTAACGGCTTCTGGAACGGCCGCTTCAAAAATGACGCCTGCGAACCCGATGTCTACGGCTACTGGATGCGCCTGATCTGCCCCACGGGCGAGGTCCTGGTCCAACAGGGAAACATTACCCTGCTCCGTTAAAGGTCTACCCCGACTTGTCGGGGCACGTCCGAGCTGTATTTAAGTCGCTTCGGCCACTTCTCCCATTCCCCCATCAGCTCCCGAGTTGGTGGGGGAATGTTGCTTTGGGGCCCCCGCCCCGCCTAGCGGCGGTCCGGCCGGGTCGTCCGCCACTCCGCTTCGCTCCGGCCCTGCGGGCTACGGCCCTAACGGGGCCGCCCGGCTCCCACCCCTGGTCCGGGGGAATACAGATAATGGAATAGTGAATATGGAATATTGAATGCTGTAATTCATGCAATAATCTTTCAGCATCCCTATCACCAAAAATTTCGATCCCCATCCACTGGATTTCGACGACCACGTCGGGCTGCTACCTTTTCCCGCCGAATGTCGATGTATTCATCGGCCGTAACACCGAGTTAGATCGTTCACCACCGCCTTACGCGCACCGCTCATCCGTACGTGTGTCGACCGGAGGTAGCGGTATCCTTGGTTCGTGCGACCGGAGGTCACGCGCCGGCCAAGCGGAATATCGGTGGCCCGACATGGTGGTCGGGGTTCAAGCGTAGTTGCGTGAGGTGCCCGCAGGGGCGTTAGCGCACGCAGTGCCGAGCGGTTAGCGAAGTCCGGAGGGGACCGGCCGCGGCCGCGTTAGCGGACGGGGGCACGCCCGAATTACTAGTTGCCACATTTTTAAGCTCCATGCCGGTCTTTTAGACACGCTCTTAGAAGGGGAGTGATTTGCCTCGGGAGCATCATTATATTCTCCTTCACTCATTGGAATTACCTTTGCGGGAACCGATGACGTTATGAAGAACCTATTACTGAGTGTGATACTGTTGTTAGTGAGCCTTTCCCTAACGGCGCAGGAGGCGGGCCGGCCGGATTATTTGACGGTGGCCGATACGTTTTTGGCGCGTTACGAGCCGGATTTGGGGGCGAACGGCTACGTACGGTTTTTGCGAAAGCCGGAGGGTTACTATGCGCAGGAGGCGGTGCATGGTCAGATGGTGGTGGGGCCGAGCCGCTTGTTTTATTTGTTTGCGGGAGAGCAGTATTTAGAGCTGCCGTATGCGCGGCGGGGAGCGGAGGACGGACCGCATTTTTTGACGGAGGACTATGCGCTGCGGGCGGGGCGGCAGTTTGAGCGGCATTATTATTATGGGTACCCGGGCTTTACACTGGATGTGATACAGGAACTGGAGGGGCGGGCGGAGAAGACGCCGGAAGTGCTGCGGTATTTGGGGCGGGCGTATGCGGAGCACGCGATGAATTTGCTGAATAACCGCTATGGGCTGGCGAAACCGGAGTGGCAATTCAAGCTGGATGAGGCGGCGGGGGAGCGGCTGTCGGCCATCCAGTTGGCGGAATATTTGCGGTACCAGCGGGCGGCGATCGGCTACTACCAGCGGCTGCCGGCGGACTATCCGACGCCGGTAGGTGATGCGCGGACCAAATACGCGAACGAGGTAATGGGCACTTATCTGACGCTGTTGCAGTATGCGAACGAAGGCGTGGCGCGGGCGGAGGTGAAGCCGGGGCTGTACGATAAGTACTTGCTGATGGGGGCGCGGGCGATGCTGGAAAGCTGTCCGGAGGGGGCAGTGCTGCTGACCGAGGGTGATAACGACACTTACGCGTTGCTGTACGTGCAGGTACAGGAAGGATTCAGGGCGGACGTACTGGTGCTGAACCGGCATTTGTTAAACGTATCGCGTTACGTGGAACTGGCGCGGCGGGGGTATGGCACTGCGGCGGGATTGCCACTGGCCCTTGGCGCGGACCGCTACCGGGCGTGGGAGGGGGCTTACTTTCCGGCGGACCGGGCGGGGCGCACCGTGTCACTGGCCGACGTGACGGAGTGGCTGGCGCGGGCGACAAACGGGGAGGCAATGCCGTTTAACCGGCTGGTGTGGCCGGCGGGATCGGAAAAGGAGGCCTACTGGCAATGGACGACGCCCTACTTGCTGGCGGGGGACGTACTGCTGATGGACGTGCTGGCGACGAACTACTTTAAGCGGCCGCTGTGCCTGGCCACAACGGTAAGCCTGGGGCGGATGGCCGAGACCAATGCCTTACAGCGCAGGGGGCTGGTGCGGGTGGTGCAGCCGGAGGCGGTAACGAACGGGATGCAGGCAGATTTCGGGGCGCGGCTGCTGGAAAAATATTTGGGGCGGCCGGACGTGGGACCGCCATCGGCAGGGGCGGAGGCATTTTACGGACAATTTCGTTACCTGGCGGTGCTGCTATCGGACCACTTCCGGGAGCGGAGTGATTTTGTGCGGGCGCGGCGGGTGCTGGACCGTTTCGTGAGCCACCGGCCGCTGGCCGAGGTATTTAGCGAAGCGGGTGCGTATGGGATAGTGGATCGATATGCGTTGCTGAATTTACTAGACGAGACGGCGATGTACGGCGAAATGCTGCGGAATAGTTTGCTAGTACGTCCGGCGGAGGACCGGAGCGAGCAGGACGAAGAAGTGCTGCGGCAACTGGGTGAATTGCTGGATAAGTAGGATAGGGTATGTAAAAAAAAGAGCCGCCCTCCAGTGACGGAAAGCGGCCCCTTGAAGAAGTTCGTGTTGAATAAAATACTGGATTCCCCCCCGGGACCAGCACCTCCACAAACATCACATTCTTTTTTAGAGAGTTGAACCGCTCCTTTGAGCGCGTTCGGACTTGTGACGGGATGTAAATCGAAAAGTCTCACCTTTTCTAAAAATAAGCGAAAAATTTATATTTGTTCCGCCCTGGATGGTCACCGGTCTACTTTGTGGATAGAGGTACGAAGCAATTAGCTGATTGGATGATGAAGGTGGATATTTCTTGTAGGTACAGTGAATTTAAAGGTTGAAAGGGGTGGGAGTGCTTTTGTGGGATTGGTAAATGTCTGTCAACAGACCCGAGGCAGGGAGAAAGTCGGCTGGGCCGCTGAAAAGGCTATCTTTGCGCCAATAGACCAAGCCCCCATCAGATGAGAACGTACCCCCTACTATTTGCGCTCCTTTTTTTACTTCCCCTCGGCTTGTCGGCCCAGAACGGTACCATCCGCGGAAACCTCTACGATACGGAGTCCGGTGAGCCGATTGCCTTCGGTACCGTGCGGATTCAGGGGACGGACCGGGGCACCAATACTGATATCGAGGGCTTTTTTACGCTGCCCAACCTGACGGCCGGTACGTATGAGTTGGTCGCCACCTACGTTGGTTATGACAGCACGGTGGTGAGTGTTAAACTGGCGGAGGAAGAAATTGCCTACCGTCGCATCACGATCAGCTCGGCCGGACTGAATCTGGCTACCATTGACGTAAGTGCTTCGCGGGAGCAAGCCCGCTCGGACGTGCAAATCTCCAAGATCACCGTTACGGCGGCGGATATCGTGGCCCTGCCCTCCACGGGCGGCGAACCGGATATTGCCCAGTACCTGACCGTGCTGCCGGGTGTGGTGAGTTCGGGTGACCAGGGCGGACAGGTATACATCCGCGGTGGTAGTCCGGTACAAAACAAGATCCTGCTGGACGGCATGACGATCTATAACCCCTTCCACTCTATCGGTCTGTTTTCGGTATTTGAAACGGAAGCCATCCGCAGCGTGGACGTGTTGACGGGCGGGTTTAACGCCGAATACGGCGGACGGATTTCGGCCATTGTGGATATAAAGACCAGGGAGGGAGATAAGAAAAAAATCTCCGGCCTCGTTTCGGCCAGTCCTTTTCAGGCCAAAGCCCTGATCGAGGGACCGATAAAAAAGCTGGACCCAGAAACGGGTAGCAGCATCAGTTTTTTGCTGACGGGCAAGCACAGCTACCTGGATCAGACCTCCAAGCAACTTTATGCCTATGCGGTGGATACTAACTTCTTTAACCTCTCCGCCAGCGATACTTCACTTACGGCCGAGGACATCGGCCTGCCCTACCGCTACACAGATATTTACGGCAAGGTTTCCTTCGTGGGCGGCAACGGCTCGAAACTGGACCTGTTCGGCTTCAATTTCACCGATGATTTCGACCTGCCCAATATTGCCAGCCTGGGTTGGACCAACAGCGGTGGTGGTGCATCCTTTAAACTGGTGCCGCCTAACTCCAGCGTAGTGATGAATGGTACGGTCTCCTACAGCAACTATGAGATCGGGCTGATTGAACCGGGGGGCGGGCCGCGTACCAGCAGTATCGCCAGCTACAATGCGTTGCTTAACTTTACCTACTTCGGCGAGCGCAGTCAATTGGATTACGGCTTCGACTTCGAGGGCTTCAACACCGACTTTACCTTCCTTAACCCACTGGGGGTGACGTTTGAACAAAGGGATTTCACTACCCAGATCGCGGGTTACGTAAAGTACAAGTTGATTGTCGGGAACCTGATCGTGGAGCCGGGCGTACGGGCGCAGTTTTATGCCTCGCAAAGTCAATTCCAGCTCGAACCCCGCGTCGGCTTAAAGTACAACATCACGGATGCCCTGCGCGTGAAGGCCGCCGGCGGACTCTATTCGCAGAACCTGATCTCCACGGTCAATGACCTGGATATCGTCAACTTCTTCGTCGGTTTTCTGGCCGGTCCGGAAGAAACCATTTTCGAGCCGGACGGCGTGACCCCCGCCGACAACCGCCTGCAAACGGCCGTACACGCCGTAGGTGGTATCGAGATCGACCTGACGGACAACTTACTGGTCAACATCGAGGGTTACTACAAGGGCTTTACCCAATTGATCGCCCTGAACCGCAATAAACTGACGGCGCAGGCCCCTAACTTCGTCACCGAAACAGGTGAAGCCTACGGTGGTGATATCTCCATGACCTACCAGCGCCGTAGCCTCAATATAACCGGCAACTATACCCTCGGCTACGTGAACCGCGACGACGGCGAGCAGGTCTATCCTACCAATTTCGATCGCCGCCACAACGTGAACCTCCTGCTGGGCTACGCTTTCGGTGCTGACCGGTTGTGGGAATTCGGTGCCCGCTTCAACTTCGGTTCGGCCTTCCCGTTCACCCAAACCCAAGGATTCGTGGAGAACCCCAACCTGCCACAGAACCCTGTAACGGGTAATGTGCTGACGGGTAACGGTAGCCTCGACATCCTACTGAGCGGTACTCGTAACGGTGGCCGGTTAGCTGATTTCAGCCGTTTGGACTTATCCTTAAAACGCACGATCAAGTTTGGCATCGACACCCGCCTGGAGATCACTGCCAGCGTGACCAATGCTGTCAATCGAGAAAATATCTTCTATGTGGACCGGGTATCGAACGTGCGCGTGAATCAACTGCCGCTACTACCCAGCCTTACGGGAGCCTTCAAATTTTAGGTTTGTCCCCAGCTCCCGAACGCTATGATGCCCTGGTGGTGGGGGGCGGCCTGTTCGGCTGTTACGCTGCGCTATATCTAGCGCGCGGCGGCCGGCGGACCTTGCTGGTGGAGGGCGACGAGGAATTATGTAGCCGGGCCAGCGTGGTCAACCAAGCGCGGTTGCACGCCGGCTATCACTATCCCCGTTCGGTGGCTACCGCCCGACAGAGTGATGAAAACAAGGCCCGCTTTACCCGCGATCACCAAGCGTTTATCCGCACCGATTTTGAGAAACTGTACGCCATTGACCGCTACGGCAGCCTGACCGATGCGGCCGGCTTCGAGCGGTTTTGCCGCTACCTGGACCTACCCTGCGAGCAACTGACCAGTCATCCATTGCTGGATTTCGGTCGCCTGGAGGCCGTGTTCCGAACGGTGGAGTACACCTTCGACCCGCCCCGCCTGGCGGCCTATTACCGGCAATTGGTAGCCGATCAACCCGGACTGGAAGTACGCCGGGCCACGCAGTTTACCGCCGCTGCTCCCCTGACAGCCGATTGCTGGCGGGCCACCCTGGTACCCCGTGATGGTAACCCAGTAGTAATGGTGGATGCCGGCCTGATCCTGAATGCTACTTACGCCGAATTGAATGCCGTGAACCGGGCCTGCGGGCTACCGCTGCGCGGCCTGATGCACGAAATATCGGAAATGGCCTTTGTCTATTCCCGCGCTTTCGGTAATACCGGCCTGACGGTGATGGACGGTCCCTTTTGCTCCCTCATGCCCTACGGCCAGGGTGGTCTGCTGTCGCTTTCCTCGGTCGCCTACACCCACCACCGCGTGAGCTACGACGCCGAGCCTACCTTCAGTTGCCAGCAGGAACGGCCGGACTGTACCCCCGCTACCCTGCGTAATTGCCGCACCTGCCCCGTTCGTCCCGCGAGTAATTACCCCAAGATGCTGGCCCAGGTGCGCCGCTACCTTCATCCTGCCGTGGACCTGGCTTACCGCGAAAGTGCCTTTACGGTGAAGTCCAAATTATTGGCCAATTTTATCGACGACGGTAGGCCCACCGCAGTGGATAAAGTAGGGGAGGGGCCGGACTTCTACTGCCTATTCGCGGGCAAAATTAATAGTATTTACGCGGTAGAGGAATTAGGAATAGGGGGGTAGTGACGAGGAATTCTTCCTTCGGCTCCCTGAAGGGGATAGGTCATGAGGAATTACATACTGCTCGCTACCCGGCTAACGACTAAAAGCGGCTGCGTCACTTTTAGTACCTTGCATTTTTTGCCAACCAGCCCACCACCATGAGTTCCACCATTCGCGTATCCTCCGAAATAGCCCCACTGAAGCGGGTGCTAGTTCACCGCCCCGACTTCGGCACCAGCCGCATCAGCCCGCGACGGGCCGAGGAATTGCTGTTCGACGACATCGTGCACCTGCCCAAGATGCAGGAAGAACACGACGTATTTACCGCTGTCCTTCGCCGTTTTTTGGGCGAGGGTAACGTGCTGGAAATGGAAGACCTTTTCCGCGAGGCACTGGGCTGTGACGATGAGCTGCGGCGCGAAATGATCGCTCTGATCGCCGAGTGGGAGGAACTGCCCAAGCGGTTTCGCCCGCTACTGGAAGGAATGGAAGCGAGCGAACTGACCAAAACGATGGTCACCGGTTACTACGCTGCCGAGGACCGGATTCTGTTCGATCCTATCCCCAATTTCATTTTTACGCGCGACATTGCCGTCACGGTCAACGACCACATCATCATCTCCAAGGCGGCCAAGCAGGCGCGCTACCGCGAGAACTTCCTCACGCGCTTCGTCATGGCGGCCCACCCGCTGTTTGCCGACGTACGCGCCGGCAAGCGGCTAATTAACCTCAACAACGTCGATGATTTCCCGCCCAGCAAGCAGGGCGACCGCGTCTCCATCGAGGGCGGTGACGTGATGATTCTCAACGAGGAATACCTGCTCATCGGTACCAGCGAACGCACCACCGCCTACGGCGTGGATAGCCTGGCCAAGCGGCTGTTTGCCGACGGCGTGGTAAAAAACGTGGTGCGCGTGCCCGTGCCGGCCGAGCGCTCCTTCATGCATTTGGACACCATTTTTACTCAGGTCGACAAGGCTGATTTTGCGGGTTACGCGCCCATCGTGCAACGCGGCATGAGCGCCCGCGTATCGGTGCTGCGGGCCGACGGCGAGGGGGCCAAGTATTCCAATTTGATGGAATTTTGCGTAAGGAAATCCACCCCGACAGCCGCCTGATCGCCGCCGGCCAGGGCGTCTCCCCCTACCAGGAACGTGAGCAGTGGACGGACGCCTGCAACCTCGTCACCCTACGACCCGGCGTGGCCCTAACTTACGACCGCAACCAGCGCACCGAGGCCGCCTTCCAGGAGGCCGGCTACCGCATCATGCACGCCACCGATCTACTCAAAGCCTTCCAGGACGGCATCGTGCGGCCTGATGAGATCACCAAAACCATCATCACCCTACCCAGCTCGGAACTCAGCCGGGGGCGCGGCGGCTCGCACTGCATGACCTGCCCGATCTTACGCGATGAATTATAACCAGCTACTGAATTTTTAATTTGTGGATGGGCGTGCCCCGGCCTATAACGGCCGGGTCGGTCCCTTCCCGGCTCGCAGGTCTGCTCGGCCCCTCCGCTACGCTCCGGGTCTCCTTGCTCCGGGCAGGGGCAAGCCCACCCCTACGCCGGCCCGTCCAGGCACCTCACGCGACAAACGCGAAAGCCTTATCTTGTGGCGAAACAAAAACGACCGCTCTTGTTTACGCACGAAACCCACCGCCGGGTCCGCTACTCGGAGACCGATAAGATGGGCTACCTCTACTACGGCAATTACCCGGCCTACTATGAGGTGGCGCGGGCGGAGATGCTACGCTCCCAGGGCTTGACGTACGCGCAAATGGAGGAGGAATGGGCGGTGATGATGCCGGTGATGAGCCTACGGATGCGCTACGTGCGGCCTGCCCACTATGACGATATGCTGCTGATGCGGACCACCCTGCGGCGGCTGCCGGAGCGGACGATCACCTTCCATACCGACATTTATAACGAGGCGGGAAAGCTGGTGAACGGTGGTGAAGTAAAACTGTGTTTCGTGGACTGGAACACCAAGGAAACCGTGGCGGTGCCGCCGCGATTGTTAGCGAAATTGCTGCCTTACTTTGAAGATTAAACTTCCAGATTTCGAGGCGATCGTTACGTCCATCCGGGAGCACCCCCTGGTGGCGGCGGGTATTCAGTGGACGAAGGAGAAAATCTCTACCGGGCTTTTTTCGGCGTACCGATTTATGATGTGGTGGTGTTTGTGGTGAACGAAGCGCAACGCGACGACCTGTTCACGCGAGCCAACAGCATCGCCTTCAGCTTTTTTCTCTCCCTCTTCCCCAGTATCCTGACCATTTTTACGCTGGTCCCCTTTTTCCTCGACGCGCTGGAAATCTGGGTGCCCGAAGTAAGTGATTTCAACATTACCCTCTACGAAGAAATCCAGCAGATCATGCCCGGTCAGGCGGGTGACTACTTGTTTGGTTTCGTAACCGAGATCACGGAAAAACCGCAGGTGGGCCTCTTGTCCTTTGGTTTCTTACTGGCCATTTATTTTTCCAGCAACGGGATGCTGGCCATGATGCAGAGTTTCGAGAAACTGTATACGCAAACCTTCCGCCGCCGGTCGGTATTCCGCAAGCGGATGGTCGCGGCGCTCTGCTCACGGGTGTACTGGGCCTGCTGCTGGTTGCCTCTGCGGTATTCGTCATCCTGGGAGACGTACTGATCTCCGGCCTGACGGATTTAGTAAATCTCTCGCAGTTTTCCGCTATTTTTATCAATGCCACCCGCTGGGTGATCATTCTGGCCCTTTATTACTTCACCATCGGTACGCTATTCCGCTACGGCGCGGCTACGTATCGGCGGTTTGGTTACTTTAGCCCCGGTGTGACCCTGGCGGCGGTACTGTCGCTGATTTCTTCCATCGCCTTCTCCTTTTACATCGACGGCTTCAACAAATACGATACCTATAACAAGTTCTATGGCTCCATCGCTACCATCATTATCGTGATGCTATGGTTGCAGCTCAACGCGCTCATCCTCCTGATCGGCTTCGAGCTAAACGCCAGCATCGCCGTTAACCGCGACATCAAAGATTCCATTGACGATGAGGACGAAACCCTGGATGAGGCCGTGGCATCCAGGCAGGAGCGCCGCGCCGCGCACGATTTCACCCTCGCCGATCGGGTGCAGGGAATTATTCCACTAGAGGAAGAGGAGTAGGGGAAAGGACCGGCCGAACAGCCGGGAAGATGGCTCGTTCCATAGAAAAGCGTATGTCAACCGACAACCTATCGAAGGAAGAACGGAGCAAGCGGATGTCGCTGATCAAAAATAAAAATACGAAGCCGGAAATGCTGGTCAGAAGACTGGTTCACGGCATGGGTTACCGCTACCGCTTACACGCGAAAGATTTGCCGGGAAAGCCGGACTTGGTTTTTAGATCAAAACAAAAAGTTATATTTGTGCACGGTTGCTACTGGCACTTGCATAATTGCAACACCTACCGTCTACCGAAGTCGAACGCAGCGTTTTGGCTGGCCAAATTGGAAGGAAATGCCGAGCGTGACGAGCGGAATAAGAGAATGCTCTCTCACATGGGCTATCAGGTCATGGAAATCTGGTCCTGTGAGTTGGAGAGTGAAGCCGACCTGCGAGAACGAATCATTACATTTTT
>CAVWSC010000026.1:0-50870 GCA_963757435.1 Lewinellaceae bacterium | reverse complement strand
GCGGGCTGGGCCTTGCCCGCACTTTAGGGAGACGGTCTGCGTTTGAAAGTTGCGGTATTTTGGTAGAAGCATGAAGCCTACCCGCTCCCCGACCCAAAATGCTACACCCTGCCGAGTAAAAAAACTCCGTGCGACTCCGTGGAACTCCATGGGCTAAATCGTTGAAAAATCCCTCCAATGAAAACTTACCTGCTCCTCGTTTCCCTCCTCCTATTATCCATCCCCCTCCTCGCTCAGTCCCCCGTCGGGCGCTGGAAGACGATCGATGACGAGACCGGCAAGGTCCGTTCTATTATCGAAATCACGCAGCGGGGCGGAGTCCTGGAAGGCAAGGTGACCAAAATATTCCCCCAGCCCGGCGATAAAGCCAACGGCATCTGTGAAGAGTGCCCCGGCAATAAAAAAGGTAAGCCTATTCTGGGTATGACCATTATGGAAGGTCTAAAAAAGGACGGCGATAGTTGGGAAGGCGGAACCATTCTCGATCCCAAATCCGGTAAGGTTTATTCCTGCTACATCAAGCTGATGGAAGCCGATAAACTGAAGCTACGCGGCTACGTGGGCGTGGCCATGCTGGGGCGTACCCAGTACTGGCTGCGGGTGAAGGAGTAAGCTCCGGCGGCCGAGTCATTACCGAACGGGATTCACCCCGTCGTTTTCCTACCTTTACGGCATGATCCTGTCCGACAAAAAAATACTGGCCGCCATCGAGAGCGGCGAGATCGTTATCGAACCCTTTGACCGCGAGAAGCTCGGCACCAACTCCTACGACGTGCACCTGGGCAAGTACCTCGCCTCCTATAAGGACCACATTCTCGATGCCCGCAAGCACAACGAGATCGAGCATACGCTCATCCCGGAGGAAGGTTTCGTGCTGCACCCCAATACCCTCTACCTGGGTGTCACGGCCGAGTACACGGAGACCCACGCCACCGTCCCTTTCCTGGAGGGCAAGAGCAGCGTCGGCCGTTTGGGTATCGACATCCACGCCACGGCGGGCAAGGGAGATGTCGGTTTTTGCAATTACTGGACCCTGGAGATCAGTTGCACCCACCCCGTACGCGTATACGCCGGAATGCCGATCGGTCAATTGATCTACTTCGCCGTGGACGGCGAGATCGAGAATTATTATAACCAGAAAAAGGGTGCCAAGTACAACACCCGCACCGAGCGGCCGGTAGAGAGCATGATGTGGAAAAACAAATGGTAAACCACGTAGCGACGCAAGATTTTGCGTCGCCGAACGGCCCCCGCCGTTCGGACTATTTTAACGACACGGCATGATTCCCCCCTTCGGGGGGCCAGGGGGGCCAACATCACTCCTCTCCTTCCAACAACCCCAATTTTGCATCCGGCCGGGTGATCTCGCCGCCGGAATAACTGCCCCAGGCGGACAAACCGCACTCCAGAAAGCTGAGGTATTCCTGCACATCGGGGGTGTAGGCGACGGGGGTATTGAGCACCTTACCGTCGGGGCTGACCAGCACGTAATAGGGCTGGGTATTGCGCTGGAAAGCGACGGCCTGAAGGTACTGCACCCGGTCGCGGACAAGTTTGAGTTGCTTGGTGCCCCGGCCGTTGGGGGCGGGCACTTCCACCTGTTTGGCTACGGGTAATTCCTTTTTATCATCGGCATAAAGGCTGATGAGGACGTAATTGTCCTGGAGGAGTTTTTCTACTTCGGGCACCGACCAGACATTTTCTTCCATCTTCCGGCAGTTGACACAGGTGTAGCCCGTGAAGTCGAGCATGACCGGACGGTTGGTGGAAGCGGCAAACGCCAGACCTTCCTCCAGGTCATGGAAGCAATCCAGTTCGCGGGGGCAATCGCAGGGCTTGAAGTAGGAATAGCAGACCGGCGGCGCGATACCGCTCAGCAGGGTGAGCGGCTGATAACGTTCGTTGGCGGCATTGGTGCCGAAGCCGGTGGCCAGGTAAACGGTGAAGGCCAGAAAAGCGGCCGCCAGCCCGTAGCGGACCACCCCCGGACGGGCACGTTTGCCATCATGCGGAAAGCGGATGAGGCCCAGTAAATAAGCCACGATGCCGAGACCGCAGAGGATCCAGATGATCAGGAAGGGTTCGATACGCAGCAAATCCCAGGAGGCGACCAGGTCGGCGTTGCTGAGAAATTTAAAGGCCAACGCGATCTCCACGAAGCCGAGAACGACCTTGACACTGTTGAGCCACCCGCCCGATTTGGGGAGCGACTGCATCAGGTTGGGGAAGATGGCAAAGACAGTAAAGGGCAATGCCAGTGCCAGACCGAAACCCGCCATGCCCGCCGTGAGCGGCCACGCGCCGCTGGAAGCCGCACCCACCAACAGCGAACCGAGAATGGGACCGGTGCAGGAAAACGAAACCAAGGCCAACGTAAGGGCCATGAAAAATATGCCCACCAGACCGCCGGCACCCTCGGCCCGTGCGGCGCGGTTGGTCCATTTGTCGGGGATGGTAAGTTCGTAGAAACCGAAAAAGCTACCGGCAAAAAACAGGAAGACCAAAAAAAAGAAGATATTGAGCGGTACGCTGGCGGCAACTTGGTTTAAAATACCCGCGTCTACCCCGGCAATTAAATGGAAGGGTAGACTAAGCAGCACGTACACGAGCAAAATAAAAAACCCATAAATAGCCGCGCTACTGATACCCTGACTGCGGCTCTTGGCACTTTTGGTAAAGAAACTGACCGTGAGCGGGATCATGGGGAAGACGCAGGGCGTGAGCAGGGCCAGCAAGCCGCCGAAGAAGCCGAGACCGAAAATAGTCCACAGGGATTTGCCTTCCATCACCACGGCTTCGTCGCCGCACTCGCTATTGACGGGGGTGGTATCAAAGGTGGGCAGGCCGGCCACGGCCACGATGCCCGCGCCCATGGCAGCGATGTTTCTCCGGCGCATTTACCTCCGGGCCGGCGGCGGCGGGGAAGGAGGGGTCGTCGCTAACCAGCAGGGTGGGGCCGGCGGGCTGGAAACGGAAGTAGAGTTCTTGGGGCGGGGTACACTGTTCGTCGTCGCAGCTCATGTAGTAGACGGAGGCATCAAGGGTCGCCTGGTCGCCGAGGCGGACGAGCTGGACGTAGGTGACCGGGCCTTCGGTGTGCTTATTGACGGTGGCTTCCCAGACGGGGTCGAAGGCATTTTTCAGGTGGGCGGTGGATTCCAGGAGGGGCCGGAGTAGTTCCAGGCCGGGGGCGGGGGAGAAGGAAAATTCGGTGGGGATGAAACCGATGTCCTGCGAGTTATCCATCCCGTAGATGGTCCAGCCTTCCGCCAGCCGGGCGGTGAATTCCAGGCGGTATAGTCTGGGGTTCGGGCAGGGCGTAGGCGGCGACCGACCAGCGGACGGGTTGCAGCATGACGCTACCGGCCGCTAATTCGGACTGCTCGGCGGAGGCGATCAGGGTGCTTGCCATTTCGGGGGTCAGGGGTGCCTGCTGGATTTCTGCGGCGGCGGCAGGGCTATTCGTTTTGGGCGTGGCGGGTAGCTGGGCGGGGGCAGTAGTAGTTTTGGCGGGGGTAGTGGTGGCAGAACTGCCATCCTTTTTAGGGGCGTCACCGGGTTTATCGGCCGGGGCGGGGGCGGCCTGCCGGGTGAGTTGGTAGGAGAAGGGCATGTCGGTGGGAGGGAGGCACTGCTCGTCATCGCAGCACATATATTCCAGCGAACCGGTGATGGGTTTGCTATAGTCGGTAATGCGTACGCGCTGGGTATAGGTATAGGGCTTGCCGCTGAGGAACTTGATGACATCGGAGTCGAAGAGCTTATCGAAGCCCGATTTGCGCTTGCCGCCTTCCGTGCCGGGGCCAACCGCCTGGTAATGGCCGCCTTCCGTGAAACTGAAAGTAGTGGGTACGGGTCCGTCACCGGTATCCTTGGAATAGATGGCCCAGCCGGCGTCGATGCGGGCCGTGGCGATGAGGTTAAACTCATCGTTTCCCAGTGCTTCACTGCGGAACGACCAGCGCACCGGGTTGGCAATCTGTGCGCCCGTGCTGCCGGCGAGGGCGAGGAAGAAAAGTAGCAGGCCGAGGAGCCGCCGGGTGCTTGCCGAAAAGAGAAAGAGTTGCCGCATGGGATGCACTTTTTTGTACCGGGTGCGAATATACGGCGGGTGCGCGGGCCGAACGATATTGGCGGGATAGTTAGGAGGGTGTTGACAAAAGATCGAGTATTGAATGATCCAATGACTGACCCAGAACAATCGGCTTTGCGATGAAGAGAAGCACCGCAGGTAATGATTGAGTATATGCACGGAACGGGTCCCGTTAAAGGAATTCAGGCGCAGGCCCTAATTATCTTTAGGTTAAGCTTTTTCAAATCGTGCTGCGGGGACGAACAAGTGGGTATTTTTGCTACTTGCTGAAAAGTGACAATGCCACTGTGGCTCACCCTCAAAATACCTTGTTATGCGGTTAGCACTACTCCTGACGGTTACCTTATTATGTTCCACTACGCTTTCGGCCCAACTCATTATCAGTGGAGTAATCGATGCCGACCTACCGGGAGGCCTGCCCAAGGCGCTGGAATTTTACGTCCAATCCGACATCGCCGATCTGTCGATCTACAGCGTATCTTCCGCTAACAACGGCAACTCTGCGCCCGCTACTCCCGAATTTACCTTCCCCGCTGGTTCTGCCGTCGCCGGACAATTTCTCTACCTAGCTACCGAGGCGCCAAACTTCACCAGCTTTTTCGGTTTTGCGCCCAACTATATAGGTGCCGGTAGCAACGCAGCAGCGAATATAAACGGCGACGATGCTATTGTACTCTATAAAAACGGGGTTCTAATTGACGTTTTCGGCGTTGTAGGCACGGATGGAACCGGCGAAGGCTGGGAATATGAGGACGGCTGGGCCAAACGGCGTGACCTCAATAACCCGCCGGCTCCGTCAACCACATTTAATTTAGCCAATTGGTTGGTGCAAAACGGCGGCTTAGACGGAGCTTCCACCAATGCCACCGCTTCCAACCCTTTCCCCCTCGGTTTCGCCCTGCCCATTACCCTCCTCTCCTTTAATGCCCAAACCGCAGCAAAAACCGTTCGCCTGGAGTGGGCTACTACCGCCGAGACGGACAACGACTACTTCGCCATTGAGCGGAGTGCGGACGGCGGACGCATTTTTACCGAGCTGGGCCGCGTGCGCGGCGCGGGTAGTAGCGACCTGACGGCCGAGTATGCCTACACCGATGCGGCACCCCTGGCGGGCACGGCCTATTACCGCCTGCGGCAGGTGGATTTTGACGGAACGGCGGCGTGGTTCGGTCCGGTATCCGTGCGGATGCTGGATGGCGGCGCGGCGGATGTGGCGGTTTTCCCTAATCCGGTGCGGGGGCAGTTGTTTCTGACTACGGACTTGGCGACAGTCGGCGACATCAGTATTCTGGATGCGAGCGGCCGGTTGGTGCGGCGCGTAGCAGGCTGGGAAAAACGGCGGCAGGATTGACGTGGCTGACCTGGCGAGCGGCGTTTACTTTCTGCGGCTGAACGGCGTGGGGGAGACTCGCACTATTCGGTTTGTGAAGCAGCAGTAGCTGTCTTGAACGGGGGTATGCCAGTGTTATCTCGTGTGAGGTGCCTGGAAGGGGCGGCGTTTGAGCCGCAGCCCGCAGGGCCGAGCGGTAGCGAGCCTGGAAGGGACCGACCCGACCCCAGGGAGGGGCACACCAAAAAGCACCCTTGCCGATACTGCTTTAACAAACGGATAACCACCGGGCTGACGGTTAGCGGGTTGATGGATGCGGGCAGCGGGGGAGCCGAAAATAAGCGTACCTTCGCGCCTTCTTTTAGCCGCCCCGGTGGGTCTGCCCGCCGGGGGCGGCCGCGTGCCTAACCACCGTTATTATGAGCGAGAAGATCAAACACGAGTGCGCCCTGGCGATGGTGCGCCTGCGTCAGCCGTTGCCCTATTATGCGGAAAAGTACGGCGACCCGATCTACGGGCTGGACCGCCTGCGGCTGCTGCTGCGTAAGATGCGCAACCGGGGGCAGGACGGCGCGGGCATGGTGACGATCAAACTAGACGTGGAACCCGGCAAAAAATTTATCAGCCGCCGCCGCTCGAACGCCAAAAATTACCTGGACGACCTGTTCGACCACGTGTATTCGCGTTTTGACGCGCTGCCGCCGGAACTGCGGCAGGACGGCGTTTATCTGAAGGAGAACCTGCCCTATACCGGCGAGCTGATGCTGGGGCACCTGCGCTACGGCACGCACAGCACGAACGCGATCGAGACCTGCCACCCGTTTTTGCGGCAATCGAACTGGATGACGCGCTGCCTGATCCTGGCGGGTAATTTCAACCTGACGAACGTAAAGGAGCTGTTCTCCGAACTGGTGGATTTGGGGCAGTATCCGAAGGAGATGTCGGACACGGTGACGATGCTGGAGAAGATCGGCCATTTCCTGGACGACGAGGTGAACCGCCTGCATACGTGGTACAAGCCGGACGGGCACACGAATATTGAGATCAACGAACTAATTGCGCAGAACCTGGACGTGCAGCGACTGCTGAAGCGGGCGTGCAAAAAATTTGACGGCGGCTACGTGATGGGCGGCATGATGGGCCACGGCGACGGCTTTGTGATGCGCGACCCGGCGGGCATCCGCCCCGCCTTCTGGTACCAGGACGACGAGTTCGTGGCGGTGGCCAGCGAGCGGCCGGCGTTGCAGACCACCTTTAATATTCATATTAATGACGTGCAGGAGGTGAAACCCGGCCACGTGCTGATCATGAAAAAGGACGGCCGCGTGAGCGAGGAGCAATTTACCGACCTGCTGCCGCGCGCGGCCTGCTCGTTTGAGCGAATTTACTTTAGCCGGGGCAACGACCGCGATATCTACCTGGAGCGCAAGGAACTGGGCCGCCGCCTGGCGAAACGGGTACTGAAGGCGGTGGATTATGATTTTGAGCACACCATATTCAGCTACATCCCCAACACGGCCGAAACGGCTTACCAGGGCATGGTGGAAGGCCTGGAAAACGAACTGGATAAGTGGAAGAAAAAGGAGATCAAAAAGCTGCGCAAGAAAGAAGAGGACTGGTCGGATAAACGCTTCAAAAAGATCATGGCCACCCGTCTGCGCAACGAAAAGCTGGTGCTGAAGGACGGCAAGACGCGCACCTTTATTGCCGATACGAGCAGCCGCGACGACATGGTGAGCCACGTCTACGACGTGACCTACGGCCTGGTGAAAAACGGCAAGGACACGGTGGTGCTGCTAGACGATTCGATCGTGCGCGGCACGACGATGCGCGACAGCGTGATCCAGATTGTGAGCCGCTTGCGGCCCAAGCGAATCGTGGTGGTGAGTTCGGCCCCGCAGATCCGCTACCCGGATTGCTACGGCATCGATATGTCTAAAATGGGTGAATTCGTGGCCTTTAAGGCGATGGAGCGAATGCTGAAAAAAGCCGGCAAGCACCACCTGATGGACGAGGTGTACCAGCGTTGCCGGGAGGATGCCAAGCTGCCGCTGGAGCAGATGAGTAACCAGGTGAAAGTGCTTTACGATCAGTTCGATTACGATGAGGTGTCGAGGACGATCGCCAAGATCGTGACGCCCAAGAATATCAAGCCCAGGATCGACGTCATTTACCAGTACGTGGAGGATTTGCGGGAGTCTTGCCCGAATAATAATGGCGACTGGTACTTTAGCGGTAACTACCCTACGCCGGGTGGGAACCGGGTGGTGAACCGGGCTTTTATGAATTATGTGGAGGGGAGTACGGAGCGGGGGTACTGAGGGGGGGTGTTCTTGTCGTTTAATTTAAATCACTTAACTTCACTCCACTTATGATGCATGCCGCACAAAATTTTGAGTTAGGAACGGGACTATTCTCTTTAGCAGAGGTTAGTCAGTTATTGCGTATCGACCAGCGCAGAATACGTGCCTGGTGGAAACGCTACTGGGAGCATAGCAAAGTTGAAGCGGGTGATTCCGTAGATTTCAGTAATCAATTGAGCTTTGCAAATCTGGTCGAGGCTTACGTCTTGAACGAGTTAGTTAGCGCGGGAGTGCGGCCGGGTAGAGTAGTCAGAGCATACCAATGTTTGGTTGAAGAGTGGGGAATGAGTCAACCCTTTTCGCGCGAAGACGTACTTAAATCCATTAAGACCGATGGAGAAAAAGTCTATCTGAAATGGGAAGATACCATCATAAGTCTGGATGGTAGTACGCAAATCAATCTGGCGATTATCCATGAGTTCATTTATTCCCTCGACTTTTCTGATAATTCGGTAATTCGGTTTTGGCCTACTAGGCGAACTGGAGAAATAGTGGTCGATCCACAGATTCAATTCGGCCGGCCCACAGTTCACGGTACTCGGATCGAACCGGTTTACTTGTTTCAGCACTTTCTGGCTGGTGAATCCGTCCGGAAGATTGCTTTTTTATATGACCTAGAAGAAACACAGGTTGAACAGGCCGTAAAATTTTGTCAAGCGGCATGATAATATTCGTCGACGAAAACATATCACCTTACTTGGCCAGAGGATTTAATGAGTTACAGCAACCGGAAAACATTGACCTATCCGAAGCCATTGAAATAAAAGCATTGATTGATCATTTCGGTCGTGGAGTTGCTGATGAGGACTGGATTCCAGAAGTTGGAAAATTGGGAGCGTGTTTTCTTACGAAAGATGTTCAGATAAGGAGAAAGCGCGTTCAGTTTGAATTGTGCAAAAAGTACCAGGCAGGAGCGTTTTTTCTAAAAGTAGGCAGTAAGAAACAAAGTGCCCGACACTGGGAGCAGGTAAAGTTTCTAGTTAAACAATGGCCTAAAATGATGAAACTGGCACTGGAGACCGAGCGTCCTTTTGCGTTTGAAATCACCTCGCGGAGCATCAGAATGTTATAAATAAACCGTCTTGTTCATCAGGCTACCGCTATTTGCTAGATTTGCACCGCCACCAACCCCGCCGCCCCACCTATGGTTTCCATCATCATGGGGTCCGATTCGGACCTTCCCGTCATGCGTGCCGCCGCTGACATCCTGACCCAATTGGAGATACCTTTTGAACTCACCATCGTCTCCGCGCACCGCACGCCGGAGCGGCTGATGACCTACGCCCGCGCGGCCCACGGGCGCGGTATCCGGGTGATCGTGGCCGGTGCCGGCGGCGCGGCGCACCTGCCCGGCATGGTCGCCTCCCTCACTCCCCTGCCCGTGGTGGGCGTGCCCATTAAATCCAGCAACAGCATCGACGGCTGGGACTCCATCCTGTCCATTCTCCAGATGCCGGGCGGCATTCCCGTGGCCACCGTTGCGCTGGACGGCGCCAAGAACGCCGGCCTGCTGGCGGCCCGTATCCTGGGTGCGGCGGATGAGAAAATCCGCGAACGGCTGATCGCTTACCAACAGGAACTCACGCAGCAAGTGGCCGATAAATACACCAAACTGGACCGCATCGGTTACCTCGCTTACCTCCGGGAAAAGGAAGGCAAATGAATCGCGCCATCCTGCGGCTGGCCGTCCCCAACGTCCTGAGCAACATCAGCGTACCGTTGCTGTCCACCTTTGACATTGCGCTCATGGGCCGCCTCAGCGCGGGCCACGTCGCCGCCGTGGGGCTGGGGGCCATGATTTTCAACTTCGTCTACTGGAATTTCGGCTTCCTGCGCATGGGCAGTACCGGCCTGACCGCGCAGGAATACGGCAAGGGGGAAAATGGCCGCCCCGGCCTGGTGCCCACCCGCGCCGCCGTGGTGGCCCTGATCCTGGCGGCGGTGCTGCTGGTATTTCAGGTGCCTTTTGCCGAACTCTCCTACTGGCTCCTCGGCATCCGCGCCGAGCAGGAAGCCCTGGTGGACGCCTATTTTTATATGCGCATCTGGGGGGCACCGGCCGCGCTGCTACTTTATGCCCTGTTGGGTTTCTTCTTCGGCATGCAAAACGCCGTCTACCCGCTTATTCTCACTTTCGTCATCAACGGTCTCAACATCGCGCTTAGCTACTACTTCGTCTGGTCGCTCGGCTGGGGCGTGAGCGGCCTCGCCCTCGGCACGGTGCTGGCGCAGTACGGCGGGCTGCTCCTCGGCCTCGGCCTGCTCGCCTACAAATACGGCCACCACTTTCGCGGCCTGCGCACCGCGGCCGTCCTGCGCTGGACCGAGTTACGCGTCTTCCTCCAACTCAACGGCGATATTTTCCTGCGCACCCTCGGCCTCACCCTCAGTTTCGTTTTCTTCTACAACATCTCCAATCGCCTGGGCGGAGATGCCCTGCTGGCCGCCAACGTGCTATTGCTCCAGCTCATCAATTGGGTCAGCTACGGCATCGACGGTTTCGCCTTCGCTGCCGAGAGCCTAGCCGGCAAGTACGCCGGTGCGCAGGACCCGGCCGGTGTTCGCCGCACGGCCCGCTACTCGTTCGGATGGGGCATGGCCCTGGCCGCCGGCTATTCCCTTGTCTTTCTCTCGCCGGTCCCGGCCTGCTGGGCCTGCTCACCACCGAGGCACCCGTCATTTCCGCCGCGCTACCCTACTGGCCGTGGCTGATCGCCTTCCCCCTGCTGGCCACCCCCTGCTACCTGCTCGACGGCCTCTTCGTGGGCCTCACCTGGGCACGCGCCATGCGCGTCACCATGCTACCGGCCGCGGCGGGTTACGTAATTACTTACTTCGGGCTGAATTACCTCACCGGTTGGGGCAACCACGCACTGTGGCTCAGTTTCTGCGCTTTCATGGTGTACCGGGCGGTGGCCATGGGCTGGTGGTATTATCGCAGGTCTTAACAGTTTTTTGGGCGTGCCCCCGTTCCGCTAACGCGGAAAACGTGGTCGGGCCGTCCAGGGGTTCGCTAACGCTCCGCGCTGCGCGCCGCCGCCCTGCGGTTGCCGCCCTTCCCACCCCTCACGCACTAACTTGTTATAGCCTGCAAAGAACTGATTCTTCAGGATATAGGGTTTGTATGTTTCAAGGAGGTGCCAAGGAATGAAGGGATCGTATAGGCGTAGGCTAGTCCAAAATACCAAAGGCGAAACCTTAATCAAAAGTATGGGCGAAGCCCCCCCCTCCTGTCCTCCTGTGTACGCGTGGGCTTGTACCAAAATACTAACTCCGAGGAGCTTGCGACGATCACCGCAGGTAAATTACCAGCGGCACCGCCGCCTACAAAAGTACGGGCGAAGCCCCCCTAATCATAAAACCTCAACGACCTAAAGAACCGCTCCGTACTCGGATTAATACCCGTGGCGTAGCGGCTAACGGTCTGGATGGCGTAGTAGCGGCGGCCCACCACGAACGCCTGCGTACGCACGCCCGCGCGGCCGTTCAGGTAGTCGATGCGCCAGTAGCGGCCGGGGTGTCCCTGCTTCGCCACTTCGGTATCGAAGCGCAGTTCGCCGCGCACGGATTCCACGGCCGCGTCGCGGCTCACGTCCAGTAGCTCGGTTACCAGTTCGGTGCTGTCCTCGTGCAGGCTGCCCTCGGGATAGTCGGTATAACTAAGCATATAGACCGAATTGTCGGAGGTGTCGGCCTCTACAACCAGGTAAAGGGTGTGATACACCAGTTGCCCCACCGCCGTTTCGATGGTATCCACCTTCTCCAGGAATTCCCCCGGCGCGGCTATGGTAAAGCGACCCTCGAAGGAAGGAATTTCCGGCCAGTTCTGCCTGGCCTCCCAAGCTTCGGTGGGAGACAGGGGCGGCAGTTGCTCCGCTTGCGCCTGGGCAATGCGGGGCAGGCACGGCAGAGCAAGTGAACAAAATAGGGTGAAATAAGGGACGATGTAGCGCATGATGGTAAGGACTGAAAAATAAGGTCTCCGGTTGGTCGGTTTTTTAATCGCTGCTCCTCCGGTGCATCCCATTTTGCTCCGTAAAAAGGGTTCATCGTAGGTGTCGCTCTTAACGACAACGCGCCGCCCCACTGATGTGAAACGGCGCGCCGGTCGTACTTGAAATCGGCGGGTCGGGATGACCCGGAAGTTTACTTCTTGGGGAACGGAATGATCAATTCCTGGCCGGGGTGGATCTTGTTGGGATCGTCCAGTGTATCGGTGTTGGCGGCGAAGATCTGCTTGTAGGCCATTGGATCGCCCAAGTACTCCTTGGCGATCAGCGAAAGGCTCTCGCCCTTAGCTACGGTGTGCTTGGCGTAATAGCTGGTGTTGCTCACCTTGATGTCGGCCTCGATGTCGTGGGCGTTTTCGCCGCCGGCCTTCTTGATGGCGTCCCACATCTTGTCCTTCTGGCGCTGGGTTTCTACGGTACCGCCGACGCGCAGTTTACCATCAGTCTCTTCGACGTAGCCGTCCTTGGCGTCATATTCGCGGCCGAGGGCCAGTACTTCGCTGTATTTACTCTGTAAAGCCATTGTTTTGGTTGGGTTGGTGCGCGGTCGGCCGGGCCGGGACGCGCGCTGGTTGGTTAAATAGGTTGGTTCAGGAAGTGCGAAATCACCCGTGATTGACGCGGTTCGATCAGCGGTTCCTACCTTTATAGGTCACGGAGCGGACGAATGTTTGGTGAGACTCTTTTCATTACCGTCCGGCCGCTCACTTTCCTGTCACCAGCCCTGTCCCGTTAATCCGTACGCCATGCAGCAATTCCTCTCCGCCGCCGATGCCGCGCCCGCCGGCATCTCCGCCCTGATCCAAGAGGCCCAGGCCCATGCCGCTGACCCGCGTGGCCTAAACGAACTGGGCAGGGGTAAGACTTTGCTCAACGTCTTTTTCAACCCCAGCCTGCGCACCCGCCTCAGCACCGAGGTGGCCGCCCGCAACCTGGGCATGGACGTAATGACCCTGGACGCCGGCGCCGGCTGGCAACTGGAATTCGCCGACGGCAGCGTAATGGACGGCGGATCCGCCGAGCACATCCGCGAGGGGGCGGCCGTGATGAGCCAGTACGCCGACATCCTGGCCCTGCGCTCCTTCCCCGGCCTGGAGGACCGGGCGGCCGATTATGCCGACCCCATCCTGAATGCCTTCCAGCGCCATGCCTCCCGCCCCGTCATCAGCCTGGAATCGGCCATTCGCCACCCGCTGCAATCGCTGACGGACTGCCTCACCATCCAGCAAAATCGTCCGGCCGGTGGGCGGCGGCCCCGCGTGGTCCTCACCTGGGCACCCCACCCGCGCCGCCTGCCCCAGGCCGTAGCCAACAGCTTTTCTGAATGGATGATTACCTGGGACGAGGTGGATTTCGTAATCGCCAACCCGCCCGGCTTCGACCTCGCGCCCGAGTTTATTCGCGGCACCACCGTCTACCACAACCAGAACGAGGCCCTGGACGGCGCTGATTTCGTCTACGCCAAAAACTGGTCCGCCTACCACGATTACGGGGCTACAACCGATGCCCCCACCTGGCAGATCACGCCCGAAAAAATGGCCCTCACCGACAATGCCCGATTCATGCACTGCCTGCCCGTGCGCCGCAACGTGGTGGTGGCCGACGCCGTGCTGGACAATCCGCGCTCGTTGGTCATCCCCCAGGCGGGGAACCGGGTGTGGGCCGCGCAAGCGGTGCTGGCGCGGATGCTGCGGGGATAGGGGGTTTGAGCCCTGAAAGGTAGGGCGTTGATTCTGTTAAGTAGTTGACTAAGTAGTTTTTGCACTCGCCATTTAATCCCTTACGCCCAGGGCTGATAAATGCCGCCCTTTCAGGGCTAAAAACTCAATTGCTCGCGCTGGATATAGCCGGCATGCTTGGGATCAATGCCGCCCTCTCAGGGCTAAAATCCTGGCGGGTTTCTATCAGCAATAAATTCCGGGTTGGCGGGCACACTTCAACCTACGGGAATACCCGCGTGAGGTGCCTGGACCGGGCGAGCGTTAGCGAGCAGCCCGCAGGGCCAAGCCGTCAGGCGCGCGGGGAAGGGACCGACTGCCGGCCCGCCGGGGCGGCAGGCACGCCCAAAAAAACTACCCAAACATCCGCTGGGCCGCTTCCTCGCGGTAGGCGAAGATCTGGTCGATCTGACTGCCGACGAATAGGGCGTTGGCCAGGCTGCCGATGGGGCCGAAAGGGACCTGGTAATGCAGCACGTCGCGCATGAGGGTGCTGCCGTCGGGTTGCGCGGCGAAGTGGTGCTGGTGGTGCCAAAGCGCGTAGGGACCGGCCCGCTGGTCATCGACGAAGTAGCGTTTGGGCTCGATGTGGGTGATCTCCGTCATCCAGTCGAGGTTGATGCCGAGGAAGGGGCTGATGCGGTACTGGATGACCATGCCCTCGTACATGAGCTGGTCGGCATCGGGGCTGGTGATGGTGAAGCTGACGTTTTCAGGCGTCATTTTGCCCAGGTTTTGGGGGCGGCTGAAAAAATCCCACACCTCGTCGAGGGGGCGGGGTACGCGGAGGTGCCATTCACGGCGGATGGGTCGCATAGCGGAGGTGGTTGGTGCACAGGCCAAAGCGGCGGCCGCGCTAAAAGGTTCAGCGCGTACCTAAAACACGAAAGTGAGGGCCAGCACCTGCGCCAGGAAACCGACGAGGTAGCCGCCGTAAAGATCGAGCGGCTGATGGGCGGAGAGCAGTAGCCGGCAACTGCCTACCAGGCCCGCCAGGAAGATGACGATGAACAGGATGCCGAGCGTGGTGAGTTCCACCACGGAGCCGCCGATGGGGATGGCAACGCCCTGGGGGCCGAAGCGGAAGAGCGTGATGAGCACCATGCCCACCAGCCCGCCCATGCCGACGGCGTGGATGCTGATCTTGGAAAAGATGTTGATGAAAAAGGCTACGAAGAGCGCGATGACGACGCCCAGCATGAAGGAGACGTAGGCGGTGGGCATCTCGCCCTGCTTGAGGAAATTGTAGTAAACCCACAGGTAGAGCATGCCCGTGAGCAGGTAGGGGCCGGTGCGGTCCTGCTTATCTTCCATCTGGATGCTGGACAGGAAACCGAGGGCCATGAGCAGGCCGATGGCCAGCAGGGGCACCAGGAAGGTGTACATGAAAGTGGCCAGCAGCAGGATGCGCGCCCGCTCCTCGAACGGCTGGTTGACGCCGAACAGGAAGGGGTTGAGCAGCAGCAGTAAGACCAGCATGTAGGTGCTGAGTAACAGCGGGTGAAACAGGACGCTGACGACGTGGGCTAGGGGGCGGGAGATGCTAATGTGTGAGGGACTGAAAGAGTGAATGAGGTGGCGGAGCCACGTATTTTAGTGGGACGCCGTGCGTCTGGTAGTTTAGTATTTTTGACTAAGCCTAAACGTGCATGGCTCGTATTTAAGCGTCCTTAGCCGCCCACATGAGTCGCGCTACCGTGCTACGGTGGGGCCGCCAGGCTTCGGCGCGGGCCAGGATGGCGGTGGTCTGGGCGCGGGGCTTGAGGTCTTCCAGGCCCAGCCGACGGACCAATTGGCGGCGCACGATGAGGTCGGCCAAGGGCAGCAGATCGGGCCGGTGGAGGGTAAAGATAAGCAACATCTCCACGGTCCAGCGGCCGACGCCGTGGATGGCGGTCAGGCGGGTGATGATCTCCTCGTCGGAATCGGCGGACCAGTCGTGGTTCAGCAGGCGGTTGTCCAGAAAATAGGCGGCCGTAGCACGAATATAGGCCACCTTGGCGCGGCTGAGTCCGGCGGCGCGCAGGGCGGCGTCGTCAAAATCGGGCAGCAACTCCGGGTCGGGGTACTCAGTGGGGAAAAGATCCAGGAAGCGGCCGTGAATGGTAGACGCCGCCCGGCCGGAAAGTTGCTGGCCCACGATGGCACGCACCAGGCTGGCGTACACCCCGCCGCGCGGCACGATCTCGGGTAGCGGCAACAAATGCGCCAGCGGGGCCAGCACGGGATCGGTAAGGAGGGATTCGATAGGGGTGGTTTTGGGGATTAAGAGCGTGTCTGAATTTTTACTTCCTGAGAACCAAGTATTTAAGAACCTGGCGTCATAAAAACTGACTTACGTAACCCGCTATGCGCGCAAGTTTTTATCTAGCCGGAACCTTAAATAATTGATCCTCAGTTCTTAAAAATTTTAGACAAGCTCTAAACGGGTGAGGGTGAAAATGGTTAGGGGCGCGTCCTCATTCACGAAAACGGTGCGTTTGGATCACTCATTCGTTTCCCCGGATTAAGAGAAATATCACCCGCTCCAATCGCAATCCATCCGTAAAATTCAACCGTTCAACCATTAAAGTACGTCATCAGTCCAACTTATGACGGCCTCGGCACGTCTCTACCCGTACCTTTGCCCCACGTTTTTGCCCCCTCCCCCAAAACCAGTCTATGAAAATCAGTTTAACCTTGCTGCTTACGCTATGCGTCAGCCTCTTAGCCCTTGGCGGCCTGGCCGCCCAGACCGTCACCCTTAAAGGATACGTGCGCGACGCCGACAACGGCGAAACCCTCATCGGGGCCGCTGTCTATCTGGCCGGCACCGATCGCGGTACCGTCACCAACGAGTACGGCTTCTACTCCCTGTCCGTCGAGGCGGGTGCCTACACCGTCGTGGCCGGTTACCTCGGATTCAGCGACCAGCGGCAGGAGGTAAATTTGACCGATAACCTGACCCTCGACTTCGAACTACCCGAATCCGGCAACCAACTGGCCGAAATCGTGGTGACCGCCGAAGACGAGGACCGCAACGTCAGCAACCTGCAAATGAGCGTGGAACGGCTCGACATGAGCACCATCCAGAAAATACCCGCCCTGCTGGGCGAGGTGGACGTTATCCGCAGCATCCAGCTTCTGCCCGGCGTCACCAGCGTGGGCGAGGGCGCGGCCGGTTTCAACGTCCGCGGCGGCAGCATCGACCAAAACCTCGTCATCCTCGATGAGGCACCGGTCTACAACTCCTCCCACCTGTTCGGCTTCTTCTCCGTTTTCAACCCCGACGCCGTCAAGGGCGTCCAACTCTACAAGGGCGGCATCCCGGCCCGCTACGGCGGGCGGCTGTCTTCCATTCTCGACGTGCGGATGAAGGAAGGCAATAGCAAAAAACTGCAGGTGCAGGGCGGCATCGGCACCATCTTCAGCCGCCTGTCGGTGGAAGCCCCCATTGTCAAGGACAAGGCCTCCTTCCTGCTGGCCGCCCGCCGGTCTTACATCGACGTGCTGGCCAAGCCCTTCCTCGACGAGGATATCCAGGGTTCCGCCCTCAACTTCTACGACCTCACCCTCAAGACCAACGCCAAACTGGGCGACCGCGACCAACTCTTCCTCTCCGGTTACCTGGGCCGCGACAATTTTCGCTTCGGCGACGCGGCGGGCTTCAGTTGGGGCAACCGCACCGCCACCCTGCGCTGGAACCACCTGTTCTCCGACAAGCTGTTCGCCAACCTCACCAGCTACTACAGCAACTACGACTACCAGATCAACTTCGGCGACGACGACGCAGACTCCTTCGACTGGAACGCCCGCATCGTCAACTACAGCGTCAAGCCCGAACTGAGCTACTTCGTCAACCCCGACAACGTCATCCGCTTCGGCGGCCAGGGCATCTACTACCGCTTCGAGCCGGCCAACGCCATCGCCGTATCCGATAATCAGTCGATCGACATCAGCCTCACCGAGCAGTACGCTACCGAGGCGGGCGTTTTCATCGAGAACGAGCGCACACTCTTCCAGCGCCTCAAAGTCAACTACGGCCTGCGACTCTCCTACTTCGCCTATCTGGGCGGCCGCAACATCTACCAGTTCGGCCCCTCGCCCACGCCCGGCACCGAACGCCCGCTGACCGACGCCACGCCCACCGACCGCAGCGACGTGATCCAGGACTGGACCAACCTGGAGCCGCGCCTCTCGCTCCAGTACACCCTCACGCCGGGCAGCTCCGTCAAAGCCAGCTACAACCGCACCGTGCAGTACATTCACCTGCTGTCCAACACCACCGCCTCCGTCCCCGTAGATATCTGGACGCCCAGCACCAACAACATCCAGCCCCAGAAAGCAGACCAGGTGGCCCTCGGCTACTTCCGCAACTTCGCCGATAACAAGTACGAACTCTCCGCCGAGACCTATTACAAGCAATTCTACGACCTGGTCGACTACATCGACGGGGCCGACCTCATCCTCAACGAGTTCGTCGAAGGCCAGATCCTGGCCGGCGATGGTCGCGCCTACGGCCTCGAAATGCAGGTCAAAAAAACCGAAGGCCGCTTCTCCGGCTGGGTCAGCTACACCCTCGCCCGCAGCGAACGCCAGGTGCTCGGCATCAACAACGACGACTGGTACCCCAGTCGCTTCGACCAAACGCACAACCTCGGCGTCACCGCCTTCTACGAAGCCAACAAACGCGTCACCCTCAGCGCCAACTTCGTCTACAACACCGGCACGCCTACCACGCTCCCCAACTCGGGCTACTACCAGCAAGGCTTCTTCGTGCCCAACAACGACAACAACGCCCGCAACAACTTCCGCATCCCTGACTATCACCGCCTCGACATCTCCCTCACTCTCGACCCCAAAGAGGAAAAAGCCGGTCGCCGCTGGCAGGGCCAGTGGGTCTTCGGCATCTACAACGTCTACGCTCGCCGCAACCCCTTCACCATCTACGGCCAACAGGGCGACGTCCGCACCCTCCCCGGCGGCGTCCCCACCACCGAGTCGGTCAAACTCTCCGTCGTCGGCAGCCTGCTGCCGTCCGTCTCCTACAACTTCACCTTCAAGTAAGGAGGGCTGGGGGGGGCGTGCCCCGCGGCAAAGGCCGCAGGTCGGTCCCTTCCAGGCTCGCTGTTCGCTCGGCCCTGCGGGCTGCGGGCTACCGCCCGCCCCTTCCAGGCACCTCACGCAAACACCCCAGGGGGTGTGACCTCCGCACACGCGCCGCCCGCAAAGGGGTGTGACCTCCGGTCGCGCGAACACTTGGCTCCCCGACCTCCGGTCGGTGAGAAACCCTCAAAAAAACCAAACCCCTCACCCCCTCCCCAAAAAAACTCCCCAATGAAATACCTCGTCTTTCCCCTCACCCTCCTCCTATCCGTCCTCTTCTCCTGCGAGGACACCTTCGAGATCGACAGCCGCTTCGAGACCCCCCAAATCGTCGTCGATGCCTGGCTCACCGACCAGCCCGTGCCCCAGACCATCACCCTCACCGAAACGCAGGACTACTTCGACCCCAGCCGCCCCGCCGGCCTGGCGGACGGCACCGTATCCGTCTGCCGCACCACCGACGATACCTGCTTCACCTTCACCCATACCACCGAGGGCCGCTACGTCTGGACCCCCGCCCCCGGCCAAACCATCGGCACCGTCGGCGATGCGTTCGAACTCACCATCCAGCGCGGTGAAGAAACCTACACCGCCCAGTCCAGCCTGCGCCGCGTGCCGCCCATCGACTCCATCAGCGTCCAGTTCGAGGATGGCCTCGGCCCCGGTGCCGAAGACGGCCTTTACTCCCAACTCTACGCCCGCGACTTCCCCGGTACCGGCGATACCTACTGGATCCGCACCACCATCAACGACACCCTCCTCAACCGCCCCGAGGAGATCCTGCTGGCCTACGACGCCACCTTCGACGCCGGTACCGCAACGGACGGCATTGCCTTCATCTTCCCCATCCGCTTCGGCATCAACCGAGTAAATGAAGACGGTAGAACTCATTCCCTTCGTTACCGGCGATTCCATTGCGGTAGACCTCCTGGCCATCAACCCCATCGCTTTCCAATTTCTCCAAATTGCCCAGGAACAAATCCTGCTCGGCGATTCGGGCATCTTCGCGCCCCCTTCCGCCAACTCCCCCTCCAACATCTTCCGCCAGAGTGATGGGAAATCTATTCTGGGGATATTTAATGTTTCCTCGGTTTCTTCCGCAGTTAAAGTGGTGGAGGAGTAGGGCTGCCTAAACCTCTTTTGGGTTTAATTGAAAGGTTGGGCCACGGTTAAAGATAAAACCTCCGCGATCTGGGGATCGTGACCCTTTTGGCGAGGGTCCCGGCCCCGGGACCTGGTAGGTTCTAATGCATTTATACCGTGCGGAGCGATGATGGATGCCTCCGCGATTTGGGGATCACGATCCTTAGCCGTAAGCTGTGTCAGTCACCTCGAAAGATCATTTTTGATCGAGAGAAGCAGCGCAGCTAATCATTCAGTCATTTAATCCTTGTCCGCCCCCCGCGTGAGGTGCCTGGACGGTGATGACCGCAGGGAGGAAGCCCGCAGGGCCAAGCCGGTAGGCGCGCCGGGAAGGGACCGACCATGAGGCGTTAGCCGAGGGGGCACGCCCTGAAGGTGATGATGATAGTTTTTCCTTCGACCTGAGGTCGAAAGCCAAAATCGCGCGACCGGAGGTCACACACCACCGCGCGACCGGAGGTCACGAGCCAAGGGTTCGCGCGACCGGAGGTCACACCCCCTGCGCGACCGGAGGTCACGTAACTGTGTGAGGGAGCAAAATAAATCTTCTGATAAAACAAACAAATCGTTTCGTTTTTACCTTTTATTAGAAACAAAACAAACGAAAGATGAAAGTCAAAGTAGCAGAAAAAGCCCGCCTTCAGGATGGCCGCCACGTGGTGACCATTACGGAAATTACGGAGGGCGAGAGCGAGTACAAGCGCATCCCGTTTTTTGCCGCCCGGATGGAAAATGAGGACGGTTTCGTGGAGCAACGCTTCTATAATAGCGAGCCGAGCAAGCCGATTCTGGCGGAACTGATGAATGCCGTGCAACTGGAAGGCAAGGACCTGAACACTGATGACCTGGTGGGTAAGGAACTTTCCATCGAGGTGAGTGAGCGGACCTACCCCGACCCGGATACGGGCCAGGAAAAGACGATCAAGGAAGCCCATAACTTCCAGGTCTCCGGCGAGGCGGATACGTCCAACCAGCCGGCCGGTAAGACAAAGAAGAAATAAATTGACCGCGCTGAATTAATGGCTGAAGGCTGCCGTGAACCCCATGTTCACGGCGGCTTTTGTCATTACGGTGCTAGTAGCCGCCATTTTAGGCGCGTGATGCATCCAAATGAGTGATCGATTCGTTATATTTATCTTCATAAAAAGATAGCAATGGCCCTTTTCAGCGTGTTCCGCCTCCCGTCTCACCAACGTTTTAGCTACAAGCCCCGTTACTGGGACCCCAAAAAAGAAGAACTGGACGAGCGTCTGGACCGCCTCCGGCAATTGGAGGAAGGCGGGGTGGACGGGGTGAAGGCCCGCATTAGCGGTGGGTTCAAGCGCGGTGCCGGCGGTGCGGCTAGCGGGCGGTACCGGGGGCAGCAGGTGAAGCGGAGTAATATGACGCTGTTTATTATCATCGGTTTTTTGGTGATGATCTCTTACCTGCTTTTTTACGTGTATATGCCGCAGATGGAGGGCTGGCTGCAGGCGGCACCGCCGCAGTAGGGTTTTATTTTCCGCGCGGCTATTTCCCGTAGGCCCGCCGGATCAAATTAACATACAACTCAATCCCCGCCTTGATCTCCGAGAGGTGAATGTATTCGTCTGCCGTATGGCTGCGGGCACTGTCCCCCGGACCCAGTTTGAGGGTCGGGAAGGGCATCAGGGCCTGGTCCGAGAGAGTTGGTGAGCCGTAGGTAGGTCGGCCGAGGGCCACGCCCGCCCGCACCAGCGGGTGATCGGCCGGGATGCCGCTGGAATTCAGCCGCAGCGAGCGGGGAACCAGGCGGGCGTGCCGCATTTCGGCCTGTAGTAATTCCATTACTTCTGCATTGGTATAGCACTCATTTACCCGTACATCCACCACGAACCGGCAGCGGTCCGGCACCACGTTGTGCTGGCTGCCCGCTTCGATCTGCGTAACGGTTACGCCCACCGGGCCGAGTAATTTACTCACCCGCTCGAAGCGGTAAGAGCGCAGGCGGTCGATATCTTCCAGCGCCAGGTAGAGGGCATTGATCCCTTCTCCGCGCGCAGCGTGTCCGCTGCGGCCCTGGGTTTCTCCGTCGATGACGATCAGCCCCCGCTCGGCCACGGCCAGGTTCAAACTGGTGGGTTCGCCCACGATGGCGCAGTCGATCGGCGGCAATTCCGGCAGCAGGGCGGCAATGCCGTCGGGGCCGCTGATCTCTTCTTCGGCCGTGGCGGCGATTACAAGGTTACAGGCCAGCTCGGGGACATTCTCCAGGTCTAGGAAGGTGGCAATTAGGCTCACCAGCGGTCCGCCGGCGTCGTTGCTGCCGAGGCCGTAGAGCGTGTCGCCTTCGATGTCGGGTGCGTGGGGGTCGCGGGTGTAGCCGGCGGCGGCTTTTACCGTGTCATGGTGGCTATTGAGCAGGACGGTGGGGCGGCCGTCATCCCGCCAGTTGCGGGCCTTCAGCCAGACGTTGTTGCCCGTGCGGCGGGGCGTGAGGTTACGGCTGCGAAAATACTCTTCGAGGCAGTCGGCCGTTTTATCCTCTTCGCGGGAGAGGGAAGGAATGGCGATGAGTTGGCGGAGGAGGTCGGTGGCTTGCTGGGCGTGTGTGGGGAGCATATACGAGCAGGTTGTTGACCCTGGATGAGGCATGGATTTGAAAAGGTGGTTTATTCCTTGGTTTCCCCCTGCCCCCGAAGGGGGTTCTGCACGTTGTTTCCCCCTGCCCCCGAAGGGGGTTCTAAATAATGCGAACCTTCCATTGCCCCCAAAGGGGGTTCTAAATAATGCGAACCTTCCATCCTTCACCTCGAAAGATCATTTATGATCGAGAGAAGCAGCGTCAGCTAATCCTCAATCAGACGCCGCTGAAGGCGGCTAGACGCTAGGTGTCGCGTCGCTACGTCCGAATGATCAACTGCTCGCGGTCGGGGCCGGTGCTGACCATGGTGACGGGCACGCCCAATTCGCGTTCCAGCTCGCTGATGTAATCGCGCAGGCGGCCGGGGAGTTTGTCGTAATCGCGGATGCCGGTGAGGTCGGTTTGCCAGCCGGGGTAATCGGTGTAACGGGCGCGGTAGCCGTCTTCCCGGCTGAGGTCATAGGGCAGTTGGCGGGTCAGTTCCCCGTCCACTTCGTAGGTGACGGCGGCGCGGATGGTCTCGAAAATATTGAGGATATCCACCTTAGTGATGGTGAGTTGCGTCACCCCGTTGAGCAGGATGGTATAGCGCAGTTGCACCAGGTCGATCCAGCCGCAACGGCGCGGGCGGCCGGTGGTGGCACCGAACTCGGCCCCTTCCTTGCGCAGTAGTTCCCCGGTCTCGTCGTGGAGTTCGGTGGGGAAGGGGCCGCTGCCCACGCGGGTGCAGTAGGCCTTGGTGATTCCGATCACCTCGCCGATGCGCGAAGGGGCCACGCCCAGGCCGGTACAGACCCCCGCCGTGATGGTGTTGGACGACGTAACGAAGGGATAGGTGCCGAAATCCACGTCCAGCATGGATCCCTGCGCGCCCTCGGCCAGCACGGATTCGCCCCGGTCGAGGGCGTCGTTGATAAAGTATTCGCCGTCTACCAGCGGCAGGCGCAGCAGTTGCCGGATGCTTTCCATCCAGCGGCCTTCCTCGGCGGCGAGATCGAATTCGATCTCGGGGTAGATCTTCAGCAGGTCCAGGTGCTTGGCCTTGAGGGTAGCGTAGCGTTCCTCAAAATCGGCGGCCTCCAGGTCTCCCACGCGCAGGCCGTTGCGGCCGGTCTTATCCATGTAGGTGGGACCGATGCCCTTGAGGGTGGAGCCGATCTTGGCCTTGCCCTTGGCGGCTTCGTTGGCTGCGTCCAGTAGTCGGTGGGTTGGCAGGATGAGGTGCGCCTTGCGGGCCACGAACAGGCGGTCGGCATACTCCACGCCGGCGTCGTCCAGTTTAGCCAATTCTTTGGACAGGGTAATCGGGTCGATCACCACGCCGTTACCGATCAGGTTGCGCTGCCCTGCCCGGAAGATGCCCGAAGGCACGGTGTGCAGCACGAACTTTTTGCCGTCGAAGATGAGCGTGTGCCCGGCGTTGGGGCCGCCCTGAAAACGGGCCACCAGGTCGTAATTCGGCGCCAGAACGTCCACGATCTTGCCCTTGCCTTCGTCTCCCCACTGGAGACCTAATAGTACATCGACTGCCATAAGTTAGGTTGCATTGCTAATCAGCGGGCAAAATTAAGGGTAATGCCCGAATGATCCGGTTTATCTACCGGAATAATAAAAACAACAAAGCGGCACCGACCCTAGAGTCGGTGCCGCTTGTGCTTGCTCGTTGAACAATAACGAGGTTTATTCGCCGCTACCGGTGGCCTGCATGGCCTGCTTTACGTCAACGCGCTGCCCATCGGTGTAGGCTACGATAAAGGCACCCTTTACACCCATCTGGCGCAGGCGATCGCGTAGTTGCTTGGCGGATTCGTAGCCGCGAAACTGGCCCACGACCACTTTCTGCAGGCTACCCTCGTCGCTCAGGCCCAGGGCATCGCCCGTGTCCATGCCGGAGTCCATGCGCTTCTGCTCGAAGGCACCGATCTGCACGCGGAAAATGGTTCCGTTCACCATTTGCTCGTCGGTCATGATGGGGCCGGCGGGCGCGGAGGTTGGTACGGAGTTCTGGGCGGCCGCCTCGGCGGACAGCACGCGCTGGTTCAGGTCGGCGGTCTGGTCCTGGGCAGCGGCCAGTTGGCGTTCCTTCATGGTCACCTGGGCCTGGGCGTCACTCAGTTGCTGGCGCAGGGTCAGTACTTCGGTCTGATATTCTTCGTGCTCTTCGACCAATTTTTTCAGGCCGGGCAGGTTGCGGCGGTACTCGCGGGCAACGTCCTTGTACTGCTTCTCTTCCTCCTTGCTCAATTGCTGGGCACTGAGGGTAATGGTCGGGAACAGGAAAATAGCTGCTAACAGAAGCAGCGGAAAGGTGAATAATCGGGTCATGGTTGAATTGTTTTGGTATGCGTAGTAAAACTCCCCGCGCTACTTGCTATCGAGGGAAGATAAAGATAAGGCAAATTTTTGTTGATGGTTGCAGCGGCTATAACGGCTGCGGTCTCGGAATAGTACATTTCCTATTTGTGACAGGCTGTGATTTAGCTCAGTAACTATCCCGAATCAACCGTAGTAACCGCTCCGTTTCCTGGTAGTAAGGCGCAGTCGGTTCGGTGGCATTGTTGATCAGCAGGCTGAACAGCAACAAGCGGCCGCTGCGGCAGCGGATACCGCCGCTCAGGGCAATGGTATTGCTCAGGGTACCGGTCTTGGCGAAAACGTAGGGATCGGGATCGCCCGCGTAGCGGCGTCTCAGGGTGCCGTCGCGCCCGCCGCCGGGTAGAATATCGAATAGGTTTTCCTCGCCCAGGTCACTCAGCAGCGAGTCGATCACCAAAATCAGTTGGCGGGGCGATACCAGGTTGTAGCGCGACAGCCCGCTGCCGTCCACCCACTGCGGCCCCCGCTCGTTGCCCAAAATGCCGTTCATTTGCGCCTCGGCGTATTCCGCTATTTTATCAATGTCCACCTTGCCGTAGCGGGCGGCGGAACACGCAAGGAGCAACTGCTCCCCCAGGTAATTATCACTGTTTTTCATGAAGGCCCGGTAGAGCGTGTCCGGCACCGGCACGCGTAGAAAGCTCACGCCGCCGGGCAGCGGCAGCCTGCCGACGCGGATCTCCCGCCCGAGGGTATCCGTCAGTAATTGGCCAATCAATTCAGGTCCGTAAGCCACTCCCCGGCTGAAATCGAACTCGCCGGCCCGCGCCAGTCGCGGGCCGAAGGTGAACGTGTTCTGGTACTCATCACGCTCCAGCCAACCTTCGTAGGTGGACTCGTAGACCAGGCGGCGGGCAAAGGTGTCCGGCAGGGTGGTCAGGGTACGGTTAACTTCCTTACTGAACCACGCTCGATTACCGTAAAGCGGGAGTAAAGACCGCTCGGTCATGATAACCGCCGTTGTAATCGTCCCAGCACCAACCCGATCCGTAGCGCGGCGGTTGCTCGGCCAGGTGCAAATAGATGGGTCCCGCGTCCAGGGATGCCAGCCAGGGCGTCAGTTCGTCATAATCCTCAAAATCGGGGTGCAGGCAGAGTGGGTAAGCCTGCGGCCAAACATCCCAGCCGCCGCCCGCCCGCTTGCGATAAGCGGCCACGGTCATGCCGTCACGTAGCAGTTGCTTGCTCAGGAAAAGAGTCAGCAACTTTTGGTTAGAAGCCGGCACGTAGAAACGGTCTGCCTGCTCGGCACACATAAAGGTGTCCGCTACCGGGTCATAAAGTGCGAACCCCACGGCCGCCGAACTAAATACGGGCGATCGTTCCACCAAATCAGCCACGATCCGGTTGATCGGTATCACCATCGAATCGATCTGGCCACTCAGCGGGCAATAGCTTAAAAACACCAGCAGGACCGGGACAAAATACTTCATTTCAGGGATCAGGATGGTCGGTAAAAAAACTACTTCTGCATGGCCTGTTGCAGGGCGCGGTTCACGTCCGCCCGGTCGGGCCGGATCAGGAACTCGATGCGGCGGTTGGCGGCGCGGCCGTTCACGTCCTGGTTCGAGGCGCGGGGCGCAAAGGCACCCATGCCGGTAGCGGCCAGGCGGTTGCCGCCCACGTCGGCAATGCCGGTTAGGTATTCCACCAGGGCGGCGGCACGCAGCGCGGTATAAGTGCGAAGGTCAATGGTGCGGCGCGGAACGGGCTGGTTATCCGTATGCCCCACCACCTCGATGTTCTGTAGGGGATAGGGGCGCATCGCCGCCTCAATGGCCGTCAAAATCTTGGCCGCGTCGTCCGTCAGCCGCTCCGATGAATTGGCCCGGAATAGCAGGTCATCCCGCAGGCCCAGCACCACGCCGTTCGCGTCGCTCTCCAGGTAAAAAGCGCCCTCCTGCCGGATCAGCGGCGTCAGCGACGCCCGCAAACTAGCGGCAATGGCGGTGGCTTCTCCTTCCAGTTTGGCTAGCACGGCACGGTAGCTCTCGATCTGGCCGGTCAGCCGCTTGCGTTCGGTCTCCCACTCCGTCTCGCGGCCGCCCAGGTTTACGCGGCTGATGGCCAGGCGTTGGTCACGGTCCGCAATCTCGGCCTGCAGCTCGTCGATCCGGGCCTGCAACTTATCCTGCGTCGTCAGCAGGGCGGTGTTGCCGCCATCGCTTTTCAGCAGCGCGGTTCGCAGGTCGGCAATCTCCCTTTCGGCCACGCGCACGCTATCGCGCAGCGTCGTCACGCGGGCCAGGGCGCGGGTACCCAACTCCTTATATTTCGCCTTACTCACACAAGAGCACAGCACAAAGGGGATAAAAAACAGCAACAGGATAAAACGCATGGCAGGGTGATCTTTCGGACAGGCCGTAAAGGTATCGTTTTCCAGCCGGCTTCCATGGGTAGGGCGTGCTATGAAGTTAGTTCTGCGGGCGTGCCCCCGCCGAATGGCGGGGCCGGTCCCTTCCCGGCTCGCAGGTCTGCTCGGCCCTGCGGGCTGCGGCTAAAACGCCGCCCCGTCCAGGCACCTCACGCAAAACCCCGCCCGCCCTGCTGCCGGGAAAGGAAACACTCTCCCGGCCCCGCCACTCGCTCACCGGGCCAAATAAGCACGAGGTCCGGCACAACATCTACCCGGAAAATCAGTTTTACATCGCATTTCAGCAACCAACTAAAACAATTCCAACCACTATGGATAAGCGTATTTCCATTGTCGTTATCGTTCTTCTCCTCCTGGCACTCATTGGAGCCCTCGTCTGGGGATTCAACAATAGTGCCGAAGCCGAAGGTTTAGGTATCCAGAACACGGAGACCAATCAAGCCCTCAGCGACATGACCGAGATCCGGGATAACCTAACCCGCGAAGTCGAGTCGCTCCAGACCGACTACCAGTCCCTCGCCACTACCAATCAGGAGCTGGAGGGTCAACTCTCTACCAGCAAGGACGAACTGACCAAAGCTCAGTCGGCCATCAGCCGGGCCAAGCGTAACGGTGCTGCCGAAGCTAATGACCTAAAGGCCCAGATCGAAGCACTCCTCCAGGCCCGTTCCGGCCTTGAAGGTGCCATCGCCGGTCTCCAGCGTCAAAACGACTCCCTCCAGAACCGTACCGTCGCCCTCGAGTCGGACCTCTCCATGTCGCGGGAAGAAAATAACACCCTTAATAACATGAACGAGGCGATGCAGCGGGAAGTAAACAAACTGACGCTGGACAACTTCCGCGCTACGGCTTTCCAGGTTGAGCTGTTGCAGAAGAATGGGGAAAAAGTCACCGCCAAGAGCCGCCAGGCCCGCCGCATGCAGGTCACTTTTGATCTGGCCGGCGTTCCACAACAGTATCAGGGTGTTCGTCCCCTCTACCTCGTGGTCACGGACGAAAAAGGTACTCCCATCGCTACCGAGAACTACATTTCCGCCACTTCTACCGTAAACGGTAGCCGGATGGATCTGCAGGCACTCGCTGCCAAGGATGTCAATATCGGTGCCAGCCAGCGCCTGAGTTTCAACCACGAATTGGACGAGCGCCTCCGCGCCGGTTTTTACCGCGCTAGCGTCTACACGGACATCGGCTTGCTGGGTGCGGCCAATTTCCGCCTGCGCTAATATCGCCGCCCGGCTCTTACCCAAACAGCCCCATTCACTACCCACCGTAGTGGGCGGGGCTGTTTTTCGTCGGGTGCCCCCGGTTACCTCTAGAAGGAATTTTATATATAACCGGACCCGTCAAATAATTAGCTGAGACATTTGCTGGTTGAAGAAAGAAATAGGTGTTTTTAGCTAAGAGCATGTCTAAAACATTAGCCCTTGACGAGGTGCGTACGGCGGTGGTCCGCCGGCCTAAAATAGCCGCTGTAAGTGGGGGGAGCAACGGTTCGAACAAGGAAACTGAACAGGTGATGAACTCGATTCGCTAACCATTAAAAGGCCATCCCGCGCCGGGACGCCGGTTGCTGACAGAAACGCTTGAATGGTTGTGTAGATTCATTGCGTGAGGTGACTGAAAGGTGGAGGCCTTAGCCGCCGGCCCGTAGGGCCGAGCAGACTTGCGAGCCTGGAAGGGACCGGCCCCGGCCCGGCAGGGACCGGGGGCACGCCCAACTAACTTAAAATGGAAATAGCAACGGCACTAAGGTACTGGTAAGCAGCCAGCAAATAAGGTTGAGCGGTGCACCGATGCGGAGGAAATCGGTGAAACGGTAGCCACCCGCGCTGTAGACCATGGTGTTGGTCTGGTAGCCGACGGGGGTCATGAAACTGGCCGAGGCGGCAATGGTGACGGTGACGAGAAGGGGCAGCGGATCGATGCCGAGCTGGTGGGCCACGGCGATGGCTACGGGCGCGAGCAGGGCGGCCGTGGCGTTGTTGGACATGAACTCGGTGAGGAGGTTGGTGATGAGGTAGAGGCAGCCGATGAACAGGAAAGTGCCCCAGCCCGCGATGGTGTGCGTGAGCAGTCCGGCGAGACGGTCGGCGAGGCCGCTGTTGACCATGGCGGTGCCGAGGGAAAGCGCACCGGCGAGGAGGAAAATGACGCGCCAGTTGATGGATTCGTAGACCTCCTGCATGCTGAGGGTGCGGGAAATAACCAGCAGCAGTGCCCCGGCAATGGCCCCGATAACGATGGGGATGACCTGGGCCGTGGCCAGGGCCACGACGGCGAAGATGATGCCGACGACCCAGAAGAAACGGCGGCGGTTGAAGTCCTGCAGATCGTCGGAGGAGAGGAGGAGGAAAGGACTGTCCGTGGAGCGTTCGGTGGCCTTGAGTTCGCTGACGTAATGGGTCTTTACCTCGGCCAGGATAACGTCGCCCGCCAGCAGCGGCTGACGGTAGAGGCGGTCGTGCAGGATGGCCTCGCGCTGGCGAATGGCCAGGGGGACGGCGCGGTAGCTGCGCCGAAAATCGACCTGGCGCAGGGTGCGGCCCACGAAATGGCTGTTGGGCGTGACCACCATCTCGACCAGCGTGGACTGGGTACGGCCGAGGCCGGTGCCCATGACCTGCACGGCCGAGCGGTCGAGCAGGCGGACCCAGTCTTTGAGGGCTTTGATCTGGCGGCGGTCGCAGCGCACCTTGAGGGTGTCGTCGGCCTGGAGGGTGAAGTCTCCCGGCGGGAGGGTGAAGGAGCAGGTGCCCCGCCGGACCTCGATAATGTCGAGATCCAGCTCTTGCACCAGGGCCGAATCCATGATGCGGACGCCGACCAGCCCGGAATCGGCGGAAATAACCATTTCGGAGAGGTAGTCGTGGAGAGCGAAACGGTCGGCCAGACCGGCTTCGTCGTCGGGGGCGGTACGGTTGGGCAGCAGGCGGCGGCCGATGTAGACGACATAGAGCAGGCCGACCGCCAGTAGTACACCGCCGATGGGGAAGAGCGTGAACATCTTGAAACCCGGCAGGCCGTTTTGCCGGGCCACGCCGTCGACCAGGATATTGGTGGAGGTGCCGAGTAGCGTGCACATGCCGCCCAGGATGGAGGCGTAGGAGAGCGGGATGAGCAGGCGGCTGACCGGGATGCGCGCCGAGCGGGCGATCTGGGCCACGATGGGGATGAAGACCGCCACCACGGGGGTGTTGTTGACGAAGGCCGAGATGCCCGCTACCAGGAGCATCATAAGGAGTAATGCCAGAATGGGAGTGCGCCGGAACCTTTCGGACAAACTGAGGGCGAGATGGGGCAGGGCACCGGTTTTGAGCAGGGCCGCGCTAAGCACGAACATGAAGGCCACCGTGAGCGTGGCGGGGTTGCTGAACCCGGCCAGCCCCTCGGTGGGCGAGATGACGCCACCCAGCACCAGTGCCACCACGATGAGCAGGGCAACGGCGTCGACGGCCAGCCACTCGGTAGCGAAGAGGACCACGGCGACCAGCAGGACGATGAGCGTGAAGAGGGCGGGATAATCCATGGGGAGAAGGGGAAAGAGAAGAACAAAGAAACGATCTTTTACGGCCGGGCCGGGGAGGTAGTACGTGAAAAGGCCGACCGGCTACCGGGGATGGCCTATATTTGCGTCCTTTATCGCCAATAGACACAGCCAAACCATATGGAACGCAGCGAACAGGAACTTGTAAGACGGGAAAATCTGGATAAAATCCGCGAGATGGGCATCGATCCGTTTCCTGCCGCCGGCTTCGCGGTTAGCCACCTGGCCGCCGAGATCAACGAGCGGGCAGAGTTTGGGGAGGATAATATGTCGACCAATTTTACCGAAGTGACCGTGGCCGGCCGCGTAATGGCCAACCGCATCATGGGTAAGGCGGCTTTCGCGGGGCTGCAGGATAGCTCGGGGCGGATTCAGATCTACGTCAGCCGCGACGATATTGCCCCCGGCGAGGACAAGGCGCTGTACAATACGCTGTTTAAGAAACTGCTGGACCTGGGCGACTTCATCGGCGTGAAAGGCCACGTATTCAAGACCCGCACGGGCGAGACGAGCGTGCACGTGAAGGAACTCACGTTTCTGGGTAAGGCGCTCCGCCCCCTGCCGACCCCGAAAAAGGATGCCGAGGGCCACGTCTACGACGAGTTCAAGGACCCCGAACTGCGCTACCGCCAGCGCTACGTGGACCTGACGGTGAACCCGCAGTACAAAGAGATTTTCCGCAAGCGCAGCCGCCTGATCACGGCCATGCGGTCCTACCTGGACGATCTGGGGCTGATGGAGGTGGAAACGCCCATCCTGCAAACGGTGCACGGCGGCGCGGCGGCGCGGCCCTTCGAGACTTTCCACAATTCGCTGGACATGAAGATGTTTCTGCGCATTGCCAACGAATTACACCTGAAGCGGCTGATCGTGGCCGGCTTTGACGGCGTGTACGAGTTTGCCAAGGATTTTCGGAACGAGGGCATGGACCGCACCCATAACCCGGAGTTTACGCTGCTGGAATTTTACGTGGCCTACAAGGATTACGAGTGGATGATGGACACCTGCGAGCACTTGCTGGAATACAGCGTGAAGGCCGTGAACGGTGGGAATTCGACCACCGTGAAGATCGGCACGAACGAGATCGACTTCAAGGGACCCTACCGCCGCCTGACGATGGCCGAAGCCATTGAGGAGCAGACCGGGGCCGACATCAGCGATATGGACGAGCAGGCCCTGCGCGACCTCTGCAAGACGTTGCACATCAAGGTGGATGCGAGTATGGGCCGTGGCAAACTGATCGACGAAATTTTCGGGGAGACCACGGAAGCCAAGTTGATCCAGCCCACCTTTATCACGGACTACCCGATCGAGATGTCCCCCCTGACCAAGAAGCACCGCAGCAAGCCGGGGCTGGTGGAGCGCTTCGAGCTGATTATCAACGGCAAGGAAATTGCCAACGCCTACAGCGAGCTGAACGACCCCATCGACCAGCGCGAGCGCTTTGCCGACCAGCAAAAATTGGCCCAGCGCGGCGATGACGAGGCCATGGCCACCGACGAGGATTTTCTCCGTGCCCTGGAATACGGTATGCCGCCCACGGCCGGTATCGGTATCGGTATCGACCGGCTGGTGATGCTCATTACCGGGCAGGTGAGTATTCAGGAGGTGCTGTTCTTCCCGCAGATGCGGGCGGAGAAGGGGGAATAATGATGAGAGTAATCGTAGCGGGTAGCATAAGAAGCACACACCTGTCTGCCCTGTACAGCTGAGTGGGCACTCGTTCCGGGACCGATCAAAGGCACTAAATTACCAGCGGCGGAGCCGCCTGCTAAAGAACGGGGGGCTACCGTCCCCCTACATTCAATCACATGATCCATTTAGACCTGCCCGACTACCGCATCACCATCGGTCCGCTGGAAAACGGTGCCCTGACCGATTGGCTGAAGGAGCAAGCTTATGCCGGGCTGTTCATCATCACCGATGAGCATACCGACCGCCACTGCCTGCACCATTTCTTGCACCAGCTACCTGACGGAACGCGGATGTACTTTTCCAGCATCCCGTCCGGTGAGCTGAACAAGACGCTGGAAACCTGCCAAAAGATCTGGACCGATATGTTCGAGGGCCAGGTGGGGCGGCGCTGGTGCGCCGTCAACATCGGCGGGGGCGTGGTGGGCGACATGGGCGGCTTTTGTGCGGCCACTTTTAAGCGGGGAATGGATTTTATCCAGGTCCCCACCACCCTGCTTGCGCAGGTGGATGCCTCGGTGGGGGGTAAGCTGGGTATCGACTTTTACGGCGTGAAGAACAGCATCGGCACCTTCCGCAACCCCAAAGCCGTCTGGATCGACCCGGTCTACCTGCAAACCCTCCCCGCCGCCGAGTTGCGGTCGGGTTACGCGGAGGTGATCAAGCACGCCCTGATTGCGGATCCGGTGATCTGGCAGGAGTTGCGCCGCTACAAAAACCTGGCTACCGTAGAGTGGCAGCACATTATCCCCCGTTCGGTATCGGTCAAAAAACGCATCGTCGAATCCGACCCACACGAGCGGGGGTTGCGCAAAGCCCTTAATTTCGGCCACACCATCGGTCACGCGCTGGAAAGTTATTTTCTGGAAACCGACCGGCCCCTGCTCCACGGCGAGGCCGTTGCGATCGGGATGATTGCCGAGGCGTGGTTATCCTATCAACTTACCGGCCTGACGAAACAGGAACTGGAAGAGATCGCTTTTTACCTGCTCACTATTTTCCGGCACCACGCCCTCCGGCCCGGCCCCGACACGTATCACGAGTTGATCGAGCTAATGTATCAGGATAAAAAAAACGAGGATCACCGCATCAATTTCAGTTTGCTGGACCGCGTCGGTAGCTGCGTGGTGAATCAGACGGCAGGGGAGGAGTTGATTCGGGGCGCGCTGGATTATTATGAGGGGTTGGGATAACTTTACAATTCCACGATCTTCCCCCGCTCCGTCACCTGAAAGCGGTTGGCCGTGCTGCGCGCCGCGCTATAGTCATAGCCCTCCAGGCTGCCCTGGCCGGAAACGATGTAGATGAGCAGGTCTTCGGAAATGGCGCAGGAAGACTGCACCAGCTCCCCGTCCACCACGGTGGTGCCGGCAATCACGCGGCGGTCGATCATCTCCTCCGTGCGGGGGTCCAGGGTGAGGAGGACGTATTGGTAATCCAGTAGGCCGGCCCGCCAATAGACGATGCCGGCGTAGTGATCGGCGGGCGGCAGGGCGAAGCAGGCCACGTATTCCGTCACCGATTCGTCGATCTCATCGGGTTCGGTGGGCTGGATGAATTGCGCGATGACGCGCACCGGCAGCGGCTCGTTGTTCTGGCTGAATGCCTCGTGCGTGTCCTCGCCGATGGTGGCGGGCAATTCGATCAGGGGGAAAAAATCGAGCAGGTGCTCGAAGTCGATGTGGGCGAGACGTTCGGCCATGGGGAAATACTTTTTGGCGGTAAACACTCTTTTTGCCCCCTCGCATTAAAAGGGTGCCGGATTTCTCACTCTTCCTCCCCGGCCGTGCGGTCGATGTACTCGATCTGATCTTCCTCCAGCAGCGGTTTCAGTTGGTAGCGCAGAAAAAGCTGCACGGTGGCCAGCACGTCTTTCTCGCAGTAGAGCGCAATGCGGGGCAGGTCTTTTTCCTGCCAGTAAACGCGGCCCACGTCGCTGCCGTCGATATCGTCCTTGGGCGAGGGAATACCGAACAGACCGGCCAGCAGTTTCAGGCTGGTGTAATTCTTGCGGTCGCCGAATTTCCACAACTCCAGGGTATCCAGCAGGTGCTTTGTTTCCCAGGGTTTCTTACCGGTAATCTGCAATACTTCGGGAAAGGGCAGGCCATTAACTACCATCCGACGGCAAACGTAGGGGATGTCGAACTCCTTAATGTTGTGTCCGCAGAGGTAGCAGCGGTTCGGGTCCTTATAATACTGCCGCAGCATATCGGCGAAGCCGAGTAGCAGTTCCTTTTCATCGTCCGAGGCAAAGGATTTGAGGCGCAGGCGCATCCGCTGGTCGTCGCGCGAGCGGTAGACGATGCCGACACTGATGCAGACGATCTTACCGAACTCGGCGAAGATACCGGCCCGATCATCATAGGCTTTGCGAAAATCTTCCTCTTCCATTTCTGCGCGGGGAGTGCGGGTGGCCTGGGGGGCTTTGTACGACCACAAATCGCGCATGGTCTCGTCCAGGTCATCATAGGTAGGGACGGCGGAGACGGTCTCGATGTCAAGAAAGAGGACGGTTCCGGGGTCGATAGTTTCGATCATGGGAAAAACATTAAGCGGGGAAATGCGGGTGAGAAGTTCGGCAATGTAAGCAGTTGGAAGGGGAATGGCCAAATGAGACTGCTGAGGGCCGCTAATACACGCCGACTAAAAAACACCTAATTGGTGACAAAGATGCACTTACTCACTAATTTGTTGCTTCCCGTCGAAAAACTTTCCTGCTTCATTGCGTGAGGTGCCTGGACGGGCCATCCGCGCAGCGGTGGAGTGCGGAGCACCGAGCGAATAGCGAGCCGGAAAGGGACCGGCCGGTCCCGTAGGGCCGGACACGCCCAAAAGACCGCTTGATCCAGCCCTAAACCTTACCTTTGCCGAATGCAAATCAGCCGCCTGTCGTCTAACCTCACGCTATTTTTCAAACTCTTCGTTCCCGTACTTTGGAGCACCCTGGTCGGTTGCCTGCTGGTAGCCGTTTGGCTACTGCCGGCCGAGCAATTACCCGTGGCGTCCACCCCATCGCTCCGCTGGGGGCTGGTCTTTTTTTTCGTCACCGGCCTGGCCCTGTTCGGCCTGATGTTACTACCCCTGAAACGGATCGAGGCCGATGACCACTTCGTTTATGTCACAAATTACTTCAAGGCCGCTCGTTATCCCTGGCACAATGTGGAAGGTATTTCCGAGACGGGCGTTTTCGGTCTCGGCTACGCCACCCTGTTCCTTAAAGAAGGCGGCACGTTCGGGCGACGCATGCGCTTCCTGTCCTCTTCCCGTAAACTGCGCAAATTTTACCAATCCCACGCGGAACTGGGGGATAAAATTCAGTTGACACCCTTTTAGTCAGCCTTTGCCCCGTTCATTTGAAGCGTGACTCGGGCGTGTCCGTGTGCCTGCCGGCTCACGGTCGGTGCCTTCCCCGCTCGCCTACCGGCTCGGCCCTGCGGGCTGCCGCCCTGGCGGTCGGCCCGGTCCAGGCACCTCACGCAATTAATTTCCCGCTGCCGGGGCTACACCACGATCAGGTTGTCGATCAGCCGCACCTCCCCGGCCCAGACGGCGGCGGCGGCCACTACCGAATCCACTCCTTTAGTAGCAGTGATCGGTTGTAGAGTACGGCCATCAAAAACGGAAAGATATTCGGGGCGCAGGGCGGCTGTTTCGCTCAGGGCGTTCAGGGCTGCGGTGCGAGCGATTTCCAAATCGGTTCCCGCCAGCAATTCATCCCGCAATCGACTGAGGATACGGTAAATAGCAGGTGCGGCGGCGCGGGTCTCCTCCGTCAGGCGCATATTGCGCGAACTCATGGCCAGGCCGTCTGCTTCCCGCACGGTAGGCACCACCACCGGCACGACCGCCGATACGGCCTGCCGCAGTAACTCCTGGATGATGGCCACTTGTTGGTAATCCTTTTGTCCCAGATACAGGCGGTCGGGCCGTACCAGTTCCAGCAAGCGGTATACCACCTGGGCCACGCCGCGAAAATGGCCGGGGCGTTCGGCCCCCTCCATGACGGTATCCAGGGGGGAGAAGTCCAGGTCGAGGCTGGTATTCAATCCCGGGGGGTAGACCTCCTCCACCGTAGGCAGAAAGGCGACCTGACAACCGGCGGCGGCCAGCAGTTCCAGATCGCGGCCGGGGGTGCGGGGGTACTTGGCCAGATCGGCGGGATCGTTGAATTGGGTGGGGTTGACGAAAATACTACAGACCGTCTGCTGGTTCTGGACCGCCGATAGTTCGATGAGCGACAGGTGGCCGGCGTGGAGCGCGCCCATGGTGGGCACGAATCCGACCGAGCGGTTGTTGGTGCGGCGCGAGCGCATATAATCTCGCAGATCGGCCGAGCGGCGGAATAATTTCATGGCCCAAAAGTATAAATTATTCCCGCCGCCCGCTCTGTACGGAAAGAGAGACGAAGTCCCCTGACGTTTAATCCTTCCGTCCGCTCATCCTTCGGCGCCTGGACGGGAGCGCGGGGAATATATGTCAAAGTCGGTGTTTTTACGTAACTTTGTGCGATCAAAGACCGGACCGCAACGGCCGTTCGGATTCTCCAAACATAGCTATAAGTACGTATGAGTAAGAAGAAGGTGTTGATTGTTACGCAGGAAATGCAGCCTTATACCGAGTTAAACGAAATTGCCAGTACCGTACGCAGTTTGGCCCCCTACCTCCAAAACAACGGCATGGAAATTCGCGTGTTGATGCCCCGCTACGGCACCATCAACGAACGCCGCCACCGCCTGCACGAGGTAGTCCGCCTGTCGGGCATGAACATCATCGTCGATGACGACGACTACCCGCTGATCATCAAGGTGGCCTCGCTGCCCAACGTGCGGATGCAGGTGTACTTCCTGGACAACGACGACTTTTTCAAGCGCAAGCGTGTCTTCACCGATGCCAACGACGAACCGTTCGAGGATAACGCGGACCGCTCCGTATTCTTCTGCAAGGGCGTGGTGGAAACCGTGAAGAAATTCGGTTGGGCACCCGATATCGTACACGTACACGGCTGGATGACGGGCCTGATTCCCTTCTACCTGCGTACGGCCTACAAGACCGAACCGCTGTTCGAGAACTCCAAAATCATCTATAGCCTCTACGAAAGCGGCGTGGAAAATTCGCTCTCCGAGCAATTCGCCACCAAGGCAAGCATCAACGCGCTGACTGAATCCGACCTCGAGGGTTTCTTCGACGAAAACGGCAAGCCCGACGTGCACCGCGGTGCCATGGCTTACTGCGACATCATCGCCAAGGGCCAGGAAGAATATTCCGCACCCGTACAGGCCCTGCTGGATGCTACCGATAAGCCTACCGTGGACATCCGCGGCGAGGACTCGGCCGCTGCTTTTGCGGACTATTACCTTTCCCTCATCAGCGAAGAGGTAGAAAACTAATACCGCAGCGAAGCCGCATGGAAGAATAATTTCCCGGTTTTATCGTCCATTCAAGACCAGGGGCCGCCGGACCGATTTTTTTTGTCCGGCGGCTGACCTGTCTCCCTTTCCTATCCTCCCTCCCCCTCGGTTCGGCCAACCCCGCCCCCGGCATTCCGCTCTTTGCTACATTCGTAGACCGTCCGTGACGGACCATACCCGTTGAATCAATGAAACTATTCTTAAGCTTTGCCCGCTACGCCTTCCTGGCGGTGGGACTTTTTCTGTTTTCCTGTACCGACCCCATCACCGTGGGTGCCGACATCCTGGACGCCGACCGTGCCGAGGTAGGTTTCACCGACACCCTGGAAATTGAGGTGCAAACCCTGCGCGGGGATTCTGTGCTGGTGCTTAATGCCGCGGCCGGCACCCAACTGGGTAGCCTACTATTCGGTCAGTTGAAAGACCCTTTTTTCGGCACCAACACGGCCAACATTATCGTGGTGCCACGCCTGACCCGAAATACAATCACCGGCAACACTTTCATCCGACCGGAGTACGCGTTCGATGGTACTAACGTGCAACTGGATTCCTTCGTTCTTGTTTTACCCCTGGACACCCTGGGAGAGTACAGCGACCCGGTCGGCGAGACCTTCAATTACTCGGTCTCTACACTGGCCCAGCCGTTGCCGCTTAATGACAACATCTATAGTTCGGTACAGCCGATCCTGGACACCCGCCCGCCCCTGATGGGCAGTTTCGTTGCTAACAATAATATTACCCTGCTGCATGATACGATGAATGTCGTATTACCGGCAGCTGCCGATACCTTGCGTCACTTGCGGATTCCCTTACCGATGAGTACGGCAAATTTCCTCTTTAACCTGGATACGGCATCGTACGCTTCCGACTCCATTTTTCAGAACCTATTTCCCGGAGTACTGCTCAAAATGGAGCAGCCCAGTAACAGTATGCTGGAAGTTTCGCTACTCCGTAAATCGACCAGGGCGGGCTTCTACATTTATTACACGATCAACGATACCACGCACACCTTCTACCAGTACCCTTACGACGTGATCCTGAACCAATTCAGTAACGACTACACCGGTACCGTTGCCGCTCAGTACCTCAGCGAGCCGATGGCCGACAGCCTCGGATTTGTCTCAGCTATGGGTGGACTACAATTACGCGTAGACCTCGATGAGCTGTCTCCCCTACGGGGTAACATTGTCAACCAGGCCCGCATGGACATTTACCTGCGTGACCTGCCCGGCTATGATTACGACGAATACCCGCCGTTAGACCGCTTCGCCCTGCTCTACCGGAACAACTCCGGTAACTTGGTAACCGTTCCTGATTTTGTTTCGACCGACCCAGTAGCCGCGCAAAATTTCTTTTTCGACGGCATTCTGCGTACCGATCCGGAAACGGGCGAACGCTTCTACCGACTCAACCTTTCCGTACACCTGCAACGTATGGTTGATGGCGATGCCCCGTCGACGTTGTTCGTCCAGGCGTTCTCACGCACGGGCAATGCGGCGCGTAGCATTATCCACGGCCCCAATTCGGCCACGCGGCCCCTGCGTGTCCAGGTGGCTTTTACCCGATTGTAGGGAGGAAGCACCTTACAACCTCAACTTTACTCCCATGTGCGGAATCGTTGCTTACATCGGCCCCCGACGGGCCTACGACGTCATCATCAGCGGCTTGAAACGACTGGAATACCGGGGCTACGACAGTGCCGGTATTGCCCTCGTCGGGCCGGATGGAATGCGGGTAAGCAAGAAAGCCGGTAAGGTAAAACGGTTGGAGAAAGCCACAACCGAGGAAGATCGGTCGGGTCACCTGGGTATCGGCCACACCCGCTGGGCCACCCACGGTCCGCCGAACGACGTGAACGCTCACCCCCATCAGGGGCAAAGCGGCCGCCTGGCACTGGTTCATAATGGCATCATCGAAAACTACAACGTCCTGCGGACCGCGCTGGCCGCCGAGGGCCACGAGTTCAAGAGCGATACCGATACCGAAGTACTGGTTCACCTGATAGAAACGATCCAGGCCGAGGGAAAACTGGACCTGTCGGAAGCCGTTCGCCAGGCCCTTAAGCGAGTAGAAGGTGCTTTTGCCATTGCCGTCATCGACCGGGAGAACCCCGATGTGCTGGTGGGTGCTCGAATGTCCAGCCCGCTGGCCGTGGGTATCGGTGAGGGTGAATTTTTCCTCGGCTCCGATGCCTCGCCCTTCGCTGAGTTCACCAACAAGGTCGTTTACCTCGATAACGGCCAGATCGTCCGCATCAGCATTAAGGACGGTGTAGAGATCAGGGACGAAGACAACACGACCAAGACTCCCTACGTGGAGGAGTTGGACATGCAGATCGAGGCCCTGGAAAAGAACGGCTACGATCACTTCATGCTCAAGGAAATATTCGACCAGCCCCGCACCATCCACGACGCCATGCGCGGCCGGATCAGCGCCTCTGAAGGTCGGGTACGGCTGGGCGGGCTGACCGAACACATCAACCACTTCGCGCAGGCCAACCGCATCGTCATCGCGGCCTGCGGCACCAGCTGGCATGCCGCCCTGATCGGGGAATACCTGATCGAGGAACTGGCCCGCATCCCCGTGGAAGTGGAGTACGCTTCCGAACTACGGTACCGAAACCCGGTTCTAACCGAGCGCGACGTGGTGGTGGCCATCTCCCAATCCGGAGAGACGGCCGATACCATGGCCGCACTGGAACTGGCCAAGGAAAAAGGTGCCCTGCTCTACGGCATCGTCAACTCGGTGGGTTCCTCCATCGCCCGATTAACGGACGCGGGTTCCTACATCCACTGCGGACCCGAGATCGGGGTGGCCAGCACCAAGGCTTTTACCGGTCAGGTGACCCTGCTTACCCTACTGGCCCTACACCTGGCCGACCACCGGGGAACGATCTCCAAGACCCGCCTGCACGAACTGCTGGTAGCCCTGGAGCAAATCCCCGCCAAGGTGGAAAAACTGCTCAAATCCAATGACCACATTCGCTACGTAGCTTCCGAATTTAAGGACAGCACTAATGCGCTTTACCTGGGGCGCGGCTACAACTTCCCCATTGCGTTGGAAGGAGCACTTAAATTAAAAGAGATCAGCTACATCCACGCCGAGGGGTATCCCGCCGCCGAGATGAAGCACGGACCTATCGCCCTGATCGACGAAAATATGCCGGTCATCGTGATGGCCACCAACCGGTCGGCCTACGAGAAGATCGTCTCCAACGTCCAGGAAGTCATCGCCCGCAAGGGCCGCGTTCTCGCCATCGTAACGGAAGGGGATACGGTCATCCGTGAACTGGCCGATTACGTTATCGAGATACCGGAAACGGAAGAACCACTCAGCCCACTGCTTTCGGTCATTCCGCTACAATTACTCTCCTACCACATCGCCGTCATGCGCGGCTGCGACGTGGATCAGCCGCGTAATCTGGCCAAATCGGTAACGGTCGAGTGAGGGCGGCTGCTCCGCATAGGGTACTTTAGTACTTTTGATCAAGCCTATACTTACGCATAATCAGGCGTGTTTTTGGTTGTGCATTTAGGCATGCCCCCGGCAAGGGCCGGGGTCGGTCCCCTCCGGGCTTCGGCAGCCGCCTCGGCACTGCGTGCGCTAACGCCCCTGCGGGCACCTCACGCAACGACAAGACAATATTCACCGGGTAAGCGTTAGCTGCTAACCCTACAACCTACACCTACTTCTACCCCCTAAATTACTCCTCGGAGCACAGCGGTGGAAACAACATAATTGACCATGAGTAGCCAACAAAAATCAGCTCCCCTGGAGTGGGACATGACTTATAATTCCGGTAAGGATGATTTGGTGATTCCCGAATATGGGCGCCATGTACAGGAATTGGCCCGCCATGCCCGCACCATCGAGGACGATGAAGAGCGGCAGCGCGTGGTAGAGCGGGTGATCCGCCTGATGCAACAGATGCAGCCCGAGATTACGCAGTCCGAAAAGTACCAAGAGACGCTCTGGAAGCATTTCTTCCGCATCGTGGAAAACGATATCGAGGTAGAAGTACCCGCCGGCATGGACGTCAGCCCCGACGCCGAGCAAAAGAAACCGGAACCACTTTCCTACCCCAGTGCCGACATGAAAATGCGCCACTACGGCGACCACGTGCAGCAATTAGTGGAAAAGGCCAAGGCCGAAACCGATGAGGCCAAGCAGCGCGAGCACATCCGCGTCATCGCCTCCTACATGAAATTGGCTCAGATGAACTGGAGCCGGGGCGGCGATAATTTCGTTCCCGACGAAACCCTCCGCCGTGACCTGCTCAACCTTAGCGACGGCAAACTAAAGCTACCCGAAGACCTGCGCCTCTGGAACCTGGCTAACAGCCCCAACCAGCCGACTCAGCACATTCCACGCGCCGGCCGGGGCCGCAAGAAGAGCCGCAGTAAGTACAACCGCAAGAATAATAACAACGGCGGTAATTACAATAATAGCAATAACAACAGTGGCGGAGGTGGTAAAAATCGCCGGCGGCGGTAATCCACTAGTTACCTTGCATGAATCCTGAAATTTTCATATTTATGGATCATAAGATTGCTTCCATTCGTGCCTTTATCGGTGCGCGAAACTTTGACCGGTCTCGACAATTTTATGCTGACCTCGGTTTCCTCGAAAATCAGGTGTCGGCAAATATGTCTTATTTCAGTAGCGGAGCATTCGGGTTTTACCTCCAGGATGCCTACGTAAAAGAATGGATCGAAAACACCATGATCTTCCTCGAAGTGGCCGATCTGGAAGATCGGTTAGATAAATGGCAGCAACTGGATTTACCCGCTACCTATACCGGAGTGAAACTCTCGGGCATCGTCAACAACGATTGGGGCCGCGAATTTTTTCTCCACGACCCGGCTGGTGTACTTTGGCACGTGGGTGAGTTTAACTAAGGCTGCCGACCTTCGATCGGCGATATAGTGTGTTGTCCCGCCGTTGTTTGACAGCTGTTTCGTCCGGTGCGTGACCTCCGGTCTCGCGCACCGGACGCGATCGGGGGATCGCGACCCTTGGATTTGCCGGTTTAGGGAGGGCCATTATGCTTTACCGGGGGATAAATTTTACCTTCGCTACCGCGTGAGGTGCCCGGAGGGGCGTTAGCGCACGAAGTGCCGAGGCGACTGCCGAAGCCCGGAGGGGACCGACCCCGGCCTGTGGCCGGGGACACGCCCAATTGAAACTTTTGAACCCCACTAGTATGAGTAATGCGGAGGCTTTTATCGTGGAGGGCGGCCGCCGGCTGAAGGGCGAACTGGTGCCGCAGGGGGCCAAAAACGAGGCCCTACAAATTATTTGCGCCACCCTGCTGACCGAAGAACGGGTAACGATCGAGAACCTGCCGGACATCCACGACGTGCGGATGCTGCTGGACCTGGTGGAGGGCCTGGGCGCGGAGGTGGTGCGCGAAACCGGCGGAAATACGGTGCATATTACTGCGGCGGAGATTGACATTGATTATGTTTTGAGTCCCGAATACGTGAGTAAGGCCCAGCGGATTCGGGGTAGTGTGATGCTGATCGCGCCCCTGCTGAACCGTTATGGGCGGGCCGGTTTGCCCCGGCCGGGTGGCGACAAGATCGGCCGCCGTAACCTGGATACCCACCTGCTGGGGCTGGAGCAACTGGGCGCGAAATTTGCCTTCGACCCCAACACGAATATTTATACGTTTAGCACCAGCGGCCTGCGCGGCCGTTACCTGCACCTGGAGGAAATATCCGTTACCGGCACGGCCAACGTGGTGATGGCCGCCGTAATGGCCGAGGGGGAGACCACCATTTATAATGCGGCCTGCGAACCCTATGTGCAGCAACTGTGCCGGATGCTGGTGGATATGGGCGCACGGATCGAAGGGATCGGCTCTAATTTACTGACCATTCAGGGGGTGACGGAACTGGGTGGTACCACGCACCGCCTGCTGCCGGACATGATCGAGATCGGCAGTTTCATCGGCCTGGCGGCGATGACGGCCTCCGATATAATAATCAAAGATTGCCGCGTGGATCAGCTGGGGAATATCCCCCGCACTTTCCGGAAAATGGGAATCCAGGTGGATGTGATCGGAGACGATATCCACGTGCCGGCGCAGGAGCATTACGAGATCCAGACATTTAATAATGGGTCCATCCTGACGATCTACGACGCGCCCTGGCCAGGTTTTACACCCGACCTGATGAGCATCTGCCTGGTGACGGCCATCCAGGCGCGGGGCAGCGTGCTGATCCACCAAAAGATGTTCGAGTCGCGCCTGTTCTTCGTGGATAAGCTGATCGACATGGGCGCGCAGATCATTCTTTGCGACCCGCACCGCGCCACCGTGATCGGGCTGGACCGAATGTTTCCGCTTAAAGGGATCACTATGAGTTCGCCGGATATCCGGGCGGGGGTGTCGCTGCTTATCGCCGCGCTTTCGGCCCAGGGCACCAGCCGGATCGAGAACATCAATCAGATCGATCGCGGCTATCAGCGCATCGAGCAGCGGCTGAACGCAATCGGGGCTTCCATTAAAAGAGTGGCGGATTAATTTGCCACGAAAGCCGCAAACGTCCGGCACTCTGCGATGGCACGCTGGTAGAAGGCGGTGTTGCTGTATTTGGACCTCAGTAATTCAAAATTAGTGAAGGGACGGGTTAAGCCCGGCTTGGCTGTAGCGTAGTGGAGGTTACGCTCGCACTTGGCAGCGTAAAAGGTAGCCCGAGCGGCCAGTTCCGGGTCGGCGGCCAGAATGCGGGAGCGATCAAAGAACGACTGGGCGCGGCTGCAATCGAAATACTCTCGGTTCCCGAGGGGGAAATCGTAGTAGGGAAAGACATTCTCTCCCGGATTGCGGCGCACAAGGCGACCGCTTACCCCACTGCGGAAAAAATCAGCGAACCGCCACATAGAGCCGTAGTAGGTCATGTTGTAGTAAGCCACGCCCACCTGGAAGTAGCGTTGCGCCGAGCGATCGGGGTCGGTGGCCGAGCGGGCGTCGTATTCGAGATTGATGAGTTCCTGCATCAACTCGAACTTGTTGTAGACCCGTGCGGTATCTGGCCGGGGGCAGTGGACGCAGTCATTTAAACGGGCGATAAAGGGGGCGTACTGGCCATATTTGTTGTAGTTATCTTCGGGAATCAGGCGGAAAATCTCAAAAGCCGCCTCCAATTGCGAGTTGGCCAGGTAATAGACCGCTTGCATATGGCGCAGGTCATTGACCACGTCCGGCCCGGCCCGGTCGGTCAGCAGTTTTTGCTCAAACTTATTGGAATTTTCGTCCTCAGCCAGCAATAGTAAATCCCGGACAATTTCGATCTGTGGGTTGGCCCGCAGTTGGTCCAGGCGGTATTCCAGTAAAAAAGCCTTACCACGCTGGCCGGTAGCTTTATATATCTGGAGAAATTTGTCGTTGATTAATTTAGCCAGATCGGGATAGCGGGATGAGACTTCGGCACTACGCAGTTTGCGGTAGTACTGGACCTCCAGCGAATCGGTGAGGGTGTCGATAGAGACTACGTTCAGCACCTCGCGCATCATTTCGTATTGCAGGCGCAAGGTGTCTTCAGTAATTCGGCCCCGCATCGATTCGAAGCCTTTCCTGGCCGCGTAGCGATCTCCCGCCAGCACTTGGAGGTAGGTCTCGGCCAGTTGCCACAGTTCCGGTCGCTTCACCAGTCCATCGGCCCGCACCTGGCGAATGAACTGCTGTAACTCTACTACCCGCTCTCCGGCCACTGAGCGCGGGATCTTGAAATAACGGGCGTTATTCCTCTTTTCTGGATTGAAATCAATCCCCAACAAATCGCTTTCGAGGCGTTGCATTTCACGCACCAATAATATTTCCAGCACCTTATTATCGGGTTCCAATATATAAACGGATCGCATTTCTTCTACTAATCGGGCGTCGGCGTTCTGAGCGCGCAGTACGTAAAGCGTTGCCTGTTCGTGCTGGTTTTTACAGAGCAACAGGCAGGCCCTCCACTCCTCGTCGGAGTCAATCCGGAAACTCTGGTAGGCACTTTCGCGCTTGCTGGGGCACTGATCGAAGACCCGGCTAAAGAGATAAGCGGCTTCGGTGGTGCGGCCCAGCGAACGCAATGCTCCGGCCCGGTGCCCTTCCACCCAAAAATAAACCAGACTGGGATCTGCGTCTACCTTGGGCATCAGTTCGTCGTAAAGGTCCAGGCAGCCCTGGTAGTCGTTCATGTAGTGCGCCAAGCGGATGAGCTGGTAAGCGTAGCGCAAGCGGATGTAATGGCTTTCGCCGCGATAAAAATCCGCCTTTCCGTCCTCCAGCAAACTACGCATGGCGGCCAGGTCACGGGGTCGGGCATTCCAGCGGTCCACGTTACGGGTAACGTGTGGTTCGCAGCGTTTGGCGAAGATAAGGTAGCGCACCGTCTCCTCGCATTTGTTGCGAAAGAGGTGATCGGCAAACTCGTTCTGACTCAAGGTAGGCGATAGATCACTGCGCTTGGCATCCTTTTTCTGGATATTAAACAGCAAAGCCTCCAGGTCGCGGATGGGATACTGGTAAACGAAGGCGTTGATGTCGGCGGCGTCGGCCTGGTCGCAGTAGCGTTCCACCCACTCATCTACGTTATCGGCCTGCATCACGGCTTCCTGATCCTGGTAAAGAGCCTTGTAGACGTCTCCGAACGCAAGGAAATAAGGAGCCAGGTCACTACTGAAACCTGCGATGGCGGGATTAACGAAACGGTAGGTATAGGGCTTAACGGGTTCTCCCGGTCCGCAGACCGAAAATTCCACTACCGGAGCTTCCATGCGCAGGGGAAGCAAGGGAGCGTCGGTAGCGCGGAGCGGTGGAGTAGCAAGTAGTAGCAACGCGCCAAGTAAGCTAACCGCCGCCGCAAGTGACGGCCAGGGACTGTAATTCAGCATGGGTAAAATCAAGTAGTAAGGGACTTCCGAGGTGAAAAAAAACCACCCGCAGATCATCAGGCCACTCATGGCGGGCCAGTTCCCCGGCCCAGGCGGTCAGATCGGCCGGGGTTACGGTTTCCAGCCGGAGCCGGTCGCCCCGGTAGAGGTAGTAGTTTCCAAGGTACGTACTTTCCCGCACGCGGTAGCGGCCGGGTGCCGTTAATTCAAAGCGACTGGTATCCAGCAGCCGGTACGGACCCAGCTCGTTAATGAGGCGGATCATTTCCCCCTCCCGAAATAGTACGCCCCAACGGAAAAGCGGCAGGCCGACGTCGAGTGGCAGGGGGTAGGCCGCTGCATTTAGATAGGGGCCGGCAGCCTCCAGACTAACGATGGAATTTTCCTCACGCCAGTCCTGCACCCGGCCCACATTGTAGCACATCAGCAGGGCGCGGTCGGCGGGAGGCACGCCCGTCGTTTCCGGGTCTTTCCACTGGTGCAGGCGCAGGGTCACGCTGAGGCGGGTGGCGGCGGGGAGCAATTTTTTTACTTCCCGTAGCACGGAAAAGTAGTTCTCGCGGGTAGTAGCGGTCCAATCGCAATCCAGTTGTAGCTCGGGATAAGGGTGATGGTAGAGTAGTTCGTTTACCTTCGCTACCAAGCGTTTCGCTAGTTCCGGCGCGCCGGCTGGCGAAGACTTACGCATGGCTTCATTGGTGATGAAAACGGCCGGGATCAACCCCATTTCCGGCGGCAGTGCAGTGGTGTCCATTTGTAGCAGGGCGGTCGGTACCACTGCTCCTTCCGACCACACCAAGTCGAAGGCTTTGAGGTAGAGCGTGGAGGTCCGGCGCAGGTATGCGGAGGCAAGGGAATCGGGGGCGAAAGCGGTTTGCCAGTGGTAGTAGGCGAGCTGCGGGGAGGGGGAAGGGGCTATTTCAGTACAAGAAACTAGGAGTAAAAGGATAAATGAGACGAAGGCCGGCAACGTAGTCTGTCCCTTGTTTTGCCGATTCCAATACTTCATTATTAGAGCGCTTTACTCCCCTGCACAAATCGTAGAAAATCCCAGGCCGGCAGTTTGGTCTCCCCCGCAAAATCCGTCCCCTCCCGCAAGCGGGTGCGGTGGGCGGCCTGGATGGCGTCCTCGCGGGCGAGGAACTGGTCGGTAGTGCGGAGTAACTTCACGTAGCGGGGCAGATCGGCGGCCAGGGGCGGGTTTGCGGCCCCGAATTTGCGCAGAGTTTCCTGCAGCAAGGGCGTGGAGTAGGGCGCATAGGTCTTCGGGTACTGCAGGGCCAGGTAGAGGGAAACCATGCCGTAATCATCGTCGTGGTAGTGGGTCGGGATGTCTTTCTTCGGGTGAGCCTCGCGGTAACGCGCCAGTAACTCGTCGAGGTACAGCTCGAAGCGTTGCACCCGCCCGTCGAGTGAACGGTTGTTCGTCAAACAAGTCCACGAACGCATCCCGCACGAAAGCGGGTTCCCACGCCAACAGGGCCAGCATGAACTCGCGCGGCGCAAAACCCGAGCGGCTGTAATGACGCCGCGAGGTCTGGCTGGTCAGCGAAGCCGCGTAGGCTGCCGCCAAGTCCGTGGCCACAGGATTGAAGTTCGCCTGCCAGTTGGCTTGGGTCTCCCACAGTGCCAGGGCGTCGGCCTCGTGCGCGCGGTCGGTCCGCAGGTAACGCAGATAAGCGGCAAGGTAGGCTTGAATGAGTTTTACCTGCATGAGTTCGGGTTAGTACCAAGTAACTAGTACGTGATACATAGTACTTTTCTTACTTGTTCCACTATGTACTAAACATTCGCCTCGTCAATCGCCGCGTTCAGCCGCTCGGCCACCTCCTCGATATCGCCCATGCCGTCGATCTTCATGGAGAGACCCTGCTCGTCATAGTAATCGTAGACCGGGCTGGTCTCTTGGCGGTAGACCCGGATGCGCTTGCGAATCACCTCCTCGGTGGCGTCATCGGCGCGGCCGCTGGTCTTACCGCGCTCCAGCAGGCGCTTTACGATCTCTTCGTCAGGCACTTCCAGCATGATCAGCCGGTCGATGCCGCCATCTTTTTCCTTCATCAGTCGGTCCAGTTCCTCGGCCTGGTTGGTGGTGCGGGGGAAGCCGTCGAAAATGAAGCCGGCAACGTCCATATTGGCATCCACCTTATTACGCAGCATTTCCACGGTGATAGCGTCCGGCACCAGTTCGCCGCGTTTCATGAAACTTTTGGCCTTCTTGCCGAGGGCGGTGTCGTTGTCGAACTCGTAGCGAAACAGGTCGCCCGTACTGATCTGGAGCGTACCGTATTTCTGCATCAGCAGTTTGGCCTGCGTGCCTTTTCCGGAACCCGGCGGGCCGAAGAGAATAATATTGAACATACGTTGGGGGTGTTGAAAAGTACCGGCTATCCGGTCGGGCAAAAACCGACCATCCGGCCCGGAGGGTCGGATGGTCAACGGAAAAACAAATCTTGCCGGCCGCGCTACTCGGTGGTGGTGGTGTCAGTAGCGGCGGTGGCATCGGCGGCATTCAGGCGCTTCAGCACTTCGGCGGTAATGTCCAGGGCGTCATTACTGATGAGTACACCGGTGCCGGGCCCCTGGTTCAGGATGTAGTCGTAGTTCCGCTCGGCCTGAATTTCTTCCAGCACGGCCTTCACGTCGTCCTCAAACTTGGTTTGCACCCGCATCTGGTCCTCCTGCAGGCTGCGCATCGTCACGTCGCGCTGCTGCATGATCTCCTGTTCCTTGCGGCCGATTCGTTGCTGTTCCGACTGGATCTTATTGGGGGCCAGCAGTCCTTGCTGTACCTTATTTTGCAGGCCGGCCACTTCCTGCTCCAGGGCACGCACGCGCTGAGCAATGTTGGCCTCGGCCTTTTCGGCATTGCCCTGCAGGCGGGTCAGTTCCGTGGCGATTGCGGTATAACCTCGCTGCAGGCTGTCGGCCCGCACGAAAACGATTCGTGGACCGTCCGTCGCGGCGGCGGCACCAGTGGCTGTTGCGGGCGCGGCGGCCGTGTCGGTTTTCTGGTCGCAACCACTAAAAACGAGTCCCAGAACAACCAGGACGAGGAAAAACTGTATTAACTGCTTTGGCAACATAGTTGTCGGATATTTCCGCAAAGATAATAAACCCGCCGTGCAAGGAGTAGATTGGCGCATTGTCGCCGCTTTCGCCGTCATCTACCTCGTCTGGGGGTCCACCTATTTGGCCAACTTTTGGGCCATTGCCACCATCCCGCCCTTCCTCATGGGCGGCGTCCGTTTCCTCACCGCCGGCGGCCTCCTCTACGCCTATACCCTTACCTACGACCGCCGCCTGCCCACGCGCATCCAGGTCCGCAACGCGGCCGGCATCGGCTTCCTGTTCCTCACCTGCGGCACCGGCACCGTCGTCTGGGCCGAGCAGTTTATCGACACCAGCCTGGTGGCCCTCCTCATCGCCTTCGAGCCGCTCCTCATCATGCTTCTCATGTACGCGCTGCTCGGCAGCCGCCCCTCGCGCATGGCCTGGGTGGGTGCCGCCGTCAGCATCGTCGGCGTCGGTTTGCTGGTGGGCCAGCCCCGCATCTCCGGCACCCCCGAGAGCCTCCTCGGCCTGGCCGCCATCCTGTTCGGCATGGCCTGCTGGGCCGTCGGCAGCATCTACATCGGCCGCCTCGATATGGGCCGCAACCGCTTCCGCGCCACCGCCATCCAGATGCTCACCGCCGGCGTCACCCTACTCCTGACTCAGTGTCCCCCTCCAGGAATGGAACGGCTTCGCGTGGTACCAGGTCTCGCTCAAATCCTGGCTCTGCCTGCTCTACCTCATCTTCTTCGGGGCCATCCTGGCGTTCTCTTGTTTTAATTTTCTGCTCAGCCGCGTCAGCCCGGAAAAGGTAGCCACTTCTACTTATGTCAACCCGGTGGTCGCACTGCTGCTGGGGGTTTCACTCAATGGCGAGGCACTTTCGGGCATGGCAGTAGTGGCCGGCGTGCTGATGCTGACGGGGGTTTATTTTATCAATTCAGCGCGGTGAATATATAGGGGAAGTCCACGGAGTTACGTGGAGTTTTTTACCTAGTGGACTAAACGGGAAGTTTTGTCATACAAAGTCGCCGGATTTTTTGTCTCAGGCTAGGCTTGGAAGTCTTGTGAGCTGCATAAGAATTTCCGTAACGAAGCTTGAGGCATGCAACGACAAGACTTGGGTATAACAGAATTTTCCGGTTGGTGCATTAGCTAACCAGAAACACAATATCGGCTTTCCATACCCGCG
>CAVWSC010000025.1:0-43406 GCA_963757435.1 Lewinellaceae bacterium | reverse complement strand
AAACTCTTCGTAGCCCCAGACGCCGCCCACGTCTTCGGGGGGGCAGGCGCGTTTACCGGCGGTGCAGACGGGATAGGATTGCTTGGGTTCGGGGTCGAGTATTTTTTCCAGTACGATTTTGTGCGTCCAGCTATCACCGAAATCGTACTCGAAGCTCATACTGTTTTTTTCGACTTGCAGGAAGTGGTTGAGCTGGATGTGATCGTAATTGTTGGCGTCCGACCAGGGATCCTCGAAAAAGGGGCTGGTGGGCTGGAAGGATTCGTTGCGCCAGACGAACTCGTGCAAGTGCCCGCCGTGCCAGCCCATGGACCGAAGGATGATTTCGCTCAGGTCGCTGAGGGGTGTAGCGGCTGCCACCTGAACGCGCCGCCAGATGGGTGGCTTACTGCCGCTGAGGGTGATTTTTAGCTGGTAAATCTTGCCGGAATTTGCCGGCCGGCCGACGGGGAACCGACGGTCGCTCTGGTCGGATTCTTCGTCTCGCTGCCACCGCATTTCTGTCTTTTGGGAGGAGGGAAACTCGTCGGCCTCCCAATCCTCGTCGTCGTCATCCAAGCTGGTAAGTCCCTCCACAAACAACTGATTCAGATAGTCCGATACTAGCGGGAAGCCCTCTTCCGGCTCGATTCCGGACGAGGCGAGATCCAGCAACTGGTTGGGGTCGTCCAGTTTGTCCATTACTTTAAGGGCGATGAGGCGGCCTGCCAAGTCGTCAATCATCTCGGTCAGGAACCCCCAGGCGCAACAGGTTTTCCAGGTGGCGATAGGTATCCCGTTCATTTTCCAGGGCTATGGCCGCGTGGCCGTACGCCCGTTCCAGGAGAACGTACTCCGTGTCGGAATAGAAGCCCAATTTGCCCGGCGTGAATTCCTGGATGGGGCGGAGCGTATGCGCGACCGCCGCGGTGGCTTCGGTACTTTCCTGGAATAAAACGTAGACGGCTGCCAGGTGGGCGGAGTCAGGGAATTTTTCACGTCCCTCCCTGGCCATCGCGTAGGCCTTTTCTTCCTGGCCGACCAACACATAGAGGGTAGTGAGAATGACGTAAACCGAAACGTCGTCCGCCGCATTTTTCCGGCGGGACTCGAAGTTCCGGAGGATTTTGTTCAGGTCCGGCTCCTGCGTCAGTTGCCGGTTGACTTCCGCCTGCGTGATGTTGGTCTTGCCGTAAACCGGATAAGGCGATATTTTAATCCCGTAGGTGTCGCGCAGCCACCGGCGGTCTAGGATTAGCACTTCTTTTTCCGCCACTTCATCCAGGTAGCGGCGCTTGCCACGACCCGCTACGGCGGGCACCGCCGCTGCGAGTTGCTCGAAGGCGTCCGCGTAGAGGTGAGGAAGGCTGGGGTAGCGGTTGTCATCCAACAGTATGTCTTCCAGTTGCAGTTCCTCGCGGTCCGCCAGCTCATCGCCGATGGCGGCGTAGAGATCGTCGATCAGGGCTTTTTTAGCGGTGGGCGGGAAGGCTTCCTCGCCGTCAATCAGGCGGTGGTAGTAGTCGGCATAGGTGCGGTAGACAGCGGCCAAGTCAGCGTCCTTTAGGTTGGAATGCTCGGCGGCTATCGTTGTGACGGCGAGTTCGATGGCAAAAATAAGTGGCTCCATGGCGGCAAAGTTAGGGCGATTGGCATTAGCTCAAACAGATTTTTTGAAAAAATTCGATATCCCATGCAACGTTTCGCCCCCTTCCCGAGAAGTAGTAAGTGAACCGACAAAAATACCCAACCATGAAAACATTTTCTTTTTACCTCACCCTGCTCCTGCTCGCCGCCCTGCTCGGCTTCACCGCCTGCGACCGCGAAAACATCGAATCCGTTACCGAAATAGACCTGCCCGAAGACCCCGTGATGGTGAGTATGGAGGAGCCGGGGTTTTTCTTTCGACCGACGGAAGACCAAACTAGCCTAACTAGTGGAAGAGCAGTCAGCACTGGCACTACCGCAGGAAGAACGACATTCTTTGTTTCATCAACTGACATTATTTGTGAAAGTGATGGTTCTGTTTCAAATAGCGGTGACCTAACGGTTGATTACTACTTCATCAGTTTTTCGATCAATGCACAAGGAGAACTTTTGACTACAAATGCAATGATAAACTTGCCTACTTCAGGATTAGGTGCCATGTCATTTGGCTTTCTTGGAAATTCTTGTGCAGAAAATCCACCCGCACTGACCATTACCGAGCTGACCGGCGATCATATCACGGCAGAATTCACCGGTGAATTTTTTGCCTTTACCCCCGGTTCTCCTTGTGGTGGATTCACTTCCATAGGCTCCTACACCGCCCAATTCTCCCTTCCTTATATTATTTGTCAATAAACACCACTCCCCACTCCGTGACCGAACCCCAACTCACCAAAGTCATTTCCCGCTGCCGGCGCGGGGATGGATCAGCCCAGCGGCAGCTTTACGAAAGCTATCTGCCCTATGTGCTGACCATCCTGCGCCGGTTCGGCGTTGCCGAACACGAGTGGGCGGACCTGGTGCAGGAGGTATTCATCGCGGCCTTTGGCTCCCTGAAAAAATTCGACCCGCAGCGGGGGAAGTTCAACTCCTGGCTCAGCCGGATCACGGTTAATAAGACGCTCGACTTCCTGCGCAAACGATCCGCTTTCACGTTTACCGACCTCGATGCCATCGAACCCGGCCACTACGCTACCGAACCGCTTTTCGAAGACCCCCACGCCCCGCCCGAATACCTGCTCCGCCTGATCGCCCGACTACCCGCCGGCTACCGCACCGTTTTCAACCTGTATGCCGTCGACGGCTATTCCCACGCAGAGATCGCGGAACTGTTAAGCATCAGCGAGGTCGCTTCCCGCTCCCAGTTTTCCCGTGCCCGCGCGGCCCTGCGTACGGCCGTCACTTCGTATAACCATCAATCCAAGTCTTATGGCACCTTCTGAACGACCCGGCTCCCTCGGCCCCCGCCTGACCGGCCACTCCAGTCCCGTCCCACCGGGCTTGAGCTGGGACCACATGGGCGCACCCATCCGGGCAGGGCTGCGGCGCGAGCGGCGGCGCAGGCTGATACTCTGGTTCGCTAGCGGTGGGCTGCTAATGTTATTGTTGTTGGTAGGAACTTATCATTATCCAGTAACGAGTAATCGATTACCGGTGGCCGGACAAAATTTGCCGGCTTCCAGCCGGCCGGCAGTATCCAGTGCCGCAGAATTATATAAGGGTGCTGAAATAGTCGCCCAGTCTGATGTGCAACCTCAAGTAGACGACCGGTCAGTCAACTCGACTACCAGTAGGTTGTCAGCTACGATAAAATCCGTGCCGGCTCTCACCCTTTCGTTGCTGGATTCAAATATCTCCGTTGAACAGACCGGGCAAGATGAATTGGCTGCCCGGTTGGACTCTTCCGTACAATCGGATGAGCCTGCGGTGGTTGCTGTGGTAACGCTCTATCCTGATTTTCTAACCCTTGATTCCATCTCCGTCCCAGAATTAAACACCCCTGACAAATTGCCGAATAGCGTTAACGAACGGAAAAACCTCGCTCTTTCCCTCACCGGAGGCACGGTCTTTACTTACGTTGACGCCCCCGGCTCGCTCACTGAATTCACTCCCCAAGCCGGCTATTTTGCCGATCTTCGACTCACCAAGTACTTCCAAAACAACCTTTCCATCACCGGCGGGGTCGCTTACCGGCAATTGGTCTACCGAGAGAATCTGGACGAGGAGCGGGCCGTTCGCCTCTTTCGGCCGGGTACCATCGACACCGTTTTTGTCGGCGAACTCACGGGTAACGAGACTTATGCCTTTACCGATACCATTCCCGGCCGGCGCGAGACCCGCTTTCAGTACCATAACCGCCGCAATATTGTCACACTGCCGCTGCTGATCGGTTGGCAGACCGGCCCCGAAAATTCCGCCAGTGACTGGAACCTTCGCCTACGGGCCGGACTTGAATTTACTTTCTGGGAGCAAAGCAGCGGCCGCACCATCAACCGGAACGGTCGCATCGTGGACCTGAAGACTCAAGTAGGGCAGGGACTCCAGTTTGCCGGCCTGATCGAGGCGGAAGTCGCTTTGCCGGTGCAAGTTGCCGGTGGGCAGCCCTTCATTCGGGCCGCGCTGCGCCGGGAGTTCGGTTTGCTGGAGCAAGCCAATAGTGCCGCAGCGCGACGGTTGCAGGGCGGCGAAATCGGAATCGGCTGGCGCTTTATGTGGTGATATAATCTGCACCGACATAAAAGTAGTCGGCAAATGGCCGTTAAGAGCGTGTCTAAAATTTTTAAGAACTGAGGATCAATGATTTAAGGTTCCGGCTAGATAAAAACTTGCGCGCATAGCGGGTTACGTAAGTCAGTTTTTACGACGTCAGGTTCTTAAATGCTTGGTTCTCAGGAAGTAAAAATTTAGACACGCTCTAAGCTACCACCACCTCCGCCCGCAGTGCGCGCAGGCCCTGCACGCTCTGTACGGCGTCCAGTTCCAGGTCTTCGATCTCGCCGCTCAGGTAACCGCTGCGTTGGAGGTAATGCAGGTAGCCGAGGTATTCTTCGCGGTCCTTGTCGTGCAGGTACACGATGGCGATTTTGCCGGCTCGGGTCAGGCGTTCCGCGCCGTTGTTGATGGTGGCTTTGTCGATCCGCTTTTTCAGGATTTCGTAGCGCACATTGTAGGCTCCTTCCACATCAAATCTTTTCTCGTCCATCCGAAACCGGATGCTGATCGGACTGGTGTAAGCAAAAACCAACTGGGCCGTTTGCAGCGGGTGGGGCAATTCACGGCCCAGCCGGTCCACCAGGCGGGTGGCCTCGCAAACGTCGATGAGTTGGCTCAGGCGCAGGTTGCGCAGGTGTACGGGGCTGAAGCACTGCTTTTGCAGTAGCGATTGGCCGGCATACATCTCGTACTCCACGCCGTCGGTTTTGTACTGCTCGTAGTAGTGAGGCAGCGCTTCCTGTTCTTCCAGGTCGCGTTTTTCGAGGAAAGAGGACAGCTCCTTATTAAGGCGGCTGACGCTTTCCTCGTAGTCCTTTCGGCAGTCGTGAACCAGGTCCAATTCCGGGTCCAGGCTGGCAAAGTAGCTCTCGATGCGAACCGATAGCATGGCATGGTTCTTAGCTAGTTGGCGCAACAGCGGGTGGGCATCCGAAAGGATTAGTTCGGCCAGGCGGCTTTCGTCGCTGTTATTGAAGCCGGTTTCGATGTGTTCCAATTCTTCGTTGACCGACATCAGTACCTGATCGGCGAGAGGGAAACGCAGGTGCTTGCTCACGTACTCCAGCACCGCCCGCAGGCGGGCGAGGTTCTCGCAGAGGTCGGTGCGGATGGCGTGATTACGTTGGTTGGAACTGTCCACGATATCTACCTGTCCGTAGAAGGGGTACACGTCTTCAAAACGGATCGTTTCGGTGGTGATCGGTTCGCCGTTTTCCCTTTTTTGGAGCAGGCGGAAGGCAGCTTCCATGAACCGCCACTCCACGCTAGGGTGCAGGCTGGTATATTGTTCGCGGATGATGGCTTCGATGCGGTTGTCCACGTCCTCGCGGCTGCGCTCCAGGGTGGTGCGGAACAGCCGCTGAATAGCGCGGAAACGTACCTCCAGGAAACTGTGCAGTTCGAATGATTTGGGGGAGGCCAGTTCAACGATCCCGATCACCCGGCCTTCCTGGTTCAGGAGCGGTACGATCATGATGCCGCGCAGGCCCAGGGCCATCAACTTTTTGGCCAGAATGCCGGGATTGTGCAGTTTGCGCAGGTCTTCGATCAGGACCGTCTCCTGGTACTTGCAGGCCCGCTCGTAGATGCTGCCCGCGTATTTTTCGTCCAGCAAATAATCAACTTCCTCACTGAGCAGATGGAAGTGAATTTTGTACTGATGGGCCACCTGAAATTCGCGCGGGTAATCCACGGCAGCCAGCCCCAGTTGCAGGTCGGGCAGGTTAAAGTGCAGGCGAATCAAGTCGGCCAGTTCCCGTACATTTTCGATGTCGATCACGGCATCGCGGCGTAGCATCTTGTACTTCAACCGCGAGAGAGCTTCCTCGCTCGTTACGTCGATCAGGTGGGAGAACATAAAGCCCTGAAATACAAACGCGGTGGGCGGCAGGTATTCCATCCACAATTTAGTGTCATAAATATTGGCCAGCAATTTCTCGATCTGGTCGGACGACAGGGGGCGAATGGGCCGGGTGGGAATTACCTCCACGAAATCGTACTGCATCTCCGGCCGGTAGTAGCTGGGTAGCGGTTTACCGGGGTCGTTTACCGTGAGCAGCACCGCCGGGTCCAACTGGATATTTTGACCGTAAAATTTATTCAGGATCATCACGCAGGCCTGCATGGTGGTGGCCCGGTAGACCATTTTTTCATCCTGGTTGATCTCGTAGCCCACATTCTCACAACTCAGCAACTTATCGAGTCCTTTACTGCTATAAAGGGTTTCCTCCACGCTAAACGGGCGGCTCATCTTGAACAGTTGTTCTTCGCGCAGGGCCGAGGGGCTGATGGTGAGCAGCATCAGTTCGATCACCTCGCGCTCTTTTTCGAGTACGTTCAGGTCGGTGATCGGTTCTCGCAGTTCGGGGGCCGCCTCCAGGCGGGTCAGTATCTGTCCGGCCAGCCAGGCCGTGCCGGAATCACCGGTATCGACCTGGGTTTCGATGTGTTTGATGAGGGGACCCAAACAGAGGTTCGACTGGTAGGGAATGTGAAACGGGTCGACATTCAACGGCTCGCTCAGATCGGCATCGGGCAGGGGGCGCAGTTTTACTTCCGGTTCGCGGGCGGTAAGTCGGCCGGCGGCTACTTTGAGTTCCATGAATCAGGGACGCCGGGCAAACGGTAGGCGTGGTTGGTGGTACGGTAGGGTAAACGCCCCGAACGGTGGAAAGGATGCCCTGCCGGCAAGTGGAAGGTTTTCGGCCGGGGAACACCCGTTCCGAGTTACTGCGTGAGGTGCCTGGAAGGGGAGGGCGTAGCCCGCAGCCCGCAGGGCCAAGCCGGCAGGCGCGCCTGGAAGGCACCGACCCGGCCGCCAGGGCCGGGGCACGCCCGAAAAAGTCCTCACAAAAAGTAGCGGACCGCCAGCTCATATCCCCGCAGCCCCAGCCCCACGATGGTGCCCTCGCAAACGGGCGATAGGTAGGAATGGTGGCGAAAGGACTCGCGCGCGTGGACGTTGGAGATATGCACCTCCAGTACCGGAATGTCGATGGCGGAAACCGCGTCGGCCAGCGCGATGGAGGTATGCGTGAGGCCGCCGGCGTTGAGGATGATGCCGTCGTAGGAAAAGCCGATCTCGTGTAATTTGTCGATCAGTTCGCCCTCGTGGTTGCTCTGGAAATAATGAATATCGGCATCGGTGGGGAACAGGCCGCGCAGGTGGAGGAGAAAATCCTCGAAGGTGTCCTCGCCGTAGATCTCCGGCTGCCGCCGGCCGAGGAGGTTGAGATTAGGGCCGTTGATGATGATGAGGTCCATGGATAATCTATTGAAGGGGGTAGGTCGGAGATTTCTTCCCGAGGTGTACGGAACGCACTACCTTCGCGCCGTGTCAACCGTATTTGTCCGTACCGCAACGCTGATTTTGGCCCTTAACCTGGTGGTCAAGGGCGTCTACCTGTTCGGGATCGAACGGGTGGTACAGAACACGCTGCCGGCGGGCGACTACGGCCTCTACTTTCAGTTGCTCAACCTGACGATGCTGCTGCAGATCGTGGCGGATTTCGGATTGCAGTTATACAACAGCCGCAATTTAGCGCAATCGCGGCACTTACTGGCCAAATATTTCCCCTATTTATTGGGATTGAAACTGGTGCTGGGGATGGTCTTCCTGGTGAGCGTAGCGGCCGAGCCCGGCTGCTGGAATACGAAGCGGAAATTTATATCCTACTGGGCCTGCTGGGCGTCAATCAGTTACTGATGAGCTGGCTGCTTTTCCTGCGCTCTAACCTGAGCGGGCTAGGGCGCTACCGGGCGGATAGCTTCATCTCTATTGCCGATAAACTGATCCTCATCCCGCTGGTGGGCGGACTGCTATGGTGGCAGCAGCCGTTTACGATCTATCACTTCGTGGGCGCACAACTGTTGGCCTGGCTGGCGGCCGGCGGACTCGTGTTGTACCTGCTCTGGAACCGGCTAGAGACCATTTGGCCGCGCTGGGACCGGTCTATTGACCTGGTACTGCTGCGCCGCGCCGCGCCCTTTGCGCTGGTGGTCTTTTTGATGACGGCCTATACCCGCCTCGATGCCGTAATGCTGGGCTATCTCTTGCCCGGCGCGGCCGGTCGCCTGGCGGCCGACCACTACGCGGCCGCCTACCGGCTGCTGGACGCGGCCAACCTGCTGGGTTACCTACTGGCGGGCCTGCTGCTGCCCATGTTTGCTCGAATGCTGTCGCGGGAGGAAGACGTGCGGCCGCTCTTCGGTCTCAGCCTGCCGGGCATTCTGGCACTGGCCACCATCGCGGCCTTCCCGCTGATTTTTTTCGCCCGCCCGGTCGTGGAATTGCTCTACGATATCGGCGACGCCGAGACTGCCCGTGTACTGAGCTACCTCATGCTCACCTTTCTTATCGTCAGCGCGGGTTATGTGTTCGGTTCTTTACTAAGCGCGGCGGACCGGCTGCGGGAGATGAACTATGTATTCGTGGTGGGGGTACTGCTTAATTTAGGGCTGAACTACTACCTCATCCCACGCCAGGGTGCCGGCGGCGCGGCCGTAGCCACCCTGGTCACGCAGGGCCTGATGCTGGCGGGGCAGATCGTGCTGGCCTATACGGTGTTGCCGCTGCGGGGCGCGCGAATCAAAGCGGGGCGGCTGCTGGTTTTCTGGGTGCTATTCGGGGGCGGCGGCTACTTCCTCGGCAGCTACCAACCGTTGGGGTGGTTCGTTAATTTCTGTGCCTGCGTATGCTGGGGCGGGGGGCTGGCGTTAGTGCTGCAACTACTCGACCCCGGCAGTTGGCGGACGGCTAATCCGGCAGACGCGACCTAAAAATTAGGACGCCGCCGCAGGGCTGCCTACTTTTGCCGCGAAATTGAACAACGACACATGGGACAAGCCGCCAAGCCGGTTAATCGCGCTACCGCCGCCGCCGGGCAGGCCGGCGCCGAAGAAACCACCACGGCCAATCTGCTGGACGTAGTCCGTACGCTCTTCCGCTGGAAAAAACCGATCCTGCTCACCTCCCTTGCCGCCGGGGTGCTAGCCGCCGTCATCTCGCTGCTGCTGCCGGTCTATTACCAGTCGCAGACCGCTTTTCTGCCCATCAGTCCCGACCAGCAGTCGCCCGAAAACCTCTTCGGTGGCGGCGGAAAATCGCAGTACTACGGTAATGCCAACGACATCGACCGGCTGATGAATCTGGCCGAATCCAATGAACTGGTAGACCACCTGGTGGATTCCTTCAACCTCTACGAACACTACGACATCGACCCCACCGAAGCCCGGGCCGGCCTGTCCGTGGCCCGCGAATTTTTGGGGCTGTACGAAGTGACCAAGACCTCCCGCGATGCCATTGTCATTTCCGTCGAGGACAAAGACCCCCGGCTGGCCGCCCAACTGGCGCGTGCCGCCCGCGAGGAGGTAGACCGCCTGGCCGTGGACATGATGCGGGCCGGCCGCAGCCGCACCATCATGGCCCTGCGGGGTGACGTGACCGAAAAAGAAAACGAACTGACGCGCCTGAGCGACTCCCTGAGCGCGGTACGCGAACGTTATTCCATCTACGATATCGGTACCCAGGCCGAGACGCTGGCCGAACAACAGGGTAGTGCGGCCCGCAGCCGCGCCAACCTGGAAGCACAGATTGCTGCCTACCGGAACAGCAGCTTGCGCGGGGCACGCGACAGTATTGCCAAAATAGAGGTACAACTGAGCGGTATCGAGGGCGAGGCCGGAATCGTTACCAGCCAGCTGGCCCAGCTGAATGCCGGTATGTCGCGCCTCCAGACGCTGGCCGAGCAGCGGGGAGACGTTTCTTCCCAACTGAGCCGCGACTTCGACCGCCTCAAGCAGTACGAGGCCATCGTCGGGTCGGAGGCATCTTCCGTCGTAGTGATCGAAGAGGCGCGGGTGCCGGTGCTCAAATCACGGCCGCACCGCTCGCTCATCGTAGTGGGGGCCATATTGGCGGCCTTTATCCTGTGCGTACTCGGTATTCTGTTCATCGAGAACAGCCGCGAGGTGAACTGGCGCGAGATCTACCGTGGCCGTTAGCCGGTTACTGGAACGATGGATTCCCGCCCACGAGCGGATATCCGAGCAGAGCCGGGTCGGTTTTGCGCTATATGCCGGGCTAACCCTGGCCTGTATCGCGGTGGGCATCATTAGCGGTTACTACGTGCTGGCCGCGCTACCGGTTATCCTACTTGTGATCGGGCAGGCCGTTACCGATTTCCGGCCGCTGTTTTACCTGCTGCTGTTTTGCATCCCGCTATCAACCGAGGTAGAGCTGCCCGGCGGACTGGGCACCGACCTGCCCACCGAGCCGCTCATGGTGGGCCTCATGCTGGTTTACCTCGCTTACCTGGCCCGCCACTGGCCGCGGCTGGGCGGCCGGTTTTTCCTGCACCCAATCAGCCTGTTGCTGGCGGCGCACTTTGCCTGGATCTTGCTCACCACCGTCACCAGCGATCTGCTGCTGGTGAGCGTAAAATTCAGCCTCGCCAAGCTGTGGTACATTGTCACCTTTTTCCTGTTGGCGGGCCACCTCATCCGCCGACCGGCCCACATCCGGCGGTTCTTCTGGCTCGTTTTCCCGCCCCTGCTTTTCGTCATCGTCACCTCCCTGGTTCGGCACGCCACTTATGGGTTTAGTTTCGCGGACCAGTTCCGGACGCTATCGCCCTTCATGCGCAACCACGTTAACTATTCGTGCCTGCTCACCTTGTTTCTGCCCTGGTTGATCTACGCCCGCACCTGGTACGCAACGGGCACCTGGCGGCGGCGGCTCATCACGGCGGCCATCCCCGTATTCCTGCTGGGCAGCTACTTTTCCTACACCCGCGCCGGCTACATCGCGCTCATTCTGGCGGCGGGGGTCTACCTGACGATCAAATGGCGGCTGACGCGGCCGTTGCTGGCTCTAGGTTTAGTGGCGGCCCTGCTCGGTTCGGTCTACATCGTGCGCGAAAACCGTTACCTGGAATTCGCGCCCAACTACGAGACCACCGTGGCCCACGACCAGTTCAACAACCTGATTTCGGCCACCTATAAGCTGGAAGACATCTCCACCATGGAGCGCGTCTACCGCTGGGTGGCGGCCGGCCACATGATTCCCGCACGGCCGTGGCTGGGTTGGGGGCCGGGCAATTTCGTCAACTTCTACCAGGGTTATACCGTCACCAGTTTTCAGACCTACGTGAGCGATAACCCCGAAAAATCGGGCATCCACAGCTATTTCCTCCTCATGCTGGTGGAACAAGGGGTGCCGGGACTACTATTTTTCGTACTATTGCTCGGCGGGGCCTTCGTGTTCGGCGAGCGGGCCTACCACCTGCAACCGGACGCGGAGTGCCGCGCTATTCTGCTCACTACGCTCTGTTCGCTGGCCGTCATCACCTCCTTCCTACTTATCAACGATATGATCGAAACGGACAAGGTGGGGTCATTTTTCTTTCTCTACCTGGCCTTCCTCATCAATTTCGGCAGGGTAGGGGAGAAGGAAGTAAAAGAGTAGACGCAGGGCGTTTTTTGGGCGTGCCCCGGCCTGCGGGCCGGGTCGGTCCCTTCCAGGCTTCGCTACCGCTCGGCACTGCGTGCGCTAACGCCCTTCCAGGCACCTCACGCAACCCGGACAAGCGATGGGAGGGGGGGCGACCGCAGGGGAGTGCCGTGCGCAGCACCGAGCGAACAGCGAACCCCGGACGCAGCGACCCACCGGCCGCTTAGGCGGGGGGGATGGCCCCCACACAATCACCACATTTACGCACACCACCACACACCAGAGATATGCGCCCCGAACAAGAACGACTAGCCGATATGTGGGACCGCGCCCGCGCCGGCGGCGGCCAAAAACGAATCGACGCCCAGCACCAAAAGGGCAAACTGACGGCCCGCGAGCGGGTTCAGCTACTCCTCGACCCCGCCTCCTTCGAGGAAGTGGGGGCCTTCGTCCTGCACCGCACCACCGATTTCGGGATGGCCGAACAGCAGTTCCCCGGCGACGGGGTCGTGACCGGATACGGCACCATCGAGGGGCGGCTGGTCTTCGTTTTCGCCCAGGATTTTACCGTTTTCGGCGGCTCCCTCTCCGAAACGCAGGCCGAGAAGATCTGCAAGATCATGGACATGGCCCTCGCCCAGGGCGCGCCCCTGGTGGGCCTCAATGACAGCGGCGGCGCACGCATCCAGGAGGGCGTGCGCTCGCTGGGCGGCTACGCCGATATTTTTTACCGCAACGTGCAGGCCAGCGGCGTCATTCCGCAGCTCTCGGCCATCATGGGCCCCTGCGCGGGCGGCGCGGTCTATTCCCCCGCCATGACCGATCTGACCGTGATGGTAGAGGGCACCAGCTATATGTTCGTGACCGGCCCCAACGTGGTAAAAACCGTGACCAACGAAGAGGTGACCGCCGAGGAACTGGGCGGCGCGCTGACCCACGCCAGCAAATCGGGCGTGACCCACCTGACGGCCGCCAACGACCCCCAGTGCCTGCTGCAACTGCGCCGCCTGCTGGGCTACCTGCCCAGTAATAACCGCGAATTGGCCCCCCACCTGCCCTACGAATTGGGCAACGAGTACCGCGACGAACTGGATACTATTATCCCCGAGCTATCCACCCGCCCCTATGACATGCGCGAAGTGGTGAGCGGTATCGTAGATGAAGATTCTTTCCTGGAAATCCACGAGCGTTATGCCGATAATATCATCGTCGGTTTCGCACGGCTGGGCGGTCGCTCCATCGGCATCGTCGGTAATCAGCCCCTCAGCCTGGCCGGTGTTTTGGACGTGGAAAGCTCGCGCAAGGGGGCCCGCTTCGTGCGCCTCTGCGACTGCTTCAACATCCCCCTCCTCGTACTCGTAGACGTACCCGGTTTCCTGCCCGGCACCCACCAGGAGTGGAACGGCATTATTACTAACGGGGCGAAGCTCCTCTACGCCTTCAGCGAGGCTACCGTGCCGCGCATCACCCTCATTACCCGCAAGGCCTACGGCGGTGCCTACGACGTGATGAATTCCAAGCACATCGGCGCCGATCTCAACTTCGCATGGCCTACCGCCGAGATCGCCGTAATGGGGGCTAAGGGGGCCAGCGAGATCATCTTCCGCCGCGAGATCCAGGCCGCCGAAGACCCCGCAGCCGCCCTGGCCGAGCGCGAGGCCGAGTACGCCGAAAAATTCGCGCACCCCTACCGCGCCGCCGCCCGCGGTTTTATCGACGAGGTGATACTGCCCCGCGAGACCCGCCGTAAGTTGCTAAAGGGCTTCGCTATGTTGGAGAATAAGGAGGTGAGCAGGCCGGAGCGGAAGCACGGGAATATACCGTTGTAGCAGCTTCGCTGCTGGTATTTTAGTAGGACGCTGCGCGTCTGGTATTTTAGTATTTTTGATAAGGCCTAGGCGTACACGCTTATCGACACCTTCCGGGTAGCCCATCGACACCTTCCGGGTAGCCCATCGACGCCTTCCGGGTAGCCCATCGACACCTCCCGGGTAGCCCATCGACACCTCCCAGGTAACCATTTTGCTCCGCAAAATCGATACCCTGGAGGAGCCGATCGACGCCAGAAGAAAACGGTAGCCCATCGACACCTCCCAGGAACCATTTTGCTCCGCAAAATGGATACCTTGGAGGAGCGATGGGGAGGGAGGGGCCAGAAGAAAACTCACAACCCTCTCCCCCTTCCCTCGTTACCCAACTATGTGCTACCCAACTACCCAACTACGTACTAAAAAACCGGGCGAAGCCCGTCTTTTATGCAAACCCTCGTCATCGCCGGCGCTACCGGCTTCGTCGGCCGCTGGTTCATCGATCGTTACCGCGACGATTACCACATCATTGCCCTGAGCCGCTCGGTCATGGAGCCGGATTCCGACGGGACTACAGGGCGCAACCCGGTGGAATGGCGGCAGGTGGAAATGTATTCCATTACCAGCGTGAGCCGAGGCCCTGACCGGCGCGGATTATGCCCTCTACCTGGTGCACTCCATGGAGCCGAACACGCGCCTGCACCAGGGCAGCTTCGAGGACATGGACCTGTTGCTGGCCGACAACTTCGCGCGGGCGGCCGCCAAAGTGGGCCTGCGACAGATCGTTTTCATGGGCGGTATCCTGCCCCACGAGAGGATGGACGAGTTATCCCGCCACCTGCGCAGCCGCTACGAGGTGGAGATCGCGCTGGGCGCTACCGGTATTCCCGTAACGGCCCTGCGGGCGGGTATCATCGTGGGGCCGGGCGGCTCATCTTTCCTGATGATCAAGCGGCTGATCGAGCGGCTGCCGGTGCTACTGTGCCCGGAATGGACGCGCAACCACACCCAGCCCATCGCCCTGGAAGATGCCTTGCAAATTATCGAATACTGCCTGGGGCGGGAAAGCACCTTTAATCGGGCCATCGACATCGGCGGCAGCGAGGTAACGACCTATATGGGGATGATGGAAACCACGAATGAATTGATGGGCAAGGGACGGATCATTCGTCCGGTTCCTTTTTTTACTGTAGGGCTTTCTAAATTATGGGTGAGCCTTTTTACCGGCTACTCGCAGGAACTCACCTCGCCGTTGGTCGAGAGCTTGCGGCACCGCATGGTAGCGGACGATAACGATTTGCTGGAGGCTTTCCCCGAACGGCTGAATTTCCGGCAGGCAGCAGCTATTGCCCTGCGGGAGGCGGACCGCCGCGCCCCGCTGCCCCGCCGTATTCCCGGCGAGCGGGAGAAAAATACCGTGCGCAGCGTACAGCGTTTACCCAACCCGATGAATCGCAGTGCCCCCTGGGTGGCGCGGATGTACCAAGCCTGGTTGCCGCGCTTTTTCCGCTACCTCATCCGCGTAGACAGTGACGAAGAGCATTCTACCTTTTCCCTATTCGGTATTCCATTACTAAAGTTGGACTTCATTGCCCAGCGCAGTGATAATGACCGCCAACTGTTTTACGTCGTTGCCGGCAAACTGGTGAAACGCCCTGATTACGGCTGGCTGGAATTCCGGCGGGTGCTGGACGGTAAATACGTCATTACGGCCATCCACGAATTCGTGCCCGCGTTGCCGTGGTACGTGTATGTGTTAACCCAGGCGCGGGCGCACCGTTGGGTGATGAATAGCTTTGGGAAATTTTTGGGGCGGCGGGATGGGGAAGTGGGACAAGAATCCACCAATTAAAAGAGCTAATCTTCCTTATCCCCCCGCTTTTTCTTATCCTTCTTATCTTCCTTGTCCTTCTTTTTATCTTTCCCCCTATCGCTACTTCCCACGTCCTGATAATCGACCCGATCGTCCAACTGCGCCTGGAAGGCCTGGATGTAGGCATTGGAAAACAGCGAGATGATCGTCGTCCAGATATCGGTGCGGGAGTTTTCGATGGTACCGCTGATGGGCACGCGGGTGGCGAAAAGTTGCTTGCGCTGGTTCTCCACGATCTCGGAGGCACCTTCCACGAATAACTCCTTAATGAACTCGCCCACCGAGCGCTTGTCCCCCTTGGGGTCGTCCTCATCCAGGCGGAAGATGGTCATATCCTCGGCCAGTGGCTTGAAGTAGCCTTCATAGGTACCGTCGCGCATGGCCATTTCGCTGTACACGTTCAGTACGCCTTTTTCAAAATCCATGCCCGAATAATGCTTCACCATCGGGTTAAGGGAAGTCATGTCGATGCCCTCGAATTTGGCATTGTAGTCGAAGTTAGGAATCTGGCGCAACACATTGGCCTGCGCGGTCATGTGGAAACGGCCGCTGTAATCGGGTGCCTCGGCCGAGGCGATAATATCGCTGGGGAGTACTTCGTCGCCGTTGAGCACATTCTGCAGGTTGGTCATCTCCAGATTAAAGGCTTTGAGCGACAGGTCCGTTTTGGAGGCCTCGTCCAGTCCCACCAGTTTGATGCGGCCGTTGTTGACCGCCACTCGATTGATGCGAATCGGCATCAAATCCTTGACCACTTCCGTCCAGTCGGTTTCCGTACCGGTCTGGGATTGAGTGGAGTCGCTGCTAAACGCAAAATTGATTACGGGGTTAGTGGTCTCTATCTCGCCCACGATGGCCCCGTCGAAAAGTGATTTCCACTCTACCGAAAGATCGGTGCGCGGCAGTACTACGAAGGGTTCTTCCATCTCGCCGCCCACTTTTTCGATCACCAGGCTGTCAATCGCATAGGCACCCCGGATGAGAGCAATGTCCACGTCGTATACCCGGCCGGTATAGGCACCCATATCAGCCAGTACTTTAGTGTTCAGGTACCATTTCACCACGGGCGAAAGCGCAATGCGGATGGCAATGAGCAGGACGAGGATACCGAGAAAAATGTAGAGGGCTTTTCTGCGCTTGTGGGTCATGGAGTTAGCGGTTTGTATTTCTCTCAACAAATAAACAGAGCCGATGTGTGATTGACGGGGAGTCGAAAAAACGGTTTCCCCAAGACACGCTCTAAATGGTCGAGGAGTTGCACTCCGACGAGGAGCTACGTTCCGACCATGTGCTACGAGTCCAACATTCGGTCATTACCTGCGGTGCTTCCTTCAATCGCAAAGCGATTTTTCGAGGTCAGTCAGTCATTCAATCATTCATTATTCCTCCGCTTCACCACCGCGCACGTCAGGCGTGACACGCAGACCAGGTGATCGCGCTCGTCCTTGATTTCGATATTCCAGACCTGGATCGTCTTGCCCACGCGCACCGGCCGCACCGTGCCGTACACGAACCCGCTGCCCTCCCGCACCGAACGCAGGTGATTGGCATTGATCTCCACGCCCACCACGGCCTGGGTGTTTGGGTCGTCCACGCAAAACAAACCCGCCATACTACCCAGCGTTTCGGCCAGGGCCACGGAGGCACCGCCGTGGAGCAGGCGCATCGGCTGCACGGTGCGGTGGTCTACCGGCATCCGCATGGTGAGGTAGTCGTCGCCGCTCTCCACGAACTCCATGCCGAGGGAATCCCCCAGGGTTTTTCCATTAAATTGGGTGAATAGTTCGGCACTGATGGGCGTTTTCCAAATGGACATGCGGTTGTGTTTGATGATGGTAATTGAGGGAAGGAACAAGGGCCGGGAATAGTTTAGTTGAATATCTTTGCCGACGGCGCTGAGCTTACAGCCCGAACATTTAGACCGCTTCCGGCATCTATACCCGGACAGATACCCACCCCGCATGACCTTACGCTACGCTACGCTTCTTTTAGTTTTTCTGCTCGCTTCACTCACCGGCCTCACGGCCCAGGAGGCCCGCATCCACGGCCGGGTAACGGATAATGCGGGCGAGCCGCTCATTGGGGCCACGGTGCGGGTGGTCAATTCGGTCATCGGGTCGGCTACCGATGCGGAGGGAGATTATGAATTCGAGGTGCCGGTGGGGCGTATCCGCATCAGTTATAATTATCTGGGCTACCAGGATCTGGATACCTTTATCCGGGTCGTCGACGCCGTTAAGGATATCCGCATCGATGTGGCACTCGACGATGCCACCATCGATATCGAGGGCGAGGTGATCGTCTTCGGCCGCCGCTCCGTGGGCCAGACCGGTGCGCTGCGCCTCCAGCAGGCGGCCCCTAACCTCCAGAACATCGTGCACAGCGAACTCTTCAACCGCTACCCCGACGTGACCCTCGCCGAAACCGTTCAGCGCCTGCCCGGCGTTACCATCACCCGCAACGAAGGTCAGGGCGAGTTCGTGCAGATCCGGGGGGCACCCGAGCAATTTACCGTCATCTCCCTCAACGGCCAGCGGCTGCCCAGTGTGCGGCCCGAGAGCGACCGCGCGGCCAGCCTCGATTTTATCCAGTCCAACCTGATCGAGGACGTGCGCGTGATCAAATCACTGACCGCCGACATGGACGCCGACGCCATCGGCGGAACGGTCGATTTTCGCCTCCGCCAACCCGAGGAAAAACTGGAGCTACTGGCCCAGGTGGGTTACGGCACCAATCTGCAGGAAAGCGTGGTTGAAGATTTGCCGCAGAACGTGCGGCAAGCCGCCTTGTCGATCAATTCCGAACTAGCCGACGAATCCGTTTACGGCCTGCTCTCCGGCAGCTTTTTCCAGAACGGCCTCGGCTCACTCCGCAACCGCTACGAATACGGCGAAAATGCCACCACCGGAACCACCATCAACCGCGTCCGCTCGGCCGACATCGACCGGCGGCTTACGGAGCGGGGATTCCTCGGGGCCGTCGAACTAAGGCCCTCCATCTACAACCGCCTGCGGCTGAGCTACAATTACAATAAGTCCATCGACGAGGTGGTGCAACGTGAGGCGACCTACGATGCCGCCCGCGGGCGCGAGGATCGCGAGACCACCAATTGGCGGGAGGAGAGTACCCTCAACTTGGTTACGCTGGAAGTAGAAAACAACTTCAAACGCTCGCGGCTCGATTACTCCATCTCCTACGCCGCTACCAGCCAGGAGCTACCCGGCCGCTACCGCTTTCGGTCTACCCGACAAGCTGACCTGGATGGTATCGAAGATCCCTTCGGCCTCACGCCAGTTAGCATCCCACCGCTCGCCCGAGAAGACGGCCCGCTGGAACTGGAGCGCGTGGGCCGCGAAGAAATCAGTCTGGAGGAAGACATCGCCATCGGCTCGGCCAATTACACCTACTTCCTCAACGAGCGGCAGACCTCCTACCTCAAAACCGGTTTCCGCTACCGCGTGCGCGATCGCCGCTACGGCACCCTTAACCGCATCACCACGCCCGCCGCCGGGCAATTTCTCGCCCCCGGCACCTTTGACTATGCCGAACTGCGCAGTGCCGACGGCATCAGCGGCATCAACGACGCCCAATTACAGGGAGAACCCCGCGCCGACAGTTCCGCCTACGACTCGCAGGAAGAGATTTTCGCCGCTTACCTCATGAACACCACCAACTGGTCGGGCCGCTTCAGCACCACCATCGGGCTGCGGGCCGAAGCAACGCAGAACAGTTACAACCAGCTCATCACCGAGGCTTCCGACGACATCAGCTACCGCAACCTCTTCCCCTCCGTCAACCTCACCTACCGCCTCAAACCCGACCGCCAAATCCGCCTCGCCTACTACGAGGCCCTGGCCCGCCCGCCCTTTGCCGTACTACTTCCTTTCGACCAGGCGCAGGTCGGTAACCGCGAGATCATCCGCGGTAACGCGGAGGGTGAACCCACCATCGGTCGTAATATCGACCTGGCCTACGAACGCTACGGCCGCCGCGACGGCCTGTTCACCGTCGGCCTCTACGCCAAATCTTTCGACCGCCCCTTCGTGGAAAATGCCGAATTTCTGTTGCGCGATGACGAGCCGCTGCTCTTCACCACCATCACCAACGCCAACTCGGCCCTCCTCTACGGCATCGAGTTCGCTTTCTACCAAAACCTCGGCTTCATCAGCCCCGGCTTGCGTTTCGTCAACGTCAACGCCACCTACAGCCTCAACGAATCGGACGTCCGCTCCGACGACCCGACTCAGGACGGCCTGCCGCTCATCAACAGCCCCCGCCAGGCAGCCAACCTCTCGGTGGTTTACAACAACGACAAGCGCGGCATCTCCCTCGTGGTGGCCGGCGTCTACAAGGGCTACGTCCTCGACCGCGTCCAGGACGGCACGCCCCTCTACCGCGCCCCCACCTTCAACCTCGATGTGGCCGTCGACCTCCGCCTGGTCAGTGCCCTCAGCCTGTACTTGCGCCTCAATAACCTCACCAATCTCACTTACGAGCAGTACCTCGGCGAACCTCGCGAGGACGATTCGCGCCTCTACCAGAGCGAAAAATTCGACCGCTGGGGCGTGGTGGGGCTACGGTGGCGGATGTAGGTTGAGTAGAGGATAGAAGGTAGTCGTAAAGTCCTGTTCCGCTTCTCCGATGTATCATTCGCTACGTTAAAACTTCAACTCAGGAGAATTCCAAGCGAATGTTCATCAGAGGTGTAGGAGCTACTACTTCGGGCGTGTCCGTCCCTTGACGGGCCGGTCGGTCCCCTCCGGGCTTCGCTGTTCGCTCGGTGCTACGCACGTCCCCTGCGGGCACCTCACGCGTAGGGATGGAGCAAGAAATGAGAGATACGAGGAGTGAGAGGGGGTGGGGTGCTGTACTCTAGGCCGTCCAATCTATATAGGTTTACCCACTACAGATTTAACCGTTTGTCAACTTCCCGTCACCCCTCTCCTCCGCAGCGGCTGGGGTTGCCACGAAGTAGCCGCGAAGCGAACGGGACCCAGACAAATAGCCGGGCCGGGGGAGAGGTCTCCAGGAAGCGAGTGCAAAAACTGTTCTGGTTATAGCCTGATAAACTGGACAGCCTATGCTGTACTCTATCATTAATAGGGGTGAACGCATCAAATTCGTACCTTTGGCAGCATGATTCTCACAAAACCGCCCCTCTGTTTTCTTCCGTTCCTGACCCAAGAGTAGGGGGTAGATGTAAGTACAATCTATCTAATATCTTGTTTATCGCCTTATGCACTTTATTATCTAATGGAGAGGATTTTGAAGATATGGCGGAATTTACGAGAGAACGAAAATTTTGGTTGAAGAAATACATTGATTTAGGCGATTCGACACCATCTCATGATACGTTTAACAGGGTATTTCAACTCATTGATCCTCAATGTCTTCAAGAAGGTTTAAACGAAGATGGGAAAAAACTATTAAATCATCTCAAAGAGCGTCTGATTGCTATCGATGGTAAAAAACTAAAAGGCGTTTCTCCCAAATCAAAAGGAAATAGTGGCTTGTATATTTTGAATGCTTGGGTTTGCGATCAGGGATTGTGCATCGGGCAGACCAAAGTGATGGATAAAAGCAACGAAATCACGGCCATTCCCATCCTTCTCGATGAACTCGAATTGCAGGGCACGACGGTCAGCATTGATGCAATCGGGTGCCAAAAAGAGGTGGCCGAGCAAATAATTTCGGCTGAGGCCGACTACATCTTGGCGGTCAAAGGGAACCAAAAAGACCTGCTTGAAGAGGTACAAGAAGGATTCGATCATTGCGCTTGCGAATCTGAAGATTCGCAATGGGAATACGACCATGGTCGCTTCGAGACGAGAAAATGTGAAGTCATAAATGGCAAGGCATGGTTAAGTCCCGACTTAAAGGAAAAGTGGTCCAGTATTGAGCAGCTGGTAAAAATTACCGCCAGTAGAGAAATTGGTGAAGTAACTACAACAAACACAAGGTATTATATAACCAGTCACGCTAACAAAACCGCTGCCCAACTTAATAAAATGATTCGAAGCCACTGGAGTATTGAGAATCAGCTTCATTGGCATCTGGATGTAACTTTTGACGAGGATTCCAGCAGAGCCAGAATGGGAAATGCTCCTCTCAACCTCAGCACAATGCGCAAGATGGCACTCCACCGCATAAAGAAGGACAACGCCAAATTAAGTCAGAAAAAGAGACGATTCAGGGCGTCCATGAACACGGACTATCTCGATCAACTTCTCAACTTGTAATTTGATGCGTTTGCCCTAATCATTAATAGGGGTGAACGAATCATTGTATTACTATTCAGGGGTTTAATATACTGATTATCAATATATTGTAAAAATGATCGAGAATAAGTATTGGGCGCAAACCAGATTGTCGCACCAAATTTCTGAAAAATCGGTCCCACATGGTTTTAAGTTGGGCGAATAGGGCGGTAACGCTCACTTCTGTATCATATGCAGATTTCTCTCTGCGACAAATTGGTTTGCGCCCTAAGTATTTTGCAACCAATTAATAGTTAATTAATTAGGAAATAGTTCTGAAGTACCGTTCTTATAAGTGGTTGATTATCAATTTTTTAGACTCCCGAATGGTTACTAATTTTCTCGAATTTGAGAAAATGGTTCAAGGTCCCCAAGTGGGAGGGACCCACCCAGGCCGCCACCGCCGACCTCCCTTGCCCCCTGTCCGGCGCACCGGGCAAGCCGGTGGCCTTTCTTGCGGGGCCGCTGGGCCGCAAAAAGCCTGTTAATTGAGGACCGTTTTCTTCAAAACGCGGGCTAGCCTGGTGCAGACGCCTGTGAAAGCGAGAGCTACCGGTTGCGCTAAAAGCGAATGGTCGATAAAGCTATGTAAGTTGATTCGGGTAGCGGACCGTCATCGCGGCCGTGTTGCTACCCCCAGGAGGAACGTCCGCGATGAGCATTGGACGGTCCAGTCTATTTGAGTTCAAGTGAAGCGGCCCTGATCCGACCGGGTTTCACCCACCATTTATGTGCTGCCTTGTATCAGTGCAGAAGACCGGTGCTGAAACCGGTGGACGGCAAAGATAGGACAAATGTTTGGTTTTTGAAAATTATAGCTATTTTGTTTTTAGTTTATTGTTATTAAGGCGGTTTGCAAACTTCATTTGCGACCACTCAATGGGTGATTGCCTGCTTGGTCGCATACGACCATTGTCTACGCTACTACTAAATTGGTTAGCAACATTTCATGGTCAGTGCCGTCTACTGACCATATTACCGGGTAAATATCAATCAAACGGATCGATTAGTTATCTCCGGCAGCGGCGAAGCTTTTTTGCTGAAACGAACTACCGGTAAACTACTCATTGAGCTAGTTAGCTGCTGGGAATCAGTGCTCAATAATTGGAAAACTTCTCTATTTCCTCCCGACCGGACTAGCGCTGCGCAGTGGTGCGGACCGCAGGGGAGCAGACGCGCTAGCGGCCGAACGATAGTGAGCCACGGAGCACAGCGGCGCGGCGGGCGGCAGCCCGCCGGGAAGGCCCCCCTAAAATATTAACGAGGCAATAATTGATTTTAGGACTATCATAGGCATCCGTCGCCGGACAATCCCGACCTTTGGAGTAACGGTAACGGACCGATGGATCATTAACCGCGACCGACTACTCACTGCACCATAAAACACACTGTCATGTTACGCACTACCATTCATTACCTGCTGCTCGTATTGTTGACTTTTGCTCTGCTGCCTGCTTGCCGGTCGGTAAAAAAGGCCGTGGAGACGGGGGATTATGCCGAGGTGATCGAGATTACGCAACGCCGTCTGGCCGGTAAGGAAAATAAGGACCCCGATCTGGTGGCCGCGCTGGAGACGGCTTTTAACCGCCAGAATGATAAGGATATGGCCGAGGCCAATCGCTTGAAGGCGCGGGGGCAGGCGGTCGATTGGGTGCGCATTCACCAGCTGTACCGCAGTATTCAGCAGCGGCAGGATGGGTTGACGCCCCTGCTACCACTGACGGACAAGCGCGGTTATACGGCCGATTTCAAGTTTGTGCGCGTGGACCCGCTGGAGCGGGAGGCCCGTGAGAATGCCGCCGCGCAACTGTACGAGCGCGGCCGGGAACTGCTGACCCAGGGCCGGGCCGGGGACAAGGCCGCCGCGCGCGAGGCCTACGATATATTCGGTAGGGTAGGGACCTACCTGCCCCGCTACCGGGACACGGAGACCCTGCGCGCCGAAGCCGAGAGCCGGGGGATTGTGTACGTGCTGGTGGAGGCCCGCAACGAGACCGGGTCGATCTTGCCCGCCGACTTCGAGCGCGTACTGCTGGACTTTCCCGTGGCGGACATGGATAGCCGCTGGAGACGTTTTCATACGCGCACCGTACGAGACCTTATATATGACTATCGCGCCGACCTGATCGTGGACGGCCTGCAGGTATCGCCGGAAATCTACCGCGAGCGGACTTATACCGATCAGCGGGAGATTGTGGACGGAACCGATTACGTGCTGGATGCGAACGGGAACGTGACCAAGGACTCGCTGGGAAACGACATCAAAGTGCCGCGCCGCGTGACCGTTGCCGCCAACGTGCTGGAGGTAGAACAGCGCAAGACCGCCGTGCTGAGTGCCCGCTACGAACTGGTGGATCTGCGGACCAAAAACCGGGTGGACACGGATGGACTGAGTGCCGAGGCGGTCTATGAGAACTATGCCGCCACCTTTAACGGCGACCGCCGCGCCCTGAGCCGCGAGAGCCTGCAACGGATTGGAAATGAACCCGGCGGCTACCCCACGGAGGGCGAATTGGTGCTGCAGGCGGCGAACCTTTTAAAAAACGAGTTGCAACGTAGACTGGCGCAGAGTGGAAGATTGATCTAAAAAAAGATGCGTCAGGCTTGGCGTATACCGCTCTTTTGTAATATCTTGCACGGCGAAAGGACATTTAACGTACACAGACGACCGTACGGTGCCCTTTCGTCGTTTTGACATCTTGTTGTCAGCCAGCGGTTTAGGCCGGTGGGTGGTGGCATTATTCCTATTTTAGTTAATCGTAATCTTATGAGAGAAATGAGACAATTATTCTTACTGCTATGCCTGCTGTGTTCAGCCGGCATGCTGTTCGCGCAGAATCCCTGTGAGAACCAACCCGATGCCGGTGTGCCTTATACGGCCATTACGACCAACGCCCCATCGTTCGCCCTGATCAATATTAATGCGACGAGTACTTTCCTCGGTACCGGTGACGATGCGGCTTTTACGGCCAATTTGAACCACCCCTTTTCGTACTTCGGTACTCCACTCATGGCGCTGCGCGTATCTACTAACGGATACATCACCAATGATTTGAGTGACGGTGGCGGTGACTTGACGAATGATTGCCCACTGCCGACGGCCCTTTCCACTAGTGGTGCAACCTTAGGTAATGCCGCGGCTCGTCTGTACCCATTGCATGATGATCTCAATATCACCATGTCATTGCGTCTACAGTACAATATGCCTTCCATCTATCCCCACCCCGCCGATGCGACCATGGGTGCCCACGTGATTCAGTGGGACGGAATGCACTTTGGGGGTACCGGACAGGTACTTTTTCAGTCCGTATTGTATGACAACGGCGATATCGTTTACATCATCGGAACTACCGGCGGTGAAAATGGAAGCGGTTCCACGACGGGTTGGCAGAGCGGCGGCGGTGCAGCCGCTACGGATGCTAATACTTTCGCTTGTGACGCTATTGGCAGTGTGGCTAACGGCATGAATTTCGCCATCAGTGCTCACGGTACCAACGATTTTGCTGATGCCGTTGCTGCTTGCGATGACGATGATGACGACGACGACGACGACGACGATGTCGATCCCGTTTTTGAAGTACAGCTTGCAGCGCAGGGTCAGATCAACGTGACGTTGAACGACGACTGCCAAGCCATGCTTGACGTACGTCAGGTGCTGGTAGGTAACTACGATGTGGATGGCGACGGCGAAGAACCCGAGAGCGACCAGTTCCGGATCACGGTACAGGATGAAGACCCCACCAACGGCCCGATCATTGACGGTTGTGGTCAGTACACCTATATGGTGAGCACGGAGACGATCCTGCCTGATACGACTAATGGCTTCGTGGGAGCTTTCGATCCATTCGGTCCTAACTGGAATTTCTTCCTTGCAACCGTGCCTGGTGCACCATTCGATCCTACTAGCCAAGATTTCAACATCTTTGCCGATGATGAGACGCTAACCATCCAGACCCTGGGTGACGATTTCACCCCAGGTGGTAACAACCTGTTTCCAGGTTTTTGGAGAACTACAGATCACTCAAGCCGGTACACTCACCTTCGACTATGACTTTAATGGCGTAGATGCGCCTTTCGATTTGATCTTTGCAACTCGTGACTTCGAGGGTAATATGATGTCGGAGGATGTATTTCCTACTACCTCAGCGGCTACTAGTTCTTCTGTATCCATCGAAGTTAACGTAGGTGATTTGATTACGATCGGTGTTCAGGATGATGGTTTCGCACCGTTTGGTGGTGTATTATTTTCCACGTTAAACTTGACTAATCTTCAGTTCATCGTTCCCGGTTTCGAGAGTGATGTAACGGGTTTCATCAACTCTTGGGGTCTGGTACGCGCCGAGGACAAGACGCCGCCCACGGTTGTCGCCCCCGTGGCACCTACCAATCTGTTCTGTGACCAGATCAATGGTATTACGCTGACGGAACTGAACTTCAACACTTCACGCTGCTACCGTACGAACAACATCGGTCAGTTCATCAACGCCCAGGGTGTTGTTGTTCCCGTGACCTCCCTTCCACTGGATTTCCGTAGCCGCATCATTGCGGGTGGCGGTTTCCCCACCATCTCCGATGGTTGCTCTAACGTACGGGTTTGTGTCAATGACGTAATTACTTTCGCTACCGGCCCCAACGCCGACGAGCAGTGTAACCCCGTTACCCTGACGCGTACCTTTACCGCTACCGACGATGGTCCTTGTACCCTCGGTAACGGCGAAGTAAGCGCCCCGACCGTAGTTAGCTACAGCATCATCTTCGCCGTGCCTACCCTGGCCGACGTAACCGGCAACATGCTGGCCCGCGAGGTCAGCTGCAGCGACCCGATGAACCTGTTGCCCGCTAACCAATTCGGTAACGCCAACCCGGCTCCCCGTCCCCAGGACTTCCCCTTCATTACGACCAGCAACGGCCCCGTGCCGATCACCGGTTCGTTCTGTAACCTGGCCGTAACGGTACAGGACGGTCCCCGCACGGTGACCTGCCCACAGACCTACAAGTTCTTCCGTACGTTTACCGTACTTAACTGGTGCACACCTAATGCTGCTCCCCTCATTTTCACTCGTCTGGTGAAGGTAGGTGACTTCAATGCTCCGGTCATCACTGCTCCTACGCAGGACCTGAACTTCGACGGTGTTGCCGATGCCGGCTTGTTCTTCTCGACCAATGCACTGGGCTGCCTGTCTTTCTTTCAGGTCCCTAATGTGGTCGTGACGGACAACTGCTCGCTTCCTGCCGACATTACGGTACTGGCTAACATTTTCCCGAACCAGAACCTGAATGCTACGCCGATCGGCAGCTTCCTGCCCGGTCAAACCACTTCCGGTATCCCCCAGGGAACGCACACGCTGCGTTACACCGCCGTCGATCCTTGTGATAATGCTTCCTTCATCGACGTAACGATCGTTATCGACGACGCTACGGCTCCCGTAGCCAAGTGTGAGGACGGCCTGAATATCTCGATCGGCGGTTCACCCGACAACATGGGTGTTGCCATCATCTCGGCCGAGGACATTGACAAGAACTCCTACGACGAGTGTAGCGGCGTAACGCTGGCGATTGCCTGCATCGATACGACGGACAACTCACTGCTCGATCCGATCCTGGGTTACCAGCCCACGATTACGGTTGACTGTGGCGATCTGGGCCGGAAGGGTATCAGCCTGCGCGTCACTGACGCCGCCGGTAACGTGAACTTCTGCTGGCTGACCGTACTGATCGAGGACAAAGCGACTCCGATCTGTATTCCTCCCACGCCCCGTCAGATTCTCTGCTCGGACCTTCCGTTCGACTTCCCGGCTAACGTAGGCTTGGCTTTCGGCCTGGACCAAGTTAATGTAGGTGCTTTGCTGAGCGACCTGTTCGGTTCACCTTTCGCGCAGGATAACTGCCCTAATGCCGTGACGGCAGTTCTGACTCCCGTTGATACCCGCGACAACTGCGGCATCGGTACGATCGTTCGTTCGTTCCGCGTAACGGATGCACAGGGCCTTGCTTCTATCGGCACTTGCTCACAGACCATCGTGGTACTGGAGCAGCACGATTATACGATCAAGTTCCCCGGTGATTCTGATTCGGAAAACTGCGATCTTGACCCTGTCAGCCTGATTTCGTTCACCGAGCGTGCTTGCGATCTGATCGCCGTTTCGGTACACCCCGATACTTTCGCCGCTACCGCTACGGAATGCTACAAGATCCGTAACACGATCGAAGTAATCAACTGGTGCGAATATGATGGTATCGAAGAGCCGATCACGCTTCCCCGCGATGCTGACGGTGACAACAACCTGACGGAAGATTTCTGGCTGCACGTAGTACCTTCGGTTAACCTGAACAGTATTAATGACGACCGCGCCTTCCTAGACCGCGACGCCAACCGCCTGAACGGTATTCCTTCTTACATCAATGACCTGGCCGGCTTCCCGATCACGGGCGTGGTTGATCCCACTCCTCCGATCAATGCCGACGCAACCGGTAACGGTTACGGCACCGACGCACGCCGCGGTTACTTCCGCTACGTTCAGTTCGTGAAAGTATACGACGGTGTTGCACCGACGATCGACACGACAGGCAACCAATCGGAATTCTGTTCCTTTGACGGAGCACTTTGCGCCGGTGATCTGGAACTAAGCTTCACCGTTGACGATGCCTGTTCACCCGACGCGATCTCGATCGTAAGTGTGACGGTCGATCCTTTCGTGATCGACGCGAACAACGACGGTATTATCACTGCCGTAGAGTTCATGGCCGGCCCACTGCCCACAACGGCAAGCGTTTCGGTAAGCTTCGTAAACAACAATATCGTAATTACCGGTACGTCGATTCCGATCGGTCGTCACGCAATCCGCGTAGAGATTCTGGACGGTTGCGGTAATCGCGCCGCTGTGATTTACGTGGTCGAGATCATCGACTGCAAGGCTCCGACGCCCATCTGCATTAACGGCCTGACGGCTACCCTGATGCCTGACGGTAACGGCGGTGGTATGGCTGCTATCTGGGCCAGTGACTTCATCGCTTCCCCTAGCACCGATTGTACTCCTGACGTATTCTTCACGATCTACCGTTCGGCTGATGCCGTGGTGAATAACTTCGCCCCGGTACTCGGTGACACGGGACTGATCCTGACTTGCCCCGATCTGGGACTATTGCCCGTACGTATCTACACCACGGATGGTGCCGGTAACTTCGACTTTTGTGAGACGACCCTCCTCGTGCAGGAGAACCAGGCTAGCATCACTTGTGGTGCCGGTGTCGGTTCGATTGCCGGTCTGATCGCTACCGAAGGCGGTGCCAGCGTAGTAGGTGCTGAAGTAGCCGTTTCCGGCTCGAGCAACGAAACGATGGTAACGTCCAATGGTACGTACTCCTTCAGCCTGCCTATGGGCGGTGACTACACGGTTACTCCCCAGTTGGATGCCAACCACCTCAACGGTGTGTCGACCTTCGACCTGGTTCTGATCTCGAAGCACATCCTGGGTATCCAGGAGTTCACGAGTCCTTACCTGATGGTAGCTGCCGACGCCAACAACAATGGCGGTATCTCTACCCTCGACCTGATCGCGATCCGTCGCCTTATCCTGGGCCTGGACAACGCCTTTACCAGCAATACCAGCTGGCGCTTCTTCGAGGCCGGTGGTTCGATGACTGAAGTACATAACTTCAACAACTTGAACGCCAACGTAACGGGTGCTAACTTCATCGGTGTTAAGATCGGTGACGTGAACGGTTCGGCTACGGCCAACCTGATCGGTGCGACTGCTGAGGAGCGGAGCAACGGTAGCGTGGAGCTGCGTGTTGACGAGATGGAACTAGTAGCCGGTAACACCTACACCGTCGATGTACGGGCCGGTGATCTGGCCGGTTTCCAGGGTACGCTCGCACTGAACGGTGCCGAACTGATCAACCTGACCTACGCCGCCGCTACCGCCGAGAACTTCGGTACGCAACTGGCTGACGCCGGTATGGTAACGATGAGCTTCAACAGCGAAGTAGCTACCGACGAGCAACTCTTCAGCGTGACGCTGCTGGCTACGGCCGACGCGAAGCTGAGCGAGGTGCTGAGCCTGACTGACCGCGCCACGCGCACGGAAGGTTACTCGACCACGGGTGACATCCGTAACCTGGTGCTGAACTTCGGTTCGACCACGGTTGCCACGGAAGCTGCCTTCGAGTTGATGCAGAATACCCCCAACCCCTTCGCCGCTCAGACGGAAATCCGCTTCAACCTGCCGGTTGCCGCTGATGCCACGCTGACGGTACAGGACGTAACGGGCAAGGTAGTACTGGTTCGTTCGATCGAGGCTAACGCCGGATTTAACAAGACGGTACTTTCACGCCGCGAGGTAGGAGCCGCCGCCGGTGTACTGACGTACACGCTGACGGCCGGTGAGTTCACCGCTACGCGCAAGATGATCGTACAGTAAATCGGACGGACGGCTGCCGCTTGCGGTAGTATCCAATTGATCTACCTGATCTGACAAGGGAAGCCCCCGCCGACGAAAGTCGGTGGGGGCTTCCTGCGTTTGGGAAAAGGGAAACAACTAATGCGCCGAACGGAGGTTAATGATTCCTCACCCTTAATATTCTTCGGCATGAATGATATGGACAAAATAGTACGCCCTCCTCAGGGTTTATCAGCACGAACCGTAACCATAGTTGCGGGTGTATTACTTTGTTACTTTTCGATCGGGGCGGCCTATAACCTGCTGAAGATGGAGTCCGTGTTATTCGGGGTATTTTGGGAACTGCTGACGATTCCTGCGCTGGGGGTTTTAGGGGGGATGACGATTTACAGTTTGATTCGCCTGAGCAAGCAGTCGAGTGCCGGTGGGCGGGCATTTATGTTGCCCCTGCTGATTGCGGTGGTGACCATCGCATTATTAATCGGGTTGACGGTTTTCGGTTAGCAGAAGGAAGGGATGCTACCCGCCTTGCTTGCCGGAGTATTGTAATTTCTGCTTGACGGGAGTTTGCTAACTTTGCGGCCGTTTAGCACAACCCCTCCGGGGTTTAACCGTTTTTACCCGTAAACCACCCTCTCCCATGGCCATTATGATCACTGACGACTGCATTAACTGCGGAGCTTGCGAACCAGAGTGCCCCAATACGGCTATTTACGAGGGGGCGGTAGCCTGGCGCATGGCGGACGGCACGACGATCAGCAAGCCGTATGAACTGGAGACCGGAGCGGTGGTGGATGCCGAATCCGAGCAGGAGCCGGTGAGTGATGAGTTTTACTACATCGTGCCGGATAAGTGTACGGAGTGTGTCGGTTTTCACGAAGAGCCGCAGTGTGCGGCCGTTTGCCCGGTGGATTGCTGTGTGCCCGACCCGGAGCGGCCGGAGGAGAATGCGGTGCTGGCGGCACGGCAGGTGCGGCTACATATTTAATCGCCTTTACGAAGAAGTACCTAGAATTTAGTTGCGTGAGGTGCCTGAAGGGGCGTTAGCGCACGCAGTGCCGAGGCGAATGCCGAAGCCCGGAAGGGACCGACCCCGGCCCCGGCCGGGGGCACGCCCAACAATGTACCGTATAATTTTAGCCGGGTATGCTTACATTGCCGGTGCCGGCCAGTAGGTTCTCACCGCAGCGCCAGCAGTAGCGTGCCTGCCCCAGGTGTTCTTCCTCGCCGCAACGGTTACAGGTGTGGTCGGGTAGGGCAGCGGCAGTCTCCTCGTCTTCCAGAGCTTCTTTGACCTTTACCATTTCAGCGGATACGATACCGGTGGGTACGGCGAGTACGGCATAACCCGCAATCATGATGAGGCTGGCCATGAGCTGGCCCAGGGGCGTGGTGGGCGATATGTCTCCGTAGCCGACGGTGGTGAGGGTGACGATGGCCCAGTAGATGCCGCGGGGAATGCTGTCGAAGCCCGACCCCGCTCCGGCCTCGACGATGTACATCAGGCTGCCGAAGATGCAGACCATGAGCAGGATGAAGAACATGAATACCGAGATTTTTGTCCGGCTGGCCTTGAGGGCGTCCATGATCATGTTACCCTGCGAGAGGAACTTGGTAAGTTTGAAGATGCGGAACACTCGCAAGAGCCGTAGTGCCCGTACGATGCTCATGGAGTGGCTGCCTACGATGAAAAGACCCAGGTAAGTGGGGATGATGGAGATGAGATCGACCAGCCCGTAAAAGCCGGTTACGTAGCGCCAGGGGTGGCGGGCCGTGTAGATGCGCAGCGCGTATTCGAGGGTGAAAACGACGGTCAACACCCACTCGATGAAGATCAGCACCCGCCGGTAATCGTGTTCGATGCTAGGTACCGTTTCGATAATAACGACCAGTACGCTCAGGATAATGAGCATCATCAGGACGATCTCGAAAACCCGTCCAACTACCGTATTCGTCTCGAAAAGCACCGCGTGTAGCTTGCGCTTAAACGTTACTTGTAATTTCTCTTCTCCGGTCATTGGTTAGTTTTCAGTCCTTTTCCACTTGCAGGTCTTCGATACGTGGCGCTCGCCACTTGGCGTAACCGACCGGCGTGCTGAGCGATTGCTTGATTGCCATGCCGGAACGGCGTTTGTCCCAGATCATGGCGGCGGTCATGATTAGACTGGTGCCGAAAATAACGAAAAGTAGGATGCCCTTATCAAAAGCAGCAACTTCGGCTACTTCGGGGATGTCATTGAAGAGCAAGACCGTAATCAGGCCGCGCGGAGCTACGAAAAGCTGAGGTAGGATGTCTTTACCCACCAGCAATCGTAGGAGCAGGAAACGAATGAGGTAGATGGAAACCAGGATAATAAGGCTGACCAGGGCCACCTGTAGATTAAAGATTCCGGCAATGGCAATGGTGAGACCGAAAACGACGAAGAAGAAGGTACGGATGACGAAGGCCGTCTCCATGGTGATGACGTGCAGGCCTTCGTAAATGTGATGCGCTTTTTTCAGGTCGAGCCACTTGCGCAACGGCCCCTGGAAGAAGAGCTTCATGTTGGCGATCACCAGACCGAACACCAGGATGATGATGAGCGAGGAGAGGTGAAACGTTTTGCCCACCGCGTACAGTAGCAGTAGTACGGCAATGAGCAGGAAGAGCTTGGTGTGGCTCTTGATACCCTGAAAGATGATCAGAATAGCGTAGGCCGCCAGTAGCGATAAGATGATGGTCAGGGCCGTCAGTCCGAAGAAGCTACCGATTCCCGATCCTCCGTGGGCACTGGTGCCGTCAATAGGATCTACATCTCCTACTTGACTAGCCAGGTAAAAGAATAGCATGATGCCGAGGATGTCGGAGAAGGTGCTCTCGTAGACATGAAATTCCTTTTTATCACCACGTAATTCGGTCACGCTAGGAATGATAATGGCACTGGAAAGGATAGATAGCGGCGTGGCGTACAACCAAGCGGAAATATTACTCATGCCTTCAATGAAATACTTTAGCGTCTCCGCCGCTATCCAGGTAGAAAGCAGCAGGCCCACCAGTGCAATCCCGAAAGACTTGGCGATGGGCAGGTACTTTTCGGGTTTGAGTTCTAATTCCAGCGCGGCCTCCAGTACGATCATGATCAGACCGATGGTGCCTAGTGTTTTGAGGGTGTCGCTAAGGTCGTTATCCGTAATGGAGGGGAAAACGTATTGCAATCCGATACCAAGGAAGATGAGCATCAGTACCGAGGGGATGTTGGTCCGCTTGGATACTTCCCCAAAAAAGAAGGAGAAGATGATGATGATGCTACAGCCGATGATGAGCATATATGTATCCATGCAAAAATAGAGTTGAAAGAGGTAAACAACAGTGGACGTAGGGGGCGCAGATTCAAGCCCGTGCAATGTTCAGGAGGGTAGGGGTAGGGGCGCGGCGATCTTGGTGCCGTACCCGAAACTGGATCAGTCGGTCGATAGGGCGGGCGAGGGGGCACCCTTAAAACCCCGACTGACCTCGTAACCCCACTCGCCGGCCAGTTCGGTCATGGCGGGGGCATAGGTCTCGTCGAGTAGCAGAACCCGTACTTCGTAACCGCCGGGGATGGCTTTGGAGGGCCTGATTTCCGGCCGGTGCGACCAGTCCAGGTAGGGGCAGCCGAAGAGGCGGTCTTCCGGGTCGATCAGTGGCTCTTCGGTTTTTTCCGGCTCCGTCGGCCGTAGCAGCAAATCCAGGATAACCCCGGCCTGCGTGCCGCTTTCGATGGTGAAACCCTGCCGAACCAGATTGTAGTAGCTGACGAGCCGGGTGCCGTTGTCTACCCGTAACTGGAGGCCGAAAAAATCGAGGGACTGGATGGTACCGCTTTGCTCCTGATAAATCAACCTCTTGCCGACTTGAAGGGTCGCAGTAGAGCGCAAGAAGCGACCGCTGAGGTAATTACGCCCTGGAATCCACAGGACGAGCGCGGCCACCGCTACGATGAGTCCGTGAGTAAGCGGGTTGGCCAGCACGAACATGACGCCCAGCACCACGAGGGCTGATGGCTCAAAAAAGACCCGGATGCGGGCCACGAGCGTAAATAATCGCCGCCGCCGGGCACTGTCCTGTACGGTTGCCCGGATCAGGTAGGGCGACAGCCGCAGCAATAGATAAGCCGCCAGCAGTACGAGGCCCACGCGCAGTAGCGCGTTCCAGCCGATGGGAGCATTGAATTGGTCCATGTTAGAGGCGTTGGGTGGTATTGGTATCCGTGCGGGGCAGGAAGCCGGTGCGGGCTAGTTCGCGTTCGAGATCACCCACGATGACGGGGTTGATCTCTAAGAAACCGTTAGGGCGGCGGCGCAGCAGGCCCAGGTGCAGGTAGCGTTGGATCAGTGGCTGAAATAGGGTGCGGAACTGCGGCCCGAACCGTTGCCGCAGCTCGTATTCCGAGGCGGTGCGGTCCAGGATCAGGGTACGGAGGAGGATGGCGGCATCCCTGGTTAGTTCGGCCGGCAGGGCCAGGGGCGTTTTGGGTAGGTAGCGGATGGTGGCCTCGTCAACGTAATGCATATCGTAGACCCACTGGCGCAGGGCTTCACCGATGTGTCCCCGGGCATTTACCGCCACTTGGCGAGCGAGTCGCTCGATCCGCTCGATCTCCAGGATTTCGTCCTGATCGTCTACCAACTGCATCTGCGTGGCACCATGGCGAATCAGAATGGACTCGGTGATCTCCTGCGCCGAGAGGCGGTTCATCGGCAGCGTTGCCTGGAAGTAGCGGTTCACGTCGAAATGCAGTACCAGCTGCTGGTAGAGTTCCGTGCCGGTAGCCACCACGAAGAAGACATGGTCGGAATAATAGTCGATGTGACTCAGCAGGCTTTTAATGTCCCTGGCCAGGGGGGCATCCTTATCTTGCCAGGTGGTGAGGTCGTCGATCCAGACCAGGGTAGGTTCCAGGCGGCTGTTCTTGACCACGAATTTGAGGGCCGTTTCCAGGTCTTCCGTCGGCTCCAGGATGCGACCGGCCAGGGTAACGCGCTCGCGGGGCCGGAGGCTGACGTAGCGGTTGTCGAAAAAGCGGTGGCCGATCATTTCGCCGAAGAAGGATTTGCCCGTCATCCGGTCACCGGTAATCAGGACGGAACCCCGATAGCCCTTGCGCCAGTTGTCGATGATGGCAGCCACGCGCTCCAGTTCCGTCTCCCGACCCACACGGAACGATTCGCCGAGGTAGCCATCGGTCAGGAACATACTGGTGTAGTGGGCGTTATCGGGCGAAATAACCCGCTTGCCCAGCGTGCGTACCAGTTGCTCGCCCGGACTGAGTTCCTCGCGCAGGCCCCGCCGGCCGAGGTGCGTGAGTTGCTGAAAGCGATCGCCGGCCCAGAGGCGCAGTTGTTCCCAGCCGGTTTGCTGGTACTTGCGGTAATAATTGAGGGTCTGATGCAGGCTGATCTGGAGAAAATCGGAGCGGTAGACCCGGCTTCCCCGCAGGGAAGCGGTTAGAATCCGGTTGGTCTTATCGGCCAGGGTTTCCAGTCCAGTGCGGGCGCGTTCTACGTTAGCGATTAGTTGGCGGACGGCGCGGGGCACGTCGCGCCCGGTTACGGGCTGTCCTTCCTGGCGCTCGAACTGCATCCGGTTTTCGCTGGTACGCACGGCTACCTGGAGAAACTTGTCGATCTGCTCGCGGCGCACGTAGAATTCCTGTACCTCTGAGATCAGTTCCGACTGGAGCCACCCGGAGGTAGCCGTGGCCAGATTAATGTCCCGCACCTGCAGCAGGCCGCCGTCGGTACCGAGGATGAGTTTGCCGTTAGTCGGCAACTTACCGGTTAGTTGAGTAAGTTCGTCCAGGAAAAGTGTGGCCGAGGCCGGCTCCGGGGCCGCGCCGGTAACGCTGCGCAGGGCTTTTAATACGGCACCGGCGGCAATATTGTCCTTGTCCTCTTTAGGAATGTCGGCCAGGCTGTTTTCCAGCACCTGCGTCGTCTCCCGCAGGTAAGCAAGGTATTCCTCGAAGGTTTTGCGGAAGAGATTACGAATATCCTCAAAGGATTTGCCGACTCGTTCCAGCGTGGCCGTTTGGTCGCTGATGGCCCCGGCCTGCTCGGCCAGGGTAGTTAGTTGCAGGCGCAGTACGGGCCAGGGGCTGTTCTGCATTTTCCAGGTTTCGATCTGGTAGCGGAAGCCGTCGGTGCGCGAATGACCGCCCCGTAATTCATTCAACAGGGCTTCGGCTGCTTCTTCGGCGTGTTTCCGTCCGGCGAGGCGGAGGTCGGTAAAGGATTGTTCATCCAGTTCTCCTTCGGAGATGAGGACCAGTGCCCGCTGTTCCTCGAACAGGATATTACGCAACAGGATCAGCAAGTCGCGCCCGCCGTTCAGCCATTCATAGACCAGGAAATAGTCCAGTCCGGCAGGTACCGGATCGGCCGCCAGCCGGTCAGCGGCGGCCTGACCCAGGGCCACCCACTCCGCACTGAGCCGTTCGATGGTTTCCGCCAGTCCCCGCATATGATCGGCGGGTGTCACGGCCGCCCAGGCAGCGGACAGCTCGCGCAGCAAATTATCTCCGGTTGCCGCGGCGACGACTTCGCCGGGGGCTGTTGTTTCGGTGGTCATGAGGATCGACGGTAGTGAAAGTGGTAACGTCATCCGGCACGAAGCTGAATGAGGGGGAAAGGTACTAAAAGTGTGAGAAGGCGGGGGCGGAAAGATGGAATAACCGCTTATCAAATTCCCCGTCGATCTCGGAAAGGGAGGGCGGATTTATCCCATTTACGTATTAGCTGCGCCGCCACCCTGCACTTCATAGTAACTTCTGGTAATCAATCTCTCACTCATTGATCTCCACTCGCACTTCCTCTAAATCAATCAGTGATAATAGTACCAATTCCCCGCGCCGGTAAGCGGTAGCTAACCGATCGACCGCCAGCGGCGTGTTGCCGGGGGTGGCAAAATTGCGGTAGTCCCGTACAGTGATGCCATTTGCCCGCCGCTCATTATAGGCCTCCCGTAGACGGGGACTCTTTCCACCGGGATGAGTATAGGCTAGGTATTTTAACTGCCGCCCGTCGGGCGTAAACCAGTAGAGGAATTCATCGTCACTGTCGTCACCACCGTTTTCAGTCGCAAATCCGACGTGGATCAAATCAAGCAACTCCCCGCCGATGGTATCGCGACCGAGGTAGGTGGGCCGGACGGCGGGGTCCAGCAAGGCCCAGGGCATAAAGGCAAAATAAATCACCGAGTTGACCGAGTTCCCGTAGGCTTTTTGCTGCTTTTCGGTTAGCTCTACCGTCTGATCGTTGACGTAACGAGTCAGCCCATTATTGTTCAGCACGTCACGGATGCGATCGTCGGTCAGGGTGTCAGTCCACCAGCGCTCGTAGGTATAGTGGCCGTCCTGTTGCCGGTAACGGTAATGCTTGTCACGGAAGCGAAAGGAAACGGTTTGGTTATCCATATCCTCTAATCCCGCCGCCCGGACGGCTTCCCGGATGATAGCCTTGGCCCGATCGGTAGAATCAGCGGTGGTGAGGGGCGACGTCGTTGAAGCTGCGGGGCCGGCCGGGCGCGAAGCCTGGCAGCCGGTGAGGAGAGCAACTGCAATACCGAGGTACAGCAGTGCGCGAAAAAATATAAATACGGGATAGGTCATAAAATGAAAGTAAAGATAAATAGTGGGAGAATTGTTAAAAATGGTGCGAATTTTGATCGTTGGTTGCAGTATGATTGTCAGTGCGTGTCCCCGTTCCGCTAACGCGGAAATAGGGCCGGTCCCCTCCAGGCTCCCTGCCGGTCGGTGCTGCGCACTTCGCCTGAACGACTCCCCTTCCGGGCACCTCACGCAATCAGCAAATAATTGGTAGAGTGAATTATCGGCCTACTAACCCCATTATCATTCCGCCAAGTAAAATAGCGGTGATGATAACTATAACCAGGGTATTCACCACTCGATTCCAGCGAGAAGGAGTAGGATCGGGTTGGCAACAGTCTTTCATGGGTCAGTTTAATTATTGAAAATTTTTGATTTAGAATCCGGTCATCAAAACATGATCCGCAGGCCACCGCCAAGTCCGAAGTCGCTATCGTAGCTAGCGGAAACCCCCCAGTACTGGCCGAGGATGTAGCTGGTGCCGAAGGTGTATTCCACCGTCTTGCCGCTGAATTGGTAACGCGCCTGGGCCGAGGCCCTCCAGCGGCTGGTGAGGGGGATGTCCTCCCGCTCCAACTGGAACTCGAAATTGCCCCGGTGGTCCACCCGCAAGTCCGACCAGACCATCATCGGAAGCAGGTAGCGGACACCCACCATGCCCACGGTTTCCACTTCCAGTTCTTCCTGATTGATCTCGCGGTTCATCACCTGGGCACCGTCCACTTCCAAGCCTACATAGGGAGCGAAGTACTGGCGCGGATCGAGGTAGCGCATTGCCTTCCCCTCGATCTCGAAGTTGCCATCATAATCGGTATCGCCTTCCAGACTAAATTCATTGTAAAGGTTAAAATAGGAAAAGTCAGCCCACGCCCCGTTGCTCTGCGCCGATAGGTTGGCGGCAGCGAAATACTGCCGATCGTCCATCGCGAATTTATCGTAGTCTTTCTTATTCGCCAACAATAGGTCCGAAGAACCCTCGTAACCAATGATGCGGGCCATGCCCGACATCATGTGGTAGAGCAGGTGGCAATGGAAAAACCAGTCCTTGTCCTCCGTGGCGGCGAACTCGATGATGGTCGTCTCCATCGGGGCCACATTGACCGTATGCTTGAGCGGTGCGTATTCCCCCTGCGCGTTGATGACCCGGAAGAAGTGCCCGTGCAGGTGCATGGGGTGGCTCATCATGGTGGTGTTGTGGAACACGAAACGAACGTTCTCTCCCTTCTCAATCATGATCTTATCCGCCTGGGACAACGGCTGGTTATTGATCATCCAGACATAGCGCAGCATATTACCACCCAGGTACAAATGCACGATCCGTACGGGGCGATCCTCGTGGAGCGTAGTGGGCTGGGTGGACCGGAGCATGTTGTAATCAAAGATCGTTTCGTCCGGGTATTCTTCCTTCAGCTCGTAGTATCCGGTCATCAATACCCCCATGGGCGCACCGGCTCCCATCATGCTATCACCCATATCCAGGTTAGCCATTTCCATGGTTTTGCCGTCCAGTTCAGCGGCGCGGTAAGTAGTGCCGGCGTCCATTCCGTCGTGGTCCATACCGGGCATGTCGTCCATCGGTTCGTCAACGGGGAGGGTGTCCGCGTTCATGGGTTCGCGGCCGGCGTGCTGGTCCATGCCGGGCATCTTGTCCTTTTTACCCATCTTCATCTTGCCGTGTTCCATGCCGGACATCTTGTGCTTCTTACCCATCTCCATCTTACCGTGGTCCATGCCGGGCATCTTGTCCTTCTTACCCATCTCCATCTTGCCGTGGTCCATGCCGGGCATCGACATACCCATTTCCTCCATGGATTGCATCTGAATCTGATCGTAAGTTGGAGCCTCGCCCGCTGCGTAAACTCTCGTAGAGGGAACGTGGGCCGGGGCTTTTCCCATCTGCATCTTCGGCATCATGGCCATCAGGTCCTTCATTTCCTTGGTCAGTTTATAATAGTCGGCCGGCGGCAGGTCGGCGGCGGGATGGTTGGGTCCCCCGCCCAGCCAGACGGATGTATGCCTGTAACGGTCCCAGGAAGTGGCCCGAAATTCGTAGCGGCCATCCGCCGGCAGCGTCACTTCAATATCGTAAGTCTCGGCGGTGGCGATCAGCATTTTGTCAACCTCCACTGGTTCCACCTCCAGGCCGTCGGCGGCCACGATGCGGAGCTTACCACCGGCATAATGGAGCCAAAAATGCGAGGAAGCCGAGCCGTTTATGACCCGTAGGCGCACGGTTTCTCCCGCCTTCAGATCGGGGTCCTCGTCCGCTATTTTACCGTTGGCAAGGAAGGCGTCGTAGTACACATCAGCCAAGTCCATACCGGGCATCCGCATCCACTCCATCCACCACTGCTTACCGAGGTTGCCCGACACCAGTGCCCGGCCGTAGCTCTGCACGGAGTTACGCTTGATGGCGTACCAGTCGGTGTGCTTTTTGATCTGCCGGAGTACCTCGTGGGGGTTCTGCTCGGTAAAATCCGATAGCACGACCACCTTGTCCTTAGTGGGGTAAGCCTGTTTGGGCTGGATTACGATCGATCCGTACAGTCCTTTTTGCTCCTGCAATTCAGTGTGGGAGTGGTACCAGTAAGTTCCATTTTGAATAATTGGAAATGAAGCGATGTAAGTAGCCCCCGGCTGGATCAAAGCCGTATTCAAAAGCGGCACCCCGTCGTATTTATTGGGTAGCAGCAGGCCATGCCAGTGAAAGGACACCGTCTCACGAGTACGGTTCGTAACGTAAAGGCGGGCCGAATCACCCTCGGTAAAATTAAGGGTCGGCGCGGGGATCTGCCCGTTGGTCGCCAGGGCGCGAGTGGGTTTGCCGGTAAAATTGACCACCGTATCGGCCACGGTCAGGTAGTAGCTGATAACCCGTCCATCCTGCTCGGTGACGCTCTGGCCCGGAATCATTTCATAGGTACTCGCCTTCCCATCACCGGTCCGCTGACCATGGGCCATACCAATTGCTAAGAGGCTGAAAAATAGAGTCGTTAGTTGCTTACTGATCTTCATCGTCAAATAGTTTACCTGCACAAAAAAGGGGGATACCGGCCGCCGGCCCGTATCCCCCGGTAAAACAAGGCTGCTTACGCGGCCATTTTCCGGCACTCCGCCGCGCACTTCCGGCAGCTCTCGGCGCACCGCTTACAGTGCTCGTGATCGTGGGCCTCGCACTGCTCGGCGCAGTAGTCGCAAACCTTGGCACAGAGTTCGCACTGCTCCTTGCTGAATTTGCTTTCGGCGGTCATCAGGTCGATGCTCGCTTCCAGTACGGCGATGCACTGGATGCAGCAAACGGGGCAGTCGTTCATGCTCTTCGTGCCGGCCATCTTGGCCAGACACACTTTACAGTCGATCAGGCAATCCAGGCAGGATTGGAGGCATTTTTGGAAGTCGGTTTTTACTAATGCGGTCATGGTACAATCGGTTGGTAGCAAGCGGGTGGGCTTGCTGGGTGAATGATATTTTTCGGGGGTTCCCCCTCGGTCCCCCGAAGGGGGAGGTGCCTTATTTGCTAATCAAGAATCAAGAATCGCTAATCAGCAATCAAGAATCCATCCCGACGGGCAGGTTTAAATGGAATATAGTACGAGCAAATATCAAGTATCAGATATCCCAGGGTTTCCCCCTCGGTCCCCCGAAGGGGGAGGATTGATAATTATTGTCCCTGCAAACGAGCGATCATGCGCTCCATTTCGGCGATTTCTTCTTTCTGGGCGATGATAATTTCACGAGCCAGTTTTTGGGCTTCGGGATCAGTGAGGTGGGCCTCTTCGCTAACCATGATGGCCGAAGAGTGGTGGGGGATCATGGCCTTCATCCACTGTACGTCGCTAATGAAGGTCTGCTCGCGTAAACCGCTGAAGCAAAGCACGAAGGTGAGAACCGACGCCGCAATGATGCCGTAGTTGATCGCTTTGTTCTTATACATACCCCACATGAAGAGCAGCATGACAATGGCCATGGGCGCGATCATTAAAAAGGTCATGTAGGTACGCGTAGGGCTGAGGTAAACGTGGTCGAAAACATCGACGTTGAGAAACATGATGCCATACATGATGACGAAGGAGGTGGCCATCATGAGGCCGAATTTCAGGTAGTGGTTCATTTGCTGTTTTTTGTTTTCCCCGCGTGAGGGATGGGAGGCGTTGTTTGAACGGACCGCCGCCGGTAACGGCGGGGAGAAGAGAGTGCCGGACAGCCCGACCCGACCGGCGGGAGGGACACGCCCAAAACACGAGCATTTAGCGAATCAAAAGCATCGCCACTGCCATGGCCACCATGCCCACGTCCTCGACGATGGTGACGGTGCTCATGGGCAGATTGAAGACGTCGCCGAGGCAGGCGCACTTTATCTTTCGCTTGTTGAGGTTGCTCTGAATGACTCCGATACTGCTGATGCCGAGCACGATAATGGTGGCCACGTTGGTCCAGAACGGGAAGAGACCGGTGAGGTAAAGCAGGCCGAGCGTGAGTTCGACGAAGGGGTAAACGTAGCCCCAGCCGTGCCAGCGGGCGGCCACGATGTCGTACATGGCGTAGCTGTCGGCGAAACCATGCAGGTTGAGCAGTTTGAAGAAGGCGAAGACGATGAAGAAGCCTGCCATAAAGTCGCGCATCCAGAGCATCCCGGAAAACGTAGCAAAGGGAAACTGCGCCAGCAGGGTGACGCCCGCAATGAAACTGACGATCAGGATGAGCGGCCGGTAGGCGGTTATGTTGGCCTCGGGCACGTCCATGACGGGCGGCGGCGCGGCGGGCCGGGGCGGGGCCGGAGCAGCTGCTTTCGGCGGGGCCGGCTGGTCGATCGGCTCGATGTGGTACTTACCGATGGCCGCCTGCAGGGTAGCGAGGTCTACGTCACGATCGAGCGTGATCCTGGCCTGCGGGGATTCTAGTTGTACCTCGGCCGCAGTGACACCGGGGACGGTGTCGAGACCGCGCTGTACGCTGGCAATGCAGCCGCCGCAGGTCATGCCGGTGACGCGGTAGTCTTGCTGTTTGGTTGTTGTGGCATTCATACCCTTATAACAAGCAGCTAACTAGGCCGGTGCGCTAATATTTTGCGTCAATCTAGCGAGATATTGACTTTAGTTATACCCGCTCGATCAATTCGGGCCGGTAGTGGCCTTGTTTCTGGAAAGCCGTGGGCGTCAGGCCCGTGTAGCTTTGCGGAACACGCCCGAAAAGTGCGACGCGCTGGCGTAATGCAGTCGCTGGGCCACCTCGTAGACGGGGGCATCGCCCCGGAGCTCAGCAGGCGCTTAGCGAGTTCCATTCGGTGCGCCCGGTAAAAGTCTTCGACGGTGCGTCCCTCGGCGGCCGAAAATTGCCGGCTCAGGTGGCTGTATTCGCGGTGCAATTGTCCGGACAGTAGTTCGGAAAGCGTCAGGTTAGGGTCGGCGGCGTCATTGTAGACGTACTGAATGATGAGTCCCTTGATGCGGTCGATGGTGCCCGCTTTGGCATCGTGCAACTCGAAACCCAAACGACGCAGGCGGGCATCCAATTCCGACAATTGCCGAGCGTCATCGTCGCCGCCGCCCGGTGGCGGGTGGGCCAGTACGCGGCCCAGGGCCACTTCGGTTACCGTCCAGCCGAGTTCGCGCAGGGTGCTTTCCACGGCAGTCAGGCAGCGGTCGCAGACCATGTTGCCGATGTAGAGGGGTTGGGGTGGTGTCATGGTAGTCAGTTTTGCGGGTGTGGTCAGCAGCCGGCGGGATAAAAAGCAGGCCGAACCGGAAAATCATTCCGGCCCGGCCCAGGCAGGCTTTACTGGATCGTTTCGATCACCTTACCGCAGCTCATCATC
>CAVWSC010000024.1:0-188149 GCA_963757435.1 Lewinellaceae bacterium | reverse complement strand
TCACCGCGTCGCCGACACAGGCCGTGGCCAGATCCAACGCAAAATCTGCCGTCGGTAGGGGTAGCACGGTAAAGACCACCGTCTGAGAATAGTTACACGCCCCTTCCGTATAGTTGACCGTAATGGTATGTGGGCCGAGACCGGCAACCGCCGGATCGAACTGCGTACCCGTAACGCCGTCGCCGCTCCAAACGTAAGTGCCGCCGCCCGCACCGCCGGTGGCGGTGGCCGACAAGTCGATCACGGCTGCGTCCACGCATACATCCTGCGCGGGCTGCTCGATGGTCACGACCACCGGATCACAGCTTTGCGCCTGACAGGTCACTTGGGCGGGATTCGAATTACCGCACACGCCGCTGCCCGTGGCAAAGACTTCGATGGTCACCTCGTCGCCCTCGTTCAGACCGGTGACAGTATAGGTGTTGCCACTACGCACGCCCGTGGGGCCGGCAATAACCGTTACTTCCACGCCGTCGGCACCGGCCGGGACATTCCAGGCGAAAGTTACCTGGTCCAGTCCGGTGTTCTGGCAGAAAGGTACCGGGGCGGCCAGTGAATCGGTTACCGTTACATCGGCCGTAAAGGCGGGACCGGGGCAGCCGTTTTCCGTTACCGTCAGGCTGACGGGGAAGGTGCCGGCCGCGTCATATCGTAGCTCGTAGGGGCCGCTGTCTGAGCCGCTCACTACCGTTGCGGGTCCAAAATCCCAGGCGTAGGTTGCCCCGGCTCCTCCGGAACCGGCGTAGGTGACGGTAGTGGTGCCGTTGACGCAGATCTCGTCCGGAGCAAAGGTGAAATTACCCGTCGGCAAGGCGAAAACGGTAAATTGAACGGTGGCCGTAAAAGGACAGCCGTCCTCGGTATAGCGAGCCGTGATGGTATGCATGCCTACTCCTGCTACGTCGGCGTCGAAACTGGCACCCGTCACGCCGGGGCCGTTCCAGGTCAGGGTGCCGGTGCCCATGTCTCCCATAACGGTGGCCGTCAGGGCCACGGGGGCATTGTTGCCGTTGTTGCAGAAACTCTGCGCGGCGTTGTTCACCGAGATCGTAACCGGTGGGCAGGCCAGGGCCTGACACTCGGTGATCGTGGAGACGGCCGGGCCGCAGGTTCCGCCGCCCAGGGCCATAACCTGGATGCTCACCGTTTGTCCGATGGTCAGGCCGGACATGGTGTAAGTCGTCCCGCTCAGCGTGCCCATCGGGCCGCTGATCACGCTGACCGTGTAGCCGGTGGCACCGGGCACGGGATCCCAGCCAAAGATGACCGAATCCTGCGTGGAGTAGTTGCAGTTGATGACCGGTGGGGTCAGCGGCTGGACAACGGTTACGGTAGTGGTCTCCGTTAAGGAGCAACCGTTATAGGTGATCGTCAGACCGATGGTGTAGGTGCCGGCGGCCGGGAAGCTTAGGGTATACGGCCCGGGTCCGGTACCAGTCAGGGCTGTGGCCCCGCCGAAATCCCAGTCATACGTGGTGCCGGTAAAGTTGCTGCCGGTGTGGCGCACCGTAAATGGATCGGTGGAACAAACCGAATTTCCCGTCACCTGCAGTTGCGGGCGAATGGCCTGGTTGACGACCATGTCGATCGTCTCCGAGAACGGGCAGGTGCCGTCGTTGAGCCGGTAGGTCGCCGTGACGGGGAAAGTGCCCGGAGCAGTAGGAAAGAAGAACCCACCCGAAACGCTAGGTCCGCCCGTAAAAGTAAAGTTACCCGGCCCGCCGCCGACCTGGCCCGCCATTAGCTGGATGGGACCGGGCGGGTTGTTGGGATCCAGGCAGATCGGACCTACCGGCTCGAAAGTAATGTTGACCGGCGTACAGTCGGCCGTAGTGCAAGTGATGGTACTCTGGGCTGAACAGTTCGGGTTAGCACTGCTTACCGCTACCACCGTTAGGGTTACCGTAGTCAGCGGCATCAGGCCCGTCATGTTATAAACCGGGCTGGAAACCGTAGTATTAGTCGTCTGGCCGGTAGTATTATTGACCGCCGTAATTTGATAAGTGGCCACCCCGTTGATCGCCGGCCAGGTAAAGAAGAAGGAAGAAGTCTGCACCGGCATCGGGCAGGTCAGTTGGGGTTCCGTCGGTTGCTGCGTTACGGTTACGGTACGCGTTTCGGTATCCATGCAACCGTTCGCGTCGGTGATGGTGAGCGTGTACGTGCGGGTACCAGGGGGCGGGGTATCAACCAGGGGGTTACCCGAAAACGAACCGCCCGGCCACGACCAATCATACGTCACTCCGCCGGTACCAGTCAGCATAACCGGATTACCGCTGCAGTAAGTTGTCGGGCCGGTGATGCCGGCGTTGGCGGGTGGCGAGATATTGAGCGTGATCGAGGTCATAGCCGTACAGGTACCCAAGGCACCGGTCAGGGTTATGGTCAGTGGACCACCGGTGTTCGGCGTGATCGTACGTGGGTTCGCGTTGCTGCCTCCATTCCAGGTAAAAAAGGTGTTAGGATTATTAGAAGACGCCGTCAGGGTGATCGGATCACCGATGCAGTAGGGTCCGGCCGAGGGCGTGATCATCAAATTAGCCGGAACGGGATTAATCATAACCGGCACCGTCTGCGATGTCATGCAGCCACCGGGGCTGGTGACGGTTCCGGTCAGGTTGAAGTTATTCATGCCCGTAAAAGTGAAGGGATTACCAGAACCGATCGGCGTTGAACCGTTGAACCATTGGACGGTAGAACCGGCCGGAAAACTGCCCAGGTTGGCACTTACCGTCGAACTCTGCCCCATGCAAGCCTGTACGGGGTTGGGAGTAATCATCAAAACGGGGGTGGCATTACTCACCACGATAGGCGGCGATTCCGAAGAGGCGCAGCCGCTAATACCAATGCTGAATACGTAGGTTCCCGTCTGCGTAGTAGTGGGATTGATCTGATTAGAAAAAAACTGACCGTTACGCGTCCACGTTACGTCGATCCCGCAACCACTTGGCGTCATACCGTTTAGGAAGCCGTTGAGTTGAATTGGTTGTCCGGGGCAGGCAGGAACGAAGGACGCCGTCACGTCACCCAATTCCGGGAAGCAAAGCGGTTCGTCATTCGAGCAAGGGTTCGGGCCGTAACTACCGGTAGTACCGTCGCCGTAAATAAAAACGCGAATCGCAGCATTAGAACTACTACAACCTCCCGTTCCACCGACCGTGGTGATGTCCCAGCAAAAGGTAATTTGCTCAGCGGGGGTGTTGATATTGGAGCAGGCCCCGCCCCCGTCACCAAAGTTATTACCAGGATTTCCATCTCCCGCTACACCTCCGCAACCCAGTCCCTCGCTAGAGTCAAACCCAAAGGCGGGTGGAACAACGGTACCATTGTCGCAGCCCGTCCAACCGGCAGGGTACCAAGCCCAGCTACCGTCTCCCGAGCAGGAGCCGACCGGAATAGTGGTTGGGGTAAACGTAGCAATATTGTACTGTGGTGGGAAAGTGGGCACGATAGCGTGAATCCACTCCTGCCCCGAGGGCGTAAACGCCAGAACGGTGAAACACATATTTACCGTCGTGCCGGGAGGGTAAATCCCGCTAGGCGGTGGCATCGGGCTAAGCGTCACCGCCGCATCGTCCGGCGAGGTACACTGCTGTGCATGGCTGTTCAGTGACAGAAATAGGAACAGGAATATGGTGAATCCAAAACGAAGAAAAACGACAGGCGAGGTAAAAACTCGTAGCATATGCACCGAATTAGTATCGGAAGCACGTACCCGGACATCACACGTAGACTGCTACGCCGAAGGGCGATAAGCAGGACATTTTTTAGGTGATTTTTCTTGAAATCAGGATAAATCCTTCGGCGGGGAAGATCGAATTTTCCTGAAATAGGTTTTTGTGTCGAGGGTCAGATCAAGGGGGACGAAGTCAGCGTGTTGTATGTTCGTGTACGCGTTCCTGATGAGAAGCAAGAAGGTTGTGAGAATTGCGGTTTTGGCCGTTGAATAGTCTTCAACTTATCCAAAGGACGGCCCAATTTACGAAAATACATCAATTTAACACTTTTTTCATCCACCAATAAACCTTTTGTGTGCGCCACGACTCTACCGTTCCCCCCCATCCCGCTACCGTTCTCTTACTCTCCCTGGGTGCTATCGTAGCCGGAGCCTTAGTGGGAACCTTACTCATTCAGGGGTGGCAACACTACCAGCCCGGGCTACTGTAGTCCCGGATCGGACGCAACTGTCCCGGCGCGACAAAGTCTGCGCTTTGCTCTGTTGCTGAATACGTTCTTCACCTTCGTTATGCCCGCAACGGCTGTTTTGGCTTATTCGTACCGCAGCCGGATAGCCGCCTATCTGGGCACCGACCACATCGGCCGTTCCTCCGACAATCTGGCCGGGCTGCTACTTTTTCTTGCCGCCCTACCCGCCATCTCGTTTGCTAATTGGTTGAACCAGCAAGTTCCCCTCCCCGGCTGGTTGGCCGGTGCCGAAGACGGGGCCAATGCCGGCCTGCGGGCCGTGCTCACCATCGAAACACCGTCCGAATTCGCCCTTTCTTTTCTGGTCATCGCCCTACTGGCCGCGCTGGGAGAAGAACTTATCTTTCGGGGCATCCTGCAACGGCAACTCAACCGATTTTTCGGTGCCGGCCACCTGTCCATTTGGTTGGCTGCTTTCATTTTCAGTGCCATACATTTTCAATTCGCGGGTTTTCTGCCCCGCCTGTTACTCGGTGCCGCGCTGGGCTATGCTTACCGCTGGTCGGGTAGCCTGTTTACGCCCATTGCCCTACACGCGGCGTTCAACGGTGTGCAAGTCATTGCCGTAACTTTTCTTCCCGATCAGGAATTCGACCCACTGGTCAAAGAGATGCCCGATCCCTCCTGGGCGGCGCTCAGTCTTGTTGCCGCCGCACTCATCATCTGGCTAAGGGGTCCTTCCTCATCCGATCCAGTCTTTCCAACAACCTAACAAGACCGGTAAAAAAGAGAAGCCCCGCCGTCCTGACGGACGGCGGGGCTTCTCAATACAGTTTAGCCGAAGCTAACTTACTGCACCGTAGGCTCGACAGCATTGGGGTCGGGGTTCACCATACCGGTCAGGTAGATGAACGTCTGGGGCGGGTTGGTATTCGCCGTCAGGGTTACCTTCTGGTTACGCTGGCCCTTCTTAGCCTTCGAGTTGAATTCCACCGTGATCTCGCCGGTCTTACCGGGGGCAATCGCCTCCGTAGGCTTGGAGGGAACGGTGCAACCGCAGCTACCCTTGGCATCGCTAACGATCAGGGGCTCCGAACCGGTGTTGGTGAACTTGTAGGTGTGGCGTACCATCTCGCCTTCGGCTACGGTACCGAAATCGAAGGTCGTCTCGGCGAACTCGATCGTTGTCAGAGGACCGGCAGGTACCGCCATCTGAGCCTCAGGGGGTTGGGCATTGGGGTTATTGGGCTGTACGGTCGTCGACTCCACGTTCTCACGGGCGGCGTCACGCACGTCTTCGTTACCACTGTTGCAGCTTACCAGGGCGGCTACCAGTACGAAGCAAGCTAAAAGGGTCTGAATTTGCTTAAGCATGTCTGAATGTATTTTGGAAGTTGGTTCTTGAAAAACGCGGATCGGCAGCGGTTGCTTCTCCAACCCGCGCCACAAAGGTAGCCCACCAAATTAAAACGGCTGTTAATGCGGACGGCTGTTTTGTTAACGGGCTGTCAACACCTCCCCAATGGCTATTCCTCGCCCCGATACGAAGCGAAAATGTTCTCCGTTTCGTACAATTTCACCTCGTGTAGTTGGCAGTCCCGGATGTGCGGCTCCAACCGCTGCCAAATCAGGATCGCCATATTCTCCGTCGTCGGCTGCAGGTGGCGCGGCACCCACTCCACGTCCAGGTTCAGATTCGAGTGGTCCACGTGGTCCAGCACCTCGGCCTTGATCAGCTTCGACAGCTCCTTGGCATCCGCCACGAAACCGGTATCCGGATTGGGTTGGCCCTTCACCGTCACGAACAAATGATAGTTGTGGCCGTGCCAGTTTTTATTCGCGCACTTCCCGAACGTGGCCAGGTTGCGCTCCTCGCTCCACTCTTCCACCCACAATTTATGGGCCCCATTAAAGCGTTCGCGGCGGGTCAGGTAAACGGTCGGCATGGTATCTATTTTATTCGGTTATTTAATGGTTGGTAAAGGATCGGGGCGGTCAGTTGGTTGACCATTTTTTGGGCGTGCCCCCGGCCTGCCGGCCGGGGTCGGTGCCCTGCGGGGTTCGCTGTCGCTCCGTGCTGCGCACCCGGCGCCGGCCAATGCCGGCCCGGCCCTCCGGTCACCTCACGCATTGCTCCCGCCGCCGGGTTTTCAGCGCACCACCAGCACTTTCCCTCCGCCCAAGTCGATTAGTCGGCCCACCGGTCGCCGGTCGCCGCCCAGCAGTCTTGCGCGGCCGGCCGCGTCCAGCCACTGCAAGCTCGCCCCGTCCTGCCGCCCCAGGCGCGGCTGCACCCGCAACTCGTTACCACCCAGCAGAAATCCGCCATCCGCCAATGCCAGCATCGCCCGCACGGAGGTCACCTGCGCCGCCGCCGGCAGGGCCGCCCCGGCCCACTTCCCATCCACGCCCAACTTGAACACGGTGGTCGCTAGCGTCTCCAGGCGCAGCGGCGGCGGAAATTCCTCCGCCTTCGGAAAGAGGATGGCGAAGGACTGGCCCGCAAAATCCCGGTAATCCAGGCGGTTGCGTTTCCAGGCGGGTAATTGGGCGGCTATCTCGTCTTTGTCGTAGTAAGGCACCTCGTTGCCGTTGCGCACATGGGTCAGCAAGGGGTCGGTCTTGCCGTTGCCGTCCCAATCGTAGGGATACAGGCGGGCCGGGGCGGTGGGGCTGACGCGCAGTGAGGAGTTGCGACCGAAGTTTCCGGCTAGTAATTCCGGCAGGCCGTCGTTATCCGGATCGGCGGCGGTCAGGCTGTTCCACCAGCCGGCGGTGGCGGGCACTTCGGTTTTGGTCCAGGGGCGGCCGGGGTGCAGCAGGGTCAGCGGCATCCATTCGCCCACCACGGCCAGCTCTCCGCGCCCGGGCAACCAGGCGGCAGCGGTCACCATGCCCATTTCCAGCAGGTCTTTAGTCCACAACTCGGGCGCGGCGGCGTAGCGGCCCGTGCCGTCGTTGATCCACAGCAGGCTGCGGCCCGGCAGACCGTAGCTGCCGGGCACGCCCCGGCCGCCCACGAAAATATCCTGGTCGCCGTCGGCATCGAAGTCTCCCGCCACCACGCAAGCGGCATGGGCGGCGTTTTGCGGCAGGCACGCCACGCAGCGTTGCCAGCCGGTTCGGTCTTGCAGGTACAGTCGGTCGCCTAGCAGTTCCGGTGGAGTGCCCGTCCGACCGCTCCCGCTCGCTACGTAAAGATCCTGATCGCCGTCGCCGTCCACGTCCAGAAACAGGGCAGCGGCGGCGGGGCTGAGGCTATCGGCAGCCAACGCGGGCGGCAGGGGTTCTTCCCGGAATTCCGCGCCGTTCCAGAAAAGCAGGCGGGCCGGGGCCGCTACCGTGTTTCCTACGTAGAGTAACATTCCCCCCTCGGCGGCAGTAACGGCCGCAGCCGGCGGCCCATCCGTCCAGAAACGCGGTTGCAACGGCTCGGCATCGAAATCGGAATAAGGTACGGGTTCTTCCCCGCCGGCGGTGGGCGGTAGTTCGACCAGCGTAAACGGCGGCAGATCGGCGGCTTCCACCGGGGCGGGGCGGAGCGAGATACGGTCCGCCAAGCTGTCGGCCACGCAAAGCAGCGGCGGTGAAGCGGACTGGCTGAGGAAGCCCCGCTGGCGGCAATCGACTTCTGCTATCCAGCGGGTTTCCCGCACCTTGTCATTCGTCATCGCTCCGTCCTGCCTGCCTGTAACCGGCAGCCGCAGGCAATGCCTAGCTCCCGGAACCTTTACTTCCTGTTTCCTTCCGGCTACCGGCCCGCGCAACACCGAGTCTGCCGGGGCCAGGGTGGTGTTACGGTAGAGCGTAGCGGGAGTATTCAGGTTATTCAGCACCAGGTCCAGGTCACCGTCGCCGTCCAGATCGCCGTAGGCGGCACCGGTAGAGGAACCGACCAGGCCGAGGCCCCAGGCGGCGGCCTGATCGGTAAAGGTCCAGTTTCCCTCGTTGCGGTAGGCGGCGTTGGCCACGGCCCCGGAAGGCATCCGCTGGGCCAGCTCCAGATCGGTCAGCCCGGCGGCCGTTTCGTTGTGGATAAATTTCAGATAATTCAGATCGTTCGGCCGCCGCAGGATACCGTTGCTGATGAACACATCCTGCCGCCCGTCCAGGTCGAAATCAGCCAGCAGGGCCGACCAGCTCCAGTCGGTGGCGGCCAGCCCGGCCAGTTCGGCGATCTCGGAAAAGCGTCCGTCGCCCCGGTTCCACTGCAGGTTGTTGCGGGGCAGCTGGTCGTAATAACCGAAACTACGCTTGATGCGGTAGGCATTGTAGGGTTCGGCACTGACGGTGCTTTTCAAGGTCACCTCGTCGCCGGGCTGCATGTCCAGGGTCAGCAGGTCGGGGCGGCCGTCGTTGTCCAGGTCGCCCACGTCACTGCCCATGCTGAAATTGGAGGTGTGACCGAAACGCTCGGCTATTTCCTCGCTAAAGGTGCCGTCGCCCCGGTTATGGTAATAGTAGTCGTTTTCGGAAAAGTCGTTACAAACGTAGATATCCGGGTAGCCGTCGCCGTCGAAATCGGCGATGGCGGCGCTGAGTCCGTAACCGATTTTGGAGGAGTAGACGCCGGCGGCGGCGGTCATGTTAATGTAGCGGGTGCGGCCCGCCGCGTCGGTGTCGCGGCGGTAGAGGCGGTCTCCGGCGGCCGCGTCGGGCTGTTCCCGGAAATCGGCGCGGCCGTAGGTGGCATCGCCGTGGACGGAGTGGTTGAGGAGGTACACATCCAGGTCGCCGTCCAGATCGTAATCGAACCAGTAGGCCTGCGTGGAGAAGCCGCTGAAGTCCAGCCCGTAATCGGCCGCCTGCTCGCGGAAGGTGCCGTCTGGCTGCTGGACGAAAAGTTCGTTGCCGCCGCTGAGACCCCGGTAGCCGGACACATTGCAGACGTAAATATCCGGTAGCCCGTCGCCGGTAGCGTCCGTGATACTGACACCGGTGGTCCACTGCCCGCGCCCAACCGCGCCGAGGCGGTCGGCGGCGGCCTCGAATTGCCAGTTACCCCGGTTGAGGTAGAGTTCGTTGGGTCCCTGGTTGCGGGTGAAGTAGAGGTCGGGCCGGCCGTCCTGGTTGATGTCGGCTACGGCTACGCCGCCACCGTTGTAATAATAGAGGTAGCTGATGATGTTGAACTCCTCGGTGGGTTGCAGTTGGTTGCTAAAATCAACCCCTGCATCCGCTACCGTTTCGAAGAGCGGCAGCCGGGTATCCGCGCTTCCTTCCTTCCCTCCGCAAGAAAATAGAAGGCTCAGGGAAAACAGGAGGAGGAAAAAATAACGCATAGTAAGGAGTAAAGCCGGCAAATGAAAGGAAAACGGGGTGGGTAACCCGCGTGAGGTGCCCGGAGGGCCGACGAAGGGGGTTGGGGCTTGCCCCTGACCCCGAGGAAGGGTGCGCAGCACGGAGCGAACAGCGAACCCCGGCGGGGACCGGCCCCGTTTCCGCCGCGGCGGAATGGGGACACGCCCCCACGAACGAGAGAAACAACGCTTAGAGCGTGTCTAAAATTTTCAAGAACTGAGGATCAATGATTTAAGGTTCTGGCTAGATGACAACTTGCGCGCATAGCGGGTTACGTAAGTCAGTTTTTATGACGCCAGGTTCTTAAATGCTTGGTTCTCAGGAAGTAAAAATTTAGACACGCTCTTAAAACAATGCGGCCGTAAAGGTAGCCCCGGCAGCGTAGGAGACGTGTAAAAGAAACGTTATTGTCTGCCCGAACCCGGACGGAGGTGCGCAAAATGCCTAATTTTGTGGGGTTACACCGATTTACCCGCTCAACCGTCCCATTATGCGTCTACTTTATCTTTCACTATTCCTCATTTCTTTCCTCTCGCCCCACTTCGCCGCCGCGCAGGAGGAGCATTCCGTGGCCCGCGAATGGGTGGAAGTGTTGCTGGAAGGCATCAGGAATGACAAGGCCCGCCCGACGGTGCACGCCCGCAATTTGTTCCATACTTCGGCCGCCATGTACGACGGCTGGGCGATCTATGACGACACGGCGCACACCTACTTTCTGGGGCAGACGGTGCGCGGTTTTCGCACGCCCTACACGGCACCGGCCACGCCCCTGGCCGATCTGCAGGCCGCCCGCGAAATGACGATCAGCTATGCGGCTTACCGCATTATCATGCAGCGGTTTTCCGCCTCGCCCGGTACCGCGCAAACTTCGCAACTGGCCAATCAGTTGATGGCCCAGCTGGGTTATTCGACCGCCGTTACCGGCACCGATTATCAGAACGGCGGCCCCGCCGAACTGGGTAATTATCTAGCCCAACAGATCCTGGCCTACGGCGCGCAGGACGGCTCGAACGAGGCACTGGATTTTGCTAATGCCCGCTATACGGCCGTAAACGATCCGCTGCCCACCAACAGTTTCGGCGTGCCGGGACTGACAAATTTCAACCGCTGGCAGCCGCTGGCCTTCGACGTTTTCATTGACCAGTCGGGGCAGGTAAGTAGCGGCACCACGCCCGATTTTCTGGGCGCGGAGTGGAGGAAGTAGCTTCCCTTTGCCCTGCGCAATAATGACCTGAAGGTATTTTCCGACGAGCAGCGGGGCGACCTGTTCTGGGTGTACCACGATCCCGGTCCCCCACCCTATTTCGGTCTTTCGGGCGAAAATACGCAGGAACTGGCCGACGAGTACCGGTGGGGATTCGAGCTGGTGAGCAAGTGGTCGAGCCACCTGGACCCCAGTGACGGCGTGATGTGGGACATCTCGCCCGGTGCCCAGGGCAACGTGCAGAGTTACCCCGATGATTTTGCCGACTACCGCGATTTTTACGACGAGTACGAGGGCGGGGATTCCGGCCAGGGCCGCCCGCTCAATCCCGTGACCGGCCAGCCCTATGCGCCCAACATCGTGCCCCGGGGCGACTACACCCGCGTGCTGGCGGAGTTTTGGGCCGACGGCCCGGCCTCCGAAACCCCACCGGGCCACTGGTTTACCATCCTTAACTACGTACACGATCACCCGCTGTTCGAGCGGCGGTTTGCCGGCGGCGAGGTGCTGCCCGACCTGGAGTGGGATGTGAAAGCCTACCTGGCACTGGCCGGGGCCATGCACGATGCGGCCATCACCACCTGGGGGATTAAGGGCTATTACGATTACATCCGCCCCATCTCGGCCCTGCGCAATCTGGCTCTGATCGGACAGCGGACCGACCCCGCACAGCCAAATTATAATCCGCTGGGCATTAATCTGTCGCCCGGTTTTATCGAGATCATCCAGCCGGGCGACCCGTTGGCAGGCTTTAACAATATTAATGCGGGCCTCATTAAAGTTCGCGCCTGGCGCGGGCCGAATGCCGTGATCAATCCGGAAACCGACGTGGCGGGCGTGGACTGGATTCTGGGCGGCTGGTGGTTGCCCTACCAACGCAGCACCTTCGTGACGCCCAATTTTGCCGGTTACCTGTCGGGCCACTCCACTTTTTCCAGCGCGGCGGCCGAGGTGCTGACCCGCCTGACCGGTACGGAATATTTCCCCGGCGGCATGGGCGAGTTCGTGGCCCCGCAGAACGAATTTCTGGTCTTTGAGGAGGGTCCCAGTCAGGACATTGTGCTCCAGTGGGCCACCTACCGCGATGCCAGCGACCAGACCAGCCTGAGCCGGATCTGGGGCGGTATCCACCCTCCGGCCGACGACATCAAGGGCCGCAAGATCGGTCGGGACGTGGGCAACGATGCATTTGATTTTGCCAACCGCCTTTTCGTGGGTCAGAGCGGGCCGGACTTTGCCGTAATCGACGACGGCCCCATTAAACTGACCATCCTGGGTAACCCGGTCCGCCGCGGGGGAGTTGTGCGCTTCACCATCGAAAACCGGCCGTTCATCTCGCCCACTACCGTGGACTTTTACGACTTGTCGGGCCGCCGGGTCTACAGCCGAGAGATCGTAACCGCAGGTTCGCCCATTGCCATTCCGACATCTTTTGCGCGGGGAGTTCACCTGATGGTGGTGCGTGCCAACGGCGAGTCGGCCACCGCGAAGTTGCTGGTACAATAGATGCGGTGCCGGCGCGGAGTTATCCTGATCCGGTAATCCAGGCCGTTAAATTAATGCTCCGGGCCGGGGTGCTTTTTGCTTCGGTCCGGCCCGGTGATCGCCAACGTAGCGCAGAAAACGTTCGAGTGCCCGGCGTTTGGGCGCATCGAAATCGTAGCTGATCTGGTGCGTGAAGTAGTATTCCAGGTCAAAGGATGGATCGGGGCTGGGCAGGAGGAATTTCAGTTCCGGAATGTGGGCCACCCCGTCGGCCAGCGCGGTATTAAAAGCTGTCTTGAATTCCTCACCCAGCGGTACGCGGCTGACCCAGGCGGCAAAAACGAACGGCAGGCCGGTGTGCGCTTTCCAGACCTCCCCTAAATCGTAGACATAGGGGTATTTTTGGTCCAATCCGATCGTGCGGTCGCCGATCACCAGGCCGCCGGTAGTACCGCCGATGCGGCTGATGTAACCTTCTTCGGCCGGCAGCAGGTCGGGGTCCAGTTGCCAGTATTCTTCCAGCAACAGCCGCGTGAGCATCACCGAGGTGCGCGAGTGGTGGTCGAGGTAAATGGTTTTCATCCGCTCGATGGGCACCTCGCCGTAGATGCAGACGGTACCCACGGCACCGTCGGTGCCGATACAGTAATCCGACAGCAATTCATAATCTCCCAGTTCGGGCAGGGCGGCCACGGGCACGAGACCGATGTCCGCACGGCCGTCGCGCAGACGGGCGGCACACTCGCTGGGGATGGCCAGTTCCAGGCTCAGTTCGTCGGCCACGGCACCGCGTACCAGGCCGTAGAGCAGGGGCTTGGTGTTGAGGTAAGAAACGGCGAAGGTGCGGTAGGGTCCCATAATATGATAGTTAGTGAGCGGGCATTTCGGCCAGGTGAGCGCGGTCGTTTTCCTTTGTAAACTCGAAAGAGCCGTCCGCTTTCCGTTCCGCCACCCACAGGCCGGTATTGCTGTGTCGCAGCTCGTTCATGCGGCTGAGGGGGCGGCCCATCATCAGCGTTACCAGCGCGCACATGGAGCGGCCGTGGCTACAGATCAGCAGCGTATCTTCCTTCCGCTCGCGCAGTCGTTCGATAAAGCGTTGCAGCCGTTCGGCCAGTTCGGCGGCACTCTCGCCGCCGGGGATGCGGTGGTGGTATTCGCCCCGCTCCCAGCCTTCCTTCATCGTTTGGTACTGGGCAATCATGGCCGGGGTGCTGCTCTTGCCCTCGTGTTCGCCCCAACTCATCTCGTTCAGGTCATGGTCGGTCTCGTGGGGAAGTTCCATATGGATGAAATCAGCCACCGTCTCGGCCGTCCGTTTCAGGCCGCTGGTGATCACGGCCCCGAAGGGCACGTCCTTATAGTGCGTATGAAAGTGCCTGCCCTGCGCACGACCGGTATCGTTAAGCGAGGAATCCACGCCGCTGCCCTGCACGATGTGCCGGCGGTTAAAATCAGTTTCGCCGTGGCGGATGAGGTAGATGGTCATGGAAGGGCGCTTCGCGCGTATTTTACCTGCGGTGATCGTCGCAAGCTCCTTGGAGTTTCGTGCTTTAGTAGTGGCCTACGCGTACAACTTATAAGGCAATAGCCTTTAACCCGTTGTGATTCCCCCTGCCCCCGAAGGGGGTTCTACTGGTAGTACCTTTCGTTTTTTAGTTCACCACCGGCAGTGCCGTATACCCGCGAAACAACTTGTCGTCGGCAAATTCCACATCTTGATAATCGGTGATGACCTCGTATAAGGTGCCGCGCTCGATGGGGTGGCGGCCGACGGCGCGGATCATCTTCACGAGTTGCTCGGTGCTCAGGGCGGGGTTTTGTTCCTCGCTACCGGCCATGGAGTAGATGCGGGTGGTGTCGTCGATGGTGCCGTCGATGTCGTTGACGCCGAAGGCGAGGGACAACTGGGCGGTAGTGCGACCGATCATCGGCCAGTAGGCTTTAAGGTGGTCGAAATTGTCGAGGTAGATGCGGCCGATGGCATAGTTGCGCAGATCCTCCACCACCGTGGACTCCGCCACGTGGCTCATCTCGTTGTTGGAATTACGGAACTTGAGTGGAATAAAGGTCTGGAACCCGCCGGTTTTATCCTGCAGGCGGCGAAGTTGGTCCATATGATCGACGCGGTGGCGGAACTCCTCGATGTGGCCGTAGAGCATGGTGGCGTTGGACCGCTTGCCCAGCCCGTGCCAGATTTCGTGAATCCGCAGCCACTGATCGCCGCTACACTTGCCGCCCGCAATCTGGTCGCGGATCTCGGGAGAAAAGATTTCGGCTCCACCGCCGGGCATGCTATCCAGACCGGCGGCGGCCATGCGGGCCATGCCTTCCTCGTAGCTGATCCTGGCCTTCTTGAAAATATAGTGGTACTCGACGGGCGTGAGAGCCTTGACGTGTAGATCGGGCCGGTGGGCCTTGATCTGGCGAAAAAGTTCCTCGTAGAAAGGTACATCGTACTGCGGCAACACGCCGCCCACGATATGGACTTCGGTAACGGGCTTCTCATCGTAGCCGCGCACGATTTCCAGCATATCCTCGATGCTGTACTCCCAACCGTCCTCCCGCTTCTTGATCCGTCGCGAGTAGCTGCAAAAGGTGCAGGTATAGAGGCAAACGTTGGTGGGTTCGATATGAAAATTTCGATTGAAATAGGTCCGGTCTCCGTGTTTGCGCTCGCGGATATGATTGGCCAGGGCACCGAGGTAACCGAGCGGGGCTTTATCGTAGAGCATGACGCCCTGCTCGAAGGTGATCCGGTCGCCGGCGGCGACGCATTCGGCTACGGCACGCAGGGCGGGGTCGAGGGAGGTGTCGTTCAGGATGACACCGAGGGAAGGAGCGGGGCTGATCATGGGCGGTTGGAGTTACGGGGATGTAACACACCAGCGAACTTTCAGTTTTGAGTGAAAGTTATTTTTTTGGCGTGTCCGCGTGGCTATCGCCCCGCGGCCGGTCCCCTGCGGGCTTCGCTATTCGCTCGGTGCTGCGGATGCCCCGCCGCGCGGAGGCCCCTTCGGGCACCTCACGCTGTGCAAGGAGATAGGGATTAGCTGAGCTGCTTCTCTCGATCATAAATAATCTTTCGAGGTGAAGAATGGGCCATGCTACTTCTCTCGATCCTAAATGATCTTTCGAGGTGAAGGGACGACGCTAAACAGGTCGCGGTCGGGGTCTTGAATTAAAAATATTCCCCGGATACCAGGTATTTCCCGACATAGTCCTCCACTCCTTCTTCCAGCGAGTAGAGATCGTAGGGGTAACCGACCGACCGCAGTTTATCCATGTCGGCCTCGGTGAAGTATTGGTAGTTATCGCGGATATCGGCCGGAGTATCTACGAATGAGATGTCGGACGGGCGATCCAGGGCGGAAAAGGTGGCGCGGACCAGATCGAGGAAGGTGCGGCTGGTGCCGGTGCCGCAGTTGTAGAGGCCGTTTTGCGGTTCGGCTTCCCAGAGCCAGTGCATGATGCGACAGAGGTCCATGACGTAGATAAAATCACGGCTCTGTTCGCCGTCGGCCACGTCGTCGCGGTGGCTGCGGAAGAGTTTCATCTTCCCGGTGGCCTTGATCTGGCGGAAAGCGTGGTAGATCACGCTGGCCATGCGCCCCTTGTGGTACTCATTGGGACCGTAGACGTTGAAAAATTTGAGGCCGTACCAGTGGGGCGGGGCTTCGGTCTGGTGCAAGGCCCAGGCGTCGAAGTCGTTCTTTGAGCGGCCGTAGGCGTTCAGGGGCTTGAGTTTTTCCACCAGCCCGTGGTCGTCGTGGTAGCCCAATTCGCCGCCGCCGTAGGTGGCCGCACTGCTGGCGTAGATCAGAGGGATTTGCCGGTCGGTGCAGCGTTTCCAGATGTCCTGGCTGTAGCGGTAGTTGAGGCGGTCGAAAAGTTCGGTATCCGTTTCGGCGGTATCGGTGCGGGCGCCGAGGTGGAAGACGGCCTCGACGGAGATTTTTCGCTGTCGGTCCCACCAGCCGATGAACTTGGTCCGTTCGATTTTTTCGGCAAACCGTTTGCCGATGAGATTGGGGGTTTTGTCCTCGTAGGTCTCGAAGTCGTCTACCAGGAAGAGGTCGTCGTGGCCGGCGGCATTGAGCCAACCGACGAGGCAGCTTCCGATGAATCCGGCGGCACCGGTGATGATGAGCATGGGTTTTGTTTTTAACTGGTTGTCCCCCCCCCCGACACCTTCGAGGAACAATCTTTGCTGCGCAAAAATGGATGCCTCGGAGGAGCGGGAGGGAACGGAGCCACTTGCGTGAGGTGCCCGCAGGGGCGTTAGCGCACGTAGTGCCGAGGCGAATGCCGAAGCCTGGAGGGGACCGGCCCGGCCGTTAGGCCGGGGCACGCCCCACCAAACCGTAAAAACGTTCCTATTTGCCTCGCACTAACCGGATTAAAAAGCACAAGATAAGGCCGTCGGTCGAAAATAACTTTTAAAGGAGACTTGCCGCCCCCGGACCCGTATCTTTGCGGCCTCACTGTAACGTATTTCCCCATGCTCCCCATCACTCTCATTACCGGCGGCAGCCACGGCATCGGTCTGGCCCTGGCCCGCGAATGCCTGCGCCACGGCCACACGGTGGCCATTGCCGCCCTGCCGGACCGCCACCTGGATACAGCTCTGGCCGAACTGACCGCGCAGGCGGACGCCGACCGCGTGATACCGCTGCCGATTGATTTTTCCGAGCCGGATTCGATCAGGGAAATCCAGGAAGAACTGCGCCGCGGCCGACTGCGGGTCCGCTACCTGATCAACAACGTCGGCTTCGGGCGCGGCGGCCTGTTTGAGAACACGCCCCTGGCCGAATACCAGGCGATGCTGCGCCTGAACAACGGTGTGCTGGTGGATATGTGCTATGCTTTTCTGGACGACCTGAAGGCCGAGCGCGGCAGTATGCTGAACCTTAGTAGCATGGAGGCGACCCTGCCGCTACCGTATAAGACGGTGTATACCGGCACCAAGGCGTTTGTCTATGCCTTTTCCCTGGCCCTGGCCGAGGAACTGCGCCCAAGCGGCGTGAGCGTAACCGTGCTCTGCCCCGGCCCTATATTGACTAATGAAGACGGCATGAAGCGCATGAAGGCGCAGGGAAACCGCGCCAAGCTGCTGGTGGCCATGCCGGACGATATCGCCCCCGGTGCGATTGACGGGATGCTGAAGCGCCGGGCGGTGATCATTCCGGGTTTCCTGCCGCTGTTTCTGGTTCGGCTGGCTTCCGTTTTTCCCCGCCGCTACCGGATGCGGATTTTGGAAAAGATTTTTCGGAAGTACCGGGATGAGCCGGTGGCGGCGAAGCCGCATACTTTAGTATGACGGGGCGCTGCGCGCGTACTTTAGTAGGACGCTGCGCGTCTGGTATTTTAGTACTTTTGATTAAGCCTACGCGTACACGAGGGGCGCTGCGCGCGTACTTTGGTAGGACGCTGCGCGTCTGGTATTTTAGTACTTTTGATTAAGCCTACGCGTACACGAGGGGCGCTGCGCGCGTACTTTAGTAGGACGCTGCGCGTCTGGTATTTTAGTACTTTTGATTAAGCCTACGCGTACACGAGGGGCGCTGCGCGCGTACTTTAGTAGGACGCTGCGCGTCTGGTATTTTAGTACTTTTGATTAAGCCTACGCGTACACGCCCCCACCCGGACCTACGGTCCGACCTCCCCGGAGGGGAGGCGGGAGCCGTAGGCTCGGGTGGGGAACCAAGAAACACGCGCCATTCACTCATTCAAAAATTCACTCACTCACTCCTTGACCCTCACCCGCCTCGCCCCTACCCCATCCGGCCTGCTGCACGCGGGCAACGCGCTGTCGTTCGTGCTGACCTGGGCACTGGCGCGGGCGGAGGGCGGACGGATCTTGCTGCGGATCGACGACCTGGATGCGGCCCGCCTGCGGCCGGAGTACCTGGACAACATCTTTACCACCATCGACTGGCTGGGCATCGACTACGACATGGGGCCGCAGGATGTGAAGGATTACCACGCCAATTGGTCGCGTGACCAGCGGATGCCGCACTATACCGATCTGCTGAACCGGCTGGTGCGTAGCGGGCGGGTATATGCCTGCACCTGCTCGCGCAGGGAACTGGATGAGCGACGGGCGGCCGGATTGCGAGGTGACGATCTGTACGTCTGCCGTAATCAAAACCTGCCGCTGGAAACAACCGGTGCCGCCTGGCGGATCAGGGTGCCGGAGGGCACAATCACTACTGTCCCGAATGAGATCAGGCTACCCGGGGTAGCCGACCCGCCTCCCGCGCCGATCGACTTATCGGAGGCGATGGGTGATTTTATCGTGCGCCGCCAGGACGGAGTTCCGGCTTACCAAGCGGCTTCGTTGGCCGAAGATTTACACCATGGGATGGACCTGATCGTGAGGGGCGCGGACCTGCTGCCCTCTACGACCGCACAGCGGTATCTGGCTGGGTTGCTCGATGATTGCGGGGCATCATTTTTGGCGGCACGGACGGTCCACCATCCACTATTACTGGCTGAAAGTGGGGAAAAGCTGTCCAAGTCGGCGGAAGCGGCGGCGGTGCTGCAATCAGATCGTACGGTAATTTTCCGGCAAGTGAGCGAGTGGCTGGGAGCAGGTAAAGCCACGAGTGCCGAGCAGTTATTGGGAGTGGTTGCATCCTGCCCACCATTAGGTCTTAACACACCTTAAGAATACTTTACCAGTCCCAACGTAATCATCAGGAGGGAAAAGTCATTTAACTGACAAACCGAAAATTCCCACCTAATGAAAACTCGTTTCGTATTTTTCCTTTGCCTGCTCTTATCCGCTTCACTGAATGTTCAGGCACAGGTCCAGTTCGGCGTCAAGGCCGGTCTTTCTACCGAGCAACTGGCCGGTCAGAACCTCACCTTTAGTGCCGACGGTTTCCAGGACCTTACCCTGGCCATGAAGGAAGCCGACTACGGCATCCAGGCCGGCGCGTTTCTGCGGATACCACTGAGCAAATCCGTCTTCCTGCAACCCGAACTCCTGTTCAACAGCAACAGCAATACCCTGGAGCTGGACGACCCCAACCAGGATGAAGTGGCCGTCATTAAAGACAACTATCAGCACCTGAACGTTCCCCTCTTGGTAGGCGTAAAACTCGGCCCACTGCGTGCGCAGGCCGGTCCCACCGGCAACTTCTTCCTCCACAGTGCCAACGACCTGACCGACCGCGACGGCTGGGACGCTACCTTCGATTCCTTCAATGTCGGCTACCAGGTAGGCGGCTCCATCGACATCTGGCGCTTCACCGTGGACGCCCGCTACGACGGTAATTTCGGCGGCGATGACGCCACCTTCTCCTTTGCCGGCCAGGACCTGGCACTGGATCGTACGCCCAGCCGGTGGGTATTTACGCTAGGGTTACCGGTTCGGGGGGAAGTAGCGGCTACGCCGCTGCTTTGGTATCTTGGTAAGGCGGCGTTGCCGCTGGTAATTACCTGCGGTGATCGTCGCAGGCTCCTCGGAGTTTTGTATGTTAGTATTACCTGCGGTGATCGTCGCAGGCTCCTTGGAATTCAGCCTCCGCGTACACGACCTCTCCCTATTCGACAAGTCGAATTTTCCCTCTCCAAAGGAGAGGGTTGTATTGCGGCAAAGCCGCATTTTAGTGACGTAACCCCTCTCCTTCGCGGCGGAAGGGGTTACCACGAACTAGCTGCGAAGCGAACGGGATCCTTTCAATTAACCGGGCCGGGGGAGAGGTCTCCAAGAAACACACGCCGCAGAACACTACGAGCACTATTCACTCATTGGCTACGCCGCTTCTCAATCCGGCAAAGCCGTTTTCGAGGTCAGTCCCTCATTCAATCACTCATTGACCAAGGCGGCGAAGCCGCCCGAAAACAGTAATCCCCAACCCTCTTACGAGGGCCGGGGATTAATCTTGAGCGGATGACAAGATTCGAACCTGCGACCTCAACCTTGGCAAGGTTGCGCTCTACCAACTGAGCTACATCCGCGTCTGCTGGCTGCTCAGCCATGTGCCTTATTGCTAAAGCGATGCAAATATACGGCAATGCGCCGCGCCCCTGCAAGTATTGTAAGAGAAAAAGTGCGCTGGTAGTTCCCGGCGGGTGATAATTTATTGAGGGGCAAGCCGAAGCGCGCGAGAAAAAAATTGTGCCGCCGCCGCCGTATCATTGTGCCATGAGCCGAACAGCCCCTTTTACCACCCTTACTTCCCGCCTGAACGGCGCGACCCTGCTTTTGAGTGGGGGCGTGGCGGCCCTGTGGATATTTAACTGGTGGTGCGGTCGCTCATTATTTCTGGACGAGGCCAATCTGGCGCGTAACCTTTACGAGCGATCCGGGGGGCAACTGCTACGGCCGCTGGATTACGAGCAGTACGCCCCGCCCCTGTGGTTGCTGTTTACCGATGGACTGACCCAGTTAGTCGGGTTTGACGAGCGGGTATTGCGCCTGCCGGCCCTACTAAGCGGTCTGGCCACCCTCGCCCTGGGCTGGAGGCTGCCCGCACGTTGGGGTAGGGCGGCCGGGACAACCACCCCCTTTGCCACCGCTTGCGGCCGCCTGCTGTGGCCCGCACTTACGGGCAGTTCGCTGTTTTGCCTCCAGTACTTTACGGAATGCAAACCCTACGGCACTGATCTTCTCGTGGCAGCGGGCCTGCTTTACGCCACCCTTTCGCCGCGTGCGGAACGTGCAGGTAGCAGCTGGATCATGAGTTGGGCTGTAGCGGGCGTGTTCCTGCCCTGGATATCCCTGCCCAGCGTATTCGGGCTGGCGGTTAGCGGTCTCTATTTATGGCGACGCTCGGGGCGGGCGGGGCGCCTGGTTTGGCCGGCGGTTTTCATTATTTGGGCCGTGGGGTTTGCCCTGCTTTACCTGGGTTTGCTGCAACAGGGCGTAAGCACCAGTGCATTACGGGATTTCCACCGCGAATTTTTCTTTCCTTTTGATTTTTGGCGCGCCGGGGCGTGGGTGCAGGCCGGCGGATTACTGATTCACATCTTCCGGGCCGCTGTGGGTCATACGGTCTGGGCACTAGTCTGGAGCGGAATATTACTGCTAACGGGCGTATTTTCCCTATTGCGCCACCGCCCGGATTTGGTCTGGCTGACTCTCGGCCCGTTCCTGCTGTCCGTGGCAGCATCGGCCCTCGGCAAGTATAGTCTGATCGTGCGCCTCTGCCTATTCGCGCTGCCGGGGTTCTGGCTGCTGGTTATGCACGGTACAACACTGGTAGCGAAAAAGAGGGTAATGATTAGCCACATCCTTTTGATTCCGGGCTGGGTTATTGCGCTGGCCGGGGCCAATGTGTATTCTTTCGCGTACCACCCACTGGAAACCGATCAGGTGCGCCGAATGCTGGCCGAACGGCATTATACCGCAGCCCCGGTCTTTGCGGACGGCGGGGCCACGGGTCCGGTAGTATATTACGCCACCATTCACCCCATTACCTCTCTCCACCGGGGCTACCCGATTTTTGAGGATGTACGGGACGGCGACCTAACTGATTTTCTGCAACTTTACCGGAAGTCGCCGCGGCTCACCCTGATTTTCAGCCTACTCACGGTAGAGCGACACTACGAACGGGTGGACCGGGCCGTTACTCAATTGGAGAACGCCGGTTACCGGATCGAGCGGGTGGATTACTACCGGGGCGTCAGGTTAGAGGTGGAGCGGTAGGGTGTTAGGGCGTGCCCCCTCCCCTGCGCTTCGCTACGGGTCGGGGTCGGTGCCTTCCAGGCGCGCCTAGCGGCTTGGCCCTGCGGGCTTCGGGCTACGCCCTCACCTTCCACACACCTCACGCGAAGGGAGGCGGCAGCATCATAAAGCAAGGAATATGGAGGTTTGAGAGAATCCCACCCAAAATGCACAAGGACTACCTATTTAAAATACCCCGAGCTTGGAGCGTGTCTTGAGTCACCTAAGGGATTTCCCGTAATGAAACTTGAAGCATATAACGGCAAGACCCGGGTACAACAGCATTTGCGGGTTGGTCCACCAAATAGATCATTTGCTAAAATGGTAGTCGCGCACCCGCGTGAGGTGACCGGAGGGGCGATAGCGCACGCAGTGCCGAGGCGAATGCCGAAGCCCGCAGGGGACCGACGCCGGCCCGGAGCGAAGCGCAGGGACGGGGGCACGCCCAACTAAAGAGACCGGCCCGGAGCCAAATTCACGCTCCCCTCCCCCACTCACTTACGCATTCCCTATCTTCGAGCCCAATTTAAGACCGCACCCCATGGATTTAGCCAAGACCTACTCCGCCCAGGACACCGAGGATAAGTGGTACCAGCACTGGCTGGACCAAAATTATTTTCATTCGACCCCCGACGAGCGGGAACCCTATACCGTCGTTATCCCGCCGCCCAACGTGACGGGCGTGTTGCATATGGGGCATATGCTGAACAATACGATCCAGGACATCCTGATCCGCAAGGCGCGGCTGGACGGGAAGAATGCCTGCTGGGTGCCGGGGACGGACCACGCCAGCATTGCGACCGAGGCCAAAGTGGTGCGCCGCCTGCGGGAGCGGGGGCTGACCAAGGCCGAACTGGGCCGCGAGGAGTTTTTGAAGCATGCCTGGGAGTGGAAGGAAGAGTATGGCGGGCTGATCCTGGAGCAACTGAAGAAGCTGGGGGCGTCGTGTGACTGGGAGCGGACCCGCTTTACGCTGGAGGACAGCCTGTACCGGGCCGTGATCAAGACGTTCGTGAACCTGTACAAGAAGGACAAGCTGTACCGCGGCCTGCGCATGACCAACTGGGACCCCGAGGCGCAGACCGTGCTGTCGAATGAGGAGGTGCTGCACGAGGACGAAAACTCGGCCCTCTACCACGTGCGCTACCGCGTGGAGGGGACGGACGACACCTACGTGACCATTGCCACGCAGCGGCCCGAGACGATCATGGCCGATACCGGCCTGGCGGTGCACCCCACCGATAAGCGCTACGCGCACCTGCACGGCCGCCAGGTGGTGGTGCCGCTGGTGGACCGCGTGATTCCCATTATCTGTGACGATTACGTGGACCCCGAGTTCGGATCGGGCGCGCTGAAGATCACCCCCGCCCACGACCCGAACGACTACGCCCTGGGCGAGAAGTACGGCCTGGACGTGATCGACATCATCAATGCCGACGGCACGATGAACGAGGCGGCCGGCTACGCCGTGGGCATGGACCGCTTTGCCGCCCGCAAGGAAATAGTGAAGTTGCTGAAGGAGCGCGACTACCTGGTGGAGACCGAGCAGTACCGCACCCGCATCGGCCGGTCGGAGCGGACCAACAGCGTGGTGGAACCCCGCCTGACGCTGCAGTGGTTTTTGCGGATGGACGACTTCTCCGCCCAGGCACTGGAGGCCGTGCGCTCGGGCGAGGTGAAATTTCACCCCGAGAATATGGTGAATATGCTGAACAGCTGGCTGCGCCCCGAGGCGGTGCGCGACTGGTGCATCAGCCGCCAGCTGTGGTGGGGCCAGCGGATACCGGCCTGGTACCACGGCGAGGAAGTGTTCGTGGCCGAAACGGCCGAGGAGGCCCTGGCCGAGGCCCGCACCCGCCTGGGCAAGCCGCAACTGCAACTCAGCGACCTGCAACAGGACGAGGATGTGCTGGACACTTGGTTCAGCAGTTGGCTGTGGCCGATGTCGGTTTTTGACGGCTTCGACACGCCCGAAGAATTGCGCTACTACTACCCCACCTCGGCCCTGGTGACGGGCTGGGACATCATGTTTTTCTGGGTGGCCCGCATGGTGATGGCCGGCTACGAATTCGCGCCCGAACTGCTGGGCGAGGACGTGATCCGCGACAAGGGTGCCTTCCCCTTCAAGGACGTTTACTTCACGGGTATGGTGCGCGACGAGAAGCGGCAGAAGATGTCAAAATCACTGGGCAACAGCCCCGATGCGCTGGAACTGCTGGACAAATACGGTGCCGACGGCGTGCGGTTCGGGATGCTGAGTAGCGCGGCGGCGGGCAACGACATCGTGTTCGATGCGCCCATCGACCCGGAGACCAAGCAGGTCCTCAACGAAAGTAAGCTGTGCGAGCAGGGCAGCAAGTTCTGCAACAAGCTCTGGAACGCTCTGCGCCTGATCAAGGGCTTCGAGCTGGACGACGACGCCCCCGCCACGCCCACCGAGACCACGGCCGCCGACTGGCTGGAGTCGCGCCTGGCCCAGACGGTGGCCGAACTGGACGAGCAGTTCAAGACCTACCGCCTGAGCGAGAGCCTGATGACGCTCTACAAGTTTATTTGGGGCGATTTCTGCTCCTGGTACCTGGAGGTCATCAAGCCGGAAGGCAAACTGAGCCGCGCCACCTACGACCGGACGATCGACCTGTTCGGCCGCATGATGACGCTGTTGCACCCCTTCATGCCCTTTGTGACCGAGGAGATCTGGCACCAACTGAAGGACCGCGCCCCCGGCGAGGATTGCGTGGTGAGCACCTGGCCCGCCGCCGGCAGTTTCGATAAGGATTTGATCGCCGATTTCGAGCGCTTGCAGCAGGCCGTGCAGGGCGTGCGCGAGGTCCGCAATTCGCGCGGCATCAAGATGCGCGATCCATTGCCCCTGGCCGCCGAGGACTCACCCGCCGTCCGTTCCCTCCTGGGCCGCCCCGGCCTGCGCGACACTATCATCCGCCTGGCCCATCTGGAATCGCTGGACGTGGTGAGCGAGGAACCGGCCAACAGCGTCAGTTTCCTGGTGGGCAACGCCAACTTTCTACCTCACCCTGGAAGAAGAGATCGACACCGAGGCCGAGCGCGCCAAGATCGAGGCCGAACTCACGCGCCTGCGCGGTTTCCTGGCCGGCGTGGAGAAAAAGCTGGCCAACGAGCGCTTCACCTCCAGTGCCCCGGCGGCCGTGGTGGAGCACGAGCGGCAAAAGCGCGCGGATAGTTTGGCGAAGATCGCGAGTTTGGAGGCGGGGTTGTAGGATTGAAGGTCCTCCCTGCTATACAGAACCCCCTTTGGGGGCAGGGGGAACTTGAAGGTCCTCCCTGCTATACAGAACCCCTTTTGGGGGCAGGGGGAAAACGAAGCATGGAGATTGTATAAGAACCGCCATACTACGTACTACCCAATTACGTACTACCTACTGAGTTCGGGCGTGCCCCCGCCCCTTGCGGGCCGGGGTCGGTGCCTTGCGGGCTTCGCTGATCGCTCGGCACTGCGTGCGCTAACGCCCCTTCAGGCACCTCACGCGGACGTTAGAACTGCAAAAATTCAAATCCTTTCTTATGACCGTGGATGACTACAAGTCTATCGAATTAGAGGTTGCCAAAAAATACAATGCCGAAGCTAAACGGACCAGGAAGTCAATCGGGGACTTTCTACTGGATGGTAAGCTCCATCTTCCGGTGAATGTCAAGAGCAACAACGTAGATAAAAAGAACTACTCCCCGAATATCATGTCAGCCAAGCGATTGATCCAGTGGTGGAAGAAATCCGAGGCCAACGAGATGTATTTTTTGTTCATCGACTACAAAAAATCGGCTACGGGCCTACTTCACGTTTAGGATTCCGGTCTCGTCAAAGCGGAGCACATCAAATGGAGTTGCCTGACTATCGAGGCCCAGGGCTGGGGGGTCATCCAACTTTACAAACCGTTGGAGATTGATCCCACGCAAACGCGCCGGGAATTTTTGCGAGGAATGAGGGTTGCCTACGAGAAATTCATGGGCAAGGAAGAGGTGAAAATGGCTAAAATCCGTGAAATGATCAAGGATTTCTAACGGTTTTGTTTTTATCTGATGGTTTCGAGCTAATTTGTTATCTTTGGTGCAAGCAAAATTCTTACCCGTGAATTTGACCCCCATTTCCAATCTCGCAAGTTGCTACCTAAAGTCTAATCTGGATAGCTTGACAACCGTTGATCGAGCCAATGCGCTGTTAAAAAATAGTTGCGGGGTTAATGATTTCTTTCGGGGCGAAGCAGATTTAGCTGCCCTTAAAAAGCGGTTGAACAACAACAGCGAGGAGACAATTGTAAATCACCGCAGGCAATTTGGAGACTATCAGACCGGTAAAAAGTTGGCAAAAGATTGCGTTAACCTGGTCAAGAAATATGATCGTGGGTTCGAGTTGCTGATCGAACCCACTTGTGGCAGGGGGAACTTCATTTTAGCGGCTCTTAAAACTATAAAAACATTAAAAAAGATTATCGGGATAGAAATCCACGAGCCTTACGTATGGGAAACGAAGCTTAGGATACTCAACTTTTACTTAAAAAATAAGAGACGATCGGTTATAACGATAGACATCATTCAGGCGGATGTGTTTCATTACGATTTTCACACATTGTCTGAGTCTACCCGCCAACTTAAACTGCTACTAATTGGCAACCCACCCTGGATCACCAATGCTGAACTCGGAACCCTCAATTCTAATAATTTACCCATAAAAAATAGCCGGAAACTCTCCAGCGGCCTTGACGCACTGACTGGGAAGAGTAATTTTGACCTCGGCGAGGCAATTCTAGTCAAACTGATCGAATTCTTTCAGGCACACCGGGGAAGCATTGCATTCCTAATCAAAAGTTTGGTGATCAAAAATTTGGTGAAAAATCAAGCACGAACTAATTATTTACTAGGCGAGCACAAAAAATTCGTGATCGATGCCAAAAAAGAATTTGATGTTAATGTCAATGCCGCCCTATACATTGGCCGACTAAATAGCGACCCCGCCTATATCTGCACCGAGTATGATTTCTATACCGGGAAGGAAGGGGTGCAATTCGGCTGGATTGGCAATAAATTTGTCTCTTCGGTAGAAGATTACCGCCATAACAAGCACTTAGACGGTAAATCCCCCTTTACCTGGCGCTCCGGAATGAAACACGATTGCTCCAAAATAATGGAACTCGAAAAAGACGGGGCGAATTATACGAATGGAAGGGGGGATACCATCTCCCTCGAACCGGATCTGATCCATGGCTTGCTAAAAAGCTCGGACCTAAAATCAACTACCACCACTCCCTGTAGAAAGTATACCATTGTTACGCAAAAGAAAATCGGCCAAAGCACTGACCATATTGCCGGCGACTATCCCCTAACCTATGCCTATTTAAATAAACACGGTGCTTATTTTGACCAGAGGAAATCATCCATATATGTAGGTAAACCCAGGTTTTCAATTTTCGGCATTGGTAAGTATTCTTTCAAGGATTATAAAGTCGCTATATCAGGACTCTACAAGAGTACATCTTTTACCTTTTTGGAGCCGCTGCAAGGAAAACCTTTGATGCTAGACGACACCTGCTATTTTATCGGTTTTGACCGCCGGGAAAGTGCGGAAATCGCCACCTACTTATTGAATTCACCTCCCGTTCAGGGTTTCTTGCAATCAATTGTCTTTTCGGATTCCAAGCGATCAATAAACAAAGAAATTCTGATGCGCATTGACCTGAATCATGCCTTTGAAAACTCAGATTTCAACTCCGCGCAAACGGAACTAGCGCATTTGACCTATGCTGATTGGATCACATTTGGAAAAAGCATTCAGGAGCCGGTATCCTTGCAAGCTACTCTGTTTTGAACGTTGATGACAATCGTCAACAGAGTTTCAGAAGGTAGTAACAGCATCTGCTTCCTCAAAATGGTTGTCCTTCCCCGCTCCACCCATTGCGTTATTAAAGCTAAACCAAGGACGATATCACAGGCTGCTTCGATGAAAGCTAAGGTTTCTTACCTCCCCCCACTCGCCAACACACTCACCAGCACCCCCGCCGCCACGGCGGCATTCAGGCTCTCCGTCTCCCGGCCGGGGGCGCGGGGCACGCTGACCCATTCAGTTACCAACTCACGGGTTTCGGGGCGGACGCCGGGGCCTTCGGAACCGATAACCAGGCAGGCGGCGGCGGGGCGTTCCTCGGCAGAGAGGTCGAAGATGCTGCGGCCCGCCATGTCGGCCCCGTAAATTGGGTAAGCAGGGAAACGGGCGTTGACTTCCGCAAGCTCGGCCTGGTAGAGGTTTAGGCGCAGGAACGAACCCATGCCCGCCTGCACCGATTTAGCGGCATAGGGGTCTACCGTGCCGGGGCCGAGGATAACGTCGGCGAAGCCGAACCAGTCGGCCACGCGGAGGATGGCCCCGAGGTTAGCGGGCACCTGGAGGCCGTCGAGGTAAAGGCTAAAGCGGCGGTCCAGATCGTTAGGTAAGACAGGCGGCGGCGGGGCGGCCACCACGGCCAGGACGGCGTTGGGCGTGCTGAGTTGGCTGAGTTGGGCCAGCTCTCGCTCGGTGACGATAACCGTCGGCAGGGCGGCACATTCCGGGGCGGTGGCGGGCCAGTCCGGCAGGGCATAGATCGTTTGGACGGGGTAGCGGTTTTGGCCCGCCAGTTCGCGGACCATCTTATCCCCCTCCACGGTGAAATTATTATACTTTTGCCGGAACTTCTTCAGTCGCAGGCTCCGCACAAATTTACTCTCGTTGGTACTCAGGCTCATGCGCTCCCTTCTTCTACCGACCCACTCGCTCTCGGCTGCCGCCGGCGTGGCGGCCTGCCTGGTCGTGCTGGGCCTCTGTTCGTGCAATAGTACCAAATTTCTGGCGGACGACCAGTCGCTGCTCGTCGATTCGACCATCAAGATGGACCAGAAGAAGGTCAAAAACCGTAGCGATCTGCTCTACGAACTCAGCACCCTCGAAAAGCAGGACCCCAACACCAACATTTTTTTCCTCTTCCCCCGCGAGTACATCTACCTGGCCAACAGCAAGGCCAAGGACACCACCAGCATCGACCGCTTCCTGCGCAACAGCATCGGCGAGCCGCCGACCATCTACCGCGATAGCCTCAGCCAGGTATCGGCGGATAACATGCGGACTTACCTCCGCTACCGCGGCTACTTCGACGCCGAAACCTTTTATGAAGAGGAAGAGCGCAAGCAGCGGGCCGAGGTCACCTATTACGTGGAGCCGAAACGCCAGTACTACATCGACAGCCTCCACTACTCCACCCAGCAGCCCGCCGTCGATAGCCTGCTGGAACTGGCCCGCTCCGGCAGCCTGCTCAAGACCAACGGACCGCTCAACCTCAATGTCTACGAGCAGGAGAAAAAGCGGCTGGCCACCTACTTCCAAAACCAGGGCTACGCCTTCTTTACTACCTCAGCCTTCGGGCGGATGGACGTGGACACCACGCGCCGGTCCGGCTACGCCGACCTCTACCTGGAGGTACTGCCGCCCGCCCGCGACAGCATTCACCGCCGCTACCGGATCGGGACGGTAACCGTGTTGCCCGATTACGATGCCCTCAATCCCGACCTGCCCATCGCCGTAGACACCACCGTCGAAGGCATCCAACTGCGCTACCGCGCCGCCCGCCCACGGGTAAAGATCCCTACCCTGGTCAGCAACGTTTTCCTGCGGCCCGGCCGGACCTACCGCCTGCTGGACTTTGAGAAAACGAACCGCCAGCTCTCCGGGCTGGGCATCTACCGCTTCGTCCGCATTACCCAGCGCATCTCGGAAACCGAACCGGAGACGATCGACTTTCTGATCCAGCTTACGCCCAATTCCAAAATGGAAGTCGGCGTCGACTTCGACCTCAACTACACCAACCGCAGCATTGCCGGTACGGCCAACAACCTGATCGGCCTCAGCCTCAGCCCCACCTTCAGCAACCGCAACCTCTTCCGGGGCGCGGAGCTGCTGACCACCAGCCTACGCGGTGGCGTGGAGGTAAATCCCGTGGGCCTGGCGCGCGACACCACCTCTTTTTTCAATACCGTCGATCTGGCCGCCCAGGCCACGCTCTACCTGCCCCGCTTCCTGGATTGGGGTGTTTACCGGTGGCTCTACGGTATTCCGTTTTCAAAGGACCGGCACCTGCTGAACGAGGATTTCTACACCGCCCTGCGCGAAAAGGCCAACACCCGCTTTAGCCTGGCCTATGAATACCTGTTGATCCGGGATTTCTACAGTTACAATCAATTCAACGCCCGCTTCGGCTACGACTTTAAAAAATCGGCCACTTCGAGTTACCGCATCAATCACCTGGCCGTAGACGTACTGCGGCCGACCACCGAAAAGCAATTCGAGGACATCCTGGCCGGCAACCCCTTCCTGGCCCGCAGTTTCGGGGAGCAGTACTTCCTCAGCTTTCTGCTGCGCGACATTGACTACATTCGCAATGGCCGCCCCAACCGGCGGGGGCAATCCATCTTCATCGACGCCCGCGCCGAGGTGGCGGGCGCGGAAATCTGGGCCGCTAACTCCCTCTCCAACGATTTTCGCAACCGCGAGGAAGAATGGACACCCCGTGACTCGGCTATATTTGCGCAATACGTGCTGCTGGAGGCCGACGTTCGCTACACCAAATCCTTCACCCCCGAACGCAGCATGGTTACCCGGATCAACCTCGGTTTGGCCCTTCCCTTCGGCTTTGCGGAAGACGTGCCTTACGTCAAACAATTCTGGGTGGGCGGGGCCAATTCCATGCGCTCCTGGGCACCCCGCGGCCTCGGTCCCGGCGGCCTGCTGGATTCCACCTCCCTGACCACAATCAATGCCCAGCGCCGCTTCCAGACGGGTGACATCCTGCTGGAAGGAAACCTGGAATACCGCTTCCCGCTCATCGGTCCGCTCAAAGGTGCCCTATTCGTAGACGCCGGTAATGTTTGGACCCGCCGGCGCGATTCTACCCGTTGCGGCTCACAGTTCCTGCTATCCAAGCGGACGGAAATCTGCGGAGGAGATAATTTCGTGCACCAACCCTTTTACCGCCAGATCGCCGTGGGCGGCGGTTTCGGGCTGCGCTTCGACCTATCCTACTTCATCTTCCGCCTCGATATGGGCCTCCAGTTGCGCCGCCCCTTCCCCAGTGAGCGGGCACCCGACGGCAGCGTGAAGGAGGCAGATTACTGGAATCGTTTCGATAGTTTCCGGTTGCGGGATATTGCGTTTCAGTTGGGTTTGGGGTACCCTTTTTAATTATTAATTTATTCGTGTTTAATTGCGTGAGGGGTGGGAGGCGTTGTTTGAACGGAGCGCAGCGGAGAGAGTGCCGGACGGCCCGGCCCCGACCTTTGGGAGGGGACACGCCCTGCGCCTTTATCTCCGGTATGGCTAGCGGAGAGGGGTGACGTTTTGCGTTCTGTTTATTGGACCTCTCCCCCGGCCCCTCCCCAGGGGGGAGGGGGTGACGGGGCGTGGCTCGTATGACGCCGTTTCCCCTCACCCCCGGCCCCTCTCCTCGGGAGAGGGGTGACGGGGCGTGGCTCGTATGACGCCGTTTCCCCTCACCCCCGGCCCCTCTCCTCGGGAGGTGTAGTTTACCCACAAGTCAAAATTCATCTAAAACGTCAAGGATCATGACTAAGTCCTGATCGCCGAGCCACAGCGTCTGCCAGCCCGGTCTACCCTTTTGTGCGTAGCCTTGGTGCCCGCCCATGCGCGCCATAATTTGCAACAGCCGTTTGACGGTTCGCGGTTTTGAAAAATCTCGATCTCGTGGCGTAAGGTACTTAGCGTCCAGTCTATCCATCACTCTTTCAATACGTTTCTCCCGCCCCCAAGCCGTCTGAGTAATAGGTGTATCAGGTTGCTGTTCGGCCAGATAGCGCAAGCCCAAAATGCGCACCGCCGTCACGCTAAGCAAGGCACAAGTATTGGCCAGTCCTTCCCGGCTCTCGAACTGTCGATGTTCAATGCGCGCACCCGTTTTAAGAACCTTGTGAAAATCTTCGGTGACGGGCCATCTTTGGGTATATAGATCAAGCTGTTGGACGGCTTGATCCAGTTGCTCACTCGGCAGTGAGGTAAGTAAAAACCACTCGGCGGGCGGGCCTTGAACTTTGTCGTCATCCCGGCTTTCCAGCAGCTCGCGCAGGTACACTACGTTAACCCGTTGTCCTGCCGTTGTCAGTTGAACCGAGCCATGTCGCACGATGCAGTCTGCCTGGTAGTACCGTTTAGCGGACCGGCAATGTAGCCGACGCTTTACCACCCCTTGTTTAAGAGACGAGGAATGACGCATGGCTTCGTGCAGTTTAGCGTAGTCCCGCGTCTGACTTACGTTGCGGTCCGCCTTGGAACGGATGATGAAGTCAAGACCACGTTGCTGATGGGCGGTGATGACATCGATCGAATCGGCCTCGCGGTCGGCAATAATGACGGGGCGGACGGGCCGGTCCAGTTGGCCGGCCCATCGTTGTACGTCGTCCAGCCCACGCACCCATTTATAGCTCTCCCGTTCGGCGAAAGGGCGGCGGTAGTGAGGTGCGGCCCGGGGATCAATTTGGGTTGAACGCACAAAGAAGTTCTGGTGTAAAATGCCTACGGGGGTGCCCTTTTCGTTGCAGCAGATGAGTGTGTGCAGCAGGGCTGAGTTTTCTCGCTTACTTTTATCCTGGGTTCGTCCTAACTGAACGTGAAAGCGGTCCGTATAGTCGATAAAGGAAGTGTCTTGATAGCAGGGCAGTAAGACGGGGTGCTCTCCAACGGATGGCACATCCCGTAATCGCTGATTGAAGTAACGAGTAAGAGCACAACGGCTACCGGCGATAATGGAATCAACTTGAATACGCGAGTTATTGACGAAACGATAGAAAGCCTTGAGTTGAGCGGGCTGCGCAAAGATGCGTGGAAATCCTTTCTGCAAATCAGTGGTGCTGAGTTGATCCAATATCTTGCAAGCTCGGGCATTCAATCGTTGGTCGCCCAAGTCGAAGCAATCAGTGCTGTAAAAATGGCAAAGTCGGCCAATCATGGTGAAGTGGTTTACCTACTACAACAAAAAAAGCACTTGTGGGTAAACTACACCTCCTCGGGAGAGGGGTGACGTTTTGCGTTCTGTTTATTGGACCTCTCCCCCGGCCCCTCCGCGGGGGGGCGGGGTGATGGGGCGTGGCTCGTATGACGCCGTTTCCCCTCACCCCCGGCCCCGCCGCGGGGGGGCGGGGTGATGGGGCGTGGCTCGTATGACGCCGTTTCCCCTCACCCCCGGCCCCTCTCCTCGGGAGAGGGGTGACGTTTTGCGTTCTGTTTATTGGACCTCTCCCCCGGCCCCTCCCCAGGGGGGAGGGGTGACGTTTATTGGCTCGTACCACATTTTCCCCCTCCCCCGGCCCCTGCCCAGGAGGGAGGGGTGACGGGGCGTGGCTCGTATGACATTCCCGCCCCCCCGGCCCGGCTGATCGGCTGGGTCCCGTTCGCTTCGCGGCTACTTCGTGGTAACCCCAGCCGCTGCGGGGGGGGCGGGAAAAACGTAAGTGCAAGTTGAGTTATAAAGTACTAACTCCGAGTAGCTTGCGACGGTTACTGCGGGTAAATTATTAGGGGCACAGCCGCCTACAAAAGTATGGGCGAAACTCCCTATTACCTACGCGTACGGAACTTGCCGATCAGCTCTCCATCGCACTTGACGATGACCTCGAAAGTGCCGGAGGGGAGTTCGCTAAGGTCTAGGCGGGGCGAGTAGGGGCCGGGGCCCTGGCGGGGGAAGGGGAAGCGGCGAATGGGGCGCATGGCGGCGTTGAGGATGATAATTTCCACATCGCCGCCGCGGCTGAGGCGGTAGGGCAACTCCAGGCGGTTGAAGTTATCGACGGGGATCATGCGCGATTCTCCCTGAACGGCGGGCGGGGGGGAATCGCGGCCGAAACCGGGGCCGGGTTGGGGCGCATCGGGCGGGCCGGGACGCACGGTGGAAGCGGGAGACGGTGCGTAGCCGGGCGGCGTGGCGGGCGGCGCGATGACCGCTTCGGGGCGGGTGCCGTAGCCGGCGGGCGGCCGACCGGGCGAGGCGGCGATGGGGCGGCTGCCGGTGGCCTGGCGATTATATAAGGTGACGACGGCACCGTTGCTGGGTTCCCAGAGTTGGAGGCCGGGGGGAGCGACGAAGATGTTGGCGGGACTGACTTCGGCCAGACGGGAAGCACCATCGGTCATGACGGTGCGGAGTTCCAGGCGGCCGGCGTCTACGAACATCCACTTGAACTGGTTGAAGCGGCCGCTGTTGCGGGTCCAGCTTTTGTCGTCGTTGTTGTCGCGCAGGGGGGCGCCCCAGCAGCCTTCGCCGACAAAGACGGTGCCGGCGGCATCATCGCGGATGAAACCCATGTCGCTGCCGGGTTCGCGGCTGGGGCGGATGGGCCAGGTTGTCTTTACCACGTGTACGTCGCTCTCCACGGCCACGTTTACGCCGTACTGGTAGAAGAGGTCGGCCCAGGCATCCACCAGGTCGTCGCGTTCTGGTTTGCCGGTGGTGTGGGGGCGCATGGTGTGATGGTACTGCGCGATTTTCCAGATCACGTCGGTATTACGGCTCAGGTCCTGCTCCAGCCAGCGGGCCTGGGAGCCGCCTGCGGGGATGAGGGTATTGAGGGTATAGATGCGCAGCAGGTTGCCGCCCAGCGTCATGGCGTAATAGATTTCGGGGCCGGCGGTATCGAACAGGTCGTAGACCGTCTGGTTGGTCCGCTCGTGATTGCCCCGGGCCACGATGAGGGGATAAATGCGGCCGTCGCCGGAAATGGTAAGCTGCCAGTCGTCCAGCCATTCTTCCCACTCGGTGGGTTCGTCCTGCACGGTCATGTCGCCGCCGAAGAGGACCACCGTGGGCCGCAGTTTGCTTACCGCCGCATTGGCGTCGCAGCGGGCGGCGCGGTTGTTGCGGCTGTCGCCGCCGGCGACGACGCTCAGGCGTGCATCCGGCCCCACGGGCGAGGTCTGGAAGGAGTAGCGCTTGGAGGTACCCTCGCTGTCCACCAGCACGAAGTAGTAAACGGTGTTGGGCTGCAATCCTTTGAGGCGCACGAAGTGCGTCTGCATACCGTGGGCCAATTCGGTACGTTGCGGCCGCTCCACGAAACGGTAGCCGCCGATGTTGGTCTGCTGGTCGATCACGTCGTAATAGAGGCGGGCATCGCGGCCGCTGACCTGCTGGAAACCGATGGTCATGGTGGTGGCGGGGTCGTCATTCCAGACGGCCCGCAGGCGGACGTTGCGGGCGGAGAGGTCCGGGGCAACGGCCAAAAATAATAACAACACCCCTACAAACGGCCGGTAAAGGAGGACGAGGGAACGGGCCGGAATGCGCATGAACGGGGAACTGAGTGGTAAATATAAGGTGAAGGGCGGCCTCGGAAAAGGCACTCATTAAATGCCGGACCCGCCGCTAATATTGTAACTTTGCGGCCCGCTAAGACTACTATAACTGTAAAGTAAGGTACGAACTTTAGACGCAACACTTTTTCCGCGTCACGGTTTTAGTGGCTCTAACTATCAAACCGGCCGTTTACCCCGCCATTCAATCCTTCCGCCATGACCCGCGACCCCCTTGTATTCGACCTCATCGAACAGGAAACCAACCGCCAGCGCAACGGCATCGAGCTGATCGCATCGGAGAATTTTACCTCGGCCTACGTTATCGAGGCCATGGGCAGCCCGCTTACCAATAAGTACGCCGAGGGCTATCCCGGCAAGCGCTACTACGGCGGCTGCGAGGTGGTGGACCGGGTGGAACAACTGGCCATCGACCGGCTGAAGGAAATCTTCGGCGCGGAATATGCCAACGTGCAACCCCACTCGGGCGCACAGGCTAATGCGGCCGTTTTCCTGGCCTGCCTCCAGCCGGGCGACCCGATCCTTGGGCTTCGACCTCAGCCACGGCGGGCACCTCAGCCACGGGTCGCGGGTTAATTTTTCGGGCAAGCACTTCAAGCCGCACTTCTACGGCGTGGAGGCGGATACCGGCCGGGTGGATATGGATAAGGTGGCCGCCCGCGCCCGCGAGGTACAGCCCAAACTGATCATCTGCGGGGCCTCGGCTTACAGCCGCGACTGGGATTACGCCCGCTTCCGCGAGATTGCCGATGAGGTAGGTGCCCTGCTGCTGGCCGATATTGCCCACCCCGCCGGTCTCATTGCCGCCGGATTGCTCAATGATCCCCTCCCCCACTGCCACATTGTCACCAGCACCACGCACAAGACCCTGCGCGGTCCGCGCGGCGGCATCATTATGATGGGCAAGGATTTTGTCAACCCCTGGGGCCGCACCACCAAAAAAGGAACGCCGATCAAGATGTCGAGCATCCTCAACTCCGGAGTTTTCCCCGGCATGCAGGGCGGCCCGCTGGAGCACGTGATTGCGGCCAAGGCCCAGGCGTTTTACGAGATATTGCAGCCGGAATGGAAGGATTACGGTCGCCGCGTGATCGAAAATGCGCGGGCCATGGCCGAGGCACTGGTGGAGCGCGGCTATACCATCATCAGCGGCGGCACGGATAACCACAGCATGCTGATCGACCTGAGTAACAAGGACGTAACCGGCAAACAAGCCGAGGAAGCACTGGGCCGGGCCGAGATCACCCTGAACAAGAATATGGTGCCCTTCGACCAAAAATCGCCCATGGTCACCAGCGGTATTCGTATCGGCACGGCCGCCGTCACGACGCGTGGGTTTACGCCCGAAGATTGCCGCCGGACCGTGGCGTGGATCGACGCCATTATCCGGGATGTTGACAATGAGGAGCTAATGGACCGTACCCGCGCTGAAGTACACGCGCACATGCAGGCGTTTCCGTTGTATACGGGGGAGAAGGTGGGAGTGGTTTAAGGGGGAAGGGGTGAAATGTGTTTGAATATGGATAAGGTTTACGCTTGCTTCTTGGGACCTCTCCCCCGGCCCCTCCCCAGGGGAGAGGGGTGACGTTTTGCGTTCTGTTTTTTGGACCTCTCCCCCGGCCCCTCCCCGGGGGGAGGGGTGACGTTTTTTGGCTCGTACTGCGCCGCGCGCCCTCACCCCCGGCCCCTCTCCTCGGGAGAGGGGTGACGTTTTGCGTTCTGTTTCTGGGCCTCACCCCCGGCCCCTCTCCTCGGGAGAGGGGTGACGTTTTGCGTTCTGTTTTTGGGACCTCTCCCCCGGCCCCTCCCCAGGGGGAGGGGTGACGTTTTGCGTTCTGTTTCTTGGGACCTATCCCCCGGCCCCTCCCCAGAGGAGGGGGTGACGTTTCTTGGCTCGTACTGAGCCGCGCGACCCTACCTCTAACTCCCTGAGGGGGAGAGTTGACATTTGATCCAACCCTCATTTCTTCACCTCGAAAGATCGTTTATCATCGAAAGAAGCAGCGTAGCTAATCTTTCTGCCCTTGAAAAAAAAAGAGGTAGCGCCACCACAGCACCACCTCAGCCCTAACCAAATAAAACCAAATTAAGTCGGGCAAGACACCGAAGGTCGTTCGGATGACTTGCCATGCAAATATACCCCCTTATTGTAAATAGTACCATTAGTCCCTCACCTAATTTTGTCGGCCCCGTGGAAGAGGGATTTGGAAAATCGGCCGATTTTTAGTCGCTTTGTACGGCCGGTGGGGGCAAATCATTTGTTTTGCACTTTTGTACCTACACGGAAGATACAGCACCGCTAGCGGCTTGTTATTTCGTAATTTCGCCATCTGCCGAATTAAAGACGGTTTCACTACTTACTGAAAGTCTCGTAACTCGACTTCGTGTGTCCATTTCTCTTTTCTAATTCTTCTAAAATTGCTCCACATGCCGTCCACTATTTCTCTTGCGAGTAGCTCAGCCGTCGTAAAAAAACTCATTTTCGTAATTGCTTTAGGGTTAATTTGTGCGGGAATAGGGGCGCAGGAGACCAGTTCGGAAGATGCTTTCTTCATCAAATCCATCCACGATACCGCCCTCACACAGGGCCGCGCCTATGGCTGGCTGGAAATCCTGACCCAGGACGTGGGCGGCCGCCTGGCCGGCAGCCCCGGCGCGGCGGCGGCCGTGCAGACCATGTACCAGCTGATGCAGGACGAGTTGGGTTTCGATACCGTTTACCTCCAGCCCTGCACCGCCCCCCGCTGGGATCGGGGCGAATCCGAACAGGTGCGCATCGTCAACAACGACCGCGTCGGCACCCGCGAATTGCCCGCCCTGGCCCTGGGTAATTCCATCGGCACCGGCCCCGCCGGACTCACGGCCGAAGTAGTGGAAGTGCGCAGCCTGGACGAGGTGGATAAACTGGGCACGGCCGGCGTACGGGGCAAGATCGTCTTCTTCAACCGCCCCCTCGACGCCACCCAACTCAACACCTTTGCCGCCTACGGCGGCGCGGTCGATCAGCGGGTCTTCGGCGCGTCGCGCGCGGCTAAATACGGCGCGGTCGCAGTGCTGGTGCGCAGCATGACGACCAAAACCGACGACGTCCCCCACACCGGCACCCTCCGCTATGAGGACGAATCGCAGCAAATACCCGCCCTGGCCGTCAGCACCCGCGCCGCCGACCTGATGCACCAGCTCCTCACCGACGGCGGCAACCTGCGCATCTATCTCCGCAACACCAGCCGTAACCGCTCGCCCGTCCAGACCTTCAACGTCATCGGCGAGGTGCGCGGCAGCGAGTTCCCCGACGAGATTATCCTCACCGGCGGCCACCTCGACAGCTGGGATGTCAGCCAGGGTGCCCACGACGACGGGGCCGGCTGCGTACAGGCCCTCCAGGCATGGGACGTGCTGCGCCGACTCGGTTACCGCCCGCGCCGCACCCTGCGCGTGGTGCTCTTCATGAACGAGGAAAACGGCCTCGCCGGCGGCCGCGCCTACTGGGCCGCAAGCGATTCGGCCCGAGAATTTCACCTCGCCGCCATCGAATCCGACCGGGGCGGTTTCATCCCGCGCGGCTTTACCGCCGAGGCCCGCGAAGACGTGTTCATCCCCTACCTCCAGCGACTCAATGCCTGGGAGGACGTCCTCAGCCCCTATGATCTCACCTTTAAATCCGGCGGCTCGGGCGCGGATATCGGCGGCCTCAAATCCCAGGGCGGTTTACTACTCGGACTCAATCCTGATTCGCAGCGTTACTTCGATTACCACCACACCGCCGCAGACCGTCTGGAAGCGGTCAATGAGCGAGAACTACATTTGGGCGGCGCGGCCATGGGGTCCTTGGTGTATCTGATCGATCGCTATGGATTAGGACGGTGAGCGGCACTTTTCACTTTACCCCTATTAATGACCCGATGATCGATCACATCTCCACTTCACTCTTCACCAATCGTGAAATATTCATCCACTGTCTGCGGGCGTGGGTCGGCTCGCTCTTTGCCGGCCCTGCAATCGCGCTCGTAGCCTACGGATTAATTCAGCGGGAATGGGTACTTAGCAGTGTTTCTATTGAAGAATTTTTCTACATCGCAGCTGTAGTCCTCTTAATCAGCTTTGTCCTATCCATTCCTAATTTCGCGCTCCTTTTACTAATCGGCCGTAACATAAATAAGACCACTGGTAACACCGTAAATTTTAAACTGAGCCTGATAATTTTTTCTACCCTACTGGCACTACTCCTATTTCTACTACTCGGTCTCATTTTCTATGATTCTCAACCTACAATCTTAACCGTAGAATACTTTATCATCGCGGTGTAGCTATAGCTTGCCGGCGGCAGTTTATTTTTCCATTTATCCCCGCTCCAATGTATCGGTTAGGGAGCAGTTTGCCGATGTACTAGACCAAGTGGATTAGGCGCGTTTTTTTTGGGGCGTGCCCCGGCCTACCGGCCGGGTCGGGCTGTCCGGCACTCTCTCCATTCAGGGCGCATGGACATGCGCCCCTTCATTTCGTTCAAACAACGCCTCCCATCCCTCACGCGAAGCCAATGGTGGAGTGGCTAAGAGCGTGTCTAAATAAAAGTACGAATGACTGACCCCCTTGATAAAAGAACCTCCCGCCTTTGAGGGACCGGGGGGAATCCTTGAGAAAACTCACCTCCTTAATCAAGCTATCCCCCCCCGATTGCTCCTACTAATCAGTCATTAGGCCGCTATTTTTCGTCAATGCTCCCTAGCAATGGGGTTTTGCCCGTATTATTGTACTTTGTACACTAAGCCTGGGAAGCACTACCCCACCCGATCAAAACCACCGCCATGAAAGTCGTTGACCACCAGAATACCAAGATTGTCGCCACCGTAGGCCCCGCCTGCAGCTCCTTCGAGCAACTGCTCGAACTGGCCCGCGAGGGTGTAGACGTTTTTCGCCTCAATTTTAGCCACGGTTCGCACGAGGACCATGGCACAGTGATCAATCACCTCACGCGCATCAATGAGGAACACCAACTGCACGTCTCCATCCTGGCGGATTTGCAGGGTCCCAAGCTACGGGTGGGCAAAATGGAGGGCGAGGGCTTGCCGCTGGAGGCCGGCCAGATTATCACGATGGTCAACGAAAAATGCGTCGGCAACGCCGAGCGCGTTTACATGAGCTACCCTCAGTTCGCCCGCGACGTAACCGTTGGCGAAAAAGTACTGGTAGACGACGGTAAATTAGAATTTGAGGTGGTCGAAACCAATGGCGAGGACACCGTGAGGTTGAAAACACTCTTCGGCGGCGTACTTAAAAGTAACAAGGGTGTCAACCTGCCCAATACCAACATCAGCCTGCCCAGCCTGACTAAAAAGGACCTGATCGACCTGGAGTATATCCTTACCCAACCGGTCCACTGGATTGCGCTGTCGTTTGTCCGCCACCCGAAAGACCTACGCGATCTGCGCGGCCGGATCGACGCCGTGGGCCACCCCGCCAAGATCATCTCCAAGATCGAGAAGCCGGAAGCCATCGAGCGGATCGACAAGATCATCAAGCACAGCAACGCCATCATGGTCGCCCGCGGCGACCTGGGCATCGAGATGCCGATCGAGCAACTGCCGCTCCTCCAGAAAATGATCATCCGCAAGTGCATCCAGCGCGCGCGCCCCGTTATCGTGGCCACGCAAATGATGGACAGCATGATCACCAACCCCAGTCCCACCCGCGCCGAAGTAACCGACGTGGCCAATGCCGTACTGGATGGTACCGATGCCGTCATGTTGAGTGGCGAAACTTCGGTGGGCGCGCACCCCGTACTAGTTGTGCAGGCCATGAACCGCATCATTACCGAAGCGGAAAAAGAGTATTCGATCGTAGAGAAGCGCCCCAAATCCAACTCCAGGAGCGGCACCTTCGTCTCAGACGTGGTGTGCTCCTCGGCCGTCGCCACGGCGGAAGGCATCGGTGCGCGGGCCATCGTCGGACTCACGACTTCGGGCTATACCGCTTTTAAACTATCCAGCTTCCGGCCCGCCGCCAAGATCTATATGTTCTCCGACCGGCCCCATATGCTCAGCACCCTCAACCTCTGTTGGGGGGTACGCTGCTATTACTACAATGGCTTCCAGGGCACCGACGAGACGATCGAAGACATCACTAACTTGCTCAAGAAAAAACAGCGCGTGGTAGATGGCGACATGATCGTCAATACCGGCAGTATGCCCATGACCCACCGCTTGCGGACGAATATGCTGAAGGTGACGGTGGTGGAGTAGTAGGGGATGAGTATAGCGTGATAATCGTGAGTTAAGAGCGTGTCTAAAATTTTTAAGAACTGAGGATCAATGATTTAAGGTTCTGGCTAGATAAAAACTTGCGCGCATAGCGGGTTACGTAAGTCAGTTTTTACGACGCCAGGTTCTTAAATGCTTGGTTCTCAGGAAGTAAAAATTTAGACACGCTCTAACGTTGCTTCTGCCGGTCGATGAAGGAGATTGCTTTGCTTTTTCCAATTTTGAGGAATGGGTACCGGTAGCACGTATCCAGTGCCGCATCGTTCATCCAGGCGTACTGAAGTTCCAGGCCGAAGGGCGTGTAGTGGTTCTCTTGTAGAATCTCATTCGTCACGGGGTTGTTCGTGATGTCCACCACGTTATTGCCGTTCTTATCGGCGAAGGTGAGGCGGGTGTTGCCGAGGTGGTCGCGAATGGAGTATTCGTACTCTAAATTACCAGATTCCCCTCCCAATCGACAATATTTACATGATAAATCTCATACCATTTTTTAATGAATGATTCCAGATTCGTTAAATCTTTTTCAATTATATTTTCTAATTCAATAATTCTTCTTTTCATCGTAGTTTCTGAATTAAATGACTTTAATTGGTGCCCACCAAACATGAACTGATAGTTGAATAATGGAATTCCTTTTATGTCATCCACTCTTAATCGCATTTTAGAAAAGCTATTGGGAGGAAGATGATATTTCAGGCCGTTACACCCCTCTAAATCTAATATGTTTTTTACATCTGGCTGAAGATTAAAAATATTTAAAAATAATTTTATCCACTTATCTTCTTCAACAATTTCAACCGTCATCATTTGCAAGATTGAATCATTGGTGAGTTTACACAGTTCATAGATATAATCACCTGAGTCATCTTTGCCATACCAAGCAGAAGAAAAAGGAGATTTTTTGAACCCTTTTTCTTGTAAGGCGGGTACTCCTTTGGTCAAAAATATTTCATTGCGTATTTTGAGTTGTTTATGCTCTGATGAGCTTTCGAGTTGTGTCATTCTCTAGTTTTGTTTTTTTGTGTTGCAATTCCAGCTCCTACCCCTGATGTTGCTGCTCCTACTGCTCTTCCCACTCCACTACTTGTCGTACGATTTACAATCAATCCACCGGGCGTAGATACGTTGCCCGCTGCAGCTTTTTGATTGCCAGTCAGTCCACTCGTGTTAAATTTACTTTCAACAGTTAGCTGCTTGCCCGTTACGACGCTTTTCATATTGTGATCATAAATGGCATTTTGCACTTTTCCCGTAGCAGTGGTTTGGCCTGTGGGGACTTTTACCTTCCCTAAATCCTTGTACCCCTGAGAACCATATTTAACAGTTGTGAGAGCCTCACCTAACTTGCCTTTTCCAGCGTTTGATAGATTGTTCGTTGCATTGCTTACAGCATTACCCACCAATTTACCTCCCGCACCGATACCAGCACCAAGGGTAGCATCAATTGCAACATCAGTTACGGTCGTTTCTTGTCCTTGAATGGCCCTATTTAAAGTGCCTCCGGCGACATTTGCAGTTCCAGCAACTGCAGCGGTTACGAGAAGCGAAGCACCGCCCGTAAATCCCGCAGCACCACCAGTGATCGCACCCTGCAGGGCATTCCCTCGCACGGCACTCCAATTTGACACTTTCCCGTCGGTAACAAGCTGCCTGCCGAGTTCGATGCCCCTCCTAAAAATCCTCCAACAACGGCTCCAAGCCCGGCTGCTGCACAATTTGGGCAGTTCCCATCGGGGTCATCATACCTTATAGGATTGTTCCACGCATATGCATAGGGAGACTTATCAATTTGGTTGGGGTCTTCCCCCAGCGCATCCACCCCGCCCCAACGCGCAATCGCCGGGTCATAAAACCGCGCCTCGTAGTCAATCATTCCCAAGCCGAAGTCTTCCTGCGCCTCCTTACCATTGTACCGATAACGCGTATCCAGTGCCGCATCGTTCATCCAGGCGTACTGAAGTTCCAGGCCGAAGGGCGAGTAGTGGTTCTCTTGTAGAATCTCATTCGTCACGGGGTTGTTCGTGATGTCCACCACGTTATTGCCGTTCTTATCGGCGAAGGTGAGGCGGGTGTTGCCGAGGTGGTCGCGGATGGAGTATTCGTATTGGTAACCGCCGGCAAAAAATTATGCCTTGCCGGCAACACCCGTAACAGGAAAAAAAGATGAAGGATGAATTCTTGCCACTTCTTGTTCATTCCGCCCATCAGGCATAGTATATTTGCGGTGAGTTCACGGCTCGTTTCACATGGGTCGTTGGATGGAGTAATGTTGTAATCACAAAATCTAACTTCTCAGGATCTTACCAAATTTTCTTAGTTTTAGTTGTATTTTATTCTTTCCGAACCATTGATTTTCAACAGGTAAGATTAAGTCATGTACGATTACCAACCATAGCCATCATTTCAACCAAATACAGTAGCCACAGTATGAATATGTTCAAAAATCCATCTAAAATCATGAAAGCCGTCACCATAATTTTGACACTATTTCTAGTGTTCCAATGTGAAAGCCCCCTACCCACGCAATCATCAACCAGTCAGGATGATCTAGAAAGGTGGAAACTGGGATGGTCGATGTTTGATGACAGTTATGACGGCAAAAATGAATCGGCCGTAGAGAAATTTGAATTACTAATTCAGCAAGACCTGGAGTTGGTAGACAACAATTTTATTCATCATGGAATGATGATGTATAAGATTTCGAACAGTAAAGAAAAAATAGATGCTTTATTAGCAAGATTACCCGATGAAAGAAGACGCGTCCTCTGCTGTAAAATGGATGTGTCATTGAGCGACAAATGTCCTGATTGTAATTTTTCTAAAAAAGAGGATGACCTTGATACTACTTTGACTAGGCAACTTGAAATTGCCTATTTTAATGATCAATTCATCAGGGGTAATGTATTGAACAATATGATGGTTAAATACGGCATTGATACAGTGGAATTAAAACAACAAGATGCGAATTTAATTCAACAAGCTAACATCGATCTGTTGAAACAAACTATATCAGCTAATGGCTATCCAAGTGCTAAAACGGTAAGCGGAGACGCGATGCGAGCAGTATTTCTGATTATACAACATAGCGATAGCGATCCACAATGGCAACGCGAACAATTAAAGCATGTAAAAAGAATGGCCTTCGATGGTGATTTAAGTAAACAGGACTATGCCTATTTTTATGACCGCGTGCTTGTGAATAACGGTGAGCCACAACTGTATGGCACGCAATATATCAAAGTGGACAAAGCTAACAACATAGCTGAACTGGGTCCCGTACAAGGATTGGACAGCTTAGAGTATAGAAGAATGGAGTTGGGATTAATGCCTTCGGAAATGTACAGAAAGATAATTTTGAAATGATGGACTGTCCGGCAGCCGAGTGTCCGGTCCCACACCGTTCTGTTGCACCCAAGTCTTCGTTATATAATTTATGCGTTATCGCAAAAAAAACCTTAGAGCGTGTCTAAAAATTTTTAAGAACTGAGGTTCAATGATTCGCTTCGCGGCTACTTCGTGGTTAAGGTTCTGGCTAGATAAAAAATTCGCTTCGCGGCTACTTCGTGGTGCGCGCATAGCGGGTTACGTAAGTCAGTTTTTACAACGCCAGGTTCTTAAATGCTTGGTTATCAGGAAGTAAAAATTTAGACACGCTCTAAGGTGCAATCCCTACAACTTCACCACCCGCTCCGTAAACAGCACCCGCCGGTCTTCGCCCAGTACCCGCACCACATACACGCCCCCGGCCAGCCGGCTTAGGTCCACCCGATCCGTCAGGGGCATACGGCTAATCTCGCGGCCGCTTAAGTCAGTCACCAGCAGGGTGGCCGCACCCACCCGGGCGGCATCGTAACCGATGCGCAGTATTTGGCTCACGGGATTGGGATAGACCGCAATGCCGCCGGCGGCCACCGTTTCCTTCACGCCGGTGAGCGTATAGAAGTAAGGCGGGGAAACGGGTGACGTACAACCGTTCAGTACCGTCCGTACGGTATATACACCGGTTTCCGTCGGCTGATAGTAGCTGGAACTATCGCCGGCAACCGGTAGACCGTTCAGGAACCATTCGTTGAGTCCGCCATAGTTTTCGGCATAAAGCAGGCCGTTGAACGGGTAGATATAGGGCTGGTTAACGTAAGTAATCCAAACCTGAACCGGTTCCGACCATTCACTCACGCAGCCCCCTTCGGTACCGACCCGTACCCGTAAATTACTTTCGTACGACACGATAATGGAAGGAGTTTGCTGACCGTCGCTCCACTCATACCGGGCAAAACCCGGAGGCGCACTCAATTCGACAACATCGTTGGAACACAGCATCGTGCTACCCATCACGTCGATAACCGGCTGCTCCGGCTGCGGCTCGTCGCTTTGCGTAATGACATACGGGGCGGAGAAAGGAGACAAGCAGCCGCCTTCCGTTGAGCTAGCCACTGAATAAGCACCCGCCGTAGTAACCTCAATCGTTGGCGTGGTGGCTCCCGTAGACCACAGTACCGGACCGTAAGCATAATTAACCTGAAGCGTGATACTGCCCCCCTGGCAGATAACGGTTCCGCCACCGTCCACATAAACATCCGGTGCATAATAGTTGGGATACTCGAACGGCACCACCACCGTATTGGAAGGTTGGCCCAAACAGCCCAGTGAATCGGCTACCCGCACGCTGATTTCCGTAATATCGGTGAGCGTGACCGATTGTCCGCTAGCACCGTTAGACCAACTATAAGCACTGTAGCCGGTGGGTGCCGTCAGGGTCAGTTCCGTACCATAGCAACCGGCAGCCGGGGCGGTCAGCACCGGAGCGGCCGCCTGCGAGGTGCAGTTACGCATGATCACCACCGATTGATCTGTACGGAAAGCCAGTTTACCACTGCCGCCCCAGCCAACCAACTTGATCGCGTTGTCAGAGTTTCCGCTCGGAGCGGTGATGGCAACCGTCCCGATTTTATTGAAAGTAGTCTTATTGAAGGTCTGCAGATTGTATTCACTGCCATAAGTGGTGGTTACAAAATATACCACGTTGGAGTCCGGCGCGGGATGTACGCCAGATCGGTAATAATCACCCAGGGTATAAGTGCCCACTAGCATGGGATCCGGACCCGCCACACTTATCTTTCTTCCGGTGCTGGAATAAATAAAATTCCCCTGGCCCTCGATGGTTGCAAAACTTCCGTCTATCAATCCTGCATTAGCGGGGCCGTTCACCACGCCATTTGCCGTGATTAGCAGAGGGTATAAGTTATACGAATAATTATCCGTATCCAACCCGTACAATTGGTTACCGGGACCGGCGAATGCCAGTGAATTACTGGCCGCCGTATCCGGAGTGGCAAGAGTGCGCGGCTGCCCGTTATCGTACACCGCCACGCCGTGACTATACGGATAAAAATTAGGTGAAAAGCGTGCCACCGCAATGGAGTTGGGGCTGCCCGGCAGCACCTCGATTTCCCTGGCGTAGTTCGGCCCAAATATCGGATCGGTACCCAGCCCGAAAGTCTGGTCCACCTCCTTGGTAGCCACGTTAAATCGCACCACCAAAGGCGCACCGGCCAACCCCACATAAATGTAGGCCCCGTCGTCGGAGATCGCCAGGGTCCTGGGTTCGCTGCCCACGAAATAGCACTGCTCCAACGTCCCGAAATAGGGGTCGATCACACACAGGCTGTTGCCGTTTTCACCGCCGCCGGGGGTAGCCGCGTAAATGCGATCTTCACCGGGCACGTAAATTAAGTCATTGGAGGGCAGGGAAATAACTTTAACGTCCTGCGCCTTCCCCACGCCCGCGGCAAGCAGGCAGAGGAACAGAAGAGTAAGGTGCTTCATCATCGTTAATGGGAAAAAAGGGTCCGGTCGGGCTAACCTCCTTAGCCGTTTCGGGGGAAGAGATTTTAGAGCGTGTCTAAAATTTTTAAGAACTGAGAATTAATGATTTGAGGTTCTGGCTAGATAAAAAATTGCGCGCATAGCGGGTTACGTAAGTCAGTTTTTATGACGCCAGGTTCTCAAATGCTTGGTTCTCAGGAAGTAAAAATTTAGACACGCTCTTAGTACCCATCCGGCCGGAGGGAGACAGCCGCGACGGGGCCTCTTCCGGGGAGCTGTCACCCCACCGATTCGGCCCTACAAAGATAAGTCCGGGTAACATAGCGTGGAGAAAATATTTTACGTGTTTTAGTTAAAGTTTTGGGCGTGCCCCCGCCTCGGGGCGGGGTCGGCGTCTTCCAGGGTTCGCTGTCGCTCCGTGCTAGCGCACCCGCCGCCGCGGGCAGGGCAAGCCCTGCCCGCGGCGGCGGCCTTCCAGGTGCCTCACGCGGTAATTATAAGCCGGTTATGATGAGCTATCCTTATTCAATTATTCTACCAATACGTACACGGTTAACGAGCTTTCTAAATTTGCCGGGGTGCTCAGTTCACAAATTTCTACGGGACTCGGCGGAACGGCCGCCGGTTCGAACCCGACGTTTCTCGCCCCCGCCCGCGTGAGGGATAGGAGGCGTTGTCTGAACGAACCGTAGGGGCGAATTGCATTCGCCGCAGGGCGAAGCCCGCCCGGCGCATGCAATTTGCCCCGCAGGGAAGAGAGTGCCGGATAGCCCGACCCCGCCGGCAGGCGGGGCCACGCCCTACCCTAAAAGAACTCCCCCAACAGCAAATAACCCAAAGCCGCGATGCCCCCCGCCACCAGCGCGTAGGGCAGCTGCGTCTTCACGTGGTCGATGTGGTCGGTGGAGGAGGCCATGGAGGACAGGATGGTGGTGTCGCTGATGGGCGAGCAGTGATCCCCGAATACGCCGCCACCGAGCACGGCCGAGATGGCCATCAGCACGTTGGCGTCCATGTCCCGCGCCATCGGCACGGCGATGGGGATCATGATGGCGAACGTACCCCAGCTGGAGCCGGTGCTGAAGGCGATGAAGCAGGTAACCACGAAAACGATGAAGGGTACCAGGCCGGGCGATAGCCACTCCCGGGCCACGCCGGCCACGTAATCACCGGTGCCGATCTTTTTGCAGATGGTGCCGATGGCGAAGGCGAGCAGCATGAGCAGCGCGAGGGGGATGAGACCGGCGATGCCCTTGATGACGAGGTCGATCATTTCGTTGAGGCGGAAGATGCCCTGCGCCAGGTAGGCGGCCATGGAAACGAGCAGCGAGAGGCTGACGGCCGATAGCACCGCCGTGGAGCCGGAACCGTTGCCGATGGCCAGAAAAAGTTTGCCGAAACCGGCGGCCGTGGGGTCGGCCTCGGCGGCGGGACCCCAGCCAGTGTAGGCGAGCATGACGGGCATGAGGACGACCATGACCACGATGGGCAGCAGCATGTTGAAAGCGCGGGGCGAGACCCCGGGCTTGGTCTGGATGCTGGTCAGTTCTTCGTCCACCACGGGCGTGGCACCGGGGTTGAGCAGGGCACCGGTTTCGCGCACCCGCCGCTCGGCGGCGGCCATGGGGCCGAAATCGCGGCGGGTGAGGATGACGACCGGCACGAGGAAGAGGGCCAGGAAGCCGTAGAAGTTGTAGCCCAGCGCACGGATCATGGTGCTAAAGGGGTTGGCAAACCCCTCGGCCGCCAGCAATACCATGATGAACGCCCCCCAGCCGTTGAACGGAATGAGGATGCTACTGGGCGCGGAGGAAGAGTCGGCGATGTAGGCCAGTTTTTCGCGGCTGATGCCGAGCTTGTCGAACAGCGGCCGGTAGAGCGTGCCGACGGTAAGCACGGAGATGCTGGACTCTACAAAAATGAGTGCCCCGGTGAGCCAGGCGAACAGCTGCACCACGATGCGCCCCCGGTCGTCGGTGCGCCCCTCGTAGCGGGCCAGCCGCCGTTCGATGTAGACGATGAAGCCCGCCACGCCGCCCGAGCGCTGCATGAACACGATGAGGCCGCCCACCAGGGCGCAAAACATGATGGTGCGCGTATTTCCCGCATCGCCGAACACCTCGACCAGCCCCTGCAACGTTTCAAGAAACGCATAAAAAGGGTTGCCGCCCACGATGAGCAGGTAGCCCATGAAGATGCCCACCAGCAAGGAGGCAAATACCTGCCGCGTGACGATGGCGAGAACGATGGCCGCTACGGGCGGCAGGAGGGAGAGTAGTCCGAAGGTGGTTGGTTCCATGGGGGAAAGATAGGAATTGCGGCGTTGTGGCTGCGCCGTACTTTTGTAGGCGGCTGCGCCGCTGGTATTTTTGTACTTTGGATTACCTGCGGTGCTTTTCCCAATCGCAAAGCGATTCTTCGAGGTCAGTCATTGGATCATTGGATCATTGGGCAACCTTCAATCCTTCATTCCCTCAATCCCTCAATCCTTGAATACCCTTCAATCATTAGCACCCCTCAATCCTTGAATACCCTTCCATTCTTCCATTCTGCCATTTTTGAGACCTTTCCTCCCCTGCCCGGCGCACTGGAGCCGCGCGACGAATTCAGGCACAAGTTGAGTCTTTGCACTGCGAACGACCCGACTGGCAATTGGTACCGCCCCCTATTAGTGGTCCACGATAATGAGATCATCGGCAACGCCAGCTTTAAGGGTCCGCCCGACGTGCTGGGCCGCGTGGAGATCGGCTACACCCTGGCACCCGCGGCGCGGGGCCGGGGCCTGGGTACCGAACTGGTGCGCTTGCTCATCGGCAAGGCACGAACCCAGGGGGCGATGCAACTGATCGCGCACGTACTGCCGGATAACGTAGCTTCCATCCGTGTACTGGAAAAAAACGGCTTTTCCCCGGCGGGAGAGATCGAACTAGGCAATCAACGTTTGCTGCGCTACGCTTGTCACTAACGCAGACAGGGCCAACTATCCCCGCCAAACTGGTGTTAGCATCCATTCAGAAAAGCCCAACCGCAGCACCATGAGCGAAGACCAGCACGCCCCCGACACCGACGACCACGAAGACGACCTCTACGAGACGCTCGATATCCGCGTAGACCCCAAGCAATCGCCGCTCCGGCTGGATAAATTTTTGCACGACCGCCTGCCCAAAGTCAGCCGCAACCGCATCCAGAATGCCATCAAGGCCGGATCGGTGCTGGTAGACGGCGAGGGCATCAAGGCCAACCATAAGATCAAGCCCGGCCAGCACATCAGCGTGGTGGTGCCCAAGCCACCCGGCGATGGCGACGGCCTGCGCCCGCAGGACATTCCGCTCGACATCCGCTACGAGGACGACGACGTCCTCATCGTCTACAAACCGCCCGGCATGGTGGTCCACCCCGGCGTGGGCAACCCCGACGGCACACTGGTCAACGCCCTGGCTTTTCACTTCGACAAACTGCCCGTCATGCAGGGCAACGACCCCAACCGCGTCGGCCTCGTGCACCGCATCGACAAGGACACCTCCGGCCTACTCGTCATCGCCAAAAACGACTTTACGATGACCCACCTCGCCAAGCAGTTCTTCGACCACAGCATCGACCGCACCTACCAGGCCATCTGCTGGGGCGAACCCGAACCGGCCGCCGGCAGCGTAGACAAAAACGTGGGCCGCGACCCCCGCCACCGCACCAATTACACCACCTTCTCCGAAGGCGAAGACGGTAAAAACGCCGTCACGCACTACCGCACCATCGAGCCGCTCTACTACGTCAGCCTCATCGAACTCAAACTCGAAACCGGCCGCACGCACCAGATCCGCGTCCATATGCAGAGCATCGGCCACCCCCTGTTCAACGACGAACGCTACGGCGGCGACCGCATCGTCAAGGGCACCGTGTACAGCAAATACCGCTCGTTTGTCGATAACACCCTCGCCATGATCCCGCGTCAGGCCCTGCACGCCAAAAGCCTTGGCTTCATCCACCCCCGCAGCGGCGAACGCCTCTTCTTCGATAGCGACCTGCCGGATGATTTTCAGGTAGTACTGGAGCGCTGGCGCAGCTACTTATCGCAACGAACGATGAAGGACACGCTGGAGTAGGCAAGGATTAGCTGCGCTGCTTCTCTTGATCATAAAGCGATCCTTCGAGGTGCAAGGAGTGAGACGCGTTCGGATGGTAGCGGGGAAGGAGTCGTACTCCGGCTTTTGCCGGGCAAACTACTACTATTACAGACCACCCACTAACTCATCAGCGTACGGGCGTGTCCCCTCGGCTAACGCCTCGGGGCCGGTCCCTTCCCAGCTCGCTGTTCGCTCGGCCCTGCGGGCTGCGGGGCCGGTGCCCCGCCCTGTCCAGGCACCTCACGCGGGGGGGGGAGGGAAGAAAATTTATTTGAGTCTGAAAGCTCACTCCTTCAATTTCCCTAACAAATTGTTTGTATATTGCGGCAAATAGTTTACGATGAATAATGCTCAGGTACTGTTCCCGAATATTTATAAACCGAAGGGACAAATAAACGGCAATTTACAGGAAGGCTGTCGGGACGAACCGATTGAAATATACACTCACCCCAATGGAAAGATATTTCACGGAGATAGTATAAAATGGTTGAACCAACTGGAATCTGAATCCGTAGATTTAATATTTGCCGACCCTCCCTATAATATTAAAAAAGCTGATTGGGATTCATGGGAAACCATGGAAATGTATATCAATTGGTCACTGGAATGGATTGAGGCGGCTCATCGGGTATTGAAAAAAGACGGAACATTGTATGTTTGTGGATTCTCTGAGATACTTGCCGATATAAAACATCCGGCAATGAAATTTTTTAAAAAATGTCGCTGGATTGTGTGGCATTATAAAAATAAGGCAAACTTGAGTAACGACTGGGGAAGGTCGCACGAAAGCATTCTTCATTTTAGAAAGAACAAAAAAACCAGACTGAATGTCGACGATATAAGAATTCCTTATTCCGAGCATACCTTAAAGTATCCAACTCACCCCCAGGCAAAATCCAGTCAGTACGGAACGGAAGAAAATAGTGGAAAAAACGGCTACATTTGGACACCTCACCCCAATGGGGCTAAACCGAAAGACGTAATTGAGATCCCTACCACTTGTAATGGCATGAACGAAAAAACACCCCATCCTACCCAAAAGCCGGAAGAGTTATTGCGTAAAATAGTTTTGGCTTCCAGCCAACCGGGAGATATTATACTTGATCCATTTTTGGGTTCCGGCACCACCGCCGTGGTAAGCGAACAACTGGGAAGAAAGTGGCTGGGATGCGATCAATCCGACGAATACATTCGTTACGCTATCGAAAGGATCGAAAAGATCCCTCCCAAAACAGTTCAGGAATGGATCGCCGAAGACCACAAAAACATGAAACGACGCAAATCAATTAGATGAAGGGCGAGCTAAGAGGAATGGCCGAGTATGCGGCTAACAAAAGTAATTTTATTTCGCTGGAGGATTATTACGGGTTTTGCCAACATTTCGTATTGTTTATTTCAAAACGCGACAATTTACAAGCAACCATAGTTTGTGAAAATGAACAGCACTATCGCTTCTTTCAATACTCACAGGAATTTCAGTACCGGGTCTCCAGGCCGATAAATGCCAATCTCTTCCATGATATCGGCACTATTGCCGCCTCCCTGAATTCTTTCAGGTCCATTATGGCCAATATTCGTGACGTGCCAAAAAACGTGGAGAACAGCCAGATTTTAATTAAAACAATTTACTCCCTCCAACAGGCAATCGGTGCGGCCCTGGATGCCCTTCCGCCCGGTGCATCGAACCGGGCAAGAAAGGTGAACGGAGATCTATTTGAGAGGCTGATCCAGTTGTTGTTCGAGAAAATTGGTGTAGACTGCAAGAGTGGAGCCTTAAGCATTCCGATCAAAGAAGGTGGTCAAACCACTGCACTGTTTAAAATGAATTACCAACACGATCTGGTTATAAAGATGGACGGCGAAATAAAACTGATCGGATCGGTAAAGACAACATCAAAAGACCGGATAGATAAAGTGTTTACGGATAAATTGATCCATAACAAATTGATGAAAGTGGATACGCCGCACATTGCCGTCTTCCTAAACGATGTGCAACGGGCAAAGGGCAAAACAGCGGGTTCTTACAAAGTTGCTTCTACTTTTCTGACGGGAAGATTTAAGGGCTACACGATCAAGTTGAATCCACTGGACGGAGTATACTACTGTGACATCAGGCCAAACATGAAGACGGATCGAATACTGAAAGAACATATCAAGGAAATCGACTCCTTGTTTCTGGAAGATATTTGGTTATTCGTTGATAAGTGAAGGTAAGCTATTATCCCCTCCCCATGCCCGCCCCCTTCCCCTTCTACCACATCGGTCATTTCATCAACCGCCCCCACCACCCCGCGCCCTTCGCGCTTACGCGCTTCGGGAGCATGGCCGAACCGGCCGTGGAAGACCCCCATAAACATACCTTTTACGAGGTGATCTGGATAACGGGTGGTGCTACTACGCAAGTGATCGACTACCGGTATTTCCAGCGGACTGGGTCAAGCCCTGGCCGCCGAAGTCATGAAGCGGGGTGATTTTGCCATCGGCACCTTCCGCACTACCGAGCAAGCGAACGCCTTCAATACAGCCCACGCAACTCGGGGCCAAGCCTACGTACTCGACGTGACCGATACTGCTGCCCTCGCTTCCGTTACCCAACGCGTGTTCAAGGAGCATCAGGACATTGCCGTGCTGGTCAACAACGCCGGAATCGGTTTTGCCGGGGCCATCGAGGAGACCAGCCTTACCGAAAGCCGCCGGGTAATGGAAGTCAACTTTTTCGGCGCGTTAGAGGTCACAAGGGCTTTCCTGCCCCACTTCCGCCGGCGGGGCGGCGGCCGCATTATCCAGATTTCCTCCCACGGCGGCCTCAAGGCATTCCCCGGTTTCGGCCTTGCCGAAACCGTGATCGACGACTACGCCGCCACCGCCGGCACCTTCCGCACCAAAATCAAGGCCGTCGACGGTAAGCAGGAGGGCGACCCCGCCCGTGCCGCCGCCGCCATCTTCGACCTCAGCCAAATGAAAAATCCGCCCCTGCGCCTCCCCCTCGGCAAAACCGCCCTGCTTACCATTGGCATGAAAATAAACAGTGTATCTGCCGATCTGGAAGCCGCCCGCGCCGTAGCGGAAGCCGCCGTATATTAGTAACGGATATAAGGCTACTCCCCCCCTCACGCCCGCAGCTTACCTTTCGCCTCCTGACGACGATCATCTGAGGTCGTGAGACTCATTCCACGTCTTCGTCTTCTACATCTCACCCCAGGCATCCTCACTTCCCGTGACATTCTCCAACGTATTAAAATAAATCAACTATTCATTACCACTATATTTGGGCGACTGGATTGTGACAGCTACCTTAGCACTTCTGATTGATGGTTCCGCCCCCGGGCGGCAACCGCCACGGAAGCTGAGCCCGCAACTTCCCCGTCCCAATGACTAACAAACTCCCGCTCCTGGGGGTGGTCTGCCTGCTGTGCAGCCTGCCCTTCCTTCACGCGCAGGATCCCTTTTTCACGCACTTCTACGGCAACGAAGCCCTCTTCAACCCCGCCCTCACCGGCACCCGGGGTGCCCTCAGCCTGAGCCTGAAAAGCAAACAACAGTGGCGTTCCACGGCCGATAACGGCTACCAGACCACTGCCGTCATCCTGGAAGAAAGTATGCCCTGCAGCATCTTCGACTACGGCCTCTCCTTCCTCCAGGATCGCGAGGGCGAATCCTTCCTCCAGACCCAGCAGATCGGCGGACTATTGGCCGCCTACGTACCCCTCGGGCGGGGCAACCGCTCGCGCCGCCCGGCGGATCTGCGCTTCGGCACCGGCCTGCACTGGGGGCAGCAATCGGTCGATTTCAGCCGCCTCGTTTTCATCGACCAACTCCACCCCAAATACGGCCGCGTCGGTCCCGATCAGCTACCCATTTCATCCAGTTTCACCCCGCCCAACGACGGCCGCTCCAGCTGGTATTTCCAACCCTCGGTGGGCGTCAGCCTGCGCGGCATCGCGCTGGCCAAGTGGAAAAAACCGGTCTTCGTCAGCGCCGGTGCGGCCGTTCACAACCTGCTGCCCCTCACCGGCGGCGACGGCGGTGAGGACCGGGGGCACAGCTGGTCCATCCTCGGCACGGGCACGCCCACCATTCCCCGCTACAGTTTCCACCTCGAAGCCGAGGCCGTCATCAAGCAATACGACAACCGGAGTTTCCTCTCCCTCCAGCCCCGCCTCGTGGCTCAAACCCAGCGCGGCCTCGCCTACTGGGAAGCCGGCGTCGACCTCGGCTTCACGCAACTCTTCACGGTCGGCATGTCCGTCCACCGCGCCCGCCCGCATCCCGACGGCCCGGCCACCAACTGGGCCGCCATGCGCCTCGAAACCGGCCTGTTCATCGGCCGGGGGCAGCGGCTCGACCTCGGCTTCGGCTACTCCTACAACTACTCCGGCCTGCGCAACCTCATCGGGTCCACCTTCGAGGTCACCGCCACCTTTAGCTTCGCCACCAGCCCCGTCTGCAGCCTGCGCGGCAAACCCGCCTCCTACGACAGCTCCGACGCCCTCAAATGTCCCACCGCCCGCGGCGGCCGCGGACGCGACAAGATCTACGAGAACATCTGGTACAAAACCGGCGTGAGTCAGCAGAAGGGAACGGGGGTGAAATGAAGAGAGACGTCGGTCGATTGAAGAGCATGGGCGTGCCCCCGGCAAAGGCCGGGGCCGGTCCCTTCCAGGCTTCGCTAATCGCTCGGCACTACGTGCGCTAACGCCCTTTCAGGCACCTCACGCGGAAAGGTCAAAACAAGTCGCTCAGGTCGAGGACGTCCGCGTCCGAGACGTGTCATGCCAAAGCGGCCTAAGTTCGTACACACCGCTCGTACACGCCGCTCGTACACGCCGCTCAGGTCGAGGACCTCCAGGTCCGAGAAGTGAACTGTTAGGGCGGCTCGTGGAACGGGCAGCCGGCTACGCCGCCCGCCTCGGACCGGGAGGTCCTCGACCTGAACTCGTACACGCCGCTCAGGTCGAGTACCTCCAGGTCCGAGAAGTGAACTGTTAGGGCGGCTCGTAAGGACGGTGGCCGGCTACGCCGTCCACCTCGGACCGGGAGGTCCTCGACTTTGAAAGCTGTGGGTTGCGTGAGGCACCTGGAGGGGCGTTAGCGGCAGCGATGAGTGCGTAGCACCGACCGACAGGGAGCCCGCAAGACGCCGACCCGACCGCAGGGAGGGACACGCCCAAAGTATAAACACCACGAACCACACCCAGAGAATTTAGCCAAAACCATCCCGAAAATGAGACGACTTTTACTTGCCCTTACTCTCCTCCTAGTGACCCCGCGCCTCACCGCGCAGTGCGTGCCCCAGCCCGTGACCTGCAACGTGAACGAGTGCGAACTGGGCGACGTGTCGCTGTCCGTGACTGCGGGCGGTAGCAATGAATTTTGTGCCGGTGAGGTAGTGACCGTGGCCGTGGATGAAAACCAGAGCATCAACTTCGACCAGTACATCTATTACTGGTGTGACGGCGCGGTGGACACCGTTTTGCAGAACGAGCAGCCCGCTACCCACATCTATACCGTGGCACCGGATGAAATCTGTGACGTGTCGGAGGACGGCTTCTTCGTGCGCGTGATCGGGCAGAAATTTTGTGAAGACGGCAAGGTGACCTGCCGCACGGCCGGGGTCAGCCTGACCATCCGCTACCCGCCGCTGGCAACCTTTACGGTGCCCAGTAGCACGGTCTGCATCTCCGACGGCTTCTCGCCCGGTAACACCAGTTGTAATGCCGATAATTTTGTCTGGGCCTTCGGCGACGGCACTACCAGCGACGAGGAAAACCCCGAGCACGAATATGACCAACCGGGCGTGTATCCGGTAACCCTGACGGTGATGAACGCCTGCGGCGTGGACAGTGTGACCCAGATCATTGCCGTGGTGGAAGCGCCCGATTCCGACTTTTCCCTGTCAGATTCGGTGGGCTGCGTGAACGACGTTTTTGAATTCGGTGCGCAGGTTAACTCGTTTACCGCCGCCTTTTGGAACATTACCCCCAACGATACGGCGGCTTGGTGCTACACCGACACCAGCATGAATGCCGCAAGCAGTGATATATCGGTCCGTTTCAAGCAGCCGGGTTCCTATACCCTGTTGCTGACCGGCACCAACGCCTGCGGATCGGAGGAAAAGGAACTGGAAGTGACCATTCTGGAAGTACCCCAGTACGGCCTGTTTCCACCCCAGCCCAATTGCGGACCCCTGACGCTGACGGCCGAAGACCTGGGTTTCTTCCTCACCGGCGACCCTACCACCATCAACTGGACCTTTACCGGAGCCGACCGCGAAACCGCCGAGGGGGAAGATTTCGGAGAGGTCACCTTTACGCAGAGCGGCCTGATTACCCTGACCGTAGCCAGTGCCTGTGATCCCGATCCGCCCACCTTTTCGGTACCCGTGGTGATCGTACCCGACCAGCCGGTAACCATTGCGCCCGTGGAGGAAATCTGCGCTACTACCGACACGCTGCAACTAACCGCCACTCCTACCGGCGGCAATTGGACGGGCAACGGCATTACGCCCGACGGACGGTACGTGCCAGACGCGGCGGGGAGCTACGATTTCACCTACCGCCTGCCCAACGCGCCCTGCAACAACGAAGCCACCGTGACCTTGGTAGTAAATGACGCACCCCTGGTAAACCTGAACGACGGCACCGCCGCCTGCGACCAAGCCACCCTGACCGCCGCCGATCTGGGTTTTTCCGTCAACGGAGCCTATACCTCGCTTACCTGGACGTTCGAGAACGGCAGCCCCGGTACCGCTACCGGCGAGGATCCCGGCACCATTGAGTTTAGCGAGAGCGGCTCCGTAATTCTGGACGTAACCAGCCAGTGCGGTAATTTCCAGTTCACGGCCGATGTGCTGATCGCCCAAACCCAGGTGGTGACCCTGCAACCCCAGCCCGTACTGTGTGCCGGCTCGGATGCCGTGCAACTGGAAGCCTCGCCCACCAACGGCAGTTGGTCCGGCACCGCCGTGACCCCGGACGGCCTGTTCGACCCCGGGGCCGCCGGGCCGGGTACCTTCCAACTCACCTTCACGCTGGACAATACCCCCTGCGACAACCTGGAAACCCTGACGGTCACCGTGGTAGAATCGCAGACCGTGACCGTGATCGACCGGACGATCTGCGTGGACGGCTCACCCATCTCCCTGGCAGCCAACCCCGGCGGCGGCAATTGGAGCGGAACCGGTATTACCGATGCCGGTGCGGGCACCTTTGACCCTGCGCTGGCGGGCGTGGGGGAAGCCTTCCCTACCTACACCTACGACGACACGAACGGTTGCCGGATAACGGCCCGCCCCCGTGTGCTGGTGGAAGCCCTTCCCGTGCTGAGCGGACCCGACACGCTGGCCCTGTGCCGCACCGCCGAAACCCTGCTCCTGCCCGATCTGCTGGACATCCAGGTAGATTCTACCGGGGGTCTGCTGACCTGGTCGGGACCGGGAACCAACGAAGTGGGAGAATTTAACGCCGACGCGGCCAACCTGGGCACCGGTTTCTACACCATCGTCTACCAGTACGCCCGCAACGAGTGCACCGTGGCCGACAGCCTGACCATCGACCTGACCGACCCCGCCCCTCTGACCGTGAGCGCACCGCCCGAGGCCTGCATCAATGACGGCAGCCTGCAACTGGAGAGTAATCTGACCGGTGGCGAGTGGTTCGGCCCCGGCGTGGATGCTGCCACCGGACTGGTAGATCTGGAGGCGGCGGGCGGCGGCACTTACGTGTACACCTACGTAACGGCCGCCGGTACCTCCTGCGAGCAAACCGAAAACCTGACGCTCACCGTGCTGGACCCCGCCGGCGGCCTGACGGCCGGCGGCCCCGTGGAAGTGTGTGCCGGACCGGCCGACTTTACGCTGGAGGGCGCCAGCCCGGGCGGCGGCACCTGGTCGGGAACCGGCATCACGGACGGCCCCGCCGGAATCGTGGATCTGAACCAGTTAACGGCGGGCGAAACCTATACCTACACCTATTGCCTTAGTACCCCCTCCCTGGGTGACTGCGCCGCCTGCCGCGACCGCACCCTGACCCTGAACCCTAAGCCGGATGCCGGGTTTGCTGCCCCGGATACCGTCTGTACCAACGAATCTTTCAGCCTGGCTCCTACCCAAACCGGTCTGAGCTACCAGTGGGACCTGGGCGACGGCAGCAATAGCATGGAAGAGGAACTGACCTACATCTATCCGATGGTGGGTACCTATCTGGTCGAACTGGTTGTGGAAACGGCGGCGGGCTGCCGCGATACCACCAGCCGTGCGGTTTACGTCTCGGAGTCACCGGCACCCGGATTTGAACTGCCGGTAGACGATGCCTGCGCGCCCTTCACCCTGCAACTGAACGATCAAAGCGCGGGCGACAACGTGACGGTGCGCTACCTGATCGGGGGCGACACCCTGCTGACGCCCACCTATGTATTCGACAGCATTACGGACGATACCTACTTCCTTATCGAGCAGTTGGCGAGTAACGCCTGCGGAGAGCGGCGGGCCATCGATTCGGTACTGGTGCGTCCTTATCCGTTTGCGCGCTTCGGGCTGGAATCCGATGAAGGCTGCTCGCCCTACACCTCGGCCGTCTCCAACGTAACGCTGGGTAACCCGGACAACTTTTTCTGGGATTTGGGACTGCCCGGTGTAACTTCTACGGCCGACGTGCCGGAATTACCAATTTATACTACGCCCGATGATTCTGTCTCCGTGTACGTAATCACCCTGATTGCGAGCAATGAGTGCGGGGTGGACACATTTACGCGCAACATCAGCATCTTTCCTCCCGACGTGAACGCCTTTATCCAACTGGATACCCTGTCCGGTTGTCCGCCCCTGACGGTACCCATAGAATCATTCAGCACCGCCGGATCGGAACTGAGTTGGACCATTATCGGTCCCGGCGGCAATCAGACCGGCGGCGGAAGCGGCGTTCGGCCCGATATCACGCTGACTGACATCGGAATACACACCATCATCCTGACCGCCACCGGTTGCGGCACCGACAGCGATACCGTAACGGTAGAAGTCTTACCCGCTCCCACGGTCAACTTCACGGCTCCGACTACCACCTGCCGCGACGCGCCCATCACGTTCATCAATAACTCGCCGGGGATTGCGGGAAGCGAGTGGGACTTCGGCGACGGCACCACCTCCACGGCCTACAGTCCCGTACACGCCTACGCGGCTGCGGGCACCTACACCATCACCTACCGGGGCACGGCGGCGGGCACCAGTTGTCCGGGCGTGATCAGCAAAGAAATCACGGTGCTGGATGCGCCCACCAGCGCGGCCGGACCCCCGCTGGCCTCCGGTTGCCCGGGGCTGACGGTTAATTTCGTGAATAACTCTACGGGTTTCGGGACGCTGAATTACGTCTGGAATTTTGGTGACGGCAGCAATGGTAGTACCCTGGCCGAGCCGACGCATACCTTTTCTCTAGCCGGCGACTTTACGGTGCGGCTCATCACGCGCGACCAGGCAGGTTGTTTCAGCGATACCGCCTTTACGCAGGTCAATGTTTTCCCCGACCCCGTGAGTAGTTTCACGCTCAGCAGTAGCACCGTCTGTCTGGGCGATGCCCCGCTGACGATCACCAACACTACTCCCCAAACGGCGGGGGTTGACTGGCTGGTGGCGGGGGAAGCCTTTTTCGGACCAACGATTACTTACCAGCCCACGGCGGTGGGCGACTATACGGTACGGCAAGCGGTGGAGAATACCTTCGGTTGCCGGGATACGAGCCTGCAATCGTTCAGCGTAGCGCAGGGACCGGTGGCCGCAGCCGGATCGGACGCAAACGACGTGTGTGTGGGAGAGCCGATCAACTTCACGAACAGCAGTCAATTTGCGACCACCAACCGCTGGGAATTCGGCGACGGAACGGGCAGCAGTCAATCCGAGCCGAGCCACACTTTCGAGGCGGCGGGCAATTACGAAATCCTGCTGATCGTGACCGCCGCCACCGGCTGCGCCCCGGATACCGCTAGGGTGAACGTGACGGTACGACCGCAACCAAACGCCTTTTTCAGCGTGAACCGCACCGATGATTGCGGCGCACCCGTTCCGGTGACCTTCACCAACGAATCAACCGATAACCTAAGCAACCAGTGGACCTTTGGCGACGGGGGGAGTTCTACGGCCCTGTCGCCCACCCATGTGTACGAGATGGAGGGCATCTACCCCGTACAACTGATTGTCACTTCCGCTTCCGGGTGTGCGGATACGGTGCGTAGTGAGATCGACGTGTTCGGAGACCCGACGGCCGGCGTGGATCTGGCTGCCGCCGATCTGTGCGCGGGCGAGGTACTGACCCTCTCGGCCGACGAGACCCAGGCCGTGGGGTACGAGTGGTACGTGGCCCCCAGCCGGCAGCCCAGGGTGGGGCGGGTGCAGCAATTCGTATTCGATACCGCCGGGGTATACGAGATATCGCTCATCGCCATTTACAACAACCGTTGCCGCGATACGCTCGACAATACCGTGACGGTGACCGTTTACGGCCAACCCACGGCCGATTTCAGTGCGGTAGTTGATCAATCTCCCACGATCATTGGGGATGTGGAGTTCACCAACCTCTCCTCGCCCGAGGCCGACGAGTTTTTCTGGGACTTGGGCGACGGCACCACCGGCACCTCGGGCGGCAACTTCACGCATGAGTACGACATCAACCGCTCGATCGAAGTGACGCTGATCGCCACGGCTAATAACGGCGGCCTGTTCACTTGCGCCGATACGATCACCAAACCGATCGCGCCGGAGTGGATCGGGAGTTTCGAGGTACCCAATGTGATCTCACCCAACTACGGCGACCGGGCGATCCGGATCTGGGGGGCCGTCGGTAGCGGCGTAGAGGATTACGAACTGCGGGTGTACTCGCCCTTCGGCAACCTGATCTGGCTGACCAGCGAGCTGAGTTCCGGACAGCCGAGCGGTCGCTGGGACGGCACGCGGCAGGGCGTGGCCGTGCCCCAGGGTGCCTATAGCTGGGATGCGCGGGTGACGTTCGCGGACGGGCGGGAGGTAAGGAAACGGGGGTCGGTGACGGTATTGCGGTAATTAATGTTTGAGTGACTGACCTCGAAGAATCGCCTTGCGATTGGGAGAAGCACCGCAGGCAATGACTGAATAGCTAGTGTTGCTTATCTCGATCATAAATGATCCCTTAGGGGTGGGGAGGCGAAGGATTAGCTGCGCTGCTTCTCTCGCTAACTAAGAGCGTGTTTAAATTTTTACTTCCTGATAACCAATCATTTAAGAACCTGGCGTCGTAAAAACTGACTTACGTAACCCGCTATGCGCGCAAGTTTTTATCTAGTCAGAACCTTAAATAAATCATTGATCCTCAGTTCTTAAAAATTTTAGACACGCTCTAAGCGATCCTTCGAGACAGGCTGTGCAAAATGCCAGGTTGAGATGACACTAGTGTTTATTTCTTGAGACCTTTCCCCCGGGCCGGCTATTCGTCTGAGTTCCCTTAACCCCAGCCGCCGCGGAGGAGAGGGGTAGCGTCTTGTGTTCTGTTTCGTGTGCGCCCCTCCCGCGCTATTGCGCTTCCCCGTCCCAATGACTAACAAACTCCCGCTCCTGGGGGTGGTCTGCCTGCTGTGCAGCCTGCCCTTCCTTCACGCGCAGGATCCCTTTTTCACGCACTTCTACGGCAACGAAGCCCTCTTCAACCCCGCCCTCACCGGCACCCGGGGTGCCCTCAGCCTGAGCCTGAAAAGCAAACAACAGTGGCGTTCCACGGCCGATAACGGCTACCAGACCACTGCCGTTATCCTGGAAGAAAGTATGCCCTGTAGCATCTTCGACTACGGCCTCTCCTTCCTCCAGGATCGCGAGGGCGAATCCTTCCTCCAGACCCAGCAGATCGGCGGACTATTGGCCGCCTACGTGCCCCTCGGGCGGGGCAACCGCTCGCGCCGCCCGGCCGATCTGCGCTTCGGCACCGGCCTGCACTGGGGGCAGCAATCGGTCGATTTCAGCCGCCTCGTTTTCATCGACCAACTCCACCCCATATACGGCCGCGTCGGTCCCGATCAGCTACCCATTTCATCTAGTTTCACGCCGCCCAACGACGGCCGTTCCAGTTGGTACTTCCAACCCTCCGTCGGCATCAGCCTGCGCGGCATCGCGCTGGCCAGGTGGAAAAAACCGGTCTTCGTCAGCGGGGGCGCGGCCGTCCACAACCTGCTGCCCGCCCAGCGGAAGAAAAATCAGCACCCGTAGTTGCTTGGACGCTATCCAACTTAGAGCTATCAATCAGGTTCAAGAGATGTCAGGGCCGGTCGCCGGTGACGCTTTGTCCCGCACTCATAAATATATATTCAAAACTACCCAATAGAAATTATATAGCCATGACTAATTGCGTTTTCAGAATTTTTGAACTGACTGAAATAATTATTTATCGTGATGGAATTTAATGCTGAAATGTCACCGACCCTAAAATCTTGATGCAATATTATTATGCCCTTAGAATTATATAATTCAATATACTCAGGCCACCTCATTCTATTTTGCGGCTGTATGGAATTATCAATGCAAGACCATATTTTTTCACTAAATTTTAAAAAATTATATATGCTAATAGAATTATCGAAGTGTGCAAAATGATCCGATAAATCAATGAAATGACTCATGACGCCCCCTTTTTTTACGACGCGGCTAAATTCGTCAAGAATTGAGGATAAGACATCAGGATAAATATGCTCAAACGTGTTATTTGAACATATGAAATCAAAATAGCCATCATTGAATTTCAAATCTCTTGCATCTTTCAGATAAGTTTCTAAGTTGATTTTATTTTTAAAAGAATCAATTGTGAAATCTTCATCATCAATGTACGATATCAAGTTAAGCAGTTTTGATTCATTTAACAACGGCAATATTTCTTTAATCATCCCCTTTTCGTGCCATTCCTTGAATTTTTTAATAGTTGTTATTACACCATTGGCATTTAACCAATCTTGTATGTCAATTGACACCATTGAACCAACATCACATATATATATCGAAACGGGGACGATTGGATACCAACCCGTTCCTAACTCAAGGATACGGGCATTATTTACAGAATCAGAATATTTGTGAAAATAATTGATATGGTCTCTTGCATGGGTTATTTTGTTTCGGAAGTGCTCATCACTCAGTACAACACCCTTGGTAATGTATTTTTGAAATAAATAGTTAATTTTTTCGGGGTGCTTTGTATATGATATTATTTTTTGTGTTAATGCTTTGATGATCCATTTATATCTCATGGGTATTGTATTTGAAGATTCAATTTAATCCTTTACAACGTAGGCTGTGTAATCTGACGGCAAAAGCTGCCCACGTTTTTTATTTTTCGATAGTGTGCCCACACTTCGTAGCTTTAAGGTACGAAACAAAGAAACTACATATATGCGGGCACGACTCAAAGCTACGATAAAACATTTACGATTCCGTTCAAAAAGACGCACGATTGAACTTCGGCGGTTGCGCGACGTGGTTCGCTCGAAAGATCGCACGATCCCGGCTCTGCGAACGCGGATACAAGAACTGGAGTCGATCACCGAGCCGCAACGCGTTCAACTGCGTCTATCCCGCCCAAATGATGGCACTCGCCGTTTACATGGTGGTTAAAGGGCTTCATTGCGTTTCGCGGCGGCAAGTAGCCCGTTCTTTGCTGAACTCATGGGTTGGGACCATCCCGCTCCGTCCTGGAAAACGATCAGTCACTGGGTCAAACGATGCGGGCTGCATTCCCTGCAATTCACTCAAAATCTGTAAGGAGAATACACGGCCGTCATTAATGCGAGCATTCAAATCAGCAAGGAACAGTTACTCTTGATGTTGGGAGTCAACAACCAACCGGGCCGCTACCGTAGTGCGCCTCTTACCATGCAAGACGTGGTTGTCTTGGGAATGGAGGTACAAAATGATTGGTTGAGCGAAGAGGTGGCTGACTTCATCAAACGCAATCTGGAGCTGCATCCCCTGGTCAAACTGACTCACGTTATCAGTGACCGGGGAACCAATCCGTTGGCCGCGTTTCGGCGACTGGACCTTCCTTGGGTGAGCGATTGCACTCACATGATGATGAATATAGTTAAACAACTCTTTGACCATGACGTGAAACTCAAGGAAATGTCCGATTAATAGGGGGCTGGACCAGGGGGTAGGGGGTGGATCCTCATTCCAAGTATGGATTATTTTCATGTATTTGCCAATCGTAGGTGCCGGCGGACGATTATGCCCGCAACTTCCCTTCCGCCTCCCGGCGGAGTTTGCGGCGGACGGTTTGCAGATTGGCGCGAACCCTGTTTTTTTCGCAGCCGACGATAACGGCAATATCCTGGTAAGAATAGTGGTGGAGGTAAAATAGACGGGCACAGCGGCGTTGCTCCGGCGGGAAGCGGCGAAAAAGACGGCGTAGGGTGGGGTCATCTTCGGGAATTGAGGAATGGGGCGGATCGGTCAGAGGATTTAGGTCGGCAAGCTGGGATAAGGAGATGCTTTCTTCCCGACCGATCCGGCGGTAATGGTCGATCAGTTTACCGGCGGCAATGGTATAGAGGAGTTGGTGAAAGTTACGGATCACGAAACCGGGACGCTGGATGAGCAAGATGAGGCGCTCGAACACATCCTGGGTAATATCGCGTACGGCTTCCCGGTCGGCGAGGCGATGGCTGACGTAGTGCTGGACCGGTCCGTAGTGGCGATCGGTGAGAATTTTGAGGGGGCGCGGATCTCGTGTCGTGCAGAAATGGTGGACAAGTTCCTGATCGGTGGCCACGGTAGTAAGGGTATAGAGGTGACGAGCGGACATAAGAATGGCGTTAACTCCGGGGGAGTAATGAAGGATAGAAGTAATTAGTTAGCATCAACTGACCGCGCCTGCATAATAGAGACATCGGTCAATTTTCGTTTCAATTCAGTAGCTGCGCAGATCGGAATAATCTGCCAGGGTAATGATCTGCCAGGCATTCAGCGTATGCTGCACCGGGGCAGGGTGGATGGCGGCCAACGCTACTACGCACGTTTGGCCGGTGGGGAGAGGCAGCAGGTCGGAATAGTATTCCGGGAAGGCGGCGCGGTTAACGGGAGTCGCCTGGCGGGAAGCGCGTGACCAGACCTCGAAACCGATGCCGGAGCGTTGGCACAATTCTTCCAGTTTTAGCAGGGGAGCTTCTTCGGTGGTGTGTAGCAGGCAAGAAAATGTCTGGTAAGCGGATCGCTTGATCAAACCCTCCGCCTCGTGGATATTAACGCGGCGTTTTGCACTGACGTGCGTACCCACGGTGCGGCGGCGGTCATAGATTACCTCATCGCGGAAACGATAATCGCTACCCGGCTGCGGAATACTGCTGATCACGCCGCGACTGGCATCGCGGGGCTGCATCCAGAGGATTTCGAAACCGTTGATGCCGGGAATTCGCAGGCCCACGGGGTGGGTATCACGCAGGGGATGCAGGCCGAATTTAGTCCACACGCTGCGGGAAATACGTAGACGTCCGAGGCCGGTAGCGGCCAGGCCGAGTTCCCACCAGGCTTCGGTATCGTCGTTTTGAAGAGCGACGGCTTTTTTCCAGTAGTGGTAGGCCGGTTTCCACTCCTGCCGCTTGCGATAGAGGGCACCGAGTTTGCGGTAGGGAGGCGCAAAATCTGGTACCTGCCGGATCACCTTCTTGTACAGTTTCACGGCATGGTAGACGTCACCGGCCCGATCGTAGCGTTCGGCTTCGGCAAAAACATCCCAGTGATTCGGTTCAAGTGAGTGTGACAAGACGGAAGAAGTTACGTGGTTAAGAGCATATCTAAATTTTTACTTCCCGAGAACTAATCATTTATGAACTTGGCGTCACAAAAACTGACTTGCATAACTCGCTATGCACGCAACTTTTTGTTTAGCCAGAACCTCAATTCATTGATCCTCAGTTCTTAAAAATTCTAGACCCGCTCCAAGAGCGCGGCAATCAGTACCCCAGGATGAGTAAAAGTAAGGAAATATTGCCGGGGCAACGTCCTTTCCCACTACTCGTCGGTAGGGCGATAAAGCTTCGCAAAATACGTAATTTCTCAAAAGAAACCAAAAAACGGCCCACTCCGCAACGTCTTCCAGCGTAAACGGAAAGCCGTTGTTCCCCCGGAGCAGGCCGCCGTTTCGTGGCCGGGGGCCGGAGAGCGGGGATCGGATTTTTCCGCCTTGTGCTCCGGCCGGTAATTAACTACCCGCTAAGAGCGTGTCTAAAAGGGCAAAGCCGGCTCGCCGGACTCCGCCGTAGCGGGTTCGGCGACCAGGCTGACGCGGTTAGCCGGCTGGTTGGTGGGCTTTTTCTTGTCGCCGATGAAGGTGAATTCCTCAATCTGGATGCTGGTGGATTTGCGCTTGACGTTCTGGCTGTCGGTGTAGTCGCTGTAGGAGATGCTGCCCATAACAGCCAGCTCCATTCCCTTAGTGACGTACTTGGCGAGGGTTTCGGCACTCTTGCCGAAGCAGACGCAGTTGTGCCAGTCGGTGCGCTCCTGACGTTCGCCGTCCTTGCCGGTCCAGGAGCGGGAGGTGGCGAGGCTGATGCGGACGTAGGCTTGGTTGTTTTTGGTGTACTTGAGTTCCACGGGCTGGCCGACGAAGCCGAGAAGGGTAACGGAATTGCGGACTTGCATAAGAAGGTATTGAAAAAAACGATGAATTAAAATGCCCCGTATTCGTGTCCGGTAGCGGAGCATTGGTGAAGGTGCGGCGGTGGGTAAGTGGCTGATTGCCCCTCACTTCCGACGACGGGACAAAGGTGGGGCAGCCCGCAAGTGGCAGTCGTTTTTTAAACGTTTAGATACGTTTAAAGACGTTTAAAACGTCTAAAACGCTTTTACAGCAAACTTGGCCCGGTGTTTGCCTGGGAGTGAGTGGAGCCTGGAAAGGGTCGCGTCTTTCTTCTCTTTTCGGAGGAAGATCAATTGATTAACTTATTCATTTTCAATTACTTGATCGCCGTGAAACGTCACGGAGCGAAGGGCCGAACGTATGCCCGGTAACGAAAGCAGTTTACCTGAACCGACCCGCGTGAGGTGCCTGGAGGGTGAGGTGGAGGGGTGGGGCGATTTATCGCCCCGCGCCGGAGCCGAAGTGCGTAGCACCAAGGCGTTAGCCGCGCCCGGAAGGTGCCGACCCCGGCGCTAGCCGGGGGCACGCCCAGAAGAAAACGATCACGATCCGAAAAAAAACTACGGCCGCCGGCCTCCTCGCTACGGCATGGCTCCGCCCCGCCGAGGCTACTACTATTCCGATTTCATCCCCTGCTTTACCGCAAAAAATAATTTCACATGTCCCACATTACTCCTACTAACATGACCCGTGCCGGTAGCCGGCCGGAGCAGCTCGATCAGCCGAACGCGATCCGCCCGGGCCTGGAGGGTTTTTTCCGTTCCCGCTTCTTCCTGCTACTGGTCTTGGCCCTGCTGACCGGCGCGGTTTGCTACGCGCAGCCCGCCGTTTTCCTGTCTGATCAAGCGGGCGGCACACCGGCCTGCGCGTGTCTGGATAACGCCACGACCAACCAGGCGAACGGCCGGTTCCGGCAGTTCGTGACCCTGACCGACGACCCGGGACTGACCTATACGGTGACGGTGGCGAACAACTATTACAGCCCCACGAGTGCCGCCCCGCCGGCCGCGCCGACGCTGCTGCCCGCCGGCACTGCTTTTGCCGAAATTTCGCCGGGCGTGTACCGCCTGGAAGGACAAATCGTGGACGGCCAGTCGGCCTTCAGCCTCACCGTTAGTGACGGGACGGGCAACACTTATCCGGTGGCGGGCCAACGTTGTTTTTACCCCAGCCCGGTCATTAACGGCCTGCCCGCGCAAGTGTGCCGGACCACCGCGCCGATAACGCTGAACGGCAGTGCCGGCGGCGTGGGCGGTAACGGTACGTTTCGCATTAACGGCCAACCGGCCACCATTTTTAACGCCGCCACCCTGGGGCAGGGCACGCATACCGTGACCTATACCTTCGATGCCGGCACGGCCACGCCCAACAGCGCGAGCGACCCCGGCTGCGAGCGCACCGTGAGCCGCACGGTGGTGGTGCCCCCGCAGCCCGACCTGGCCGTGATCGCGCAGGTAAACGTGACGCTGAACGCCGACTGCCAGGTGCAGGCCGTGGCCGCCATGCTACTACCCGATGCTTACCCCTGCCCCGAGGATTTTAGCATCCAGGTGTTCAACCAGAACGGCCAGCCGGTGCCGGGCAACTTGCTCGGCGTGGCCCAGGCGGGCATGATCCTGCCGGTGAACGTGATGTCGGCCAACGGCAATTACCTGGGCAGCGGCACCATTTCGGTAGAGGACGAGACCGCGCCCGAGATCACCTGCCCCGACGATACCGAACTGGCCAACGTGAGCAAGCCCACCCAACTGATTACGGGCGTGCTGAACGGCGACGACCCGGAGTTCATCCCCACCAATTTTTCCTGCTACCAGGGGGCCGTCTCGCCCGTGGCGGGGATGCACGCCTACGAGTTGCGCGAGATCACGGTGAACCAGGCCGACTATTACACTTTCGAGTTGTTTTTCGCCGACGATAACGGCGGTGCGTTCGGCCTTTACCAGGACGAGATGAACACCAGCTTTTCGCTCTGCCAGATGCTGTCGGGTATCGGCGGGTCCATCCCGGTGGGCAGCGGCTATTTCTCGGATGCCGGCAACCGCGTGGTGCGCTACACGGCCAAACTGATTCCGGGAATGACCTACACCTTATTAACGACCAGCTTTGATAACGACGAGAGCGGGGTGTTTACCTACGCCATTTTTAGCAATAGCGGCGGCCGCGTGAACGGCCTGCCCGTGGGCAATGCCGATTACAACCTGCCGCTCTACTGCGGCAATGAGTCGCAGCTGATCAACCAGTCCAGCAGCCTGGCCTTTACCGGCAGGCCGGTGGTGACGGACAATTGCGGCGCGTCCATGCAGCCGTTCGTGTTTACCGACCAAGTGGTAAACGGCAATAACTCCTGCGTACCGACGGTGATTAACCGCCGGTTTATCGCCTCCGACACGCGGGGTAACAAGGACACCTGCTTTCAGCAGATCACGCTGGCCAACATCGGCATGAACGCCGTGCGGATGCCGCCGGCCACCTTTGTCCTACCCTGTGACAGCGAGTTTGCCACCCTGCCGAACGGCAACCCGTCGCCGGCGGTGACGGGCTATCCGGCCGTGGTGAGCGCGTTCGGGGTGTTCGAGATCAAGCCGGTCTACTGCAATTTCGCGGGCAATTTCGCCGACGGTAACCCGACGCAGATCTGCGAGGGGGACGACCCAGTTTTTCCGCACCTGGACGGTGCTGAACAACTGCGACAACGAGGTGCTGACCTTTTTCCAGATCATCCGCGTAGGCGACGTGGACGACCCCGTCGTGACCTGCGGCGCACCCGACCTGAATGAGGACGGACAGCCCGACCCGCTGATCTACTCCACCGGCGCGGTCAACTGTACGGCCGACGTGAACGTGGCCTATCCCAGCGTGTCCGACAACTGCTCCAGTTTTTCGGTGCTGACCCAGATCGTGACCAGCGATACGGTGGTTATTTTCAATGCCTTCGGTAATCCGGTGGATACGACGGTAACCGACGAAATACTGGGCGAGGTAGCCAATGACACGCAGCCGCGCATCATCCCCGGCATCCGGGCGGGCAATCACCGCATTCGCTACATCGCCACCGACGACTGCGGCAACCGCACCATCGAGGAGTGCCCCATCATCGTGCGGGACCTGATCGCGCCCTCGGCCGTCTGCGAGGATGCGCTAACCGTCTCCCTCGGCGGCGGGGGCCTGGGCAGCATCGTGGCACTGGACGCCGACCAGGGTAGCTCGGACAACTGCGGCGACCTGACCTACGAGATCACCCGCTCCATCGACTTCGACCCGGAGGACTGCGCCGATCTTCCCGCCGGCCTCCTCCCCTACTCCAACCGCGTCTTCTTTTACTGCTGCGAGGTGGGCGAAACCGTTCTGGTGACGCTGCGCGTCACCGACCCCGGCGGCAACAGCAATACCTGTAGCGTGCCGGTGAGCATTAACGACGTGAGCGCGCCCGTTTGCGTAACGCCGCCGCCCGCGGTGGTGAGCTGCTCTACCCTGCCCATGAATTTCGACCCCACGAACTTGACCACCCTCCAGTCGATCTTCGGCAACGTCAGTTTCCTGGACGGCTGCGGCACCCTGGCCTCCGACACCGGTTTCGAGTTGGCCCCGGTGGTTAACCTGAGCAATTGCGGATCGGGGCAGATCATCCGCCGCTTTCGGGCGAGCGACCAGTTCGGTAACCAGTCGGCCATTTGCCAGCAGGTGATCACCCTGGCCTCCAACACCAATTATACGCTCACCTTCCCGGTAGACGTGGAGAGCGACTGCGAACTGGACCTGACGGACAACGACCTGATCGTGTCCAACGTGGGTTGTGATTTCCTGGCCATCAGTAGCACCGACCAGGAGTTTAACCTGCCGCCGGGTGGAGCGACCTGCTACAAGATTCACCGCACCTACGAAGTCATCAACTGGTGCCAGTACGACGGCTCGGCCGACCCGACGGTCATCAGCCGCGACGAGGATTGCAACGGCATTAGCGGCAACCGCGTGGTATCGGTCATCGTGGGCAACAGCACGGCCTACGTAGACGCGGATACGAATTTCGGGAACAACTTCCCCGCCGCCGGCAGCCGGGGCACGGCCTGTAGCACGCCCGGCGCGAGCAACCCCGCCGGCTACTGGCGGCAGGTGCCCGCAAATGGCTACTACACCTACGAGCAGGTGATCAAGGTGACCAACGGCAGCGGCCCCACCGTGGCCATCGGGGAATACGAGGAATTCTGCACCGGCGACGAGGCCGACGAGTGCGGCGTGGCCGTCAGCATCGCCCTGCAGGTGTCCGACAACTGCGGCGCGGGCGCGGGCGGCCCCAAGCTTTTTCTGCTTCCCTCTCTACCCGACTGGCATCGCCATGAACGTGACGGCCGCCAACCTGAGCGGCAGCTATCCCGGCTTTACCCTCCAGGCCACGCTCTCGCCCGGCACCTACACCTACCAACTGGAAACAACCGATGCCTGCGGCAACCTGAACCGCACCGATATTCCGATCACTATTATCGACTGCTCGCCGCCCACGCCCGTCGTGCAGGGCAGCCTGACCGTGGAACTGACCGCCCAGCCGCCCCTGACCGACGTGGACGGCGACGGGCTTTTCGACCCCGCCTCGGCTACGGTCAATATCGCCGTCATGCCCTTTACCCGCCCGCTCGACTGCTCGGGGGAAACCACCTACGTCGTTTACCGCGAGGATGCCATCCAGGCGGGAACCGTGCCCAGCCCCGCCGGACCCAACCTGGTGATCGTGACCTGCAAGGACCTGGCCGCCGGCGTGGTGCCGGTACGCATCTATGGCTTCGACGCGGCTAATAACCCCGCCGCCGTGCAACCGGACGGTAGCCTGGGGGGAGCCAATGTCGGCTCGGCCCTGCTCAATCTAGTTATCACCGACCTAGATAACAGTTGCAGCGAAATCGAACCGGTCGGCGGCGGCGGTAATGGCAACGGCCTCGCCCAACTGGCCGGACACATCGCCACCGAACAGGGACAATCAGCGGCCGAAGTGCGGGTGCGCCCCAGCGTCAGTATGAGCTACGAAATGATGACGGCCGACGACGGCAACTTTTACTTCGAGATCACGCCGGGACTGGACTACGACCTTACGCCCACCAACGATAATGAGTGGGGCAACGGCGTCACCACTTTCGACATCGTGCTCATCACCCGTCACATTCTCGGCGTCACCGAACTGAGTTCGCCTTACCAGCGGATCGCGGCCGACGCCAATGGTTCGGGCAATATTTCCACCCTCGACATCCTGGCCATCCGCCGCCTCATCCTGGGCCTCAACGACCAGATCAACGGCAACACCAGCTGGCGTTTCGTGGCGGCGGATTACACCTTCCCCGAACCCGCCAACCCCTGGGCGGAGGAATTCCCGGAGACTATCCCGATGCCGGCCTTTACCGAGAATTACATGGCGGCCGACTTTATCGCCGTCAAAACGGGTGACGTCAACGGCAGCGCGACCGCCAACTACGGCGAGGATGAGCCGCAGGCGCAGGCCCGTTCCGGCCGGGCCGGGGAAGACGCCACGCCCTTCTTCCTGCGCACCGAGAATATTGCCTTCCAGGACGGCGAGGAGATAACCGTCGACCTCTTTCCCGCGGCCACCCTGGCCCTGGCCGGTTGCCAGTTCACCCTCCAGTTCAACCCCGACGACCTGGAACTCATCGGCACCGAGGCCGGACTGCTCAACGACGGACACCTAAACGCGGCCTCCGCCGCCGCCGGCATCCTGTTGGTCAGCTTCGACAACCAGGGCGACGAGGAAATCGGTGAGCGCGACCGCCTGCTGAGCCTGCGTTTCGCCGCCCGCAATAGCGGCAAACTCGCCGAGGTATTCAACATTACCTCCCGCGCCCTCACGGCCGAGGCCTACGCCGGCGATCTTTCCGTTCACCCGCTCCAGCTCAGTTTCCAACTGCCCGACGCCGCCGGCACCGGCGGCAACGAGTTCTTCCTGGAGCAAAACCGCCCCAACCCCTTCGGCGACCAGACGATCATCGGCTTTCACCTGCCCCGCGCCGCCCGCGCCACGCTCACCGTCTACGACACCCACGGCCGCGTCCTACTCACCCTCGGTGGTGAGTACGTAGCCGGCTATAACCAACTCCTCATCGAAGCCGACCGCATCGGCGCCACCGGCCTGCTCTACTACAAACTCGAAACGGAGCAGTACGCGGCCACGCGGAAGATGGTCATTTTACGGTAGGGCTTCCGGGCGTGCCCCCCGGCTAAGGCCGGGGGTCGGTCCCTTGCGGGGTTCGCTGTCGCTCCGTGCTACGCACCAAGCCCTCCAGGCACCTCACGGGGATGCCGGTCAATGACTAAATGAGTGAGTGAATAATTATGAAGGATGCTAAGAGCGGTTTCAAAAAACGAGCTACAGGCCCGGCCAAAACACCATCCTCACCAATCATCGTAGGTGCTCCTACGTGAAGAGTTTATTTTTCATGTGAAATTGGGTTTATCCGTGGAATGGGATAACTGCCCGCTCGCCTCTCCGTAAGGGGGGGCGGGCTTTTTTTGTTCCCACCTTATCGTTCGGATCCCGACGAATAAGCCGGGGCATGGCGAGGACCACGATCCCCAAACCGCAACTGCTCCCGATAAAATCTGTAAATAGCTTACCTGGCTACGATTCGGCCGTGGTTGGAGAGCTTTACGGAAGGGTAGGAACAATCCCACTAACGTCTTACCTTCAGGGGTGAGATTAAAGCTTAACTCGTTAATTTTAGAGCGTGTCTAAACTTTTACTTCCTGAGAACCAAGTATTTAAGAACCTGGTGGCGTAAAAACTGACTTACGTAACCCGCCATGCGCGCAAGTTTTTATCTAGCCGGAACCTTAACCACGAAGTAGCCGCGAAGCGAATCATTGATCCTCAGTTCTTAAAAATTTTAGACATACTCTTAAAAATTTTAGACACGCTCTTAATCCATATCCATGTTGTGGAAAATATTGGCCACGTCGTCATCCTCTTCCATCTTATCGACTAAAGTAATAACATCTTCGACTTCTTCGTCGGACAACTCCTTATAGTGACCAGGTAATTGGACTAGCTCCGCGCTGTCAATTTCAATACCGCGCTCCTCAAGGGCTTTGGAAAAGCTGCCGAAGTCTTCGAACGCGGTATAGAAAATGATCTCGTCCTCGTCGATCTTCATTTCGTCCAAGCCGGCGTCGATGAGTTCCAGTTCCAGGTCTTCCACTTCGCCCTTGATAGCTTCGCGCTTGACCTTGAATTCACCCTTACGGGTAAACATAAATTCCACGGAACCGCTCACCCCCAGGGAACCACCGTACTTGCTAAAGATGTGCCGGATGTTGGCTACCGTGCGGTTGTTATTATTGGTGGTGCATTCCACGATCATGGCGACGCCGTGAGGAGCATAACCCTCGAATACGACTTCATCATAGTCCTCGGCGTCCTTACTTTCGGCGCGTTTAATAGCGGCGTCCACATTAGCCTTGGGCATATTAGCTGCCTTGGCATTCTGGATCGCCATGCGCAGGCGGGGATTATATTCCGGGTCCACCCCACCCTCTTTGATGGCAATGGCAATTTCCCGGCCGACCTTGGTGAAGGTCTTTGCCATACCGGCCCAGCGTTTCATCTTGCGGGCCTTGCGGTATTCGAATGCGCGTCCCATGGAGAAGGTGGATTTATCCCCCACGATAAAATAGTTCGCGGCGGGCGTTTACTGACTTGGCGGAGGAAGAGGGATTACTCGGCTGTCGCCGGCGTGAGTTCGCTAGGCTCGGTGCAAACCTCATTCTGTGCTGAAAATCTTACTTGGCGGAGGAAGAGGGATTCGAACCCCCGGTGCCTTGCGACACGTCGGTTTTCAAGACCGGTGCATTAAACCACTCTGCCATTCCTCCGAATGGGCGGCAAAGATACACTGCGAGAAGTTAATATGGAATAGTTCGTCCACCTAATCGCTCAAATCGAGGATCGGAAGGATTTAGCATGGCCTAAGAGCAATTGTGCTACGAACAGGCGACTTATTAAATAGCGGCCCGGCGGGCTAGCATTCCTGCCCGTCAAAGACCATTACATTAGATTGGAAGGCAGCATAAGTAGTCCGCGTAGCTTCCTGTACATAGAGTACTTTGCACCGAATGGTATAGGTGCCCGTGAAAGGTATCAGGAAAGGGCGGTCAGGGCGATCGGTTCGCCACGTCCAACTTCCCAATTCATGCTCTACGGTCCAGTAATACTCTATGATAGTAGTAGATGTAGGAGGGAAAGGCGGATCATAAGAGATCTGCATAACGGCGATATGCTCGTCATTAAAACCGGCGCAATGATCGTCGTTGGCCCCCGTGCGCAGGTTAACGGTAATCTGCGCAGAAAGGGATATAGCCATGCATAGCACAGCCAGGGTGGATAGAAGTCGTTTCATTAGGATGACATTTTAAACAGTTGATCGCCAGGGAAAAGCGCAATCAACTTACATAACTGAGGCAATGGGCCGACTTGAGCGAATGATACTATTACAGCCATTCCTTTCGACGACCCTACCTAATTTCCGGTCACTAGTTGCTTTCTTTTTAAGAAAAAACTAACGATCCAGCCTTTTTTCAATCCCATGATTCCGTGTTCCGTAACAAATCGCCGAAATTTTTTCGCCGAAAAACGAAAAATTGGCAAAATTCACGGTAGACCATATCCTGATACAAACGTATACGAGCGGTTGATCCTTTTGTTACTACGAATAACAAATAAACCGCATACGTGACGACTTGTTTAGAATACGGTACAAATATAGCAATAAACGGTCGGCTCCGCAACTTATTCGGTCACGGCCCCGATACCGGGCAGCTCCTTTCCTTCCAGGTATTCGAGCATGGCACCCCCACCGGTACTGACAAAACTTACCTTGTCACCAAGTCCCGCCTGATTGATGGCCGAAACGGAATCCCCGCCGCCGATAAGGCTGTAAGCTCCGTTTTGTTGGGTAGCATCGGCTACCGCCTGGGCGATGGCATTGGTACCGGCGGCAAAATTGCTCATTTCGAATACGCCCATGGGGCCGTTCCAGAGGATGGACTTGCTCTCCTTAATTACGGTGGAGAATCGCTTAATGGTTTTAGGACCGATATCGAGTCCTTCCCACTCGTCCTCAATTTTTCCGGCAGCGACGATCTTGGCTTCCGTATCGTTGCTAAAATCCCGTCCTACCTTGGTGTCTACCGGTAGAATCAACTTTACTCCCCGGTCCTTGGCTTTCTTGATTAATTCCTTGGCGAGGTCAACCTTATCGGGTTCGGAGAGAGAATTACCCACTTTGCCACCCTCGGCGAGTGAGAAGGTATAGGCCATGGCCCCACCGACCAGGATGTTATCGGCGAAGTCCATCAGTTTTTCCAGCAATTGGATCTTATCGGACACCTTGGCCCCGCCCACGATGGCCGTCACGGGGTGTTCGGGATCGTTCAGCAGGCGGTCGGCTCCCTCCACTTCGGCTTGCATCAGTAGGCCCATCGCTCGTTGGTCGGCTTCAAAGAAGCGGGCCACGGTGGCGGTGGAGGCGTGCTCACGGTGTGCGGTACCGAAAGCATCGTTGACGTAGACGTCGGCCAGATCAGCCAGGGACTTGGCCAGGTCATGGTCTCCTTTTTCCTCGCCGGCGTAAAAGCGGGTGTTCTCCAGGAGCAGGATCTGGCCGGGTTGCAGATTTTCTACCGCTTCCCGCGCGGCCTCGCCTACTGTATCGGCAACAAAACGAACCGGTACACCGAAGTGATCTTCGGCTACAGTAACGACGTGCTTCAGCGTCAGCTTCTCCCGGTTGACCGAGCCGTCGTCCAGCTTTTTTTGCTGCGGCCGGCCCAGGTGCGACATCAGGATAACGGCCGCGCCGCGCTCCAGCAAATCCTTAATGGTAGGCGCGGCGGCACTGATGCGGGTATCGTCCGTTACCTCGTTCTTGCCGTTGAGCGGCACGTTGAAATCGACGCGCACGAGCACTTTTTTGTTCGTTACGTTGAGGTCTTGTAGCTTCATAAGGTTAGCGGCCGAGCCGCTGGTTTTGGTCGGTTGATAATAGTGGTTAGCGCGTGAGGATGCCACTTGGTTGCTCGAACGCAAAACAGGTCCACTGGTTTGCGTGAGGTGCCTGGAAGGGGCCGACCGCAAGAAGGCAGCCCGCAGGGCCAAGCCGTCAGGCGCGCCTGCAAGGGACCGGCCCGTTGCCGCTCTTAGCGGAACGGGACACGCCCCGAAAAAGCAGCCGCTAAATTCGGCTATTCGTCCTCGTCCTCATCATCGAAATCATCGTCATCGTTGTCTTCCCCATCCTCGTCATATTCGGCGTCGAGGGTGTCGATGACCATATCGGTGATGGTGTACTCCGCGTACTGGTTGAAGTGGTCGAAAGTGAGCAGATCGGGCCACTTGGAGTCGTCGGAGACCCACTCTTCGAGCAGGTTTTCGAGGGGGTAGCGGAAATTCTGTTCCAGCCATTCCTCGGCCTGGTCCATATCCGAAAACTCGGGCAACAGGAAGACGGTAGCGAGGTCTTCATTATCGGTGGGGTCAATATCATCGGCCAATTGAGGGTCTTCCTTAATGGCCCAACTGAGCAGGTAAGAAGTGGGGCGGATGACCAGGGCGTAGCGGTTGATATCGTAGAGGTTCATAGTGGTTTTTTGCGAATTTCGGGATAGCGGAACGGGCCGAAAACGGCCCCGCCATCCGCATTCCGGGCTTGCGGGGGCCAAGATAGGCTTTCCCCGTATGATGCAAAGGTTTAAGGCGGGCCGGGGTTCGGCGGGCGGGGGATAAAAAAACGGCTATTCTGAATCCATCTTGCACGCCGGGTTGATACCCAACACATAACGTTCCACCACTTTTATGCGTCCGGCGGCCTCGGCACCGGCGAATCCGGCGATATCTCCGTCGCGCAGCCGCGCTGCGGCGCGGCGGGTGAGGGGGCGGGCGGCGGGCAGGTAGCTCCAGTGCCAGCGTTCTTCCTCGTAGCCGTGCGGCCGGCCTTCCGGGCCGGTTTTGGGGCTGTAGGGCTGGCAAAATCCGTATTCGGCGGCGTGGCCCGTGAGCCACTCATATTCCTTTGCCCCCTTACCCGACTGAAAATATTCGTTGGTGAGTTGGTTGATGTCCACATCCGTCCCCCAGTGATGACGGCTGGTGCCGGGCATGGAACTGTAGCGCAGGATGGCCAGGGCGCGCTGGGCGGGATCGGGATATACCTCGTCGGCTTTTTCGGTACCCTCCAACAGGCGTTTGCCAGTCCACTTAGCTTCCCAGATGCCTTTCTGACGGTCGAAGTTGCGGGTAGCGGAGATGACCTGTAATGCAACGCCCTCGGCCCGGGCGGCGGCCTGCATCCGGCTGAATTCGGCGGCAGCGTCCTTGCGCAAATAGTAGGTGCCGTCGCCGTCGGTCAGCTTGGCATCCAGGGCGGTGAAAAGGGGGTGGCCCGCCGGCTCGAAACGGCCGCGCAGGTAGTCCAATTCAGCCGTGGGACCGAAAAGAGCGGCGGAATCGACATCGCCCAGGGTGAGGGGCGGCAGGCTGTCCTGGGCAGTGCTACTGACTGTCGCTACCGGGTCGGTATTTCTCCCCGATTCCGGGTCGGATGGGGGTGGCGTGCCGCAGGCAGTAAGCAGTAAAAAAGCGGATAACAGACAACTTAGGGGGAAATGCATGACAGCTTCGATTGGTGGACGAGGCGCAAGCTACGTCATTCGCGCTATTGCCGCACCGGGATGCGCAGCGAAATCTCGATCTCGCAGCCCACCGTACCGCGAATCCGGCGTAACCGGCGGCAGCTTGGCCAAAACACCCGCCAGGGTGTCAGGTTAACAGCGACATTTTAGCAGTTGTACGATCTCGGCCTGTTCTTTCAGCAGGATTTGGGTCGCCTCGTGCATCTGCTCGTAATAGTGGGCCAGGGTACGGAGATCCTTATCTCCCGACTGCCACTTTTCAATTCGAAATGAGTAGCACTGCTGTACGGATTCCACGTAACCGCGAATCTCCTCGGTGCGCTTTTCCAGTGCTTCCACATCAATCGTCAGCCGGCCGTCGGTGGCCTGGTAATTACCCTGGGCCAGCACGCGGTTATCCGCGTCGGTCAGGTCCAGGCGGGTCATGTCGTGCGTGGACACCTCGAACAGATTGCTGATCCTAAGCAGGTTACATATTTTGGGTTCGGCCGTTCCGGCCTCATAAGAAGCGATATTGCCCCGATTCAGGCCGACACGCTCGGCCAGTTCGCTCTGCGACCAAGCCTGTTCCTTACGCAGACAACGCAGATTCTTCGCCAGGAAATTGGGTAAGGCCTGCGGTAAGGTTTTTCGAGCCGGTGAGCTTACGGTTTCCATGGTAGTGAGTTAACTAAATTTACACTCTCCTTACGCTTGAGCTACCCGTATGGTTGAAAAATGTAAAAAATATTAACAATTGCTTCAAAATTCAGAACCTGATTACCCGTTTCATGGTACAGTTATTGCACACTATCAGCAAATGATCGGAGGAAAGACTTGCACCGCAAGGTAAAAGCCCTTACTTTTGTCAAAATTTTTTACAAGCTCCCAAAATCTATCTCTCATGGTCGATGTAATTCAGGAGAACATTCAACTCCAACTCGCAAAAATCACCAACAGTCTGCGGGCCTTCAGCCTAAAACTGACCGGTAATATGGATGACGCCGAGGATCTTTACCAGGATACCGCCCTCCGCATCATGACCAATGCCGAAAAATATAACCCCGGCACTAATTTTAAGGCCTGGGCCGTGACCATCATGCGCAACATCTTCATTAACAATTATCGTAAGAAGGTGCGCCGCAATCTGATCATCGACCAAACGCCCAATAATTATTACATCAATTCGGGTGATAAAACGGTCGGTAACGACGGCGAAAGCCTGGTTACCTTTAAGGAACTCTACGAACTGGTGGACCGCCTGCCCGAAGATTTCCGCGTCCCCTTCCTGATGGCCTATCAGGGGTATAAGTATGACGAGATCGCCGAAAAACTCGGTAGCCCGCTCGGTACGATCAAGAGCCGTATCTTTTTTGCCCGCAAGAAACTTCAGAAGATGTACGAGGAGGCGATGCGCGAACGCGCTTAACTTATTGCTTCCTGACGGAGAGTTGAGTAAAAAATTGTCCCCTCATCGCCAACGGCGGTGGGGGGATTTTTTAATTTTGGGACAATCTCATCCCGCAAAAATGCTGCGCCAAGGAATAACGAAAGGAAGAAGCACGACCCAGATCACAAAAAAGGTGGCCATCCCTCGCGGATAGGGTTCATTGCGTAATAGAGCCGGCAGGGCGGCAAAAAACAGCCAACTCGATTTATAAATTAGTTGAAAAAGTAGTACCAAGCTCATCTGGCGTGGATAGAACAGACCCAGGGTAGAGAGTAGAAAAATTGCCCCCCAGAGTGCCCCTACTAAGCGGATGGATTCTGAGTAAACAAAGGCGTTCGTAAAAACGGTTTCCACCGCCCGGCGGGGAAAAAACAGACTGGTAATACTGATCCAGCCCGCTACGATCACATTGGCGAAGTAGACGATTTTCATCAAAAAAATCATAATTCCAATTTTTATGGCGTGCCCCCGGGCTTTCGCTATGCTCCGGCCCGGGGTCGGTCCCTTCCAGGCTCCCTGCCGGTCGGCCCCGTGGGCTTCGGCTGACGCCTTCCCCTTCCAGGCACCTCACGCGGCTCGTCGTTGTTTTTGTTAATCTACTACATGGGCCACAAATTCGGCGTCGTCGTCAATGATCCATTCATCCTGCCGGCGGAAGGCCAGGGCGCAGGGGTGATCCGTGAAATAAACGGAGGCCTGGTAGGTCAGTTCGCCATCGGGGCTTTCGTTAAAATCAGCCAGCCCCTGGTACAGCAGCGGTTGGTCGCCGAAATCACCGTCGGTAGTTGCTTCGGGCGAGTTGCCGCCGTTGTAGAGCGTAATGTTTTCTCCCATCCTCCCGAAGATCGGTTTGCTCACGTAGCGGCGGTCGCGGAAGGAGGCGGCCGTGCGGGCGGCGGGCAGGTAATAGGGCAGGCTGGGCGATAGCTCGGCCAGTAGTGCTTTCGACTGTAGCAGCATGGCCCAGGCGGGGTTCAGCACCTTCAGTTTGCGGCCCATCACCAGTTTGGCCAGGTCTTGCCACAGTTCCGGCTCCTCCACCGCGATCCAGTCCCAGGGGATAAATTTGTACCAGAAATCGAAACGATCGAACTGCTCCGCGCCGCTTTCGTAGAACATACCCTCGGCGGGGTCGAAGATGAATTCGGGCAGGTCGTGGCGGACCACCTGCTCGAAACCGGCGGGGCGGGCGGCGCGGAAGATCACCTCCAGGTTCAGGCGGTCATCGGGGTGGCCCAGGCCCGCTAACGCCAGAAAAGGCTGGAAGCCGGAAGACCGGCGGCGGATGGTGGTCAGCCGTTCCTCGATGGCGCGGAACAGGTGCTGGCGCGGCTCGCCCGTTTTGTGGGTCAGCAGGGCCTGGATCATGGCGGTCTCGGGCAGCAAGCTGGCGGTATCCGCGTTAAACTCGATCAGCCGGATCGGCAGCCCATCCAAACCGCCCGCAAAGTCGAAGCGCCCCAGAAAGTAATCGTCCCACTCGTGCTCCAGCGACCATTCGATCAGCGGCACGCAGGCGGCGGGCACGCCCAGCGTGGTCATTTTGCCGGCCGCCGCCACGTCTTTGGCCGCGCGGCGCAGGGCCGCAAAGCAGTCCGCCGCCGCCCGCTCCAGCGCATCCGCCTCCCCGGAGGAAAGGTGCAGGATGTCGGAGGCCAGATAATCGGCATTATCGCCCTGGGCGTACCACTCCAGGCCGTCCCGGCGCAGTTGCTTGGGTTTGATCTTACGGGCGGTGGAGAGTTTCATGGGGGTAAAGTTAATAGCGTGAGGCGCCTGGAGGGACGGCGCGTTAGCGACGAGTGCGCAGCACCGAGCGATCAGCGAAGCCCGGAAGGTGCCGACCCCGGCCCGGCAGGGACGGGGGCACGCCCAAAATACACCCTACCCCCAGCCTTCCAGTAACGCCAGCACCGCCGAGCGCTTGCGCGTGGAAACCGGCACCGATTCTCCGTTACGGAGCAGCAGCGAGCCACCGTTTTCGCGCACGTAGCGGTCGATGTATGCGGGGTTGACGAGGTGCGACTGATGAACGCGCACGAATCCGTGATCGCGTAGCATCTCGTCGTAGTATTTCAGGGTTTTGTTGAGGAAAAGCTGCTGCCCGTCGCGCAGGTGGATGTGGGTATTGTTAACCTCGGACCGGCAGCGGATGATGTCGGCTACTTCCACGATGTCAATGCCGGTTTCTCCGGGGAGGCTGATGCGGGAGGGTAGCTTGTCGGGGCTGTCGAGGGTCTCGCGCAGTAGTTCCAGCTTGCCGGGGGGCGGGGGCAGTACCTGCTTGACGGCGCGGTCTACGGCGTCGCGCAGTTCGTCTGGATTGACGGGCTTGAGCAGGTAGTCCACCGCCGCAAAGCGGAAGGCGCGGATGGCATGTTCGTTGCTGGCGGTGACGAAAATGAGGCGGCTGCGCAGGTCGGGAAAGATCTCCAGCAGGTCGAAGCCGGTGCCGTCGCCCAGCATGATGTCGAGGAAAAGCAGGTCAGGTTCCTGTTTGCGCAGCAGCTTGGCGGCGGCCACGACGCCCTCGGCCCGGCCGATGATCCGGAGGCTGGGGTAGAGTTCCTTGAGGTCACTTTCGAGCAGGCGCATGGCCTGGGGTAAATCGTCGACGAGGATTGCGGTCATAATAGGGTGGCTGCGCCACGTATTTTTGTACTTTGGTAGGCGCGCTACGCGCGCGGTATTTTTGATTCGACTTTAGAGCGTACCTAAATTTTTACTTCCTGAGAACCAAGTATTTAAGAACCTGGCGTCGTAAAAACTGACTTACGTAACCCGCTATGCGCGCAAGTTTTTATCTAGTCAGAACCTTAACCACGAAGTAGCCGCGAAGCGAATTATTGATTCTCAGTTCTTAAAAATTTTAGACACGCTCTTAGAAACGGCACTTGAACTACGCCTGGGCTGACTACAAAAGTACAAAAATACCAGCGGCAACGCCGCCTACCAAAGTACGTGGCGCAGCCACCAGCGGCTGCGCCGCTAGTACGCCCATTCCAGCGGCAGCACCAACCGGACCTCCGTGCCGGCGGGCACGCCGTCTTCGTCCTTGAGGTCTCGGTAGACCAGGGATTCGTAGGGTTCGTCGCCGCGCAGAGTTTCCAGGCGTTCACGGGTAACGTCGATGGCGGCGGAGCGGTGCCCGGGGCGTTCCTTGCGGCGGATCTCGCCGGCCTGCTCACGGCCGATGCCGTTGTCGCGCACGTAAACCAGCAGCAGTTCCTCGTCGGCGGGGCGGAAGAAGACCTCCACCTTACCATCCTCCCGCTGGTCGCGGAGGCCGTGAATGAGGGCGTTTTCCACGAAGGGCTGGATCAGCATGGGCGGTAGCGTCACCTCGTCCATCACCAGTGAGGGATCGACGACGATGTTGAAGGTGAAGGGCCGAGCGCGGGAATATTGCTCCACGGTAAGGTAATTCTTCAGGCCGGCTACTTCCTCGGACAGTGTAATACGGTCCTTGCGGGAATGATCGAGCGTGGACCGCATGAGGGCCGCGAATTCAGTGATCTGGCGACGGGCCAGGGAGCGATCTCCTTCCACCACCAGCGACTGGATACTGGTGAGGGCGTTGAAGATGAAGTGCGGGTTCATTTGCAGGCGCAGCGCCTGTTGTTCCAGTTCCAGCAAGCGGTTACGGGTTTCCAGTTCCTCGCGCCGCCGCGCTTCGCGCGAGCGGAGGGCGCGCAGGCGGATGAAGAAGGTGGTCACAATACCCAGCAGCAGGGCTACGGTAAATAGTAACTGGAACCAAATGCGCCGCCAGATGGGGGTCTGGATGGCGAAGGGCGCGGAGATCTCCGCCGACTCCTGTCCCGACCCGCGCGCCAGGGCACGAACGCGGAAGACATACTTGCCCGGCGGCAGTTCCGTATAGCTCACGTTGTTGCGCTCGGTAAAGGGTGCCCATTCGGCGTCCCGCCCCTCCAGTTGCCAACTATAGAGAATGGGTTCGCTCTCATTGGGGTCCAGGGCGCGGAAGGAAAAGCTGATGTGGTCTTCCTCGGGCGGCAGCGCCAGGTCGTCCTTGATACCGTAGGGGCCGGCGGAGTACTCGCTGAATTCGGTTTCGGCCAAGGACTCGTAAAATAGTTCGATATCAGAGAAGTAAAGGCGGGGCGGGGCACGCTCGCGCAGTTGCGTAGCCGGGCTGTGGCGGGTGAGGCCGCCCAGGGTTCCGAACCAGATGTTGCCGGAATAGTCGCGCAGGGCGGCATCGCGGCAGGTCTCGATACCGAGGAAACCTTCAGAACGGCCGAAGTAGCGCACGCCCACCACGTTTCCTTCGGGGTTGAGTTCGATGCGGTCCACGCCGTTATTACTACCTGCCCAGAGGTAGCCGTCGCCGTCAAATTCGAGTTGGTAGAAGTTGCTCGAACTCAGGTTCTCTACGCTGGTCACTACGGTCTGCGAATCTACGCCGCCGCTAATATCGAGGCGCAGTACGCCCTTACCCGCCGTAGCCAGCCACAGCCGGTCGGCACTGTCGCGTCGCATGGCGTGGATACGTGGCCCGAACTGATCTTCCCCACTAGGGTCGGTCAGGTAATTGACGCGGCCTTCATCGGTGAGGTAAGCAACCCTTCCCCGGCTGGACCCGAGCCAAATTTGCCCGCCGGGATCCTTATAAAAGCAGGTGATGCGAAAATCTTCCAGTCCCTCGCGCGTGGCGATGCGGCGTGCCGTCCAGGTAGAATCACGGAAGTTGAGTTCGGCCAGGCCGCTGTTGTGGGTGGCCAGGTAAAGACGTCCGGTACGGTCCTGGAGTACGCCGCGCACATAGAGGGATGGCAGGTTGTTATCGCGGCCCAACAGAGTAAATTCGTTGCCCACGAACACGCCCACGCCGCCGCCCTCTGTAGAAGCCCAAACCCGGCGGCGGTTGTCCTCGAAGAGGCTTTCTACCTTATAGTTAAGTTTCCCCCGGTCGGCGGTGATGGGCCGGAAGATCCCCCGGCTCAGTCGGCCCAGCCCCTGGCTGGAAGTGGCGAACCAGATGCTGGAGTCCTTGCGCTGGGTAATGCTGTAGATCCGGTTGCCCCGGCCGGGAACGGGGCTGGGGTAATGCACGAAGAAACGGCCCAGGTATTTAGCCACGCCCCCGCCCGAGGTGGCGATCCAGCGGTTGCCCCAACGATCATCGACAATGTCGCTGATAAAAGGATAGGGTAACCCCTCCGATTCGTTGAGTTGCAACCAGGAATTTTTCTTCGCGTCGTAGATAAACAGGCCCTGATCCTGGGTCCCGATCCAGAGGTCGCCGTCCGGCCCGGCCAGGCGAGACATCGGCCGGCCGTAGGTACGTAATGGGACTTCGATGCGTTCCCCCGCCAGGGTGTCACCGGGCTGATAGGCGTAAATGCCCGCCGAAAAAGTAAAGACCCACAAGCCCTCGCCCCCCCGCGGATCAGGAGTAGCGAATTGCACGAAATTCGCCCCCAGTCCATTATCGGTACTTAGGCCACGCCAGGCCATGTCCTTGAGGTAAAACAGTCCCTTACTGGTGGCGACGTAGAGTATCCCGTTAATCAGACTAAAGTCGTTGATCGAAGCATTGCCCATTCCCGGCGGCAGGTAGCGGATGCGGCTTACCTCCCCGGTATTAAGGTTTAGTTTGCGCAGGCCTTCTTCCAGCCCCAGCCAGACGGTGCTGTCGTTGAGGCTGTAAATGGCCTGGATACCGGTCTGCTGCCAGATGGTCTTGAAACCGCCACGCCGGTCGTAGCGGTCCAGGCCGCTATCGGTTGCTACGAGTAGTTGACCGGTCGGTAGCTCGTGGAGTCGACGGATGTAGTTACTCGATAGGCCGTCGCGGACGGTAAAGGTTTTAAACTCCTGACCGGAAAAACGGCTCAGGCCGCCGCCGTCGGTGCCAAACCACAGGAAACCGAGGGTATCGGACAGGGCGCAAATCACCTGCGACTGCGGCAGGCCGTCCATTAGGGAGTAGCGCACGAAGTTGTGGCGCTGCGCGTGAGCGCAGTACGTAATGGTAAAAAGCAGTCCGATGATGATAAGGGGACGAAAGAGTCGGGGCACCTTCAAAGGTAAGGAATTCGCGTAATCTTTGAAGGATAAGCACTGGCTTCTGTTTACAGCAACTCCTCTTTTCAGCTATTCCAACAAGCAGCCTGCCATTTCTTATTAACTACCAATGCCATCCAGCGCCTTCATGTCCTCCGCGCTCAGCTCGATCCCGGCGGCGGCCGTATTCTCCCGCAAGTGGCTCACGGAACTGGTGCCGGGAATGGGCAAGATATTGTCGCTATGGGCCAACAACCAGGCCAGGGCGATCTGGTAGACCGAGGCACCGTGCCGCGTAGCGATTTTTTGTAAGTGCGGGTTTTCCACCGCGCCCGCATCCAGCGGATACCAGGGAATAAAGCCGATGCCGCGCTCGCGGGTCCAGGCCACTTCGTCTTCCCACTTGCGGTCGGTCAGGCTGTACTTGTTCTGCACGCTGACCACCTCGAAGTGCTGCTGCGCCTGCTCGATTTGCTCCACGTTCACTTCCGAAAGGCCGAGGTGACGAATGTAGCCCTGCTGCTGTAATTCTGCCAGTTTGCCCAGAAACTCATCGGCCGGTACCTCGGGGTCGAAACGGTGCAACTGGTAGAGGTCGATACGTTCCACTTTTAGCCGTTTCAAACTGCCCTTGAGAGCTTCCTCCAGGTGATCGGGCCGGCCGTTCACGGGCCACTTGTTGGGGCCGGTGCGGGTCAGGCCGCCCTTGGTGGCCACCAGCAAACCGTCCGGGTAGGGATGCAGCGCCTCGGCAATCAGTTCTTCGGACACGTTAGGGCCGTAGCTATCGGCGGTGTCGATAAAGTTAATGCCCAGTTTCAGGGTTTCTTTCAACACTTTTATCGCCTCGCCCTTATCTTTCGGCGGCCCCCAAATACCCTCGCCCGTCAGGCGCATGGCCCCGTAGCCGAGGCGATTAATAGTGAGGTCGTTGCCCAGGGTAAAGGTGCCGCCGGCGGCGGCGGTAGTGGTTTGTTCAGTGGCCATGATGTGCTGTTTGAGGTATAACCGGCGGGCGGGATGAGGGTTTGGTCAGGCGAGAGAATCTGCGGCTAGAGGTGTTGCTCCCAACTATTCGGTTGATGCTTCGCACATCCTCCGGTGGGGGCAAGCCCCAACCCTACAACTAATTTTACGGGTTTATTCTATCCATTAATTCTCCATGTAGTCGGCGGCCCAGACGTGGACGTATTTAATCCTTCATTCCTTGCTTTTGCGGCGACTGTCGGTCGCCTGGACGCAAGATGTGGCGTCTCTACATTCATTCCTTCATTCCTTCAAACCCTCAATCCTTGCCCACCCCCGTATCCCCGCCCATCCACCTCTCCTCCACCTTCCGTCGCAACGCGGATGGCACCTACAACGACGGCTACTCCTATGCCCGCACCGATAACCCCAACCGGCGGCAACTCGAACAGTCCATCGCCCAACTAGAGGGCGGCACGGCGGCCTATGCCTTCGGCTCGGGCATGGCGGCGGTTCACGCCATTTTTCAAAGCCTCCGGCCCGGCGACCATGTCTTGCTACCCGACGACGCCTACTACAATGTCTACCTGCTGATGGAGCGCATCTTCGCACCCTGGGGCCTGCAGCACAGCCGCGTCGACATGGCCGACCCCACCGCCGTTAAAAACGCGCTACGCCCGAACACCAAACTAGTGTGGGCCGAAACCCCCTCTAACCCCCAACTCAAACTAACCGACATCACCGCCCTGGCCCACATCGCCCACGCGGGCAGTGCCAAACTGGCCGTCGACAACACCTGGCCCACACCCATCCTCACCCGCCCCCTGGACCTGGGTGCCGACATCGTCATGCACTCCACCACCAAATATTTCGGCGGCCACAGCGATCTGCTCGGCGGCTGCGTAATCCTGCGCGAAACCGGCGAGTGGGCCGGCCGCATCGCCGACAGCCAACACCTGGGCGGCGGCATCCCCTCCCCCTTCGATTGCTGGCTGGTCGAGCGAGGCATCCAAACCCTCCGCCTGCGCGTACTGGCCCAGAGCCGCTCGGCCCAACAACTGGCCCGTTTCCTGGAAACCCACCCGGCCGTCGAGCGCGTCAATTACCCCGGCCTGCCCGGCCACCCGCAGCACGAACTCGCCCGCCGGCAAATGACGGGCGGCTTCGGCGGTATGCTGTCCGTCCTCATCCGCGGCGGCGGGGCGGCGGCGCGGGCGGTCTCCGTTCGGTTGCGCCGCTTCACCACGGCCACCAGCCTGGGCGGCGTAGAAAGCCTGGTAGAGCACCGCAAATCCGTGGAAGGGCCGCAAAGCACGACGCCGGACAACCTACTGCGCGTATCCGTCGGCATCGAGGACGTAGCGGAGCTAATCGAGGATTGGCAGCAGGCATTAGCGGGGCATTAGGTCTACAGTTGGGCGTGCCCCCGCGCCTCCGCTAACGCTCCGGCCCGGCGTCGGTCCCTTCCAGGCTTCGCTAACCGCTCGGCACTACGTGCGCTAACGCCCTTCCAGGCACCTCACGCAGGGGGCGATAAATGATCGAGAATAAGAGCGTGTCTAAATTTTTACTTCCTGATAACCAATTATTTGAGAACCTGGAGCACCTCAAACTGAGCGGCGAATACGCACGACATGGCCGTCGGAATCCATGCCCTGTACCGGAATCTCGTTACCTTCGCCAACCAATAAATCTCACGCCCCCATGAGCAAAATCCGCACCGACCACTACTACTCCGACTACCTGGAATTGGACAAAGTCCTGAATGCCCAGACGCTCCAGAGCGAAGAAGCGGGCCTGCCCGCGCACGACGAGATGCTTTTCATCATCACGCACCAAGCCTACGAACTATGGTTCAAACAGATCATTTTCGAACTGAACAGCGTAGCCACGTTCTTCGGGCGCGGGGCGGTAAACGACCACTCTACCGGAGTTGCTATTTCCGTACATCGACTGAAGCGCGTCTGCGATATTTTCCATCTCCTCATCGACCAGATCACGGTGCTGGAATCCATGACGCCGCTGGATTTTCTGGATTTCCGTAACATGATCACTCCCGCCTCGGGCTTTCAGAGTGCCCAGTTTCGGCACATTGAGGCACTGCTGGGCCTGAAGATGGAGGGCCGCCACGGCCGGGATTACTACCTGGAGCAGTTTCGGAAGAACGACATCGATGAACTGCAAAATCGTGAAAGACAATCCACCATCCTGCAACTGGTAGAGGACTGGTTGGTCCGCTTCCCATTCTTTGATACCAATTACTGGTCCGACTACGCCCCCCTGGAGGGCGGCAACGATTTCTGGCAAGACTACCTGCACCTCTACGGCGAAAGCCTGAGCGAACGCGAGAACCGCAACCAGAAAATGGAGCAATTTCGCACGGATTTCCTGAGCGAGGGACGAAATTGCCAGGTCAATCGCTCGGCTCTATTTATCATGCTGTTCCGGGATTTCCCTCTCCTCCAGCAGCCCTTCACCCTGATCGATACCCTGATCGAGATCGACCAGCTAATGGCTACCTGGCGCTACCGCCACATGACGATGGTTCGCCGTATGATCGGGATGCGCACCGGCACGGGCGGCACTACCGGCAAGGGCTACCTGGAGGGTGCCGCCCGCCAGAACTATGTCTTTGATGAGTTCGCCTCGCTGGCCACCTACCTTATCGAACGGCGTCACCTGCCGGAGTTGCCGATCTATCTGCGGGAAGAGTTGAGTTTCATTCGACGGGCGTAAGCCGGCCGCCGGGTTCCGCGGCGGGGCCTAAATTCGGGCCTTTACACTCTTTTACATTCATTATCAGCCCACCGCTGGCCGTTACCCTACCTTGTCGCGGCAACAAAGCCATCCGCATATGCTTCTTATATCGCTCTTCCTGCACCTATTTGCTCCAGCCGCCGCCGCACCGGCTCCTGCGCCCCTACCTCCGCCCTCTACCTCAGCACCGACCAGGGCAACAGCTGGTATGGTTTCACCGACGGGCTACCGGAAAACCTCCAGCCCCGCGAGGTACTGGAGCACAACGGCAACCTCTACCTCACCGCCCTGGATTAAGGCTTCTTCGTCCTCCCCGCCGGCGACTACCCCTGGCAACACCGTAACACCGGCCTGCCGCAAGACGATAAATTCGCCTTCTTTCCTACCTCCATCGCCGCTCACGGAAACACGCTCGTACTCGGCACCTTCACCAACGGCATTTACCTCTCCAAAGACGGCGGCGCACACTGGTACCGGCCCGTTTTCAACGTCTCCGACGTGGTCGGCTCCCTCCTCTTCACCGATAACCTGTTACTGGCCGGCACCCACAACGGCATCTGGCAATCCTTTGACCGGGGTGAAAGCTGGCAACTGCTCCGGCCGGATAAAAACGTTCGCACCAACGCCATTGCCCTCCACGGGGGCAAGATCTTCGTGGCCAAACAAAACGGCATGGGCATCCTCACCGGCCGCACTGTCGCTTGGTCCGATCTGGTCTCCCGTTGGGCCGTCATCCAGCTCATCCGGCAAGGCGATTACCTCTATGCGGTCAGTGCCAAAAACGAAATCTACCGCACCACCGACGGCAGCTTCTGGGAAGCTCCCACCGACCAAGGAACCTGCCTGCTCGCCGACAATCTCGCCGCCGCCCTCTGGAACGGCTACACCGTTCGCCTCCCCGGCAACCTTTCTCCCGGCCTGGTCTGGGAAACGTCGCGCGGCTGGCTGGTCAGCATCGGGGGCGGGTGCTAGCTCATTTTTCGGGCGTGCCCGGGCGGCTGCCGCCGCCCGATCGGGCTATCCGGCACTCTCTCCGCCCCGCCCCGCAAGCCTGCGAAACGGGGCTCCGTTCAAACAACGCCTCTTATCCCTCACGCACACCGGTGACACTAAAAATTTTGGCTAGCAGAAAAATCCAAAATATATTCAATATCTTGCAAAGAAAAGTCAATGCAAAAAGTATTTCAAGCCTTCGCCATTTTAGTAATCATAGGGGCTGCTTTCTTTATTGGTATGGTAGTAATGGACCGCAAGCAAGTAAGTCTACATCATTCAAAGAGTCCCGAACTATTGAGACAAGATCTCAAAACACAAGAAGAAAATCGGCCCACTTCTTATCTAATGCTCACAACAGAACTAGAACATAATATCAAAAGGGGCAAGCTCTTTAAGAAAGACAAGGTTGATGGTCAAATAATCTCCGGAACCGTAACAAACAGTGCCACTGCCGCAAGCTTCAAAGATGTTGTTATCCAAATGACCTATTTCTCTAAAACAGGAACAATCATTGAAAAAAACAACTTTGTGATCTACGAAATATACGCTCCGGGAATAACGAAAAGCTTTTCTTATAAAATAGATATACCTGGCTCTACGTCCAAGTACCACGCTGAAATTTTCAGTGCTCAACGGTATTAGTTAAAAACTTTGGCGGTGTATGAGATATTTTCTTTTACATCTAGAGCGTGCTTCAAGTATATCTTCCTGAGACACCAAGCATTTGAGCTTCTGACTTCATCAAAAACTGGTCCATCCTTACTTTCCGATGACCGGGATAAGCCTTGGCCCCGGTTTGCAGGAAATGATTTGCTACTTCTTTGCAACCTTTTTTAAGCGCTTTGGTAAATCATGGATGGAATCGTAAACGGTAGCGTAGCTCCATTCACTATCCGATACCGGATTCATGCTATACTCGCCCAGTAGCTCCCGGTCGTATTTTTCAATAACCAACTCATCAAACTATGCGTAGCTAATGGAAATTTAAACTCCCAGCCCAGTCTTCCCTCACTCCACGTTATAACCCGGTGCCGATGCTGAGGTACGCCGTAGTCTGCCGCGTCTACTAGTTGCCAGGTCAATCATAGGAGTGAGGGCTGTTCTCGTAGCAATTAGACCGTTCAACCTCGATCAACCTTTTAGTGTGTTGCTGCCAGGATTCATCTGATCGTTTTTCCTCGAAGGGGTAGCGGAGCCGCAATAATATGTAACTGAAATACTCAGCAAACGATTGGCGCAATAGCCCTTTGACGTTTTCAAACATAAAGTATTTCGGTCGCAGTTCGCGTACCGCCCGGATGGCCTCGGGAAACATATCCCTTTTATCATCTCGGCCATTGTGCTTACCTCCCAGCGAGAAGGGCTGGCAGGGCGGCCCACCCGCAACTAGATCGATCGGTGAGTTAATCGTCGAATAATTAATGGTAGTAACATCGGCCTCACTGATATGCCAATTTTTAGTGAACGATAGCTCACCGGCCGCATTCAGCCGTAGTGTGTTACACGCATGAGCGTTACGCTCAATCAATAACTGACTGTGCCAGCCTGATTTTTCCAAACCCAGTGCTAGTCCACCGGCACCCGCGAATAACTCAATGGACCTCATAAATTAGTTAGCTAAGAGCGTGTCTACTTACATTCATCTAAAACTTTGATGAATTGGTCGATAGGATAGTTTTCGCCCTTTCAAAGTCCCGAATATTGAGCGAATTGCTGCCCGTTGACAACCAAAATTCATGAACCATGAAACAATCACTTTATTTACTAGTCTTTCTGATCATCGCGACCGGTTTACGGGCGCAGACTTTCGATCGCGCTAAAATGGACGCCTTTTTCGACCACCTGGCCGCCAACGAGCAGGCGATGGGCAGTATTTCCATCAGCAAGGATGGCAAGGAAATCTACCAACGTGCCATCGGCTACGCGGAAGCGGCGACGGAGCAGGCGGCCGACGCGGAGACAGCCTACCGGGTCGGGAGCATTTCCAAGACATTTACGGCCACCATCATCATGCAACTGGTGGAGGAAGGTAAGCTGCGCCTGGGTACCAAACTGAGCGACTATTTTCCGCAGGTGCCGAACGCGAAAAAAATAACGGTAGAGCAACTGCTACGGCACCGGAGCGGAATCTTTAATTTTACCAGTGCGGAGGATTATGAGGCGACCATGGAGGATGCAATTTCCCGCGAAGATTTAGCGGCCAAGATTGCGAGTTACCCGAGTGCTTTCCCACCTGATTCCACGGCGGACTATTCTAACTCCGGCTACGTATTGCTGACCTATATTGCCGAGCAAGTAACGGGTAGGGAGTTTGCCGAACTGCTGCAAAAGCGTATTTGCAAGCCCTGTGGTTTAACACGAACGGCATATGGCGGAAAAATAAGTCCGGCCGCTAACGAAGCATTATCCTATACAGCAGTGGGTGAATGGGAACTGGCAAGTGAAACCGATATGTCCGTCCCGGCGGGAGCAGGGGCGGTGATTGCCACGCCCACGGATTTGACGCGTTTCTTTAATTGCTTGTTTACTGGAAAACTAATTAAGGAAACTTCATTAAACCGGATGACAAAACTGGTAGATGATATGGGAATGGGCCTGTTTCAATTCCCGTTTGGCGAGAAGAAAGCGTTCGGACACACCGGCGGTATCGACGGGTTTCAGTCGATGGCGGGTTATTTTCCGAAGGAAAGGCTGGCCATCGCTTACGTTGGGAACGGTATTAAATACACGGTAAACGACATCATGATCGGTGCCCTGAGTATTTATTTCGGCGCGGATTATAAACTTCCCGAGTTTACGGAGGCCGTTGAACTAACGTCCGAGCAGTTGGACCGGTACACTGGCACTTATTCCAGCCCCACCTTCCCGCTCAAGATCATGGTGCGTAACGAGGAGGGTACACTGACGGCCCAGGCCACCGGCCAATCGGCTTTTCCGCTGGAAGCGGAGAAGTTGGACCACTTTCGCTTCAACGCGGCGGGAATCAAGATAGAATTCGTGCCCGAAAAAGGTACGTTGATCCTGCGCCAGGCCGGCGGGGAATACGAACTGACGCGGGAGAAGTAGCTTTATTCCACCAGCTCCATCCATTCCATTTCACGCTCCTCGATCTCGTCGTTGATGACGGAGAGTTCCTTGCCGAGATCGGCGATGCGGTCGGGGGTAAGGCCATCCATTTTGGTGAACGCCTGGTTGATCTCCACTTTGCGGGCTTCCAGTTTTTTGATCTGGCTTTCCACGCGGTTGATGGCCTTGCGCTGCTCCTGGCTGATGGCGGGTTGCGGGGCGGGAGCGGCGGCCTTGGTTTCTTTCGGTTTATTGGCGGTGGGTTCGGCGGGCTGTTCCTTTAGCTCCTGGCGGTAATCGGAATAATTGCCGTTAAAGTCGCGGATCTTGCCATCGCCCTCGAAAATGAAGAGGTGATCGGCCAGTTTGTCGAGGAAAAACCGGTCGTGGGACACGATGAGGATGCAGCCGGGGAACTCCATCAGGAAATCTTCCAGGATGTTGAGCGTCATGATGTCCAGGTCGTTGGTCGGCTCATCGAGGATGAGGAAATTGGGGTTCTTCATCAGGACGGTGAGCAGATAGAGCCGCCGCTTTTCCCCGCCGGAGAGCTGGCTGACGTACACCTGTTGCTGCGGCCGGGGGAACATGAAGCGTTCCAGCAGGGCCGGCGCGGTCAGTTTGCCGCCCTTGGCCAGGGGAATAAACTCGGCAATGTCGCGCACTACTTCGATGACGCGCTGGTCGTCATCCAGTTGCATGCCCTCCTGCGTGTAGTAGCCGAAAACGGTATTGCCGCCCACCACTACCTTGCCGGTATCCGGCGCAACCTGCTGCGTGAGCATGTGCAGAAAAGTGGATTTGCCCACCCCGTTCGGTCCTACGATGCCGGCGCGTTCGCCGTTCTTGAATTTATAGCTAAAGGCCTCCACCATTTTCCGGTCGCCGTAGCTCTTGCCGATGTTGTGCGCCTCCAGGATCTTCTTGCCCATGCGCCGCCCCTGCATCTCGATGATGAGTTCCTGGTCGACGGTCTGGCCGTCTACCTTGTCCTTTAGGTCATTATAAGCGTCCACGCGGCTCTTCGACTTAGTACTCCGCGCCTTGGGCATCCGGCTGACCCAGGCCAGTTCCTTTTTGGCCAGTTTGCGGGCTTTGTCCTGCTCCACGGCCTCGATGTCGTGGCGGGTGGCTTTTTTCTCTAGGAAATCGCTATAATTACCGGAGTACTTGAAGAGTTTTCCCTGGTCCAGTTCCAGGATATTGTCGCAGACCCGCTCCAGGAAGTAGCGATCGTGCGTGACCATTAGCAGGGTCAGGGCCTGGCGGGCCAGCCATTCTTCCAGCCACTCGATCATATCGAGGTCGAGGTGGTTGGTCGGCTCATCGAGAATGATGAGGTCCGGTTCGTCGATGATGAGTTTGGCCAGGGCCACGCGCTTCCGCTGCCCGCCGGAGAGGGTTCCGATGCGCTGGTTGATGTCCTCGATGTTGAGTTTGGACAGCACTTCTTTGATGCGTGCTTCCACGTCCCAGGCCCGCAGATTATCCATGCGGGAGAGGGCGTCGGCCAGGTCCTTGGGCCGGTCGAGCAGCATGGCCCGCTCGTAGTCTCGTACGGCGGTCACCAGCGGATTATCGCTCTCGAAAACGGCTTCCAGTACGGTTTGGTCGGCCCCGAATTCCGGCTCCTGCGGCAGGTAGGCCAGGCGGGCGTCGCGGTGTAGGTAAACGGAGGAGCCGATTCCCTCGGGCGAGTCCACGTAGGCGGCCACGCGCAACAGGGTACTCTTACCAGTGCCGTTCTTGGCCACCAGGGCCACCTTCTCCCCCCGGTTGACGGAGAGGTCGAGCCGGTCGAAGAGCAGCTTTTCGCCGTAGGATTTGGAAACTTGTTCTAGCGCGAGGTACAGCACGGGGGATGGTTTTAAGGGGCTGCAAAGGTAGCGAAAAGCGGGTGGCTGCGCCACGTACTTCGGTAGAAGGCTTCGCTTTTGGTAATTAGCTGCGGTAATCGTCGCAGGCTCCTCGGAGTTTGGTATTTTTGTAATTAGCCTACGCGTAGAAGCCCCCTTCCCCCACCAAGCCGCAAAAATCCTTAAATTTGCCGTCCCCGCAACCTCTCCCCATGCAACCGATCTCCCGGCACCCCTTATTTTGTTTGTTCTTCCTGCTATTACTAGCGGGGAGCCTGAACGCGCAGCAACAAGAGGCGGCCGTTAGCTTCACCGTCTCGGCTGACGGCGAACGCATCTTGATGGGTAGCTACCTGAATGTCACCTTTACCCTGAACAACGCTCAGGGAACGGACTTCGAACTGCCCGCCATTGACGGGGCCGAGGTGGTTAGCGGGCCGTCGAGTAGCGTGCGGACGAGCATTATTAACGGGGCCATGAGCAGCCAGGCGAGCTATACCTACGTGCTGAAACCCGAGCGGCTGGGCACGATCACCATCCCACCCGCGAGCATCCGTGCCAATGGACGTACCTTTCGCACCAACCCGCTGCGAGTGGAGGTACTGAAAGCCGATGCCGCCTCGGCCGCGCTGGCCCCCAACATCAAACTGGTGGCCGACCTGAGTACCACCTCCGCCTACGTAGGCCAGCAGATCGTGCTGGATTACAAACTGTACACTACTACCGACGTGGAGACGATCAACCCGATGCAGGAATCGGATTACTCCGGTTTTTTTAGTCAGGAAGTACGCCAGTTCGACGGCCGGGTTTACCGGGAGGTGCTGGACGGAAAGCAGTACTACGTGAAAATATTGAAACGGCTGGTCATTTTCCCACAGCGTAGCGGGCGGCTGGAGATCACGCCCTACCGCGCCATGCTGGGCATCCCGGAAGGGGAGCGGTCATCTAATAACGGTTTCTTTTTCAGCCGCCGCCGCCGGCAGGAGCCGGCCGAAACCCGGCCGGTCTTCGTGAACGTGAAGGAACTGCCCTCACCCGCGCCGCCCGAATTTAGCGGGGCCGTGGGCCGCTACACCTTTACCGCCGACCTGAGCAACGACGAGATCACCACCGACGACGCCCTGACCCTGCTGCTGACCGTGCGCGGCGAGGGCGACCTGGAACGCGTGCAGGCCCCCGACCCCGGCCTGTCGGCCGACTGGGAAGTCTACGATGGCAAACTGCTGGACGAGGAATGGGTGGTGGACCCCACCGGCGTCTACGGCCGCAAATCGTTCGAGTTTCCGCTGGTGCCGCGGCAGCCGGGGCAGTTCACGGTCACGCCTACCTTCACCTATTTCAACGTAGACAGTGCGCGCTACATCCGGGCCGAGAGTCTGCAATTCCGGGTGCGGGTGCGCCCCGGCACCAACCTGGGTTCCGACCAGATCAGCAACGAACTGACCGTCGCCGACAGCTTGGCCAAGGCCGAAAACCGCCCCCGCATGGCCCCCGACGCGGCCACGCTCAATCCCCGCCGCTACGGCTCTTCCTTCCTGGGTGGCGGCCTGTACCGGCTACTCCTGTTTCTACCATTTCTCGGCCTGGGCTTCCTCTGGCTGCGCGACCGCCGCCGCTCGCAGTTGGCCGGCCGTGACCCCGAGCAGTTGCGCCGCCAACGCGCCGTGCGCATGGCTACCGACCGGCTGAAAAATGCCAAAGCCCACCAGGCCGACGTGAATGATCCCACTTATTACGCCGAGATCAGCCAGGGCCTGCTGGGATACGTGGCCGACAAACTGCGCATTCCCACCTCAGAACTAAGTAAAAACGAAGTTCACCGCCGCCTGGTAGACACCGGCGTCTCCTTCGCCACCGCCGACCGGTACGTGGATCTGCTCAAGCGGTGCGAGATCGCCCTCTATGCGGGTGGCGGGCGCACGGCGGCCGAGCGGGCCGACCTCTACGACCAGGCGCGGAAATTAATCGTGGGCACGGAAAAGGAATTGGGGTAAGTCATACCTTTTTCTCCCATGCATCACTGTTTTGGCGGATACCAAAGCGGTATTCTCCGTAGGCAGGCGTCAAATCTCGTCCCCTTACTTCCAACAATCAGCCCAACGAATAGCTAATTTCAACAAAGATTAGGAAAATATCCGGCTAACTATTGCATAATTGACATAAAATGTTTTAATTTGCACCAACGAACCGTTTCATAAGCGGGGATTTTGCGTAGCATTAAAACAACTTACCATGATAACCGAAGACCGGCGGTTCCTTAACGAGCGATTCGTGAAGGTATTCCGCATCCTGGAAGACCGGGGCGAGATCATCAAAAACGACCGCAACGGCAAGGGCCTGGGCGATTTTGCCGATCGTATTCTGGGCAACCGCTCCTATGGGCACATTATCCGTGCCTACCTCAACGAAGACGACAACCGCTGCATCAATTACGAGCAGTCGCGCCGCGTGTGCAGTGAGTACAACGTCAATATGGCCTACCTGCTGGAAGGCGACGGTACTCCCTTCGGCATGGACCTTCCCCGGCCGCCCGCATCGGAAAGTGAGGAAGAATATTCCCCCAACATCCTGTATACGTCCATCGAAGCGTTTGCCGGTGCCAGCGTGGATAACGATAGCTTCCTGCGCGAAACGCAGACCTACTTCAGCCTGCCCGAACTGAAGGGAGACGGCCTGGTGGCCTTCCCCATCAACGGTAACTCGATGGAGCCGATCATCAACGATGGCGATACCGTTATCTGCCGCGAAATCGCCGGCGTGCACGAGATCCGTGACAACAAGATCTATGCCGTAAAGAGCAAAGGATCGGTCTGGATCAAGTACGTGCAGAAAGTACCCAACCAGCGGGGCCGCATCACGGACCTGAAGCTGATCTCCGCCAACTACCTGGAGCACGATCCCTGGGTGGAAGAAGTTAATGAGTACACCCACCTCTACGAAGTGGTCCGTCGCATCAGCGACCTGTAGCCGCAAGCCCTGAGTTTGCCCTGAGCTACTTTATTGCCGGTCCGTCACGCCTATACTAGTAACGGACCGGCATATTATCCCGTCCATTGGAGCAAGGTCCAATCCTCTTATCCCGTCCGCCGGAGCAAGGTCCGGTAATAACCACTTTTGACGAGTTTTTTTTCCATCCGCTAGTCCTCCGGGACCACGGCGGCCGAATTCCTTATGCCTGCCCGCATCCCTCAAATTGGGGTGTCCGAACGCATGGGGTATAAAATTTTCAATGTCCCATGCGATCTGACCACTGAAGTCAGACGATCGATTATCCTGCTGTTTTTTGTTTTGTCTCCCGGGCCGATCTCTGATTGGTCCGGGAGTTTCGTTTGTGGGTAGTCCTTATACTATATCTCGGGCGTGTCCGCCGGGCTAAGGCCCGGCGGCCGGTCCCTTCCAGGCGCGGCTATCGCCTTGGCCCTGCGGGCTGCTTCCTACGGTCGCCCCTTCCAGGCACCTCACGCATGGCGGTCTGAAGGGCAGTGCCTGATAATGTTCGTGCTGCCCTTTCAGGGCTTTGGCGGCAAAGCCGGCTACATATATCACTCCTCCTCCAAAGGTCGGAAACCGCGCACCAGTCAACTCTAATCAAGGCAACAGTAGGTTGGATCTGACAACATACCGTACAACCGCATCCTGGTTGAATAAGAGCGTGTCTAAAATTGGCGGGATATATCTATGCCTCATCCCCCCGACGTGGTCGTCGGGATCCAAGCTTATATATCCGCCTCGAAGAGTAACTCTTCCAGTTTCTCGCCCGCATGGATTTCACGGAAGCGGGCTACTTCGTGGATGCTCTGCTTACCCCCGCCCACGCGAACGAGGACATCGATGTAGGCAAGAAACGCCTCGGACTCATCGCCAAATTTTTCACCGACGCTGACGGCCCGGTCTACGGGATAGAGGCCTTCCTTTACGGTAGCGGCCTCGGCGGCGGAGATGCCGATAGTGGTCCAGCCCATCTCCTCGGCGAGGAGGTAGGCCAGGCGGGGCACGCCGACATCGGTGTGGCCGCTGACCAACTCGACGTGGGCGGAATCGTGGCCGGCGGCGAGGGGAAGCAGCAGGCGGCGGAGTTCGCGGCGGGCGAGGTCGTGGTCGAAGGGGCGACCGCTGTAACCGACTACGCCGATTTTGAGGAGGTCATTTGCGTCAAGCATGGGCAAGCTGATTGGTTAGAACTGGACTGATCCAGGGAGGGATATTTTTTGCGGCAGCCATTACAGAGTCGCTTTCGGGCAAGGTAGCAGAAATCAATTGATTGAGTCTGTTATTATGAGGATGGCCCGGTCGATCTCTTCCTCCGTATTGTAGTAATGGACGGAAAGGCGCAGTGCCCACTTCAGGTTTCGCGCGGTATAATTGATCTGATCGTACTCGCCGTAGGAGATGGAGGTATTGAGCTGCCGGCGGCGCAGGTCTTCCAGCAGCTCGGCCGGATCGGTGCCGGCGGGGAAGATGGCGTGGAGGATGCCGGTTTGCAGCGGGCCGGTTTCCAGCACTTGCAGGTCGGTCTGGGTGAGGATGGCCGTGCGGAGGTATTCGGCCAGGTGGGTGATACGTTGGTTGATAACCGTCAGGCCCCGGTCGTTGGCATACTTGGCGGCGGCGGCGGCTCCCATGATGAGCGCATAACTTCGCTCCCAGGTCTCGAAACGGGCAGCCGTGGGGGCGGGTTGATAGGTGGCGGGGCCGGTCCAGCGGGCGGCGTGGAGGTCGAGGCCGAGGGGCGCGTATTCTCCCGCGAGGATGCGATCGGAGACGTAGAGAAAACCGGTGCCACGGGACCCACGCAGGTATTTTCGGAAGGTCGCACTCAGAAAATCACACTGGATCTCCCTGACGTCGAGCGGCAATTGCCCGGCCGCCTGGCAGGCATCGACGAGATAGAGCAGGTCATATTCGCGGGCCAATCGCCCGGCGGCGACGACATCCTGCACCAGGCCGTGGTTGGTGGGCACATGGGTGACGGAGAGCAGCCGGGGCCGGGGCCGGGTGAAATCGGCCAGGCGGGCGGCCAGAATTTCCGGGTCGAAGGGGCCGTCCCCGCCCGCCAGGATTTCCACCTGGATACCGAAGCGGTCGGCCAATTGTCGCAGCGTGATGTGGTTACTAACGTAATCGTAGCGGGTACAGAGCACCAGATCGCCCGCCCGCCAGGGAATACTGGTGAGGGCGCGGGTGTAGCCTTCGGTGGCGTTGGTAACAAAGGCGATATTTTCGGGCTTCGCACTCAGTAACCGGCCGACCTGAGTATAAAAGTCATCCGCCTGTTTCTTGAAGCGAGCGGCGGTTTCGTAGCCACCGGCGTGGGCTTCGATTTCCAGGTAACCAGTAATGGCGGCGGTGACGGGTGGGGGTGGAAGGGAGGCCCCGGCATTGTTGAAGTGGATCATGTAAAGGGGCTTCGCCCGTATTTTGGTAGGCGGCTTTGCCGCTGGTGATTACCTGCGGTGATCGTCGCAAGCTCCTCGGAATTTAGTATTTTTGGATAAGCCTACACGTATACGGCTTATGTGGCGTGGATGTTCCGTGGGCAGTTGTGAGCGGTCGAGATCCCTATATGGCAGGGCGTTGATTCTATTTAGATTTTCGAGGACGGTTTTTAGCCCCCACTAAGCCTCTTTTTTACAAGTTGAATTTACGTTACCTAGAATCGTTTGCCCTACCGGAACCCACCCGAGTTTTTAGCCCTGAAAGGGCGGCATAGATCAGCCCAGGGTAGAACCCTGGGCTTAACGCGCACCCCACGCAAACCGCCGCGCCCCCCCGGCAGCGTTGCTTCGCAACGCTGCCGGGGGGGCGCGGCGGGGGTTTAGGGCAGCCTCCCGTCCCAGGGTTTCACCCTGGGTTAATCTATCTCGCCCTTTCAGGGCTTCGGCGGCAAAGCCGCCTGGGATTCACCCTCAGAGCCGGGTTGACTTGCTACGAAATCATTGCCTCAAAGACCTAACAAAGTCAACGCCCTACCCTATATGGCGGATGAGGACGTCGACATCCGGTGGGTAAATATTCCCTTAATCGTTCAGTCATTGTACCCCGCGTGAGGTGCCTGGAAGGACCGGCCGGTTGAGGCCGGGGTGCGCAGCACCGAGCGATCAGCGAAGCCTGGAAGGGACCGACCGGCGGGCCTTAGGCCGGCGGGCACGCCCGAATAAGGTAAGAAAAAGATACCTTATATATCATGCTAGCATGGGGGGTTAAAAAGAAGTGACGGCGAAAGAAAGTGAGGGATGGTTTGGATAGGTCGGAGCGGCGTTTTATCTTTGCGGTCCTTTAAGAAACACGGTAACGATCCTTTGGTGGGTCGAAAAATAGTATAGCGATGAAAAGAACGTTCCAACCCTCGAAGCGCAAGCGCGCGAACAAGCACGGATTCCGGGAGCGGATGAGTTCAAAGTCCGGTCGTAAGGTACTGGCACGCCGCCGCGCCAAGGGCCGTCAAAAGCTGACGGTATCCGACCAGGTTTACAAGAAGTAAGCAGTGCCCGTAACGGGCTAATAGAACACGTTTAAAAGCGGACATTCCCCCGGGATGTCCGCTTTTTTTCGTGCGAATTAGTACCTTGCAGACGAATTGGCTGCCCACGGTTGGCTGATTGCTAGTATCCCAGAACAATCCGATCCCATGAAACGCATTCCAACTGACGGCCGCCGGCCGTCCTTTACTTGCGCGTACCGCGCATTTTTCGGCCGCCCGCGACGCTTAGGTCCCCGGCCCGAACCAACGATTACCTTCGAATAAACCGCCGCCGTTTTTGTGCCGTCGCCCACTCCGCGGGGTGCCGAGCGACCGATTTCTCCTGCCTTCCTATTTACAGTCCCAAAAAACTTTACGGTAAATGAATCACTTCTACCGTCGTCACTGGAGCGCTCTCGCGGTGCTCTTACTCGCCCTCCTCCCCTTCTTGCTTTCCGCCGCCAATGGAGCACCGGCCCCGATGTTCATCGACCCCGTGCCGGGTGACGTGACCATCGACTGCTTCGAGGACCTACCGCCGCCGGTCAACCTGCGTTCGGTGAATATGGCCAATGATACCAGTATCGTCGTGCCCGTGGATTCGATCGTGCCGATGAGCGATATTACCTGCGAGGGGGGTACCGTTTTCCGGATTTGGACGGCGATGGGCGACGGGCAGACCCTGCGTGCGGTGCAGGAAATTACCGTACAGGCCGCCACCGAGGGTCCGGTGATCGGTGCGTCCCTGAATAATATTACCGTCGATTGCCGGGTCGCTACCGCACAACCCAACAACCCCAATTACTACCAGACGTGGTTGCAGGCCCGCCGTTTGTCGGTAGCTCAGACTACGGCACCCGGCTGCGCGGCCATCGTTTCGCTGACGGACAACGCCCCGGCCAACATCAACGGTTTTGACTGTAATGATGCCGTGACGATCACTTTTACGGCAACGGACGATTGCGGTTTCGTGACCCAGCGAATGGTCACCTATGCCGTATTCGACGATGCGGCACCGGCGTTCATAAATCCGCCGCAAAATATGGTGATCGCCTGTGACGCGCCCATTCCCGCAGCCGTGGACCCACAGGTACTGGACTGTACCCAACAGTTGACCCGGATGTTTACCGAAACGAGCAACCAGCCGGCGAACGCCACGGGCTGCGCCTCTATCGAGTACCAAATCACGCGCACCTGGACCTATACCGATAGCTGCAACCTATCCAGCACGCATGTGCAGACGATCAGCATCGAGGATAATCAGGCCCCGACCTTTTCGGTGCCGCCCTTCCGGATGATCGACTGTACGCAGGACCCCCAAAACCTGGCGATCACCCTGGAGCCGATGAACCTGATGGATAACTGTACGGCGGTAGAAGACCTGAGCGTGACCTACACCGATCAGATTGTGGGCAACTCCGACTGCGCGCAGAGTTACATGATCCGCCGCACCTGGTCCGTGCGGGATTTGTGCGATAACACCAGCGTACAGATCCAGCAGATCAACGTGTTCGACAACCAGGCCCCGAACGGTTTCGGTCCCGGCCCGATCACGGTAGAATGCCAGGACGCCGACGAGCCGAGCATTACCGGAACCCCCACCGACCTGAGCGACAATTGCGACCCGACGGTAGGCATGGATTTCACGGATGTGATCCAGCCCGGTTCCTGCGCGAACAATTACGTGATCCAGCGGACGTGGCGGATTTTCGACGATTGCAACAACAGCCGCACTTTCCCCCAGACGATCACCGTGATCGACACGACGGCACCGGTATTCACCACTCCGCCGAGTAACCTGATCCTGACTTGCGAGAACGAACTGGATCAGTTCGTCGCCTACAACAACTGGATCACCAGCCTGGGCGGCGGCGTGGCGACGGACAATTGCTCACCCGGCAATGCCATCGTTTACAATGTTTATGTGAGCGGTACGACGACCGAGCCGACTTTCCCCGATCTGATCTGCACCCTCAACGGCTACGTACGCGCCCTCGACGTAGACGTAGTGGCCGAAGACGAGTGCGGCAATCAGAAACTGACGACCATGATCTACCGTCAGGGTGATCCCAATGCGCCCGATCTGTTCGACTGCCCCGCCAACCGGACCGTGGGTACGGACGAGGGGACCTGTGAATTCAACGCCGCCCTGCCGCCGCCCCGGATCAGGGACCGCTGCGTGACCGGCCTGACGCTGCTGCACGTGACCCGCGACACCCTGCCGATCACCAGCCAGGCGGCCCCCGGCGAGGAGGGCAGTACGCCCGTGGACGAAATCCTGTTCAACTTCCCGATCAACGTGGAACTGCCCGCGATCGCGTTTAATATCACCAGACTGACCATCCGTCTGGATAATGTAGATGCCGAGGGGCCCGATGAGTTCTTCCGCATTTTCGGGGAAGACGGTGCCCTGCTGGGTACCACCGCCCCGGCCGATACGCAGTGCGGTACTTCGATCACCGTGATCGACTCCGCTCTGACGCGTCTTCAGTTCGATCAGTATGCCGTGGACGGCATGATTAAAATCCGCCTGGTGCCGAATATTCCGGCCGGACAATCGGGAGCCTTTGCGATCAATGACCTGTGCGCCGGTAGCAGTACGGCCATCGGAGAACTACGGACACCCATCCGCCGGAGTTCACCCATTTTCTACGACATCGGCATCGACAACCGGCCCCGGGTGGCGGTCAGTCCGATCGACACTTTCCGCACGACCCTCGAGCAAGGTTTCCATCTTATTACTTATTACGCGACCGATTGCAACGGAAATGTGGACAGTTGCAGCCACACCATCACCGTAGAAGACCGCGAACCGCCGCAAGTGGTTTGCCCACCCAATGTGAGCGTAGTGACGACGGCTGACAGTTGTTCGGCCCGGATTCGCGTACCCCTACCCGTAGCGGCTACCGATAATTGCGGCCTGGCAATGGAAACCAGCGTGACCCTGCCCGCCGACACGGCCGGCGCGCTGCTCACCTTTGCCCTGGACCCTAACCTGAACCGCTATCAGGCCCAGAACAAGGACATCGTATTCACCGGCCTGCCGGCCAACGCGTTCGGCACGGTTACCATCCAGGCGAATTTCCGGGGGGATTTTGCCACCAACCAGGCTACCTTCGACCTGCTACTCAACGGCGGGAACGCCCTGAGCGCGAGCAGCGTGGGAGATGCGACCTGCACGGCACCGGGTACTTATGTCCGCACCATCCCCGCTGCTACCTTTAACGCGCTGGCCCTGACCAATAACTTCACGGTCACCTTCCGCCCGCGGGCGATCACGGTGCCGCCGGGAACACCGGGAGACGGGATCAACCCCTGCACGCCGGTAACGACCAACGGCGGCAATGACGGCAGCAGCTACGTGTTCATCACCATTACTTACAATACCCTGCAACCCTCCTACTTCGCTAGCGGGGTTACGACGGTTCCACTAACTACGCCGGGAACGAATGCCGGTCAACCCGATCTGGAATTTGCCGTCGGCATCACCGACTTTTCCTACACCCTCAGCGATCTGGCCGGCAATGCCGACACCTGTAACCTGACGGTAGAGGTGCGCGATACCACGCTACCTACCGTACTGGTGCAGCCCACTACCGTCTTCATCGACCCCAGCGGCCTGTTGTCACAGACCGTAGACCCCTCGGTCATCGACGCGGGGAGTTCGGACAACTGTACCATCGACACCCTGCTGCTGGCCCCGTCCACCTTCGATTGTAGCCAGTTTAATACCACACAGGCCGTCACCCTGACGGTCCGCGACGTGAACGGCAACGAAAATACCGGCAGTACCTTCGTTTCCGTGCAACCCCTGCAACCGCAACCAACGGCTAACTCCGGCCTGTGCGGTGGGGATACGCTCTTCCTATTCACTAATCCGCCGACGCCCACCGTACCCGGCCAGGTGGTGTACACTTTCCGCTGGTTCGGCCCCAATGGTAACTTGATCAGTACCGTGGAAAACCCCGTTATCCCCGGCATCAGCGAGGCGAACGAAGGGGCCTACCGCGTGGAAATCCTGGGCCTCACCGGCTGCATGGCGGAAAACACCGTCAACGTAACGATCCAGGATCTACCCATCTCCCCCCAGCTCAGTGCGCCGATGGCCGTTTGTACGGGTACGCCCATTCCCCTGACCTCGACTTCCAACTTTGCCGGAACGGTCGTTTATCAGTGGTACGAGGGAGTGGCTCCCACGGGCACGCTGTTGGCCGAAACCGCCCAGGCGGAGTATATGGTGCCGCCGCCCCACGGCAATACGGGCCGCCGTTTTTACCTGCGGGTGCTGGTGAACGGTTGTGAGAGCACCGCTTCGCAGGGCGTCACCGTTACTACGACAACCCAGCCCATCGCCGCCACGGTAGCGAATACGCTTTCCGGCTGCGAGGGAACCAACCTGGTACTGGCGGCCCAGACTGTTCCGGGGAGCAACATCGCCTACCAGTGGACGGGGCCGAACAACTACACCAGCAACAACCAGTTCGCCGAACTCGGGCCGCTACAGAACTTTAGCTCCGGCTTCTATTACCTGCGCGTGGTCAGCGGCGGCGGTTGTTTCTCCGCCCCGGATTCGGTGCTGGTCAACGTATTGCCCGCCCCCGCCCAGCCGCAACTGAGCAACGACGGCCCGGTTTGCCTGGGTTCCCCGCTCACCCTGACCTCCGCAGCCACGGGCGGCAGTTCCTACACCTTTATTTCACCAGCGGGTGAAGAGACGGTACGCATGGTGCCTAACCTGACCGTTCCGGCAGCTACGGCCGCCTCGGCCGGTTCTTGGCGGTTGTTCGTAACCGTTAATGGTTGCGTCTCGCCCACCAGTATGCCTACGCAGGTAGTGGTCAATCAGCTACCGACGGCCGACGCCGTTTCCGCGCCCAACCCTATTTGCGAGGGCAACGATCTTATCCTGCAGGGTAGCAGCAATACCGCCGGTAGCCAGTATTTCTGGTCGGGGCCGAATGGCTTTACCAGTAACCAGGTATCGCCCATTATCCCCAACGTGACGGCCGCCGCCGGAGGCAACTATACCCTCCAGGTCACTTCCCCCAGCGGTTGTACCACCTCCCGCACACTGGCGGTGAACGTGCGCCCCGGCCTGCGGGTACTGGGCATTAACAGCAATGCCCCGAGCTGTTTGAACGGTGGCGAAACCGTTGCCCTGACCGCCACGGTCTTCCCCCTGGATAGCATGGACACCTACACCTACCAGTGGACCGGGCCGAGCGGCATGAGTAGCCAGGACAGCTTCATGATCCCCAACGCAACCCAGGCATCCATCGGTAATTACACGGTGGTGGCCACCAACCCCGAAGGCTGCACCTCGCCCCCCCGCACTTTCACCCTCAACCTGAACTTCGCCCCCGCCCGGCCCAATATGCCGGCTACGCTGAGCGGAGCAACTAATTTCTGCAACAGTGATTCATTCACCCTCACGACCAACGATTACGGGGCCGGCGTGACCTATTTCTGGGAACTTCCCGGCGGTAGTGTCATTAATACCACCGAACCCATGATCACGCTGACCGGTACCGCGCCGGGCGGCAGTGGTAACTACCGCGTACGAGTGGTTCGCCAGGGATGTTCCTCGCCCTTCAGCCTCCCACGCAACCTGACCATCAATGCGTTTCCGGTCATAATAGCCGGCAGCAACACCCCCATTTGCGCGGGTGGCGTGATTCAGCTACAGGCCACCAACCTGCCGGGAGCTACCTACGTGTGGCAGGGGCCGAACGGCTTTAGTTCCAGCCTGCCCAATCCGACCATTAATACGGCCGATGCCGCGCTACACAACGGCATTTACCGGGTGGTGGCCCGCAACAACGGCTGCCCTTCCGATACGATGCTGGTGGAAGTGATCGTCAACCCCCGCCCTACGGCACCGGTGGCGAATATTGCCGGCCCGATCTGTCTGGACCAACCGGGTGCCATCATCAACCTGAGCGTAGCCACTAATTCGGCTACGGCCGGGGCCGCCTACCAGTGGTTTGCCGCCGATGGGGTAACGCCCGTCAGCCCGCCTACACCTAGTCTGGAATTCGGACTAACCGACTTCACGCTCTTCGGCCAGTCGGGTAACTACAATTTCTTCGTGCGGGCCGACCTAGATGGCTGTACCAGTCCGCTCTCGGGTGGGGCTTCGGTACGACTGGACCGGATACCGGCCGACGTAGCCAATGTGAGTCCCGACACCACCGTTTGCGCGGGTGTGTTCGTACTGGTCGCCCAGCAACCCAGTGTCGCTACCGGCCGCTGGACGCAAGTAGGCGGCGACTCCACCGCTTTCATCACCGCCCCCCAATCGTCCACCACCGCCATCACCGGTATGACGATCGCGGGTAGCCCCTACTCCTTCCGTTGGTCGCTGTCGAACGGCAGCTGTCAAAATTACTCGACCGACGACATCACGATTTCCGTAACGGCCGCCGAAGCCGCCCAGGCCGGGGAAAACATCCTGGTTTGCGCCAACACATCGGTACAACTGAATGCTACCGCGCCCGCGAATTCCGGCAGCACGGGACAGTGGACCCAACCGCTAGCGCAGGAAATCCTGGGAGTAGTGATCGCCAACCCCAACGATCCACAGACGGCCATTACCGGGCTACAGCCCGATAACGTTTATTCTTTCAACTGGATCGTCACCAGCCTGTGCGGAATTTCTACCGACGTGGTGCTGGTCAACATCAGCGACCCCGACCCCGATGCCGGACCCGACGTGATCGCCTGCGACTTCGGTGCCACGGCAACCGTCACGGCGGCCGCTCCGAGTATCGGCAGTATCGGCCGCTGGTCCAGCCCGGACGCGGGTATCGTTATCGCCAACCCGGCTAACCGCAGTACGCTGGTCAGTAACCTCGCGGTGGGTGAGAACCTGCTCGTTTGGACGGTCGACCAGGGCCTGTGCGGTGCGGGAGCGCGCGATACTACCGTCATTCTTTACAAAGAGCCACCGCTGGCGGTGGCCGATGCCGTAATGGTGCCCTTCGGCGTGACCACGCCCTTCGATCCCACGATCAACGACGACGTGCCGCCCGGATCGACGGTCAATTTCCCGACCGTGCCCAGTCAGGGCCGCGTGGAATCGGACGGTCAGGGCGGGTTCCAGTTCGTGCCCCCGGCTAATTTCGTGGGGACGATCACGGTCTTTTACGAGCTACAAAGCACTGGTTGCACCACGGTAAATGCCCTGATCGACTTCCAGGTCGGCCAGTCGGCCCGTTGCACGCCGCCCAACATTTTCACACCCAACAACGACGGCCTCAATGATGCTTTCGTAGTTCCCTGCCTACTGGACGAGGGCCGGTTCCCGCAGAGCCAGGTCCGCATCTTCAACCAGTGGGGCGACGAGGTCTACGTCTCCGGCATCCCCTACGATAACGATTGGCGGGGCACTTACGACGGTGAGGACCTACCGGTCGGCACTTACTTCTACGTCGTCGATCCGGGTGACGGGACGGTGCCGTTGGAAGGCTACGTAATGATTCAGCGCTAACGATTTGACTGTTGAGTCCTGGAAGGGATTTTGGGCGTATCCGCCCCGCAAAACTGCGGGGCGGTCGGTCCCTTCCAGGCTCGCCTATCGGCTCGGCCCCTCCGGCTACGCCTTCGGGTCTCGGCCTGAACGGCCGCCCTTCCAGGCACCTCACGCAGGTACCCGACGGTTTTTCGGCGGGGACACGAATTTTCGGTTTTCCGAGTTTCACGAATTACTTATCACCTTATTACAGCAACGCTTTACTCCTTACTTCCCGCCGCTCGAGCCATCAGCAATGACTGAGTGTCAGCGAAGCCAATCCCACTAACATGAAGCAGTTTACTCCCCTCGTTTTCTTAGTGTTATTCTTCAGTGCCTTCGCCCCCCGCCTGGCGGCCCAGCAGGAAGCGCAGTTCACCCAGTTCATGGAACACAAACTGGGTTACAACCCCGCTTTCGCGGGCGCGGTGGAGACCGGTACTTTTACGGCCATCTACCGGCAGCAGTGGCTGGGTTTCGACGATGCGCCATCCTCGCAATTGATCACCTTCAATACCCGCCTTACGGGCAACGGCATCGGGTTGGGCGGCCAGATCAGCCGGTCCACCTTGGGATTGAGTGAATTTTACACCGCCGAGGCGGATTACGCCTACCGCATTAACGTGGGCACGGGCGGCACGCTGGGCGTGGGCATTTCCACCTCGGTGCGCCTGCTGCGCGTTGATTTCACGGAGGCGGCCCCCGTCCAGACGGGTGACGAATCCATTCCGGCGGGCATCCAGAGCAAGTACGTACCCAACTTCGGGGCGGGCCTTTACTACGATAGTCCCCGCTTCTACCTCGGCATCAGTGCCCCCCGCCTGGTGGAAAACAGCATCGACCTGAGCGAGGAAACCACCATCATTTCCCGCGAGGCCCGGCATATGTACGCCATGGCCGGTATCCGGGTAAAGGCGAGCGATAAGCTAAGGGTCATCCCCCAGGTCCTGCTCAAGTACGTCAAGGGTGCCCCCTTCGATGCCGACGCCAACGTCACCGCCTGGTGGGACGATTCGTTCTACGGCGGTCTTTCCTACCGCCTCGGCGGCTCCAAATCCAGCGGTATCGGGGAGAGCGTCAGCCTCCTGTTCGGCACCAATATCGGCGATAACCTCCGCGCCGGCTTCTCCTATGACCTCACCCTGAGCGAAATCAAGGATTACCAGAGCGGTAGCGTGGAGGTGCTGTTGCAGTACGCCATCGGCGGCCGCTCGGACGGGGAGGCGATTGTGAGTCCGCGGGATTTTTAGGATTCCGATCTGTTTAATGGATTTTTCTCCCGGCCCGTGCTTCTTCACGAGAGGCCGCTGTACTCGGCGTAAAACGAGTACATCCGAATATCTGATTTCGCTAATACCCCCGGCTTTACATTCTTTTACATCCGTTACCGGGCATCCGGAGCCGCCCCACCTTACCTTGTCTTTCGGTAACAAAAAAGCTCCGATCCATGCTCCTCTTCGCCCTCCTCCTACACCTATTCAGTTTCAGCGCAACTGCGGCCGCTCCAACTGCCGACTTACCCCCCTTGTCTCCACTGCCCGCCGCCCTTTACCTCAGTGCCGACCAAGGTAAAATCTGGAACAGTTTCATGGACGGGCTGCCGGAGGACGTCCAACCCCTCGAAGTGGTGGAGCAAGGAGGCCATCTTTACCTGACCACCCGGAATTACGGCGTCTATCTCTTACCTGCCGGCGATTGCACCTGGCAGCCCCGCAGTAACGGCCTGCCACTGGATAAGAAGTTCCACTTCTTCCCTACGTCTCTTGTCGCACAGGGAAAGGTGCTTGTTCTGGGCACTTTCTCCAGTGGGGTCTACCTCTCCAAGGACGGCGGTGCTACCTGGCAGCGGCCGATCTTCAACATTTCCGATGTCGTCGGTTCCCTCCTGTTTACCAACGACCTGCTGCTGGCGGGCACCCAAAACGGCATCTGGCAATCCTTTGACCGGGGAGAAAGTTGGCAACTGCGCCGCCCGGATAAGAACGTGCGCACCAATGCGCTGGCCTTGCATGGTGGCAAGATTTTCGTCGCCAAGCAAAACGGCATGGGCATCCTCAACGGCTCGGACATCGCCTGGTCGGACCTGGTTTCCGAGTGGGCTATTATCCGACTCATCCAGCAGGGAGATTACCTCTATGCTGTGAGTGCGAAAAATGAAATTTACCGCACGAGGGACGGCAGTGTCTGGCAAAAGCCGTCGTCTCTGCGCCGGCCCGGTTCGGATGGTAGCTTGGCGGGGAACTCTGGGGCGGGTACACCGTCCGGCTTCCGGGCGAGCTTGCCGCCGGCTTGGTGTGGGAAACCTCGCGGGGGTGGGTGGTGGGAATTGGGAGTGGGTGCTAGCGCGGGTGCAGCGACGCCTACGATGAATATTCGCTAGGAAATTTATCCTGACTTGGCAAGCTTATCCAGGCAAATGATGCATCGGAGGAGCGGCGACCATTGCAGCGACGCCTACGATGAACATTCGCTAGGAAATTTATCCTGACTTGGCAAGCTTATCCAGGCGAATGATGCATCGGAGGAGCGGCGACCATTTTCGCGGGTGCAGCGACGCCTACGATGAACATTCGCTAGGAAATTTATCCTGACTTGGCAAGCTTATCCAGGCGAATGATGCATCCGGAGGAGCGGCGACCATTTTCGCGGGTGCAGCGACGCCTACGATGAACATTCGCTAGGAAATTTATCCTGACTTGGCAAGCTTATCCAGGCGAATGATGCATCGGAGGAGCGGCGACCATTTTTTAATGTCCAAATCATTCAGGCTAAATGTCTCCTTCTCCGAGGCGTCTGGTTTCGGCACCAGCCGAAAAAGTTCCTCGTAGACGAGAGCCGTCTAAAAATTATTTTTTGATAAAAGAGTTGTGTTCTTTTGATGTCCAATCCTCTACTTTTATGCCCTCGACTCGACTCAAATGTTTTGTATTCTTTGTCACCATGGTCATATTGTAGTGGACGGCAGTACAACCGATGAGTAGATCGAAGTTAGGAATTAACGCTCCTAAATCTTTTAACCTCTTTCGCTCTTGCGCATAAATCTCTTTGACTGGTCTAACGGCTAGCACTTCAAAAATTTTCTCTAAACTGTGAACTTCTGTAATGTGCTTCTCAAATTGTACACTGTTGTAAGCACCATACGTTAATTCAAGCAACGTAATTTCTGAAACGTAACAGTTCGCTATTTCTACGCTGCTCACTTTCTCGCGAATATTAAATTTCCCTTTGAAATAAAATATGCATATGTCCGTATCGATTAAATATTTCATGTTTAGTCAAAAGTTATTTCGCGATCTGATATAGCCCGGTTACTATAAATATCATCTATGATACCGTCATCAACATCTGCCCAGGAGCCGTATAACTTATCGAGTAATTCCATTTTATTCTCTCGTGGCCTATTTACTGATTCTCTGATGTTATCCGTTAGTGCTGAAAGTAACGCTAACTTAGCATCAATGTCAAGCCTATCAATGATTGACAGGTAGTTGCTTATTAGTATATTTTCCATTAGGCTTACATCTTTTCGTTAGTGCACTCATATAATACCGAATCGCAAGTTAGTAGATCGTCAAATGCGAATTGGTTATTGTTAGTTTCTATGCAAACGCGCAAAGAGAGTTTCAGTTTCTCATTACCCCTCCCTCCCCCCCGCGTGAGGCACCTGGAAGGTGCGGGCACCGGCCCGCAGCCCGCAGGGCCGAGCGAACAGCGAGCCTGGAAGACGCCGACCCCACGCCCGTTAGGGCTGGGGGCACGCCCGCCATATTACTATCAAGTCTGAAAAATAATGACGGTTACTCTTCACCGACCGCTCTTAACTTTGCGCAATGGCTACTTCCTTTCCCTTTTACCACATCGGTCACTTCATTAACCAGCCCCGGCGGCCGACCGATTTTGCCGTTACTCGCTTTGGAACAATGGAGGAACCCGAGGTGGAAGACCCGCACAAGCATACGTTTTACGAGTTGATCTGGGTGGTAGGTGGATCAACAACGCAGGTGATTGATTATCAAGAATATGAGACGGCGACTAACTCATTGTTACTCATCGCGCCAGGGCAATTGCACCACTTTGAAAACTGGCGGCACTTGCAGGGAGGGAGCATTTTTTTTACGGAGGATTTTTTGCTGGCCGGGAACGAAGTTGCAAGGGAACCGGAACTGCTGGACCAGTTTTACCGGCTTCCTTTATACCAGTTCGGGGAGGAGGATTTTGGGCAGGCTACTGAAATCATTCGCCTACTGGAAGCGGAATATGAGCGGCCGGCGGCAGACCCTGCTATTTTACGACACTTACTCCAGGTTTTGCTCCTGACCGTTTGGCGGATCGGGGGGCGGCAGACGGTACTATCAGCCGGTTCGGCCACACAATTTCGGGCCTTTCGGCGGTTGGTAGAAGAACGGTATGCCGATGATTGGTCGGCGGCGGATTACGCTGCCGCGCTGGCCGTCACTACCCACCAGCTTAATCGTATCGCACGGCGCGTGACCGGCGCGGCGGCGACCGAATACCTCATCAGCCGCCGCCTACTGGAGGCCAAGCGTTACCTGACCTTTACCGAGTTGCCGGTGGGTGAGATAGCATCCCGGCTAAACTACTTCGACGGCTCTTATTTTGCCAAGCTTTTTCGTCGTAAAACAGGTGATTCTCCCCGTGAGTTCCGACAGAAGATGTCTGAAAAGTACCGAAATTTGTCGGATCACTCCTAATCAATCATTGTTGATCGCCCCACCTTCACATCGTCACCGTCGGTACCCGCTACGCATTGTACCGGAGGCCGGAACGATCAAAAAGCAACGCATGCAACAGCAAAAATGGTTTATTACGGGAATCTCCAGCGGTCTGGGCGCGGCCCTCGCACGGGAAGTTATGGAGCGAGGAGATTTCGCCATCGGCACTTTCCGTCAGGCGGAGCAAGCGGCCGCTTTTAACGCCGCTCACGCGGGCCGGGGCTACGCCTACGTGCTGGACGTAACCGACCAGGCGGCCATCACCAGCGTCACCCAGCGGGTATTAGAGGAGCAGAGGGACGTGGCGGTGCTCGTTAACAATGCCGGTATCGGCTTTGCCGGGGCCATTGAGGAAACTAGCCCCGCCGAAAGCCGCCGGTTAATGGAAGTGAACTTCTTCGGCGCGTTGGAAGTTACGCGGGCTTTTCTGCCGCACTTTCGCCGGCGGGGCGGTGGACGCATTATCCAGATTTCATCGCACGGTGGCATCAAGGCTTTTCCCGGATTCGGTCTCTACAATGCCGGCAAATTTGCCTTGGAGGGTTTCAGCGAAGCCCTGGCCCAGGAAGTAGCTCCGCTCGGCATTCACGTTACGCTGGTGGAACCCGGTCCTTTCCGCACTCAGTTTGCGGGCGCGGGCTTCGGCCTAGCCAAAACGAAAATCGCCGATTATGCCGCAACCGCCGGCAGCTTCCGCAGCAAGATCAAAGCCGTCGACGGCAAACAGGAGGGAGACCCCGCCCGCGCCGCCACCGCGATTGTGGACCTGAGCCGACGGGAGAATCCGCCGTTGCGCCTGGTGCTCGGCAAAACCGCGCTGGTAACGATCGGGATGAAAATTGACAGCCTGAAGATGGATCTGGAGGCGAGTAGGGAGGTGGCGGAGGGAGTGGTGTTTGGAGCGTAATGTGTCACCACTTAGTGTGTATCTGAACCTCCCCACAAACTCATTACCTTTGCGCCATGAGCAAAGACGATCTGATTTACGGGCGCCACCCCGTGCTGGAAGCCCTGCGTGCCGGTCGGCCGGTGGATAAGGTGTTTCTGCAGCAGGGCACGCGGGGCGAATTTGAGAAGGAACTACGCCACCTGTGTCGTGACTTGGAAGTGCCGATGACCGTGATCGTGGCCGATAAGCTGCGCCGCATGGTGCGCGGTAACCACCAGGGCGTGGTGGCGACGGTGGCCGCCGCCCCCTACCAGAGCATCGATAACGTGCTGCCGCACCTCTACGAGCAAGGGCTGACGCCCCTGCTGCTGCTGCTGGACGGCGTGACCGACGTGGGTAACCTGGGGGCCATCGCGCGTTCGGCGGAGGTTTGCGGCGCGCACGCCATTATCGTGGCCAATAAGGGAAGCGCGGGCCTGAGCGGCGACGCCGTGAAGGCGTCCGCCGGTGCCCTGGCCCGCATCCCCGTGTGCCGCGAGAAGAGCCTGGTAAAGACCATCGGCTTCCTGCAAAACAGCGGCATCAGCGTGCTGGCCAGTGACCTGAGCGGCGAACGCCCCCTCCACGAAATGCGCCTTGACGGCCCGCTGGCCCTGGTCCTCGGCTCGGAGGGCGAGGGCATCAGCACCGCCGTGGCCCGCGCCGCCGACGAGCGGTTCCGCATTCCCCAGGCCGGGGAGTTGAATTCGTTTAACGTGAGCGTGGCGGCGGGGATCATGCTGTACGAGGCGATGCGCGTCAGAGCTGCGCTCTGATGCGCGTACTTTAGTAGGCGGCGTTGCCGCTGGAAATTACCTGCGGTGATCGTCGTAAGCTCCTCGGAGTTTGGTACTTTTGTATAAGCATACGCGTACACGGGGGGGCTTCGCCCGTACTTTAGTAGGCGGCGTTGCCGCTGGTATTTTTGTACTTTTGACTCAGCCTACGCGTACACCTTTCCCCTCCCGGACCTAACGGCCCGACCTCCCCAAAGGGGAGGTAAAGCGTTGTATAAGCCCCTTTCGATTAGCCGGGCCGGGGGAGAGGTCTCACGAAACACACGCCAAAAAACGTCACCCCTCCCCCCTGGGGAGGGGCCGGGGGAGAGGTACGAAACACACGCCAAAAAACGTCACCCCTCCCCCCTGGGGAGGGGCCGGGAGAGGTCTCACGAAACACAAGCCAAAAAACGTCACCCCTCCCCCCTGGGGAGGGGCCGGGGGAGAGGTCTCACGAAACACACGCCACGCCCCGTCACCCCCCCGGCCAGAGGCCGAGGACCCACGAAACACACGCCCGCACAAGCCTAGGCATAATCCAAAATACAAAAATACCGCACCGAAGGTGCCTGCCAAAATACGCGCAAAGCGCCCCCCACCCATGCCAACCGATACCATCATTGCCCTCGCCACGCCCCCCGGAACCGGCGCCATCGCCGTCGTTCGCATCGCGGGGCCGCGCGCGTTGGCGGCGGTAGACGAACTGTGGGGCGGTAAGAAAAAACTGGCCGACCAGGCCTCGCACACCGTCCACTTCGGGACGATCCGTTACCCGGAGGACGCCAGAAGAATCCTGGACGAAGTACTGGTGACCATCTTCCGCGCGCCCAATTCGTACACCGGCGACGAGGCGGTGGAGATCAGTTGCCACGGCGGCCCCTACATCGTGCGCGAACTGATCCGGGTACTGACGGGGCTGGAGGGAATGCGGCTGGCACAGCCCGGCGAGTATAGCCTGCGGGCCTTTTTGAACGGTAAACTGGACCTGAGCCAGGCCGAGGCCGTGGCCGACCTGATCGGGGCTTCCTCGCGGGCGGCGCACGACTTGGCGGTCAACCAGCTGCGGGGAGGCTACTCGCACGAGCTACAGGATCTACGGCAGCGGCTGATCGACTTTGCCGCGCTGGTGGAACTGGAACTGGACTTCGGCGAAGAGGACGTGGAGTTCGCCAACCGCGAGGAACTCAAAACGCTGGTGGACCAAATCAGGGGCGTGGTGCTGGACATGGCCCAGTCCTTCGCCCTCGGTAACGCGCTAAAGGAGGGCATCCGCACGGCCATCGTGGGCCGGCCGAACGCGGGCAAGAGCACGCTGCTGAATGCCCTGCTGCGCGAGGAACGCGCCATCGTAAGTGCTATCCCAGGCACCACGCGCGACACCATCGAGGAGGTGCTCAACATCGACGGCATCGCCTTCCGGCTTACCGATACGGCGGGTATTCGTAGTACGGAAGATGACATCGAAGCCCTGGGCGTAGAGCGCAGCCGGGCGGCGGCGGCGGCCAGCCGTCTGCTGATCTACGTATTCGACGTGCTGGAAACCTCGCCCGCCCAGGTTCACGCCGACCTGGCGGAATGGGCCGGCCCGGAAACCCGCCTGCTGGTGGTAGCCAACAAGATGGACCTCAACCCCTACACCCGCTACGAGCAGTACGCCACGCCCGGTGAGGACGGCCTATCGGCAGTAGCATTTACCGAGGAGCAGTGGGTGCCCATGGTGGCCGAAGAACGCATGAACCTCGGCCTGCTACGCGACCGCATCCACGCCGCCGCCCTACTGAACGCGGGGGATACCAGCGACGGCACCATCGTCAGCAACGCCCGCCACCACGAGGCCCTGCTACAAACCGCCACCGCCCTCGACGACGTCCTCACGCACCTGCGCGAAGGCACCTCCGGCGATTTCGTGGCCATGGACATCCGCCGCGCCCTCCATCACCTCGGCGAGATCACCGGCGAGGTGAGTACCGATGACCTGCTGGAATCCATCTTCGGGCGGTTCTGCATTGGTAAATAACCTTACCCTAACTCCACCTCCGTCGCGCCCCACCCGTACTTATGGTGGTACTCGTTCTTGAACGACTTCACGTGTGGATGCGTGCGCAGCCGCTCGTGCACGGCCTTCTTCAGGATGCCCGCCCCGATGCCGTGAATGACGAACACCCGGTCCATGCCCACGCGCAGGGCATCGGCCAGGTAGCGGTCGAAGTGGCGGAGTTGGGTGTGGAGGGCGTCGTCCAGATCGGCTTTTTTGGGTTTGCCGACCAGGCTGGGCAGGTGGAGGTCGATATCGACGGGGAAATTGGCCAGCGCGTCCAGCGAATAAAGTTCCACCCGGCGATTACCCGAGCGGCGGGGCTTGTTCTGCAGGGCGGAATCGGTCAGGTCCTTCAATTTCGCGGGGCGGGGCTTGGCGGCGGCTTCCTTTTTATCCTTGATCTTCTCGAACAACACGTAATGATGCACCCGCCGATTCAGCAAGGGCGCGGTTTTCAGGCGGCCGAAAAACTGTTTGGGTTTGATCTTCAGGCGGCGTTCCATGCGGGGGCCGGTGCCGAAGGTCATCCGGGCGCGGGCCTCGATCACGATCTCGGGCGAGTCGTTCAACTCATCGTAGCGTAGTTGGCCCACTTCCGTAAAAGCGGTGCCGTCCAGCAGGCCGTTCCTGGTCCAGACTGCACGGCCGGAGAGGTGCAATTCCAGGCCGAACAGCACCTCCTGCCCCGTGTCGTTAATCAGGAACATCCGGTAATGATCGGCGTGGTCGCGGCCGCTGCCCACCGGGTCGAAGGCCAGTTGGATGCCCCAGGGTTTTATGATCAGGTACTGCGTATCCACCACGGGCGCGGGCGGCGGGGCGGGAGTTTTGTCCTCCTTGCCCGGCACGTAGCGCGCCTGCTGAAAACCGCTGCCGCGCTCGGTGGCCCCGTCGCGGTAATCCAGGGCCTCGGCCGGCACGGGAATCACGGCACCCAGTTCGTCCAGGCGTACTTCCACCATCCCGCCGTCCAGGGTGCGCACCACCACGCCGGTATCGCCGGTGCGGCGTAGCTTAATTTTCGATCCGGGGGCGTACAGCATGGGTGTTGGGGTGGGTGTGCATGAGATAACCGGCGGCGGGGGGCATGGTTTTAAGGTGCTGGTTTTGTGCCTGGTTAGCGCGGTCAAGATACGCAGTTTCGGAAGCACTACATTGTGACTCCTGTTACCAACTGTGCATCCTCCCCGCTTTCCCTACCTTTGCGCTCCATCAATCTGAAATCCCGTGAAAAACGTCTCCGAACTCATTCAGCACCTCGACCTGGAACGCCTGGAAGTCAACCTCTTCCGCGGCGACAGCCGCTCGGTGGGCAGCCCCCGCGTGTTCGGAGGGCAGGTACTGGCGCAGGCCGTCAGCGCGGCCTACCTCACTGTCCCGGAAGAGCGGCTGCTCCACTCACTCCACGGCTATTTCGTGCTGCCGGGCGACACCGAGCAACCCATCGTTTTCTCCGTCGAGCACATCCGCGACGGCGGCAGTTTCACCACGCGGGCAGTGCGTGCCATCCAGCATGGCAAGGCGATCTTTTACCTCACGGCCAGTTTTCAAAAAATCCAGGACGGGTACGATCACCAGGTAACGGCACCCCAGGTTCCCGGCCCTGCGGAACTGGTCAGTTGGGAAGGCATCGCTAAACAGTTCGGCGACGTCCTGCCTCCGGGCATCAAACGCTTTCTCGATATCGAGCGCCCACTGGAGTTTCGTCCCGTTGAATTCGAGAACCCCTTCACCGCCGAACCACGCGAGGCCTACCGTCACGTTTGGCTCCGCACCAAGGGCCGCATCGCGTCCGACAATCCTCGCCTTCACCAGCAAATTCTCGCCTACGCCAGCGATTACAACCTGCTCACCACCGCCCTCATCCCCTTCGGCAAGGCTACCGATCTGCGCGGCATCCAGCTCGCCAGTCTCGATCATGCCATGTGGTTCCATCGCCCCTTTCGCGCCGACGAATGGCTCCTCTATGCCATCGACAGCCCCTCGGCTTCGGGCGCGCGCGGCTTCTCCCGCGGCAACTTTTTCGATCAGGAAGGTCGCCTCGTCGCCTCCGTCGTGCAGGAAGGCCTGATGCGGCCTACCCAGTAGATTTCGGATTATTTTTTTTGGGCGTGCCCCCGTCCCTGCCGGGCCGGGGCCGGTCCCTTCCAGGCTCCCTATTCGGTCGGCCCTGCGGGCTGTCGGCTCTCGCCTCCACCTTCCAGGCACCTCACGCGATTGTCGCGCTAAAAACCATACCACACCACTACCCTACCCCCGTAGGCCACCCGCCGCGACGTGGCTGCCTGCGACTCGCCCGGACGGATAAGGTCGGAGAGGCCGAACAGGTAGCGGCCTTCGGCCTGGATGCCGATTCGGCCCAGGCTGACGTAGAGGCCGCCACCGACAACTAGCCCATAATTGATCCGAAAATCAATCGGTCGGCCGAAATAGGTCAGCGTTTCGGGTGGAGGAACTTCGTAGCCGGGCGGCAAAAATTCTTTCTCCCCGATGGGAATACTCACGTAAGGGCCGGCCTGGACCAGGGGACGGAAAGTGCCGCGCGTGGGGGCCACCTGCGTGAGGATCTGGAAGGTGAGGTAATCCAGTTCCCGCCGGTAATCCACGGCAAAGGTATCGATGGTTTGCTGCCACCCGCCCTGCTCGCGAGCGATCTCCGCCTGAAATCCGACGAAGCGGTTACTGAAATAGCGAAAAGCGATGCCGTAAACATCGCCCTCCAACGAAGCCTGCTCGATACCGGGCGAGGTGTCCAGTTCGTTATACCAGCGGCCCGCCAGCACGCCTATTTCGAGGGTACGCAGGCTATCGGCCCCAGGCTTGCGAACACGTACGCGTAGACTGTCCGCTTGGGCGCAGGCGGTGGTGCCGACCAGAGTAAACACGAAAAATAATACTAGAATCCTCATGCGACAAAGGTGCGGTTTTCCGGCCGGCCGAAGTGCAAAGTAAACGTTAGGCCTTGATCATTTCCTCTTCCAGAAAACGGATCAGCAGACGCGGACCAAAACCCGTGGCACTACGGCCAGTGGAGAATTCGTTGGCCGTTAGCGCTGTTCCGGCAATATCGAGGTGGGCAAAACGGGGATGGTCTTCGGTGAAGGACTCTAGGAATTTACCGGCCGTGATGGCTCCGGCCACGGGCAGGCTCCCCAGGTTGGCGAGATCAGCAACGTCGGAGTGAAGTTCACTTTTATAAACGTCCCAGAGCGGCAGGCGCCATAATTTTTCGCCACTCCCCACGCCGGCGCGGTAGAGGGAATTAGCCAGTTTTTCATTGGTCGTCATCATGGCGGCGGCGGCATAACCGAAGGTGCGCACCGCGCTACCGGTCAGAGTGGCCAGGTCGATGAGGGTATGCGGCTTGTAATTGCGGATCGCGTAGGAGAGGCCGTCTGCCAGGATAAGCCGTCCTTCGGCATCGGTATCGATGATTTCGATCGTTTTACCGGAATAAGATTCGATGACATCGCTAGGCTTAATGGCTAAGGCATCCACGCTGTTGTCAGTCGACGGGACGATACCTATCAAGTGTACCGGCAATTCCAGGCGGGCGGCCAGTTCCATGGCTCCCAAAACGGCGGCGGCACCACCCATATCGCTCTTCATCAGGTGCAGGTTCTTCGACCCTTTGATACTCAGGCCGCCGGTATCGAAGGTTACGCCCTTACCTACCAAGGCCACGGGGCCGTTCTGGCGCGCACCGGTGCCACGATATTCCATGATGATCATCACCGGTGGTTCCTCGCTGCCCCGGTTTACGGCCAGCAGGGCATGCATACCCTTTTCCACCAGTTCGTCTTTCTCCATTACGGTCACCTCGTAACCGTACTTCTCACCCGATTCTTTAGCCCAGTCGGCCAGCACGCGGGGATGCTTTTTATTGGCGGGCGCATCTACGAGTTGCATAATGCGGGCTTGGGTCTCGCCCATCATGCGGCCGCGCCGGATGTGGTGTTGCAAATCGGCGGGGTCGGAATCCATTTCCAGGTGTTCCATTTCCACGCGCACCTGCCTGGTCGCTTCCTCGCCCTTAAACCGACCGATCTGGTAGTTAGCTACCACTAGTCCAGCGGCCAATTCTTCGGCCAGTTGTACACTCAGGCTAGGCATCCAAACCAAACCCAGGCCGGGCTTTAATTGCGGGCGTCGCTGGTGTACCAGTCTGCGGGCAGCCAGCAGTACGGCACCGGGTTCGGGCTGCTCGCCCAGGTTAAGAAAATAGATACGACGACCGTTCGGACGGAAGAGATAGAGCGATTGACCCGGCTTATCAGCCAGTTCTTCCAGAATGGCAGTCAGGCCGGAGGATGACCCCACCGGAAAATCCGCCACTTGGCTATCACTGGTGTAAGGGATGAGAAGGTGCCGGTCGTTTTCGGCTACTAGTTTGGTCAGGGTATCGCTCATTGCTTTATTTAAAAGGTATCCTTAAGTATTACGCGCCGATTACGGGAAAGAACAGCCACTCGATAGCACGCGGAAATTCCAGTCCCCAGCGGGCTTCGTTGTGCTGACCGTCGGGGTCGATGGCCAGACGAAATTCTACCCGATCGGTGCCGTTCTGATGCAGTAGCTGCTCCTGAAACCGTTTTAAGTTAGGCACCATGGAAGCACTTTCCGCTGCGCCACCGTACAGATAGATCCGTTCGCTGGAAGCGCGGTCGAGGCGAAGCAGCTGAAACGGAATTCTAGGTGTAACCCACAATGACGGGCTAAAGATCATTAACTTCTGGTAAACATCGGGATATAGCAACCCGGCATAGATGCTGATCAGTCCACCCAGGCTACTGCCCCCGATGCCCGTATGCTCGGGTTCCGGCATGGTGCGAAACTGCTCGTCAACGAGCGGTTTTAGCTTTCGTGCCAGGAAACGGGCATACTCGCGCCCCTCACCCGGCCCCAAGGAGGTCTGAAAGCCGGGGGTGAATTCGGCCATCCGATCTTCATTAGCATGGTCAATTGCTACGATGATAATATCGCCCTGACCGCGCTCGGTCAAAACGGCCAGCCGCTTGTCCACGCCCCAGCTTCCGTAGGGTGCATAGTCATCGAACAGGTTCTGCCCATCCTGTAAATACAGCACGGGATAACGGCGGTCGGTATCGTAATAATTGTGCGGCAGCAGGGCTGTCACCCGCCGGGTACGGATTCGGTCTGGGATGGGAAAGTCATGTTCTACGGCCACTATTTTGGGCAGCAATTCCTCTCGGTAATACAGCCCCTGGCTGGCCCAGCGCGCCACCCGGTCGGTGCAATCGCGGTTCAGGTCGGCCCGCCAGGTCCGATTAGGCGTAAACTCGCCAAAACCGCTCAGTTCCACAGCTTCCCAGCCGCCTCGGGTATACTTATATTCCGCTTTGGTATGGGCGGGAGGCAGGGTCACTTCCAGTCCATAATGACCGTCTTCCAGGGTATTCAGACGATACTCGCTCTGACCGGCCTGCCACCCATTAAAGGTGCCCGCCACGTAGATGGGTCGTTCATCGCCATCCGTGGCATCGGGACTTAGCAGCCGTAAGTTGAGTTGGTGTGGGGTCGTTTGATTTGCCATGGCGCGAAGATAAGTGATGAAGTTATTTTGTGGGTTAATAAGGGGCTATCGGCCCCGGCTGACGCGGTGGCGGATAGCCATGCTCCACCGTTTGTCGGTCGGTTCGGTCCTCTATTACCACCGTTGCGCGGTAGTTGTCCGCAGCCTGGCGTAATATAATAGCTCGTTCAGAACGTGCCTAAATCTTTACTTCCTGTGAACCAAGCATTTGAGAACCTGGTGTCATAAAAACTGACTTATGTAACCCGCTATGCACGTACCACCAAGTAGCCGCGAAGCAAATCATTGATCCTCAGTTGTTAAAAATTTCAGACACGCTCTTAGCAACAAGACGCTTCAGAAAGTCGGGCATCCGAACGGGCCGGGCGGCGATTCTGACCGAAGCAACGGGATTCAAGCGAAGCGGTCCTGATCTGACCGGTATCGCCCACAATGTATATACCGCCACGTATCAGTGCGGAGGGTGATGGTCAATCGACCGTCAATGGATCAAAAATACAATAAATTTTAAATAATGAGACAATCAAACAAATTGAGATAACTCATCGTGGCCCTTCAACGCTGCGTGAGGCACCTGGAGGGCGGCGGCGGTAGCCGCCGGTGCGAAGCACGGAGCGATCAGCGAACCCCGCAAGGCGCCGACCCCGGCCCCTGGCCGGGGGCACGCCCGCTAATGAAGAGCGTGTGATTCAATAAAAAAGCACCCATGCCGAAACAGACATGAGTGCTCTTATTTTCACCGCCGAATATCACTATTTTTTGAAGCCGTAGCCAACGCTAAGGCCGATCCAGCCGGGCAGAAATCCGCTGCCCCGTAGCACCATGGGGTTCCAGTTGGCCTGAAACATGACGCCATTACGCAGCGGCTGGTAGCGGTAGCCGATGGTGAAAAACCCACCTAAAACGCCAAACCCTTCTTCACGGATAAAATCGCCGTTGGGTTCTCCCGTGCCGGAGATGCTGGCGTAAGCGGGCAGCAAACCCACGCCGGTGATGAAGCCGCCGCGCCGCTTGCCGGCAATGTGGTTGAACTCTAGCGGGAAGGTAACGACGCCTAATCGCAGGTCGTTTTCCGTGCCCGAGTTATTAAGGCCGAAGCCACCCACGCCGGCCCGGAAGCCGATGCCATCCATCCGACCGGGCTTGAGGCGCATATCGTAGTTGACTCCGATCAGGATGCTGCTACCGAGCAGCTCGCCGTAAATATTGCGTTGGTGACCCTCGAAGGCCGGTGCTTCTTTGCGCTGTGCGGAGAGGGAAAAGGTGAAGATGCAGAGGAAAAACAGGGTGAAAAGGACGTTTTTCATAACAGGGTGAGTATGAGGTAAAGTGTTAAATGAGGGTGTGAAGAAGCCGGAGTAGCCGCGCCGTTGACTGGAAAATGACGCGGCTGCCCAGGCTATTACTTAGTTCCAGCCCGTAGGACACATATTAGGCTTGGAGGGCTTATCAGGCGTACGATTGTCCCGATCGTTGCGATTGTTGCTGCTCGTACGCGTACTTGCCTGATTGCGGCTACGGCTGGGGGTGCGTACGGTGGTGGAAGTACGACGCGAGGACCAGTTGGGGCTGCTGCTAGTAGTGGCGCGGGGAGCGGCCGGGCGGGTAGACCAGGTGGTACGGCGATTGTTGGTAGCACGGGTGGTAGTGGTAGCGCGACCGGTATTAGCCGTGCGGGTATTACCACCGGGAGGGCAGTAAACGCCACCCTGATTGGTGGACGTGCGCGGAGTACGAGTGCCGGCGGCGGAGGTGCGACCGGGGGCCGGGGTGCTAGTGGGAGTCTGGGCCGTGGTGCGGCCCGGAGCGGTGGTAGTACCGGTAGTGGGCACGCCTACCGGTGAGGTAGGAATCTGGGCCTGAAGGCCGGAAGCGGCGCAGAGGGAGCAGAGAAAAGCGAGGAAGGTAAAGTAACGTAAGGTTTTCATTGGTTGGTTAAGTTGCCGCCCGGCCGGGTTATTGGAAAGGGCGTGGTGGAAAGGAAAAGGTGTTAGTTAAGGTGCCGAAGGGAAGGTAAGTGACCGATTAATCGAACTCCCGTTTGTCCTTCGTTGCTAACGTGCCACTAAAATAGGGTGGACTCTCCCCTGCCTCCAACTATTTGGGCGGGATTACGGCTTATTTAACCAAGTTACTAATTTCCTTAACAGGCGGACAAATGCGGGGCCGGTCCGCCCGGCGGTCAATTCTTTCCACCTTATATATGGTGTACCGACGGCAAATGCGGTAGCTTTGACCCTTCCAAATAACTTGCCCGTGGCTACCCCTACCCTGACCGCTCCGCTGACCTATGAGCGTGGCACCCTGACCGACGAAACCCTACTACGCCTGCACCTGCACCTGCTGCGGCCGCGCATGATCGAAGAGAAAATGCTGAAAATGCTGCGCCGCGGCGAGATCAGCAAGTGGTTTTCCGGCATCGGGCAAGAGGCGATTTCAGTAGGTGCCACCCTGGCGCTGAATGACGAGGAGTGGATCTTTCCCATGCACCGTAACCTGGGCGTATTTACCAGCCGGGGGCTGCCGCTGGACCGGCTGTTTGCGCAGTGGCAGGGTAAGCCGCTGGGCTACACCAACGGCCGTGACCGCTCCTTTCACTTCGGCGCACCCGAACACCATGTGGTGGGCATGATCTCGCACCTGGGTCCGCAACTCTCGCTGGCCGCCGGCGTGGGGCTGGCCCACCAGTTGAGCGGCGACCGTGCCATCAGCCTGGCCTTCACGGGCGAGGGCGGCACCAGCCAGGGGGAGTTTCACGAAGCCCTGAATACGGCCGCCGTCTGGAGCCTGCCGACCATCTTTATTATCGAGAACAACGGTTACGGCCTCAGCACCCCCACCGCCGAGCAGTACGCCTGCCAGGACCTGGCCGACCGCGGCCGCGGCTACGGGATGCGCGCCCTGACCATTGACGGCAACAACATCCTGGAGGTCTACCGGACTATTTCAGAACTGGCCGCCGAGATGCGCGAGAACCCCTTTCCCGTACTGCTGGAATGCCAGACCTTCCGGATGCGCGGCCACGAGGAGGCCAGCGGCACCAAGTACGTGCCCCAGGACCTGATGGATCAGTGGGCCGAGCGCGACCCGCTGGAGAACTACGAGCAGTGGCTCCGCGCGGAAGGACTGCTGACCGATCCCTACCTGAAGCAACTCCGCGCCACCATTAAAACGGAGATCGAGCGCGGCCTGGACGTGGCGGGTAACGCCCCGGTTACCACCCGCACCATCGAGCAGGAAACCGCCGACCTATTCGCACCCGCGCCCGCGCCGCTGGCGGCACCCGCGATTCGGGAAGGCCAGGGGGAAATCCGTTTTATCGACGCCATCACCGACGGCCTGCGCGAGGCCATGCTGGCCGACGATAAGCTGGTGCTGATGGGCCAGGACATTGCCGACTACGGCGGCGTATTCAAAATCACGGATGGGTTTACCGAGCAATTCGGCAAAGACCGGGTACGGAACACGCCCCTGTGCGAGAGTGCCATCCTGGGCATCGGCCTGGGCCTGAGTATTGCCGGCTACCGGGCGATGGTGGAAATGCAGTTTGGCGATTTCGTTACCTGCGGCTTCAACCAGATCGTGAATAACCTGGCCAAACTGCACTACCGCTGGGGACAGAACGCCGCCGTAACCGTGCGCCTGCCCTGCGGCGGCGGCGTGGGCGCGGGTCCTTTTCATTCGCAGACCAATGAGGCCTGGTTTTTCCACGTGCCCGGCCTGAAGATCGTCTACCCCGCCACCCCGGAGGATGCCAAAGGTTTGTTGCTGGCCGCGCTGGCCGACCCCAACCCTGTACTCTATTTCGAGCACAAGGCACTTTACCGCAGCCTGAGTGGCGTGGTGCCGGAGGGTAACTATCGCGCCGAGATCGGCAAAGCACGGGTAGATCGGTCCGGTAGCACGCTCTCCATCATCACCTACGGCATGGGCCTACACTGGGCGCGAGCGGCCGTGGCGGCAACCGGCATCGACGCCGAAATACTGGACCTGCGCAGTCTGGCCCCCCTCGATTGGGAGGCCGTGACCGCCACCGCCCGCAAAACCGGCCGCGTGCTAGTGTTGCACGAAGACAACCTGACCGGCGGCGTGGGGGGAGAGATTGCCGCTCACTTATCCGAGCATTGTTTTGAATCCCTGGATGCGCCCGTGCGACGCCTGGCAGCCGCCGATACGCCCATACCTTTCATTAAGGAACTGGAAGTAAATTACCTGCCCTCCTCCGAACGATTGGAAACTATGTTACGGGAATTGGCCGCCTACTGAGCGAGACACGACGCAAGGGAGTTACATATTATAATTTTATCAATTTTACTACCCGTAAACCTTGTATTCCAACGACATTCGGTTACCTTTGGGCAACCCGAACTACTTGTCGAAACTTCCTGATCGGTTGTTACTCGATCCTCCTCCTTCATCGGCACTGAAACGGAAAGTCTGATTTTACCGGTCAACGGTTGAAAAGCTCGCCTGATTCGTTGATTTGGGCTAGTGGTAAATTGTTACCTTTGTGGTTCTATCACCAGCAATCGTTTTATGCAGTTAACGGAAATATTATCGGTCAGCGGCCTACCGGGGCTATACCGGATGGCGGCCAGCCGAAAGAACGGCCTGATTATCGAGGACCTTCGCACCAAGAAGCGGCGTTTTGCCCCTTCGCGGACGTACCAGTTCCTCCCCCTGGCCAGCATTTCCATCTACACGACCGATTCAGAAGGAGAACCTTTGGACACGATCTTTCGCCGGATGCTAGAGCAGTTCGAGGATAACCCCCCGGTATCACCAAGTGCTTCTTCCGAAGACCTATACGAATACCTGGCCGATGTACTGCCCAACTTCGATCGCGAACGGGTCTATGCCGGTGACGTTAAAAAGCTCATTAAGTGGTTTACGCTGCTACATGAACTCGACCTGCTGGCGGATAGCGACGAAGAAGAAGAGTAACTACCATTACTAATGGTTGCTACACTAAGAGCATGTCTAAATTTGAGAGGGGAAGCTATTATAAAAAAGAAGAAGCGGATCGGGTAACCATTCCGGCTCTCATCCGTAACGAAAGCAATCAGCATCGTCATCCTTGACTTTGCCTACCTCGCCTGTCTCATGGGAATCACCACATCACAATCGCCAAGTACGTCATCCTTCCTACCCAGCGGCTTTCAGGCCGACCGGCACGCTGATGTACGGGAAAGATTCGAAGAATTAAGGGGGCGGACGGTCGAATCTCTCGACGAGCTAAGGAAATGGCTCCTGGATCGCGGCACCCTCAACGCGCACCTCAGCGAACGTTTCGCCGAACTATTCGTCGCTTTCAGCCGGGATACCGGCAACGACAAAAAAATGGACGCCTATCAGGAGTTCGTCCAGCACATATCTCCCCTGGTGGCGGAAATGGACCAGAAACTGAGTATCAAACTCAATTCTTCCGCTTTCGCCACGGAACTACCCACGTCTTCTCACGGTATCTACCTGCGGAATTTGCGCAACAACCTGCGTATCTACCGCGAAGCCAATGTACACCTGGCCACCGAGGTACAAATCCGGAGCAAGGACTACGGACGGCTGTTCGGGGCCATGACCGTGGGCATGGACGGTGCCCAACTTACCCTGCAAGAAGCCGGCCTACTACTGGAGGGCACCAACAGGGCAGAGCGTGAAACCGTCTACCGCAAGATCAACGAACGCATGGTCCAGGACGCCGATGCCTTTGAGGAAATTTTTGCCGAGTTACTCACCAAGCGTAATCGCATTGCGGCTAACGCCGATTTCGATAGCTATACCGATTACCGTTTCGCGGACCTTAACCGCTTCGACTACCAGCCCAAGGATTGCCTCGATTTTCACGAGTCCGTCTCCTCCGAAGTATTGCCCTTGCTGGACCAGATCAACCGCCACCGCCGCGAGTCCCTGGAACTGGACATCCTACGCCCCTGGGATCTCTCTACCGATATTTCCGGCCGCGCCCCCCTGCGGCCCTTCGACGGCAGCGTAGACCTGCTGGAAAAAAGTATCCGCTGCCTGGACCGCATCAACCCCGATTTTGGGGACGTGATCCGCAAAATGCGCGAAGCCGGCCGTCTCGATATCGAGGCCCGCCCCGGCAAACGCCCCGGTGCCTATAATATGCCCATGCTGGTCTCCGGCTTGCCCTTCTTGTTCATGAACGCCACTTCGTCTTCGACCGACGTGCGCACCTTCCTGCACGAGAGCGGACACGCCATCCACAGTTATCTTATCCGAGACCTGCGCCCCGTGGCCGCCCGCCGCGTACCTTCCGAGATCGCCGAACTAGCCGCCATGTCGATGGAACTATTCAGCATGGAACACTGGGATATTTTCTATACCGACCCGGAAGAACTGCGCCGCGCCCGACTTCAGCAGCTGGAAATGGTGCTCAAGGTCCTGCCCTGGATCGCTACCATCGACGCCTTCCAGCACTGGCTCTACGCCAACCCCGATCAGGACCGCGCCGAACGCGCCGCCGCCTGGTCGGAAATTTATTACCGCTTCAATTCCGAAGAGGTAGACTACGACGGCCTTGATGATACGGTCGTCCACCAGTGGCACAAGCAGATCCACCTCTTCGAGGTTCCCTTCTACTACATCGAGTACGGCATGGCCCAACTGGGTGCCATCGCGCTCTGGAAACAGTACTGCGAAAACCCCGCCCGCACCATCAGGAATTACCAAAACGCCCTTGAGGTAGGCTACACGCGGTCCATTCCCGAGGTCTACGAAGTAGCCGGTATTTCCTTTGATTTCTCGAAAAGCTACGTTAGCGAACTGACGACTTTCGTCCAGGAAAAGATCACGGAACTGCTCTAACCTACGCTAATTTTGGCCGTTCAGGTAGCTACTAATCCCTTATTTGGTGGTTGCTCGTCTTCCGCTTTGACGCCGAAATTGTTCCTCATTGCGGAAATTAAAAGGCTTTACCGGCGGCCCCTGCCGCCGTTCGTCGAATCCCGCCTTAGTTTAGCCGAGGATGTTTGGCGGTCCGCATGATTAGCAGCATCTTGCTCTCGTAATCAGCAGACCATGATCGCACTCCTCGAACTCATCACCTCCCCCGTCAACGTTGTATGGACCATCCTCCTCGGCATCGTGCTCCTTTACTGGCTGCTCGTTATTGCCGGGGCCATGACCATGGACGGCCTCGATATTGACCTCGATATCGAGGTCGACGTGGATATGGACGTTGACATGGATGTCGATTCCGATTTTGCGGTCGGTGGCGGCGGCCTTACCGGGGCGCTGCTCTGGTTCAACTTCGGCCGCGTCCCCTTCATGGTCATCATGAGCGTAGCCATCCTCGTTTGCTGGGTCATTGCCGTCTGGCTTAACGTCAACTTCGCCAACGGCTCGGGTTGGTTCGCGCTGGCTGCGGCACCGGCCGTTTTTATCGTCGGTATGCTCGCGGCCAAACTCATTACCACGCCGCTTATCCCCGTTTTTCGCTCGCTCAACACCGCCGCCGAACCGGTCGATTTTATCGGCCGCGAAGCCCGGCTCCGGCTCCCGGCCACCCCCGTCAAGTGGGGCCAGGCCGAGGTCCAGATCGGTGGTGACAACCTGCTCATCAACGTCAAGACGACGGATGACCCGCTCCCTTCGGGCACCATCGTCGTGGTTACCAGTCGCACTGAAGATGGTAAATATTACCTGGTCCGCCCCCTGGCCCAGGTCGATCACGAGTTCACTTAATGCTTGGGCGTGCCCCGGCCTGCCGGCCGGGTCGGTCTGGCTCGCAGGTGGGTCCCCTTCACCCCACCCGGTCGCGTGCTCGCTGATCGCTCGGCACTGCGTGCGCTAACGCCCCTCCAGGCACCTCACGCGGGGTCAATGAGTGAATGATTGAAGGACTGAATAGGCATAGCGCAACTCCCCTTCCCTTCTGTCGGAGGAGATGACACCACCAGCGCTTCTCCTCCAAGGTATCTTTATCCGCCTACAGCGGAGAAAGTTCCTGGGAGGTGTAAGCGACACACCCACCACACCCACCATACCCCCACACCACCCTTAACTTATTCAAACCAACACTATGTTTTACCTACAAGCACAACCCGTTCCCTGGACCATCATCATCGTGGCCGCATCGGTGGTCATTATCCTGGGACTGATCATCATGGTACTGCGGTTTTACCGCAAAATACCCCAGGGTAAGGCCATTATCGCTACCGGTATGGGAGGCACTCGCGTCGCCTTCGAGCGCGGTATCTTCGTCATCCCACCCGTACAGATGTACGAGACGATGGATCTTTCGGTCAAGACCATCGAGATCGTGCGGATGAAGGAAGAAGGACTGATCTGCAAGGATAATATCCGCGCCGATATTAAGGTCGTTTTCTTCGTGCGCATCAACAAGGACGCCGTCGATATTCAAAAAGTGGCCCAGAGCATCGGGACCCAGCGGGCCAGCGACCTGGGTACGCTGCGCGAACTGTTCGAGGCCAAATTTTCCGAAGCCATCAAAACGGTAGGCAAGCGATTCGATTTCGTGGACCTCTACGACAACCGCGAGAAATTCAACCATGAAATCCAGAACACCATCGGGGAATACCTGAACGGTTATAAACTGGACGACGTCTCCATCGATTACTTGGAGCAAACCGAGATCAGCTACCTGCGACGGGACAACATCCTCGATTCCGAGGGTATCAAGAAAATCACCGAACTGACGGCCCTGCAGAACGTGAAGGCCAACTACATCCGCCGCGAGGAGGAAAAAACCCTGCGCGAGCAGGACGTAGAAGCCCGCGAAGCCATCCTTGAATTCGACCGCCAGTTGGCCGAGAAGGAAGAGCGGCAGCGGCGCGAAATTGCCAACATCAAGGCCCGCGAGGGTGCCGAGATTCTCCTGATCGAGGAGCAGGAGCGGCTGCGGGCCGACATGGTGCGCATTAATACCGAGCAAGAACTGCAGGTGGCCGAAGAGAATATGCAACGCCAAGTGCTGGTAGCCGCTAAGAATAAGGAACGCACTAACGTCATTGAGACCGAGCGGGTAGAGAAAGACCGCCTGCTGGAAGTAACCGAGCGCGAGAAGATCGTGACCCTGGCCGAGATCGAGAAGACCCGCGCCGTAGAGGAGCAGAAAAAATCCATTCAGGACGTCATCCGCGACCGTATCTCGGTAGAGAAGAAGGTGGTCGAGGAAGAAGAACTCATCAAGGATACCCGCGTACTGGCCGAAGCCGAGCGGAACCGCCGCCGCACCGTGATCGAGATGACGGGTAAGGGCGAGGCCATCGTGGTGGAAAAAGAGAAGGAAGCCGAAGGCGAGCGCCTGGCCGCCGAGATCAAGGCCAAAACACTGATGATCGAAGCCGAGGCCGAGATGAACGCCGCCTCTAAGGAGGCCGAAAGCCGCAAGATCATCGCCCAGGCCAAGGCCGCCGAGGAAGCCACCATCGGCCTGTCCGAAGCGCAGGTAACCGAGGCCAAGGCCCGCGCCCGCCAACTGGAAGGCGAGGTAGAAGCCAAGGTACTGGAGCTATCGGCCACGGCCGAGGCCCGGGGAATCGAAGCGAAAGCCGGTGCCAACAAGATGCAGGGCATGGTGGACGCCGAGGTGACCGAACAGCAGGGACTGGCCGCCGCCAAGGTGCTGGAAGAAAAGCTGAGTGCCGAAGCCCGGGGCGTGGCCCTGAAGGCAGACGCCATGAAAAAACTGGACGGAGTGGGTAAGGACCACGAAGAATTCAAGCTCCGCCTGGATAAGGACAAAGAAGTGCAACTGGCCCAGATCAACGTGGAGCGTCAGGTAGCCGAAGCGCAAGCCAAAGTGCTGGCCGAGGCCATGAAGCACGCCAAGATTGACATCATCGGCGGCGAGATGCAGTTCGTCAACTCCATCCTCAATTCGGTGGGGCGCGGCAAGCAGATCGACGGGATGCTCAACAGCAGCACCCACCTGCGCGACTTGAAGGATGGTCTGCTGGGCAGTGGTAACGGCCATGAGAACGGCAACGGCTCCGATATCCTGACCCGCCTGCGGGAATTGGTAAAACGCTCCGGCCTCTCCCTGGCCGACGTGAAGGACATGACCCTCACCGGTCTGCTCCTGCGCCTGAACCAACAGCTCTCCGATCCTGCCGATAAGTCGGACGTAGCCGGCATCCGCTCCAAGCTGGAAGGCATGGGCATGGGCGAGCTGGAGTTGAAGCAACTGCTGTGAGGCAGGAGATTTTAGTAGTTTGAATGGTTTTAGTTGAAGAGCCTCGCCCTGGTGGCGGGGCTTTTCTTTTTTGGGGCCGCGGACGTCCACGTCCGGGACGTAATCTGTCAGCACGGCTCATCTCAGGGACGGCCGGCTGCGCCGCCCTGCTCGGACTGGGAGGTCGCTGACCTGAGCGGCGTTTACGAGCGGTGTGCTTGCGTGAGGTGCCTGGAAGGGCGTTAGCGCACGCAGTGCCGAGCGTTAGCGAAGCCTGGAAGGGACCGGCCGCGGCGGTAGCCGGGGGCACGCCCAAAAGAAACGAATTGCCTGCCCCATAGGCACGCGGCTACGGAAAATTCTCCGTAAATTAGCCCTTCCGAAATAGACTGAATGCCCTTATCCCCGCTTTTTCGATCCTTGTTGTGTGGTAGCCTTTTGATGGCTGCCCTGTTTGCGCCATGGCCGGGGGAGGTGCTGTGTGCGCAGCAGCCGCCCGTGATAGAAGTGCCGGACGAGGACGAGGAGGATTATTATTTCGATGATTCGGACTATAGCGTGGCCGAACCGACGGCCGTTTTTCCACGGGTGGACGACCCGGCGACCGTGCAGCCGTTTGACTCGGCGGAACTGGCGCGGCTGACGGAGGGGATGGTTTTTTACAAAGACGTAAAAAGCGTCAATAAGCTCAAGAAGAGCGAAAAAAAGGACCGCGAAGAAGAGGAGGAAGAACCGGATGAGGCGGACGCCCCTACTTTCATCCAACCGTGGATGAAAGTGGTGCTGATCGTGCTGGCCCTGGGCCTGCTGGGGGCACTGATCTATTACGTGCTGGACACGCTGGAACTGATTGAGCACCGGAAGCCGCACGCGGCTACGACGGTGCGGTTGGAAGAGATAGAAGAAGAGACCATTACCTCGGCGGAGGCGGATAGCCTGCTGACGCGGGCCGAAAAGGCGGGCCAGTTTACGCTGGCGGTGCGGCTGCATTATCTGGGCCTGCTGAAAACCCTGGACCGGACGGGCATGATCCGTTACCAGCGCGACAAGGTGAACCGCGATTATTTGCGGGAGATGGATGAGACGGAATTTGCCGCCGTTTTTAGCCGCGTGACGCTAGATTATGAGCGACACTGGTACGGGGAGTATCCGCTGGACCGCCTTTCTTACCGGGGCGTGAATGAGCGATTTTTGGAGCTGCGCCGCGCCGTGGACCGGCAGTATCACCTGAATGAAGCCGCGCATGTCTAAGCAAATCGGTTTTATCCTGATCGCCCTGGTGGTGGCCGCCGGCATTGCCGTGGGGGTGTACGCCTGCAATGCCATTAGCTGGCGCGAGAGCTACCGGATCGGCAAGAACGATCCGTACGATCTGTCCGTCCTGCATGGGTTGCTGCAAGAGCGGGCGAGTACGTTCGAGGTGCTGAAGGACAGCCTGCAGGCGCTGGACCTGGCGGACGGCGACACGCCCGCCCACTACGTTTTCGTGGGGACCAATATCTACGCCGAGCCGGAAGACGTGAACCACCTGCTCGATTTCGTGGAGCGGGGAAATTCGGCCTTTATTTTCAGCAGTTACGTGCCGGCGAATTTGCTGGATCAAATTTGGTTGGGGGATTGCTATGAAGACTACGGCATTTACCAGGGCAACCGGAATTATTATGCCTATATCTACGAGAAGCGGGCGCGGATGCGCCTGAACGCCGCCGACCTGATGGTGGATAGCAGCTACCTTTTTGCCTTTCACCGTAACTATCAGCCCGCCTTTTATAACTGGCAGGCGTTTGCCCCAAATTATTTGTGCGATGCCGAATATGGTCCCACGCCGCTGGGCACGATCAATGATTCGCTGGTGAATTACCTCCGCATTCCCTGGGGAGAAGGTGATTTTTACCTGCACAGCAACCCCCTGGCGTTCACTAATTATTTTCTGGCCGACACCCTGAATAATCAGGCTTACGCGGCGGCGGCACTGAGTTACTTGCCGCCCGGCGAGGATATTTACTGGGATGAGTTTAGTCGTTCTTACCGGCCACCGCCGCCACAGGCGGGCAACAACCCGCAACAGGACATCGATTTCGGCCAGCGGCAGTTTTTGAGTCCTAATCACGCGCTAAGTTACATTCTGGGTGAACCGGGATTGGCTACTGCCTGGTTCTTGCTGCTGGGGCTGTGCCTGTTTTATTTGTTATTCCGTGGTAAGCGGCGGCAACGGATCATTCCCTACCTGGCACCCCGCCGCAATGATTCGCGCCAGTTCCTGGAGACGGTGGCGCGGCTGGGGCAGCTCAACGGCAAGCACTGGGCACTGGCGTCGGAGGAGATCGGACTGTTCTGGCAGTACCTCTACGAGCGGCACGGTATCCGCCACCGCGACGGACCGCAACTGTCGGCCGAGCAACTGGCCGACCGAACGGGCCTGTCCGTACCGGTCTGGGAACACGCGCTGACGCAGATACGCTTCGTCAAGAGCGTTACGTACCTGGACGACGGATCGCTGCTACGCTTCTACCGGAGCCTGGAACCCATTTACCAAAGTTAATCGCTGAACCTTTAACCCATCCATCCGCTTTTCTTTCCTATTCCCACGCTATGCACGACGAAGACCAATACCGCCCGCCCACCAATTCGCCCACCCCCGAGGAGGGATCCTCTCCGCAGGCATCGCCCACCAATCCGAATCCGGAGCCGGAATTGAATGCTCTAGCGGACGAAAGTAACGGCGACCGGCCTTTTTTTGCCGACCAGACCAGTGGCACTTTTGACGAAACAACCACCGGCCCCGCTCCCACGGCCGCGCCCGAAAACCGGGTCAAACTGGATCGGCTGCGTGAGGCTGCCCGCAAGGCCCGCGTGGAAATGGGTAAACTGGTGATCGGCCAGCGAGAGTTCATGGACCTGATGCTGGCCGGCCTCTTTGCCGGCGGACACGTGCTGGTAGAGGGCGTGCCCGGCATTGCCAAAACCTTGACGGCCAAACTACTGGCCCGCACGCTGAAAGCCGACTATTCCCGTATCCAGTTTACGCCCGACCTGATGCCGAGTGACGTGACGGGAACCACGGTCTTTAATCTGTCGGATTCCAAATTTACCTTTAATCGTGGTCCTATCTTTGCCAATATCGTGTTGATCGACGAGATCAACCGCGCCCCGGCCAAAACCCAGGCCTCGCTGTTCGAGGTAATGGAAGAAGCCCAAGTGACCATCGATGGTACTACTTATCCGATGGATTACCCCTTCTTCGTGATCGCCACGCAGAACCCGATCGAACAGGAAGGAACCTACAAATTGCCCGAGGGTCAGTTGGACCGTTTCCTGGTGAAGATCAATTTGGAGTACCCGGATCAGTCCGAGGAGCAACTCATCCTGCGCCGCTTCCGGGACGATTTCAGCCATCGACAAGAAAAAAACGTGGAGGCCGTCTTCGGTCCCGATGACATCCGGGAATTTCGCGGCCTCATCGAGCAGGTTCACATCAAGGATGAGCTTCTCGATTACATTGCCGCCCTGGTGCACCGTACCCGCGAGCATCCCGATCTCTACCTGGGGGCCAGCCCGCGCGCCTCGCTGGGTATCCTGAAGATGAGTAAATCCGTTGCCGCCCTCGCCGGCCGTGATTTCGTTACGCCCGACGACATCCAGTACGTGGCCTACCCCGTGCTGAACCACCGCATTATCCTCACGCCCGAGCGCGAGATGGAGGGCTATACCGGCCGCGAGGTGATCGAGGATATCGTGAAGTCGATCGAGGTACCGCGCTAGCTTATCTTGATAATCGGTAAAGCGGTTGCACTCCGCCGAGAAGCCGTGTTTCGATCCAACCCTTTGGGAAGAGCTTTTCTACCGCTTATTCTAGGGTGCCGGTTTTAACTACTTCGGGGCCATCCCCCCGGCTAAGGCCGGGCGGTCGCTGTGGTCGTCGGCTCGCTATTCGCTCGGCCCCTGTCGGGTCTCCTCCTCCGGGCGGGGCAAGCCCCTGCCCTCCGTCGGCCCACTCCCAGCGCTTGTCCGTTTGCCATCATCCCTTGTCCACCCCACCCCAGCAGAGGTACTTGACCGTCAAGTACTCATCCATCCCGTACTTGGAACCCTCACGGCCGAAGCCGCTTTCCTTTACCCCGCCAAAGGGAGCAGAGGCGTGGGAAATACTGCCGGTATTGATACCGACCATCCCGAATTCCAGGGCCTCCGCGACACGCCAGATGCGGGCGTGATCGCGGCCGTAAAAGTAGGAGGCGAGGCCGAAGCGGGTATTATTAGCGCGGGCGATCACCTCTTCTTCCGTAATGAATTTATAGACCGGGGCCACGGGGCCGAAAATCTCTTCCTCGCTCAGGGCCATGCCGTCATCCACATTGGTGAGGACCACGGGCTGGAAGAGGTTGCGGGGGCCGCTCTTAGCTTCTCCGGTCAGAAGTTCGGCCCCCTTGTCCAGGGCATCGGCGAGTAGGCGTTCTACCTTCTCGCGGCCCTCATCGTTGATGAGCGGACCGATGACCACGCCTTCCTCCCGGCCGTCACCGACCGCTAGGTTGCGGGTGGCGGCGGCCAGTTTTTCGGTGAACGCGGCGTAGCAACCCTCCTGCACGTAGATGCGGTTGGCACAGATGCAGGTCTGACCGGCGTTGCGATACTTGGCGGCGATGGCACCGGCCACGGCCCGGTCCAGGTCGGCATCGTCAAAAACGATAAAGGGGGCGTTGCCGCCCAGTTCCAGCGAAAGTTTTTTCACGGTGCCGGCGCACTGCTCCATGAGTAGTTTACCCACTTCGGTGGAGCCGGTGAAGGACAGTTTTCGCACCAGCGGGTTGCTCGTCAGTTCGCCGCCCACCTCAGCGGGGCTGTTAGTCGTAACGATATTGAGTACGCCGGGCGGGAAACCGGCCTGGTGGGCCAGGGCCGCCAGGGCCAGAGCGGAGAGCGGGGTATCCTCGGCCGGTTTGATGACCACCGTACAGCCGGCTGCCAGCGCGGGGGCCACTTTACGGGTGATCATAGCACTGGGAAAATTCCAGGGAGTGATCGCCGCCACTACGCCGATAGGTTGCTTGAGCGTAAGGATGCGGGTACTGCCGCTGAAGCCGGGAATTACGTCGCCGTAGGCGCGGCGGGCCTCTTCGGCAAACCACTCCACGAAGGAGGCACCGTAGGCGATCTCACCCCGGGCTTCTTGCAGGGGTTTACCTTGTTCGGCGGTGAGCAATTCGGCCAGTTCTTCGGTATGTTCGATCTGCAACTCGAACCAGCGCCGCAACAGACGGGATCGCTTGGCGGCGGTCAGCCCGCTCCAGGCGGGAAAGGCGGCATGGGCCGCTTGGATAGCTTGCTTCGTTTCCGCCGCTCCCAGATCGGCCACTTCGGCGAGCACCTCACCGTTAAACGGGTTTTTGACCGGGAAGGTAGATTTATCTACTGCATCCAGCCACTCGCCATTAACGTAGGACTGGGTGCGCAACAGGGCATTTTTGAAGGCAGGCATGGGCGTGGTGGTTGAGATTTTATGAAGGCGCGGGGCGGGGGGAATGTTCGGTTCAAAACCGGTATCAGTCGTCGCCGGGTTGGTCCAGTATTCCGTCGTAGATCGGCTGTTGCTGCCGGGGCGGGAAAAAGAAAAAATAGTAGCCCACAAATGGAAGGGCGTAGCCGATGGTACCGAGATAGATGCCAGGATTCTTGAACCCCTCGGAAACCAGCGCAAACACTAAAAAAATCAACCCGGTCAGAAATACCGCCCAGGCGATGACCCAGGAGCGGAACTTTTCAACTGTTTTGCTTTCCGTGGAGAGCTGAATATTTACGTACCGAAAGATAAAAAAACAGGGCGATGATAAAACGATGGATACCAGGGCCACGATTACCCAAAGATAAAAATATTTGACCAGATCAATCGGATCAATTCCTTTAAAGGTACCCCTCCTCATCTCGTAGAATACGGTTCCCGTCAGAGTAAATACCGGACCCAGTACCACCGATGCCATCCAGCTCAATAAGGCGTGGCGAATGACCTCGCTGCGAGGGAATAGTGGAGTGGTGAGGGGACGCATGGTCGAGGTAGTTAGGGTAGTTGATCCAGTATCTCTTCTAGCCGGGGAGAGCGGCGGGCGGGGAAGAAGAGGAGAAAGTAAAGGACGAGGGGGGTACTAAGTATACACGAACCCACCAGAACGTTGACCGGCTCAAAGTTAGAGCGGTTAACTAGTATGAATGCCATACATACATTAATAATTATCGTAACGACCCCAGCCAAAATCAAGCACCAACGGAGCTGAGATATATGGTCAATAACAAGAATAAGTCTATAGGCGACCGCTCCAAATATAAGTAGAAAAAATAAACCGAATAATCCAGTATAAAATATCCTTTTAAGCATATATGTAAATGGCGACAGTCCCCGGTAGGTGACCGCATAAAGCACATCCCAATCTTCTATAATCTTTTCACCTACAGGTATTATCCATACATCCATGAGGGGCAAGTAAAGTACGGTGATAAGGTAAATTCTAAAGCAGTGCATCCACATTTGATGAGTAGTAGGAATTCCAAACCTTCTTTTCATGATGGAAAGTAGTTAAAACCGAGCGACTTACCGTAATGCTGCTCCCTAAAGGGGGAGATTATTACCAAACTACTTAGAGCGTGTCTAAATTTTTACTACCTGATTTTCTCACCTTCGCTGTTTTAGTACCTTCATCGCCCGGATATACTCCTTTGCCAGGGGTAAAATTCGTACCCGACTGGAAGTTACATCGTCCGTCCAGGTGACGGGTAGTTCCTTGAGGTGGAGGCCGCGCCACTCGGCCACGGCCAGCAGTTCGGTACTGAAGAACCAGCCGTCACTGACCGCACCTTGGCCTAACAATTCTTCCAGCCGATCGCGGCGAAGGAATTTAAAGCCGCACATACCGTCGGAAAATTTTGTGCCGAGGTAGGTACCGAGTATCAGGTTAAAAACGCGGCTGGTGATCTCACGCTTCAGGCTACGGCCCCGTACGGTGGACTCGGGATGAAGGCGGGTGCCGTAGACGAGGTGATAATCGTCGTGTGCCAGTGCATCGTAGGCCTCCGTAAAATGCCGGAGATCGGTGGCCAGATCGAGATCCATGTAACCGACAAGGTCGGCTACGGATTGGCTCCAACTGGCTTTGAGGGCACGGCCCACGCCGCGTTCGGTTAGGCCGATCCAGGCTAGCTCGCCGTACTGGTCGGCCAGGTTCTTCGCCAGCAGGAGCGTAGTATCCGTGGAACCGTTATCGGCGATAATGATACGAAAATCGAGCAGCCCACGGTAGCGGTCCAGCAGGAACCGGCGCAGTTCGAGCACATTTTCCTCCAGTCCGGCCTCTTCATTGAGTACGGGAATAGTAATATCGATCGAAAGAGTGGGGGCTGCTTGCATGGGTTCGGAAACAGCGCAAAGCGGGGCGGGGTTTAACGCTGCCGCCAGGTACGCAGTTCCAGGCTAAGGGTGGTATCCTCGGTGGGGCGGGGACGGCTGATCTCTTCCCAGCGGGGGGTGCGCCACTTGCTGTCCGGCTCGCGGCTAAAGGCGTAGGGTTCGGTGGGGATCCCGAAGGTATTGGTATCCAGGCGGCCATTGTCGTTGCTGTCCTGGTAAAGAGCCAGGGCGTAGGAGCCGGCGGGTAGTTGGCGCAGGTGAAAATCGAGTGGTCGACCGGCTTGGTTGACTTCTCGTATCAGGTCATCCCGCAGGCTGCGCTGGGCCTCCCAGTCGGCGGGGCTGCCGTAGACGGCCACCCGCACGCTACCTCCGGCAGCGGGCGGGCTGACGCGCAGCGTCAGCGTGGGGGAAGGAGGAAACAGCCACAGGATGGCGGACAACAGGAGTACGGGCATGGATGGATCGGGTTGGTTTCGGGGCGCAAACGTAGGCTATTCAACGTTTTTCGGGCTGGGTTGGTGCGGATTTTAAGAAAGATTTAGGTTAGGGGGTTTATATTGGGCGTGCTTTGGAACGCTGACTTTGTGTGTTCAATTAATTCATCATGACCCCAACCCCGCTCTTTCCCCGCTCCGAGGTAATTCGACATACATTCTTAAGTTGGATGGCGGCCGTTATCCTGGGACCTATTCTAGCGTTCGTGGGCTATACCCTTTATGATTTTGCCGTTTCAAAAAATACCTTTGTCCTAGTGGGGGAAGGAAATATTTTTGATATGCTGGGTGGGTGGATGTATATCGCCTTTATATCCATCATCTTTTCTTCACCTTGCTTTAGAGCGTGTCTAAATTTTTACTTCCTGAGAACCAAGCATTTAAGAACCTGGCGTCATAAAAACTGACTTACGTAACCCGCTATGCGCGCAAGTTTTTATCTAGCCAGAACCTTAAATCATTGATCCTCAGTTCTTAAAAATTTTAGACACGCTCTTATGATCTTTCGCTTTGTTAACCTCGAACTTTCCATTAAAAGCGAGAGCATTCCAAATATGCGGTTTTGGATGATTTTCTGGTCCCTATTGCTTACCGCCTTGATTTTTGTGGTGCTTATTTTTATGACTTCTGAAATAATCCAGGTATCTTTTTCACTTCTCTGTGCCACCTCTTACGCCCTCCCCTTCGTCGGCTATTTCCTCTTCATCTTCCCATCCCGCAGGTACTCTTCCTCCCCCGATGAGATTTTGGATCAACAACCGTGAATGTGTCTAAAAATCTATCACCGTTCTTTTCCCGACGAGAGATCAATCACCATTCTTTGCTGAGTTGGATATCATCAGTAATAGCAGGACCTGTAATTCACATGCTGAGTTACTTAGTCATTGATTCGACTTTATTTAGAAAAATTCCTACTCTAGACCTAGCTGATATTTTAATCGGTTTTGTTGTATTGTTTATAGTGATTTTCATATCAGCTATTCTTTCGTTTCCTTCCTTTCTTATCTTTCGTTATATAAACATTGAACTAGCTGCCGCCGCTAAAACCTTGCAAGAATTCCGTAGAAATGTCACTATATGTTCGATCGTGATTACAGTCATCTTGATTTGGTTATTAAGTTTTATAAGCTTCTCCGGCTTTTCGGGCAATGCCAAATATCTTGGCATGATAGCTCACTCGGCACTTTTCATCGTATATTTTCTCTATTTCCCCCTTCCGAGAAGTTCACAACCCCTATTTGATGATGTTTTGGACCAAATAAACTAATACTCGTTTTCATGATAGCTAATTGACCTAGGCTGTCCATTCTATTTATGTTTACCCACTACAGTTTTAACTGTATGCCAACTCCCCGTCACCCCTCTCCTTTGGAGGTGTAGTTTACCCACAAGTGCTTTTTTGTGTTGTAGTAGGTAAACCACTTCACCATGATTGGCCGACTTTGCCATTTTTACAGCACTGATTGCTTCGACTTGGGCGACCAACGATTGAATGCCCGAGCTTGCAAGATACTGGATCAACTCAGCACCACTGATTTGCAGAAAGGATTTCCACGCATCTTTGCGCAGCCCGCTCAACTCAAGGCTTTCTATCGTTTCGTCAATAACTCGCGTATTCAAGTTGATTCCATTATCGCCGGTAGCCGTTGTGCTCTTACTCGTTACTTCAATCAGCGATTACGGGATGTGCCATCCGTTGGAGAGCACCCCGTCTTACTGCCCTGCTATCAAGACACTTCCTTTATCGACTATACGGACCGCTTTCACGTTCAGTTAGGACGAACCCAGGATAAAAGTAAGCGAGAAAACTCAGCCCTGCTGCACACACTCATCTGCTGCAACGAAAAGGGCACCCCCGTAGGCATTTTACACCAGAACTTCTTTGTGCGTTCAACCCAAATTGATCCCCGGGCCGCACCTCACTACCGCCGCCCTTTCGCCGAACGGGAGAGCTATAAATGGGTGCGTGGGCTGGACGACGTACAACGATGGGCCGGCCAACTGGACCGGCCCGTTCGCCCCGTCATTATTGCCGACCGCGAGGCCGATTCGATCGATGTCATCACCGCCCATCAGCAACGTGGTCTTGACTTCATCATCCGTTCCAAGGCGGACCGCAACGTAAGTCAGACGCGGGACTACGCTAAACTGCACGAAGCCATGCGTCATTCCTAGTCCCTTAAACAAGGGGTGGTAAAGCGTCGGCTACATTGCCGGTCCGCTAAACGGTACTACCAGGCAGACTGCATCGTGCGACATGGCTCGGTTCAACTGACAACGGCAGGACAACGGGTTAACGTAGTGTACCTGCGCGAGCTGCTGGAAAGCCGGGATGACGACAAAGTTCAAGGCCCGCCCGCCGAGTGGTTTTTACTTACCTCACTGCCGAGTGAGCAACTGGACCAAGCCGTCCAACAGCTTGATCTATAGTAAAACAACCTAGGACTTGTGATTTTCATCTTAGTCGATTTTGTGTAGTTTAAACTTGATTATCAATGAGTTACACACAAGGCATGAATCCGGGCGTTTTCAAAAATCTTCAGTTGTTGTACTATATATACCCAAAGATGGCCCGTCACCGAAGATTTTCACAAGGTTCTCAAAACGGGTGCGCGCATTGAACATCGACAGTTCGAGAGCCGGGAAGGACTGGCCAATACTTGTGCCTTGCTTAGCGTGACGGCGGTGCGCATTTTGGGCTTGCGCTATCTGGCCGAACAGCAACCTGATACACCTATTACTCAGACGGCTTGGGGGCGGGAGAAACGTATTGAAAGAGTGATGGATAAGCTGGACGCTAAGTACCTTACGCCACGAGATCGAGATTTTTCAAAACCGCGAACCGTCAAACGGCTGTTGCAAATTATGGCGCGCATGGGCGGGCACCAAGGCTACGCACAAAAGGGTAGACCGGGCTGGCAGACGCTGTGGCTCGGCGATCAGGACTTAGTCATGATCCTTGACGTTTTAGATGAATTTTGACTTGTGGGTAAACTACACCTCCTTTGGAGAGGGGCCGGGGGAGAGGTCTCCAAGAAGCGAGTGCAAAACCTGTATTCGTTCAAGCCTGATAAACTGGACAGCCTACTAATTGACCCTATTTTGCACAACCATTTCTCTACGGCACGAATAGACAAGTATGAATATCAAAGATCAATATCGTATCTATCTAAAAAAAACTATTTTAAGTGTGTACCCCTGCCGCAGCGGCGGACAAGAGGTCGGCATCTTCCGGGCTTCATTTCCGCTCGATGCTCCACATATCTCCCGATGGTCGTGCTTTCCAGATGCCTCACGAGGGATTTAGAGCGTGTCTGAAATTTTTAAGAACTGAGGATCAATGATTCGCTTCGCGGCTACTTCGTGGTTAAGAACCTGGCTAAATAAAAACTTGCGCGCATAGCGGGTTACGTAAGTAAGTTTTTATGACGCCAGGTTCTTTAATAGAATTGATGCGGCCAATGTTAACAACCTGCAACCTATAACTGCTTAGTAATGAAATAGTTCCAAAGTCCAGCACAAGTTCCTGTTACAGTATTAAAAATATCAAAGTCATGGATTCTGCAAGTATTCGACATGATGTCAAATCTTTTCATCCCACCAATAGCGTGCTCGACTTTAATTCTGACTTTTGCTAATTGTCGATTACTCTCTTTTTGCTCTTCAGTTAATTCTCCACCTCTAGGCTTTTTTGCCGGAATGTAAGTCTTGGCATTAGGATAAGGTTTTTCAAAACCTTGATATCCTGAATCAACTCGAATTGTAAACGGATCAAACCAAGATTCACCGGGAGGAAATTCTTCTTTAAGAATTGAGAAATCATGTGATTTGCCGACATAAAGATAACTAACATAATGAATGTATTTATCCATTGTACTTATGATCAACGTTTTAGCTGTGTGATGCTTTTTCTTTCCGCTGTAAAATAATTTTTGTTCCTCCTGATTAGAAGGGCGTTGAATATACTGCTCCGTACCATCAAGAATTAGGGTTTCACCTTTTGTGAACTGATTATGAAAATACTCAATATCAGTGAAATCTCTTATCGGAATGTACCCCTCAACTTCAAGAGTATCGTGTACAATTGCAATGCCGTCTCTGAATTTCCTCAACGCATTTGCTTGATCAAGATTGATTATAAAACCAAATAAATCAAAAGTAATTCCTGATTTTAAAACCATCAATGTCGCAAATATCAATTCTTTAAGCGATTTGAAACGAGTGGATTTTTTATTAGGATTTAATGAAATTCTATGCTCGTAACTGCAGCCATCTCTTTCAAGTAAAAAGTTAGCACATAAATCATGAAGATGTATAAAATGCTCATTATCAAGGCCTATGACTGCTTGCCATTCTCGGGCAGATGTTGGATATCGAACTTCAGATAGCATTTTAGCTCAAAGATACGGAGTTAACATTGGCCGCATCAAGTCTAATACTTGGTTCTCAAGAAGTAAAAATTTAGACACGCTCTTAACTGAGACTGGTCAAATAGCCAGGAAAAATCGCGCAACGTCCGCTCTAACCCATACTTTCTTCCCAAAACCCTACTTCCCCCAGCGCCACCTCACTCACGTCCAACTGCTGGAAAGGCTCCCACGTAGCACCGGCCACGAGGGCCTTGCGATAAGCAATGTGGACCCGGTGAATCTCCGTATTGAGTTGGCGGCAGGTAGCCACCATCAGGTCGTTGTGGCCGCGGATGGTGGCCATGTCCACGTAGCGGTAGACGCGGGGGTTGTGGTCGTTGCCGCTGTGCCACATGGCGTCGATCATGAGCGGGAAAACGCCCAGCCGCTGGTAGTCCTGGGCTATTCCGAAGGCGATGCCCTTACAGTTCCGCTCGCGCTGAAATTTTAAGCGGTAGAGGAAACGGGGAAGCGTTTTCCAGTTGAGCCGCCCCCCCAGCCCCGGCAGGAAACAGTTGATATCGGGAATGAGGCCGGCCAAGCCGATGGGCCGCCCCTCGGGGTTATAGGCAATGCAGGTAAGGTGCTTGTCCAAGATGGGCTTCATCTGCTGGAAGGTGGGGTAGACGTCGTCGCCGGAGAGCGGCTTGAAGTAGGGCCAGTGCGAGAAAGCGGCGTTGTAGGCGGCGGCAAAATCGTCGGCCCCCTCGCGGAGGTTGTTTTTGGTCACCTGTTTGGTGTACAGTCCGTTGCGTTCCCGGATGCGGGCGGCGAGGCGGGAAAGGCGGTCGATAGGGAACTCGGCCACGCAGCCGCGCATGGTGAGGCACTGTTCGTGGGGGGTGTAGCCGCGCTCCTCCAGCCAGGTCCGGTAATAGGGCGGGTTGTAGGTTTCCTGATAGACGGGCCGGTACCAGCCCCGCGTGAGCAGCCCCCAAAATTTATCCCGCTCGCCGAAGTTGATCGGCCCCTCCACCACGGTCATGCCTCGCTCGCGCAGCCAGTTTTCGGCCGTGTCCAGCAGGAGATCGGCAATGCTCTTGTCGTTGATACTCTCGAAAAAGCCGATGCCGCCGGTGGGTAATTCGTTCGGCAGTTCGGTGTGGCGCTTGCGGTCGATGAAGGCCGCGATCCGGCCCACGGGGCGGCCGCGTTCGTCTTTGACCACCCACCGCTGGTGCTCTCCAGCGGTGCAAGCCTGGTTATTATCGCTGAAAATGCCTTCGATATCCTCCCGCAACGGATGCACGTAGAGCGGGTCGCCCGCGTAGACGTGATCAAGGGTCTGGTGGAAATCCTTCCAATTGGAAGGCAGGCAGGTGGTGATGGAGTAAGCGATGGACAAAAGGTTGGTGCGTTGAGAGGTATCGTAAAAATCAAATTTCGTGCCCTGCGGATACACGTTGCGTGAGGTGCCTGGAAGGGCCGGCGGACAGCCGGAGACCCGCAGCGTAGCGGAGGGGCCGAGCAGACTTGCGAGCCTGGAAGGGACCGACCGCCGGGCGGCCGCCCGGCGGGCATGCCATGAGCAACGAGCGAAGCAGTAGAAATAATAGTGGCGCGTAAACTACCGTTGCGGAAATTATGCCATCTCCTCACTTGCTGTTTTCACCCAGCGTGCAAAAAAACTCCGTGAAACTCCCTGCTAAACTCCAAGTAACTCCGTGGGCTAATCTTCTACAAAATCTTCCCAAAAAACCTATTCCTCCTCCTCCGATCGCACACGCAAAATATCCCGGTAGAGTTTGGCACTACTATCGCCAAGCCCTTCAGCGCGTTCTTCGATATCCGATTGGTCGAGGATTTCGAGGAGACAATTAATGCGGGCCTCGGTATCGAAGAATTTGCTGATAACGGCGATGCGCCGGTTTTCAACCAAACAGTAGCCCGACTGGAAATTGCCCTTTTCGTAGCGGACGGTGTAATCGATCTCCTTGAAAAGCTCTTCGAGTTTCTTCAGACCGTGGCGGGTGTAGCGGATCATGGGCGCGAAGGTAAGGAGGATAGCCGGCCGGAGGGTTTTCGGAGGCTTATTTTTGTCGAGGTAAAGAAGCGGTTATGAGTCAGTAAGTTAGGTGAATAGGCGAGAGTGGTGGGCCGGAATAAGGAACAAAATTAGTCCAGATTTCGGAGCTGTTCGTAAATATGCGTACATCACCCAACCAAATATTACTATCTTTTCCCCCGAAACCACACCCACACCATGAAGAAAATTGGAATTCTCTACGGACGCGAACGCTCCTTCCCGCCTGCTCTCATTCAGCGCATCAACGACATGAAGGTCGACGGCATCACCGCCGAGGCGGTCAAGATCGACAAAGTGGCCCAGGGCCATAACCCCGGCTACGCCGTAATCATCGACCGGATCTCGCAGGACGTGCCCTTCTACCGCGCCATGCTCAAAAACGCCGCCGCCACCGGTACGGCCGTCATCAATAACCCCTTCTGGTGGAGTGCCGACGAGAAGTTTTTCAATAACGTACTGGCTGTCGGCCCCGCCAAGATAGCCGTGCCCAAAACGGTACTGCTGCCCAGCTACGAAAAGCCCGATGATACGGCCGACGAAAGCTTTAGCAACCTCGCTTACCCACTGGACTGGGAAGGGATGCTCGGTCACATCGGTTTTCCCGCTTTCATGAAACCCCACACGGGCGGCGGCTGGAAAAGCGTCTATAAGGTCAATAATAAGGAGGAGCTGTTCAAGGCCCACTCCGAGACCGGTCAACTGGTGATGATGCTCCAGGAGGCGATCGACTTCACCAGCTACTTCCGCTGCTACTGCATCGGCGGTAAATACGTGCGCGTGATGCACTACGAACCCCGCAACGAGTTCCACGAACGCTACAAGGCTCACTTCGATGTATCGGACGAACTGATGCAGGAGATCACCGACGGTGTACTGCAACTAAATAAGTGGCTGGGTTATGACTTCAACACGGTCGAGTTTGCCGTCCGCGACGGTATTCCCTACGCTATCGACTTCTGCAATCCCGCCCCGGATGCCGACAGCTGGTCGGTAGGCCAGGAAAACTTCGAGTGGGTGATCGAGCACGCCGCCAAGTACGCGATCGAGCGTGCTCAGGCCCAGGTGCCCGGCCAGGATAACCTGACATGGGGCGAGTACATTCGCCAATCGGTCAATCGGAGCAAGTAGCCTTAGCTGCTACCTTTAAACTTGATCCACATATAGAAGGCTGCCGACCAATGGTCGGCAGCCTTCTTAATTTTAGCGATCAGTTGTGCTAAAAGTTAGTTCGTAGCGATCACCGTACCGATGATAGAGAATATCTCTTCCCGCAGCGCGTAGTCGAAGACGACATCCACGCCCTCCACGAACTCATTCGTGCCCGCGCGGCGCATGAAGTAGCGGCCGTAAGCACCGTCCACGTTTGGTTCTCCGGTGATTACTCCCGGAAAGCAGGAACGATAGTAGAAATAGCCCACCGTTTGGTCGCCGTCCAGGTATTCGATACGCTGGTCGAGGTCGATACCGGCTTCCACTGTCACGAGCGGGTCGATCAGATCGACGGCGTCACCGGGTTGCGCGGGCAGGGTTTGATCGCCCAGCGGCTCGCAGTACAGGCCGCTCTCGCAGTAGTTGTAAACGAAAAAAACGCGGTTATCCGTTCGGGTTTTGCTAAAGAACAGGCCCTCGAATCCCTGGGCACCGTTACCGGTGTAGAGATCGGCGGGAAATTGGATGCTGTGCTGCTCTTTGAAAACTTCGGTTTCCCAGCCAGTCAGCTGGCTGATCTGGCGTTCGTTCTCGAGGGGATCGAAGGGCGCATCGTCGTCATCACAACTGTTGAATCCCAGAATGGCGGATAGGGCGAGAAGGCAGCATAATAAGTACTTGGACATGGCAAGGTGTTTTGTTTTCCTGCCAGACGGGATAGCGAAACAAAAGCGTTGGTTGAAACAGGAATTTCCTGGGTTTACCCGAGGCTTTCCCTAATCTACGCATCCAGAATCGCTACACCCCGGTCAATCTCCTCCCGGCTTACCGTCAGCGGTGGTGCGATCCGAAAGATGCCCCCCATTCCCTTGATCCGCACGATATTCATACTGAGACCATTCTTCAGGCAAATACGGGAGATGGTATCTCCCAGGTCAGGGTCTGGCTCCTTTGAAGTACGGTCCGTTACGATCTCCACCCCCAGCAAGAGGCCGCGGCCGCGCACGTCGCCGATGCAATCGTGTTTTTCCTGCAATTCCAGCAGTCTACTCTTCAGGTAGTTGCCCATTTCCGCCGCACGCTGCTGCATGGCGTCGCGGATCAGGATGCGCAGCACCGCCAGACCTACGCGGGCGGGTAATGGATCGGAAACGTGCGAGGTGACGTTGATAAATCCTCGCTCGTGGCACGCTTCTTCTATTCCTGAACTGGTAATGGTGGCCGCCAGCGGCAAACCGCCGCCCAGGGTTTTGGATAAGGTCAGAAAATCCGGCACTACGCCGCTTTCCTCGAAGCCAAAATTTTCGCCCAGGCGGCCCATGCCCGTCTGCGCTTCATCGTAGATCAGGAGCAGCCCCCGCTCGTCGCACAATTCGCGCAGCCGCCTCAGGTAATCGGAGGTCAACTCGATGACCCCCGCTGCGCTCAGGATCGGTTCGGCGATAAATGCCGCGTACGCGCCTACCGACTGACGATCGACCAGGCTCATGCCCACCTCCAGACAGGTAGTGTCACAACGGTCCTCACAGTGCCGCACCGGACACCGGTAGCAATTAGGGGCCGGCAACGCAAAGCTTCCCGGCATTACCGGTCCGTAACCCCGGCGGGTATTCATATAGGTGTGAGACTGGGCACCCGCCGTCATGCCGTGCCACGCCCCTACGAAACCGATCACCTCGAACCCGCCGGTGTACAGTTTGGCCATCCGGATCGCCACCTCGTTGGATTCCGATCCGGTACTGATGAAAATACTTTTCTGCAGGTTTGGCGGTAGCAGGTCCGCGAGGGCTCGGCTCAGTTCGATCACCGGCGGCGAAAGGATGGTACTCAGTAAATGAATGGCGGCACCTTTTTCGGGCACCAGCGCGGCCGTCAGTTCCGGGTGGTTGTGCCCAAAAAGCGAACACATCTGGCCCGAAGTAAAATCGAGTATTTCCCGCCCATCCACCGTACGAAAATAGGATCCCCCGGCGCGATCTACCAGGATATCGCTAAAGGAGCCGGCATAGCGGATCAGCGTCTCTTCCGCCTGGCGCAGCCAGGCGGGCGTCGTTTCGTTAAGCATCCCTTTTTTCTCCAAAAATAAGCATTAGTGCCTTACCGTCCCAAATGCACCAGCAGCACCGAAATATCCGACGGACTCACCCCACTGATCCGGCTCGCCTGACCGATGGTCTCGGGCCGCAGCTTGGTCAGTTTTTCACGTGATTCCTTGCTCAGGGCGCGGAGTTCATTGAAGTCCATGTGGGCGTGCAGGCGAATGCCTTCCAAACGGTTCATCTTATCCACCATCAGTTGCTCGCGCTGGATATAACCGGCATACTTGGCATTTACCTCGGCCATCTGCACGGTCTCGGCGTCGTGGCGGGCCAGTTCGGTAGCCAGCTCGGGGATGCGGGCGGCCAGTTCGGTCAGTTCCACGCGAGGTCGGGGCAGGATACTGCTCGCCTTGACCTGCTGCCGCAGCGGGGCGGAGTCGATTTCGGCCAGGTAATTATTCAACTGGTCGGGGGCCACGCTCGCGTCGTCCAGCACCCGCTGGATGGCGGCCGTGCCGACCTCCTTCACGCGCACGCGCTCCATGCGCTCGTCCATGCCGCGCACGCCCAGGGCGTGCGCCAGCGGACTCAGCCGCAGGTCGGCATTGTCCTGCCGCAGCAAAATGCGGTACTCCGCCCGGCTGGTAAACATCCGGTAGGGTTCCTTGGTGCCCTTGGTCACCAGGTCGTCGATCAGCACACCGATATAAGCCTCCGACCGCTTGAGGGTAAAGGCATCCCGCTCGTTTATTTTCAGGTGGGCGTTAAATCCCGCCATCATGCCCTGCGCCCCGGCCTCCTCGTAGCCCGTGGTGCCGTTGATCTGGCCCGCGAAGAATAGGTTGGCCACCAACTTGGTTTCCAGGCTGGAACGGAGTTGGGTAGGCTGAAAAAAGTCGTATTCGATCGCGTAGCCCGGTCGGAACATTTTCACGTTTTCAAAACCCACGATCTTGCGCAGGGCCTTGAACTGTACGTCCTCCGGCAGCGAAGAACTAAAGCCATTCACGTACACCTCGCAGGTACTGCGCCCTTCGGGTTCCACAAACAGCTGGTGCCGGTCGCGGTCCGCAAAACGGTCGATCTTATCCTCGATGGAGGGGCAATAGCGCGGCCCCAGCCCCCGGATACGGCCGTTGAACATGGGCGAGCGGTCAAAGCCCTCCTTCAGGGTCTCGTGTACCTCCGCGCTAGTGTAGGTAATGTGGCAGGGCAGCTGGTCGGTCAGCGGCGGCGTTTCCGTATAGCTGAACCGGCCGGGATTTTCATCGCCGGGCTGTTCCTCCATCCGCGAATAGTCGATACTGCGGCCGTCCAGCCGTGCGGGGGTGCCGGTTTTCATGCGGCCCGCCTCGAAACCCAGTTCCACCAGTTGCGCCGTGATCCCGGTGGCCGCCCGCTCTCCGGCCCGGCCGCCGCCGAACTGCTTTTCGCCGATGTGGATCAGGCCGTTCAGAAACGTACCGTTGGTCAGGATCACCGAGCGGGCCGGAATCTCCAGGCCCAGGCTGGTATACACGCCCCGGGCGCGGCCGTCCTTGACGATAATGCCGGTCACCATCTCCTGCCAGAAGTCGATATTCGGGTGCGCCTCCAGCATCATGCGCCATGTTTCGGCAAACCGTTGCCGGTCGCTCTGCGCGCGCGGACTCCACATGGCCGGCCCCTTCGAGCGGTTCAGGAGCCGGAACTGCACCATCGTCCGGTCGGTAATAATGCCCGAATAGCCGCCCAGCGCGTCGATTTCCCGCACAATCTGCCCCTTGGCCACGCCGCCCATCGCGGGGTTGCAGCTCATCTGCGCGATGGTCTGCATATTCATGGTGGCCAGCAACACGCGGCTGCCCAGGTTAGCGGCGGCCACGGCAGCCTCGCAACCCGCGTGGCCCGCGCCGACAACGATGACGTCATAAGTAGGAAACATGGTTCGGTTTGTTATAAGTAGCGGGCCGTTAGGCGGTAACGGCGGAAATTCGGTAATCAGGTAGCCCGGTTTGGACTAACGTTCCGTTCGGCGAATTAGTTACGCAAAGGTAAGGGATTGGAGGGGAGCGGACGGTGTTTTTAGCGGAGGTTTTCGGCCGTGCCCCCGCCTCTGGGCGGGGTCGGCGTCTTCCGGGCGCGGCTGTCGCCTTGGTGCTGCGCACTGCCGCTGCGCGGACCCCCTCCAGGTGCCTCACGGGGGTATGCCTTTTAAAAACTTCTGTAGTCGTACTCCCTATTCCTCCCCTCGCAAAAGATGATGAACAGTTTGGCCAACTCTTCCGGCTCCTCCCGCTTAAATACTCTACTTCTCGACCGTATCATGGAAGTGCCAGTTTAAGTCTTTTAGATTAGCCGTAAAAGGAATACCACCATAGCGACCGTCCAAATAGCCTTTCTGAATATCAATGGTGTGGTGCTCCTTGAACTTACTCATCGAATACAGGTCCGTAGCACCCATCTGGTCCTTTTCGGTGAACCAGATTTCGTCTCGCCGTAAGATGGCCTGGTCGAGTAGATTTGATTCGTGCGTGGTGAAGATGAGTTGGCCTAGCGTATGCTCATCTTGGGAGAATTTGCGAACCATTTCTTTGATCATTGCCGGGTGTAAGCTCCGCTCGATTTCGTCTATGACAAAAATGTGCTTGTTGTTTACAATCTGCTGTAAAAAAGGGATAAAGTCGATTAGCCTCTTGGTGCCGTCAGATTCCTCATCTAACCTGAGATAGTCTTGAGCGATACCTTTGTGAAGAATTTTTAACCGCTTTATTATTACCTCCCCACATTCCATCGCCGCCACTACTTCATCTCCATTGCTGCTGGTAAATCCAATAACGACCTCCGGATTTCCCTCGATCTCTACGATCAAGTTCTTTGCTTCCCTGCTATTATTCTCTCCAAAAAAATCTTTTATCTTAATTTTTTCCACTGCGATGTCAGCAATGCCAAGATCATAGGTAGAGATAAGTTTTCGCGCAAATGCCAGGCCGGCCTCATTATCATCAAGATAATGTGCTATTCCAAACCTTGAGTCTGAATAGATAACGAGTAGGTATTCACTAAACCACTCGACGAATTCTTCCAAAAAATCTAACGCTACATTATCTGAGTTAATCAGGTATTTTAGCGCAGATTCATTCTTCTTGAAGATATTTTTATTTAAGACTTCAATCAGCAACCTATTTTCATCATTTTCATAAAATTTATCGAAAAGTTTAACGAACGGTTTTTTCCCTTCATTGCTTCTCTGATATACCAGGCTATCTTCGCTATTCCCCAGCCCCGATAAGTATAGCTCTTCCGCAACTACTTCATCCCGATCCGAATTGGATCGTATAAAAATAAGCATCTTCTTGATGAATAAACTCTATGCCTATCGTAATTGGTTTACTTGCACAATTGCTATCGAATCTAAATTTACACAGTTGTAAATTCTCGGGTAGTTTTTCGTTTCCGGCTACACCTGCAATCAGCTGCATCGCCTTCACCAAATTGGACTTGCCCGAAGCATTCGCTCCGTAGATAGCCGCCATTTTTAGCAGTTCCACGTCATCCTCATGATAAACATGGTGTTCCAACTTCCGATAGCGCGGCTGCGGCAGCATATTGAACTCCCGGCGCTCATTGAAGGACATAAAATTTTCGACAACCAACCTGATCAACATAGCGTGAAATTTTCACGCCAAAGATAGGTAAGTTTGACTTAGAGCGTTTCTTACCGCACCACCACCCTCCCCCACTCGCTCAATCCACCACCGCTCAGGTGCATAAAGTACAGCCCGCCCGCCAGGCCCACGGTAGGAAGCACAAGCGGCGAGCCGGCAAAGCCGCCCGGCTGACGGCTGCGCCGGGCCAGCCGACCCGCGCTGTCGTACAGTTCCAGGGTGTAGGGGGTGCCCAGGGTGAGGGCATTATTCAAAACCTCGATATCCCCGCCCCGGCTGGTGGGGTTGGGTTGGATGCGTAGGCCCGCCTCCGCGCCGCCACCGCTGGTGTAGGCATTACACTCCTGGAGCAGGGCATCGAGGGCACGGTCTACGGCCAGGCGGCCGCCGGTTACGGTGAGTTGCTCGAGATCGGGAACGGGTTCGACGGAGGCGAGGAGCAGGCCCCGCATGAAGAGGGCCAGGCCGGCGGGGTCCGTCCGCAAGCGTTCGGTAATGAGGGGGCAGTCCAGGCTGTACATCAGGGCGATGGCCCCGGTCACGTAGGGCGCGGCGGCACTGGTGCTGCCGAAGGTGCCGTACTGGTTATTGGGGCGGGTGGTGTAGGTATGCTCGCCCGGCGCGGCTAGGTCCACGGAAGTAGTGCCGTAACCGGAGGAGGGCCAGATCCGGTCCAGCGTATCGGTGTTGGTAACGGCGATGAGGTAATCCGTCGGGCAAGTGGTGGGCATATCTCCGTTAACGTCTACGTCCCAGTAGCGACCGGCGGTGCTGGCGGCGGTCAGTACCCCGGCCGCGCCGAGGCGGTCGTACATATCGGCCCAAACGGCGTAGCTGCTACAGCGGCCGCCCTCCACCCCGAAACTGGCGTTAGTCACCACCACCAGACTTCCCTCGCGCCCCTGGCTGGCGTTATAGCGTTGTCGCTGATCGAGGATGTACTCGTAAGCCGCCACGATATCCGAAACGGTTACGATGGCGAAGTACATCAGGTCCACCGACCAGTTGACGCCGGCCGTGCCAATGCCGTTATCCCCCTGTGCGCCGATGATGCCCGCCACGCTCTGCCCATGCAACGCACTGGGAAAGGTGGGCCGATCGGATTTAAAATTCCAGCCGTGCAGGTCGTCGACGAAGCCGTTACCGTCGTTGTCGATGCCGTCGTTCGGGATTTCGCCGGGGTTGGTCCAGGTATTATTTAGGATGTCCTCGTGGGCGAGGTCGAAGCCTTCGTCCAGGATGGCCGCCACGATGCGGTCTCCGTTAGGGGCGGTGCCGCCGGTGGTGAGGTCCCAGGCGCGGGGCAGGCCGACTAGTTCGAGGTGGGTGGCCTGGCGGGGATAGAGTTCGTCGGTGGGGGTTTGGCGGAAGGTTACCGCCTCGTCGGCCTGCCAGAGTAGCACGGATGGGTCGGCATTCAGGGCGGCGGAGGGGTTCCGGCGGGCCGTGCGTGCGGGGTAAGTCAATTGGTAAGTATCCGGCCCCAGGCGACGCACCAGAGTGCCGGCGGGCGCGGGTGGTGCCTGGCCGGGGGCCATGCGGACGATGACGGCAGGCGCGATAGCGGACTGGGCGGCTATGCTGCCGGGTAGTACTGGCAAGGTTAAAACGAGCAGTAGCAGCGCAAGCGACTTAACGGAGGTAGCGAACGAGGAGTAACGAGTAATCGGCATCCATCAAAGGTACGCCCCCCCTGCTTTCCCGCTGGACGGATGGAGGACAAAACATGGATTAGCCTTCTCCCTGGTAGTCCGCCGGCAGCCACCCTTCGATCTTGGCGCGTACGGGGCAGCTCTTGCAATAGGTCTTGCCCTCCTTGAGGTATTTTTTGCAACACTTCTTTTTGACCTTGCGCGGCTTACCGGATTTTTCCGCTTTTTCTTTTTTCTTCTTTTTGCTCATCGAGTTACTCTTCTGGGGGATAAGTGACCATTCGTTGAATTGGAAAATCACCTCTTCCAGTAAGTCAAAAGCCAGGAATCGGATACAAGTTTAGCGCGGCCGTTCCGTACCGATAAACCACTTCCCTTTACTCCCTGTTATAGGCCACGTACCAAACGCCCACTCATGCAACTGACCGACCTTTCCGGCACCGTAACCCTGCACAACGGCCTACCCATGCCCTACTTCGGCCTGGGGGTTTATCAATCGAAAGATGGCAACGAAGTAATCAACGCCGTCCGCTGGGCGATTGAAGACGGTTATCGCCACATTGATACGGCCTCCATCTATAAAAACGAATCGGGCGTGGGCGAGGGTGTACGTAGTAGTGGCATAGACCGCCGCGAAGTATTTATTACCAGCAAGGTGTGGAATTCCGATCAGGGCTTCGATAGTACCCTCGCCGCTTTCGATAAATCGTGCGAGCGACTCGGTACCAGCTATCTCGACCTTTACCTCGTTCACTGGCCGGTAGACGGAAAGTACAAGCATACCTGGCGCGCGCTGGAAAAACTGTACAACGACGGCCGGGTTCGCGCCATCGGCGTGAGCAACTTTTTGCAGCACCACCTGGAAGACCTGCTGGAGGACGCCCAAATCGTGCCGATGGTCAACCAAATGGAATTTCACCCGCGCCTGGTGCAACAGGAACTGATCGACTTCTGCCACGCCCGCCAGATTCGTTACGAGGCGTGGTCGCCCCTGATGCAGGGGGAGTTTTTCAGTACCGATCTACTCGACAAGATCACCCAACGCCACGATAAATCCATCGCCCAGGTGATGCTCCGCTGGGCCTTGCAGATGGGCATTATCGTCATCCCCAAATCATCCAATCAACAACGCATTCACGAGAACGGCGACATCTTCGATTTTGAACTCAGCAGCGAAGAAATGGCCTATGTCAGCGGCCTGGACCAGGGGAAGCGCATCGGACCCGACCCCGATAACTTCGATTTTTAGGTAAAGCGAAACGAATTTTCCTCCTATCGCGTGAGGTACCCGGAGGGGCGTTAGCGCACGCAGTGCCGAGCGGTTAGCGAAGCCCGCAGGACACCGACCCCGGCCCGCCAGGGCCGGGGGCACGCCCGAATAATCGTGGCCGATCATTGGTACTAACGTACGAACACAATCTTCCCGATCGCCCCGTCCGGGTCATCGAAACGGAACCGCCCGTTGGTGGCGGCGAAGACCAGGTAGACCCCCGACCGGGCTTCGCGGCCCGTGTAATCCCGGCCGTCCCAGGTTACCTGACCGCCTTCGGCCTGGGTCTCAAAGACCAATTTGCCGCTTACGTCCGTGATCTTTACGGTAGCATCGCGCGCCAAGCCGCGGATGGCGATGGGCCCGCGGTAATCGGGTGTAACGGGATTCGGGAAAATCTCCAGTTCTTCTTTGTTCACCTCCCCACCCTCGGTGGCATCGCCCCGGTAAGAGATGATGCCGCTCTCCGTGCCGAAGTAGACCGTTCCGTCCGCTTGGCGGATGGTAATGGCGCGCACGGTATTATTCAGTAGCGGACTGTTACCCTCGTCGAAACGAAAGATTTGCTCCCGCCCGTCGGGTGAAAGCAGGTAAACGCCGCTGTTGGTACCGATCCACTTGCGGTTGGCCCCGTCCACGGCCATGGTCAGAATATCCTCCGTTTCCAGTAGGCGGCCGGTAAACTCGTTGTCTTCCACGATCCGGATGGAACCCTGGCAGATGTCGGAAAGGGCACTGCCGCCGCACTCGAAAATCACGATTCCGGCGGCGGTGCCTACCCACACGTCGCCGTCCAGGTCTACTACAATGGACCGTACTTCATTGGTGGGTAAATTGGAATTACCCGTCAGGAAAACGCGGCACTCGTCATCGGAAGGGTCGAGTACATCCGGGCCGGGGTCCAGCACGCTGACACCACCGACGTCAGGCAGGATACTGTAGAGGGTCCAGATGAACCCGGATTGGTCGATGGCCACGTCAAAGGCACCGAAGAATCCGCAATCGGCACCTAACGCCACCGACTGGCCGTCGGGGGTTAGTACCGTCACGGCCCTGCGGTCCACGGCCCGGTGGTTGGCCACGTACAGGTTGCCGGCCGCATCACTGTCGAAGCCGCCTACACGGGTCCGATCGGCATCGTTTACGGCTCGTTGCAGGGTAGTGTTGTCATCATCGTAAATCGTAAAGTCCTCGGTGGCGGGATCGTATTCAACAAAACCCTCCAGCCACGAACCGAAATAAAGCTTCTTGGTAACTGGATTAAAATAGGACGATACCATAATCTGAATATCGTCATCATTATTACTAATACCGTCGCGGCCATAAAAAAGGGGGTCGTTCGAGCGGTTAAAAAAGTCCCATTCGCCATCTTGGAGCCGGAAGATGCCCCGATCGTTAAATAGTGGAGAAAAGCTTCCGGGTGTGTATCCCCCGGCCGTCACCCATAGAGAAGTACCGTCGTGGGTAAGGGAAAAATTTTCATCGGTCAGCGGACCGCTGTAAGACAGTATCTCGCAATTGGGCGCACCGGAGTTCGGCAGGTAGCGAATACCTTGGCCGCGATCCGCCAGGAAAAGCCGGGAGGTTCCCGCTTCTTCAATGGCGTAAGTGGGATCGCTAACGCAGTTACCGCGCAGCTCGCGGTCGAAACCACTCTCCGTCAGTAGCACTACTTGCTGTGCCTGGCAAGTTGCCTGTTCGATAACCGGGCAATCATAACCGGCTAACAGGTAATTCTGACCGGCACTTAGATAGCTTACGTATTGCTGGTTATCCGGTGCCGTGTAATGTAAGACGGGGTTTCCATTATTCCAGCGGTAAACGTCACCTCCACGTAGGGCGTAGTACAAATCGTTTCGCCACTCGGCAATGGCGGTCACGGCCACGTCCGGCAATACACCTTCGTCCGCTCCCAGTAGTTGCCAGTTACCGAAATCGCTCAGATTCGCGCCCTGACGCGGCACCCGGTATAGCCCCTCGTCGGTACCGGCGTACAGTTGGTCCTGAAACAATACCACGCCCCGTACCGCTACGGCGGTAAAGGTGGTGAAGGGGAATATTTCTTCGTTTTCCCCGACGTCCAGTGCGGATACACCATAGCCGGCGGCCAGATAGACGATATCGGTGCCGTCTACGTAGATATCGTTGATACTGCTGCTTCCCCCGCTAAAATTAAAATTGTCAATCTGCCGTAATGTGCTGATGCGCCCATCGGATCGAAATAAGTCGATTACGCTGTTTTCGTACACAATGATCAGGGTGGCGGTGGGTGGGTGGTATTTTACCAGCCGCACGGCGGCCTCGGCCAGCCCATCTGATTTGGTCAGGCGCGTAATGCTCAGGTCTTCCTTATCAAGGAAGAAAACGGCCCTTCCTGTCGAATAAATAATCTCGGTCGCCGATTGCGTGACCGTGCTACCGCGCCGGTAGCTCAACAGGGCCTCCCACTGTCCCAGGGCGCGGGGGGGCTGGGCCGATAGTAGGGTCGGGGCCGGCAACATCAATACCAGGATGGGGAGCAAAACGAAGTGTAGGATAATGCGCATAAGCAAGAAAAAAGTGAGGTAGTTAGGTGGTCGTCAGACGGCCACGTCAACCAAACTAGGTAGGGGGCGCACGTATTGTTCGTTAAACCCGCCGACAGGCGACGGAAAAGCTATTTAATTCGCTTGCGGTTCGTAGTGTACGGAAAGCTCGCGCCGCCAAGTAAGGTATCCATATATCGCCATGCCAACGTAAATCACCATCAATAGCCCGAAAAGGATGGCCCCCCGGCTGAAGTAGAGCCAGCCGTAGGCCAGGTCGATCACGATCCAGTAGAGCCAGTTTTCGAGCTTGCGGCGAATGAGGAGGAAGGTGGCCAGCACAGAGAAGGTGGTGGTAAAAGCGTCGGGGTAGGTAGCGATGGCGGTGGCGAGGTAGCTGAAGCCGAAACCCAGGACGAGGGCCGGGGCGGCGGCCAGGGCCGACCAAACCAGGTGCGAGCGGAGGGGCAGGGTGGTGACGGGCAGGGCGGCGGTTTGCCCGGCGGGGGTAGTGCGGCCGTACTGCCACTGCCACCAGCCGATGATGGCCATGACGGCGTAGAAAACCTGCAACAGGGCATCGGAAACCAACCCGTAAAGCGCATAGGTGGTCCAGGCCCAGAGCACGGCGCTGACAAAACCGAACGGCCAGCACCAGGCACTGGACCGGGCCGCCAGACCCACGTATACAAGTGCGGTGACCACCGCCGACCACTCGGCCCAGTGCAGGCCTACGGCCCAGGCGGGTAACAGGGAATCAATCATTGGCGGCGGGGCGGGGCAGTTTGGCGAACCGGCGGCGGAAGTTGCGGGCATCGTTGAGTTCGAGCCAGTAGCCGTCGGGATCCTGGAAGTAGACCTGGCGCACGCCATCGGGGCGGACGTTGGAAACCAGGGGATTTCCGGGCCAGTCCTCGAACTGGATGCCGTTGGCGCGGAGGCTTTCCACGTAGCCGTCGAAATTGCTGACGCTCATGCAAAGGTGGACCGGTTTGGTAGTGGCGATAGCCGAGCGGTCGGCCTGGATAACGTGGAGGGCACTGCCGTTGCCGAGGTCGAACCAGCGGATGTTGTCCTTTTCGGTGCCGTCGTAGATCTCCGGCAGGCCGACCACATCGCGGTAGAAGCGGGCGGATACGGCCAGGTCTTCGACCAGGATGGCGTAGTGATCGAAGGAGGGCTGGAGGACCGGCAGGCGGGGGGAACAGCCGAGGCAGGTCAGGAGTAGCAGCAACCCGTATATGGTGTGAGAATGGAAACGCATGGTAGACTTTTTTGGATAAGATAAGTGCTTTCGGGGAGAGGTTTGCGTGAGGTGCCTGGACGGGGCGAAGCGTTAGCGGAGCAGCCCGCAGGGCCAAGCCGATAGGCGCGCCGGAAAGGTACCGACCCTACGCCCGCCAGGGCTGGGGGCACGCCCGGAAAACCTTTACCACGCTTCCCCGGCCCGCTATTTTCCCTTTCCTTGCAGCAACACGACGATAGTGTAGAACAGGATTTTGAAATCGAGGGCGAGGCTCATGTTCTCGATGTAGAGGATGTCGAATTTGAGGCGGGCCACCATTTGGTCGACGTTGCTGGCGTAGCCGTACTTGACCTGCCCCCAGCTGGTGATGCCGGGGCGCACGCGCAGGAGTTGGCGGTAATGGGGGGCACGTCTGGCGATTTGCTCGATGTAAAAGCTGCGTTCCGGGCGGGGGCCGACCAGCGACATATCGCCGATGAGGACGTTCCAGAATTGCGGTAATTCGTCGATGCGCCACTTGCGCATGACGGCCCCCCAGGCGGTGCAACGGTCGTCGGTATCGCTGCTGAGGCGCGGACCGCCGGACTCGGCGTCGAGGTGCATGGACCGGAATTTGAAGATACTGAACGGCCGGCTACCGCGCCCGATGCGGGTCTGGCGGTAGATGACGGGACCGGGTGAGGACAGGCGCACCCGCAGGGCGGCGTAGGCGAAAAGCGGACTGAGGAGCAGGAGAAAAAAGACGGAGGCCGCCACGTCGATGGTGCGTTTGATGATCCGTTGCCAGCGGGGCATGAGGCCCCGTTTGATCTCGATGAGGACAGCCCCGTACAGGTGGGTCATTTTGACGGTGCCGAGCATGATGTCGTACATATCGGGGATGATCTTGACCAGCAGGCGATCGCCGAAATCGAAGAGCACGTTGAGGATCTCGCGCAGGCGGTTGTGTTCGCTCGTTTCGATGGCGACGATGACCTCTTCGATGCCGTATTCTTCGATCACGTCGGCCAGTTGGCGCACGCGGCCCAGGCGCGGTAGATATTCGAGTAGGTCCTTTTCCTTGCCGCCGTTGGCATCCACGTAGCCGACGAAGCGGTATCCGAGTTTCTTCTCCCGCGAGGAGATGTCGAGGTAGAGTTCGCGGGCGTTACCGCTGCCGCCGATAATGAGGGTATTGTAGGTGATCAGGCCCGCCTTGAGGCGCCGCGTGGCGCGGGTGAGAATGATCATCCGCGCCGTGGCCGTGAGCACGAAGTGAAGGCTGAATAATACCAGCAGGCTGCGGTAGTAGACTTGGTAATTGGCGACTACATCGTCGATGAGGATGGTAAAAAACAGCACCAGGATCCCGAAAAAACTGAGCAACAGCGTGCGGGCCAGGGTGGCCAGACGGCTGAGGCGGTAAATGTCACTGTAATGGCCGAAAAGTGCGTAGAAAAGTAACCATCCCACTGGAATGAGCAGGGCGCCGAGCAAAAAATTGGCGTCGTTCAAGTGACTGAAACTGAACGAACCCCGCTCGCCGGCCGACCGCCACGCAAAGAATAGCACCCACGCCAGCAGGGCCGAACCGAAATCGGCCAGCCGGTACCCGTATGTATCGATCCGTCTCTGTCGGCGGGTATCCACTAGAAGTGCAGTAATTTGATGTTATCCACGAAAAGCTTGCCCCCCGGCGACTCATCCTGGTTTAGGGCTTGCACGGCGAAACCGTATGTCGCGTAATTAGCCGACCCGAGCGTGGGTCCCAGGTTAAAGTAGATTTTGGTCCACTGCTGACGGGGGCGAAAGCCTACGTCGTAGAGGGTTTCCAGTTGTAATCCGGGGCGGCCGATTACCCCCCACAGTGCCGTTAATTCGGATTTGAAGTTCATCTCCAGGTACACCTCTTGCTGGATGCTATTAAGTAGTCCGCTGTACTCCAGCACCGTGGAAACCTGGGCGTTGACCTGGTCAGAGCCTAACTCCAGTATCCCGCCGAATTGCCCCTCGAATACTTCTTCGGTGGTAGCTTCGATGGTTGCTTCTCCGAAAAAAGGATTGACAAAAACCCGTTCGGAAGTATTCTCAAAATCTTCGATAAACGCAAAGCGGGCGTCGTTGCGATAAGTGATGCTTCCCGTACCCAGATTAGTTTCCCGGCCGGGGGCAAACTCCAGCGTCCGCTCGATTTCGGAGTAAAAAGGGTAGATCTGAGGCAGGGTGCTGACCCCGCTCTCGCGGATGCCGGCCTGTACGCGCACGTTGGCCGTGCCGGTTACCAGAATATTGACCCGAGCGGGCGTGGGGTAGGCCCCCAGAAAAACACCGTCTACAGTAACCCAGGCCTCGCGGATATCGGCCGACGCCGATCCCTGAGCGGCGTTGGTAGTCAGGGTTAACCGGGGGATAACCAGGATGGCCGGGACGGCCTCATCCGGATCGCAGCCACTACCGAATAGCAAGGCCGACAACAGCAATGGAAAAAGGAGCAATGAAGAGATAGCGGAACGTGGCGCAACCATAAGTCAAAGAGATAATAGCGAGAAGTGAACGTGAATCGGTAGCCGAAAGCGGCTGATCAGACCGAATGCTGGAGCGTAGCTTCCGCTCGTTTAGCCGAGTCGGCTACCGCATCGGAAATGCGCTGGGCGAGCTGGAGGGCACGGTAGCCGTCGTGAATGGAAACGGCGGGCGTACGTTTTTCGCGTATGTGACGGGCAAAGGTTTCCAGTTCTAGCTGGATGGCATTGACCGGTTCCACGTCGGGGCTATCCACATGGATCAGGCGCGGGCCGCGGGCGGTATCCAGGGGAAAGACCTGGGCGTCTTCGGCAAAGGTCGGTGGCCGGTCGGCGTCGTAGAGCCGGACCACCTGCGTTTCCTTCTCCAGCAGATCGAGGCTGATGTAGGCATCGGGTTGAAAGAGGCGGATCTTGCGCATATTCTTGAGCGAGATCCGGCTGGCAGTCAGGTTAGCCACTCCGCCGTTGGCAAACTCGATGCGGGCGTTAACGATATCGGGTGTGTGACTGACCACGGCCACGCCGGAGGCGTGGACGGCGGTCACTTCGCTCTGGGCGAGGTGGAGCACGATGTCCAGGTCGTGAATCATCAGGTCCAGCACCACGCTCACGTCGGTACCCCGAGGGTTAAAGACGGCGAGGCGGTGCGCTTCCATGAAGAGTGGCCGCAGCACGGTGTCCTTTAATGCCAGCAGGGCGGGGTTAAAGCGCTCTACGTGGCCGACTTGTACGAAGAGGCCGCGCTCGTCGGCCAGTTTCACCAATTCGGCGGCCTCGGCAACAGTTTGGGTCAGGGGCTTTTCCACGAAGACGTGCTTGCCGGCTTCAAGTGCTTGCCTGACCAGTAAATAGTGACTCGGGGTGGGGGTAACTACGTCTACAATATCGACGGCGGCGATCAATTCGGCGGGATCGGTGAAAAATCGGACACCCGACGCCTCGGCCACGGCGGCCGCATTGGTCGGGTCTGCGTCATAAAAACCTACGAAATCCAGTTCCGCTGCTGCGGCCTGAATGCACTTGAGGTGAATTTTTCCTAGGTGGCCGGCACCGATCAACCCTATTTTTAGCATGAGTTCGTAGTTTCCAGGGCCAAAACTAGGTAAATAACGGCCGCCTTTCGGTATTCGCCCGACAAAGTACCCGGATCATTTTCTCATATGAGTAGTTTGTTTATCTTTGTGGGTAAGAATGTCTAATTAGAGTTGATCTACGACCACGGGAAGCCCCCCTCCTACTTACACTGCCTTCTTTAGAGAGTCTACGCACACCACGCCGATTATACCGTTTTAAGCAGAAGCGTGTCCGCTAGTCGGATGCACTTGTCTGCTGTGTCACATTGTATAAGTAATCTCCATGTATTCGCGACCCCTACTCAATCACCAACCGGCCCTGAGCCTGTCCCGTTGCGGGAAGGCCGCGTCCGTACTACTCCTGTTCTTCCTGGCATGCTCCTTCTCTTCCTGTGTAGAGGATCAGGTAGCCGACCCCATCGACCAGGACCTGGAACGACAATTATTGCGGCTCAGTGCTTCCGGCACCCTGCAGGATTATATCCTGCCCGACGGTAAGACCCTGGCCGCCATTCCGGCCGGTATCGGCAATACCCTTACGGCCGAGAAGGTCAAGCTGGGTAAAATGCTCTTCTACGAGACGGCCCTCGGCCGCGATGCCATCTGGCCCAGCGGGATGCGTACTTTCTCCTGCTCCAGTTGCCATGTGCCCGAAGCCGCCTTTACGGCCGGTGCCGCGCAGGGTATTGCCGACGGCGGCGTGGGTTTCGGCACCCTCGGCTCCGATCGCCGGTTGATGGACAATTTCCCCGAAGAACTGGCCGACGCGCAGGGTGCCCGCCCCCTCTCCATGCTGGGCGTGGCGTACGTGCAAAACTCCATGTGGGCCGGCCGTTTCGGTGCCCGCTTCAATAATGCCGACACCGAAAATCTGTGGGGCGTATTCGACCCCTCCACCGAAGTGAACCACCTGGGCCTGGACGGTCTGGAAGCCCAGAACATCGAGGGAACCATCGTGCACCGCATGAGCACCGACGCTTATCTGCTGGACACCCTCGGCTACCGCGAAATGTTCGACGATGCCTACTACGACTGGCCCGCCGGCGACGTGCGCTACGGCCGCGTGGCCATGAGTTTCGCGCTGTCCGCCTACATCCGTTCCATCCTGCCCGACCGCGCCCCCTGGCAAAAATGGCTGCGCGGCGATAAGACGGCCATGAACGAGGAGGAAACCCGCGGCGCGCTGCTTTTCTTCGGCAAGGCCGGTTGTTACCGCTGCCACAACGGTCCCGCCCTGAACGGTAATCGTTTCGAGGCCCTGGGCGTAAACGACCTCTGCGACGTGCCCGGCGGTGCCATCCGCACCGGTCTGGAAGACCCCCGCAACCTGGGCCGCGGCGACTTTACCCGTCGCCCCGATGAACTCTACCAGTTCAAGGTACCCCAGGTCTACAACACGCGCGATATGCCGTTCTACTTCCACGGCAGCTCCAAGACCAGCCTGCGCGACGTGATCGAGTATAAGAATGCCGGCATCAAGGAGAACCCCCGCGTTCCCGATGCGAACATCAGCGATTTCTTCCACCCCCTCAACCTCACCGCCGCCGAGATGGACGACCTGGAAGCCTTCCTCTCCGAAGCCCTCCACGATCCCGACCTGACCCGCTACGCGCCCGCTTCGGTGTTATCCGGTAACTGCATGCCGAATAACGATCCGCAGAGTAGGGAGGATATTGGGTGTGAGTAGCTCCACGCCACTTCCTGATAATGCTATTAAAACCCCGGTTCGCTACTGACGTAGCGAACCGGGGTTTTTTAGTCTTGCACCCTGATCTCTGCTAATATGGCGAACCATATGTCGCTACTCATTTCATGGAGTAGTTCTTGAGTTCATCCTACCTTTACAAATCGTAAAACCGTCTCCTATTTCAACTGTTAGGAGGACGAAAAAACCGTTGCCCCGCATGTACTCCACTACCATCGACCGTTACGACCAGTTTGCCCATCGCCACATTGGTCCCGGCGAGGAAGAGACCCGCCGGATGCTGGAAACCATCGGCGCGGAATCACTGGACCAGCTGATCGACGAGACCGTGCCCGCGCCCATTCGCGTGCGTGAACCCCTGGACGTGCCCAGGGCCATGAGCGAGGTACGCTACCTGATCCACCTGCGGGAGATCGCCGCCAGGAACGAGGTGTTTCGCAACTACATCGGCATGGGCTACTACGGAACCGTAACGCCCTCGGTCATCTCACGGAATGTTTTCCAGAATCCCGGCTGGTACACCCAGTACACCCCCTATCAGGCCGAGATCGCGCAGGGGCGGCTGGAAGCACTGCTTAATTTCCAAACGGTAGTAAGCGACCTTACCGGTCTTCCCATCGCCAATGCCAGCCTACTGGACGAGGCCACCGCTGCGGCCGAGGCCATGAGCCTTTTCTACGCCCAGAAAAACAAACGTAAGCGTGCTACCCCGGCCAACGTATTCTTAGTCTCCGACCTGGTATTCCCCCAGACCATCGACGTACTACGCACCCGTGCCGAACCCATCGGCGTGGAAGTGCGCGTACTGCCCGTTGCGGAATTCGTCTTTGATGATTCCACCTTCGGAATCCTGCTCCAGTACCCCGCAGGCGACGGCAGCCTGGACGCGGACTACCGCGCCATTTGTGAGCGGGCCGTATCCGCTGAGGTATACACCGTCGTAGCTGCCGACCTACTGGCCCTCACCATGCTGCAAGCGCCCGGAACCTGGGGTGCCGACGCCGTGGTAGGCAATACCCAGCGCTTCGGCGTACCAATGGGCTTCGGGGGGCCGCACGCCGCCTATTTCGCCATCAAGGAAGACTACAAACGCCAGCTACCCGGCCGCATTATCGGCATCAGCAAGGACCGCCACGGCGACACCGCCCTGCGCATGGCCCTGCAAACCCGCGAGCAGCACATCCGCCGCGAAAAAGCTACCTCCAATATCTGCACCGCCCAGGCCCTGCTGGCCATCATGGCGGGTATGTATGCCGTCTACCACGGCCCCGAGGGCCTGCGCGCCATCGCCGAACGGGTGCACCAACTCGCCGCCCGCCTGGCCCGCACCGCCGGCGAATTGGGGTATACCCTTGCTTCCGACACCTTTTTCGATACCATCGAATTACGGGTCGATCAAGAGACGCAGGACCGCTTGCGCACTGCCGCGCTGGCCAACCGCTCTAACCTGTATTATGGAGAGGGCTTCGTACGTATCAGCCTTGACGAAACCATTCCCAGTTCCGAACTTGATATCCTCACCACCATTCTGCGGGCCGGCAATGATTCTTCCGCCCGGGTGACACTCGGTGCCGCGCGGCCGACCATCCCCACTGACCTCCAACGCGAGGTAGACTACCTGACCCATCCCAATTTTCACCGTTACCGCACCGAGACCCAAATGATGCGCTACCTCAAGCGGCTGGAAAATAAGGACCTCTCGCTCGTGCATAGCATGATCCCCCTGGGCAGTTGCACCATGAAACTCAACGCGGCCACCGAACTCATGCCGGTCAGCTGGGCCGCCTTCGCCAACATTCACCCCTTTGCCCCCGCCGAACAGACCGGTGGCTACCGGCAAATGCTGGAAGAACTGGAGCGCTACCTCAGCGTCATTACCGGTTTCACGGCCTGCAGCCTCAGCCTAATTCGGGTGCCCAGGGCGAGTATGCCGGCCTGCTCACCATCCGCGCCTACCACCGGCACCACGGACAGGCGCACCGTGACATCGCACTCATCCCCGAGTCGGCCCACGGCACCAACCCCGCTAGTGCCGTTATGGCCGGCATGGAAGTAGTGGTCGTCAAATCCGACGACGCCGGAAATATCGACGTCGATGACCTGCGCCGCCGTGCCGAGGAATATTCCGACCGCCTGGCCGCCCTCATGATCACCTACCCCAGCACCTACGGCGTGTTCGAGACCGGCGTCAAAGACATCTGCGCTTTGGTACATGAGCACGGCGGTCTGGTTTACATGGACGGTGCCAACATGAACGCCCAGGTAGGCCTCACCAGCCCCGGCCACATCGGTGCCGACGTTTGCCACCTCAACCTACATAAAACCTTCGCCATTCCCCACGGAGGCGGCGGCCCCGGCATGGGTCCCATCTGCGTCAATGATAAGCTGGCCCCCTTCCTGCCCGGTCATATGCAGACCAAAACCGGCGGCACCGAAGGCATCACCGCCGTTTCCGCCGCACCCTACGGCAGCGCGTCCATTCTGCTCATCAGCTATGCTTACATCCGCCTGCTCGGTAGCACTGGACTGCGCCGGGCCAGCGAATATGCCATTCTAAATGCCAACTACATCGCCACCCGTATTAAGAACGCTTATCCCGTCCTGTTCACCGGCGAGCAGGGCCGCTCGGCCCACGAACTCATTATCGACCTGCGCCCCTTCAAGGAAATTATGAGTGCCGAGGACTTGGCGAAACGCCTGATCGACTATGGTTTCCACGCCCCTACCCTTAGTTGGCCCGTGGCCGGCACCGTTATGGTGGAGCCTACGGAGAGCGAATCCAAGGACGAACTGGACCGTTTCTGCGATGCCCTCCTTGCTATTCGTGAGGAAGTAGACCGCATCGCCCGCGGTGATGACGACGCGGAGGACAATGTATTACTCAACGCGCCCCATACCCTCGCTGAAGTAGCGGCCGACGAGTGGTCGCACCCCTACTCGCGCCAAGCGGCGGCCTATCCCCTCCCCTACCTATATCAGGGTTATAAATTCTGGCCTTCCGTCGGCCGCATCGACCAGGGCTTCGGCGATCGTAACCTTGTTTGTACCTGCCCGCCGATCGAGGCGTATCAGTAAGGGGACGTTATTTCAAGCTGATATTTTGGGCGTGCCCCGGCCGCAGAAACTGCGGCCGGGTCGGGCTGTCCGGCACTCTCTCCATTTCGGGGCGCATGGCCGTGCGCCCCTGCATTTCGTTCAAACAACACCTCCCATCCCTCACGCGGTTCCGGTTAATATTTCGGTTAAATGTAATGTGGGACCGGTAGTCAACCGCTTTCCAAACAAAATTTACCAATCACCTCACTTCCCTCTTGCACAAACAAACAATTTGTGTTACTTTTGCTCTAGGCCCAACACCCTGTTTTACGGGCTACTTCCTGGTAGGGAGTAAAGGTTGCAAACATGAGTACATTAGTTCGGGCCGCCTGGCCCTTCGTGGTTCGCCACTGGTTTAAGCTTGGAATAGGACTACTGGTAGTTTTTCTACTTACCCAGAAAAGCATCAACCTCAGCCTGCAATTCGGCCACCCGACCGAGCAGCCGCCGGCTGCGCCCGCGTCGGCTCCGGCACTGGTTGAGCGGGAAAGCGGCGGCACCCTGACGGATGCAGCCGAAAAGCCCGGACTACTGGATCGGCTCAATATTTTTAGTTCCAAATCCGATGGCGGTACGCTGCTGGAGCGACTACGGTCCACGGAAGAAGCGGAAGTGAACGCCTTTATCCGTCGCTTTTCTAATGTAGCGCAGGTAGAGCAGGAAAAATTCGGCATTCCCGCCAGCATTACCCTGGCCGGCGCGTTGCTACATTCGCAGGCGGGTACGGCGGCAGTGGCCGTGGGGTCGAATAACTATTTCGGGATCGGCTGCGATGACGACTGGCGGGGCACCACCTCCCGCGTCGGTTTGCGCTGCGTGCGGGCCTACGATAACGCCTGGACCAGCTTCCGCGACCATAGCCTCTACATTACTACCGGTGATTACGCGCCCCTGACCAAGTTGTCAAAAAGCGACTACCGCGCCTGGGCCGCCGCCCTGGAGGAGGCTGACTTTAACGACACCGACGATTTGGCGCGTCAGCTTATTGAACTGATCGACCAGCGGCAGCTGTTCCAATACGACTAACTATGCCGGAAACCATCCTCGCCCAAATTATTTTTTACCAGACCGCCACCGGCCGGGGTTACCTGCGCGTACCGGAGACCCGTGAAGAGTTTTTCTTCACCCGCCGCAACCTCCGGGAAGAAACCGTGACCGCCGGTCAATTTGTCCGCTGCCTGATCCGGGAAAACAAGCAGGGCTACTTCGCCGATGATATCGTGGCGGCCGCCCTGGCTTAGCGCGGCCGCCCGCCTGCGTGAGGTGCCCGCAGGGGCGAGCGCTTAGCGATGAGTGCGCAGCACCGAGGCGAAGGCCGAAGCCCGGAGGGGACCGGCCCGACCATAGGAAGGGACACGCCAAAAAGAACACCTAAACACCTAACAGGAGGCCTACGAAAGGATCAATTTCACGCCTGGTCCAGCACATCGGGATAATCCACCGGATCTACGTTGCCGCCGCTACTACTGAATAGCTGCTGAAATAGCCAGGCGATGAGGACCGCCAGAACACAACCGATGAGGTTGAGCCAGAGAAAGGCAATGTCGACCACCCCGATATCGTCGAGGTAAACGGTGAGGAGGACCAGTGCTTCGGCGACGAGTGCGGCGAAGAATACGGCCCGGCCGCCAATGGATTTGAAGAAGAAAGCGACCACGAAGATGCCCAGGATGACGCCGTAGAATAGCGAGCCGATGAAGTTGACGGCCTGGATGAGGTTGTCGAACAGGCTGGCGATGGTGGCGAACAACAGGGCCACGGCCCCCCAGGCGACGGTGAGGGCCTTGGAGGCGTTGAGGTAGTGCCGGTCGGAGCGGTGGCGGAACAGCGAGCGGCGGTAAATATCGACGACGGTGGTGGTGGCCAGCGCGTTAAGCTCGGAAGAGGAAGACGACATGGCAGCCGCGAAAATGACGGCCAGCAACAGGCCCACCAGGCCACGCGGTAGGTAGGTGGTGACGAAGGTGATGAACACGTAGTCACGGTCTTCGGTGACGGCATCGGGATCGACGGCAATGATGAGGTCGTCGATCTGGCGGCGGATGACCTCCTGCTCCTGCTGGATAGAGCCGATGGCGGCCGCGGCATCACCGGAGGCCGTCTCGTCACCCGAGCGGTTGGCGGCGGCGAGGTTGTTAACGGCCGCGCGGCGCTGCTCGAACAGGCCGTTGTAATCTTCCCGCAGGTCTTCGTAATCGGCGCGGTACTCGGAATTGGTGAGCTTCAAGACGTTGGCCGTGTTGAAGTGGGCCGGTGGCTGGTTGAAGAGGAAAAAGACGTAGACCAGGATGCCCACGAAGAGCACGAGAAACTGCATGGGTACCTTGAAGATGCCGTTGAACAACAGCCCCAGGCGGCTCTCGGTCAGGCTCTTGCCGGAGAGGTAGCGTTGCACCTGCGACTGGTCCGTACCGAAATAGGACAGGAAAAGGAAGACCCCGCCCAGCATACCCGACCAGAAGGTGTAGCGGTTGTTGAGGTCGAGATCAAAGTTGACCACCTCCAGTTTGCCCATTGCCCCGGCAATATCGACGGCCTCGCCCAGACCGATCTCTGGCGGGAGCTGGTACACCAGGATTGCCGCCGCAATGAACATACCGGTCAGGATGACGATCATCTGCTGCTTCTGCGTGACGCTGACCGCCTTAGTGCCGCCCAGTACGGTATAGAAAATGACCACGAAACCGGTGAGGATGATGGTCAGATTGAGTGACCAGCCCAGGATGCTGCTGAGGATGATGGCCGGCGCGTAGATGGTGATGCCCGCCGCCAGCCCCCGCTGGATGAGGAAGAGCACGGCCGTGAGGGTGCGGGTGCGCAGGTCGAAGCGCCCTTCCAGGTATTCGTAGGCCGTGTAGACGTTGAGCTTATAATAGATGGGCAGCACGAAAACGCAGAGCAGCACCATGGCGATGGGCAGGCCGAAATAAAACTGCGCAAAACCCATGCCGCTGGCGTAGGCCTGGCCGGGCGTGCTGAGAAAGGTGATGGCACTGGCCTGGGTGGCCATGACCGACAGGCCGATGGTGGACCAGTGGAGGTCACGGTCGCCGAGCAGGTAGGACTGCACGTTGTTGATTTTGCGGGTGCGGATGATCCCATAGACCACGATGGCCAATAGGGTGCCGAGCATGACTACCCAATCGAGTAATTCCATGAATCAGGTAAGTCTAGGAGTGGAGGCGGGTGAAGACGTAAAACAAGGCAATGATGAGGGCGTGCAGGGCCAGCACCACGAGGTACACGTTAGTCCAGTTGCCGAGGATGGGCGGACGGTCGGCGTCGGTCTCGGCCAGATTTTCGGGAGTGGGATCGAGCATGGGCCGCAAGATAGGGATTGTGGTCGGTACGTCCGGTTTCGGGATAGTTTTGTTGGAATATGGGGTGAGAACGGATACTTTTTAGCCGGCAACGGTAGTTTATCACCCGCTACAAAATAAACGGCGGCTGATAATTGGCCGGGATTTTCTAATTTCACGGGTATGAGACGGATTTCATGGTGGGTAGTTTTTTCTTGCGTGGTTTCGCTACTGGCCGGGCAACGACAGGCAGAGACCTGGCACATCGGCAACGGCATCGGCATTAGTTTCGCGGGCGACCAGCCCGTGCTCGTACAACCCTCGGCGCAAGAGGCTTTTGAGGGAGTGGTAAGTTACAGCGACGCGCAGGGAAATCTGCTCTTTTATACAAACGGCGGCGGCCGCCCGCCGGGCGGCCCGGCGGGCTTCGGCCCCGGTACGATCTGGAACCGCAACCATCAGCCGATGTACGACCTGAACGGCACCCAGGGCGGCGGCATCAGTGCCATCCAGAGTAGCCTGGCTTTTCCCGATCCCGCCCAGGACAGCGTGTATTACCTCTTTACAATGGAGGAGAACGAGTTCATCGCCGGAGGCACGCCGCCGGACCAGCCCGAAGGGCGGGGACTATCCTACTTCAAGATCGACATGCGGCTGAACGGCGGCCTGGGCGAGGTGATCGTGGCCGACCAGCGGGTGTTCGTGCCCGCCTTTGAATCGCTGGCCGGTACGCCCGACGGTAACGGCGGCTACTGGACATACTGCATCAGTGGACCGTCCAACCGGTCGCTGGTACGCGTACACGTAACCGCCGCCGGGGTAGGTGAACCGCTAGTGACCGACCTGAACCTGGTGGCCCTGGACGGCCCCATCAAGATCAGCCCCGCCGGAGATTGGCTCTACTACGGCGGTACCATCTTCCCACTAAGCCGGGAAACGGGCCAGGTGGATCTGGCCGGCCGGGTGAGCCTGTTCTCTGACTCGCCGGGCACCACCAGTTTTACGGCCGACAGCCGTTTTCTTTACTCGGTGCGGCCCGCCCTGGCTACCGGTAACCGACTGGTGCGCTATGATTTGACGGCCCCCGATATCACCGCAGCCCAGGAAACGGTCTCCTTCTTACCGCCCAGTGCCCAGAACCGCCAGATGCAACTGGCCGCCGATGGCCGGCTGTATTTTATCCTCGCAGAATTTGCGATCAACCGCTTCGGCCTCTGGCAGATCACCTGCCCCTCCGGTCCCAGCCCGACCGTGACGCCCTACGTAATCGACTTTACGGAGGTGGACGGGCAGGGTGCCAACGTGGCCGGACTCCCTAATTACGTGGACGCCATTTTCGCCTATACCGGCCTGGCCGATAGCATCTTCCTACCCGTTGACAGCCTGGAATTTTGCGCCCAACCGCCTCCTACCATTTCCGCACGGCTACCGGGCACTAATTTTAGTTGGTCTACCGGATCCATGACAAGCAGCATCGAAGCTCCGGCCTCCGGTACTTATATCGTAACTTATACGGACGAGTGCGAGCGCACGGTGATCGATAGCGTAGTGGTCGACCTGATCGAATTGGAAGCCCCGCAACTGCTGCCCCTCGGTGATTCCGATACCCCACGTTGCCCCGGTGATACCTTGCTACTGTTACCCCAGGGTGGTACTACGACCGATAGTGTCGTTTGGTCCGATGGCGTGGTGATGACGCAGCGGGTGTTCGTGCTGAGTGACGACCCCGATCAGTTTTTTTCCGCCACCGTTTATTACCGCTGCGGTTCCGCCGAGTTGTCCTATTTTCCCACCCTGGTCCCGCCGCTGGAGGCGGAAATCCGGCTGGGCAATGATTTCGATAACCGCTGCCCCGGCGACACGCTCACGTTAAGCGTTACCGGCCAGTCCATCGCTTCCGTGCGGGCGTTCGACGGGCAGACCTCACCCGCTATCGTAGTGGAACTCGATTCCGGCGCGGTCTACTCTTACTTCATCGCCGGCACCTGCGGCGACACCCTGGAACGCTCCCTCACCGTAGATCTAAGTAACTGCCCGGTGGTGTGCGAAGTGGCTATCCCGGAGGTTTTCACGCCCAACGGCGACGGCCGCAACGACGTATTCCGCCCATTTTCCGGTCGCTGCGCCCTGGAAAATTTCCAGTGCGCGGTTTATAATCGCTGGGGCAAAAAGGTCTTCAGTAGCAATGATCCCACGCTGGCCTGGCGGGGCGAAGAGGACGGCAAGCCCCAACCCGCCGACGTGTACCTTTACCGCATGAGTTTTACTTATCCGAATAACCCGGAGGTGGTGGTGCGGGAGGGGGAGGTGACGTTGTTGCGGTAAGAAGAGAGAAATAACTAATTTTGCTCGCCGTCCGTTAATAAGAAAATACAAACCAGGCTACCATGAATGTTAGCGAAATGAGGACGGAGAGTCAGGCTATCCTGACCAGAATCGACGAGCATTTTTTGGCGGCGGTATATGCGCTATTGAAAACCTATGACCGGCCCTCCCAAGAAAACCCGCTAGGGTATACCTCTAGCGGTGAAGAGGTCGGCATCGATCAATTTATTCAAGAAGCAGATAACTCGGTAGATGCTGCCAGGGCCGGCAAGCGTATTTCGGCCGAAGAACTGGAAAAACGCTCACAAGAATGGCTGGAACGTTTAAAGTAGAAATCACGGAGCCGGCAGAAAGAGACCTGGAAGACATTTTAGAATACATCGTTCAGGAGCAGTCGTTTAAGCGAGCTGAAGTGGTATTGAAAAAGATAATGGAGGCTATTTTCAGCTTGGAGAATATGCCATTGGCCAGAGGAAGAGTGCGAGAACTGATTGGTAAAACGACTTACGAATATCGACAAGTCATAACGGAACAATACCGTATTGTTTTTACGATTGAAGAATTGAGTAGCTCCGTGTTTATAGTAAGGATCTTACACGTCAAACGAGGTCCTGATTTTGTAAATGATGCTTTAGAGTAACCGTCGCTTGTTACCGGGAGTAAAACAAAATTCCCTTACACCTCCGCCATCCCGAACTCCGTCCGCTCCGCCACTTCCGCCTCACAGATTCGGATTTGCTGCGCCCGCTCATCGGCGTCGTAGCCGTAAACCTCGGCAAATACGTCCACCACGGCATTGAGTACGCGGGGAATACTGGGCAGATCGAAATACAGGCGGCCCGAGCGGCGGTTCAGAAAATCCATCGGGTACAGGGCCAGCTCGTTTTCAATACAGAACGCCGCTTCGGCGGCGGCCAGTTTTTCATAGCCGTTACCCGGCCGGTCGGCGGCGGCGGCCACTATCTCGTCCGTTTGCCGGCCGTAATTCGCTACCAAATAATCGGCCCGGGCGGCGGGCAGGGCGGCGGCGGCCAACCGGTCGGCTACCTCTTTCTCGTAAGTCAGTACGGCGGCAAAATTTTTGAAGGGCCCACCAATTAATTCGATGTCCTCCGTGCGCGCCTCCGGCAGGTCGGTGCCGGAATCTTCCAGGCGGTCCGCCAGCCGGTCCACGATCCGCTCGGCCATTTTGCGGTAGCCCGTCAACTTGCCGCCCGCAATGGAGAGCAGGCCGCTTTCCGACTCGAAAATCTCGTCCTTGCGCGACATCTCGGCCCCTTCCTTGCCTTCCTCATAGATCAGCGGCCGCAGCCCGGCCCAGTTACTCTCCACGTCCTCCACCCTCAGGTTGGCGGTCGGGAACATGGCATTCGCGGCGTCCAGCAGGTAGGTCACGTCGTCCAGGGTGGTAGGAATGTTATCGCTGTCTCCCTTATAAGGGGTATCGGTGGTACCGATGTAGGTGGAGCGCAGCCGCGGAATGGCAAAGATCATGCGATTGTCGGTCGGCACGTCAAAGTAAACGGCCTGCCGCAGCGGCAACCGCTCGCGGGCCACCACAATGTGTACGCCCTTGGACAGAAACAGCCGCGTCTGCGTCATGCTGCCGTCCTCCTTGCGCAGTTCGTCCACCCACGGCCCCGCCGCGCTGATCACACTGGTACAGTTGATCGAAATTTTCTCGCCCTTGTCGAGGTCGCGGCAGTGCACGGCGGTAATTTTCCCGTCCTCGTTTTTGCCAAAATCCACCGCTTCCACGTAATTGATGATGACCGCCCCGTGCTTGCGGGCCGTCTTCAGATTCTCCATCGTCAGGCGCGCATCATCCGTGCGGTACTCGGCATAGTAGCCGCCGCCCTTCAGTACGTCGGGGCGCAACAGCGGTTCTTTTTCCAGCGTCTCCTCGCGGCTCAGCATCACGCGCTTGTCGTCGCCGTGCACGTCGGCCAGAAAATCGTAGACCCACAGCCCCAGACTGGTGCCGATCTTGCCGAACGAGCCGTCTTCCACCAGCGGCAGCAACATCTTTTCCGGCCGCACCAGGTGCGGTGCCAGGCGGTGTACCGTGGCGCGTTCGCGCCCTACCTCACGCACCAGGGCCACCTCGAATTGCTTCAGGTAGCGCAGCCCGCCGTGAATCAGTTTGGTTGATTTACTACTCGTGCCGGAGGCAAAATCATGCTTTTCCAGCAAGGCTACGCTTAGCCCGCGTGCCGCCGCGTCCAGGGCAATGCCCGCCCCGGTGATGCCGCCGCCGATGACGACGAGGTCGAAATGTTCCATTCCCAGGCGGGCCAGGGTCTGTTGTCTAGTTACGGGGGCGGTCATGGTCGGTAGTTTAACGGTGGTTCGACAAGACAATGGTGGAGCGCGGGCTAGGTTGGATCGGAACGGGCTTATTTTGGTGCTTTTTTACGTTTTGGCAGAGCGGCTTATTGCCTAATTGGTGCCTTAGGTGAGCGTGCCCCCGGCCTGCCGGCGCGGGGCCGGTCCCTTCCCGGCTCCCTGGCGGTCGGTGCTGCGCACTCGCTCCTGCGTCGCGCCCGTCCAGGCACCTCACGCGGACGGTACTCATTGCTCCCCCAACTCCTTGGCTCTTTGCAGGGCCGCGTCCGCTCCGCTAATAATATCCTCGAAAACGCTGGTCCGGCGGAAGGTTTCCACGGCCGCCTCGGTGGTTCCCCCGCGCGAGGACACCCGGGCAATCCACTCCGTGCAGCTCAGATCGTTCTTAGCGTAAAGTTCCACCGCACCGCGAAAAGTCTGGGCCACCAGCAGTTCGGCCTCGGGTTCGTTAAATCCCATCCGGCGGGCCGCCTCGATCATGGCGTCCATAAAGTAAAAAACGTAAGCCGGCCCACTGCCGCTGATGGCGGTAGTAGCGTCGATGGCGGATTCTTGCTCCACGTAGATCGCCTTGCCCGTGGTGTTCAGCAGGTTTTGCACCAGCACCAATTCGATTCGCGTCACCTCCTCGGCTGCCGTGAATGCGGTCATCCCCATCCCGATCTGGGCGGGCAGGTTGGGCATCGCCCGGATTACCTTCGTTAACCCTAATGCCCGCTGAATCGTGTCGATCCGCACCCCCGCCATTATGCTCAGGAAGACCTGCTGCGGATGCACGCTGGGCCGCAGCGAGGAAAAAGCGCGCCACTGTCCTGCGGCTTCACGGCCAGGATAACCAGATCGGCCAGCGGCAGACAGTCCGCCGCCTCGCGGTAAATGGTACCTACTCTTTGTGTACTCAGTTCGGCCGCCTTTTCTTCCGATCGCTCCAGGATCATTAAATCCGTTTCGGTCGTCAGGTGAGCGCGAATCAGGCTCTTGGCGTAGGTCAGGCCCATGTTTCCGCCACCGATAATGAGAATTTTCATAAAATGGATACGTTTTGCCCGCAAACATAGGGTTAAGCGAGGTAGCAAATTTCCCTGCCCGGTAGCAAAACGTGTACGCTGGAACACATTATCATGCGCTTAAAATCTCTTACCGTATTGAAAGCTATCCTACTCTCTTACTATTAACAGTCAGCTCATTAGTGCCCTGCCTAGTATTCATTTCCCCTAACCCGGCCCTATGTGGTGAGGGCTACCCAAATCCATTTTCTTTGTTAAGTCAGAAAATAAATTTATTTTGTGACCTTCTAAGTATTTTTCGTCTCAGTTAATAATCCCCGCAGAGTAAGCCAAGCCGTTTGGCCGAATATAACTTACTCCTTTTGCAAGATCCGCCACTCGTGCTGCTCCATGTATAGTAGCACGTTGAAGCGGTTTCCCAAAAACACATATTGTTCCACATCTGCTACCGGCTTTTCCGGCAGCACATCTCTCGTGCCCACTATAGCCGTAAGTGTCGTAATGGACCTCACCCCTAAATAGACTAGCCCCATGGAAAAATTACTCGAACTAGCCCAGATCGTTAACCGTCGCAAGGTGGGAAAAATTGAAATTTTCGATCGCAACGCGCTTACCGATACGACTAGCAAATTCAATCGCTTATACCAAGCTATTACCGGCGATGAAGTAATGAGCGACGGTGACGCGGCGAAACTGATTTACGGAAACGAGGAAGAAGACGCAAAATACCGTCAACTCAAAAGCCGGTTTACCCGTCGTTTGCTCAATACCGTTTTCCGATCGACGTAAACAATCGCCAGGTTGCCAGCGTGGACGAAGCGCGAGTGGCCTGCGCACGAAATTGGGGGCTGGTGATGATCCTCCGCCAGCACCGTGCCCTGCTCATGGCCCGTTACCTGACCCGCCGAGTACTCCGTCATTCCGAGGCTTATCACCTTTCCACCTATGCGCTGCAAGCAAACGAGTTACTGGCCGATATGGCCGCGTGGGAGGGCAACGAGAAAGAACTACAGGCATACGAAGAGAAAGCCGCGCTCTGGAACCAGCGCAGGGAGGTGGTCTTTTCCGCTAAACAGATCGTCAGGCGCATGACCCTGATACGGGAACGACAAAGCTTCTTCGTACCCGGCGAAGAGAATAGTCTCGACGAGGATTGTTCCAAGGCATTGCAACTTCTGGAAAAAAACCAGGAAGACCCCTTCGTTAATCATGCCGTATATAGCTGTTTACTCCGGCGGTCCTTTTTACAGCAAAATTTCACTGAATTCCGGACTTACGCCGATGAATTTTTGGCCATCATTGAAGAGCGTCCAGCGGAATACACGCAAAATTGCCAGGTTCGCGCCATGGTGACCTGCCTGATCGCCCAGTTACAAACCGCCGATTACCAGTCGTTGCAGTCGTCGCTCGAGGGTCACTTAACCCCGCACGGATACCGGTACGAATGCTTGGTATAATGCCCAGCAGATCAAATTACTCTGCGCATTACGCGTGGGTAAGTACCGTAACGCGTCAATGGTCTACAACGGATGCCGGCGCCAGTCCCACTTTCGTAAGCAGGACCATAAGCAACTACAATTTTGGTGGATACTCGGTGCCTGGACGCAATTTGCCCTGGAGCAGGAAGGACAGTCCGATGCCAACCTCAAATCACCAACCGGGATGCCCTCTTTCAGTCCGGCCGGCATTTCGGACGTTATGCTCGATGATTATGCCCACTCGGTTTACCTGCAAGTCGCATTGCTTCAATTGCGGGCCTGCGTAGCGATCCGCACCAGTAACGGTGAGGGGCTGCACTTTGCTCAAACGGAGTTGGCGCGGTTAGCTCGTCGAAAGAATGACCTCAACTATGATATTCGTTTCGATCTCTATCAGCAGGTAGCCCGTAAAATAACGTTTTACGCTGAGGATGCCCGTTCCTTCAAAAAACTGGGTAACGCTAATGTTAAAGAAATGGCTAATCACCATGCCGTATTAGACCCCTACTATGGTCGCACTGAAATAATGCCCTGGGAAACCGCCCTAAGCTGGTTAGCCGAGTTGGATGAGTCTGCGTCCGCTAAGCAAGGACAAAGGGGTGGCAGTCGTTAGCAGTGCCGCCGGATGACTAGCGTACGAATCGTACCTTTGCCGGCCACCAAGACCGGGATCGTTTTGAAGAACATCGTTATTGCCATTGACGGCTTTTCCGCCTGCGGAAAAAGCACCCTTGCCAAGGCCCTGGCTCATCGCCTGGGCTATGGCTACGTAGATACCGGGGCCATGTACCGTGCCGTTACACTCTATTTCATCCGTCATTCCATTGACGATACCGATGAGAAAGCGGTGGCGGATGCGCTGGACAATATTCAGATCACCTTTACCGCCGACCCGGAACGCGGCAATCGGACCCGACTGAACGGTGAGGACGTTAGAGGACGAAATTCGTCAGCTGACCGTGGCCCGTTTTGCGCATAAGCCCTGTGGCTGCCGTTCTCGGCCGTGAGGCGGGCCATGGTTGCCCAACAGCGCCGTCTGGGTGCCGAAAAGGGGAATCGTAATGGACGGCCGGGACATCGGCACCGTCGTTTTCCCGGCGGCGGAACTTAAGTTATTCGTCACCGCCTCGGCGGAAGAACGTGCCCGCCGCCGCTATCCCGGAACTTACCGGACAGGGTCGGGAGGTTACCATGACCGAAGTAGCCGAAAATTTGACCGAACGCGATAACATCGATTCCAGCCGGGCCGATAGCCCCCTGCGCCAGGCTGAGGATGCCGTGGTGATCGACAATACCTCCCTTAGTCCGCAAAAGCAGTTACAACTTGCCCTGGATTTGGTAGCAGAGCGAGCAAAATGATGACCCGCCGTTGATGTACTACGAGGAGTTTTCCCTGCGTGAGGTGCCCGGAGGGGCAGCGCGTTAGCGATGAGTGCGGAGCACCGAGCGTTAAGCGAAGCCGGTAGCGGACCGACCCCGCCCTATGGCCCGGACACGCCCGAACCGTCCGGCTAATAATTCTATCTAAAAATTGAGGGAAATGCCCAGCACCGCGTTCAGGCCGATGGTCGGGTAGCGAAAGTAACGCTCGCGCTTGTTATCGGCCAGGTCGTTGAGTCAGGCGAAGGCACCCAGGGCATTGGTGATCACGTATTCCCCTTCCAGGCTTAGGTCGAAGAGCGCATTTCAGGTTCCGTGTTTCGCCGTCGGCATCCTGATAGGGAACGCCGTTCTCGAGCAAGAGGGTGGCGCGGCCGGTGGCACGCCATCCCGAGTGGTGTAGGAGGCTCCGGCATTGAGGCTGAAAAAAAGGGCAAGTGCCAGGGTTTTTCCTCGCGTTCCAGGCTATAGAAGCGTTGCGCGGCGGTAGCCGTTATTTCCAATCCTTGCACCAAAGAAAGAGGGATGGTCACCGTACCCTGAATTTCCACAATATTGGCTGTATCGTATTCCACGCGGAAGCGGGGAGTTCGATTCCCTGCTCGGCCCGGTAGAGGGCAAGATTTTGGACGGATTTGTAACCAATTTCGCCCCGATAAGTGATTCCCGCCACGTTGCCGCGCAGGCCGCCGTAGAAACGATTATAACTAGCGTTACGAATGCGAAAACGCGTGCGCGTCAATGGGTTGTACTCCGTCAGGCTGCGCATATGTTCTTCTGCAACGAACCTTCCGCGCCGATAAAAGCACCCACCGCACCGGGAACGATCTCCGCCGAAGCTTCCAAATTGGGGAAAACCTTAAAATTATCCTCGCTACTGGTCAGGTTTAAACCGATCTTGACCCGAAATTGCTCGCCGTGCAGGGTATAGCTCGGCATGAAATAGAAATTATTCAGGTTCTGCGTGCTGGTATCCTTGTAAGTAGTGAAATCAGTTATCAACTGAATATCAAGGGGGTTAACGTCATTAAACCACTTAGTGGCCTGCAGATTGATCTGGAAGCCGTTTTCCCGCGCCGCGTAGGAATCATCCAGAATATAGGCTTTTACCCCACCCCGGTAATTGAAATCCCGCTCGGTGCGGGTACCGTTGAATACAGCTGCTTCCAGATCGACGAGGTTGAAACGCTGACGCACCTCATCGGGGTCGAAACTGAGTTGCAGGGAATCGCTGCGGGTCCCGTTCAGTTCATTATAGCCGTAGTAATACTGCGAGGGTGGTGTTGTGAAGCGCAGGCCCGCTTCCACGGCAAAGCCCTGATCGAAATAATAGGTGCCGTCGATGCCGATGTCAGTATTGGAAGCGCGCTGGTTCTCGACGTTCTTGTTGTTATTAAAACTGTAGTGATGCGCCTTGATGCCCAGATCCGGCAACGACGTCTTCCGTCATCAGGTCGTAGCTCAGGTCGCCGAGGAAAGCATTAGGGTTACCCAGGCCGAAGCGAAAGTAGCCATTGTAAACCTCGGCGCTCTTGCGCCCGAAACCGCTGGGGATGGATAGTGGGCGGCAGGTACTGAGCGTCCAGCACTGGAAAACGACGTTGTATTGTTGACGGCGAATGGCCGTATCGGCGGCCGGTAACTCCGGGGAAATAAGTACCCGCTCGGCCTCAATGAGGGCGGCCTCGAAGGAAGTCACTACATCCACGCTACCATCGGGAATGGGCTGCGCGGACAAGAAAACGTTTCCGAATAAGACGCAGTGTGACTACCGGGTAGAAAGCGACGAAATGAGATCACTGAAATAGGTTGCATAAGAGGGAACTGACGGAGTGGGATAAAGAATGAAAAAGCATGAAGTGGTGGCGCCGTTATCCGCCGTTGTCCATTTCGATAAATCCACGGGAAGTATTAGTGGGGCGATCATCAACACGGCTACCCCGGTTGATCTCGGTCTCCAGGCGGGCCAGTTTTTGGCCAGTTCCTGGGGATCAGGGGTTTGGTCTTCATTCAGGTTCCTCCAGCAGGGCCTGCAGGGCGGCGCGGGCATTATAAAGATCCTTACGCTCGCGGAGGATATCCGCCAGTAGGATCAGACTGGCCGTCCAGTAGGGGTAGCCGGCGTTTTCGCGATTGGTGGTCAGGGCTAAGTCCCTGGGCGCGGGCCAGGTCGCGGCGCTGATAAGAATGTATTCTGCAGGTAGTGGGCCTCGGCCGTGGTTTCATTGTCACTGTTAGCAATCACCTGCTCCAAAGAGGCAGTGCCTGATCGTAGCGGGTTCTGCATCCAAAGCGATCTGCAGCCAGGTAGAAATCTGCCGTTGAGCGCCGTGCGGCCGTGGCAGAAGGGTTATTGGCTACCTTGGCCGCCTGAGTTGTACCGCACCGGGTATTTCCCGAAGGCAGGCGGCACGCATAGCACCGAGTTGGGCCTCGAACTCGTAGCCCGCTGTTATCGGCCGCTTGCTCCAGTTGTGAATAGAGCTGATAAGCTTTTGCAAAATCCTGCTCGCTATCTAGGCGATAATGGCCCCCTTTTCCAGTGCCCGCAAGTAGAAGGGCTAGGACCGCGACTGACCACGAACTCATAATCGGCCAGGGCCTGAGCGATTACCGGCGGTTTACGGCGTAACTCTCGCCGCGGTGGTAATAGGCCGTGAGCGTATTCTGCCCGTTGGGATACATCCTGATATACTTGGTGTATTCCTCGATGGCACGGGTATAATTGGCATTCTCGAACTGCGATTCCGCTGCCTGAAAGTTGATGTTATCCCGCGAGGCATTATCTACCTTATAACCGGGCACGGTTTCCAAAAAGGCGAAGTACAGATCGGCCCGGCCCATATCGCGCACGTAAATTTCTTCCAACGCGGAAAGGGCGCGGTCGGCCTCGCCGGCCGTGGGGTTGTTACCAAATACCTGTTTGTAAAGATAACGGCGGCTTCCTGATTACCCAGGTTATAACTCACCAAGCCCAACTGGATCAGGCTTTCGTTCACCAGCGGCGAACTAGTCTTATAGGTTTCAATCACCCTGCGGAAGGGTGCTACCGCATTAGAGGTAATTGGTTCAGGGTCTGGTAGGTAAGCCCCATCTGAAAGAGGGCATCGTCGGCATACTCGCTACGGGGATACTGGTTGGCGATCTGCTCCAGAGCGAGGGGCTTCTCTCCGGTGGGCCGCGAGGCCCCGATGATCGCTTTTTGGTAGAGCGCGTAAATGAAGCCACTGTACTGGGTACGTACCGCCTGATCGTAGTACCTGTATGGCCTGCGGGTACTGGTTGCGCTTGAAGTAGGCATCGCCCGCCCGCAGCACGGCGTCGCCCAGTACCCGCTCGCGCACCTGTGCGTCGGTGATGTAGGGCAGCGTTGCGCTCGATCCCCGCTCCACCGTGGCGCGGAAATAATCCAGGGCGGCGGCATAGTTGTCCTGCTTCAGGTAGTTGTAACCCTGGCAGGTAGTTACCGCTATAGATCGACGACTGCGGCAGGCAGCGGCCCCACTGTCTGGCGATGGTCAGGAACTGGTTGATGTAGTCGACTGACTGCGCGGTAGTTCTCCTCGCGGTTGGCAATATCGCCTAGCCAGTAAAGTGCCTGCGCCCGGTAAGACGCGTTAAGCGGAGTGGCCAGCGACTGATTGAACAGGCGCTTTGCCTCGGCCCGTATTACCTTCCTGCATCAAATCCTGCAGGCCGCGCAGAAAAAACTCACGCGTTGGTAGGCTTCCCGCAGTTCGGGCGTTTTGTTGGGGCGTCTTTTCCAGCACGCTCAGGGCCTGATCGTAATCGCGGTAGGTCAGGAAAATCTCCCCCAACAACCGCTGCGATTCCACGTAATAGCGGCTGCTGGGCTGCAACATTTGCAGGGCATTGATCGCCTCGCGGGTCGCGTAGCCCATAGCTCCAGTTTGGCATAATCGTAGGTGGCTTCCTCCTGGAGTACGGGTCGAAGTTCATCCGCATCGCATTACCGAAAGCGTAACGCGCTGACGTGCGGTCGCCCGCCCGTAGGGTGGCATCGCCCAGGAGCAGTCAGCCGACTGGCCCACTGCCGAGTTAGCCGTCGAAAATCCCAAAGGTCGTGGCGGCCTTCGGGTAATTACCGGTTTGGTACTGCGTAAACCCGAGTTGGTAGAGTTCGTCCTCCCGCAGGCCGCGTCGATTGAGCGGCATATTCCTCTAAGTACGGCAGGGCACGGCATAGTCCTGCTTCTCAAAGTAAGCCGTCCGATCAACCGCCTGATCTCCTTGTCGTTCTTGATGCCCCGCGGGCCAGACGTGGTTGGCGCAGGCGATCAGTTCATCGTAGCGGGCCTGGGCGAAGAAAATTTGCGCCGTAAGACGGAATATAGGAGTCATAGCTGGACGACCGCTCCACGACGCGTGGAAGTGGCACGGCCTGTCGTAGTCGCCGTCGAAGAAATAGATCAGGCCCGAGGTAGTAATTAGTGGGGTAATAATACTCGCCGTCGATGTCCTTGGTTTCCTGAAAACGGATTTTCGCCTGGCAAAATCCTTACCCACGAAATAGCTGTAGCCGGATTGGAAAGCGATGCGTGCCCGCTCCTCGCGCGAGAGGCTATTCAGGGGGATGCGATCGAAATACTGAGCCGCCTGATCGTACTTACCGGCATTAAAATAAAAACTCGCCACTTCGGCCAGGGCGCGGTTGGCGATGGGGTCGGGCTGGTAGCGGCGCACGAAATCCAGGATCAGTTTCTCGCCATCCGGCTGCTCCAGTTGCACGGCGGCACGGGCATAGTTCAGTTCGGCCTGGGCACGAAGTAGTTCCGATTCGGGTTCGTTAAGGGGTCGAAGCAGGTTTAGCGTACGGTCGAATTCTGACTGGCCATAGCGTACAAACCCGATTAAAATGCTTCTCCCCTTCTTTAAAGGAGCTATATCGCATCCGTAAACACCGTGGTTGCCGCGTGGTTAGCAGTGTACAGGCTGACAGAAAAAGTGTCAGGCCGAGTACGTGTGTCTGATCATTAGTTTAGGTTTCGTAGTTGCCGGGTAAATCTTGAGGCCATCCGTTAGGGGCGTATCCGGGAGAGTAATATAGGACAAAATCTTATACAGGCCGTAACGCCCGGCGGCGTGTCAGTGTTGTGTCAG
>CAVWSC010000023.1:0-211806 GCA_963757435.1 Lewinellaceae bacterium | reverse complement strand
TGGCGGCGATGACGTAGTCTCCGTTGCGGTTGATAAAGCCGAGTTTGTCGTTGTCGTCCCGTACGCGGGCGCGGCCGTCGTGGAAGGTCCAGGCCCCGGCATAGTCTTGCTTGCCGACTTGCAGGCCCCGGCGGTCGATGAAGGACCAGCGGCCGTTTTTGCGCACCACGGCGCGGTCCTGGCTAAAGGCGCGCACCTCGTCGTAGGCATCGGAGATCACGAGTTCGCCCGCCCCGTCGGCAAAGCCCCAGCGGTACTCACTGGGGTCGTAATCGGCCTCCCGATCGGGCAGGGGCGGGAGGGTGTCGGGGTAGTCGGCGAGGAGTTCTTCCTGCGAGGGAGGGTCGGGGGCGCAGGCGGGGAGGAGGAAGAGGAAGAAGAGGGAATAGAGGAGGAGGATTGGATAGGGGGGTGGCGTTGCTTGGCTCGTAGCACGCCGTGTTCCCTCACCCCCGGCCCCTCTCCTCGGGAGAGGGGTGACGCTTTGTGTGCTGTTTCGTGTGCTACGTAGTGCTTGTTTTTTGGAGAAAAACGAGCGACTCAATACGAATTCATCCCAAAACTCAAGGTAAGTCACCCCGCATTTTGCACACCTTGCTTGGCTCGTAGCACGCCGTGTTCCCTCACCCCCGGCCCCTCTCCTCGGGAGAGGGGTGACGCTTTGTGTGCTGTTTCGTGTGCTACGTAGTGCTTGTTTTTTGGAGAGAAACGAGCGACTCAATACGAATTCATCCCAAAACTCAAGGTATGGCACCCAGCATTTTGCACACCTTGCTTGGCTTGTAGCACGCCGTGTTCCCTCACCCCCGGCCCCTCTCCTCGGGAGAGGGGTGACGCTTTGTGTGCTGTTTCGTGAGCTACGTAGTGCTTGTTTTTTGGAGAGAAACGAGCGACTCAATACGAATTCATCCCAAAACTCAAGGTATGGCACCCAGCATTTTGCACACCTTGCTTGGCTCGTAGCACGCCGTGTTCCCTCACCCCCGGCCCCTCTCCTCGGGAGAGGGGTGACGCTTTGTGTGCTGTTTCGTGTGCTACGTAGTGCTTGTTTTTTGGAGAGAAACGAGCGACTCAATACGAATTCATCCCAAAACTCAAGGTAAGTCACCCCGCATTTTGCACACCTTGCTTGGCTCGTAGCACGCCGTGTTCCCTCACCCCCGGCCCCTCTCCTCGGGAGAGGGGTGACGTTTTGTGTGCTGTTTCGTGTGCTACGTAGTGCTTGTTTTTTAGAGAGAAACGAGCGACTCAATACGAATTCATCCCAAAACTCAAGGTATGGCACCCAGCATTTTGCACACCTTGCTTGGCTCGTAGCACGCCGTGTTCCCTCACCCCCGGCCCCTCTCCTCGGGAGAGGGGTGACGTTTTTAGTTCTGTTTCGTGAGCTACGTAGTGCTTGTTTTTTGGAGAGAAACGAGCGACTCAATACGAATTCATCCCAAAACTCAAGGTATGGCACCCCGCATTTTGCACACCTTGCTTGGCTCGTAGCACGCCGTGTTCCCTCACCCCCGGCCCCTCTCCTCGGGAGAGGGGTGACGTTTTTAGTTCTGTTTCGTGAGCTACGTAACGCTTTTTTTCTAAAGAAAAACGAGAGACTCGTCACGAATTTATCCCATTTTGATTGATCCCGGTTGCCGGTGCCGGTAAGTGGAGCCGCTGTGACGGAGCTGGTTTTTGCCGGGGTGGCGAACGGTGTTTTAAGGTACCGGAGGACCAGGGATGGGAGCCGGCGGAGCGGTAGCGACGAGCCCGCAGGGCCGACCGAACAGGGAGCGGCGGACACGCCCGGCCGGACCGCTGCCGGAGCGGAGCGGAGGCGCGGGGCGGGGGCCACGAAAAAGGACTTTAGCCAAACTAATACGGACGATTCACTACGCTTCATGCCGGCGAATTTACGCGAAAAGCCGCTCGTAGAGTTCGCGGACCTTGCCGAGGGTGGTGATTTTGATGCCGTAGCGGTCGGGGTCGAGGCCCTTGGTGTTGTATTTGGAGATGAAGATTTCGCGGAACCCGAGGCGGTCTGCTTCCTGGATGCGTTGCTCGATGCGGTTGACGGCGCGGATTTCGCCGCTGAGGCCGACCTCGCCCGCGAAGCAGAATTGGTGCGGGATGCTGATGTCTTCCGCGCTGGAGAGGAGGGCGGCGATGATGGACAGGTCGATGGCGGGGTTGTCGACGCGCAGGCCGCCGGCGATGTTGAGGAAGACGTCCTGGTTGCCGAGGGGCATGCCGCCGCGTTTTTCGAGGACGGCGAGGAGCATGCTGAGGCGGCGCAGGTCGAAGCCGGTGGCCGAGCGCTGGGGCGTGCCGTAAACGGCGGTGCTGACCAGGGCCTGCACCTCGATGAGCATGGGCCGCATGCCTTCCAGGGTGGCGGCTACGGCGCTGCCGCTCAGTTCTTCATCCTTGGAACTGAGGAGGAGTTCGGAGGGGTTGCTGACCTGGCGCAGGCCCTCGGCGTTCATCTGGTAGATGCCCAGTTCATCGGTGCTACCGAAGCGGTTTTTGAGCGTCCGCATGATGCGGTAGGTGTAATTGCGGTCGCCTTCGAACTGGAGGACGGCGTCCACGATGTGCTCGAGTAGTTTCGGGCCGGCGATGCTGCCCTCCTTGGTGATATGGCCGATGAGGAAGACCGGAATCCCTGTCTCCTTAGCAAAGCGTTGCAACTCCGCGGCGCACTCGCGCACCTGGCTCACGGTGCCGGCCATGCTATCCACGTGGGGCGAGGAGAGCGTCTGGATGGAATCGACGATCAGCAGATCGGGCCGCTCCTGCTGGGCGTGTTGCAGCAGTTTGCTGGTATTGGTTTCGGTGAGCAGGAACACCCGCTCCGGCGATCCGCCGATGCGGTCGGCGCGCATCTTGATCTGCTCCTCGCTTTCCTCGCCGCTCACGTAGAGCACCTTACCATCCAACTGCAACGCCAGTTGCAGCAGCAGCGTCGATTTACCGATCCCCGGCTGCCCCCCGAACAGCACCACGCTACCCGGCACGATGCCGCCGCCCAGCACGCGGTTCAGTTCCTCGTCCTGCGTGATCAATCGGTCTACCGCCCCGGCCTTCACCTCGGGCAGGCGCACGGGCCGCGGCCCGCTGCCGGGCACGCGGCCATTACCGTTACCGTTTTCCTCCCCCACTTTGCGCCACGCCTGGCGGTCGGCCTCGCGGGCGGTGGTGGGCACCACTTTTTCCTCTACCAGCGTGTTCCACTCGTCGCAGGCAGTGCACTTGCCCATCCATTTGGGGTGCTCGGTGCCGCAGGCGGTGCAGAAGAACGCTACTTTTACTTTGGCCAATTTTCCTACTATTTGTGGCAAATATACGAAAAAATTTTGGTTTTGTGGGCTTTGGTCGTGCTTTAGCAGGACGCTGCGCGTCTGATACTTTTGCACGTTTGATAAGCCTACGCGTACACCTCTGGGGCTAATTCTCTTACCGTTCCTGCACGCCACATTATTCCATTCCCTTTTCGACCAAATCACCTCCCCACGCTGTTTATCCAACAAAACCTAAGTTAACCTATGGCACGATTCGATCGGTTCAAAAAATCCAGTAACCCCTTCCTCAAAGACGGCACCCTGGCTAAAGCAGCCACCCAGGAGCGGACGCTCGACGGCGGCATGATCCAGCGCAACGGCGACAGCCGCGCCTTAAACGGACGCATGACCCAAGCCGGTGCCGTTAACAAAAGTATCATCCTCGGCCTCATCCTGCTCGTCGGGGCCGTCATCGGCTTTCTTTACGCCAACCCCATCATCGTCTTCGGCGGTGCCATTGTGGGCCTTATCCTGGTGGTGGTCATGTCCTTCAAGCAAAACCTTTCGCCCACCCTGGCTCCGGTATACGCCGCCGTCGAGGGGCTTTTCGTGGGCGGCGTCAGCGGCTACTACGCGCTGGCGGCTTTTCCCGGCATTATTTTTCAGGCCGTGGCCCTCACCATGGCGGTTTTCTTCCTCATGCTGTTCCTCTACAAGTCCGGGGCCATCAAGGTCACGCAAAAGCTGCGGGCGGGCGTCATGATGGCTACCGGCGCGGTGCTGGTCGTCTACGTCCTGTCCTTCGCCTTGTCGTTTTTCGGCATCGCCATCCCCTACCTGCACGAGGGTGGCATGATCGGCATCGGCATCTCGCTTCTCATCATCGGCGTCGCCTCCATGAATCTCCTCCTCGATTTCGATAATTTCAAAAAGGGTGAAGAATACGGGCTACCTGCTTATATGGAGTGGTTCTGCGCCGTAGGCCTCATCGTTACACTGGTGTGGCTGTATTTAGAGATCCTGCGCCTACTGGCGTTGCTGTCTTCCAGCGATTAAGGCGGGTTTCGGTCACGCGCCGGTTTTCAACTTTTAACTGATTTGAGTTGGGCGTGCCCCAGTCCGCTTGCGCGGGCTGGGGCGGTCCCTTTCAGGCTTCGCTGATCGCTCGGCACTGCGTGCGCTAACGCCCTTCCAGGCACCTCACGCGGGGGGGGGATAGTACTACAACAAATTCAATCACTTATGAGCGATATTTTCAACATACACAAGCCTGAGGAATGTAAGCCCACCCAATAAGTGCTAGCTGCCAATACCGCTGGGGCGGCACTGCGTTTAGCTCGTCGTTAAAGAATTGGCTATTTATAGTTCAACCTATTGGTTGTCCGAGGGTCAAACCGGGGGTCAGTACTCCATGCGTAGCGTGCAGGCTATCCTGCGCAGATCGATAAAAGGTAAGCGTCCGAGCAACTATGTATTGTGTAATTCAACAATTTCACAGGTAAGGAAAAATTTCCAAAAATCAGACAACAAAAAGTTGAGAATGCTTCAAAATGCCATATTCAATCAGTTTTGTATTGAAATAGGAGCGACGTGTAACTATTTTCTGTAATGCAATCTTTACTTGCTCGTACGCTTACTTGGTTTTTACTATTCCACCGGCACTCCATGACCTGATGCGTCGTAACGAGAAGCGTTCGTATGGAAAGCCGTTCCGCCAAGCCTGGTCGAGTCTGCGCCGGTGATTGAATGGTTGAAGCCCCGTCGCTCCCCACCGCTATCCGCTCGGTCTCTTTCGCGCGCTCCCCTACATTTACCCCTTACATCCGCCGCTTCGTAATGCCACGAAGGGTGGAGAGAGATGCCTTTACCGATGAAACGAATAAAAATGAGTCGCTAAACTTGTACTGTTACACTTGAATGGCTTATCTTGGGGCGAGAAATAACCCGGATAGACCTCAAATGGTGCGGGGTGAGAAAATGTAATCCCCATAGCAGTGCGGGCGCGACACGGCTTCGTTCAACCGGCAGGTAGATCCGCGACCCCTCCTGCGTCGGGTGGGCGGATACCTGACTTAACGTTAGCTGAAATGTGTACATTCTAACCTACTAACTTTCTTTGAATGTCAGTAAATTTGGTTATTATTCATTCTAATTAACATACGTAAAAGATAATTTTGTATGAGGGTCCAGGTCGAACAGTTTGTCTCACAGGGTAAAAATTCTGACGCATTAAGCTATATGTCCTCTCTAGAGATTGGGGCACGAGAAGACTTCAGACAATTAATTATTCTATTAAATAGTAGAGTTTCTAGAATAAACGAAGATTGGCGTAATGGTTTTATCACAATGGAAACGGCTAATGTTAGTAGGGTACTTATTAGTAAAGCAATTTTAGATCTTTTAGATAAGATGGTTAAAGAGGATGATTCGTTGTCTTCCAAACAATTTTATAGTAAATCGTACTTTAGAAAAAGAAAGAAATCACTCTTAGGTGAATTGATTCGTAGTGTCGAAAAGGAAGAGGAAGTAGAAGATGCAATGAAGGAGGTAGAAAACAAGCTCATTTCAATTTTTCCTACTATAGCCCTAGAAAACCTGAAAAAAGATCAAGATGATATTCTTACACAGGTAAGAATAGAAAATCAATTTTTACGGAGAAAAACTAGAGCATATGTTTTCGGAAAAACAAATGCTGGTAAAACAACCACAATAAATAGCCTGTTTGAAGAAAATATCTTACCTACCTCAATAAGATTGGGACACACGAAATCATTAGCATGCGGTTCACGAAAAAATGGATTAATTTTTTATGATTCTCCAGGAATAGGTGACCTAGAAAAGGATGAGAATATGACAAGAGCTAGTCTTGGTTTGCCGCAATTAGATATTGGTGTGGTTGACGATATTAGGCTAGTTGATTTAACAACTGAATCGTCTGAAGGCCCATCTTCATACCAACTACTATCTAATTCAGAATTATTTGAAGAATTAGGTCAAGAAAGTAAAAATAAAATTCCTGAACATACGCTATTTAAATCATTTACTATAGAGGACTTTGATGAATGGAAAAAAGGGAAGTTTGAATTTTTTATTTTTATGATAACAATAGGCGGAAATAACGGCCTAGAAAGATCAGCCACAAATTTTGTAAAAGAATTTTATAAAGCACTCCCTTCAAATAGTAATTTTATTAAGGTAGTTAACATATTGAATGATGGAAAAAAGAGTGAGTATAAAGAAAGAGTGCATGAGTATTCAGGAGCCTTAAAAGAAGCTTATGGACAGGTCATTGAAAGATGGAGAGACATGGGATTACCTAATCCCGAAGAATGGATAATTATTGAATCAAACTTTGGAAATGGGGTCGATAAATTAGTAAGAAGAATAGCTGAAGAATTACCTACAGAGGATATTTTAGAATTTGAAAAATCTGTAAGTAAAAAATATTCTTACCTTGTTGCAGAGAAAATAGATTTTATTTTTATTCAGTATGTTCTACATATCGCTAGTATAGTGTCCTTTTACCCAGTTAATTACAGTGTAAAAGGAGAAAAATTATTTTCATTATCAATTAAAAGTATTAAACTAGCATCAGAATACCTTTATCGAAATTCAAAAAAGGAAATATCTATAAATATATTAGATGTTTTTATAAAGGATATAAAAAAGCAAAAAACTAAGAAAAAACATAAATCAAAAAGAAAATATATAGGTTCAGGGTATAAAATTATTGATAAAGGGCGAGAGTGGCTTGGATATAATAACTATGACACTGTTACTTGGGTTGACAAAAAATATAAACCTGGAGGAAAGTACTCTTTTAAAATGATATTAGCAATCGGTTTAGCCATTATAGATGTTAACAGAGGTGTTGTTAAAATTAAAAAGGTTAATAACTACATGAATATAATATCAAATAAATGGGAAATGTTAAACAATCATCTTATTAATTCTGATATACCAAGTTTTAAAACTTATGAGAATAAAGAAGCGAGAAGGCTAGAAATTGAGCAAATATCGTTACACTATCTAAGAGATATTTTATCAAGTTCAGCCAACACAGCGGCAACACCATTAAGTTAAGGCGGTTCTTTCGATAGCCTCCACCCCCGTAAACACCGTTTTCAGGTACTGATGGGTTGCCACATTTTTTCAGTTGCCAAGTGAACATACCTCCCCCGTGCCCTTGTTTTCAAAGTGCTATTGTGGCGGTAGCCTTGCGGGTGTTTACATCGCTTTTCTATAGTTTTTTTCGTGGATATGCCGATTATTCATCCGCATGATTTTTCGCTCCCGCGCTCGGCTTCGGTCGGGGCGATACGGTTCGGTATAGCGGGACATCAATTTGAGGAGCACCAGGGTTTTGGCTCGCCAGTCATTGGGTCCACCCAGATATATGGTATACAAAAAGTGTTGGATCATCCCGCCCGTCACGTTACGGTTGATCCGGTATTCATATTTTCGGTGTTCGGTCGCTTTTTTAACGTCTTCCTCACTGGCGGTGACCAGCGCGCTTTGTTGGTTATAAAAGGCGAAGCTGGACCAGAGATCTTGTTCTACGCCGGGCTGCGTATAGGCCGATACCAAAGCTAGTTGTAGAAAAGATTTCAGGACGAAGATGGCGGTCTCTACACCCCAACGTTTCCCGTACAGCCATTTAAATTTAGTGACCGGGTATCGTCTTGTATCGGTCAGCGAACTCATCAGTATTTCTACGTCACCGTCATCAAGCTCGACGCGCACCAGGCGGACCTTGAACTCGGCGTCGCGCTCCGGTTGTAGCCCCAGTTCCTGGAGTTTATAAAAGGCGCGACCGGTACGCAGCTTTACCCGCCTAATTGCCTGTGGTTCATTGCTTTGCAGGAAGTCTTTGACGATGGTGGACCCTCCCTGGGTTTTCATTCTGATCACGTAGTCCGACCCATGTCGGTCGTGTAGGTAGGCTAGCGCAAAGCTGGCGTAATGCCGGTCGTATATGTAAATGGCATCTTTAGCGGCGTGGGGTACGTTCTGGTAGGCTTTAACTATTTCAGCGGTATTCTGATTATGCAAATTGACATCGTTGATGATGTTGTTGAGAACGTCATGAGTGATGAGTAAACGAGCCGAGGGCCGCCCGGTGTGTTGGTTAAGGTGGAAGCCAAATTCCTCACCGATCCAGTCGTATTTAGGTAAGGCTTGTCCGGTTCCATCAACGGCTAATAGTCGTTTTCCCTTCCAGCGTTTGTAGTTCGGGAAGCAGCGGTAGAATAAAGTAGCGGTATGATAAAAAAGATCGCGGAAAAATTCAGGCTTGATCGCTTGTCGGCGCTGGCAGAAGGCCGATTTAGTGACGATACGTTTAGGGTTCCACTGGAAGAACCGCCCCAGGACGACGGCCAACGACTGGCGGGCTAAATCGACGACGAGGGTGACGGTGCGGGCGAAGGTTAGTGGACTTTTGCGGATAAAAGTCGTTGCAGGATGATAGAGGTAGGTTTCGCGCCTCGGACCGTTGAGTTGGAGGAAGCGTCGTATATTTGAGAAGTAACGGATGATGGGCTTCATACCGTATTAACGCATGCGGGGCGGATTATTCCGGTTTTGCTTAGCTTAATGGTCGTGAACAATGCGCCAACACCATTAAGTTAAGGCGGTTCTTTCGATAGCCTCCACCCCCGTAAACACCGTTTTCAGGTACTGATGGGTTGCCACATTTTTTCAGTTGCCAAGTGAACATACCTCCCCCGTGCCCTTGTTTTCAAAGTGCTATTGTGGCGGTAGCCTTGCGGGTGTTTACATCGCTTTTCTATAGTTTTTTTCGTGGATATGCCGATTATTCATCCGCATGATTTTTCGCTCCCGCGCTCGGCTTCGGTCGGGGCGATACGGTTCGGTATAGCGGGACATCAATTTGAGGAGCATCAGGGTTTTGGCTCGCCAGTCATTGGGTCCACCCAGATATATGGTATACAAAAAGTGTTGGATCATCCCGCCCGTCACGTTACGGTTGATCCGGTATTCATATTTTCGGTGTTCGGTCGCTTTTTTAACGTCTTTACCTGAAACGACATTGAAGAACTTCTCCCGGTTCCTCACTACCACTTGGTGTTCATTATTCCACCGGCACTCCATGACCTGATGCGTCGTAATGAGAAGCGTTTGTACGGAGAGCTTTTTGGCCAAGCCTGGTCGAGTCTGCGCTGGTGATCGAATGGTTAAAGCCCCGTCGCTCCCCACCGCTATCCGCTCGGTCTCTTTCGCGCGCTCCCCTACATTTACCCCTTACATCCGCCGCTTCGTAATGCCACGAAGGGTGGAGAGAGATGCCTTTACCGATGAAACGAATAAAAATGAGTCGCTAAACTTGTACCGTTACACTTGAATGGCTTATCTTGGGGCGAGAGATAACCTGGATAGACCTCAAATGGTGCGGGGTGAGAAAATGTAATCCCCATAGCCGTGCGGGCGCGACACGGCTTCGTTCAACCGGCAGGTAGATCCGCGACCCCTCCTGCGTCGGGTGGGCGGATACCTGACTTAACGTTGTGTGCAATTAGAAGGTGTAAGAAATAATATTAATAAATCAAATTGATGACCGAAACTAAAAAATCAGACAATGCCCTTAAGCGCTCATTAGGTCTAACTTCACTTATTGCTATTTGCGTTGGGATGGTTGTTGGTCAAGGACCTTTAATTACAATTTTACAGGGTATAGGAATAAATTCTTCCGGCTTTTTTATAGCTATGCTTATCGCTTTTGTCCTTGCGTTAGGGTACGTTTTTACATTTACTGAACTTGCCCTAATGATGCCCAAGGCTGGTGGAATTAGTACTTACACTGAAGTAGCAGTTGGACATCTCCCTGCCATAGTTGTAACCATTGCAGGCTATTTGGGTATGGCCGTTTTTGCTGGTGCAGCCGATCTATTCTTGCTCGATTACGTCATGGATGCTCTCTATCCCAATACATTCAGTCGTTTTGGACTTTGGATTTATATTATCATTATCGTTCTAAATATTCTAGGTATTGAAGTTTTTGCAACTATACAAAACCTTTTAGCCTTCATCATGCTAACTGCGTTATTTATAATTGGAATTACTGGAGTAAGTAGTTCAGAGATTCAGGATATTCCTTTTCAAAACTTATTTTCCAGCCTCGGTACATTGGACTGGAATATACTTTCGTTGACAGTGCTTGCAATGTGGGCTTTTATGGGAATGGAGTTTGTTTGTCCATTAATCGAGGAAACAAAACAGCCCGAAAAGAACTTGCCTAAAGCTATGATTATTTCAAGTATCATTCTCTTAGTAGTTTATGGATTGGTTGCTTTGGCTGGTTATCACAAAGTACCTGGTGAACAATTAGTTGAATCTTCAATCCCTCACTGGGTTTTGGTCAAATCCATTTTCGGAGAAAATGCTAGATTCATAATGGCTGTTCTTGCCATAACGGCAGCTGCAACCTGTTTTAGTACTGGAATTGCTTCTATCTCCCGCATGTTATATGGTATGGGGAAGAACAATCAATTACCATCAGCATTTAGGCTCATCCATCCAAAATTTAAAACGCCTTGGTTTGGCATCCTATTTCAATGCAGTCTTGCCATTGCAGTATATATCATTTTTCAAGACTCACAGAATGTTATTATCCTTTTGATGATATCCTGTTCAGCCATATTCCTTCTTGTCTATATAATGGCTCATTTAGATCTAATTATTTTGAGGAAAAAGTATCCAGATTTTCCCCGTCCTTATCGATCACCTCTTTATCCAGTATTACAAATACTTGGCATCATTGGGATGATTTATTTATTAATCAATAACTCCCCCTCACCAGAAATGACTAAAAGCGTTTATCTCAACACTGGTTTGGTCGTAGGGATCACAGGATTGTATGCGGTTCTTTGGATAAAATTTAGGATGAAGAAGCCTTTCTTTAAAGGGGAGCCAATTGAGGAAGTGCATTAAATTGAGAACAAAAAAAGGACATAACAATGTATATAAAAAATAGGCGAAATAGTAGTAAAATCAAGGGTTTTGGCTCGTGTCAAACTTTGTGTTTAATCGAAAGTTTTGTGCTTCGTAATCGCCTACTTTTCATATACTAAACGTTGAACTAAACCGCCTACGGCAGGTAGCCTATCCATTTAAAATTACCCCGGCGACGCCATTTGGATGGTAAAATATTTTTGGTTACTTTATAGTCTACTAATAACCAATATGTTACCATGATTCTCCACGCCAAAGACTTACCCTCCGATGGGTAAGCCGGAACTAGCCGACATTTTTCGCTTGCACGGCCCCGCTTATCTGAAACGACATCGAATCAGCGCACGGCAAGCCAAGGTAATTGGGTCCATCACAAAATGTCGCACGGCGGCATTGGGAGGCCATGTTTGTGCCTGTGACAGCTGTGGTTGCACCAAAGTATTCTACAACAGTTGCCGGGACAGACATTGCCCCAAGTGCCAATCCCTTGCTCGGGAGAGATGGCTGGCGAAAAGAACCGAGGAACTTCTCCCGGTTCCTCACTACCATTTGGTTTTTACTATTCCACCGGCACTTCACGACCTGATGCGTCGTAATGAGAAGCGTTTGTATGGAGAGCTTTTTGGCCAAGCCTGGTCGAGTCTGCGCTGGTGATCGAATGGTTAAAGCCCCGTCGCTCCCCACCGCTATCCGCTCGGTCTCTTTCGCGCGCTCCCCTACATTTACCCCTTACATCCGCCGCTTCGTAATGCCACGAAGGGTGGAGAGAGATGCCTTTACCGATGAAACGAATAAAAATGAGTCGCTAAACTTGTACCGTTACACTTGAATGGCTTATCTTGGGGCGAGAAATAACCTGGGATAGACCTCAAATGGTGCGGGGTGAGAAAATGTAATCCCCATAGCCGTGCGGGCGCGACACGGCTTCGTTCAACCGGCAGGTAGATCCGCGACCCCTCCTGCGTCGGGTGGGCGGATACCTGACTTAACGTTGTGTGAAACTGATTAAAACTGAAGTAAAATTCAATCGAAAAATATCTTTTTGAATAAAACTTATGTAAATGCAAATATGGAAATCCATTGGACTATTATATTATTGAACAATAATTTGATAATTTTAAGTATATTGCGCTTTGGTTGTCAATTCTTTTCATATAAGAAATGCTACTAGGTGAAATCATAAAGTGATATTATGAAGACTATAACTATAGTATTAATTTTGATTTTCGGATGCATTCTTAACGATCAAAATCTTTTGGGGCAGTCTAACTGCTCATGTAGTTTAGGAAAAAACGGAGTTGTTGATTTATTGGATCCTAACAGTTCGCTAAATATTCGTAGTAGACCAAGTATTAGTAGTAAAATTATAGGTAATATTCCTGATGGAGAAGAAATATTTATATGTCATAATGATAATGATTCTGTAACTGGATGGTTTTGGGTAGATTATAATCATAAAAGTGGCTATGTGAGTTCACAATACATAAATTTTGAATATTCTTTAAGGAATAGATTTATAATCTGGGGTGATCACCGAGTATTCTATGGAGAACTTTTATTTTCAAAAGATTTACTTATTTATGAAATAGACGATCACGAGAACCTAAAAAGGACTAATAATTTCAGTGAAATCATATCTTTAGATAAGGAACATCAACTGGAGAAGATTATTTCGATGAATCACGAATTGGTAATTATTGATGGCGTCAGTAATGAACTCGATTTTGAGAATAGCATAATTATAGATACTTCACTTAGTGTAAATTCAATTATTGATTTTAACTTTAAAAAGGGTAAATATACGATCTCTTGCACTGGTAACGTAACCGAGAATGCAATCTTAGAGTATTCCCTTCATATGAATGACAATGATTCAAATGAGGTTGTCGATATTGGTTGCATTGATAAGTATAATTGGCCCGGCGGTGGATATGAAGGATTGTTAGACATCCTTCTGGCTGGTGATTTTAATAATGATGGGCAAATGGATGTTATATATAAAATATCCAATCATTATGCATCGGTTAATTATATCATGATGCTGTCTACAAGTCAAAAGGGTATCTATGAAAAAACTCTGCTAGAAACAGTTTCAACATGTTGAACTGTTCTTTAAATAATTCACACAACAATGCGCCAAAATCATTAAGCTAAGGCAATTTTTCCTATAGCCTTAACCCCCGTAAACACCGTTTTTAGGTACTGATGGGTTGCCACATTTTTTCAGTTGCCAAGTGAACATACCTCCCCCGTGCCCTTGTTTTCAAAGTGCTATCGTGGCGGTAGCCTTGGGCGCAAACCAGATTGTCGCACCAAATTCCTGAAAAATCGGTCCCACATGGTTTTAAGTTGGGCGAATAGGGCGGTAACGCTCACTTCTGTATCATATGCAGATTTCTCTCTGCGACAAATTGGTTTGCGCCCTCCGCGACCCCTCCTGCGTCGGGTGGGCGGATACCTGACTTAACGTTATGGCCAATACAAAATCAAAAAATTAAAAAAATGAAGCTATTTCATATAGTCAGTACTCTATTACTAGTAAATTTTGTGATACCTCTTTTAGGGCAAAATGGGGTTGAGCATATAGAGTTGATCCAAGACTCAAAATTTCCACGAGAAATAAAACAAGCAATTCAATATGCTTCTGAAAAAGATGTTATTGTCCGTTTTGCTTTAATGTCGGAAGTATATGAATTAATGAGCTATGATGATGCAGGTATATTTACAAAGTATAACCGAAACATTACTGTAGATGATTTAATAGGATATTATAACTCGTCTCACGAGGATTTCTTTGGGGAAGATTACACTATCTTGCCATTTGCTACATCAACAAACCATTATCATGAAGATAAGGCAGATTTTTTAGCTGTCATAACATCAAAATCGAAAAAAATAGATGGTAAAATTATTTACTCAAACATAGATTATGCGAATAACTTTCCGGCTTTAGTAGCATCCAGTTTTAATTCTATTTTTGTTGACTTTAAATCAAGAATTGATGCGGCTTATAATGCTGGGGAAAAGAACGTTTTCTTTGCGTTAGGTGATTACTTCACTACCCATGCTTTTGATTATGATATTGATTCAAGTAAGGAGTTAATTAAAATAGAAGAACCAACTATAACGGTATTAAATACGCCTGTTTTTTCTAAAATCACATCAAAAATAGCTGTCGAAAATTTCCCTGATGGAAGACAACGTATTTTGGTGAATTTTACATTGTCGATTGATAATCAAACGATTTCACAAAATTTTTATGTTGCTGATTTCCTCCGTTTTTATGTTCGAGATAATGATTTTGGCAATCAATACGTTGTAAGTGAAGAGTACCGAAGAAAATACAGTACGTATATATGGTGCGCAGACAAATTCCTTAAGGAGTTAACAGAGCGTGGTATAAGCTATCAGTCTTTTCTAGACAATGTGAGTATGTCGACAACTTTTAGGCACGCGCTGTGGACGCAGAAGGAATCAGTTATACATAACGATGAATCGAATTATGAAGGTGTGCTATCGTTTGATGGTAAAGACTTTCAATTTACTCTGGGGGAAGATAAAACTAGGGTTGAAGACGCAGATGATGACCTATATTATAATACTTTTGTTGAAAGTTTGGCCCCAAAGTGGATCAATGGTGTCAATGATGAACTGGTTGTCAAAATTATTGGCTTGCATCGCGATACTGAAAACATTGGATGGTATAATTTGATTTGTGAAATAATCGATGACAAGTATGATTCAAATAACAATGGATGTATTATTTACGTCGAGTCGTTCTCTCCTTTCACCGAACCTAAATACAGTAGAAGTAAAAGTAGAAAAATATATAGCTCATTAACGGAACTAATTTTGGCAAATAATTTTAAGGATGGTTTCGATATTCTTATCGCCGAAAGAACGATAGAAATAGACGGCCTGCAAGTTTATGTGTACAAAACTGAAAGTATAGGCAGGAAACGATTTTTACCATTTGCAGAAATAAAAATTATTCCTAACGGGCGAGGCCATATTGTCAAGTTTGATTATCAGTTTTCTTTTGCTCGATACCAAAAAACATTGAGGATCAACGAAAGTATTGGTATTAGTGAAGAAAGTCTTTCTGGAATCGTGAAATCTATTGTTGATCAATTGCTATTAGAAGATCAAGCATTGGAAACGTTAGCGAAATCAATAGATGTAAACCAATTAATAAACTTGGCATTATAAAAATGAAACTGGCCATAACTTTGCATAGCCGTCTAGCCTCCTGAGGTTGGCCAGCGGCTATGCTATAGTTCTGCGCAAGAAAAAATTGAAAATTCATCGATAGAATTGATGTTTCTGTCGAAAACGATAAACTATTAGTGACCTAAACAATCAACCCGGGCCGGGGAAAAGGTCTCCAGGAAGAGAGTACAAAACCTGTACTGATAAAAGCCTGATAAACTGAACAGCCTAGATTCAGCAAAATTGCACGACCTTACCCGGCCCCTTCTAAATACTACATGCAGTTTCGCCCCATGCTACCTCTGCCCGACGCCTTTACCACTACTTTCGAAAATCGCTTCGGCCCCGCCGAATTGGCGGCCTACCGGGAAGCTCTGCTCCAACCCACGCCCACCAGCATTCGCCTCAACTCTGCAAAGGCGGTGGTAGAAAGCTATTTGCCCCCGGGCGAACCCGTGCCCTGGCACCCCGCCGGCCGCTACCTGGCCGAGCGGCCGATCTTTACCCTCGACCCCGTTTTTCAGGCGGGCGGCTACTACCCCCAGGAGGCATCCAGTATGTTTATCGACTACCTGCTGCGGCAATTGGGCGAACCGGCTCGGATCAACCTGGCCCTCGACCTATGCGCCGCGCCCGGGGGTAAATCAACCCTGTTGCGGTCAGTACTACGGCCGCAGGCGGTGCTGGTGGCTAACGAGGTCATCAAAGGGCGGCACCGCACGCTGCGGTATAACCTGGCCAAGTGGGGCCTGCCCCGTGCCTGGACCACCAACCTGGACCCCGAGCGCTTCGCGCCCCTGGCGGGCCGCTTCGATCTGGTCCTGGTGGATGCGCCCTGCTCAGGCGAGGGACTGTTTCGGCGGCAGGAAAGTGCCCGCACCGAATGGTCGCCTGCCAACGTGGAATTGTGCGCGGCCCGCCAACGGCGTATCCTGGCGGCCGCCGTGCCGCTGCTGCGGCCGGGGGGGCTGTTGCTCTATTCTACCTGTACTTATAACGCCACCGAAAACGAGGAGCAACTGGCCTACTTGGCTAAGGAGTACGGCCTGGCGCCCGAAACCGTGGAATTGCCCGAAGGCAGCGGCATCGTGCCTACGGAAGGCGGCGGCTACCGCTTCTTCCCGCAGCGCTTGCGCGGCGAGGGATTCTTCGCGGCCGCCCTCCGCGTCCCCGCCGGAGAGGCCACCATGCACCGCGACCGGCCCGGAAAATTCCGCCACTGGACCCCCGCCCCCGCCGACCAGATTACTATTGCTGCCCCCTACCTCGATCCCGCCGAGGACTGGCAGTACTTCGCCGATCAAACCGGTAGCCTGCACGCCCTGCCCGCCGCCGATCTGGAAACGGCCCAGTTGCTGGCCGCCGCTCTCGGCCGAATCGATTTCGGGCTGCCGCTCGGTCCGGTAAAGGGCAAAAATCTGCTGCCCAGCGGAGAATCGGCGCTACACACCGCGCTGTCCGCCGACCTTCCCCGCTGCGCGGTCGATGATCCGGAGACGATGATCCGGGTGTTGCGGGGAGAAACCCCGCAATTAACCGGCCTCGGGCGCGGCCCCATTTTACTGACTTATGCGGGCTTGGGTTTGGCCTGGGTAAAGGGGTTAGGAAACCGCTACAATAATAATTATCCGAAAGGGTGGCGGGTGCGGATGGGCGCTTCGCGCGTACTTTAGTTAGTAAGACGCTGCGCGTCTGGTAATTACCTGCGGTGATCGTCACAAGCTCCTCGGAGTTTAGTACTTTGGATTACCTGCGCTGATCGTCGCAAGCTCCTCGGAGTTCAGCCTACGCGTACGCGACCTTTCCCAATTCGACAAGTCGAATTTTCCCTCTCCAGCTGAGAGGATTTACGATGCGGCATAGCTTGTAATCAAGAAACGTCATCTCTTATCGCTAAATTAATGACTTTTTCTTATATCCTTTGTCATCATCCTTCCACGGCCGGGCGGCTTCGCCGCCAAAGCCCTGAAGGGGCGAGATAGACTAACCCAGGGTAAAACCCTGGGATGGGGAGGCTGCTCTGGATCCCCGCCGCGCCCCCCGGCAGCGTTGCGAAGCAACGCTGCCGGGGGGCGCGGCGGTTTGCGTGGGGTACGCGTTAAGCCCAGGGTTCCACCCTGGGCTGATCTATGCCGCCCTACAGGGCTAACAGCCTTCTTCGCCGGCCGTGCCAGAAAACTCCGTGTAACTCCATGCCTCCTCCGTGAAACTCCGTGGGCTTCCTCGTTAGCCGTGCCGCCGACTGTGCAAAAAAACCCTAACCCGAACTCTAAGTACTTCCACCCCAGCCATGCCGCCCTATTAAAACCTCAAGTCCTACCCCCCATACAGCACCACGTTCATCGTAGAACGAAAGGACAAAAACTGCCCCTTGAACTTCTCATCGTGCTTGTGCTGGTGCTGGAAGGCGTAGTTTTCCTGGTAGAGGTCGTAGGCGGGTTTGCTGCTGAAGAAGAGCTGGAGGGAGTAGGTGATGCCCTCGGTCTCATCGACGCCGAGGAGGCGGGAGAGCTGGTAGCGGTCGATCATGCCCGAATCGAGGACGTGGGGAAGGTAGTCGAGTTCCATCCAGGCGAGCCAGTTGGCGTGGGCGGGGTGCTGGATGATGATGGTCGTGTTGTAAGCTATCATGGGTGGTTTAACCGGTGGGGCGGGCGGTTCGTTCACCCGCCGGGGCGGGGCGGGGATGGTTGGCGGGGATTTTGTAAATTGGCTCTCGGGAGGAGTTGCGTGAGGTGCCTGGACGGGCGGAGCGTCAGCGACGAGTGCGTAGCACCGACCGACAGGGAGCCGGGAAGGGACCGACCGGGGCGTTAGCCCCGGGCACGCCCAAAGCACCGGGCGGTACCCCCACCATTTAAAGCAACCGATCATGAATTATAACCGGGAAAAAGAAGCGCGGACCTACGACGCCATCGTGGTGGGCACCGGCATTAGCGGCGGCTGGGCGGCCAAGGAACTGTGCGAGCGCGGCCTGAAAACGCTGGTGCTGGAGCGCGGCCCCGCCCGCACGCACGGCGACTACCCGACGGCCGGGATGGACCCCTGGGACCTGCCCTATAACGACGGTGTGCCTGCGGAAGTGGTGGAAAAACACTACCCGAAACTGAGCCGCAAGGACTACATCATCCGTCAGCAGTCGATTGATTGGTTCGTGAAGGACGACGAGTATCCGTACACCGAAAAGCGGCGTTTCGACTGGGTGCGCGGCTATCACACCGGCGGGCGCAGCGTGATGTGGGGGCGGCACTGCTACCGCCTGAGCGACCGGGACCTGACGGCCAACGCCCGCGAGGGGATTGCCGTGGACTGGCCCATCCGCTATGCGGAACTGGCCCCCTGGTACGACCACGTGGAGCGGTTTGCGGGCATCAGCGGCCGCGCCGAGGGGCTGGCGCACGTGCCCGATAGCCGGTTTTTGCCGGAGATGGAACTGAACTGCGCGGAAAAGCGCTTTGCCGCCGGCGTGGCCCGCCACTTTAACGGCCGCACGGTGACGCCGGGGCGGGTGGCGCACCTCACCAGCTATGACCCCGCCGTGCACGGCGGCACGCGCGGTGCCTGCCGGTACCGTAACCGCTGCATCCGGGGCTGCCCGTTCGGGGGCTATTTCTGTAGCTTGTCGAGTACCCTGCCGGTGGCGGCCGCGACCGGGAACCTGGATCTGCGCAACGACAGCGCGGTGAGCCGGGTGCTGTTTGACGCCGATAGCAAGCGGGCGACGGGCGTGGTGGTGCGCGATACCCGCACGGGCGAGGACGTTGAATATTATAGCCGGGGCGTGGTATTTTTGTGCGCGTCTACACTTAATTCGACGGCCATTCTGCTGAACTCAACCGACGCCGACCGGCCGCAGGGCCTGGGTAATGAAAGCGACCAACTGGGCCGCAACGTGATGGACCACCACCACCGCACCGGGGCGGTGGGCGTGTTTGAGGGCGACGAGGCCGCCTACTACAAGGGGCGCAAGCCGAACGGCTTTTATATTCCCCGCTTCGTGAATATCGACCGGGCCAGCAAGCGCGAGTACGTCCGCGGCTTCGGTTTCCAGGGCGGCGGCAGCCGCCAGGACTGGACGCGCGGCGTGCGCGAGTTGGCCGCCACGATTGGGCCGGATCTGAAGGAAAAACTGGTGACGCCGGGGATGTGGCAGGTGGGCATGACCGGCTTCGGGGAGGCCCTGCCGAACCCCGATAACCGCGTGACGCTGAACCGCGAACTGCTGGACAAGGACGGCCTGCCCACCCTGACGATGGACGCCGCATTCGGCGAGAACGAGCGGCTGATGCGCCGGGAAATGACCACCACCGCCGCCGAGATGCTGGAAGCCGCCGGGGCCACCAAGGTGAACACTTTCTATGAGGAGGCGCACCCCGGTTTTAGCATCCACGAGATGGGCACGGCCCGCATGGGCCGCGACCCGCGCACCAGCGTGCTGGACGCGCACAACCGCCTGTGGGAGTGCCCGAATCTGTACGTCACCGACGGCGCGGCCATGACCTCGGCGAGCTGCAAAAACCCCTCGCTGACCTACATGGCCCTGACCGCGCGAGCGGTGGACCACGCGGTGGGGGCACTGCAACGGCGGGATATTTGACGCCCGCCGAACCTGGTCAATATCTCCACGTTTAGCGGGATAACCCAGCAAAATTCCGCAAAAATGCCCCTGAACGACGCCCTTGAAGACCTCGGAAAAACCGTCCACCGCGAGTGGGATGAACTGGTGGACCGCCTGAACTGGGGCAACGACAAGCCCGTGACCGTGGCCAATTACATCGGTTTCGGGCGCGAAGATTACCTCTACCTCACGGGCCGCGTGCTGCGCGACCGGGGCGTGCGGCGCGGCGAGCGCGACGGGCTGCTGCGAAATGTAATCAACAATTTCAAGCGGTTTAACTCGCGGGAAATACCGGGCGCGAAGCTGGAAATTACCTGGGGCGACCAGGTGTTCGAGCGGACGACGGACAGCGAGGGCTACTTTCACCTGGAGCAGACCTTCAGCCCGCCCGTACAGTTTCCGCTGGTGGACCAGCTCTGGCAGGAGGCCGAGATCAGGGTCATCAGCATCCCCGAGGAAGGCGACTGCAACCTGGTCACGCACTCCGACGTGGTGCTGCCCAGGGTGGCCGAGTACGGCATCATCAGTGACATCGACGACACCATCATGCAGACCGACGTAACCAGCCGGCTGAAGATGAAGGCGATGCTGCACACCATTTTGAAGAACGCCGCCCGGCGCGGGGCCTTCGACGGCGTATCCGATTTCTACCAGGCCCTGCGCCTCGGCCCCGACGGCGAGGGTTTCAACCCCTTCTTCTACGTCTCCAACAGCCCCTGGAACCTCTACGACCTGCTGCTCGATTTCCTGCACCTCAACCACCTGCCGCGCGGGCCGGTGCTACTGCGCGATTTCGGCCTGCCCGCCGAGGATTCCGCCACCGACTACCGCACCCATAAGGCCGACATGGTCAAGCGCATCCTCGACGCCTACCCCGACCTGCCCTTCATCCTGGTCGGCGACAGCGGCGAGCACGATACCGATATCTATTTAGAAGCCGCCCGCAACAACCCCGAGCGCATCCTCAACATTTATATCCGCGACGTGCAGCACGAACGCCGTGCCCGGCGCATCGAGCAACTGATCGAAAATGTGTCGGACATCAACGTTACGCTAGTCGGTAGCTACGAGGAAGCCGTGGAACACGCCCGCAAGCGTGGTTTTATCGGCTAATTCATACAGATTGTTGTCGATCCGGGAATAAAGAGCTACATTGCCCGCACAACAAACACACAACTTATGAACTGGTGGATCTTCTTTTTAGTAGCCCTCATCCCCCCGGTCGTCGGGGCCATTTACTACAACCCCCGCGTGGTAGGCGGCGCGTGGATGCGCATTTCCGGCCTGGACGCGGAAAAACTGAAGCGCGGCAACCCGTTCGTCATCTTCGGCCTGGTTTATCTCTTCTCCATCATCGTGGCGGGTCTCTTATCGGTCATCGTTATCCACCAGACCGGCCTTTCCGGCATTTTCGGCATGATGCCCGAATTCCAGGATCCCACCAGCGCCCTCCGCCTGGATTTAGCGGAGCTACAGACAAAATACGGCCTCTACACCAACCACCGCAGTTTCGGCCACGGCGTGTTGCATGGTGCCATGTTCGGCCTCACCATGGCGGCCGCCATCATCGCGATCAACGCCATTTTCGAGCGTCGCCGCTGGAACTACGTCCTCATCCACGTCGGTTACTGGACCATTACGCTGGCCCTCATGGGCGGGGTGATTTCGCAGTACGTGATGCTGGATTACGCGGGTTAATTTAAAAATAGTGAAGAAATAAGGGAGTGGCTGTTTTGGACGTGCCCCCGGCTGAGTGCCGGGGTCGGTGCCTTCCAGGCGCGCCTAGCGGCTTGGCCCTGCGGGCTGCCTCCCGGCGTCGGCCCCTTGCAGGCACCTCACGCAACAAGATGCCTAAACTTTCCAAACACGGCTAGCGAGGTTCCTTACCATCAGTAAACAGCAGAAAGCCCGTACGAACCCCCGCCGAGCCAGAACCCCGCGCCCCGCAAATCGTTTGCTAGGGGAAAGGTGTTGCCTTGCCGCCAAAGTGCTACCTTTGCCAAAGATTTCGTGGACGGATTCCCGTCCCGGCCTTCCCTAACCAAGCCACCCCACCACATGGCCCGCGTAGAACTGATCATGCCCAAGATGGGCGAAAGCATTATTGAAGCCACCATCCTTAATTGGGTCAAGCAGGAGGGCGATACCGTGGAGGTAGACGACACCATCCTGGAGATTGCGACCGATAAGGTGGACAGCGAGGTGCCCTCGCCGGTGGCGGGCACGATCATGAAAATTCTGTTCCCGACCGATGAGGTGGTAGCCGTGGGCGAGGCGATTGCGATCATCGAGACCAACGGTCAGGCGGCCCCGGAGGCGACGCCCAGCGTGGCCGAGAGCGGCCCTGCGACTACGACAACGGCGACCGAGTCTTCGGCCGTGGAGGCGATCTCGCCCAGCGCGGGCGCGGCGGCGGCATCCGGCGATGCGGTGGCGACGGCCCCGCCCAGTGGCGATGATAAGTTGAAAGCGAATAGTAACGGCCGGTTTTACAGTCCGCTGGTGCGCAACATTGCCCGCGAGGAGGGCATCGGCCGCGCGGAACTGGATGCCGTACCCGGAACGGGCAAGGACGGCCGCGTGAACAAGGCCGATATTCTGGCCTACATCGAAAAGCGCAAGCAGCCCGCCGGTGCCGCTGGTACGCAAGCGGCATCAGCGCCCCCGGCGGCGGCACCCGCCCCTCAGCCGGCTACGCCTGCCTCGGTGGCTAAATCGGCCCCGGCCGCTTTTTCCGGTGACGGGAATACGGAGATCATCGAAATGGACCGGATGCGTCGCCTGATTGCCGATCATATGGTGATGTCGAAGGCGACCTCGCCGCACGTGACGTCCTTTATCGAGGCCGACGTGACGGAGATCGTCGAGTGGCGCAACCGCGTAAAGGGCGAGTTTCAGCGCAAGCACGGCGAGAAGATCACCTTTACGCCCATCTTCATCGAGGCCGTGGCCAAGGCGATCACTGATTTCCCGCTGGTGAACGTGAGCGTGGAGGGCACTAACATCATCCGCAAGCGGGACATCAATATCGGGATGGCGGCCGCGCTGCCGAGTGGTAACCTGATCGTGCCCGTCATCAAGCAGGCCGACCAGCGCAACCTGCTGGGCCTGACCAAGGCCGTGAACGACCTGGCCGCCCGCGCCCGCGAGAACAAGTTGAAGCCCGAGGAAATCCAGGGTGGCACCTTCACGCTGACCAACGTGGGTACCTTCGGAAACGTAATGGGTACGCCCATCATCAATCAGCCACAGGTGGCGATCCTGGCCGTGGGCGCGATCCGCAAGAAGCCCGCCGTGGTGGAAACCGAGTTCGGAGACCTGATCGCGGTGCGGCACCTGATGTTCCTTTCCCTGAGCTATGACCACCGCGTGGTGGATGGTTTCCTGGGCGGCAGCTTCCTGCGCCGGATCGGTGATTATCTGGAGGCGTTTGATGGGAAGCAGGGGGTGTGAGTAACAGGCCCACCCCGGCCGCGTAGCGGCCGGGGTGGGCGGTCAATTACCTTTCCAACGCTTTAACCTGGTCTCACAAAGTTTGGCCGGCATGCGCTCGTTAATTCTCATGATACCGGTAAGTATTTCGTGCAACTGATTGGAAGTGTAGGTGCCAGTAGCTTCGTGCTGATCCAGCAACCACAGCATGCCGTGTGCTTCGTAACCACGGTCGCGAAAGGTGCGGGTCATCAGTTTTTCTCCGGTCAAAAGAATGGCTTGACGGTCTTCAGCTAAGGCCAGAATGGTCAGGTCAGGATCGGAGAGCCGTTTGGATAATTCCGACCTGAATTGAATGATCAGGCTCTCGGGGGCATCGGCTAACTGAAGTCTACCATTTTTTACAAAGGGTGCCCAGGAATCCACTTGCTGTGGACTGAGTTCAAAGTAGACGTCGTAGGTGGTATGGACGGCGTGATCGGGTAGGAAAAGTAGCAAGTGTTCCTTGACTAGAGCCAAGTCGATTAAGAGCGTGTCTAAATTTTTACTTCCTGAGAACCAAGCATTTAAGAACCTGGCGTCACAAAAACTGACTTACGTAACCCGCTATGCGCGCAAGTTTTTATCTAGCCAGAACCTTAAATCATTGATCCTCAGTTCTTAAAAATTTTAGACACGCTCTAAGATATTGGCATCCGTAACTAATAGGGTGGGCATATTCGTAAAGCTACGAATTATTTTAACTTATGCGCCCCGCAACAAAACCTCTCTGAATTCGCCGAGTTTCATGCCGTATAATTCCGCGGCTTTGCTAGCGGTGAAGCACTCTTCCGCGATACCCCGACCGAGCAGTTCCAGTAGGCGGGTTGGTTTTTCTTCGCCGATAAAGGTTTGCGGCTCATCTTTTCGCCAACCCATTTTACTGATGACGATCATTGCATTGCGGTGGGTGTAATCTGAAATGATTGCCAAGTCTTTTGCCCGGTACAGCAAGGCCGCTACGGATAACCCGAATTCTTTCTTTAAACCGAGTAATTCTACTGGGTGGATATTCTTCCTGTTATTACCCAGGCTCTGGCGTAACGCGGTAGCGGGCACGGCAAACGCACCGGCAAAACGGTTCACCAGCTTTTCTTCGTCAACGCCGGGGGCAATAGTAAGGAAGTGATGCCCCAATTCATGTAGTAAAGTAAACCGCTGGCGGTCAATGGGCTGGTGAGAATTATAGACAATAAAGTCTTCACGGCCGGCGGGCACGGAAGAAAGGCCATCGAATTTACGATCGGCTTCCAGGGCAAATACACGGATGTGTTTCGCTTCCAATTCCTCCACCACGCTATGTATGGGGCTATCCCCAAGTTTCCAGATTGCGCGTAATTCTTCTGCCGCGCTCTCCGCTTCAACTAGTTTACCTATCACCCCCTTCGAAGTGGGAAACTTGGCTACTTCTTCATTGAGCAGAAATTCCGCTTCAGTGTAGCGTTCCAGAAAGTCGCGGGTCTGCTCCCTAATCTGTTCCTCCAGTTTTTTGCTCAAGCTCTTGCGCTTACGAAATTCAACCGGGCCGATCTCCTTCGGCTCACGGAGAAAATAGTTAACGGATAGCCCGAGTGCGCGCGCGATAAGCCGTAGCTTCTCCGGTTCCGGGACACCATCGCCACGCTCGTAGCGGCTGAGGGCCGGGAGGCTGATGGTGCCGTCGGTGAGGTCAGCCAATTCCCGCAGGGAGAGGCCGCGCATTACCCGCGCGGATTTGAGACGGGAAAGGTAAATCATGGGTTGAAGTTTGCCGGCTACCATAGAACAAGGTTTCGCACCGGCCTAACGCGGATACTACCCTGTAACCCTAAAGATAGCACATTAGTGCCGGGTGATAAATTTTTACGATAAAAATGACAAAATTATCATCTGTAACGTATCTGCTTTTGGTGATATTGACACTAAAAAACCCACCCCGCCGCTACGCGCCGAGGTGGGTGGTCAATGGGACTATACCCTGCTGTTAGGCTCCGTGACTTAGGCGGCCGCTTTCTGCTTGGCGTTGGACTTCTTGGCCGTCAGCTTCGCTGCCGGGGCCGCCGCCGGGGCGGCGGGGGCGGATTTGCGGCCGTCGAGGAAGGTGAAATCACTGAGGTGGATTTCGGCAGAGCGACGCTTGTTGCCGTCCGCATCGGTGTAGACGCTGTAGCGGAGTTCGCCGTTGAGGGCGATACGGCTGCCTTTTTTGAGGTAGGCGGCCACCGTTTCGGCCTGCTTGCCCCAGGCAACACAGTTGTGCCATTCGGTCCGCTCGATCCGTTCGCCGGCGGCGTTGCGGTAGCGGGCGGAAGTGGCGACGGGGAAGGTGGCCAGGGCACGGTCGGTGGAGGTCATTTTCTCGACGGGATCGGTGCCGAGGTTGCCGATAAGCTGGATGTTATTACGAATCTGCATGGTAGTAGAATTACGACTCCCGCCACGGAATTAAAGTGGCGTTCGTCCGGTTAACTGGTGGGGCGAGATTGCCCCGGTTGGTGCTTCGATAAAGGAAGCGATAATTGAAAAGGTGTACGGGTAGCGGCTACGTGCCGCCGGTGTCGGTTTGTCAGTTCGGCCGATTGATCGGCCGGGCATTGGGTTAGATCATCATGAATTCCTGCACCTGCACCTCGGTACGGTATTTAGGGTTATCCGCTTCGCCGAACGTACGGTGGACGAGGCGACCGGATACGGCGATGCTGCTACCCCGTTTCAGCATGCAGGACATGCGGTCGGCCACCCGATCCAGGCCCACCAATTGATGGTACTGTAGTTCGACGCGGCGCTCGCCGTTTTCCTGATACTGGATTTCGCGGGTGCCGAGTACGGTCTGGGCCCGGGGCTTGCCGTCGGATAGGTGGAGGAGGTTAATGTCCCGGCTGAGGCGGCCGATGAGTTGTACCGAATTGCGTAGTGCGGTCATGATATAATGCGTTGTACTGTAGTTAATAAGCGGGGCGGCCGGGTAGCGGGTTACTTGGGTAGGTAAGCTGCATGGCCACCGAGTCATTGTTGACATTGCAAAGGTGAGGGGAGTGGCAAGCCCGAGTCGTTTTTTAGACGTTTAGATACGTTTAAAGACGTTTTAAACGTTTAGACGGATAGGGAAAAGTTTAGTAAGTAATTGATATTAAATGGGTTGAGTGATTTTGGCGGCACTTTTGGGTACAGGGGAGTTTTATAGGTATTTCGGTGCATAGTTGAGTTTTTGGGGGCCGGTTTGGACTTGTCCCGATGAGGTGGGATTGATTTTGGGGGGTAGGTTGCGGCAGCGCCGCCGTCTCGGACGTGGACGTTCTGGACCTTTGACATCTTTGACCGTTACGTTAATTTCCACTTAAAGCCGGCCCTTCCCTTGCCGGGACCGCGCCGACTACCGATCTTGCGGCCCAATCAATCCCATTTGAATTATGCGCTTACGTACCTGCCTTTCTCTGCTACTAATCCTGGCCCTCTCGCTCTCCGCGCAGGCCCAGATAACCAAGACCCTGGGCGGCCTGAAAGATAAAGCCGACCGCGTGCTGAAAGGCGGTGACGTCGGGGCCGAGGAAACCGGTTCCGCTCTGAAGGAAGCACTGAAAATGGGTGTCGGCGAGGCCGTATCCTTCCTCTCCGCCGAAGACGGTTACCTGGGCAGTGCCTACCGCATCCCCGTACCGGAGGAAGCGCAGACGGTGATCGACAAAGTGAAAATGGTGCCCGGCTTTACGGACGTGGAAGAAAAATTGGTGCTGAAGATGAATCGCGCCGCCGAGTTGGCCGCCGCTAAGGCCAAGCCGATCTTCGTGTCCGCCATTACCGGCATGACGTTTGCCGACGCCACCAACATTCTGATGGGTAACAAGGACGCCGCCACCCGCTACCTGGACCGAACCACCAATGACCAGTTGTTTGCCGAGTTTCAGCCCGTTATCCAGCAGAGCCTGGACGAGGTGAATGCCCGCGAGTACTGGCGCAGCGTGATCACGGCCTACAACAAGATTCCCTTCGTGAAGAAGACCGACCCCGAACTGGACCGCTACGTGACGCAGCGCGCCCTGGCGGGAATGTTCGGGCTGGTGGAAAAGAAGGAAGCCGAACTACGCGACAACCCCGCCCTGCGGCAAACCGAACTGCTGCGTAAAGTTTTCGCGCGGCAGGATAAGCGGTAAGCCGGGCATTCCCGTTTTTCGATTGCACCACAGGTCCGACGAGCTATGATCGTCGGGCCTGTGGTCGGTTCAGGATATCCGTTGGGTGATCGGTAGGAAGGGCGATTTCCGCGTGAGGTGCCTGGAGGGGCGTTAGCGCACGCAGTGCCGAGGCGAATGCCGAAGCCCGCAAGGCACCGACCCCGGCCCGCCAGGGACGGGGGCACGTCAAAAAAACGAACATAGATAGCTTTATAATAGGAGAGGAGCAGTTCACCTACTAGCGATCGGGCACAATGCTATTGCTTAGGAATGCCGTTATTTGCGGGTCATTTGCCCCATCGCCCCAAACAAGCCCATGCCCCGATCACACCTGCTGTTTTTTTGCTGTTGCCTGCCGATAGTTATCCTTGCGGCTCATTCCCCCACGGAACTTCCACGTACGAACCTGGCCACCAAACTGGAGGTACTCATCCCCGGCGGTACCGTGACGGCGCGGGCGGAACGGGCTTACCTGGAAAGCCAGTTTGCCGTGCTTTTCGAGCGGCTGGACCGGGCCAAGGTAGACCGGGGTAGTAACAAAAAGAAAATTCGCCGCCTGCGGGAAAGTCTGGAAGGAACTTTTCGCCGGGCCGATACGCCGCGGGCGGGGCTGGTGGATCTATTTCGGGAAGGTGATTATAACGAGGCATCGGCGGCCCTGCTTTACAGTTTGGTATTAGATCACTACGCCATCCCCTATACCATTAGCATTGACCACTGGGTCGTGCGCGTAATTGCGGACCCGGAGGGAGCTAAGGAATTACTGAACAAACCTACCGGGCTGAAACTCACCAGCCTGCGCCGCAAAGCCTTTGCGGCGGATTTTGTCGACGCCGTGCGTTCCCTCGGCGCCCTGACCGAAACCGAGCAGTTGCAGCCGACCGAAGTCTTATTCGAGCGGTACTACTTTACCGCCGCCGAGCCGGTGGACTGGGTGACCTTGGTAGCCTTTATGCACTACCGGCAGTCGCTTTATGCCTTTGCCGATAAAAATTACCTCGGGGCACTAGAGCGGATCATTTACGCCCAGAATTTGGCCGGCCGGCCGCTGTTCGGCCTCATGCGGCGGGCGGTCATCCTGCAACTCAGTGCGCAGGATGACATCGGCAGCCGCGAGGCACTCTATTACCTGTTGCAGCTCTATCGCGGGCAGCCCGATGACGAGCAGTTACGGCAGGCCCTACTGGGGCGTTTTTTGAGCGTGGCCAACGGTAGCCTGGCGGACGAGCAGCGCTACGTAGGTGAACTGGATTCACTCTATAAATTTTTGAGCGAGGGCGTCGGTTCTGCCTCACCCGCCGAACAACAGTGGCAGGACCGCCTCTCGCAGGTCTACCTGTTTCAAAAAGCACGGTTTTATTCCCGCCTCGGTAATTACGAAAGGGTGGGGGAGTACATGGGTCGCCTCTACCAGTTACGCCCCGAAGACGAACAAGTGCGCGATGCTATGGCCGGTCTGTTGACCCATGCTATCCGCGAGCAATACCGCACCAACCCCGCCGGCCTGGATGCCCGCCGTAGTGCCATGGTCAGTGAATATCCATTTTTACTACAGCACCCCAGTTACAAGGATCTGGACCTGGCCCTGCGGGCATCCATGATCCGGGACGCCTTCGATCGGGAGGACCTTAGCCGTGGTGAAGCCGAATTGCGCGCTTTTGAAACCGCGCTGGCCCGCTACGGTACAACTCCTCGACTGGATCTCTGGATAACGACCGCTTACGCTGCGGCCTCCAACTTTTATTTCCGCCGCGGAGACTATTTTACCGCTACCGCCTATATGGAGCGCGCTACCATTCTGCTGCCCGAAGATAGCTACCTGGCGCACCGGCTGGAGGTATTACGGCGGTACTGAAAACGACAACAGCCGGGTTTCTCGCGTTGGAGAAACTCGGCTGTTGATCATAGGGTGAAGGCTATAGCGGGCTACTGCACCACCACGCGCCGCGTCAGCAGGCGGCTACCCTGCATGATGCGCAGGGAATAGATGCCGGCCGGCGCACGATTCAGATCGATGTTGCGATTGAGGGCATTACCGGGGGCTTCCTGGGCGGACTGAAGCAGACGACCGTTCATGTCGTATAATTCCCAGCGGATCGGCGTTGCATCGGGTAGGTTGGCGGCCGTAAGGAAGAGTTGACGGGCCGAACCCACGGGGTTGGGGCTAACGCGAACGGCGGCCTCCAATTGCTGATCGAAACGAACGCTGGACACCAGACCGGTGCGGAAATTCCGCACGGCACTCGGTGGGATATTGGAGCAGGTGCGGAACCGGCTCAGGGGGCGTACCCGCCAGTAGTAGCGCTTGTCGTCATCCAGGTTCTCGGTCACGTTGATCGTCGTATCGTAGACCAGGTACTCTGCGGTAATAATGGAAAAGAAGGTACTCCTACTGATTTGCACGAGGTAAAAATCGGCACCTTCGAGATCGCTCCAGCTCAGGGTGATGTCGTCGAAGAAATCCTCCACATTGGCATTAGCGGGAGACAGGAGTTCGATGTCACCGCCGTCGGGTGAATCGAGTTGCGGCTCGATGTTGAGAATCAGTCCACTGCGGACAATCTGCGCGTTCGTTCGCATGGCCGAACTCTGCTGCGTGGAGAAACTGTCCACGCACTCATCGTTGGCGTAACCCATGATCGGCCAGCCGGGAGCCTTGAATTTCACTCCCATCGGGTCGACCAGTGAATCGATGCTTTCACCCATCGAGTTGCACGTCCACCGCTCGGAAAGGTAGTCTGCCGGAGTATCGCAAAAGCCATCGCCGGCACTGCTACAGTTGCTACCGTCCGCCATTTCTACTTGCCGGCCGCTCACTGAAATAGGAGCGGATTGGCTGGTCGATGCGATCGTGCCTTCCCAGCCGCGAAACGTATGGGGGAGCGATAAAAAGTGGCCCATCTCGTGGCCCCAGGTATGGTCCTCGCCGTTAGTGCAACTTATACTCATGACCAGCCCGTCCCGCTGAGAATTAAAGTAGCCGCAGACCAGTTGGGGGTCTCCGTTCTGGTTTGTTCCGCTAGTCGGATTATTGACAAAATAGCAGTTAATTACATTCGGATCATTGTTGAATGCCATCAACAAGCCGCCCTGCCCACCGTCCGGGGCATTGTAGTAAGTGTCGTTATTAATGGTGTCGATGTCGCCGTCGATGTAGAAGAGAATATCAGTAGTGACAAAATCTTCTTGCAGGAGACACATGGCGTCCAGTAAGTCTTCGAGCGGTAAATAGCCGGTACCATTAGTGCGACCAACGATGTGCAGGCGCAGCGGCAGTACTACGGTATTATTATTACGGGGTTCGGCAATTTCGCCGCGCTGGAAAGCTTCCAGCCAGGGATTGTCGAAGTCGGGCGTTCCGCACCACTGGGTAGGAACGGATTGAGCTACGGCCGTGCCGGCCAGGCAGCAAAGGAGGAGGGAAAACAGGTAAAATTTGCTAAGCATGGAGCGTACTATTTCTTTTGTCCGTAAAAATAGTGTTTCTAGCAGTGATTAAAGAAACCGATAGCCGTTTTTGTCCGTAAGGACGCGAAAAAAGCCCTAAATTCGCCGCGCTTCCGCCGCACGGCGGCGGTTGCTAATGCGTTCAACAACCAAATAACCAACCACACCCATGAGTAAAGTCACCGTAGTAGGCGCCGGAAACGTAGGCGCCACGGTCGCCAACGTACTGGCCCACAAAGACATCGTTAAAGACATCGTCCTCCTCGACATCAAAGGTGACCTCGCCCGCGGCAAAGCCCTCGACTCCTGGCAGCAGGCCTCCGTCGATTATTACAGCACCCGCATCCACGGCACCGACGACTACGCCGAAACGGCCGATTCCGACATCGTGGTCATCACCGCCGGTATCCCCCGCAAGCCCGGCATGAGCCGCGACGACCTGATCTCCACCAACGCCAAGATCGTCGACACCGTCACCCGCTCCATCATGGAGTACAGCAAGAACCCCATCATCATCGTCGTCTCCAACCCACTCGACGTGATGACCTACGCCGCTTTCAAGGGTAGCGGACTGCCCAAGCAGCGTGTCTTCGGCATGGCCGGCATCCTGGACACGGCCCGCTACCGCGCCTTTTTGCCACCGCCCTCGACGTCTCGCCCAAAGACATCCAGGCCGTCCTGCTCGGCGGTCACGGCGACACCATGGTGCCCCTGCCCCGCTACACCACCGTGGCCGGTATCCCCGTCACCGAACTCATCGGCGAGGAAGAACTGACCGCCATCGTCGACCGCACCAAGAGCGGCGGCGGCGAACTGGTCAAGCTCATGGGCACCTCCGCCTGGTACGCCCCCGGCGCGGCGGCCGCCCAGATGGTCGAAGCCATCGTAAAGGACGAAAACCGCATCTTCCCCTGCTGCGCCTACCTCGAAGGCGAGTACGGCCAGAGCGGCATCTTCCTCGGCGTACCCGTCAAGCTCGGTAAGAACGGCATCGAAGAACTCATCGAGATCAAACTCAATGCCGACGAGATGAAGCTGATGAACGAATCGGCCGGCCACGTCACCGAAGTGCTCGATGTGTACAAGGGGATGAGTTTGTAGTGGCGAGTGGGTAGTTGGGTAGAGGGTGGTAATGTATTCGTTATGAGCGTACTACCTTCTACAATCTACCTACTATATACTAACATTCGGGCGTGTCCGTCCCTTAACGGGTCGGCCGGTCCCTTACCGGCTCGCTGTTCGCTCGGCCCCTCCGCTGCGCTTCGGGTCTCCTCCCTCCGGTCGGCCCGTCCAGGCACCTCACGCGGGGGCCGGGGAATGTGGGATTGGCTGCGCTGCAACTTTTGATCGTAGCTGATCTTTCAAAGGGGAAGGATACCATCTTCGTCCAACTATTCCCTCCGGGGGGGGTGACGGGGCTTGGCTCGTAGGACGCCGCGCGCCCTCACCCCCGGCCCCTCTCCAACGGGAGAGGGGTGACGTTTTGCGGATTGCGAACCTCTCCCCCGGCCCCTTTCCAAAGGGGGAGGGGTGACGTTTTGCGGAGACCTCTCCCCCGGCCCCTCCCCAACGGGGAGGGGTGACGCCGCGAGCCCTCACCCCCGGCCCCTCCCCAACGGGGGAGGGGTGACGTTTTGCGGAGACCTCTCCCCCGGTCCCTCCCCAAAGGGGGAGGGGTGACGTTTTGCGGAGACCTCTCCCCCGGTCCCTCCCCAGGGGGGAGGGGTGACGTTTTGCGGAGACCTCTCCCCCGGCCCCTCTCCAACGGGGGAGGGGTGACGTTTTGCGGCATATGTCGCTTCACCCCTCTCCTTCGGGGAGGGGCCGGGGGTGGGGCAATTACGCGTAGGCTGAACTCCGAGGAGCCTGCGACGATCACCGCAGATAATACCAAAAATCAAAAATACCAGCGGCAACGCCGCCTACCAACCCCGAGGAGCCTGCGACGATCACCGCAGGTAAAGTACGCGCGCAGCGCGCCCCCCCAATGACCACTCAACTCCCCCAAAATATTCTGTCCGAAATGGTCACCTCCGCCGGGCCTACCGTATCCGCGCTCTCCCACGAGCGGCCGGTGATGCTGGTGTTTTTGCGCCATTTCGGTTGTACGTTTTGCCGGGAGGCACTGGCGGAAATATCCGCCAAACGCACGGAGATGGAGCGCATGGGTTCCGCCATCGTCTTCGTCCATATGTCGGATACGGCCACGGCCGAGCGCTACTTCACCCGCTACCAGATGCCGGGTATCGCCCACGTTAGTGACCGTGAATGCCGTTTCTACCGCGCCTTCGGTCTCAAAAAAGGTACGCCCCGCCAGCTATTCGGCCTCCAGAGCTGGATTCGCGGCTTTGAGGCCGGCGTGGTGGAAGGCCACGGCATCGGCCCCCAACTGGGCGATGGCTTTCAGATGCCGGGTGTCTTCACCATTTTCCGCGACGAGGTCAAAAGTTCCTTTATCCACAAATTGGCCTCTAGTCGGCCGGACTACGTTAACTTGGTGCAGGAGTGCTGCGCGCTGGATTGAAAACAGGTGAAGTTTGGCGCTATGAAATGGCAGGGTGTTTCTTGGCGCATATTCCGTGGTTGCCCCACCCGAGCCTGCCGGCTCAACCTTCCCGAAGAGGAAGTAATTGCCTCATGAACAACGTCTACCTCTCCTTCCGGGAGGTCGGTCCGCTAGGTCCGGGCGGGGAACCAGGCAAGGAGGGTACGCGTATGCTTATCAAAACTACCAAAATACCGACGCGCAGCGTCGTACTAAAATACGGGCGCAGCCCCACTACCTTTTGATCCACTCCTTCCTCCCCTCTGCCCGCTACTCCGATTTTTCCCTACACAACCTGCCCTACGGTATTTTCTCCGTCGACGGCGGGCCGAAACGGGTGGGTGTTGCCATCGGTAATGTCGTGCTCGATCTGGCGGGCGTGGCTGAACAAGGACTACTAAAAGATACCGGCTGCGACCCGGCCGTGCTGACCCGCGATTACCTGAATGACTTCATCGCCCAGGGCCGCACCGTCACCCGCGCCGTGCGCGAACGCCTGCAAACGCTGCTCACCGAAGGCAATACCGAACTGCCCCGCCACCCCGATCTGCTAATCGAACGGACGACCGTAGCGTTATACCTACCTGTGCGCATCGGCGACTACACCGACTTTTATTCCAGTAAGGAACACGCCACCAACGTGGGCAAGCTATTCCGTGACCCCGACAATGCGCTGCTACCCAACTGGCGGCACCTGCCGGTAGGCTACCACGGCCGCGCCTCTACCGTAGTACCTTCGGGCACACCCATCCGCCGCCCCAAGGGGCAGACCAAGCCGGCCGCTGCGGACAGCCCGGTGTTCGGCCCCTCCCGTCAACTGGACTTCGAGCTGGAAACCGGCTTCATCATCGGCCGGGAGAACAAACTGGGTGAGCCGATCCCCATCGCGGAAGCGGAGGAATACATCTTCGGCATGGTGCTGCTCAACGACTGGTCGGCGCGGGACATTCAGCGGTGGGAATACGTACCACTGGGTCCATTCCTGGGCAAGAGCTTTGCCACCAGTATCTCCCACTGGGTAGTGCCGATACAGGCTCTGGAACCCTTCCGCACCCCCGGCCCCGCGCAGGAACCCGCCGTGCTGCCCTACCTGCAATCCACCGCCCCCGCTAATTTCGACATCGACCTGGCGGTACACCTGCAACCCGCCGGCGGCCCGGAGGTGGAAATTTGCCGCAGCAACACCCGCTACCTCTACTGGAGCCAGGCCCAGCAACTGACCCACCACGCGAGCAACGGCTGTCAACTCCGCGTGGGCGATCTCCTCGCTTCCGGCACCATCAGCGGGCCGGACGAAAAATCTTACGGTTCCCTGCTGGAGATGAGCGAGGCGGGCCGCAAGCCCATCACGTTGGCCGGGGGCATCACCCGCACCTTCCTGGAAAACGGCGACCGCGTGCGGCTGACCGCCCGCGCGGAGCGGGATGGGATCCGGGTAGGGTTCGGGGAGGTAGTTGGGGTAATTCAGTGATGGATCCCGACGACTACGTCGGGCAGGTGCTGAGAAGCTTTCTGCTTTTTGGAAAAGCAATTGTAATCATAAGGGTCGCGATCCCTAGATCGCGCACCGCCTTCCCCGCGTGAGGCGGCTGGAAGGGGCCGACCCTGGGGAGGCAGCCCGCAGGGCCAAGCCGGCAGGCGCGCCTGGAAGTCGCCGACCCCGGCCCTCAGGCCGGGGGCACGCCCGAACAAACGAGTAAAAAATCCGTAGTTTTACGGCTACCCAAAATGGAACCAAGATGGATAAACGAGTGAAAAATGCCGCCGCCGCGATTGCGGGAATCGAGGATGGGATGGTGCTGATGCTGGGCGGCTTCGGGCTGTGCGGCATCCCCGAAAATTGTATCGGCGCGCTGGTGGATGCCGGCGTTAAGGACCTGACGTGCATCTCGAATAATGCGGGCGTGGACGATTTTGGGCTGGGGCTACTGCTGCAAAAACGGCAGATCCGGAAAATGATCGCGTCTTACGTGGGCGAGAATGCGGAGTTCGAGCGGCAGATGCTGAGCGGTGAGCTGGAGGTGGACCTGATTCCGCAGGGCACGCTGGCCGAGCGCTGCCGCGCCGCCGGGGCGGGTATACCGGCCTTTTTTACGCCCGCCGGCTACGGCACCGAGATCGGGGAGGGCAAGGAAGTGCGTGATTTTGACGGCAAACCCCACATTCTGGAAATGGCTTTTAGGGCCGAGTACGCCATCGTGAAGGCGTGGCGCGGCGACCGGCACGGGAACCTGATCTATAAGGGCACGGCGCGGAATTTTAATCCCGTGATGGCGATGGCCGGCCAGATCACCATTGCCGAAGTGGAAGAACTGGTGGAGCCGGGCGAACTGGACCCGAACGAAATACATACGCCCGGAATATTCGTGCAGCGAATTTTCGAGGGTACGAATTACGAGAAACGAATCGAGCAGCGGACGGTACGAACGGCTAATTAATAGTAGTATCCAAATCCCGTAAAAATAATTAAATTATGTTAGATAAAAACGGTATTGCCCGCCGAATCGCCCAGGAATTGCGCGACGGCTGGTACGTAAATCTGGGGATCGGTATCCCGACCCTGATCGCCAATTATATTCCGGAGGGGATCAGCGTTGAATTTCAGTCGGAAAACGGCCTGCTCGGCATGGGTCCCTTCCCCCTCGCGGGCGAGGAGGACGCCGACCTGATTAATGCCGGAAAACAGACGGTGACCACGCTGCCGGGAGCGGCCCTGTTCGACTCATCCACCAGTTTTGCCATGATCCGCGGCCGGCACATCCAACTGACCGTACTGGGCGCGATGGAAGTAAGTGACGGCGGTGACATCGCCAACTGGAAGATTCCCGGTAAATTGGTGAAGGGCATGGGCGGCGCCATGGATTTGGTGGCCTCGGCCGACAACATTATCGTGGCCATGATGCACACCAACCGCGCCGGCGAATCCAAATTGCTACCCGAATGTAGCCTGCCGCTGACGGGGGTGGCCTGCGTGAAGAAGATCGTCACCAATTTGGCCGTATTAGACGTAACTCCCGATGGCTTCCTGCTGCGCGAACGCGCGCCCGGCGTATCGGTGGAAGAGATCAAGGCCGCCACGGCGGGCCGGTTGATCGTGCCGGATGAGGTGCCGGAAATGACTTTTAGTAATTAAACCGTTGCCACGCTAATACTACGTATTACCAACTACGTACTACCTACTAATAAATGCCCCTTTACCACCACCTGGGCCGAGTGCCCGCCAAGCGCCACACCGTTTTCGAGAAACCCGGTGGCGGCCTGTATTACGAGCAATTGTTCGGTACCATCGGTTTCGATGGGATGTCTTCGCTGTTGTACCACCACGAGCGGCCCACGCAGGTCAAGGAATTGGGGGAGACGGTCGATCTGACGCCCGAGATCGCCGTGCGGCACCACGTGCAATCGCGGAAACTGATCGGGTTTAACGTGGCCCCGGCCGATGATTTTCTGGACAGCCGGACGCCATTATTAGTCAACAATGACATTCACATCGGCCTGGCCGCGCCGCGTCACTCGCTGCGTGATTATTTTTATAAGAATGCCGATGCCGATGAAATGCTGTTCATCCACCGGGGTAGCGGTACGCTGCGGACGATGTTCGGGCAAATCCCCTTCGAATACGGGGATTACCTCATTATTCCGCGCGGAACGATCTACCAGATCGACTTCGATACCGAGGATAACCGCCTGCTTTACGCCGAGTCGTTCGACCCCATTTATACGCCCAAACGTTACCGGAATCATTTCGGTCAGTTACTGGAACACTCGCCCTTCTGCGAGCGCGACCTCAAACTGCCCCGTGACCTGGAAACCCACGCCGAGACCGGTTCTTTCACGCTGAAGATCAAAAAGCAACACCGCCTGCACAGCCTTATTTACGCCGCGCACCCCTTTGACGTGGTCGGCTGGGACGGTTACAATTACCCTTACGGTTTCTCCATCCATAATTTCGAACCCATCACCGGCCGCGTCCACCAGCCGCCGCCCGTGCACCAGACTTTCGAGTCCAAGAGTTACGTCATTTGCTCGTTTTGTCCGCGCCTTTATGATTACCACCCCCGCGCCATTCCCGCGCCCTACAGCCACTCCAATATTGACAGCGACGAGATGCTCTACTACGTCGACGGCGATTTTATGAGCCGCAACGATATCGACCAGGGTTACATCACGCTCCACCCCGGCGGCATCCCCCACGGCCCGCACCCCGGCGCGGCGGAGCGCAGCATCGGTAAAAAATCAACGGAGGAACTGGCCGTCATGATCGATACGTTTAGGCCGCTCATGCTCACTAAGGCGGCGCTGTCCATTGATGATGGGAAATACTGGAAGTCCTGGTTGGATCATGAGTGAAAAAATTAAAGTGATACTCTTTTTTTCTACGAATAGCTAAAAAGCAATAATTTTTTGTATGTTTGATCAATAATTCGTAATTGGATGAATGTTGAATCAATTCAAGTCTACGGTCTTGATAATGCTAGCTATTTATCTCCTGTAAAATGCGCAGATTTCTCAGAAGCAGCAGCCGTGTGTTTAGATTTTCATGGGCACAAGTCAGGGCAAAAGATCAAAATTACTGGAGACCTAGAAGGAGAATTTATGTTAATTTGGTCCGAAGTAACTCAATCCATGAGGGATTCGCGAAATGATATGGAATACACGGTTGAAAGCGGTGCCTATTGTTTAGCAATGCTAGTCATAGAGAGACTCACGGGATTCAAAGTTACCAAGCAGTCAAAGAAGAGAACTGGGTTTGATTACTGGTTAGGTCGACTTGATGCATTAGGATTGCAAGATCACGCTAGGTTAGAGGTCTCAGGAATTCTCAAAAATAGCAAAGGCCGGTTAAGTTGGCGTTTGAAGGAGAAGATAGTTCAAACTATGAAGAGCGACAACCTGAATCTCAACGCATACGTTGTAGTGGTGGAATTTAGCGGGCCTAGTATTAAAATTGCGAAACGATAATCTGCTAGTCATGAAGGGAATAAGTAGTACAATAGACGAACTTCACGCCAAAGCCATGAATTTGGCAGAGGAAGCATATTATGCCGGACGTAAAAATGATGCAGTCGTCGCTCAAACAGCTTACCTTACTGCTTTTGAGTACGAGCGGGCAGCTGCAATGTTGTTGATAAACGATTATGAAGTAGAACCTACTCGCTCCGTACTTTTTCGTAGCGCAGCTAGTATTTTACTGAACCTTCCTAACCGTTCCGAGGAGCACGTCAGAGAAGCGGAACGAATGGTTGCTTACGGGATCAGCGGTAACCCACCAATAGAAATTGCTCAGGAACTTAGAGAAATCTGGCAGGAACTTTTTGCACTAAAGCGTAGCGAGGCAGCTTGAACGGGAAGTAAAAGGTAGTATTTTTACCTCTTACCTCCTCCGCAACTCTTCCACCACCCGTAACATCCCCACCGTGGCCGACTGCTCGATGACCGTGAGATTCGGTCGGACGGATAGCTCGTGGTTAATGGTCGGGTTCGGGTCCACGTAATAAACCGCCGCGCCCCGCTGCGCATAACCCACCAGCCCCGCCGCGGGGTACACCTGCATGGAGGTGCCCACCACGATCACCACGTCCGCTTCGCTCACTACCTCGGCGGCGTCGGCCAGCAGCGGCACCTCTTCACCGAACCAGACGATGTGGGGCCGCAATTGGCTGCCCTTGGCGCACCGGTCCCGGTCACTGAAGATCGTCGTGCCATTCGTAGACCAGGTTCTGGTCCACGGTAGAGCGGACGTGGACGAGGGAACCGTGCAGGTGCATGACGTGCGAGGAACCCGCCCGCTCGTGCAGGTTATCGACATTCTGGGTGACGACCGTCACGTCAAAATCTTCCTCCAGGTCGGCAATGGCCAGGTGGGCGGCGTTGGGATCCACCTCCTTCAGTTGGCGGCGGCGGGCATTGTAAAAATTGAGTACCAGTTGCTGATTTCTCCGCCAGCCTTCGGGCGACGCCACGTCCTCTACACGGTGATCCTCCCACAGCCCGTCGGCGGCGCGGAAGGTACGAATGCCGGATTCGGCGCTGACGCCCGCGCCGGAGAGGATAACGATTTTTGGTTTGGTGGGCATGGGCTAGGGGTTATATTAGGCAGTGATCCAAGATTAGATTATACAAATGCTCGTGGGGCATGGATTGTTAGCGGGAAGCCTGGTTACTGCAGGGTAGAATGACAGGAGCAACGAAATAAGCCATCCCAATGTTAAGTTAATGTAAACTCCACGTAAACTAAACATTGGCCCCCGCTGTTTCTATTCTTTTAACTAAAATCGCAATCCTCATGGCTACCACCATCCACCGCGAAGAGCAACGGCCCCGCAGCTGGGGCATCATCTTATTGCTGGGTATTTTCAGTGCCCTTTCTATTTACCGCTTGGCTAATATTGGATTAGCTAAAACCTGGAGCGGGTGGGACCTTACCCTTACCCTGTCATTGATGGTTACCCTGGGCATTGCCTGGTACTTGTTTTCCAAGTCACGCCTACGGATCAAGTTGAACACGAAGAATCTGAAGATCCGCGCCCGCCACCTGTTGCAGGAGCGCTATAAGCTTCGCCTCGATGAGATCGAGGACCTGGAATTTGTCGATGTCCCCTTCCGTAATCGCTGGAACGGCGAGTTGGCCAACCCCGCCACGTCCCGCCTCCGAAAACTTGATTTCGGTGACCGTCGGGGCGTCTTCATCCGCATGACCGATGGCCGGGAGTTTCTCATCTTTTCCGATGAGCTATACGAGCAGCGGGATGAACTGGAGAATCTGGTGCACAACCCTCCCACCAAAAAAAAAGCTAAGCGTAAGCATGAAAAACTCAGCCTTTCACCAACGCCACCTTCATTCGCCTGATCCGGTCCTCTAGTTTCTCCGAGCTTAAGCGCTCGCGCAGGCGGCTCACGATCAACGGAAAACTCAATGGCGTCGCCTTGGCGGGCTGCATGAACAGTATTTCTTGCCGGTTGATTCGATTTAACGCGGCCCGCAGGCGCGCCTCCTCCAGTTGAAAAACCATCACCTCCTCGAAAGCCTGTTTTAATAGCAGGTTATCCGGGTCATAATCGGAGAACACGTCGAAAAATAGCTGGCTGCTCGATTGCAGGTGCTTCGACTTCTTGTTCTTGCCGGGATACCCCTTGAAAATAAGACCGGAAATGGAAGCGATGTCACGAAAATGCCGCTTTGCCATTTGGCTGGCATTTACGCTCGTTCCAATATCCTGCTCTAAATAGGTGGTATTAAATACGTCACTACCCAGTGCCAATTCGATCGGGATCGGCTGGTCACTCAGCAACTCGAAGCCGTAATCATTAATGGCAATCGTAAACGTGATGCGCTGCAACTGACTGATCCGGTGGGCGATCAGGGCCGACAGCCCCTCGTGCACGGCGCGGCCCTCCAGTGGGTACATCAGCAGGTGGTAACCGTCGCGATCCTGGAAATATTCGATCAAAAACTGGCCGGCCCGCGGCAGGGCCGAGCGTTTAATTTGGATGGCGCGCAGCGGCTCCAGGGCGGCCAGTTCACGGTCTTCCATGCCGTAATCCTCGCGGCTCAGGCGGTCGATGGCATCGCGCAGGTAGTGCGACATCTGGTTGGAAAACGACATCCGCCCGCCCGCCCAACTCGGGATCTTCCCCTTCTTCGAGCGGCTGCGCCGCACTTGCGCGTCCATCCCCTTCAAGCGGATAAATTCCAGGCTCTTGCCCGCGAACCAGAAGGTGTCGCCCGGCTGCAGTTTGGAGATAAACGATTCCTCGATCGACCCGATGTAGCCGCCCGACTGGTACTTGATCATCAACTGCGGACTGCTCACGATGGCCCCGATCCCGAAGCGGTGCATGGTAGCCACGCGCTTGTTTTTCGCCACGTACAGGCCCTGCTCATCCACCGTCACCTTATGAAATTCATCGTAGGCCCCCAGCGAACGGCCGCCGATGGTGATAAAATCCAGCGCCCAGCCCCACTCCTCGTCGCTCAGGCTGCTAAAGCAGTGCGTGGCCCGCAGTTCCCCCAGCGTTTCCAGCGGCCGGAAACCTACCGAAACGGCCAGCGTAACCAGGTACTGCACCAGCAAATCGAAGCAGCGCACGTAAGGCAGGCGGCTCTCCACGTCATTGGCGGCCGCTGCGCGCCGCAGCGCGCTCGCCTCAATCAGTTCCAGCGTATTGGTGGGCACGAAATGGATCACGCTCTCCGCCCCCGGCTGGTGCCCGCTACGGCCCGCGCGCTGCAAAAAACGCGCCACGCCCTTGGGCGATCCCACCTGCACGATGTTCTCCACCGGCCGGAAATCCACGCCCAGGTCCAGGCTGCTGGTGCACACCACCGCCTTCAGCGTCCCGTCGTGCAGGGCGCTTTCCACCCAGTCACGCAGTTCGCGGCTAATGCTGCCGTGGTGCATCGCAATCAGCCCCGCCAGGTCGTCATCGGCCGCCAGCAGGCGTTGGTACCAGATCTCGCACTGCGCGCGGGTGTTGGTAAAAATCAGCGTAGATCGGCCCTCGCGCACGATGGGTAGCACTTTTTCCAGCATCTTGATGCCCAGGTGCCCGGCCCACGGGAAGGTCTCAATCTCATCGGGCAGCAGCGTATCGGTGCGGATTCGCTTCACGATATCGGCCCGGATCAGGGTATAATCCACCGCGCCCGCCACGCCTAGCAGTACCTCGGCCGCCTCGGCCAGGTTACCGATGGTAGCCGATATGCCCCAGGTCAGCAGCTCGGGCCGCAGCCCGCGCAGGCGCGATAGCGCCAGCTCCACCAGTACGCCCCGCTTGGTACCGATCAGCTCGTGCCACTCGTCGGCCACCACGCATTCCAGGCGGCTGAAAAAATCGGGATAGGCCTTATTGGCCAGTATCATGTGCAGGCTCTCCGGCGTCGTAATCAGCAGCTCCGGCCCCTTATCCAGTTGCTTGCGCCGCTCACTGGTGCTCGTGTCGCCCGTCCGAATGGCCACCCGAAAGTCCAGTCCCATTTCATCGGCCGCCGTCTGCGCCGCCTGCTGAATCTCGCGCGACAGTGCCCGGATGGGCGTGATCCACACCGCCCGCAGCCCCCGCACGGCCCGCCCGCCGCCGGCCTCCACTTCCTGCCGGTAGGCCAGCAAAATGGGCAGCACCAGGCTATACGTCTTGCCGCTGCCCGTGGGTGCGTTCACCAGCCCGCTCCGGCCCGCCAGGTACGCCTCCCAGGCCTCCGTCTGGAAATCGAAGGCCGTCCAGCCGCGTTTTTCAAACCAGTCGTGGGCGGGGGTGAGTAATGATTGAATGACCGAATGATTAGTTTCACTGCTTCTCTCGATCATAAATGATCTTTCGAGGTGAATAAATGAACAGGTGCGCTTTGCCGTAGCACTGAAAGCAAAGAATAGCCGAGCTGTCCCAGATGTTTCGCGTTGGTCGGTTATCCCGTGTATTTAGGTTATTTTTTTGGGCGTGTCCCCTCCCTGCCGGTCGGGGGCGGGCTGTCCGGCACTCTCTCCGCTTCGCTCCGTTCAGACAACACCTCCCATCCCTCACGCGGGGGGGGAGGGACAAGGAATGAAGGATGGAAGGAGTGAGGGATTAGCTGCGCTGCTTCTCTCGATCGCAAAGCGATTTTTCGAGGTGAGGGATTGGAATGAATAAGTTGCGTGCGTGACCTCCGGTCTCGCGTTTGGTGCGTGACCTCCGGTCTCGCGTTTGGTGCGTGACCTCCGGTCTCGCGTTTGGTGCGTGACCTCCGGTCTCGCGGTTTTGGCCTCGCGCTACCTCCGGTCGCGAGGTGTACGGCGGGTACGTGTGTGGGATGCATCCGCGCATCCGCGCACCCGACGTGGGCGTCGGGACCCCTCACGTCCATTACTTTAAATACCCCACCACCAACTCCCAAGACAATTCATACGGCAGCACCTCCCGATCATACGGCTGCCCCACCAAACTCAGCGGAGCGGCAACGAGGTCATCCAGTAATCCGGCCGTGCATTTGGTTACCTCCTTGCTCCGAAAACCGGCAACCGGCAGCCTCAGCAACATTTCGATGAATAGCCACGCCCGGCGATCGCGCTGTTTTTCCAGGTAGCGGGTCCGGTATTTTTTAAGGGCCTCGAAACGGCTATCCAGTTCTTCCAGATGACCCGTTTGCAATAGTATCATAATCTGCGAGATCAGGATCGGGACGTTCATTCCCCGCTTATCTTTGGCCAGGGTAGGCACCTCGTTCAGGTAGCGTTGCAGGCGAAAGGGAGCATGTTTCGTTAGCGGAAAATTTTCCAGCTTTCCGGATTGCCCGATGATGTAGATATGGGCCTTATAGACCTGCCACGTTTCTCTACTCAACTCGGGCAACAACTCAAACGAAGGGCGTCCGGTGGCATCGTACAGCAATTCGGCGGCCCGCCGGTAATCGCCGAGATGGAGGTTGAGCAATACCCGCATCTCCACCACCTTGTACCAGTTGTAGGTATTTTCCTCCAGGTACTCCTCCAGGGCATCGGCTATTGCCCGGCCCGCCTGGAGGTTGCGCAGGGCAATATAGCAGGCCAGCAGGTTGATGGACAGCGAGAACACCCCCAGACCATCCATTACCCGGTAATTTTTAAGTTTTTCCAATTGCTCCTCGGCAATCCGGGCGGCGGCGGCAAAGTCGTTCTCGCTCATCGGGCGGGCCATACGCAGCATGGCTTCCGTGGTGAGCAGAACCAGGGAAGTTCCCTCGGCCGGCATTTGCTCCAGGTCGTTCAGATACTCACCGATTTGCCCCGACAAATCCTGCCTCAGCGAATGCTCCCGCACGTAGTGCATACTCACCCGGGTCCAGTACAGGGAGGCCAGTGTCTCTTTCTGGTATAACCGGATCAGCGGCCCCTGCAGGGCCGTCAGACGGTTGATCTCTTTCGTGTCCCCACTCAGCACGTACAGGTTGAGCAGTTTGGTGATAACGATCGTTTTTTCCGCCGTAAAGTCCCATTCCATCCCGATGGCGAGCACCTGCTCGAACAGCAACAGGGCGTTTTCCCGCGCCTGAAGGTTATTCATGATCGTTCCCAGACTGAGCAGGTTATGGCACTCCAGCAAGGCTTGCTTGCGGCTGCTAAACTTGGCTTGCTTGGTATCCACGAAAAAGGCGGTGTTATACAGCCGCTCGCGCAGTTCGTGCTTGAGTTTATAGTAGGCGGCCTTTTTCGATTGGCCCGGGTAGAGGTGGGCAAAGGCTGATGCGTCAGTGACCTCTTTGCCTCTTTCCAGCAACTGATACAGTTGGTGTAGTTTGGTATTTCCCTCCCGCCCCGGCTCTAAAATGGAGATGGATTTGGTCTTGTTGCGGTTGATGACGGAGACGAGTTCCTGGAGGTCTTTCATGGGGGGGCGGTGTTCGTGAGCTGAAACCCAATTGCTAAAATGGTCAGGGACAAGCAGTTCGCAAATAGGGAAGGGGGTAAGAGCGTGTCTAAATTTTTACTTCCTGAGAACCAAGCATTTAAGAACTTGGCGTCATAAAAACTGACTTACGTAACCCGCTATGCGCGCACCACGAAGTAGCCGCGAAGCGAAGTTTTTATCTAGCCGGAACCTTAACCACGAAGTAGCCGCGAAGCGAATCATTGATTCTCAGTTCTTAAAAATTTTAGACAGCTCTAAGCACGCTCTTACCTTTCCAAACGTGAATTTGCTGCAAGGGGTTGGCAATCCAATCTCTTGTGAAATACAAATACGTTACAGGAAAAAATCTGCGGGTAAGAAGCGATGTATAATTGTCCTTGCAAAAGATACCATTGCAATAGCACCTTTGCTTGGTACTTCGTACACGGGGCCGACCATTCAACCGGGCTACTTCCGGGAAGTGCTAAATTTTCCGCCTACTGCAATGTTGGACCCGTCTTGAAGTTAAACATCTTACTCACGGCATTGCTTCGTGCACGTGCTAAAATACCCCCAAACCCCCATGAAAGCAGCCGTCATTTCTTGTTTGCTTTTCCTGTACGCTATCAGCCTCAATGCGCAGGCGAGCGAGAAATTCTTCGTCGGTCTGGAACCGGCCTTCCTTATTGCCAAGAGCCGGGACGACGTGCCGGGTTTCCCCAATTTTACCGTCTACCGCCCGAGTTTACTGGCCGGTGGTAAAGTTACCGATTACCTGGAAGTAGCGGGCCGCCTGCAGTTTCTTTTTGGGAAGGGTAAGGGTTTCGAGATCGAAAACGGCTGGGGTTACGGCCTGGATACCCGTTTGCTGGTCAACGAATTGCTTCCCCTCAAAGACGAGTGGGCACTCCGCAACCTGGAGTACTTCGTGACGGCAAAGTTCCTGGCCCAGGATTTTGAACTGCTCAGGCATGGCATACCGCGCAAATTGACTAGCGGCATGAACCCCGAATACCGGGTGGGCGGCGGCATGGGACTGCGGATCTTCTCTTCCCTCTGGGTCCGCGCCGATCTCCAGTACGGCAAAGCCCGCTACGGTTACCGCACCGGAGGAATGGTGAATACGGCAAGTATCATTTTTAAGTTATGAGAGTGTTGCTAACGGCTGCCCTCCTCATCTATATTAAACGGTTGAGGAGTTATACTCCGATAAGGAGCTTTGCTCCGACCCAAGTAGTGCGTGTTCATCGGAGTACAACTCCTCAACCGTTAGAAAATAATCTGCGTGTTCATCGGAGTATAACCGTTAAAATCTGCGTGTTCATCGGAGTACAACTCCTCAACCGTTAGAAAATAATCTGCGGGTAAGAACTCGGGTGTAACTGGTTTGCCCGGGATTTTACAGACGCACATCTTTGCAGCGTCTACTGGATATGCCTTTCTAAACAGTTTTTTACTAGTACAACCGCTGCCGCTTGTCAGCAACTGCGGGCTGCCGCGTGAGGCGCCTGGAGGGCCTGGTGCGTAGCACGGAGCGAACAGCGAACCCCGCAAGGTGCCGACCCCGACCCGAGGGAGGGGGCACGCCCGAAGGGAATTTTTCCGGCACCTCCGTATAACTTTTCCGGAGATGTGAAACCTGGTGTTTCTGCATTGATTTGAAGTATCCAGTATATGAATTCAACCCCACTTCCAAACTCTTTTTAATTCCAACTCTACCATGAAAACAACCTTTTTCCTCCTCTGCTGCGGCCTCCTCACCATCATGGCCTGCAACAAAGAAAAAGCCCTGCTCAACGAACTGAGCGGTGATTATTCCCTCACCTCCATCTCCCTCCAAAACGATCGCGGCATCGACACCGTGCTGGTTTTTCCCGGCCTGACGATGACCTTTAATGATTGTGACCTGAACGCCAACCGCCAGGGTGGTAACTGTGACCTGCGCGTGACCGACGGCGGCACCACCTATACCCTGCGTTACCAAGTGGTTCGCGGCGAAGGACGCAACGGCGATATCCTGACCCTCAACCCCGCCGAGAACCCCGCCGGTATTACCGAACGGGTGGATTACCAGGTCCTTCAGGGCAGCTATACCTATGACCTGAACGGCGACTTGCTACTGATGACCGGCACCGCCCCCGCCGCCGTACCCTTCCAGATCGACGGACGCCCCTACCTGCTCAAAGAAATTACGGCACAGCGCCGCTAAATCTCCCCCTCCTTCCCGCCGATGAAAAACCTTGCGCTGTTAATTCTGCTGACATTCATGACATTGTCCCCGCACCTGCGGGGACAACTTATGACCCTCAGCGGCACGATTTCCGAAAGTGGAACCGGTGCCTTACTACCCGGGGTAAATGTCTACCTGCCCGCGTTGGATTTAGGGGCCGTTACTAATGAGTACGGCTTTTATTCGTTGAGCATCAAAGATGCCGGCGGCCCGCAACGGGTAATTTTCAGCTATTTGGGCTACCAGGGCGATACGCTGATCTGGGACGCCGCATTTACGCTGGTTTATAATCCGCAGTTGCTGCCCGCCGCCGAGTTGCTGGGAGAAGTGCGCGTAACCGCCAACTCGGAATTGGCGGGGCGCAGCAAAAACATCGGCATGGAACGGCTCTCCGTTGCCACTATAAAGGAGATACCGGTTTTGCTGGGCGAGAAAGACGTGTTCAAATCCCTCCAGTTATTACCGGGCGTTTCCAACCCCCGCGAGGGTTTCGGCGGCCTCTACGTGCGCGGCGGGTCGCCGGATCAGAACCTGATCCTGCTGGACGGCGCGCCGGTTTACAACGCCTTTCACCTGTTCGGCTTTTTATCGGTATTCAATGTCGACGCCCTGCAGGGTATCGACCTGTACAAGGGCGGTTTTCCCGCCCGCTACGGCGGCCGCACCGCGTCGGTGGTCGATATTCGGATGCGCGAGGGCAGCCGCGACGGTTTTCACGGTAGCGGCGGCATCGGTCTGCTGGCCGGGCGGCTCACGCTGGAGGCGCCGCTGTTCAAGGACAAACGCGCTAGTATTTTGCTTTCCGGCCGCCGCACGTTTGCCGATCTGCTGCTGCGCCCATTGCAGGGCAGCGAGAACCAAACCAGCCTCTATTTCTACGATGGTTCGGCAAAATTGAACTACGACCTGAACGCCAAAAACCGCCTCTACGTCAGTGCCTACGCCGGGCGCGACGAGTTTTCCAACACCAACACCTCCCTCGGCGGAGCCGAGGAAACCGACGGTTTCAACTGGGGCAACCGCACCCTCACCGCCCGCTGGAACCGGGTGCTGGGTGCGCGGGCGTTCCTGAACGTGACGGCCATTTACAGCGACTTCGATTTCACCATCGAAAACCAGGAATACGCCCGCGATTCCAGCTACGTGCTGCGCTACGTCAGCGGCATTCAGGACGTGGGCCTGCGCGCCGCCATCGATTGGCACCCGCTGCCCGCGCACACCATCCGGGTGGGCCTGGAGGCCACCCGCCACGAGTTCACCACTTCCGCCCTGGCCCTGCGCGGCAATTCATTCGACTCGTCGGGAATCAAACCGCCCGCAGCCGTGCCCGCGCCCGAATTCGGTCTCTACCTCGAAGACGAATTTACGCCCTCCAGCCGCCTCACCATCAACTACGGCCTGCGCGGCGCGGCCTTCCTGCCCGACTCGGCCGACGCCTACCTCAGCCTGGAACCCCGCCTGTCGGTCCAGTACCAGCTGCGCACCAACACCGCCCTGCGGGCCGGTTATGCCTTTAACCGGCAGTATTTGCACCTGCTCTCCAACTCCGGCCCCGGCCTGCCCACCGACCTCTGGGTAGCCGCCTCCCGCCGGATTCCGCCCCAGAGTTCCCGACAATTTTCCCTCGGCCTGGCGCAAGACTGGCCCGAATCCGGCTGGTCGGTGGGCACGGAGGTTTATTACCGGCGGCTGCAAAACGTGATCGGCTACCGCAACGGGGCCAGCTTTCTGTTGCTCGATCTGGCCGAAGACAATCCTCGCACGCAGGAGGTGGACGTGGCCGACAATGTCACTACCGGCGACGGCCGCGCCTACGGGCTGGAAGTGCTGGTCGATTACCGCCGCAACCGCCTCAAAACGCGCCTCGCCTACACCCTCGCCCGCGTGGAGCACCGTCTGGCCGACGTTAATAATTCCGCCTACTTCCCCGCCAACCAGGACCGCCGCCACGACGTCAACCTGTCCGGCACCTACCAGCTACGGCGCAACCTCCTGCTGTCCCTCGCCTGGACCTACGGCAGCGGCGTGCCCACCACCCTGCCCCTCGGCATTTACCAATATAGCGCATCCCCCGGCTACCAGTTCATCGGCAATACCGCTTACCAGTACAGCGACCGCAACGCCTTCCGCCTGCCCGCCCTGCACCGTCTCGACCTCGCCCTGCAGTGGAAACGGACCCCCCGGTGGGGCGAAGCCTACTGGGAGTTCGGCGTCTACAACGCCTACGCGCGCGCCAACACCTTCTACCTGCGCTCCGAACGCGACCGCGCCCAGGGGCGCACCATCCGCCAGGTCAGCCTTTTCCCGGTGGTGCCCTCTCTTTCCTACAACTTCAATTTCTAAGACCCATGCGCCACATCCTGCTCTACCTGTTACTGGCCGGCGGTTTAGCCTCCTGCTCTGCGGAATTTTTCAACCAGGAAAGCGATGCCTACCAAATCCCCTTCGAGCGTAAACTCGTCCTCCACGCCCTGCTCACCCCCCAGGATCCGCTCATCATCGTCGACGTTCGGCTCAACGAGCCGGCCACCGGTCTCCCCTCGGCTGATGCACCCCTCGACGGCCGCGTTACCGATGCCGAGGTGATGCTTTTCGGCCCGCAGGATTCCATCACCCTGCCCTACTTCCAGCGCAGAGGAGTTGCGGGCTATGCCGTTCCGGCGGAAGATTTTACGCTCACTCCCGGCACCGTTTACCAGATCGAGGCCCGCTGGAACGGTTTGCTCGCCACCGGTTCCCTGCGCATTCCCGATGCCGCCCCCTCGCCCGGTACCATCGCCCTGGACATCTACGAGTCGGAGGAAAATGATTTTCCCGAGACCATTGTCCAGACCACCATCGCCAACCTGCCCGGCGAGGAAGATCATTACCTCATCTACCACGATATTGAAGACCTCGACTCCACCGGTACCGTCACCTCCCGCCAACGCGATCTGATCGACTACCTGCGCGGTACCGACCGGCAGGGCGACCGACTGATCTTTAAGGAATTCGGCTTCCGCAACGAGTCGCGCAACATCCTCCGCATCTGCACCATAGAGCCGGCCTACTTCCGCTACCTCGACACCCGTTTTCAGGGTTCCCTGGTAGACGAAAACCCCTTCGCCGAGCCGGTCAACGTCTTCACCAACGTCGAGGGTGGGCTGGGGGTAGTAGCGGGGGGCAACTGCCTGAAGATCATCTTGCAGTAGGGTTTTGGGGCGTGCCCCCGTCCCTCCGCTCCGCTGCGGGCCGGGGTCGGTCCCTTCCAGGCTCGCTGCCGCTCGGCCCCTGCGGCTACGCCTCCGGGTCTCCGCCTAATCGGCGGCCCTTCCAGGCACCTCACGCGGGGTTATCCGTAAAAAAACCGTTACCACCACGTTCGCCGATAGCTAAGAGCGTGTCTAACATTCAAATGGTCCTGCTGTCATTAGAGCGTGTCTAAATTTTTACTTCCTGATAACCAAGTATTTAAGAACTTGGCGTCGTAAAAACTGACTCACGTAACCCGCTATGCGCGCACCACGAAGCAGCCGCGAAGCGAATCATTGATCCTCATTTCTTAAAAAATTTAGACACGCTCTTAGCAGCTCGCTTTCATCGGAACGTGAGCTGCTTTTTTTATGTCCTTACCCGACCACTCACCTTCAAGATAAGGGCGCCCAGCACCCCCGCCGCGAGCGAACCGATCAGGATGCCGATCTTGGCGGAACTGATGAAAACCGTATTTTCCACGAAGGCCAGATTGGCGATGAAGATGGACATGGTAAAACCTACCCCCGCCAGGACGGCCACCCCGATCACCTGCCAGGCATTGGACCCCTGGGGCAGTTCGGCCAGGCCGAGTTTTACGGCCAGGAAGGAGAACAGCGAGATGCCGATTAACTTACCGACCAGGAGCGCGAGGGCGATGCTCCACACCAGCGGTACGTCGATCTCCATGCCGGAACTGATGACGACCCCCGCGTTGGCCAGGGCGAAGATGGGCATGATGAAGTAGGCCACCCAGCCGTGCAGCTGGTGTTCGAGCCGCTGGAGGGGGGACTGATAATCATCGACCAGGTCCTCTAAAATATCTACTTCCCGGAGTTGCTCCTTGGAGAGGATTTGCTCGTCCTTCATCCGGGCATTGGCAATATTGGCGGTTATGAGGGGGAGTTTTTCCAGCAGGGCCTTGGTGTCGATGCGTTGCCGGATGGGGATGGTCAGGGCCAGGAGGACGCCCGCGATGGTGGGGTGGATGCCTGATTTGAGGAACAGCACCCAGATCACTACACCCAGAATCAGGGTCAGGTACTTGATGTAAATGCCGCGGTAGGAGAGCAGGAAGAGAAGGCCGAGCAACAGGAACGAACAGGCCAGCAACAGCCAACTGATGCCCGAACTGTAGAAAATGGCGATGATGCAGATGGCACCCAGGTCGTCGACGATAGCGAAAGCGGTCAGGAATACCTTCAGGCTGAGCGGCACCGATTTGCCCAGCACCTTGATGATGGCCAGTGAGAAGGCAATGTCCGTGGCCATCGGGATGCCCCAGCCGTCCACCGTTGCGGGGTTTTGATTCAGGATCAGGAACAGCGACAGCGGCACCACGATACCCCCGATGGCCGCGAAAATGGGGAAGGTGGCTTTGCGGACGGTGTTGAGTTCCCCGATCAACAATTCCCGCTTGATCTCCAGGCCGATGAGGAAGAAGAAGATGGCCATCAGGCCGTCGTTTACCCACAGGATCAGCGGTTTTACCAAGCCGATATCCTCGACACGGATGCCTGCCTGGTACTCCCAGAGTTGCTGGTAGCTGTCTCCGTAGGCGGAATTGGCCCACAGCATGGCGATCAATGACGCGGAAAATAGCAGGATGCCGCTAAGGCTCTCGATCTGGATGAACTTCTGGAAGGGGGTAAGTAGGTAGCTTCTGATCATGGGCTGGTTGGTTCACTTGCCGCCAGGGAGGTGAAAATCCTGGGAGAACTGGTTGATTATCTGCAGTAAGGCACTCGACTACCGGGGGAAGTTAAGTGGTTGGGAAAGACGAAGGTATTCAACTTCGGCCGAGTACCGCTGCGTGAGGCGGCTGGAAGGGCGTTAGCGCACGCAGTGCCGAGCGATCAGCGAAGCCTGGAAGACGCCGACCCCGTGCCTGCGTCAGCAGGCCGGGGGCACGCCCAAAACCCCGCCCCCGCCCCGCAAAGCGAACTTATCGCACCGGCCACCAAACCCTTTGCTAAAGCTACGGTTTGTACTTTTGCCCGGCAAAATTGCCCGGTAGGCAAGAAAATACGAACGAGTTTATGGCTAAGGTGATGATAATCGGCGCGGGAGGCGTGGGACGGGTAGTGGCGTATAAGTGCGCCGAGCACCCCGAGGTTTTTTCCGAACTGCTGCTGGCCAGCCGCACCGTGAAACGCTGCAACGAGATAGCCGCCGACATCAAAACCGACCTGGGTTACGACAACATCACCACCGCCGCCGTGGATGCCGAGGACGTGCCCGCACTGACGAAACTGATCCAGGATTTCGGCCCGGAAATGGTGATCCACGTGGCACTGCCCTACCAGGATCTTACGATAATGGACGCCTGCCTGGCCGCCGGCGTGCACTACCTGGATACGGCTAACTACGAACCGAAGGACGAGGCCAAATTCGAGTACAGCTGGCAGTGGGCCTATCAGGACCGCTTTAAGGAAGCCGGCCTGACGGCCATCCTGGGCTGTGGTTTCGACCCCGGCGTGACCAGCATTTTCACCGCCCACGCGGCCAAGCACTTCTTCGACGAGATCCATTACCTGGACATCGTGGATGCTAACGCGGGTGACCACGGGAAGGCATTCGCGACCAACTTTAATCCGGAGATCAACATCCGCGAGATCACGCAGAAGGGCAAATATTATGAGAATGGCGAGTGGATCGAAACCGAACCCTTCGAGCACATGAAGGTGCTGAACTACCCGGATATCGGCCCCAAGGATTCCTACCTCCTCTACCACGAGGAGCTGGAGAGCCTGGTGAAAAACTTCCCCACCCTGAAGCGCGCCCGTTTCTGGATGACTTTTGGGCAGGAGTACCTGACGCACTTGCGCGTGATCCAGAACATCGGCATGGCCGGCATCGAGCCGGTGATGCACCAGGGCCGCGAGATCATCCCGCTGGAGTTTCTCAAGACCGTTTTACCCGATCCCGGTGAGCTGGGCGAAAATTATACCGGCAAAACGAGTATCGGCTGCCGCATCAAGGGGATTAAAAACGGTGAAGAACGCACCTATTACATCTGGAATAACTGCGAACACGCCCAGGCCTACCGCGAAACCCGCGCCCAGGGCGTAAGCTACACCACCGGCGTGCCCGCCATGACCGGTGCCATGATGCTCCTGACCGGCCGGTGGGGCGGTGCCGGCGTCTATAATGTGGAAGAGCAAAACCCCGACCCCTTCCTCGAAAAATTGGCCGAACACGGTTTGCCCTGGCAGGAAATGGTAGGCGTGGAGTTGGAGGTGTAGGGCGCTTCGCGCGTATTTAGGTATAGGCTTCGCCTTTGGTATTTTTGTATTTTTGACTCAGCCTGGACTTACGTTTATTCTTAATCAAAACCGCTTCAATACGGCACTATTCAGGTGCCTATTAAAATACGGGTCGAAGCCGCCCCGCGTAGGCTGAATCCAAACTACTAAAATACACCACCGAAGGTGTCCACTAAAATACGCGGCGAAGCCGCCCGTACGTAGGCTGAATCCAAACTACTAAAATGCACCACCGAAGGTGTCCACTAAAATACACGGCGAAGCCGCCCTTACGTAGGCTAAATCCAAACTACTAAAATACACCACCGAAGGTGCCTACTAAAATACGCGGCGAAGCCGCCCTTACGTAGGCTGAATCCAAACTACTAAAATACACCACCGAAGGTGTCTACTAAAATACGCGGCGAAGCCGCTTGCCCATGGCCTTTATCGGAATCAACCAAATCCCCAGCCCCAGCTACGTGCTGGAAGAAGAAAAACTTCGGCAGAACCTCGAACTCGTCTCCGGCGTAGCCGAGGCGGCCGGGGTACACATCATTCTGGCCCTGAAAGCCTACGCGTTCTGGCCTACCTTTCCCCTTATCGGAGAATACCTGCACGGTGCCACGGCTTCCTCACTCAACGAGGCGCGGTTGATCCATGAGGAAATGGGGGTCCGCCCGCACACCTATTCGCCCGCCTACTTCCCGGAAGAACTGCCGAAACTGGCAGCCATCAGCAGCCACATTACCTTCAATAGCCTGACGGAACTGGAACGCCACCGTGCCGTCTGGTCGGACCGCGAACGCTACCCCGATCTAAGTACGGGCCTGCGCGTAAACCCCGAGTATTCGCCCGTAGCCACGGACCTGTATAACCCCGCCGGACCCACCGGCCGCCTGGGCGAGACCGCGCCCAACCTGCCCGACCTGCCCCCGCCCGGCCTGGAGGGCATCCACGCCCACACCCTCTGCGAAAGCCCCGCCGCCACCACCGGTACCCTGATCGAGGAAATAGAAGAGCGTTTCGGCGGCTGGCTGCCCCACCTCAAATGGATCAACCTGGGCGGCGGCCACCTGATGACCAGGCCCGGCTACGACCGCGACGAACTGATCGGCCTCCTGCGCGCCTTCCGCGAGCGGCATCCCCACCTGCACGTCATCATGGAACCCGGCAGTGCCATCGCCTGGGGTACCGGCTTTCTCGTCACCCGCGTACTGGATATCATGGACAACTACGGTCAGCAGATCGCTCTGCTCGACGTAAGTTTTACCGCCCATATGCCCGACACGCTGGAAATGCCCTACCGGCCCGTTGTCCGAAATGCCTCGGCCGAAATGAAAGACGGCTGGTTTCCTTATCAACTGGGCGGCATCTCCTGCCTGGCCGGAGATTTTTTGGCCAACTACTACTTCGAGCAACCCCTCCAGGTCGGCGACCGCCTCGTTTTCGAGGATATGCTGCACTACACCACCGTCAAAACGACCATGTTTAACGGCGTGGCGCACCCCAATCTGGCTATCCTGAAACCGGGCGGCAGTCTGGAGGTCGTGCGCCGGTTCGGGTACGAGGATTATAAACAACGGATGGGGTAGGGGCGGCGTAGCCGCCGGTGGCTGCGCCACGTACTTTAGTAGGATGCTTCGCATCTTGGTAATTTAGTACTTTTGTATTACCTGCGGTGATCGTCGCAGGCTCCTCAGAGTTCAGCCTATGCTTGTGCGGTGCGCGTGTTTCATGCTCCCCCACCGAGCCTGACGGTTTCTGCCTCCCCAGAGGGGATGCTTTGTGGGGTGTGATGCGTCGCCTCTCCTGGGAGGTCGGACCATAGGTCCGGGTGGGGGCGTGTACGCGTAGGCTTAGAGCGTGTCTAAAATTTTTAAGAACTGAGGATCAATGATTCGCTTCGCGGCTACTTCGTGGTGCGCGCATAGCGGGTTACGTAAGTCAGTTTTTATGACGCCAGGTTCTTAAATGCTTGGTTCTCAGGAAATAAAAATTTAGACACGCTCTTAGTACTAAAGTACCAAACTCCGAGGGGCTTGCGACGATCACCGCAGGTAATTACCAGCGGCAACGCCGCCTACAAAAGTACGCGGCTTCGCCGCTTTATGCTCCATTCCTACCGCCACCGCCTCGTCCAGCATCTTACTCCCGCACGGGGTGAAGGTGAAGCCCTCGCCATCGCGCGGGCCGTGGTAGAAGACGTGTTTGGGCACCGGCCCGGCGGCGCGGACCGGCCGTTCACGGCTGCGGAAGCCGAGCGGGCAGCCCAAATCGAGACCGCGCTACTAGCCGGAGAGCCGGTGCAGTACCTCACGCAAACCGCCTTCTTTTACGGCCGCCCCTTTTACGTCGACCCGGCGGTGCTCATCCCCCGGCCGGAAACGGAGGAACTGGTGGCCTGGGCACTGGAGGAAATACAGCATCGCAGCCTCACTAGCGTACTCGACATCGGCACGGGTTCGGGTTGCATCCCCGTCACGATAGCACTGGAAGCAGCAAAAAAGGAACTGCGAATCATCGGCTGGGACGTAAGCGAGGAGGCACTGGTGGTGGCCCGTCGTAACGCCGTGGAACTGGGCGCGGTCACCGTCCAATTCAAGCGGGTAGACGCGCTGGCCGACCCGTTGCCCGCCCTGGATTACGACCTGGTCATCAGCAACCCGCCCTACATCCCCCACCGCGAGCGACAGTTAATGACCGACACCGTACTATTGCATGAGCCGGATATTGCTCTGTTCGTTGAGGATAACGATCCGCTCATTTTCTACCGCCGCATTCTCAAAATCGCCGTAGCGGGGATTCGTCCCGTGATAGTATTATTCGAGTGCAATGAATTCAATGCTAGTGGGGTAGGGGAGCTGGCGAACCAATTAGGCGGCAAGGAGATCGAACTGCGAAAAGACTTTTCCGGCAAGGACCGTATGTTACGGGTAGTCTTTTAAGAGCGTGTCTAAAATTTTTAAGAACTGAGGATCAATGATTCGCTTCGCGGCTACTTCGTGGTTAGGGTTCTGGCTAGATAAAAAATTCGCTTCGCGGCTACTTCGTGGTGCGCGCATAGCGGGTTACGTAAGTCAGTTTTTATGACGCCAGGTTCTTAAATGCTTGGTTCTCAGGAAGTAAAAATTTAGACACGCTCTAAAAGGGGGCGTGCCCCGGCCGAAGGCCGGGTCGGTCCCCTGCCGGCGCGGCTGTCGCCTTGGCCCTGCGGGCTGCCCGCTACCGCGTGCCCCGTCCGGGCACCTCACGCGAGGGGGGGGGAGAAGGGGGCTTGTTGCTGAATGATAGTAGCTGCGCACGTGGATCATTTTTTCACGGACTGGATTTTTTTCGCCCACACTCTTACTGTTAAGCATCTGCTAGTGGAATAGGAAATCAAGATCAATAATAAAGTGGACGATAACAAAACGAATAACTGATGTTTTGCAATAAACTCAACTCATTTTGCTTCAATTGATTGAGCATATTGAGTAGTAAAAGTCGATCAATTTTTTGTTCAGGAATAGTAATAATTTCGGTCACGAGTTGCTCCAGATAGCTATCGGCAACTTCTACACTTCTACCGTGCAAGGAAAGTACTTCATCATTGCGTCTTAAATAGGCTAACAGGAAAGTATAGATATCCTGACGGTAAAGTCGACCGGCTTCTACGAGTACTGAGCGGTCAGCAAAATTACGGTCGTCTAATTGAGTAAAAATCAGTTGTTCGAAATCTGCCGATATAGCGGGTATGGTATCGAAATAAGGTAAGATTACATCCGCTAACTGCTTGCGGTATTCAACTTCAAGGATTTCTCTCATCTCCATACGCAGTCTAGATATATCCTCCGCTAAACGCGTATTATTTTTTATCAGGTTTTCGCATACGGCCCGGTACGTGGCTTCATCGAGGGAAACCGTTCCGGGTTTTTGGCAGGAATGCAGGTTAAGTAGTAAGCTGAGAAAACATGGATAGACGAGCAGTTTCATGAGCGGACAGTTGATTGGATGAGCCCTTATAATGATCCGAACCTGGAAAAGCAACGATAACGAGCCGGAATCCTTGCTTCCGCCACCCGCGTGAGGTGCCCGGAAGGGCCGACCGGAGGAAGGAGACGCGTAGCGGCCGAGCGAACAGCGAGCCTGGAGGGGACCGGCCCGGCCTTTTGGCCGGGACACGCCCGAAACAATAATCCCGGTCCCAAATTTGTTACCTTTGCGGCCCTGAATGAGGGGCATCCCCCCACCATCTAATCCGTTGAATTGCCATGCGAACCACTCGTTTTATTGCCTGCTTACTCCTTTTGTGTTGCGCCGTTGCGGCCGTGCCCGCGCAAAATGACACCCGCACCCTGTTTACCGTGGACGGTAAGGCCGTGACGGCCGGTGAGTTTATGTACATCTACTCGAAGACCAATGGGGAGGAGGCGAGTTTTGCCCGCGCCGATATGCAGGAGTACCTGGACCTGTACCAGCGGTTCAAGCTGAAGGTGGCCCGCGCCCACGAGATGGGCCTGGATACCGTGAAAGTGCTGCAAACCGAACTGGCCGGATACCGCCGTCAATTGGCCGACAGCTACCTGGTGGACCGCGCCATTACCGACCGCCTGGTGGAAGAGGCGTATGCGCACGTGAAGCAGGACGTGGACATCAGTCATATTTTGTTCCAACTGCCCGTGGGCGTGGCCGATCAGGATACGCTGGCCGTGTACCAGCGGGCACTGGACGTGAAAAAGCGGCTGAAAAAAGAGAAATTCGAGACGCTGGCCGCCGAGTTTTCGGCCGACACCTACTCGAAGGATAAGGGCGGCCGCGTGGGCTACATTACGGCCCTCTTTCCGAAGGGACTGTATGCGCTGGAACAAGCGGCCTATACCGCGCCACTGAATGAGGTGGTGGGGCCGATCCGCACCGCCGCCGGCTACCACCTGCTGCGGGTGAACGGCCGCCGCCCGGCGCGGGGCGAGATGGAGATCGCGCACATTCTGGTGCGGACGCCCGAGGGCGGCGATGCCAGGGCCGCCAAACAGCGGATAGACAGTATTTATACGGCCCTGGAGGCGGGCGTGGATTTTGAATCGTTGGCGGGCAGTAAGTCGGACGACCGGCGCACGGCCCTTAACGGCGGCTACATCGGCTTTTTCGGAATCAACCGCTACGAACCGGTCTTCGAGGAAGCGGCCTTCGGGCTGAAGGAGAACGGCGACTACTCGAAGCCGGTGCAGAGTAAACTGGGCTGGCACATTATCCGCCAGATCTCGCGCCGCGACATTAAGCCGCTGGCCGAGGAACGCGCCCGGATCGAGACGGCCGTCAAGGCGGACCCCCGCTTTGAGGAGGCCCGCAAAAGTATGCTGGTGCAAATTGCCGAGCGCGCTAAGCTAAAGGAGAATGGTCGTTTGCGCGGCCAGTACATCGCCGAACTAGTGGACACGAGCTTCCTGAGCTTCCGCTGGAAAGCCCCCAACCCCGAGAGTGCCGACGAACTGTTCCGGTTGGGTAACGACTACCTGGTGACGATGGGCGATTTCCAGCAGTACCTGCAAAAATCGAACCGCGAGCGCGTGCAGCGTAGTGCCGGTGGGTCGGCATCGGTGGTAGCCAATGACCTGTACGACCGCTTTTTGGAGGACCACCTGCTGCGCTACGAAGAAACGCAACTGGAGAAGAACTACCCCGCCTTTGCCGCGCTGATGCGCGAGTACGAGGAAGGCATCTTGCTGTTCGAGGCCACCAAGATCGAAGTGTGGGACAAGGCATCGGAAGATACCCTGGGGCTGGTGGATTACTTTAGCGACCACCGCGAAAAATACCGTTGGTCCGAACGGGGCGAAGTGACGCTCTATACCGTACCCGCACGGGCGCAACACCTGGTGCGCGACGTGATGGTGTTTGCGGAAAAGAACCCGCCCGCCGCCGTGCTGGCCAAGTTTGGCGAGGGCAACGATGCCGTGACCGCGCAAACCGATACCTACGAAAAAGGTCGCTTGCAGGCCCTGGAGGGCAAAAGCTGGCAGGCCGGCACCGTGACCGATATGGACCGCAGCAAAGACGGCAAGTACTTCACCTTCTATAAAATCGAGGGCACCATGCCCGCCGCCCAGAAAGAACTGGACGAGGCCCGCGGCTACGTGATAGCCGATTACCAGGACGAACTGGAGCGCAAGTGGGTGGCCGATCTGGCCGAGCGTTTTCCGGTGGAAGTGAACCGCGACGTATTTAATAGCCTGATCAAAAAGTAATGCGGGAGGTGCAGGGCCGGATCGGGGCGATCGCGATCTTTTTACTGGTAGCGGCGGCGGGCTGCGGCGATTCGGACGAGGGGCAACCCGGCGACCGGGTGCTGGCGCGCGTGCACACCCGCGAGCTGCGGCTGGCGGAACTGGAGGGCATGTTTCCGCGCAATGCCACGCCCGAGGATAGCACCATCATCATCGACGCCTTTGTGGGGCGGTGGGTGCGCGACGCCGTGATGATCGAAGAATCGGAAAGCAAGCTGCGCAGCGACATGAATATCGACCGGCTGGTGCGCGATTACCGGGCCAGCCTCGTTCGCTCTTCCTTTGAGCGGGCACTGGTGGACGAGCTGCTGGATTCCACCATTACGCGGGAAGAATTGGAAACCTACTACGAAAACAGCAAGGAGCAGTACCAACTGGAAACGCCCATCGTGCGTTGCTTCTTCATTAAAGTGCCCTACCCGACGCCCGAAGTAGCCCGCCTGCGCGAGCTGTGGAATAACGGGCAGGTGAAAGATACCACGGCACTGGAGAAATACTGCCGCGATTTTGCCATCGTGGGCCTGGTCAACACCTCCGCCTGGTACAGCCTGGAAGAGGTGGCCCGCCAACTACCCGAGGGTACACTCACGACCGGCAACGTTAACTCCAAGCGCGAGTTTACGCAGCAGGACGGTCAGTACCAGTACTACTTCAAGCTGTTCGAGACGCGCAACCGGCGGGAGATCGCCCCGCTGGGCTATATCGAGGAGCAGGCCCGCAAGGTGATCCTGCACAACCGCAAACTACAACTGCTGGAAACGGCCAAGGAAGAAATATTCGAGCGCGAACTGCGCCGCAATAACGTGGAAACGTTCACAAACTAGGTTTAACGACCAACCGGCCCGCCCGGAAACCGACTCTTTACCGCTATGAAACGACTGCTTACCGCCCTGCTCACCCTCTGCCTCCTTACGGCCCTGGCCCCGCGCCTGGCCGCCCAGCCCTCCGAGATCATCGACAAGGTGATCAGTATTGTCGGCGCGGAGTACATCCTGCTCTCCGAACTGGAGGAGCAGTACGCCCTGGCCGCCAGCGAACAGGCCGATCTGCCGGAGGATGCCCGCTGTATTTTCCTGGACCAGCTCCTGACCACCCGCCTGCTACTGAACCAGTCGAAACTCGATTCCATCGAGGTGGGCGACGACGAGGTAGAACGTCAGTTGGAAGCACGGATCAGCCGCATCCTGGCCTACATGAACGACGACCGCCAGCAGTTCGAGGATTACTACGGCCAGAGCGTGGTTCAAGTAAAAGAACGCTTCCGCGAGGACCTGCGCAACCAGCTATTGGTGGAGCGGATGCGCGGCCAGGTGGTCAATAGCGTGACGGTAACGCCCTCGGAAGTGAAACGGTTCTTCGCCGAGATTCCGCAGGATAGCCTGCCCTATTTCAATTCGGAGGTAGAGATCGGCGAGATCGTCTACGTGCCCAAAGCCAACGAAGGCGAAATGGAACGCACCCGCACCAAACTGGAAGAGATCCGCGCGGAGATCGTAGCGGGCACCCTGCCCTTTGAGGAAGCGGCCAAAAAATTCAGCATGGACGGCAGCGGTCAGGCCGGCGGCGACCTGGGCTGGGCCGGTCGCGGTCGCTACGTGCCCGAGTTCGAGGCCACGGCCTACAATCTGGAACCGGGCGAGATGAGCGAGGTGATCCAGACCGAATTCGGTTTTCACGTGCTGCGCCTCGACGGCCGCCGGGGAAGCTCCATCCGCGTAAGCCACATCCTGCTCATGCCCACCGTTTCGGACGACGACATTCAGCGCGGCAAAGCGTACCTGGACAGCATCGCCCACCTTATCCGCGTGGATTCGATCGGTTTCAGCCGCGCCGTCAAGCGGTTCGGTGATAAGGAACAGCAGTCGTACACCAACGACGGTCGCATGGTCAGCCAGGCCACCGGCAACACCTTCTTCGAGGTCGGCGACCTGGACCCCGGCATCTACTTTACCATCGACACGATGAAGGTCGGCGGCATCAGCGGTGCGCTGGAGTATACCGGCCCGCGCCGCGAGACGTTGCTGCGCATCGTACAGCTCCAGAGCCGCACCAAACCCCACCGCGCCGGCCTCTCGCAGGACTACGCCAAAATCCAGACGGCCACCAAGCAATCTAAGCAAAATGTCCATCTTTCTGACTGGATCGAGGGCCGCCTCAACGCCACCTATATCTGGATCGACCCCCGCTACGAGGGTTGCCCCAGTCTGGAGAAGTGGAGCGAGGATAAGGCAAATTCGAGCGCGAACGTGATCCGGGTGGGGGGCAGATAGGGGTAAAAATCGTGACCCCCGCTAGTGAGGTCTGCCGCAGGCCCATCCGCCAATGGAATGCCGGAGCCGTTTACCCTGGTAGATGCTTGATTGCTAAAACCTTTTATTAGCAAGTATTTTGGGCGTGTCCCCGCCGATGGCGGGGCCGGTCCCTTGCGGGCTTCGCTGTTCGCTCGGTGCTGCGCACCGCCTCCCTGCGGTCGTCGCCCTCCAGGCACCTCACGCAAAGGGTGCGCTCCCTCCGGTCGCGCGTGGTGCGTGACCTCCGGTCGCATGAGTGGTGCGCTCCCTCCGGTCACACGAGTGCTGCGCTCCCTCCGGTCGCGCGTGGTGCGTGACCTCCGGTCGCACAGGGGGTGTGACCTCTGGTCGCGCGAACCCTTGGCTGCGTGACCTCCGGTCGCGCGTTGGTGCGTGACCTCCGGTCACGCGGTTTTGGCTCGCGCCACCTCCGGTCGCGGGGTGTGCCGCAGGCACGCACGCGGGGCGCAATTGCGCCTGCGCGCACCCGACGTGGGCGTCGGGGTCCCTTGGCAATGCGCATCCAACATACCTGCAGTTAGGGATTGGCGTTAGGAAGTTAAATGCAACGGAAAATGAAAGCCCTGACGAAGAACCAAACAAAAGGCTGGTGACGCTTGATGAGGCTGTTGAACACCGATTTCTTCCCATCACGAGCCTGCCAGATAAGTTCTTTGTCCGACTCATCGGAATGGTGTAGATTAGTAAATAAACTCATTCCTTATCTTTTATTAAAACTTTCCCCTTCATCAGTAAAATAGTAGGTGTACCCAAAGGTTGAAGGGACTAATTCCACGCAGGGTAATCACAAAGTCGGTAACTTTACTGCTGAATTAACTCTCCGAGTTCGTACTTTGCCTCACCACGACTCACCAGATAGCTTTAAAACGCATGCTCTCACACCCCGACTTCCTCACCAAATGGTCCGCCTCCGGTGCCGCCGAATCTTCCAACGCCCAGAGTTTTACCAATGACCTCTGTGAGCTGATCGGCGTAGAAAAGCCCGACCCAACCTTGCCGGATACCAGCCGGAATACCTACGTTTTTGAAAAGTCAGTACGGGGTCGCAACGGGAATTTGAAGTTCATCGACTGCTACAAACGCGGTCATTTTATTCTGGAAAACAAACAAGGTGCATCCGCCACCGAAGGAGACAAGGCACTTTCACTGGCCGGACAACAACGGCAGAAAGCCCGCAAAACCGGACACGGAAAACGCGGCACCAAAAGCTGGGACACCGCCATGACCAAGGCCAAAAACCAGGCCGAAAATTACGCCCGCCTCCTGGCCGACGATGAGATCACCAACGGCCGCCCCGCTTTCATTATGGTTGCCGACGTTGGCCACTCCATCGCCGTTTATGCCGACTGGAGCCGCGCCGGTGGCCACTATCAGCCGTTCCCCGACCCGAACAACTACCGGATCAACATTAGCGAGCTGGGCAACGAAGAAATTCGTGAACGCCTCCGCCTCATCTGGACCGACCCGCTGAGCCTGGACCCCGCCCGCCGCAGTGCAAAAGTTACCAAACTCATTGCCGACCGCCTCGCAGCCCTCGCCAAAAGCCTGGAAGGACAGCACGAAACCGAAGTCGTCGCCGGCTTCCTCATGCGCTGCCTGTTTACCATGTTCGCCGAAGATGTGGGACTATTGGATGATCATTCTTTCACCCGCCTGCTCGAAGAATGCCGCCGCAAACCCGCTGCGTTCCTGCCCAGGATTACCGAGCTGTGGGACAAAATGAATACCGGTGGCTATTCCCTGGCTTTAAACACTCAAATTCGCCGCTTCAACGGTGGGCTGTTTGCCGATACCACCGCCGTGGAACTCAACGAAGACCAGATCCAATTGCTCGTGGAGGCCGCCGAAAGCGACTGGCGCGAAGTAGAACCCGCCATCTTTGGTACCCTGCTGGAACGCGCCCTCAATCCCCGCGAACGCCACAAGTTAGGCGCACATTACACGCCCCGCGCCTACGTAGAACGTCTCGTGCAGCCCACCATCATGGAGCCGCTGCGCAGGGAATGGGAAAGCATCCAGGCCGCCGCCCTCACTTACGCCAACGAAGAGGAGAACGACAAGGCCATCGCCGAAGTCGAAAAATTCCTCCAGCGCCTGGCCGACATCCGCGTCCTCGATCCAGCCTGTGGTTCGGCCAACTTCCTCTACGTTACCCTCGAACTGCTCAAACGACTGGAAGGGGAAGTGCGCAATGTCCTCCGCGAACTGGGGCAGGGACAGATCAGCATCGGCCTCACCGGAGCCACCATCACCCCCGAAAACATGCTGGGCATCGAGCTGAACCCCCGCGCCGCCAAGATCGCCGAACTCGTCCTCTGGATCGGCTTCCTCCAGTGGCACCTGCGCAGCACCGGCAACCTGAGCGACATCGGTGATCCCGTTATAAGGGACTACCACAACATCGAAAATCGCGACGCCGTCCTGGATTGGGACTCCATAGAAGCAGTGTTGGATAACGAGGGCAAGGCCATCACCCGCTGGGACGGAGAAACCCACAAAACCCATCCCGTCACCGGCGAACAAGTACCCGACGATACCGCCCAGGTTCCGGTGATGAAGTACATCAATCCCAGAGCTACTACGTGGCCAAAGGCTGATTTTATTGTGGGGAATCCGCCGTTTATTGGGGAGAAACGAATGCGTGACACGCTTGGAGATGAATATACAGAGACTTTGCGTAACGTTTATAAAGAATTGCCTGCTTGTGATTTTGTGATGTATTGGTGGTACAAATCAGGCAAACTTGTAATTGACAAAAAAGCAGCTCGACTCGGCTTAATTACTACAAATAGCATCGTTCAGCATAAGAATAGAAAAATCATTGCAGACCTTTTGATTAAAGGATTGGTCATAAATTATGCAATTTCTGATCATCCGTGGGTAGATACAGCAGATGGAGCTGCAGTAAGAATCGCGCTAGCTGTTGCAAGTCAAGAAGACTCAATTGGAGTTGTTGAAAAGTGCATAAAAGAATACAAACTTGATGGAGGTGATTACCAAATTCAATTTCAAACACTATCTGGGCTTATTTCTGCCGATCTCACAATAGGCCCAAATGTCGCTTCATCTAAACCGCTTGAATCAAATAAAAGCATAGCTTTTCAAGGAGTTAAATTAGGAGGTGCAGGATTTCTCCTTGATGAAGAAACAGCTAATTTATGGAAATCTGAAAATCCTCATATAGAAAGTATTTTAAAAACTCTTGTAGCAGGAAGTGATCTTACTAAGAGAAAGCCTAAAAGAATATGTATTGATACATTTGGTTTATCCAAGGATGAACTAAAATCAAACTATCCACAGGCTTATCAAAAGTTGCTAAATGAGGTAAAACCACTGAGAGATATCAGTCGACGCCAGTCTTATAGAGAACTATGGTGGATTTTCATGGAACCTAGAACCAATTTAAGAAATTCATTTTTAGATATTAGCAAGTATATTGCTACTAGCGAAGTGTCAAAATACAGATTTTTTGTTTTTGAAGATGTAGAGTCTACTATTCCAGATGGCTCTCTAGCCATTATATCTCAAATGAATAACTATACATTTGGCATAGTCTCTTCGCTAATCCATATCACTTGGACTTTATCTCAAGGTGGAATACTCGGCCCAACACCTCGCTACAACAAAACCCGCTGCTTCGAAACCTTCCCCTTCCCAACCCCCACCGACCCTCAAAAAGCCACCATCCGCACCCTCGCCGAACGCCTCGACGCCCACCGCAAACGCCAACAAGCCCAGCACCCGAAACTAACCATGACGGGCATGTACAACGTCCTGGAAAAGCTCCGGGCCGCAGAACCGTTGGATGAGAAGGAAAAGAAAATTCACCAGAACGGTTTGGTCGGCATTCTCAAAGAAATCCACGATGAGTTGGACGCTGCGGTGGCGGCGGCCTACGGCTGGCCGGTAGATTTACCCGAACAGGAAATCCTGCAACGCCTCGTAGACCTCAACGCCGAGCGCGCCGCCGAGGAAGCACGCGGGTTGGTCCGCTGGCTCCGCCCCGAGTACCAGGCACCCGATGAAGTCGTCGGGGTACAATCTTCGCTGGAGCTGGCTACGGATGCGGCACCCCTTGTCGTGATCGCCAAAGAACTGAAATGGCCCGCTACCCTGGCGGAACGAGCCACCGTACTCCGCGAGCTGTTAACTACCGCCGACGGAGCGTTGCCGCTACCAGCAATTGCCACGGCCTTCAAACCGAAACTGACCAAAAAGAAACTAAGCGAAGCCGAAAGTTTACTGGATACACTGGTTGCTTTGGGCCAGGCAGAAGTTAATGAGGTTGGTTACCGAATTGGCTAATCAGCCGGTATCTTGTCCTAACCCCGGTTGATGCAGCCGGAGCGGGAGGGGCACTTATGTATTTCAGGCTAAGGACGTGTCTAAATTTTTACTTCCTGAGAACCAAGCATTTGAGAATCTGGCGTTATAAGAATTGCGCCTGCGCGCACCCAACGTGGGCGTCGCCCCCCCCCATCACTCATTCCTCCCCCCCGTCACCACCACGCTCCCCGATTCCACTCCTTCCTCGCCGTAAATATTCCGGTAGCGCAGCACGTACACGTACACCCCCGGCACCACGGGACGGCCGCCCGAGCGGCCGTCCCAGGCGGCGGCGGGGCCGCTGGACCGGTGCAGCAGCCCGCCGTAGCGGTCGTAGATCTGGAGGTCGGCGACCTCGAAGTAGCGGCCGTAGGCGCGGAAGGTATCGTTGATGCCGTCGGCATTGGGGGAGAACGCACTGGGCAGGTAAATCAGGGCCGGTTGGCGGGCCACTTCGATCTGGTAAAGCAGGCTGTCCGAACAGGCACCGTTGGCGGCGGTGAGTTGGACGGTCCCGCTCACGAAGGGCGTCACGCCGACGCGGGGGCAGGCGGGGCAGTCCAGTTCCAGACTGCCGGAAAGGACCTGCCAGCGGTAGGTTTCCGCCTCGAAACCGGGGAAGAGGGTGAGAAGATCGTCCACGGTGGTGCTGTAATCCCGTTGCACGGCCACGGGGACGGGGGCGGATCGGGCGACCAGACCACTGATGATAAACGTGTCCGAATTTAATTCCCCGCCCACGATGAAGAGCAGCTCGTAGGTGCCCGCTTCCGGGGGGCAGTATTCGAGCATCGGCCGGCCGGCCGGCACCTCGCGCAAGTCGTCGGCCGGGCCGAAGCGGATGGGGCGGGTGGCAGCGGTGCTGTTATTCTGGAAACGGAAGCACTCGCCCGCGCAGATGCTCGGCTCTTCCGCGCTGAAGGCGGCGGCCGCGCCGTCCACCACCTCGATGGCGTAGCGGCAGGTATCGGGGCAGGCCCCGCTCAGCGAGATCACGGCCGTCAGTTGTACCGATTCGGTGCCGCCGTACACGGGGTCGGGGCAGTCCGTACAGCTCAATCCGGCGGCGGGCGACCAGCTGACGGTCCAGTCGAGCGAGTTGTCGCAGATTTCCAGCGGCAGGCTTTCCCCGCGCAAGAGTCGGTAAGTTTGAGCGGCCCCGCCGGTCTGGCTGGGGCGGGGCAGCACCACCACGGCCTCCGGCCAGGTGCGGCTATAGGTGCCGTGGCAGTGGTCGGTACTCAGGCCCACGGCATAGGTGCCCGGCTGGTCGTAGCAGACCGTCACCACCGAATCCGCGGCACTGCCGAGGTCCGATCCCGGCAGGTCCCACAAAAAGTCTCCCGGCACTCGGCTGTGGTTGGAGGAAAACGTGACACACTCCCCGGCGCAGATCGTGTCGCGGGTGGGGGTGCTGACGAGTTGGAGGGTGTCGGGTATTTCGATGAGGTAGAAGGCGTCGTAGGAGTAAAAAGCAAATAATCCGGGATCGCTTCGCAAGATGGAATCTAAGGATTGAAAGCACCCAATAGTTAAAGTAGAATAAGATTGATCTGGAGTGTAGCAATGGCTTATTTTTTTCCACTCCCCGTACGCATGAATTATCGAATCTACCTCCAACTGTGGATCAACTAGTATAGGATAAAACGGAGGCGAGACAGGAAACGAAACCTCAGGAACCAGTTCATTTGCAAATAAGACTCCTAAGTGAGAATGAGCATGTATAGAATCGTAAGTTTGTCTTACGTAATATTCCATATAATAGTTCTTATTTTCATTAATTAGACTTGATGCGGCCAATGTTAACTCCGTATCTTTGAGCTAAAATGCTATCTGAAGTTCGATATCCAACATCTGCCCGAGAATGGCAAGCAGTCATAGGCCTTGATAATGAGCATTTTATACATCTTCATGATTTATGTGCTAACTTTTTACTTGAAAGAGATGGCTGCAGTTACGAGCATAGAATTTCATTAAATCCTAATAAAAAATCCACTCGTTTCAAATCGCTTAAAGAATTGATATTTGCGACATTGATGGTTTTAAAATCAGGAATTACTTTTGATTTATTTGGTTTTATAATCAATCTTGATCAAGCAAATGCGTTGAGGAAATTCAGAGACGGCATTGCAATTGTACACGATACTCTTGAAGTTGAGGGGTACATTCCGATAAGAGATTTCACTGATATTGAGTATTTTCATAATCAGTTCACAAAAGGTGAAACCCTAATTCTTGATGGTACGGAGCAGTATATTCAACGCCCTTCTAATCAGGAGGAACAAAAATTATTTTACAGCGGAAAGAAAAAGCATCACACAGCTAAAACGTTGATCATAAGTACAATGGATAAATACATTCATTATGTTAGTTATCTTTATGTCGGCAAATCACATGATTTCTCAATTCTTAAAGAAGAATTTCCTCCCGGTGAATCTTGGTTTGATCCGTTTACAATTCGAGTTGATTCAGGATATCAAGGTTTTGAAAAACCTTATCCTAATGCCAAGACTTACATTCCGGCAAAAAAGCCTAGAGGTGGAGAATTAACTGAAGAGCAAAAAGAGAGTAATCGACAATTAGCAAAAGTCAGAATTAAAGTCGAGCACGCTATTGGTGGGATGAAAAGATTTGACATCATGTCGAATACTTGCAGAATCCATGACTTTGATATTTTTAATACTGTAACAGGAACTTGTGCTGGACTTTGGAACTATTTCATTACTAAGCAGTTATAGGTTGCAGGTTGTTAACATTGGCCGCATCAACTCTATTGGATTAAGTAACTCAACTTGTGCATAATATCTAAACTGATGACCAGACGAATCGAAATACGTACTTTCTACGGATAGAATGGACAAAAAACTGTTTCCGTTTAGGGGTGGATGGGGGGTTATCTGACAATTCGTATTAAAATAATTTGGTGTAATCACCCTCGCTTTCCAATTAGGAATCACGTTATCCAATCAAGTCTGAATTGCATCGTAATCACAAGTCATAATACTCCTCAAAATCTGGATTAGGAATCAAATTCTGCTGAGAGGTAAGTGTTGACATTCCTGCAAAAGCCACAAGTAATACGAGGAGTAAGATCTTCATAACATGGTGTAGTTTGCTGCCAGTTTAGAGGCGAGAGCTAGTACAGGTTTTGCCCTTCGCTTTAGAAGGACCTGTCCCCGTCCCCTGCAAGAGTGGGTGACGGTAAGTTGTCCGAGTAAAATCTGTCTGTAAACCTAAATAGATTGGACAGCCTATGTCTGTTGAATGTGAGCAGATTTACCCTTCGCCAAGGAAGGATCGACCCCAAGATTGGTGATTCCCCGTCTCTCTTGCGGGTTCCTGTTGAATTGGCAATCTCCGTGATCAAGTGGTTTTCGCGCCCCTCTGCGCCTACCTCCGGTCGCGAGGCGTGCCGCAGGCCGCGTGCGGGATGCACTTCCGCATTCGCGCACCCGACGCGGGCGTCGGGACCCCGGTTGGTGCTCGACCTCCGGTCACGCGGGTTTGGCTCGCGCCACCTCCGGTCGCAAGGCGTGCCGCAGGCACGCATGCGGGATGCAGTCGCGCCTGCGCGCACCCGACGTGGGCGTCGCGACCCCGTCAAACCACACACTTTACCAAAACCACTACCTTTGCGCCTCCCTGCGCCGAGCCGACCGTTGTCAGGCCGTCCGGGCGGGGGCAAACAAGCTGAACATGATCAACATCACCCTCCCCGACGGAAGCGTGCGGGAATACGAAAGCGGCGTAACGCCCATGCAGGTGGCCGAGTCCATTAGTAGCGGACTGGCGCGCAACGTGCTGGCCGCCAAACTGGACGGCAAGGCCGTGGACGCCGACCGCGCCATCGACCGCGATGCCGCCCTGCAACTGCTGACCTGGAACGACAAGGAGGGCCGCGCGACCTTTCGCCACTCATCGGCCCACCTGATGGCCGAGGCCCTGGAGGAACTCTACCCCGGCGTTAAATTCGGTATCGGGCCGGCCCTGGAAGACGGCTTCTACTACGACGTCGACCTGGGCGACCGGACGCTCTCGACCGCCGATTTCAGCAAGATCGAGCAGAAAATGACCGAGTTGGCGCGACAGAAAAACGACTTCGTGCGCCGCGAGGTGCCCAAGGACGAGGCTATCGCCTTTTTTAAGGAAAAGGGCGACCCCTACAAACTGGAACTGCTGGACGAACTGGAGGACGGCACCATCTCCTTCTACACCCAGGGCGGATTTACCGACCTGTGCCGCGGTCCGCACATCCCGAATACGGGAGCGATCAAGGCCGTCAAACTGATGAAAGTCTCCGGCGCGTACTGGCGCGGCAAGGAAGACAACCCCACCCTGACCCGCATCTACGGCGTGACCTTTCCGAAGGCCAAGGACCTGAAGGAATACCTGGAACTGCTGGAGGAAGCCAAAAAGCGCGACCACCGTAAAGTGGGGCAGGAACTGGAGCTGTTCATGTTTAGCGAGCGCGTGGGCGCGGGCCTGCCGCTGTGGCTGCCCCGCGGCGCCCAGCTGCGCGAGCGGCTGATCGACTATTTGAAAAACAAGCAGGACAACGCCGGCTACCAGCAGGTGGCCACGCCCCACATCGGCAAGAAGGAACTCTACGTCACCAGCGGCCACTACGAAAAATACGGCGAGGACAGCTTCCAGCCCATCAAGACGCCCCGCGAGGGCGAGGAATTCATGCTGAAGCCGATGAACTGCCCGCACCACTGCGAGCTGTATAAATTCCGCCCCCGCAGTTACAAGGAACTGCCGCTGCGCCTGGCCGAATTCGGCACCGTCTACCGCTACGAGCAGAGCGGCGAACTGCACGGCCTGAGCCGCGTGCGCGGTTTCACGCAGGACGATGCCCACATCTTCTGCATGCCCGAGCAGGTAAAGGACGAGTTCATCAAGGTGGTCCACATCGTGCAGGACGTACTGAAGGTGATCGGTTTTGACGACGTAACCGCCCAGATCAGCCTGCGTGACCCCGAGACGCCGGAGAAATACATCGGCTCGGACGAGAACTGGGACATCTCCGAGCAAGCCATCATCGACGCCTGCAAGGAGATCGACATCGAGACCGTGACCGAACTGGGCGAAGCGGCCTTCTACGGTCCGAAACTGGACTTCATGATCAAGGACGCCCTGGGCCGCTCGTGGCAGCTGGGCACCGTACAGGTGGATTACAACCTGCCCGAACGCTTCGAGCTGGAGTACATCGGCGCCGACAACGCCGCCCACCGTCCGGTGATGATCCACCGCGCACCCTTTGGGTCGCTGGAGCGCTTCATCTCCATCCTGATCGAGCATACCGGCGGCCGTTTCCCCCTCTGGCTGGCCCCCGACCAGTTCGCCATCCTGCCCATCAGCGACCGCTTCAACGATTACGCCGAAACCGTCAAGACCCGCCTGGCCGGCCACGACATCCGCGGCTACGTCGACGACCGGTCGGAGACCATCGGCCGCAAGATCCGCGATACCGAGCTGAAGCGCGTACCCTTCATGCTCATCGTGGGCGAGAAGGAAAGCGAGGGCAACCAGGTGAGCGTGCGCGTTCAGGGTGGCGAGGACCTGGGCGCGATGGATTTGGAGGGGTTTGCGGCCTACTTTAATGAGCAGATTGGTTAAGAGCGTGAGGCGCCTGGAGGGTGATCCGCGTGTAGGGACAGGGCTTGCCCCTGCCCGAAACAAGGCAGTGCGCAGCACCGAGCGAACAGCGAAGCCCGGAAGGTGCCGACCCCGACCGGCAGGGAGGGGGCACGCCCGAAAGAAAATACGTGCCTTCATTCCTTGTCCCCCCCTCCATCCTTCATTCCTTGTCCCCCCTTCAATCCCTGCCCCCAAGTAATTTACCCCCCGCCCCCCTCCGGGCCGTGGGAGTTTAGTAACTTTGCGCCCAAATCACAACGGACCGCCGTTACCACCCCCTAGACCAGCACCACTTATGGGTAAGTTAAACCGACTACAGCAGCTTTCCGGTTGGGTAGTTTTTCTCATTTCCGCCTTTGTTTACTTCCTCACCGTTGAGCGCACGGGTAGCCTGTGGGACTGCGGCGAGTTTATCCTCGGCGCGCAGAAGCTGCAGGTGGTGCACCCGCCGGGGGCACCGCTGTTCTTGCTGATCGGCCGGATCTTCACGTGGTTTGCCGAGATTTTCAGCGATAACCCGGAGGATATCGCCTTCTCCGTTAACCTGATGAGCGGCATCTGCTCGGCCTTTACGGCGGCTTTCGTGGCCTGGGTGAGCATTCACCTGGGTAAGCTGGCGCTTTACGGCCGGCACGAACCCGAGGACGACGACCTGGGCGGCGACATCGCGCTGTTCGGCGGCGGTCTGGCGGCCGGTCTGGCCACGGCTTTTTGTTCCTCCATCTGGTTTTCGGCCGTGGAGGGCGAGGTGTACGCCATGTCTACCTTCTTTACGGCCCTCACGCTGTGGTCGATGGTGCGCTGGTACGTGCTGCCCGATACGCCCCGCGCGGACCGGTGGTTGCTGTTCACCATTTTTGCGATGGGCCTTTCGGTGGGCGTTCACTTGCTCAGTTTGCTGACGGCCCCGGCCATGGCACTATTCTATTACTTCAAGAAATACGAGAAAACCAGTATCCTGGGCATGGGCGTCGCGTCCATTGCCGGTTTGGTGCTGATCGTATTTGTGCAGTCCGTGGTGATCGTCGGTATTCCTAATCTTTGGAAAGTCTTCGAGATCCCGATGGTAAACTACCTGAGGCTGCCCGTGCACTCGGGGATTATTCCGGCCCTGCTCATCGTGGCGGCCATTATCGTGTTCGGACTAAGCTATGCCGACAAGCACGGCAAGGCCCTGATGCAACAAATCTTCGTGGGTATCGCGCTATTGGTGATCGCTTTTTCCACCATCGGCGTGGTGGTGATCCGCGCCAATGCGGTGCCGCCGGTGAACATGAACTCGCCCTCCGATGTGACCAGCCTGCTGCCCTACATCAACCGCGAGCAGTACGGTGAGCGTGACCTGCTGATGGGGCCGTCGTTTAAGGCATCGCCCTACGACCAGGTCATCAAAGACCGCTACGGCCTAGTCGGCGACCGCTACGAGTACACCAACTACAAGGTGACGCCGCTCTACCGGGACAACGAAACCACCCTCTTTCCGCGCATGAGCGACGGTACGCAGGGCCGCCCCGATATTTACAAGCAGTGGATGGGCCTCAGCCCCGACCAGAGCCTGCCCAGCAACCGCCCCAATTTCGGCGACAACGTCGGCTTTTTCATCAATTACCAACTGGGGTGGATGTACTGGCGCTATTTCATGTGGAACTTCAGCGGCCGCCAGAACGGTACGCAGGGTTTTTACAGCTGGGATAAATCGGCCGGCAACTGGATCAGCGGCATCCCCTTTATCGACAACGCCCGCCTGGGGCCGCAGGGCGAACTGCCCGAGGCGGAGAAGAACAACGAGGCGCGTAACGTCTACTTCATGCTGCCCTTCCTGTTCGGCCTCATCGGCCTGTTCTGGCACGCCTACCGGCGCGGCAACGAGTTCATCGGCCTGCTGGCCATGTTCATCATCACCGGCATCGGCATCATCATCTACACCAACCAGCCGCCCAACGAACCGCGCGAGCGGGACTACGTACTGGTGGGTTCGTTCTTTACCTACTGCATCTGGCTGGGCATGGCCGTGCCGGCCATTTTCGGCCTGCTGCGCGACCGCGCCAAACTCAGTTCGCCCATCTCGGCCGTCGTCGCATCGCTGCTGGTGCTCACGGCCCCCGTGCTAATGGGCAGCCAGAACTGGGACGACCACGACCGCTCCGAGCACAAGGGATCGCGGGATTATGCCGCTAACTTCCTCAATTCGGTCGACGAGAACGCCATCATCTTCACCTACGGCGACAACGACACCTACCCGCTCTGGTACGCCCAGGAGGTGGAAAATATCCGCACCGACGTGCGGGTGGTCAACCTCAGCCTCATTGCCGTCGATTGGTACATCGACCTGCTGCGCCGCAAGGTCAACGACTCCGACATCATCAAGATGGACCACCTCAGCGCGGACGCCATGCGGGGCTTCCTGCGCAACCGGGTTTACTACTACAACCCGCAGAATCAGGACGGCGACCCCCGCCGCGACCGGCCCACCACGCTGGAAGATTTCCTTACTTTCGTGGGCGAGGACCACGAACTGCGCGGCTCCGGCGGCCGGCCCATCGAGACCTACTACAACTCGGCCAACGTCACCCTGAACGCAGACCCGCAGCGGGCCGTCCAGAGCGGTTTCGCGCCCGCCGGGGATACGAGTATCCTGAGCCGGATTCCGATCAACATCAACAACAAATTCATCCAGAAGGACGAATTGGCCATTCTGGACATCATCCAGTCCAATATGTACGAGCGGCCCATTTACTGGGCGGTCACCTGCCAGCCGAGTAAACTGATGGGCCTGCAGGATTACACCCGACTGGAAGGTCTGGCCCTGCGCCTGACGCCGGTCAAGAGTAACTCTGACAATAACTACGGCATCGTCGGTTCCGGCTCCGTCGACGCCGACAAGATCTACGACCTGGTCATGGATAACACCGCCGACCTGCCCGGTGAGGGCTGGAAGTGGGGTAATTTCGACCAGGTAGATACCTACGTCAACGACAGCTACCGGCCCGCCACGCAGTCGATGCAACTGGTCATGCGGCGTGCTGCATTCGACTTCCTTCGCCGCGGCGAGAACGAGAAAGCGATGCAGCTCATCGACAAATATTTTGAGTCTTTCCCAGACAAGAACTTTCCCTTTTTCATCCAGACCATCTACATGCTGTCCATCTACTGGCAGGCCGAAGATTGGGACCGCGCCGCGCCGGTGATGGAACAATTGGCTAAAAATTTGAAGGACCGCCTGGAATTCTACGACTCGCTACCCGACAACATTCTCCGCTCCAGTTACGAGCAGGATTACCGCCTCTCGGTGCAGTTCTCGCAGTCCCTCCTCCAGGAGGCCGAACGCTCCAAGGATGCCGCCCTCAAACAGCGGATCGACGACATTTACGGTGATTACGCACAGACGCTCATGGCTCCGGCCACGCAGCCGGGTGGGTTGAGGAATTGATTTAGAGAGGGCTGCGCCCGTACTTTTGTAGGCGGCTTTGCCGCTGGTATTTTTGTACTTTGGACTAAGCCTACGCGTACACTGGGGGACTGCGCCCGTACTTTAATTGCGGTGATCTTCGCAAGCTCCTCGTAGTTGTACTTGGGGTTTCACGCTGTTTTAAATGATTATTCGGGGCCATCCGCCCCGCCTCCGGCGGGGCGGTCGCTGCGTCCGCGGCTCGCTATTCGCTCGGCCCCTACGGGTCTCCTCCCTGCGGTCGGCCCGCTCCCATCGCTTGTCCGATTGTAGAAAACGGCTTATCTTGTCACGGTTTCACCATCGCACGTATCCGCACACGCGTAGACTTATACCAAAATACTAAACTCCGAGGAGCCTGCGACGATCACCGAAGGTAATTACCAGCACCGAAGGTGCCTGCAAAAGTACGGGCGCAGCCCCCCCATTTGTCACGGTTTCATTATCGCACGTACCTGAACACGCGTAGGTTTATACCAAAATACCAAATTACCAGCACCGAAGGTGCCTACTAAAATACGCGGCCTAGCCGCCCCGAATCATGACCAGACTACTTTTATCCCTCGCCTGCCTCCTGCTGTCTACCACCGCCTTTGCCCAGCTCCAGGGCCGCGAGGCCGACCCCGAGGCCGCCCGTATTCGCCTGGCGGAAACCATTACGCCCGACGGCCTGCGCCGTCACCTGAGCTACCTCGCCTCCGACGAACTGGAGGGGCGCGAGACCGGCCAACCCGGTCAGAAAAAGGCGGCGGCCTACATTGCCGATTACTTCAAGAGCCTCGGCCTGCCCGCCATCGGCGAGAACGGCGGCTACTACCAGACCATCTACTTCAGCAGCGAAAAGTGGGAAGAGATCGACCTGGAGATCGGCGGCAAGGACCTGCGGCACCTCTGGGATTACTACTCGCTGCCCAGCCAGAACGTCAGCCGCCCCGCCACGACCATCAACGAACTGGTCTTCCTCGGCTACGGAATCGACGATGAACGGTACAATGACTTTAGCCGTGCCGTGGACCTGAAGGGTAAGAGCATCCTCATCTTCGCCGGCGAGCCGCTGGATAAGAAAGGGAACTCCCGCCTCAGCGGAACCAAGGACCTTTCCGACTGGGCCGATGATATCGAAGGCAAACTCGCGGCCGCCCACCGGCGCGGCGTGGAGACGGTCTTCATCATCGACCATAAGTTTAAGGAAAACGTGGCTCCCGTGCGCAAGGAAATCCTCGAGGGCCGCCTGCGGATGGGTGATGCCGATGGTGCCGAGGGCCGTCTGGCCAATAGCGTATTCATCACCCCCGATCTGGCCCGCACCCTGTTGGGCGACGAGTACAAAGCCGTGGTAAAATCTCGCCGCAAGGCCGAGAAATCGGGCAAACTCAAGCCGGTTACCGTGCCCGTCAATATCCAGCTGACCCAGCAAAAAGACGTTCGTCGCCTGGTGGGCGAGAACGTAATGGGTTTCGTGGAGGGCAGCGACCCTGAATTGAAGGACGAGGTGCTCGTCATCTCCGCCCACTTCGACCACATCGGGATGCGGGGCGACGAAATCTTCAACGGTGCCGACGACAACGGCTCCGGCACTTCCACGCTGCTGGAACTGGCCGAGGCTTACACGCTGGCTAAGAAGCAGGGCATGGGTCCGCGTCGCAGTATTCTTTTCCTGCTGGTTTCCGGCGAGGAAAAGGGCCTGCTCGGGTCCGAGTACTATGCCAACCACCCCGTCTTCCCATTGGCCAACACCATCGCCGATATCAACGTGGACATGGTGGGCCGCGTAGATGAGGAGCACGCCGGTAATCCCGAGTACATCTACGTGATCGGTAGCAACCGCCTCAGCACGGACCTGCATAACATCAACGAAGCAGCCAATACCAAGTACACCAAACTGGAGTTGGACTACACCTATAATGCCGAGGACGACCCCAACCGCTACTACTACCGTTCCGACCACTATAACTTTGCCGAGCGGGGGATTCCCTCCGTCTTTTTCTTCAACGGCACCCACGCGGATTACCACCGCTCCACGGATACCATCGAGAAGATCAACTTCGAGAAGATGGCTAAGATCGGCCAACTCGTCTTCCACACCGCCTGGGATTTGGCCAACCGCGACGAGCGGATCCGGGTGGACGTGAAGTAGGGTAGGGCGTACCTTTCGGTAGGCTGTCAGTTTTGGATTAGACGATTCGTCGGTAGGTAGGCAGAAATTTTTCGTTCGTCGAAAAATGTCCGGTGGTACTATTGCCGGGCCGAACTTGCCGTTCGATCCAACTACTACCCATGCGCCCATTATTTGCCTTTCTACTGCTGTTCCCCTATTGTCTAATCGCCCAGACGGAGCAGTTCAACGACTTCCGCGCCGAGTCCACCCTGGACCGCGACGGATCGATGCGAGTAACCGAGACCATCGAAGCCACGGCCGCGGGAGACCAGATCAAGCGCGGCATCGTGCGGGTACTGCGGCGCAAGGACATTGGAGATGACCTGGAGCGGGGTAATATCGACTACGAAGTTATCTCCGCGCGGCGGGATGGGACGGAAGAAGACTACCAAACTAAGAATAAGAGCGGATTCACCAGCATTTACCTGGGCGATAAGGATAAAATGCTTGCTCCGGGTACCTATACGTACGAACTCACCTATGCCGGCTCGCCGCAACTCTACTTTTCGGAAGGTGGGGCGGCCGAGCTACGCTGGGCAATTTTCAGTACCGACCTGCGCCTGCCCGTCCAGCGGACCGAGATAAGCATCGACCTTCCCGCCACTACTTCCGTCACCAGCATGGCCTGTTATACCGGCCCTCCGGGTATTAGCAATCAGCAGGATTGCGAAGTGGTGAAAGCCGGTAGCCGGGTTAGCTTTCAATTGAAAAAGGCTTTGAGAGCGGGGGAAGGTTTTTCCGTCGGCATCGCTTTTGCGGCGGGGGCATTCACGCCGCCGCCACCACCCTCGCCCTGGGAGCGGAAGGGCACGCTCTGGATCAGCCTAACGGGACTATTCGCCGCGCTGGTCTACGGTTATTCCAGTTGGCGCATATACGGGATCGACCCGCCCACGCCCCGAGTCGGTTTCGTGTTTTCCCCGCCGCGGGGATTGTCGCCCGCATCGGTCGGTCACCTGTACCACAGCTACTCCACCGGCTCCGAGTTGACCGCCTCCCTTACTGCTCTGGCCATCGGCGGCTACCTCAAGATTGAGGAAGAGCAGCGCAAGGGGTTGTTTGTCAATAAGGACATCTTCATCCTGCGCCCCCGGCAAAAAGCCATCGCCGCCGACCTACCGGCCGAGCAGGTCGTCCTTTACGAACACCTCCTCGCCGTAGGCGAAATCGAGCTGGATGGCGAGTTCGACGAGCGGCTGAAAAAAGCGACGGATGCACACGCAAAGAACTTGACCGATCAACACAAAGCCTTCAAGAACCAGGGAGCGAACAGTAAGCAAGTACTACCCTTTGCCCTGATCCTACTGGCTACCCTGATCCTCGCGCTATTTTTTGTTAAGACGTCGGAATTGGCCGGTATTTTTGCCGTGACGGGCGTGGGTTTCCTGCTCGGCATCGGAACCCTTGTTTTCATGTGGCTCATCCGTCAGCCTTCGCCCGATAAAGTGCGGCTGCTGGCCGAGATCAAGGCACTGCGGGAATACCTGGATTTGCCGCAAAAGAAGCACGCCGTCACGCCGGGTGCACCGCCCGTCACGCGTGAGCGCTTCGAGGCCCTATTACCCTACGCCATTGCGTTGGGTATTGAGACCGACTGGGCATCCGCGCTTTCCCATGACCTGGCCGGCACCCTCGGTCAGCGCGGCGATCAAACGAACTACCTGGCCCCTTACCTAATGACTGGGTTTGCCGGGCGGATGAATACGGCTTACTCCAGTACGGCTAGTCCGCCTTCATCCAGCGATGGCGGCTTTTCCGGCGGCGGCGGCGGGGTCAGCGGCGGCGGTGGCGGCTCGGGCGGGTGGTAGGGTATCCAATGAGTGACCTCGAAAACGGCTTTGCCGGATTGAGAAGCGGCGAAGCCGATGACTGAATGCAATACGGGCAGAACCCCCTTCGGGGGCAGGGGGAAAACTAAGGATTGAAGGATTAGCTGGTGCTGCTTCTCTCGATCATAAATGAACTTTCGAGGTGAAGGATGGAAGGATGGAAAGTTTTATAGGCAGAACCCCCTTCGGGGGCAGGGGGAAAACTAAGGATTAGCTAGCGCTGCTTCTCTCGATCATAAATGATCTTGCGAGTTGAAGGATGGAAGGATGGAAAGTTTTATAGGCAGAACCCCCTTCGGGGGCAGGGGGAAAACTAAGGATTGAAAGTTTACACGCAGCAATTACCTTCAAAACGTACAGTTTGCCTTTCCATGACGCGTATTTGCTACCTTACGGCCGCAAACCACCTCCCGAAGTCATGGCCCTCCGCCAATTTAATTTGCTGCGTAAAATTCCCAGTAATGTCCTCAGCCTGCGGGTGGCGGGTATTATGTTGCTGGCCGAACTGGTGATCGGTACCCTGGGCTACTGCTTCATTGAGGGCTACTCGGTGATTGAGGCCGTGTACATGACGGTCATCACCATTTCCACGGTCGGATTTACGGAGGTGCAGCCGCTGAGTTTGGCGGGGCGGGCGTTTACGGCCGCCTTTATCCTGGTCAACATCGGGGTGTTTGCCTACTTGCTGGCCGCCTTTTCCTACTACGTCATCGACGGTAAAATCTTCAAAGTCATGCAAGCCGAACGCGCCAAACGCCGCATCGACCAGTTGTCCAATCACATCATCATCTGCGGCTTCGGAAAGTACGGCCGGGAGATCGCGGAAAACCTGGACCGCCACCGCCAGTCTTTCGTGATCATCGAGATGGACGAGGAGGTGATCCAGGCCGCCCCGGCCGCCGACGAGGACTTCCTTTACGTACACGGCGACGCCACCCACGACGAGATTCTCCAGGAGGCCGGCGTGGAACGGGCCATGGGCCTGATCTCCGCCCTACGAGATGATAGCGACAACCTGTTCATCGTACTATCCGCGCGGGTGCTCAACCCGCGCCTGCGGATCGTCAGCCGCTCGCAGGAACTCCGCTCGCGCAATAAACTCGTCAAGGCCGGGGCCAATCACGTCATCATGCCCGAGCAGATCGGCGGTTTCTACATGGCCACCCTGCTCAGTAAACCCGGGGCGGTAGAATTTTTCAGCTTCATCACCAATGAACTGGAGGCCGACGTGGCCTTCGAGGAAGTTACCTACGCCCGCCTGCCGGAACGTTACCGGGGCAAGGCCATCCTGGATCTTCACCTGCGCCGCGATACGGGGGTCAATATTGTCGGTCACCGCTCGCGGCTGGGTCACTACCAGGTAAATCCCGATCCCAGCATCGTATTGCAACCAGGGGATAGTTTCATTACGCTTGGTTCGCAGGGGCAGATCGATGCGTTACTGGGGTGGCTGGAAGATGGGAGCGAGGAGTAAGTCTTGCTTAGTGCAAGGTTTGAAAGAGTTATCCTAATTAATACCTGTTTAGACGGCTTCGCCGCCCTTTCAGGGTAGGGCATTGACTTTGTTAAGTGGCTGGCGGTGTGGTTTTTGCGCTCACGACATAATCCCTCACCCCCGGCCCCTCTCCTCAGGAGAGGGGTGACGTTATGCGGAAAAACGAACCCGAAAAACCTACCAGAATCAACGCCCTACCTTTCAGGGTAGGGCGTTGATTCTGTTAAGTAGTTGGGAATACGTGTTTTGCACTTGCCACTTGATCCTTCACCCCCGGCCCGTCTCTTAAAAGCGGCTTCGCCGCCAAAGCCCTGAAAGGGCGAGATAGACCAACCCAGGGTGAAACCCTGGGACGGGAGGCTGCTCTTGATCCCCCCCGCGCCCCCCGCCGGCGTTGCAAAGCAACGCCGGCGGGGGGCGCGGGGGATGCGTGGGGTGCGCGTTAAGCCCAGGGTTCTACCCTGGGCTGATCTATGCCGCCCTTTCAGGGCTAAAACCCTGACGGGTTTCAATAGAGGAACTACGCTTGTTTACGAGAAAAAAACGCTAACCTCCCGCCCCTGCGTGAGGGATAGGAGGCGTTGTTTGAACGGAGCGGCGCGGCTACGCGCCGCGCAGAGAGTGCCGGATAGCCCGACCCCGGCCTACGGCCGGGGGCACGCCCAAACAATAGCGAACCTAAAGAAAAAACGCAACATAAGCCGCGCCGCCTTACTTTTGCGGCGAACAACTAATCAAGACCGATGAAGACCGTGTATTTTCGCCTGTTGCCTTTGCTGATCCTCACTTTTTCCCTTACTGCCTGCGGCACCGAAACCGCCGCCGACCAGGAGGCCGAGGACCAAACCGAGCTGGATTTTGACCCCCGCACCACCGCACCCCCGCTGGACCGGGACGAGGTGGACCTGCCGCCGCTGGCCGCGTCGGGCGTAAACGAGCAGCCGAGCCTGCCGGATGCCTGCTCTTATATTGACGAAAAGGTGTTGCTGGAAGTACTGGGCCTGCCCGCCGAGACGCCAGTTACCCGGACGCGGGGCACGAATATATTTCAGTGCTACCAGCAGGTGGGCGCGAATGGCGTAACGGCGGATTTCGTGCTGGAGGTATACGACCCCGTCTCGAAGGTGCAAAAGTCGAATGAGATCAAGGCGAGCACGGCCGGTCAGGGAATAAAAGTGGAGGGCGTACCGGGCCGCCTGCTGAATGACGGCCGGATACTGGAAGTAGCGACAACCCAGCCCTTTGCCGTGAAACTGGCCGTGAATAACCTGGAAAAAGGTGCCGAGCAGTACGACGCCGCCGACCGCCGCGAACTGCTGGTTACCCTGGCCAAGCGCGTGATGCTGGACCCGCGGATCAAGTAAGGTGTATACTATTTTTCCATATTTCGCTGTCGCCAGGCAATGGCCTGTCGCTCGGAAACAGTGACCTGCTGCCCGGCGGTAAGCTGGAACAAATAGCGCCCCCGGCTGAGCCGCTGCCGACCCGTGACGGCGGCGGGGCGAAAAATGTCGGAGCGATTGGCCCGGAAGAATTCTTCCGGAGGCAAGCTGTCCTCCATTTGCTCCAGGGTCTGATAAATGAGGTCGCTACCGTTTTGGTGGTAGAGGCGGAGGTAGTGCCCGTAGGCGCGGATGAGGAAAACCCGGGACAGTGGTAGGTAGTGACCGCCGTAATCGGAGGGGATAAAAAGCTGCCGCCCGCCGGCGGCCGTTTCCGTTGGTCTGGCCCGGATGGCCGTGATGCAATCCGCCAGGCGGGCGGGTGACACGGGTTTGAGCAGGTAATCAAGCGCGTGTACGCCGAAGGCGCGGAGGGCGAACTCGTCGTAAGCCGTAACGAAAACAACGGGCGGGCAGTGGGCCAGTTGGCTGAGTAGCTCGAAGCCGTTGCAACCCGGCATATTGATGTCCAGGAAAAGAAGATCGGGCCGGAGCCGGCCGATGAGTGCTTCCGCCAGCGCGGGGTGGCCGGTGTCGCCGACCACTGTGCAGCCCGCGATCTCGGTGAGCAGGGCGGTGAGTTCCACGCGGGCGAGGCGCTCGTCGTCGATGATCAGGCAGCGGAGCGGTTTCATGGTAGGCGGGGAATAAGAAGTTCGGCCCGGGTGCAGTTCTGATCGCCGGAAGGCGGCGCGGAAACGGTCAGTGTGGCTCGGCCATTGTAAATTAGTTCCAGTCGCTGGCGCAAGTTGGCGAGACCCGTTCCGGAGCCGGCGGTGGGGAGATAAGGGCCATCGTTGGTGACGGTTATTTGGCAATGGTTTTTTGAAATAGTGAGCCGGATTGCAATCGTCCCACCGCCGGGCCGGGGCGCGATGCCGTGCTTGACGGCGTTCTCGACCAGGGTATGGAGGCTGAGGGGCGGCAGGAAGAGCGGGTCCGCCGTGGCGGGAATCTCCCAGCTAACGCGGAGCCGTTCCTCCAGCCGCATTTTTTCCAGTTCGAGGTAGTCGGTTACAATGGCAATTTCTTCGGGTAGCGGTACCAGTTGGCTTTCGCCGTGGCGCAAGGAATAGCGCAGCAGCGCGGCCAGGCGGTCGATGGCCTCCCGGCTACGGGCGGGGTCTTCGCGGGTGAGGGCGCGGATACCGTTGAGGCAATTGAACAGGAAGTGAGGATTGAGTTCGGAAGTCAGTTTGGCCATGCGGGCCTCGGCGGCCAGTTGCAGGTGGCGGGCGGATTCGGCGGCGGCGCGGGAGGATTGGCGGGCGAAGTGATAGAGGTGAAAAGCCAGCAGCCAAATAGCGTGATAGCGCATGCCGCCCGCCAGCGCGCCCAGCAGGACGTCGGAATCGAGGCAGCAGCCGTAGCGGACCTTGAACACGACAACGGTCATTAGCAAATACTGGAACGTGAGGGCGAACCAGGCCAGCAGAATAAGGGGTGGAAGGCGCGGCAGGGTAAGTTGGGTCCAGCCAAAGCGGTGAGCCAGCCGCCGGTAGCAGTCGGTGGCAAAAATCTGACTCCCCGCCTGGGCAGTCAGCAGCAGGATAGGTACGAAGTAGCCATTAACCTTCGGCTCATAGTAGTACCAGTAGGGAATAACCGCGCCCCAGCCCAGCAACTGGCACCACCAGTAGAGGGAGATGCGGCCCGGCCGGAAAGCTGATTTAGGACGTACAGATTTTGAGGAGCTAGTGGACATCAGGAATTGTGAGTGGAGGTGACCGCGCGGCCTGCACAAGAAACGGCCCCCGCGCCGGATCGACGCACGGGTTGGGGTCAAAATTACCCGCGTTCACGAAATAGGGGGACCGATAGTGCGGGAAGGGCCGCAAATTTGTCTCCTAAAATAACCCGACCCATGCTACGCTTCCTGGTTCTGCTCTGCTTGCTTCTTCCTCTCGGCCTCGCGGCCCAACCCTTTACCAACACCGATTTTGAGGCCGCTACCGCAATGGGACAACCGGTCGGCTGGACGGTCGACCGCCTGGTAAACCCCGACGGGGCACTGGTGAAAGCCCCCGCAAGGAGCGGCCGGGCACTGCGGCTATCCAGCCCCTTCACCGCCTACGATAGCGGCCTGGCCTACCAGGAACGCCCCCTAATTAGCAAAGAACTCACGCGCTACGTGGCCAGTGTGCTGGTGCGCACCGAGGACGTAGCCGGTGACGGTGCGGGCCTATATGCCTACGGAAAAGATAAATCCGGCAACAGCTACCTGAATTACGTGGCTACGGAAGGACTGAGCGGCACCAACGACTGGACCGAAGTCTCCATTGATTTTTATGCCGATGCCCGCATCGACACCATCCGGCTCGGGTGCAGCCTGTACGGCACGGGTACCGCCTGGTTCGATGACCTGAGTTGGCAACTGACGCCCTTCGACACCACGCCCATCGGCGATACCGCCGCCGCTTACCTCGATACCGTATTCCAGTACCTCACCACCCAGGCCCTGGACCGCGGGCAAATCGACTGGCCCGCCCTGCGCCGCGAGGCCGATCTGTTGAGCGCCGGGGCCGCTACAACGGCGGAGACTTACGGAGCCATCCAGTATACCTTGCAGCGCGTTAATCGCCACTCCTTCTTTATGGCACCCGAGGAAACGGGCCGATTGATGGGTACGGATAAAACGGGCGAGGAAGAAGAGGCGGATTTGCCCGAAATCGACTACACACAAGGGCACCGGCTGGACAAACGAATCGCCTACCTCTCCATGCCCGACTTCAGTAGTGGCGATCCGGCCATGATAACCCGTTTCGCGGATAGCCTGCAGGCCCTGATCGCCGCACTGGACACTAAGCAAACCACTGGCTGGGTGCTGGACCTGCGCGAGAATACCGGCGGTAACTGCTGGCCCATGCTGGCGGGTATCGGTCCGCTGCTGGGCAAGGGCGTCTGCGGTTACTTTATCGACCGCGATGGGGAAAATGGCAGTGCCTGGTCGTACCGCAATGGAGGGAGTTACCAGGGTGGCAGCCGCATTGCCGAAATAAGCGGCCGGCCCTATCGCCTGAAAAATCCGCACTCCCACATCGCCGTGCTGACCGGCCCGAGTACGGCTAGTTCCGGCGAGGTGACGACAATCGCTTTCCGGGGGCGCAAAAACACCCGTAGCTTCGGCCAACCGACGGCCGGCTATTCTACTACGAATACCAATATTATGCTGCCGGACGGTGCCATGCTTTTGCTTACGGTTTCCGTCTATGCCGACCGGAATAGGAATATCTACGGTGATGAGGTTATCCCGGATGCAGTGATCGAAAAAGAGACGACGGAGGCGGTCGATCCTACGCTGGAAGCGGCGTTGGCGTGGCTGCGGGGAGGAAAGTAGGGATCATGCTTGGAGGGTAGGGTAGGGGCGTGTCCCCGTCCCTGCCGGGCCGGGGCCGGTCCCTTCCCGGCTCGCAAGCCTGCTCGGCCCTGCGGGCTGCCTCCTGCGTCGGCCCCGTCCAGGCACCTCACGCATTTTTAAGGATTTAATGCCGCAACGGGCAGAACCCCCTTCGGGGGCAGGGGGAATTACAAAGGGTGAATACATAAATAGTAGCGCAATGCGTAGCGATATTCCAAAAGGAATATCGCTACGCATCACCCATTACTCCTATCCCTTCACCTCAAATCCCTCGCGGTACTCCTTGGTCACGAAGTGGTTCATCTCTTCCACGTTGGTCACGCGCATATTGGGTCCGTCCCAGATCAGGGTAGTGCGGCCGGGCACGTTGTACTCGTCTTCCTTGCCACCGACCTTCGGGAAACGCTGGTCGTAGCCGCGAATGGCGAGGTTACCCATCAGCACGGTTTCGGTCAGGGGGCCGGCTTTGCCCAGGTGCGAGCTAGGTTGGCGGCCATCCTTGGCGGCATTGGCCCAGTCCATTTGGTGGCTCACCTCCACGCGGGCCATGGTGGGTTCGGGCATTTTCTCTTCCATGCGGGTGCTGGGGATAAGGCGGGGGTTATTGCCGTACACGTCGTGCATTAGCTTGCCCTTGGTGCCTTCCAGGATAACGCCGCCGCCCCACTCGCCCATCATCTCATCTGGCTTCAGCTCTTCGGGGCGCTGGGGCAGGATGCCGCCGTCGTACCAGTGCATGGATACGGCGGGGCGGCCCTTGCCGCGCGCGGGAAATTCCAGATGAATGGTGGAGCTGGGCGGCGCGGTTTCGGGGTGGTAGTCGGGGTTCCAGTTTTGGCTGTAGACCTGGCCCACGCTGGCCTGCGCCGAAGAAGGGTAGCCGAGATCGAGGGCATAGAAGGAGGAGTCGATAATGTGGCAGGCCATATCGCCCAGGGCACCGGTGCCGAAATCCCAGTAGCCGCGCCAGCTAAAGGGGTGGTAAGCCTCGTGGTAGGGACGATCTTCGGCCGCACCCAGCCAGAGGTTCCAGTCCAGCGTGCCGGGCACGGGCATGGTGCCCTGGGGTACTTTTCCGCCCTGGGGCCAAATGGGCCGGTTGGTCCAGGCGTGGATGGTATGGACCTCACCGATCATATCGGCGGCCAGCATTTCCTGGATCCGGCGGGTTCCCTCACCCGAGGCACCCTGGTTGCCCATCTGGGTAGCCACTTTGGGCCGCTTGGCCGCCGCTTCGGTGAGCAGGCGTACCTCACGAATGTTGTGGGCCAGGGGCTTCTCGATGTAGACGTGCTTATCGTTGCGCAGGGCGATCAGGCCGGGCAGGGCGTGCGAGTGATCGGGCGTGGAAACCACGACGGCGTCGATGTCTTTCATCATCTCGTCGTACATCACGCGGTAATCCTTATACTTCTTGGCCTTCGGGAAACGCTTGAAGGATTCCTCGGCCCTGGCGTAGTCCACGTCGCAGAGCGCGATGATATTCTGGCTTTCCAAAGCTTCCAGGTTACTGGTGCCCTTGCCGCCCACGCCGATGCCGACGATGTTGAGTTTATCACTGGGGGCCGTGTAGCCCTTGCCGCCCAGTACGTAGCGCGGAACGATGGTGAACCCCGCCAGCGCGGTACCGCCCTGAACGATGAATTTGCGCCGCGAGGCGGAGGTAGGTTGTTGTTTCTTCGGCATGATCGGATAGGGCTATGCCCGTATTTTAGTGAGACGTCGTGTGTCTGGAATATGGTAGTGTCCTGTTCTTCCGTGGCAAGTAGGGAGAACTTGACAAAAATACAAAATTTTCGCGCTTGCCACGATGGTCATGCATTCAATTGATTCCGTACTCTTGTACAGAACTATTCGCTTCGGCCTACCGTTGGGAAACCATGAACCGGAGCGGTACAGCCGCCCCTCAAAATTCGCGGCCCGGCCGCTACGTTATGGACTGGCCCCTCATTGAAAACGAACTGCAATTTGAAACATCGCGCTCCTCGGGCGCGGGCGGGCAGCACGTGAATAAGACCGAAACCAGGGTGGCCGTCACCTTCACCCCCCACGAAAGCGCGGGCCTCAGCGATCGCGAACGGCAGTGGCTCAAGTACCACGCCAAGCGCAGTTTTACCGCCAACGGCCAGTTGCGCTTCACCGTCCAGGAGTCCCGCTCGCAGGTAAAAAATAAGAAGTTGGCCATTGACAAAATGCGTCGTTTTTTGTTGGATAAGGTCGTGCCCATCCCCAGGAAGCGACGTGCCGGTGCCTTCCGGGCCGGAACCAAAAAGCGGCTGCAACGCAAGAAACAGCGCGGGGAGATCAAGGCACTGCGCGGGAAAATTGACTTTTAAAAGCCGGCTCGGCCATCCATGAAAAAGCTTCTCTTTTTTCTTCCTGTCCTTCTTCTCCTCTTCCTCAGCCAGTGCGGCCAGACGCAGTTCCGGCAGGGCGAGGCCCTGTACGTGACCCACTGCGCCAACTGCCACATGGAAACCGGTGCCGGGCTGGGTGAACTGATCCCGCCCCTGGCAAATTCCGATTACTTGCGGGATAACAATTTGCTGACCGCCTGCCACATCCGCTACGGTATGGCCGGACCGATTATCGTCAATGACACCACCTATAATAACGTGATGACCGCCATCATCGAGGACGATCTATCGGACTTCCAGGTGGTCAACGTGATGAACTATATTAACCATGCCTGGGGGAATGACTACGGCGTGGTCAGTTTGCAAGGAGTGCAGGAGCAGTTGACTAAATGCCCGCCCGTACCGGAGGAATAGTAGCCGTAGCTATACAACAATTTGAATCATCCCCAAATTCCGGCATCATGCCTCACGAAATATTAACCCCCGTCTATTATACCATTGAAGCGGCGGTACATACTACCCGTCTCGATGATCCGAACCTGAAGGAAAAGGAAGTGGCCGATGTCTATCAGCTTTACGGCGATTACTTCAAGCAAGTGCACCAGGGCAAGGACCCGGAGCCGCCCGGATCTACCATTGCCCGCAAAGAACGATTGTGTTTGGCCATCTGGGATAAGCTGCTCGGACTGGAGGAGCTGCCGGTTAGCAAGCAGTTGGTTGACGGTTCGTTTGCACCCGGCGGGCACCCCGTAACCTCGCTGGAGGAAATCTACACCATTGCCTTCAAAGACCTCAAGCAATCCGTCTACAAGAACCGGAAAATGTACGGTGATGGAGGCTACTATAACACGATTGCGGAAATTATGAACAGGTAGTGATACCCGAACATCCGATTCTAACAACGAACGGCCGTGACGCGCAAGCGTCACGGCCGTTCGTGTATCAGGTTGGGTAAGCTGTTTTACTTGCGCTTGCGCAGGTAATCGAGGTAGCCCTTCACGTTGAAGGTGGGGACCTCGCGTTTCAGCAGTTCCGCATAGGTGGTGGGCGGCTTGCCGGCGGGGGCTGGATTAACGATGCCGCTGGGGTTGTGACCGGGCCGCAAGTGGTTAGCGACGTGACGGACGGTCTGGGCCGGGGAATTGCCCTGGCCGGTAGTTTGGTTAAGCATGATCGGTTGTGGTGTGGTTGGTTAGGAATAAGGCTGGTCTGAAGCGCACTTATAAAAACGAACGTGGTGTTTGGGAAGTTCGTATCGAGGTGGAAATAGTTAAGTAACCGGCTCACGTCTAGAAGGAGCTATGTTGTCTGAAACTGGAGTATCTGTCTACCTAGTGTAACATCGCAGAGGCAATCTGCTGGATTCAGCAATCCACTATATTCGTTGTTGGAACTGTAGCCCCATTCACTTGGATCAGATACCAAACCCGCTTTTACCGGGTTATCGTGTAGGTACGTTAACAATCCATCTAGATTGGTTAAACGAAATTTTGACTTGCTGCGTTGCCGAAAACGAGAGCCGGTAGTTCCGTAAAATTTATTGTAAGATTTAGCATAGCCCATCTGCAATGACTTCATGGCTTGACCTAATTGAACCGTCGGCATCCCTTCTACGGACTTCCCGGTTAAATCATACCCATCGATCACTAAATGGTGAGGGGAAACCAATAGGTGAAAATGGTTAGGCATAATGCAATACCCCAACAGAGTTGACACGGGTTTAATTTGACGCACTACCTTGGATAAAAACAACCGATAATTCTGATCCTCGTGAAAAATGGCCTTACGGTCATTGCTCTGGTTATAAACGTGAAATATCAACCTCTTTTCCATACATAACTATTTACAGCGCAGCACTACCGCTCCTCCGACGTATCGGTTTTGCTACGCAAAAACGTCCGTCGTAGGCGTCGGCTATGCCATGCCGGCGCAGCACTACCGCTCCTCCGACGTATCGGTTTTGCTACGCAAAAACGTCCGTCGTAGGCGTCGGCTAATGCCATGCCGGCGCAGCACTACCGCTCCTCCGACGTATCGGTTTTGCTACGCAAAAACGTCCGTCGGAGGCGTCGGCTATCAATGCTTCGCCGGCCGATCCTTCATGTGCACGATCACGCCCGTATCGATCTTGCGCTTGTAGATAACGTAGGCTTCCTTCACGCGCGGCATCAGCAGATAGAGACCCAGTACGTTAGGGAAACACATGGCAAAGATCATGGCGTCGCCGAAATCGAAAACGGATTTGGCGGAAATGGCCGAACCGATGACGATGAAGACGCAAAAGACGACCTTATACAGGTTCTGCTTCCACTGGTCTTCGCCGAAGAGGTAGCCCCAGGCCTTGAGGCCGTAGTAAGACCAGGAGATCATGGTGGACAGCGCGAACAGGATGACCGCGAAGGCCAGGATGGGCGGGAACCAGCTGATGGTCTGCTCGAAGGCCGAGGAGGTAAGCGCGATGCCCGCCGAGTCGCCGGCACCGGAGGTGAAACTCTCGAAAGCCGCCTCCTGGCCGATGTCGCCGTAGCCGGAGATAATGACCACCAGGGCGGTCATGGTACAGATGACCACGGTGTCGATGAAGGGTTCGAGCAGGGCCACGACGCCCTCGGAGATCGGTTCGTCCGTCTTGACGGCCGAGTGGGCGATGGAGGCCGAGCCGACGCCCGCCTCGTTGGAGAAAGCCGCCCGCCGGAAGCCCTGGATAAGGACGCCGATGATGCCGCCGTAGAGCGCGTCGGGGCTGAAGGCACCGCCGAAGATCTCGCCGAAGGCGGCGGGGATCTGCGAGAAGTTGCCGATCAGGATAACCAGGGCCGCGATAACGTAAATGCCCACCATGAAGGGAACGACCTTATCCGTGACCTTAGCGATGGATTGGATGCCGCCGATGATGATGATGCCTACCACCACCGCCATAACGATGCCGAAGATGTAGCCCTGCCCAAAGAGGAAACTTTCCGTACCGCCGGTAACGGCGATGAGCTGGCTGGTGGCCTGGTTGACCTGCACCATGTTGCCGCCGCCAAAGGACCCGCCGATGCAGAAAATGGCGAACAGCACGGCCAGTACCTTGCCCAGATTGGCCAGGAAGGGGCCGCGATCGGCCAGGCCCTTGCTGAGGTAGTACATGGGACCGCCGGAAACGGTGCCGTCGGCGTGCACGTCGCGGTACATAACGCCGAGGGAACACTCCACGAATTTGGACGACATGCCCAGTAAACCGGCCAGGATCATCCAGAAGGTGGCACCCGGCCCGCCCAGCGAGACGGCGATGGCCACCCCGGCGATGTTGCCCACGCCCACCGTGCCCGAAAGCGCGGCCGTGAGGGCCTGAAAGTGCGATACCTCGCCCGGGTCATCGGGGTCGTCGTAGAGGCCGCGCACCACTGCAATGGCGTGGGGGAAGGCCCGGATATTGACGAAACCGGTATAAATAGTAAAGACCAACGCACCCAGAATGAGCCAGATAAGCACGAAGGGAATATAGCGTCCGCCCCCGATGGGTACGGTAAAAAAGATGATGGCGGAGATAAAATCGGTGACGGGGTTGAAGACCGAGTTGATTCGCTCGTCGAGGGTTTGTTGGGCCTCCGTTTCCTGGGCAAAGGCCAGCAGGGGAAGGAGCAGGGCGGCCAGGAGGCCGAAGAAGCGTTGGGCTAATTGCATAAAAATATGGGGTGGTTTACAAAGGGGCAAGGTATTGCTTTTCGGGCCGGTGACCAAATAAGCTAAGAAGTTCCAAGGTATGACTGTTTTTTGGTACATTGTCGGACCAACTGATTCACAACTACGCCGACCGTGCCGGAAACCGTCTCTGACGAACAACTTTTTGCCGCCCTGAGCGGGGGACAGGCCGCCGCGCTGGACGAACTCTTTCGCCGGCACTATGCCGATCTATGCCGCGTGGCCTACCGATTGTTACAGGACGGCGCGGCCGCCGAAGACGTAGTGCAGGAATTATTCCTTCGCCTCTGGGAAAAACGGGAGACCGCCCGCCCCGTCAGTGGGGTAGGGGCCTACCTGCGCCGCGCCACCCGCAACCGCAGCCTGAATTACCTGCGCGACCGCAAGCGCATTCCCACCGATGACACCGAGGTGCCCGATACCGGCGGGGATGCCGACACGACCATGCAGCCGCTACTAGCGGCCGAACTACAAACCAGGGTAGACGAGGCGATCAACCGCCTGCCCGAACGCTGCCGATTGATCTACGTTCTGAGCCGCTTTGAGGACCTGACCCACAAGGAAATCGCCGAGCAACTGGAACTAAGTCCCAAGACCGTCGAAAACCAAATGGGCCGCGCTTATAAAATGCTGCGCGAATACCTGGCGCCGCTCCTGAGCGTCGTCTGGATGTTAGTTCGCTGACATTCGGAAAGAATTAAAGGCCTTTCGGGAAGTTTCGTCTTCTCCCTGACCACCCCGCCCAATTTATTGCCGTATCCTTGTGAGGGACACGGACAATTCTGGTGTCTACATGGTATAAGCACCCCCTTGACAAACTTAAATTTGCCTCCGTGGCAAGTTAACTTCCCTTGATTTGAACGATAAGAAGCAAATAGATCAACTGACGGCCGGCTACGGTCGGGGCTTTGAACCCGATACCGAAGCGGCCCTGGGCCGCTTGCGGGGGCGTATGTCTCAGCACCAGGCCCTCATTGTGCCCCTGCACCCCGGTGCCGGTGCCCCCGCCGCCCGCCCGGCTGCACCGCGCCGCCGTTGGCTGCGCCTGGCCGCCGCCGCAGCGGCCCTGGTGTGCGTGGGTGCCGCCGCACTCTACCTCTACAATGGTCCACAAGTTTACCGGGCCGCCGCCGCCCCGCTGGCCGTCACCCTGACTGATGGCAGTGAGGTCATCCTCAATGCCGGTTCCGAACTTACTGTAGACCGCAGTTTTTCCGCCGCCGACCGCCGTGTCAACCTCAGCGGCGAAGCGTTTTTCGACATCGCCCGCGACGAGGCGCACCCCTTTACCATCACCGTCGGCGAGGCTATGGTAGAAGTACTCGGCACCAGTTTCAATATTCGTGCCGACCGCGTCAACCAGGCCGTGAACGTAGAGGTTTCTACCGGCCGCGTCCGGGTCATGGATCGCCAACGCAGTACCGTGCAAGATATCCGCGCCGGCCAGAATGCCTGCCTTACCGCCGACCGGACCATTATCGTCACCGAGTCGCCCCACCTCAATCGTCACGCCTGGCGCACCAGCCGCCTGGTCTTCGAGCGCACCCCCCTCAGCGAGGCCCTGCCCCTGATCGGCAACGCCTACGGGGTCAGCATCGACACCGATAACGTCAGCGGCCTCAGCGACTGTGAGTCAGTCATTACCGCCGTTTTCGACGGCACCGATCTGCGCGAAGTGTTAGATAACGTTATACCCCTGTCTAACTTATCTTACACCCTCTCCGATGACCAATCCACCGTCCTCCTTTCCGGCCAGTGCCGCTAGTGCCTATCAGGTGCATGGCGGGCATTTTGTGGGCGTGTCCCCGTCCCTGCCGGGCCGGGGCCGGTCCCTTTCCGGCGCGCCTGCCGGCTTGGCCCTGCGGGCTGCTTCCTCCGGGCAGGGGCAAGCCCTGCCCCTACGTCGCCCCGTTCAGGCACCTCACGCAATTCCCCCCCGACGACCCGAACGGGAGAGAGAAAAAACGACATACCGGAGGATGAAAGAAGAAAAGATTTAGCTACCTCCACCCTCCCCCCTTCGGGGGGCCGGGGGGGCAAATCAGGGAATGAAGTTTTACCCACCGCATCACTCCCCTCTTCGAGGGGGCGGCGGGGGGGCAGCACCATGATTTTGTACTACTCCCTACGCGCTATTTGCTGTTTTTTCTTCGCCGGCCCTTCCCTGCCGGCCCAAACTCCTCCGTCTTCCGCGCCCGACCCGCTGACCCAAACCTACCGTCTTTCGCCCGGGCCGGCCGATCTGGAAGCTACCCTCAACGACCTGGTGGCAGCCGGTGCACCCCTCACTTTTCGTAACGACCAACTACCCGCCCTGCAGGTCAACCGGTCGCGGCGGGCCATGAGCCTGCGCCGCCACCTGGACCAGTACCTGGCCGGCACGGGATTAACCTACCGTGTTACCGGCAGCCGCGTCCTTGTATCTACCGACCGGGACCTGAGCGGCCGAACCAATACCCTCAGCGGCTACCTGTTTGACCAAACCAGCGGCGAACGCCTGATCGGGGCCGTCCTGCAGGATTCGGAACTCAATCAGGGGACGGCGGCGAACGAGTTCGGTTTTTTCAGTCTCACGCTGCCAGCCGGCTACCGCACCTTGCGGGCTACGTACCTGGGTTACCAACCGATGGACCTCTCTTTTTTGCTGCAAGCCGATACCAGCTTACGCATCGGGTTACGCCCTACCCTTACGTTGCGCGAGGTACTGGTAACCGCCTCCCGCTCCGATTCGCTGCCGCTGCCCGAGATCAGTTTGGGCGGCACCCGCATCGGTATCGAGGAGAGCGAGCAACTGGGCGGACCCGGCGGCGAGGCGGACCCCCTGCGCACCGCCCACCTGCTGCCGGGGGTCACTACCGGTGCCGACGGCCTGGGCGGTCTCTACCTGCGCGGCAGTGATTCCGGCCAGAACCTGATCCTGCTCGACGGGGTGCCGGTTTATAATGTCAATCATGCCTTCGGGGCTTTATCCATCTTCAATTCGCAGGTTATCGGTTCGGTCGATCTGTTCAACTCGGCCATCCCCACGCAGTATGGGGGGCGGCTGGCCGGGGTGGTGGACGTGCGCACCCGCGACGGCAATGCCTACCGCAGGCAAACCCAGCTCGAAACCAGCCTGCTGGCCGCTAGGGTCACTACCGAGGGGCCGCTGGTCAAAGGCGAGTCTTCCTACCTGATTTCGGGGCGGTTCTTCTTCATGAACGGCCTGCTGCGCCGCCTCAGCCGTAACTATAAGGGCAACAACGGCGTGGCGGGTGAGACGAGCTACAACCTGTATGACATCAACGTCAAACTGAACCACCAGCTCTCCAAGCGAGACCGGGTTTACTTCAGTTTCTACACCGGTTTGGATGCTTACGAAAACGCTTCCGAGCGTACCTCCGAGACGACGGTGGTCAACAATGCGGGTGCGGTATTCCGCTGGCGCAACCAGCAGAATAACGCGGATAGCGTGCGCTGGGGCAACCGGGTGGGGGCACTGCGCTGGAACCACGTATTCAACGAGCGGCTCTTCGGTAACTTTACCCTCACCTACAGCGGACTGGACGTGAACGCCGAGACCAATTTTCTCGACAGCCTTTCCGAAACCCTGCGGGGCGAGGTGCGTCAGTCGTCCCGTTCGTTTTCGCTCAACCGCTCCACTATTCAGGACATCGGCCTGCGTTTCGACGGCCAGTACAGCATCCGGCCGGGCGAGGAACTACGGTTCGGGGCCGATGTGGGGCGGATGCGGTTCAATACCTCGCTGCTGGTGGTCAATCGCTTGATTGAAAACGACGGCGGCGAGGAGGTGGAAGCACAGAGCATTAGCCAGTACCCCTCCCAGGCTAATCTTTACGCCCAGTACCTGCGCACTTATCCCAGCGGATTTTATTACCGGCTGGGCCTGCGGGGTTCGCGCTGGCACGAGGGACGAACCACCTTCTACAATGTGGTCCCTCGCGTGCTTACGGGCGGCCGGATCAGTAAACGAGTCAGTTGGCAATCCGCGCTGGATATCACCCAGCAGCCCGTTCACCGCCTCTCCCCCAGTGTGATCGGTCTGCCCAACGATTTTCTGGTGCCGGCCTCGGCGGCTTACCGCCCCAGCCGGGCAGTACAGCTTAGTTCGGAAATAAAGGTAGACTGGGGCACCTACGCCGTTAGTTTGGCGGGTTACGTCAAGTACATGGATCGGCTGATCGCCCTGAAGGACGGTGCGGCCCTGCGCGGCCCCTGGCAAAACGACGTAAGTATCGGCGTAGGACGCGCACGCGGGCTGGAATTACTGCTGCAACGGCAACGCGGCCGCCTGCGGGGATGGGTCTCCTACACGCTGGCCAAGGCCGAGCGGGAGTACGATGAGAACCTCAACTTCGGCAATCCCTTTCCCTTTCGCTACGACCGGCGCCACGAGCTAAAAACCGCCCTGTTTTTCCGCCTCACGGAACGCCTGCAACTTTCGGCCAACTGGATTTACGGCTCGGGGGCGGCCTACAGTTTTCCCTTTGAGTTTTACACCCTGCCCATAACCGACCCCGACGGCAACCCATCTGAAATCGAAGTGATACTGGACCGCGAGCGTAACGGTTTCCGTCTGCCCGCTTACCACCGCCTAGACCTCAATGCCCGCTGGACGATCGCCCCCGCCGGAAGCCGTTTTCGCCACGTTATCCTGGCCGGAGTATACAATGCCTACAACCGGCATAACCCCGTTTACTACAACTACCGGGCAAACTACCAGAGCCGACAGGGAGAGTTGGATGTGAACCGCCAATTTACCCAGGTTTACGTCAGCCCCGTACTCCCCAGCCTGGCCTACCGCGTCATATTTTAAAAAAAGTTAACTATTTGCTAACGCAAATTTGCCATAACGGATAGAAGAAACTATATTTGTCGGGAGCAAAGCCGTTCTCGTGCACTTAAATTGGCGACATATCGTTTTCACCGCTTGCTGGAGTTTCGCACTCTGGGGGCTGTTCGCCTGTGAAGAGCCGGTGGATCTGGATATTGAACTGCCGGATCAACGCCTGGTCGTCAACGCCAACCTGTTGCCGGGCGAACTGGTCCGGGTTACGGTATCGGTGAGTAACAATGTCTTTACTGAACCTACCAAAATTTCGCTCCGCGAGGCAAGTGTCGCCATTTATCGCGGTGACGAGATTGTCGAAGTGCTAACTTATCAGGAAGGCGCGGAGGAAGAATCCTACTACGAAACAGTTGACTTCCGACCCGTTATCGGCATGGCCTATACCATTGAAGTGACCCATCCCGCCTTCCCGCCCGCCTATGCCATCAGTATCATTCCTGAATCCACCACGGTCGACTCCTTACTGATCAACCGTTTTACCTATACGGCCCTTTCACCGATCCGGTCCCAGATCGACTTCGATGTGCGCATCATCTACGATGACAACCCCGATCAGACCAATTATTATCGGCTGCGTTGCCACCAGTTGATCCGAAATTTCCACGTTCAGACGAACGGAGACACTATTTTCAGCGATGTAAGTATCCGTCCGATCAAGTTCTCCAGCGATGTCAACGATACCTGGATCAATTCTTCCGCGACAGGAAGTGTATTACTCAGTGACCTGCCCCGCCCAGAGGGGGTTTCCGTACCGGTCAGTCTGGAGATCAACCCTAACCGCGAATTGCTGGGGAGATTTCAGGTCGAATTGGCTACGGTTAGCAAAAGCTATTACGACTTCTACGTCAGCCTCAGTCGTCAGGGCGGTCCCGCCGGCGGCCTGACCCAAACCCCCTCCATCGAGGGTAATGTATCTAACGGGCACGGGGTGGTAACGGGAGAGAACAGTAGCACCTATGGCGTGGAAGTGCGGTAGCGAATGCCTTGCTAATATCTTCCAAGACATAAATCTTAGTAAAACGCCCCTCCCACAAGCTTGCGGGAGGGGCGTTTTGTAATGAAGGAACCAAGGTTATCACCTTATTCTCCCAGCCGGTCGATCAAGCGGCCGGAGATGCGGAGGAAGTCCATTTCGGTAATGATGCCGATCAGTTCGCTGTTTTTGATCACGGGCAGGCAACCCACTTTTTTATCGCGCATGATGTACATGGCCTCCTTGATGGTGGCGCTGGGGGCGATGATATGCGGTGACTTGATCATGAGGTCACGGACGTACTTGTAGGGGACCAGGTCGTCATCCATGCGGTTTTTGCGGCTGAAGTAGCGCAGCAGGTGACGGTTGGTGATGAGGCCGACCAACTGACCCTCGTCATCCTCTACGGGCACATAGCGCAAGCGGCGCCAGTCCATAAGATCTACGACCAGGTCCAGCAGATCGTCGCCGCGGACGGTGAATAGGTCGGTTTCCATGAATTCCTCCACGCGCAGGCCGGCGGGGTGGTAGACGCTGAGGTCCTTGGGGTCGGGGATTTCCCACTCGTGGACGGGGCGTTCGCTTTCCTGATTTTTGATCATGTAGGCGGTGAGTACGCTCAGGGCCTCGTCGCGGTTGACCTGGCCGATGAGCTTGGTGTAGGACCTTAGTTGCCAGCGGGCGCCGTTGGTGTGGGCCTTGGCCCGCTCTCCGATGATGCCGAGGTAGCGATCGATATCGCCGGTGTCGATGTTGCGGGATTCCAGGCCGCGCCGGGCCATGGGAAGGAGTTCTTCCTGAATGAGATCGACGGCGGAGATTTTCTTGTCCTTAAACCAGGTGAATTTGGAGTCGATGCCGTAGAGGGCGGCCTTGCTGAAATTATCGCGCACGTCGGCAAAGCTCATCTGTGTACGTACGTCGTCGCATTCCAGGGCCATGCCGGTGACCAGGCCGGTCCAGAAGGCGGCATTGGCGGTCTGGTCCACAACGGTAGGGCCGGCGGGCAGCACGCGGTTTTCGATGCGCAGGTGGGGCATGCCGTTGTCGGAGATGCCGTAGCAGGGCCGGTTCCAGCGGTAGACGGTGCTGTTGTGCACCTGGAGGGCGCGGAGTTTGGGCACTTTTTTGTTGCGGATCATCTCCAGGCTGTCCTCGGTGATGTCGGCGGCGAGCAGAGCGCGGAAGCGGGCGATGTCCTCGCGGTAAATATCGAGAATAGAGTGGTTGATCCAGTTGCTGCCGAAGTGGACGCGGGGGCTGCGCTCGCGCAGGTGGTCGCGGGTGGTGCGCACGTCGAGGGCCTGCTGGAACAGCGCGATGCGGCTCTCGTGCCACAGCCGCCGCCCAAAGACGATGGGCGAGTTGGCGGCCAGAGCCATGACCGGCGCGGTGACCGCCATGGCAATATTGTAGAGCTTAACGAAACTCTGGGGCGTGACCTGTAGGTGCACCTGGTAGCTGGTATTGCAGGCTTCGAGCAGGGGCGAGTCGTGGCGGACGAGGATCTCGTCGATGCCGGTCAGGCGCAGTTCAAAGGCTTCGCCTTCGCGCTGCGCGTCGATGCTGTCGATGAGGGCACGGTAGCGGGCCTTGGGCGTCAGGTTTTCGATATCGAGATCGAACTTGCGTAGGGTGGGCAGTACGCCGGTGAGGACGACCTTGGTGTTGAGCGGTTTGGCTTTGGCTGCTACGATAGCGAGTTGATCGCGGTTTTCTTTTTCGAGCCGTGAGAAGGCATCGCCGGTGAAGAGCTGAGGCGTGAGGTTGTTTTCCAGGTTAAAAAGAGCGATTTCCGTGTCGGCCCAGGGGTAATTCTTGAGCTTTTTCATCATCGTCATGGCCAGGGGTGCGGCCTTAAAGGTGTCCTTATTGACCAGGCACATTTCCTGCTCGGCCCCAATACGGATGGTATCGGTCTCGAACCAGTCATTAGTGAGCATATATTCCAGGGCCTGGACGTCATCGAGCAGTTGCCGGATGAAATGCTCCATGCCTTCTTCCCTTACGACGGATACTTGTGCTTCTCCCATTGGTGTTGCGCGCTTGCTGCCGGATTCGGCAAAGTTTGAATTGACCGGCAAGCTAAGGAAAAGAGATTGATTGGGAGGCTATATTAGGACGGGATTAAAATTTGGCGCGGTGTAAAGTACGGTGCGGTAGGGGAATTTTTTGACCGGCCCAGCCGTTGCAGCGGCACGAAAACAGATGAGTGATGGCTAAATTGAAATTGCGCGGAAAGGAACTGCTTGCCCTGGGTTACCCGCAGGGGAAAGTGGTCGGTTTGGCCATTAACTCAGCCCTGGAAAACCACCGGCGTACGCCCAAGGAAGCGGTCTTACGTATGCTCTCGGCCGTACTGGCGGCACCGGAGGACTTTACGGAGGATGCCGTGTGGGGCCGCGTGGCCGAAGAACTGGTAGGGCCGAAACCCGCCGATAACGTGTATGAACTGGTTGACAAAGTAGGCGACTACTCCGTCTACGGTGCCGAACAGATCGACGCCAACACTCACCGGCAGATGGAAACCGCCATGCGCCTGCCCGTAACCGTGGCCGGTGCCCTGATGCCCGATGCACACGTAGGTTACGGCCTGCCCATCGGCGGCGTGCTGGCAACGGACAACGCGGTGATTCCCTATGCCGTGGGCAACGACATCGGCTGCCGGATGGCCCTCTCCTTATATGACGTGGACACCCGGCGGCTGACCGGCGAGGCGGAACGGTTCCGCAACCTGCTGCTGGAAAATAGCCGCTTCGGGCGGGAAGAATTTTCCGACCCCTGGGACGATGCCATCCTTGCGGATGCCGCCTTCAAGGAAATACCCATCGTGAAATCACTCCACGACCGGGCACGCCGCCAGATCGGAAGTTCGGGTGGGGGGAACCACTTCGTGGAATTCGGCGAGGTGGAATTGCTGGATGCGGACAACGAGTTCGGTCTCCCGCCCGGTAAGTACCTGGGCCTGCTGACGCACTCGGGTTCGCGGGGGCTGGGAGCTAATATCGCCAATTACTACACCAAGCTGGCCATGGAGCACACCGTGCTTCCGCGCGAGGCCCAGCACTTGGCCTGGCTGGACCTGGACAGCGGGGCGGGCGCCGAATACTGGACCGCCATGCAACTGGCTGGTGCCTACGCCTCGGCCTGCCACGATCACATCCACCGGCGGGTGGCCCGCGCCCTGGGCGAAACCCCGGCCGCGCGGGTGGAGAACCACCACAATTTTGCCTGGAGGCAGACCCTGGCCGACGGCCGCGAGGCGATCGTGCACCGCAAGGGGGCCACGCCCGCCGGGGCGGGCGTGTTGGGCATCATCCCCGGTTCCATGACGGCACCGGGCTACATCGTGCGCGGCCGGGGCGCGGCGGGATCATTGCTGTCGGCCAGCCACGGGGCGGGGCGTGCGATGTCGCGTACCCAGGCCCGGGAGTCGATCAGTGGTTCGGAATTGCGCAAGCAATTGGCCGATCGCGGTGTCACCCTCATCGGCGGCGGTCTGGACGAGGCACCCGACGCCTACAAGGACATCGGCGCGGTAATGGCCGAGCAGACCGCGCTGGTGGAGGTGGTAGGGCGGTTTCAGCCGCGGGTGGTGAGGATGGAGTGAGGGGGGCGCTTTGCGCCGTAATTTGGTAGGACGCTGCGCGTCTGGTAGGTTGGTATTTTTGTATCAGCCTACGCGTACACGAGATGTTGCGACGGCCGCCGCAGCTAGTACCAGGTGTAGCAGTTACGTCATAAATAGAGCATCAAAGTATTCCCTGCTAACAACCCGCGTGAGGTGCCCGCAGGGGCCGACCGCAGGGAGGAGTGCGCAGCACCGAGCGACAGCGAAGCCCGCAGGGGACCGACCCCGGCCCCTGGCCGGGGGCACGGCCAAAAACGTCCCCCAAACACCTTAAGCCATATTAAGACGGGCGGCTTCCATACCAGAACGGCCGGGGTCACGGTTTTCTCCCCACTAAGTTTACCTTTGTGCCCATGCCCGAAAAATTACGCTCTGCCCCTCGTTTCTTCCTGACTTTGGCGGCCCTGCTGCCCGCCCTGTTGCTGACCGCGCAGGTAGAAACCGCGACCATTAGCGGGCGGGTGACCGATGCGCTGAACGAGCGGCCCGTGGAGGTGGCGACCGTGTATGTGCAGGGGCAAACGACGGCGGTGGAGACGTCGGATAACGGGCGTTACCGCATTACGGTGCCGGCGGGGGAGGCCTTTGTGCTGGTGTTTAGCCGGATTGGGTATAAGGAGGCGCGGCTGAACGTGGCCGTGCTGCCCGCCGGCGGGGCCAAGCAGATCGACGTGGAACTGGCCCCCGCCGACAGCGGCGTGGAGGTGGTGGTGCGCGAATCGAAAATAGAGGAGGGCGGCATGATCCGCGAGGGGACGGACGCCATCCGGCTGCTGCCCTCCACGACGGGTAACCTAGAGAGCATTTTGCCGCACATTGCGCTGGGCGTGAGTTCGGGTTCGGGCGGCGAACTGACCAGCCAGTATAACGTGCGCGGTGGAAACTACGACGAGAACCTGGTGTACGTCAATGACTTTGAGATCTACCGGCCGCAGCTGATCCGGGCGGGGCAGCAGGAAGGACTGACGTTTGCGAACATCAACCTGATTCAGTCGCTGTCCTTCAGTTCGGGTGGGTTCGAGGCGCGTTACGGCGATAAATTATCGTCGGTGCTGGACATCAAGTACAAGCGGCCGGACAGCCTGCGCGGCTCGGTGGAGGGCAGTTTGCTGGGCGCGAGCGGTCACCTGGAAGGTAGCCTGCGGGTGGGTAAGGACAACTTTAGGCGCATCCGCTACCTGCTGGGCGCGCGCTATAAAACGACCCGCTACATTCTGGGCACCCTGGATACCAAGGGCGAGTACCTGCCCAACTTTTCCGATTTTCAGGCCTACATCACCTACGACATCAGCCGCGAGTTGCAGTTGGGTCTGCTGGGAAACTACAACCGGGCGGTCTACAATTTTACGCCCACCGAGCGGTCGACGGCCTTCGGCCTCATCAATTTCGCGCTGCAACTGCGCAGTGTGTTCGAGGGCGGCGAATCCGATGATTTTACCACCCAGATGGGCGGCCTCTCGCTGACCTACCTGCCGGAAAAGCGGTCGAATCCCTTCTTCCTGAAGTTCCTGACCTCGGCCTTTCGCTCGGATGAGAACGAGCGGATCGACATTGCGGGGGCTTACTCCCTGCGGCAGATCGAAACGGACATCGGCAGCAGCGAATTCGGGCAAGTGCTTTCCGAACTGGGCAGCGGCGTACAACAGAACTTCGTGCGTAACTTCCTGGATATTCAGGTCTACAACGCCGAGGTAAAGGGCGGTCTGGAATTGGCCGGCGGCAGCGAAACGGCTACCTCTACCCACTTTTTGCAGTGGAGTGCCAAGGCGCAGCACGAACGCATCTACGACCAGATCAACGAATGGGAACGGCTGGATTCGGCGGGTTTCAGCCTGCCGTTCAACCCCGATGCCGTGGAACTGCTGCGGGTGCTGAAAACCACCAACGCGCTGGAGAGCAACCGCCTGACGGCGTCCTTTCAGGATACCTGGACGTGGCGGCGCGACGACCGTGCCGAACTACGGCTCTCGGCCGGGGTGCGGGCGAGTTACTGGGATTTGAACGAAGAACTGATCGTGAGTCCGCGCGTGCAACTGCTCTACAAGCCGCTGCGCAGCAGTAAGGACATCAGCTACAAACTGGCGGCCGGTTTATACGCGCAGCCGCCCTTCTACCGCGAAATGCGCCGCTTCGACGGCACCGTGAATACCGACCTGAAGGCCCAGAAATCGTTCCACGCCGTGGCCGGCATGACCTGGGACTTTTACTACGGCAAGCGCAACCCCAAGAAGTTCCGCTTCATCGGCGAGGCCTACTATAAGGAGTTGTGGGACCTGGTGAGCTACGAGATCGAGAACGTGCGCATCCGCTATTCGGGCGAGAACGACGCCGTCGGCTACGCCGCCGGACTGGACCTGCGCCTCAACGGCGAGTTCGTGCCGGGGGCCGAAAGCTGGATCAACCTGAGCATCCTGAGCGTGCGCGAAAACATTACCGACGTGCAGCACTTCAAGCGCGAACTGGGCAGCCCGGACAGCATTGCGGTGGACTACGTGCCCCGGCCCACCGACCAGCTTTTCCAGCTCAGCGTCTTCTTTCAGGACTACCTGCCGCGCAGCAAAAACCTGCGCACGCACGTCAACCTGACCGTGGGCGGCGGCTTGCCCTTCGGTGTGCTGGACAACAACCGCGTGTTCCGCAACCCCTACCGCTTCGATACCTACCACCGCATCGACATCGGCTTCAGCTACAACCTGTTCGACCGCCTCACCACTCGCAACCCCCGCACCCACCCCATGCGCTGGACCCGCGCCAGCTGGCTCAGCCTGGAAGTTTTTAACCTGATGCAGGTAGAAAACCAGGCGGGCAACACCTGGATCAAGACGGTTTTCCGGCAGCAGTACGCCATCCCGAACCGGCTGACCAGCCGGCGGATCAACCTACGCCTGCGGTTTGAATTCTAAGCTATACCATAAGGACGCGTTCAACTTTTTGCGCAAACTGACGCCGCGCCGGGTGGGCAACGCGCTGCTGGTTACGGTCAGCTACTTTGTCACGCGCCTGCTGCGGCGGCCGGTGCAGTGGGGCAATCCGTTTACCATTTCCTTCGAACCCACCACCGCCTGCAACCTCCGCTGCCCGGAGTGCCCCAGCGGCCTGCGCTCCTTTACCCGCGAGACCGGCAACCTGAAGGCCGATTTTTTCCGCCGCACCGTGGACGAACTGGCCCCCGACCTGCTCTACCTCATCTTCTATTTCCAGGGCGAACCCTACATCAACCCCGCTTTTCTGGACATGGTGGCCCACGCCCGCCGGCGCAAGCTCTACACGATTACGTCCACCAACGGTCATTTTCTTAACGACGCCAACGCCCGCCGCACCGTGGAAAGCGGGCTGGACCGGCTCATCATTTCCGTCGACGGCACCACGCAGGAAGTCTACGAGCAGTACCGCAAGGAAGGCCGGCTCGCCACCGTCCTCCAGGGCGCACGCAACGTGGTCAAATGGAAGCGCGAACTCGGCTCGGCCACGCCCCACCTCATCTTCCAGTTCCTCGTGGTGGCCCCCAACGAGCACCAGATCGAGGACGTCCGCCAACTAGCCGCCGACATCGGCATCGACGAGGTCAAGTACAAGACCGCCCAGCTCTACGACTACCGCAACGGCCACCCGCTGATGCCCCTAAATCAGCGCCATTCGCGCTACCGCCGCCTGGCCGACGGCACCTTCGCCCTCAAGCACGCGCTGGTCGATCACTGCTGGAAACTCTGGCATTCCTGCGTCATCACCTGGGACGGCCTCGTGGCCCCCTGCTGCTTCGACAAAGACGTGGACCACCGCCTGGGCGACCTCAAAACGCAGTCCTTCAAGCAGGTTTGGCACGGCCCCGCTTACCAGGGTTTCCGCCGGCAACTGCTGCGCGGCCGCGATCAGATCGAGATCTGCAAAAACTGTTCGGAGGGGTGCAAAGTCTGGCTCGGGGCGGAGGTATGAAGTAAGGGGGCGTGCCCCCGCCCCGCGGGGCGGCGTCGGCGTCTTGCGGGCGCGCCTGTCGGCTTGGTGCTACGCACTTCGGGCCGGGGAAAGGTTGATTCATCCAGAAAAATAATTCACGGCCCTCCCCCTCCAGATGCCTCACGCGGAAGTTGGAGCTTAGCGCGCTCTAAAGAGTGTTCACCCATATAAAAATAATTTTATTTACCTTCAGGGTCAATAGGATAAACTCCGCGCTTGAAAATTTCGTTCAAAAATCCGTCGAATTGAAAAGATGCTAACCGTTGACAAGCGGTTGGTGAAAGAATTTGGTTTCCCGCTCGGAAAAAAGATCAGACAACGACTCAACGAACTTCGCTCCGCCACTACGCTCACGATTATCAGTAAGCTACCTGGTGCCCATCTGCATCCACTTAGCGGAGATCGCGCCGGCCAGTGGGCCGTGAAATTGACTGGAAAGGACAGATTTTGCCTCATCATCGACCATGATCCGATACCACTAATGGAAGATGGGGGGCTGGACATGGATGCAGTTAGCGCGGTATGTATCGTCGAGGTAGTGAATTATCACTAACGTTAGAGCAGTAACAGAGAAATCATGGAAGCCATAGCACACGCAAAACAACTTCTCACTTGCCCCGGCGACACCATCCTGGAGACAATCGAATCAGTCGGTATGTCGCAGGCGGAATTAGCGCAACGGATAGGGTATCCGAAAAATAAGTTAAACCAGCTCATCAGGGGGCAAGTAATCTTAACACCCGCGATGGCCGGAAAGCTGTCGTCCGTACTGGGTATTCCACCGGGCTTTTGGCTGGAACTGGAACGCATCTACCAAGAAGAGAAACTATCAATCGACCAACGGGAAGCTCTTAATGATCAAATCGACTAGGCCGGCAAATTCCCCCTGCGGGAGATGCGCAAACTGGGTATTCTATCCAGTGCCAAAGGAACCGATCTAGTGGAAGAATTGCTTCGGTTCTTCCAGGTTGCCTCCCACCGTGAGTATGAGGGTATCTATCTTGATCTCGCTCGCCGATATTCCGTTCATCCAGGTATTCTAGTCGCCCGGTTACAGCGGATCGGTAGCCTGCCCAAAAAGAATTTGAACAAACTGAAAGTGAGCATCCACTTTGCTTAGTATCTTACCGGTAGTGTTTATGTACTCACGGTTTAAGTTTGCCGTTGATCTCTTATCTCCATAATAACCTCCCCTTGCCCAACCTCTTCGCCACCGACCGCCAAACCGCCCTCCAATCACGCCTGTCCGATTACCTGGATGCGGAGATTTACCCTCACGAAGCGGAGTGGCTCCAAATGCCCTTCGAGGACGTCGCCCCCATTCTCCGTTCCAAGCGGGAGGATATTCGGGAGATCGGGGCCTGGAACCTCTACCTGAGTCCCGAACACGGCGGCCCGGGCCTGGACCTGACGGAGGTGGCCCAGATCGGGGAGTTGCTGGGGCGGACGCCCTTTGGGCATTTCCTCTGCAACTGCCAGGCCCCCGATGCCGGTAACGTTGAACTGCTGGATGCCTACCTCACTCCCGACTTGCACGACCGCTATTTCCAGCCCCTGCTGGACGGCGAGGTACGTTCCTGTTTCGCGATGACGGAACCCGCGCTGGCCGGATCCAACCCCACCCGCATGGGCACCACCGCCCGCCGCGAGGGAGACGACTACGTGATCAACGGCCGTAAGTGGTTCACCACTGCCGCCGACGGGGCGGCATTTGCCATCGTGATGGCCAACTCGGAACCCGAGAGCGCGGGCCGCTACGGCAGGGCCAGCATGATCGTGGTGCCGACCGATACCCCCGGTTATGAGCGAGTACGTAATATTTCCATTATGGGCCACGCCGGTTCCGGTTGGCTCTCGCACGCCGAGGTGACCTTTACCGACGTGCACGTGCCGGCCGCCAACCTGCTCGGCCCCGCCGGCGCGGGTTTCCGCCTGGCGCAGGAGCGGCTCGGCCCCGGCCGGATTCACCACTGCATGCGCTGGATCGGGATCGCCGAACGCTGCTTCGAACTCATGTGCCGCCGCGCCGCCACCCGCGAATTGGCCGATGGCCGCACCATCGGAGATTTCCAAATGGTCCAGCAGTGGATTGCCGATTCGCGGGCGGAGATCGACTCCTGCCGCTACATGGTACTGCACACGGCCCACGCCATGCAAACCGAAGGCAATAAGGCCGCCCGCGACCAGATCTCCGCCATCAAATTCCTCGGCTCCAATATGCTCCACCGCGTGATCGACCGCGCCCTCCAGGCCCACGGTGCCCTCGGGGTTACTGACGATACCATCATTTCCTGGTTCTACCGGGAGGAACGGGCCGCCCGCATCTACGACGGTACGGATGAGACGCACAAGGCCAGTTTGGCCAAGCGTATCCTGCGCAGGTACCGGGAAGAATAATGCAGCCATGAAAAAGGTCATCGACAAATTCTCCACCGGCTCCGATGAGTACCGGAAATACCGCCCCCACTACCCGGAGGAACTATACCACTACCTGCTGGATCTCACCGCCGGCCGGGAGGTTTGCTGGGATTGCGCTACTGGTAACGGACAAGTGGCGCAGGCACTTGCCCCCCACTTTCATTCCATCCAGGCGACGGACATCAGCGCCTCCCAATTGGCGGAGGCTTACCGGCTACCCAATGTGACCTACTCGCTCCAGCGGGCGGAGCAGACCAATTTTGCCGACCAGTCGATCGACCTGATTACGGTTGGGCAAGCCCTGCACTGGTTTGATTTTGCCGCCTTCAACCAGGAAGTAGTGCGCGTGTTGCGGCCGGGCGGTGTACTCGCGGTCTGGTGTTATCGCCTGCTCCACGTCAATCCGCCACTGGACGAAAAAATTCTGGAGCTTTACGATGCTAAGTTGGGAAACTACTGGAGCGAAGAGCGCCGACACGTGGACGCCGGTTATGCCGACATTTCATTGCCTTTTCCGGGTATGGCTACCGAACGGCTCTTCGAGACCACGCTGGAATGGAGCGCGGCGGACCTGGTCGGCTATTTGAATACGTGGTCGAGCGTGAAGAAGTACCAACTCGCCTTTCCGGGCAGCGATCCGGTGGGGGAGGTGATGAACGATCATTTGCGCGAGTATGGAGGCCGTACTTTTAAGGTGCATATCCCCATCGTACTGCGGTGGGGCGAGAAAGCGACGGGGTAGTGCCTTCGCATTAATATGGCAAATTCAACTTTTGCCCTACTGCGCAAATCGGTAAGCAATATTCGCGCCGTACCCCAGCCCCCGTGCACCGGCTGCCTGGCCCAGATTAAAAGTTCCCTGCACGCCCAACCGCAGTTCGCCCGGCCCCAGATCGGCCAGCACGTAGCCGAGTTGGAGGGAGGCCGTTTGGTTGAAACCGTAGCTAAGACCGCCCCAGTATTTGCCCGTTCGCTCGGCGGTAACGGTGAATTGCGCCCAGGGAGCCGCGTTGGCCGCCGTGGCCACCCAGATGCGTGGATCGAAGGTAAAGGATTCGCCCACGGCCCGGTAACCCAGGTAGCCGTTGAAGTGACGCACGTTACGGATAGACGGCCCACCCTCCGTCTGCTGATCCAGGGCCACCTCGTTGGTGAGGAGCTGGTTGGCCGCCGCGCCTGCGTAAGCGTAACTGCCGCGCTCGGGGCCGCCGGGGCGGGTACGGTATTCGATGCCGAAGCCGAGTTTGGGGGCCAGTTGGTTGTTTTCATTCAACGGCGTCAGCGGGTCGTTAGCGGTGGTGGTGCGGGAATCGGTAAAATCGACGAATAACTGCTCGGCACCCAGGAGGACGCCGATGGATAGCTGGCCGTGATCACGGTCGCGGGGCCGGCGTGAGCGGCGTTGGCGGCGGCTGGCCCCGATGTGGTAGGCATAGGTTAGCGCAACGGTATTGCGCCGCAGGGCCGCCGTGCGGTCTACCTGCAGGAGGCCGCCGATACCCACTGATTGGCGAGGAATCTTGGACTGGCCGGAAAGGGTAATGGTGGTCGGGTTATCGGAAAAGCCCAGCCATTCCTGGCGGTGGCGGGCATTTACCTCGCCGAAACGCTCGGGCGCGGTGGCGGCGGGGTTCCAGACGAACAGGTCGTCGCCGAGGGTGCTGGGGGCGGGTAGCTGTTGGGCGGAGAGGGGAATAAGGGCGAAGAGGAAAAAGAGGATAGGGAGTAGTGTATGTGGAAGGCTGCCTGCTAACAAACCTTCACTCCTTGTTTTGCCTCCCGCCCCCGAAGGGGGGAGAATGCAGAGCGCCTGTTAATAAATCTTCACTCCTTCGACCTCCATCCTTCAATCCTTGTTTGCCCCCGCCCGAGGCGGTGGAAATGCATAAGCTGCCTGTTGATAAACCTTCACTCCTTCCATCCCTCCATCCTTCAATCCTTGTTTTGCCCCCCCGGGTGGCTAATCGTCTGGGTCCCCTTAACCCCAGCCGCCGCAGAGGGGGGAGGATGCATAAGCTGCCTGTTAATAAACCTTCACTCCTTCCATCCCTCATTCCTTCAATCCTTGTCTCCCGCGTGAGGTGCCTGGACGGTGACGGCGCAGCCGGAAGTGCGTAGCACCGAGCGGTTAGCGAGCCGGGAAGGGACCGACCCCGGGCCGGAGCGAAGCGGAGGGGCGGGGGCACGCCCGAAAAAACGACCAGGAACCAAGTGAAAAATGTGTCGAGATACCGCATAAAATATCAGTTAGTGGGATGAACGGGGCAGTTGGCTACTCGCTTTGGCGGACGATGAGGAGGGCCTGTTTGATGTCGCCGGCGGGAAAGGAAAGGACGTAATAATAGGTGCCGGCGGGGAGGATCTCGCCGTTGCGGGTGCCGTCGAAACGCTCGTCGTCGGTCTGGTAATTGACCTTATTGTAGACCACCTCGCCCCAGCGGCTGTAGACGGTGAGCGAGTTGGCCCCGTACTTGGCGATGGGGCCGAATTCGAGCAGGTCATTGATACGGTCGTCGTTGGGCGTGATGAGGTTGATGGCGGGCACGAAACTCGCCGGGTCGTCGGCCACGGCTACGGTGACGGTGTCGCGGGTGGTGCACTGGTTGACGTCGCGGATCTCGACGATAAAATCGGTAGACCGGGCCACTTCCACGGTGGGGTTGGGGATGATGGGATCGCTGACGGGCGGGTCGGAGGGCTGCCATTCGTAGAAGATGCCGCCGCGTGCCTGGAACTGGAAGGGGATGCCGGGGCCGATGCACGTGTCCGGCCCGGCGGTGGCGGTGACGGTGTAGACGAAGACGGGGATTTCGAGCGTATCGGCGGCGCAATCGGTGGCGATCTCGACCTGGTAGACGACGTCCCTGATGGGGAAGGCAAAGGTGGCCGCCGCGTCGGGGTTGGTGAGCGTCTGGCGGTCGGTGAGCCAGCGGTAGGTCTGCCCGCCGCTGACTTCGAGGGCGAGGGTGTCGCCGGGACAGAGGTCGAGTTCATCGGTGACGAGCTGCGGATCGAGCTGGCTACCGTCGGTGACCGTGACTGAATCGGTGACCTGGCAGCCCGCCACGTCGGTGACAGTGAGGGTATAAAGGCCGCCGCCGCTGAGAGTGACGGTTGCGGTAGTGGCCCCGGTGGACCAGGCGAAAACCGGCTCTTCGGCGTCAGTTTCGGCCGTGACTTCCAGCGTGGCACCGGGACAGAGCGGCTGCGGCTGATCGGGCAGGGTAACGGTGAAACCGCCCGCTGCCGCTACGCTGACGGTTTGGGTGACGGTGCAGCCGAGGGCATCGGTGAGGCTGAGTTCATAGTCGCCCGCCACGAGGCCGCTGAAGGTGCCGGTGGCGGAAATTTGGCCCGCGAGCTGGTAGGTATAGGGGGCGCGCCCGCCCGCCGCCTGGGTCGTGAGGGTGTTGGTGGATTGGGCCGTGCAGCCGTTGGCGGTGATGCCGGTGGAATCCAGGACGAGCGGCTCGGCCGCGCCGTCGACGGTAACGGTGGTGGTGAACTGCTCGTTGCCGCCCTGGTCGGTGACCACCAGGGTGTAGGTGCCGGCCGGCAGGCCGGCGGGCATGGTGCCGGGGTAGACGGTGCCGTTTTCGTCGGTCCAGGTGAAGGTAAATTGCGTGGTATCGGCGGTGGTGCTGAGGGTGATGGCCCCGTCGGCGGCCCCGGCGCAGGTCTCGTTCTGGGCGGCCACGGTGGTACTGAAGGGCGCGGGGATGCGCAGTTGGCCGGGCCGGGCGATGAGGGCGACGGGATCGAAGGTATTGGGTTCGTCGCCCTGGCGGAAGAGCTGGATGGCCAGGGGCGCGTTGGTAAACTCGATCTCGGTCTGCTGCCCCGGCTCGCCGACCGCCCGCAGGCGGATGCGCAGAATACGGCTGCTATCGGGCAGCGTGGTGGAAGTATTCATCTGGTTGAACCAGCTGACCCGCAGGACACCGGCGGCCGCATCCTGATCGCCGACGGCGATAAAGGGCAGGGCCTCGGTGCCGAAGCTGACGAACTCGGCGATCTCCGTATCCCAACTCACGGAGAACTGGATGGATACGATGGTATCGAAGCGGCCGATGGCAACGAAGAAATCCTGCTCATCACCCACGGCGACGGCGCGGCGGTCGATGCGCAGTTCGAGGGAGTCGGTCTGGGCGGCGAGGGGAAGCCCCGCGAGGAGCAGGAGCAGTAGTAAGGTGTGACGCACGGGATGGATTTAGCTTTTGGGAACGGTAAGGCTGGTGCGGGGAAAGGCGGCTAGGGGTAAAGGTACGGCGAATTGGGAAGTTAGGGCGTACTCGCTCACACCTCCCAGGAACTATGACTTCTCGTACTCGCTCACACCTCCCATTCTCGTGGTCGCTCACACCTCCCAGGTACTACGATTTTGGTAAACCAAAATGCAGATACCTTGGAGGAGGAGCTCGCGTGGGTGGGAGCTTTAGCTCCCACTGTTTCCCATCGCTCCTCCAAGGTATCCATTTTGCTCCGCAAAACTGGTACCTGGGAGGTGTCGATGGCGCTAGGTCCTGGGAGGTGTCGATGGCGCTAGGTACCTGGGAGGTGTCGATGGCGCTAGGTACCTGGGAGGAGCGATGGCGCGAGGCATCAATCCAACTTAAACTCCAATGGCGGTAGCCCCAGTATTTCTCTACCTAACTCAACATCACAAACGCAATCCTTTATCTGGACCAGCCCCTCATACTCATTAAACGAGCTATATCCCCACTCACTTGGATGGTCCACGAGTTGGGCAACTACGGGGTTTTGATGCAAATAATTCAAGCCTGGAGCTAAACTGGGACCATGGTATTTCGACTTACTATTCTGTCGAAATTGTGATCCGGAGGTGCGGTAGAATGCATTGTACGCTTTTGTATAACCCATTTGCATGGATTGCAAAGCCTTACTTAATTCCAGGGTCGGCAAACGTTCATTTGACTCCCCATCCATTGTGTGTTTAGGATTTAACTCGTGTTTAGGTATCACCAACAGGTGAAAATGGTTGGGCATGATGCAATAGCCCAAAATTGTGGCTGCCGGCTTCATCTGTCTAACTAACTTGCCCAAAAAAAGGCAGTAATTTTGGTCCGTGTGGAAAATGGTCTTATTTCCGTTGCTTTGGTTGTAGAGATGGAAAATCTGGTAATTTTTCATCTTTAGTTTTTAGGTTAAATAGGTTGGTTTGCTCGCTCACGCCTTACCGCTCACACCTCTCAGGTACTCGCTCACACCTCCCAGGTACTACGATTTTGGCAACCAAAATGTAGATACCTTGGAGGAGGAGCTCGCGTGGGTGGGAGCTTTGGCTCCCACTATTTCCCATCGCTCCTCCAAGGTATCCATTTTGCTCCGCAAAACTGGTACCTGGGAGGTGTCGATGGCGCTAGGTACTCGCTCACACCTCCCAGGTACTACGATTTTGGTAAACCAAAATGTAGATACCTTGGAGGAGGAGCCTCGCGTGGGTGGGAGCTTTGGCTCCCACTATTTCCCATCGCTCCTCCAAGGTATCCATTTTGCTCCGCAAAACTGGTACCTGGGAGGTGTCGATGGCGCTAGGTACTCGCTCTCGCTCACACCTCCCAGGTACTACGATTTTGGTAAACCAACATGTAGATACCTTGGAGGAGGAGCTCGCGTGGGTGGGAGCTTTAGCTCCCACTATTTCCCATCGCTCCTCCAAGGTATCCATTTTGCTCCGCAAAACTGGTACCTGGGAGGTGTCGATGGCGCTAGGTACTCGCTCACACCTCCCAGGTACTACGATTTTGGCAACCAAAATGTAGATACCTTGGAGGAGGAGCCTCGCGTGGGTGGGAGCTTTAGCTCCCACTATTTCCCATCGCTCCTCCAAGGTATCCATTTTGCTCCGCAAAACTGGTACCTGGGAGGTGTCGATGGCGCGAGGTCCTGGGAGGTGTCGATGGCGCGAGTTGCCTGGGAGGTGTCGATGGCGCGAGATACCTGGGAGGTGTCGATGGCGCGAGTTACCTGGAAGGTACCGATGACACGAGGAGGTACCGATGAAAAAAACTAACCGTGCTGCTTCTCAAACTCCCGCATCACCCCGATCAAATGCTCCACGCTGCTCAGCGGCAGCGCATTATACATGCTCGCCCGGAAACCCCCGATCGAGCGGTGGCCCTTCACGTTGCTGCAACCGGCGGCCGCGCAGGCGTCCAGGAAAGGCTGGGTGTGGGCGTCGTTCACGGGGAAGAAGGTCGCGTTCATAATACTGCGGCTCACTTCGTCCGTCACATGGGCGCGGAAGAGAGGGTTGCGGTCCACCTCAGCGTAGAACGCCTTGGCCTTCTCGGCATTTTGCTGCTCCATCACGGCCACGCCGCCCTGCTCCTTGATCCAGCGCATGGTCAGCATCGACACGTAGATCGGGTAGACCGGCGGCGTGTTGAACATCGACCCCTTCGCAATGTGCGTCCGGTAATCCAGCATGGTCGGCATCGCGCGCTGCACGGTGCCTACCAGGTCCTTGCGCACGGCCACCAGCGTAGTACCGGCGGGACCCATGTTCTTCTGCGCGCCGGCGTAAATAATACCGTACTTGTCCACGTCGATCGGGCGGCTGAAAATCTCCGACGACATATCGGCCACGTAGGGCGCATCCGTCTCCGGCCACTCGTGGATCTGGGTGCCGAAAATGGTGTTGTTACTCGTCAGGTGCAGGTACTTCATGCCGCTGGGCACCGTGTAATCCTTCGGAATGTGGTCATACTTCGTGTCCTTGGAAGAAGCGACCACGTTAACCTTGCCAAACAATTTCGCCTCCTTGATCGCCTTGTCCGACCAGGTGCCCGTATCCAGGTAGGCGGCGGTTTCGCCCTCGGCCAGCGTATTCATCGGCACCATGAAAAACTGCGACGACGCACCGCCGGTCAGGTACATCACCTCGAAATCGTCGCCCAGGCCCAGCAGTTCGGGCGCCAGGGCCAGCGCCTCGTCCATCACGGCAATAAAATCCTTGCTGCGGTGGCTGATCTCCAGGATCGAAAGGCCCTTGTCGTTAAAATTCAGCACGGCCTGGGCCGCCTCTTTCAGTACGGAATCGGGTAATACGGCGGGGCCGGAGCTAAAATTGTGCATCTTCATGGTAAGGCGGGGTTATTTTGGCGCGAAGATACGCGTCAAGGAGGGAATGAGTGAATTAGTGAAGGACTGACTATTCGATTCAGGGGAAGTAAAAGAGCGTTTAGCAGGAAGGCTGAGGCTCGCGCTACCCAACTACTTATTACCTGACTATCCACTAAATTTTGGGCGTGCCCGCTGCCTTACGGCAAGCGGTCGGTCCCTTCCGGGCTTCGCTGTTCGCTCGGCACTGCGTGCGCTAACGCCCCTCCAGGCACCTCACGCAATCACGCGTTGCAAAACCGCCTACTCTTCCACGTACACCCGGTGCACCCGGTTCCCCAGACCCGTCAAAATCTCGTAGGGGATGGTGCCCGCCGCCCCGGCCAGCAATTCGATCGGATGATCGGGACCGAAGATCAGCGCGGCATCGCCGGCCCGCACCTGGGGCAGGTGGCTCACGTCCACCATCACCATATCCATGCAGACCTGACCGATTATCGGGGCCGGACTGCCGTGCAGCAGCACGCTAAACCGGCCGTTCCCCGCCGCGCGAGGCAGGCCATCGGCGTAGCCGAGGCCCAGTACGGCCACGCGCCCGCCCGCCGGCAGGCGGCCCGCACGGCCGTAGCCGATGCTTTCGCCCGCCGCCACGTCACGCACCTGCGCCACGCGGGCGGTGAGTTGCAGGACCGGCCTTAGCCGCCCCGCCGGGCCGCCCCCGATGCCGTACACCCCAATGCCCAGCCGCGCCCACTCGTAGGGCACCCGCCCGCCCCAGCGGCTGATGCCCGCGCTGTTGAGTACGTGGCGGGGCACGGCACTGCCCAAAGCCGGGGTAAGTTCCGCGTACAAGGCATCGAAAGTCGCAAACTGTCGACGGGTAAAATCGTCCTGCCCCGCATCCTCGGCGGCGGCAAGGTGGGTAAAGACCGAAGCCACGCTGATCCGGCCGCTATCCACCAGCTCCCGTAATTCCCGACCGATCGCGGCGGCCCCGGCGGGCGCAAAACCCAGCCGGTTCATCCCCGTATCGAATTTGAGGTGTACGCGCAAAGGGCGGGCGGGCCGCTCCAATCGGCGGAGGTAGGCCAGTTGCCGGTCGGCGAAAATCTCTGGTTCCAGGTCGTATTCCAGCAGGCGGGGGAAATCGTCGGGTTCGGCGTTGAGCACCAGGATCGGACCGCTGATTCCTGCCTCACGTAGTTCCGCGCCCTCGTCGGGGTAGGCCACGATGAGACCCGCCACGCCCCGGCTGCGCAAGAAGCGCGCCAGCGTGGAACCACCCGTGCCGTAGGCACCGGCCTTGACCAGGGCGTAAATTCGGGTGCCGGCGGGCAGCATCCGCTGGTGGGCGACCAGGTTATCCGCCAGCGTGCTCAGGTCCACGGTCAATTCGGCGCGGTGGGTCATGCGGCGCAGGCGATCCAGGCTCCGCTCGAAGGAAAACTCGCGGGCGCCCTTGACCACCGTTAGCGCGGCCGGAGGCAGGGGGTGGGCCGCGAGGTATTCCGGTAGCGCGACCGGATCGGGCAGGTGATCCACCGTCATGCCGGATTCCCTTTGCCGGACGAGTTCACCGATCTCCGGCCCCACGGCCAGGACGTGACTCACGCGGTGGGTGGATAGTAGGCGGGCCACTTGCCGGTAGAGTTCGGGCGGGGCCAGGGCGGTCTGGGGCAGGTCGCTGAGTAGCAGGTTAAGGGGGCCGTGCGCGTCCCGCTCGCGGGCAAACTCCAGGGCGGCGGCCAGGCTGGTCAGGTCATTAGAGTAGCTGTCGTTGATCAGCAGTCCCCCGCCCCGGGCCTGCATCACCTCCAGCCGGTTACCCAGCGGGCTGAGGCGGGGAAGGTTCTCGCGCAGTACTTCGGGCGGGGCACCCAGCCACCGGGCGGCCGCCAGGGCCAGGGCGGCATTATAATCGTCGATGGGGCTGCGGTAGGGTAGGGAGAAGGCTTGCTCCGTGCCCGTCGGTTCGGTGAGCAGCAGTCGGTCGGGCGCGGTTCGCTCGTAGGTCCAGTCGGCCGCTATCTCCCCGGCGGGGCCGAAGGTTTGCCGGCCGGATAGTGAAGTCATCAGTTGCGGGTAAGCCGCCGCCACCCGGGCGGGTACCAGTGTCGTCGTGCATCCTCCGAACAGCCGCAGTTTTTCCGCCAATTTCTCCTCCTCGCTCGCAAAGCCCGCCCGGTGCGCTTCGCCCAGGCTGGTCAGGATACCGTGGGTGGGCTGAATGACGGCGGCCAGTAGGTCCATCTCTCCGCCCCGGTCGATGCCCGCCTCGAAGATACCGATCCGATGCTCGGGCCGCAGTTGCCAAACGGATAGCGGTACCCCGATTCGGGAGTTGTAGGAACGCGGGCTGCGCACCACCTCCGTCCAGCCCACCAGCAGTCGGTATAGCCATTCCTTTACGATAGTCTTACCATTACTGCCCGTAATGCCGATTACCACCGGTGTATCCGCCTCGCTCCGCCGCCGAGCCGCCATTTCCTGCAAGTGCGTCAGCACGTCCGGCACCACCAAAAAATCGGCCCCCGGAAAATCCCCCGCCGGCCGCCGTGCCACCACAAAGTGCCGAACCCCTCGCCCGTATAGTTCCGCCACGTAGGCATGGCCGTCCACCCGCCGCCCCGGCAGGGCAAAGAATAAGGTCCGCCCGGGATCGAGCAGGCGCCGGGAATCGACCAGCAGGTCGAAGTGGCGATAAGTTTGGTGGAGGTGCACGGGGGAGGAGAGATGAACTTCAATCATTGGTAGTACTAAAAACGGACCTGGGCAATTCTGTTTTTTGATGAATTAGCCGTAAGTTGGGCGGTAAATATATCGCATGAAATTGAAGTTTATCTCCACCCTGTTCTTTTCCGGCCTCTTTACGGCATTTTTGTTTCTCCCCCTCAACGGTCAATTATTCACGTACGGGGATGTAGAAGTGACCTACCTTGATAATAGCGGCGTCATTCGGGCGGATGGAAAAATAGCCGGCTATTTCATGGTGTATTCCCGCCGACTGCGGGGAAGGGACCGGGAAATCGTCCTAAAATTGCTGGATGCGGAACTCAATGAACTGAGCGAAAAAACCTACCTGGAATCCGACCGGTTCGAGATCAGGTCCGTAGCTTATTCTAATGGTCTAATGGGAGTGGAAACGGGGGAGACAAAATTTCTCAACGGTAGCAAAAAACTAACCCTGTTCGACAACAAGGCCGAGTTAGTGCGGGAAGTAGAATTGCCCGTCAATCCTTTTGATTCTCAATTGGCAGACGAAGCCATGAAGCCTTACAAGTCTCCGACTTTAATTAGCGTGGCGAACGGTTTTTTGGCGGTAGACATGAAGATGGATGCGCAGGGGATTCTCGCCAGAATGGGCTACAATATTACGTATATACCCACCGATACGGACAAAGCCGGCTGGACGGTAGAATCAGCTGCGGAATACCGACTGCATCAGGGTGCGATTTACCTTACTTCGGATGAAAACACGGCCGTATTCGGTATTTTCAAACGATGGGGCAGTATGTCGAAGACCTTTGCAATGGATATACTTGCCATTGACTTGAACACCGGCGAGAAACTGTTCACTTACGAAACCGAGGAGGGTGACCTGCCGGTCCGTTATCTGACCGGACGGATCATAAATGGTCAAATTACGCTGGTGGGCCAGAATACCGGAGAAAAAGCCCGCCTCTATACCGATGCGCCCGATGGGGTGAATATTATCAAGCTGACTCGTTCCGGTGAAGTAATTAGGAAAGCCTCCTTTAATTTTCAGCAAGATTTAGAAACTCACTTCGATATCAAGCAATCCGGCAAGATCAAAGGAATGGGCCACTTGTTGATTCACGATATCGGGATAACCAAAGATGAGCGTATCCTCATCGCGGCCGAGTTTTACCGTACGGGGATGGGTAAAATCAGCATTCGGGACGGTTTGCTTTTGCAGCTTAATCCAGCACTGGAAATAGACGCAATCAAACTGGTAGAAAAGGGCAGCACTTCCATGCGTAAACTGGGGGGTAATGCGGGTAGTGCTGCTAATAGCCCGGCCCTCACGGGTACGTTGGCTAAATTGCAGGGTATGTTCGATTTTGCTTTATTGGATGAAAAGAAGACCACGTTATTTCCGCTTACTTCAGTGGGCGGAGTGAGGTGTGGAAAAACCGGACCATCAGCCTCTACCTGAATTCTTTGGTAGACGGTAAATTGGTCGAAGACAAGCTTACTTTCGATTCCACGACGGATAAGGTGCGGGTGTTGCCGGGGAAACCCGGTTTTGTGATGGTGATCGAGTATGATAGTAAGGAGAAGACGATTGTGACGCGGCTGGAAAGGCTGCGGTTGTAAAGGGGCCGGCTGCGCCGCCCCGTACTTTGGTTTTCCCCCCCGGCCCCCCGAAGGGGGAGAATCGCGCAGTTAATCCTTCACCCCGAAGTATAGCAATGCGATCAGGAGAAGCAGCGCAGCTAGTCATTATCTACGGTGCTTCTCTCAATCGCAAAGCGATTCTTCGAGGTCAATCATTCAATCCTTCAGTCATTCAATCCTTCATTCCTTCAATCCTTATAAAAGCGTGAGGTGCCCGGACGGGGCACGCGCATGCGGGCAGCCCGCAGGGCCAAGGCGATAGCCGCGCCGGGAGGGGCTACGGTTCCGGTTCAAATCGTATTAAGTTTAGTTCTAAAGTGTTGTCATCAGTCGCGACCCCCGTAGCATGAACATGAATCGCTCCAGTCCTCTTTTCATGGTCAGCGGCCCGGGTGCGCGTCTTGATTGATAACCGGACCATCCGCCCAGCCGGGCAATTACCCAAGAGCCGAAGGCTAGTATATTGCGGTGGTGAGGGTTACTTTTCTTTTTGGTCTTTCCCTGAACGGTCCGATTGATTTTTACTAGCAGGTCTTGTTCTTCTTCGGTGAAGACATTCGCGATGGGCTGATCGTCATCTCCGTCACGAGCATAGACGAGTTGGAGTATTTTAGTGCCGGCCGTCAGGGCTATCGTAAGCTGATTAAGCCAAGCTGAATAAGAGTCGACCTGACTGTTTTCCGCGTTAAATCCCTTTTTCTTGGTCGTCCGGAAAAGCTGCTCAATCTTCCACCTGCACAGGTAGATGTTGATGACGGTCATGGCCTGCTCAACGGTTTCCACGACATGGGTGGTCCAGATACGCCATAGCAAAGGCTCCTGCCCCGGGGGTAGATCGGCATCGACCTCGCGTGCCTCGATAACATATAAATCCAGGGAAGTACCGCTCAGCTCACCATCCTTGGGGGCCGCCACGGTCACCTTTTCAAAACGCAACTCAATCCTGGCCTTTCGAGCCGCCCGAAGTACCCTTTTCCCATTGGTGGTGGAGTAATGATTGAGCTTTGGTAAATCCAGTTCGTAAGTGCGGCGCAAGGGGCTATTCGACAGGTGATCAAACAAGCGAACTTCCTCTCCCTTGTCATTGATTATCAGCCTATTGTGTTTAGCTCGCACCACCAGGTCGTCCCCCAGTTCATGAATGACGTGATGAAACAAATAAAAGTCGTCCGCTTCGCGATCCATCACGTGGCTTATCCCATCGGCGGCGGACAAAACCCTACTGGCATTGGTACATCCCAGTTCCCATTTATGGGACTCTTTGTCTTGACGTGGCCGTCCATCGCGCCGACCGGCATCCCGATCGGGGCGGTTATAATAGATCACGTCGCTCAATCCCAGAATCGCACCGCTGCCCTGTTCCACCGCCAAGCTCGCATGGACGTGCGTGCCGGGAGTCTTCCCATCCTGGAGAACGCCGATCTGGTGATTTCCACGGCCCAACCCCTGATCGGCGGGCGGAGTAAACCGGCCACCATACCCGCGGGGGGGGCTGGGTGGTCTTCAGCGGGCTGCTCGGATTGACGGGCGGCTTCATGTTGTTCAAAACGAGCAACCGATTTACCGAGGTTGTAAGAAGAGGTATCCGAAAGGTTGAGTATATGTTTACCCTTAACCACTTCAGCTGTAATCTGACAGCTACGGTGGATCAATTCACTCGTCTCCACTTTGGGACTGCTCAAAAAGCGGTGAAAGCGATCGGCTTGGTTGGCGTCTTCAGCTAACGCCCTGACATTGATGGTCTGCTTATCCTCCATGACTTGGCTGAGTTCCTCGCGCGTCTTCTCAAAGCGAATATCGCCAAAAGGACTGCGTTTGCGGGATAAAAAAGGTAGGGTTTGATAATCTTTATCAAAAACGGTGATGGGGTCAAAAAATGGCAAAACTGATTTTGAGGATAATATAAGAAAAAAATATTATACGATAAATACCGGAACCGTAGCCGGGAGGGGACCGACGGCGAGGCGGTAGCCGAGGCGGCACGCCCGAAAAAACTTGCCGGAATTTATGCACTCTCCCTCCGAACGGGCATCTTACCGCCTAAAAAAACCCATGCGCCCACTTTTTTCCCTCCTGCTGCTTACACTAATTTATTGTTCCCTAACCGCGCAGGCGCCCCCGCCCGAACTGCCGCTGTCCACCAAAATCAAATCGGCAACGGTCTACCTGGAGGGCGCGCAGGTGAACCGGACGATCAGCAGCCCCGTGCCCGCCGGGCGGCGGACGCTGGTGTTTACCGGCCTGACCACGGACCTGGACCCCGCTAGCATCCAACTGAGTAGCAGCGCGGCGGACCTGCTGGTGTTGTCGGTCACGCACCGGCTGAATTTCGGCGAACGGCCCGAGGACGGCCCCGCGCAAAAGCGGCTACAGACCGGTATCAAGGATTTGGACCGCCAGGTGCGCCGCCTGCTGACCCGCGCCGCGATTGCCAGGGAGGAAGAGGAGATGCTGAAGGTCAACCGGCAGGTGGCGGGCGAGCAAACGGGCCTGGATGCGGCCGACCTGGAACGCGCCGTGAAGTTTCAGCGCGAGCGGATCACGGCGATCCGAATGGGCTACCTGGTGATAGAGGACAGCCTGCGCCTGCTGGCCGAGCGGCGGGAGGATTTGCAGGTGGAACTGCTGGAACTGGGGCCGCCCACCGACCGCCGCGCGACGGCCGAGGTGGTGGTGGAAACCGAGGCTGCCCGCGCCCTGACGACCGATCTGACGCTGAGTTACCTGGTGCCGAATGCGGGCTGGAGTCCGCGCTACGACCTGCGCGTGGCCGACATATCGCGGCCGGTAGACCTGCGCTATCAGGCCCAGGTGTACCAGCGCAGCGGCGAGGACTGGACGGATGTGGCCCTGACGCTGTCTACGGGCGATCCCTCGCTGTCGGGCCAGGTACCGGAGCTGCCGGTATGGCGGCTACGGCCGGGGGCGCGGCCGCCGGTGTACGTGCCCGTGGCGAAGGCGGCGGTGGATTTTGGGTACCGGACGGTGAGGGGGGTTGTTACGGATAAAGAAACGGGAGAGCCGCTGATTGGGGCGAGTATCCATATAATCGGGACAAATCAAGGTGCCGTGACGGATTTCGACGGACACTACGCTATAGATTTGCCCAGTGACGCAACAGCTATGGAACTGAGTTATACCGGCTATACTAATCAGCGGGTTGATTTAACGGATGCGCGGGGGGGGCAACGGGTTGATGTTGCGCTTGAATCAGGTGCTGCTATGCTAGACGAAGTGGTTGTTATAGGTTACGGTCAACAAGGTCTACTGGGAAAACTAAAGGGTGCCGTATCAGGCATAAACATCGGTGGCAATCGCCCCAAAAAAAGCCGCGACCAGGAGGCCGACGCCGCCTACGCGCCCGTGCCCACCACCGTGGAGCGACGCGCCACCACCACGGCTTTTGCCATCGAGTTGCCCTACACCATCCCGTCTGACGGTAAGAGCCGCACCGTGGAGATACGCCGCTTCAGCGTACCGGCCGAGTACCGCTACCGGGCCGTGCCCAAACTGAGTCCGGATGCCTACCTGACCGCCGCCCTGACCGATTGGGAGCAGTACGATCTGGTGAGCGGCCCGGCCCAGCTGTTTTTCGAGGGCACCTACCTGGGCGAATCCGCGCTGGACGTGGATAACACCAGCGATACACTGCGCGTCTCGCTGGGCCGTGACCCCGGCATCGTGGTCACCCGCACCGCCGATAAGGAGTACCGCAAGCGCGGCGGTTTTCTGGCCGGCCGCCAGGTGGACAGTCGGGGTTGGACGATTGCGGTGCGCAACACCAAACCCTATGCCGTGGACCTGACGCTGGTGGATCAGGTGCCGATTTCCGGCCAGAATTCCATCGACGTGGAGCTGGACCTGCCCGTTGGTGCCCGCCTGGATGAAGAGACCGGCGAGGTGCGGTGGCGGCTGCGCCTGGCTCCCGGTGCGGAGGAGAAGGTGAGGTTTGGGTATACGGTGAAGAGCCAGCGGGGGGAGCGGGTGTATTTGGAGTGATTGCGGGCCGTGAAATTGCCGGGTTCAAAACTCCCACCCAATTCTCGCCCCGACCCCGATCCCCGGCTCATCCGCGAAATAGCGCAGTCGATTCAGGTAATCCCGGTAACGGACATTCAGCAAGTTCTCGGCCGAAAGACCGAATTGCAGGCGGCGCTTGCCCACGCGGAGGGTGGTATTGAACTGCGCGTCCAGCAAAAAATAGCCCGGGGGCGGGGGCAGGAAATCCTGCTCGATCAGTTCGGCGGGGGCGGCGAAGGTGTACTGGCCGCGCAGCGTCATGGAGCTACGCTCGAAGCGACCGAAATCACGGCCGCCATAAGTGATGGCGGTGCTCAGATCGGCGGGGGGGATATAGACCAGCGGGGTGCCGTTGCTCCGGTCGCGGCCGCGCACGGTGGCGTATTTGGCCACGATCCGCCAGTGATCGGAAGGTTCGTAGGTGGCTAGCAAATCGCCCCCCAGCAGGGCGGCGTCGGTTTGGCGGTAAAGGAAAACGGGGAAGGCACCGCGAATGGTGAGGCGGAACTCCTGTTGCGGTTGCAGGTAAATGTAATCGGCAATCCGCTGGTAATAACCCACGGCCTGAAGGAAAAAATTCTTGCCCGCTCGAAGATCCAGACCCGCCAGCACCTTTACCGATTGCTCGGCAGTCAGACTTGGATCGCCTTCCTCCAACCCGCTGACCCCCTGGTGCAGGCCGAAACTGTAGAGTTCGTTGATCTCCGGCGAGCGCATCACGTAGCCCGCGTTTAACCGCAACTGTGCCGTCTCGCTCACCTTATACTTGGCTCCCGCGCCCAGGCTGAAATTATTGAAAACGTGGTCGAATTCTTCCACCCGCCTGGGCAGATCGCGCGAGATAGCCGTAACGGCCAGGGTGCGCAGGTCATAGCGCGCTCCCACTTCATAGTACCACGGCCCCCGGTCCCGTTGCGCGATGGCAAAAGCCGCCCCGGTAATCGAGTTATAGTTCGGGATTAGCGGTAAGACACCCGTGCCGGGGTTGTTCACGTTATTAATGTAGCCGCCCTGAACACCTGCCTTCAGCAGACCGCCGCCGGGTAAGGACTGGATGTAGACCCCCTCACCGAAATGGGTAACCTGCGTCAGGCTCAGGGCTGCATCGTCCGAGCGTCCGCCGCGGCGGACGTCGAACTCGCGCCGGTCGTTTACCTGTAATGAGTAGGTGGCCTTCAGGCTGCGATCGTCACTGATCTGGTGCAGGTGGGTCGCCTTCAACAGGTGGTGGCGCACCTGCTGCCGGGGTGAGTTGAGGTCATAAGAAAATCCGGGCGCGGTGAAAAAGGGTTCATCCCGATCCACGGCCAATTTCAAATCGGTCAGATTGCCCAGGTGTGCGCCGCGCAGGATACCGATATCGGCCGTAAAGAGGCTATAGTAGAGCTGAGTTTGGTCCTGCTTGTTCCAGTTTTTGGCTACCTGTAGGGCACCGTTAGCCTCACGCTTGCCGGTGTTGGTCAGAAAATAATCGGGTGCGCGTACGTCGCCCGAGGCCTTGAAAGTGCCCAGCACCCGCCAGGCGGCCCAGCTACCCGCCTTTTCGGCCAGCGCATTCAGGGTGTGGCCCCGGCCGTTGGCCTGGAAACCGTACTTCAGGCGGCCGTGGAGGTGGGGTTCGTCAGGCACCGCGCCGGGTTCCACCAGCACCACACCGCCCAGGGCATTGCCCGAGTAGGCCAGCGCGCTAGTGCCCTTGATTACCGATAAGTGATCGGCCACAAAGGGATCGATCTCGGGTGCGTGATCGTTTCCCCACTGCTGCCCGCTCTGCGCAATACCATTATTCAGGATGGTAACGCGGTTACCGTACAGGCCGTGAATGATCGGTTTGGCAATGCCCGCACCGTTGCGCAGCACGCTCACGCCGGCCACGCCACTCAAAAGGTCGGCCAAGTTCTCATCCGATTTTCGCACGATTTCCTCGCGGGTCAGGGTCGTGCCCGCCTGGGCGCTATTATCCTCGCGTTTGCCGTGCACCACCACCTCGTCAATCAGTTCCACGTGGTGGTTCAGGCGCACATTTACCGTCGTGTCCGCCCGTAAGGTCACGAATTTACGTTCGGGTTCACAGCCGATATGGGTAAACCGTAGATGGTACTCACCCGGACAGAGGGCGGGCAGTTGGTAGCGGCCGTCGTCACCGGTCTGGGTGCCGGTTTCGGCTTCCTCCACGTAGATGTCGGCGTAGTCCAGCGGCAGGCCGGTACTACCATCCAGTAGTTGGCCACTGATGATAATACGGCAAGCCTGCCCGTGCGTTAGCGCGGGCAGGCTTGCAAGCAGGAAGAAAGAAAAACAAAAACTACTGAATCTGCACATTGAATACTACTTCGATATCGGTTTCACCACCGGCACCGGCCAGGGTTCCGTCGTTGGGTTTAGTGGGTTCGTGGCGCAGGGTGATGCGCAGGGTGCCGGTAGAGGCGGCCCCGGTTACCAGCGTACTCTCGATGCCCAATGGATTGCTGTTCACATCTGCGTCGGTGGTCGTAATGACCAGGTTGAGACCAGTCGTGTAAGCGTAGAAAAACTGGTGCTCGTCCGACTCTTCACGCACCTCCAGGGTAATATTTTCGGCGGGCGTTTCGGTCTCGTTCAGCAGCGTGATGCTGCCGGTATAGCTGGTGTTGGCGGCCAGCGCGGGCGCGGAAATCACGGGCGCGTTGCCGCCGTCGCCGTCCAGGTCGATGAACGAAAGTACCACGGGCGTGCCGCCGCCGACGGGTGTCAGGGTGTAGCGCAGGGTAGTGATCAGCTCTTCTTCATTCGGTACTTCCACATCGTCGTCATTACAGGCGGGGGCAAGGGCCAGGAGGAAGAAGAAAGCAAGTAAGGGGAGGAATTTAAAAGACATAAAACGGTTATTTTGGGTAAACGAAAAGGTTGGTAAAACGGTTTTTCGGGCGTGCCCCCGGTTCCGCTAACGCGGTTCTCGGGGTCGGTCCCTTGCGGGCTTCGCTGTCGCTCGGTGCTGCGCACGTCCCCTCCAGGCACCTCACGCGGGTGAAGGAAGAAAGGGTAGCGGACCGGGAAAAATCCAGCTTTCGTAGCGTGAGGTGCCTGGACCGGGCGCAGCGCTAGCGGAGCAGCCCGCAGGGCCGAGCGATAGCGAGCGGGGAAGGGACCGACCGCCGGCACTGCCGGCGGGCACGCCCCGCTTGGTTCAACTGATATGGACTACGCCGTGCGGATGGCTAAAGCCTACCTTTGTAGGCTAACGTACGGCAAAATTACTACCTTTGTGTCACTAATGCAACTAAGTCGCAATAAAAAATGAACCGTCGCTCTACCAAGCCCACCCTTGCCATCCGCGCCCTGTTCGATGACGTGCGCGAAGCCCTTAGCTATGACATGATCGTGGACCGGTTAGACGCGCCGCCGAATAAGGCCACCGTGTACCGTATCCTGAACCGACTCTGCGCCGATGGCGTGGTACACCGTGTTTTAGGTACGGATGCGACGCAGTATTTCGCCCCTTGCCAAAGTTGTACCGCCGAAGAACATCGGCACCGGCACTTTCATTTTCAGTGTACTAACTGTGGAAAAATTGAATGCCTGGAGGCAGAAATTCCCGCGTCCGTCCCCGCCGGCTACCAGATCGCCGAAGTAGATGCACTGATTAGCGGGCAGTGCCGGGATTGCTGAAAATTGGAAGGAGTCAGTCATTTTCTGCTTACATTTAGGCTCCAACCAACCCGCCACCCGCCCATGCGTCAGCTCCTCTTTTTCACCGGTCTCCTCCTCGCCGCCGCCCTCGGCGCGCAAACCACCTTCCGCGCCACCCTGCCCGCCACGCTGGCCGATGGCCCGCAGGACGGCCGCATCTTCCTCCTCCTTTCCACCAATGAGGACGCCGAACCGCGCTTCCAGGTCGAAGACGGGCCGGAAACCCAGCTCATCTTCGGGCAGGACGTAAACGGCTGGAAACCCGGCACGGCCGTTACCTTTTCCGTCGAGGAAACCTACGGTTACCCGTTAGAGAGCATGAAAGATCTGCCCGCCGGCCGCTACCACGCGCAACTCCTTTTTCAGCCCTACGAGACCTTCAAACGCGCCGATGGCCATACCGTCAAACTACCGATGGACCAGGGGGAAGGCCGCCAGTGGAACCGCGCCCCCGGTAACCTGCTCGGTACGCCGAAATGGATCGAGGTAAGCGGCAAAGCCGGCACTCCCGTTACGCTGACCCTCGACCAAAAAATCCCCGCCCTCACCCCGGCCGAGGATACGGAGTACGTCAAGCACATCCGCATCCGCTCCGAGTTGCTCAGTAAATTCTGGGGCCGCGATATGTACGTGGGCGCGCACGTGCTGCTGCCCCAGGGCTGGGCCGATCACCCGCAGGTGAGGTACCCGCTGGCGGTGATGCACGGCCACTTCCCCAGCGATTTCGGCGGCTGGCGCACCACCCCGCCCGATACCACCGAACCCTGCGTGTACAGCGGCCGCTTCGGCCTGGAGTGCTATAACCGCATCGAACAGCAGGAAGCTTATGATTTTTACCGCGCCTGGACCGGGCCGGATTTTCCTCGCGTCATCGCTATCGAAATCCAGCATGCCAACCCGTTTTATGACGATAGCTATGCGGTTAATTCCGCTAACCTGGGGCCTTACGGAGATGCGCTTACCTACGAGCTGATCCCCTACATCGAGGAGAAATTCCGGGGCATCGGCGCGGGCTGGTCGCGCGTTACCTACGGCGGCAGCACCGGCGGCTGGGAAGCCCTGGCCGTGCAGGTGCTCTACCCCGATGAGTACGGCACCTGCTACGCCGCCTGCCCCGACCCGATCGACTTTCGGGCCTATACCGTCGTCGATCTCTACAAGGATGAGAATGCCTATTTCCTCGGCAGTAAATTCAAGCGCACCGAGCGGCCCGGCCACCGCGATGGCCTGGGCCACGTGAGTAGCAGCCTGCGCGAGATGAACCAGCGCGAACTGGCGCTCGGCACCAAATCCCGCAGCGGCCAGCAGTGGGACATCTGGGAAGCCGTTTATTCTCCCACCGGCCCCGATGGCTATCCAGCCCGTATCTGGGATAAAAAAACCGGCCGGATCGACCGTAAAGTCGCCGAGCACTGGCGGGAGAATTACGACCTCACGCACATCATGCATCGCGACTGGGCCACTCTCGGTCCCAAGATTGCCGATAAGGTCAATATTTACTGCGGCGATATGGATAACTACTACCTCAACAACGCCGTCTACCTCACGCAGGCTTTCCTGGATTCCGTCACCACGCCACCGTTCACCGGCGAGATCACCTACGGCGACCGGGCCGAACACTGCTGGAACGGTGATCCCACGCTGCCCAATGCCATCACGCGCCTGCGCTACCACCGAATGTTCATCCCCAAGTGGGTAAATTCCCTGCCCAGGATCGCACCGGAAGGGGTGGATTTAAAGAGTTGGAGGTACTGAGAGACTCTCTACCCCCGCAACATCAAACGGTAGGCCACGATCTCCTCCCGCTCCAGTTCTTCGCCGAAAATTTTCTGTTCCCGAACCGATAATTTTTTAAAAGCGGGCACTTTTTCCGCACGTACGGCCCGCAGGATGGCGGGGTGGATGTAGTAATCCCGGCAAATGGCGGGAGTGTTTCCTAGAAAGGTGCATACCTTATCCAACAGGATGTTCTCCAGGTTGCGGCGGTTCTCCTTGGTGCGGTATTCCTTCAGGGCGGCCGGATAGTATTCTACGGCAGCGGTAGTGCCGGCCCAGTTGCGGAAGGTTTTCGCACTGAAATCGGCCTGATCGGATATCTGCCGGATGTAGTCGTTTACATCGGCACTATCCAGGTCGTGCATTTTGCCGTCTTCGCCCTGGTAGCGAAACAGCCGGTAGCCGGGTAAATCGGTGACGTCCTTAACCAGTTGAATCAACTCCGGTTCGTGCAGTTCCACCTCGCGGTCCTGCTTGCTTTTGCCACGAAAGTGAAACTGAACGCCCTCGCTACTGAAATCTACGTGTTTGCGCCGCAGGGTAGTTAGTCCGTAGGTTCCATTAGTTGATTCGTACGACTGGTTGCCGATCCGCATGGCCGTCTCGTCCAGCAGGGCCACGGCCAGGGCCAGTACCCGCTCACGGTCCCATTCGGTCTTGCGCAGTTGGTCATGCACCCGCTTGCGGATAATCGGTAGTATTTCCGCGAATTCAATCAGGCGATCAAACTTGGTCTGCTGCTGGTAGGCCGTCCAGTCCGGGTGGTAGCGGTACTGCTTGCGGTCTTTCTCATCGCGGCCGGTACAGAGCAGGTAGCCCTTGGGGTCGGGACAGATCCAGACATCCCGCCAAGCTGGCGGGATGACGATGGCTTCGATCCGCGCGATCGTTTTCTTACTCTTGATCGGCTTTCCCTGCGCGTCTACGTAGGTAAAGGTGCCCTTCTTCTCATCCCGGACGCGGCCCAGACCGGGTTCTTCGTCAGATAGGTGAATAAGTTTAGGCAAACGGTTGGTGGCAGTAGCAGTCATGAACCGGCATTAAAACGTGTCCTGTTAAAATCAAACCAGGGTAGAGGTTTGTTCATTGCATGAACCGAGCAACCCCTACGACTCCATTAAATTTACTCTTTCTTCTTCCCGCGCGAATTCCGCGAGCGGCCTTTGCCCTTTCCTTTGCCCCCGCCCCCGCCGGAACGCCCGCGACCACGGCCGCCGCCGCCCCCGCCGCCGGATTTTTTCTTAGGCTTGTCATCTTGCTTGGTATGGGACTCACTGGTCGGGTGCACGTGCAGTACGTCCACCAGGGCCATGTCTACGCGGCGACGCTTCAGGTCGGCATCCAGGATGGTCACCCGCACGGTGTCGCCCATCTTAAGCACCTTGCCCGAACGCTGGCCCACGATGGCCAGTTTGTTGGAGGTGTCGTAGGGTTCGTCCATGTTTTCGTAAGCGATCATACCCTCGCAGAAGGTATCCTTGAGTTCCACGAAGACACCGAAATCGGCCAGGCCGTTGATGACGCCGTCGTATTCCTCGCCCACGTGGTCCATGATGTACTCCACCTGCTTGTACTTGATGCTCTCGCGCTCGGCGGTCACGGCGCGGCGTTCCTGCCGGCTGATGTGCTGGCAGGTTTCCTCCAGTTTGGCGGGGTTCAGTTTGTATACCACGCCGTCGCCCAGGTTCTGGTCTAGTACGCGGTGCACCAGCACGTCGGCGTAGCGGCGGATGGGCGAGGTAAAGTGGGTATAATTCGTAAATCCGAGGCCGTAGTGGCCGATATTGTCACTGGTATACTCGGCCTTTGACATGGTGCGGATGGCGATCGGGGCCAGCAATTTCACCGCCGGGTCTTCCTTGGCCTTGGAAAGCAACTTGTTGTACGACTTGGCGATCTTAGCCGGCGTACTGATGTCCATCTCGAAGCCCATGCCGCGCGCGAAGGCGGCCAGCTGCTCCACTTTTTCCTCGTTCGGCTCGTCGTGAACCCGGTACACGAAGGGAATTTGCTCCTTCAGCCGCTTCTCCTTATTCACGATGTAAGTCGCCACCTCGCGGTTGGCTAGTAGCATGAAGTCCTCGATCAGCATATTGGTATCCTGCCGCTCTTTGATGTAGACATCGATCGGCTTGCCATTCTCGTCCAATTTAAACTTGACCTCGTCCATATCGAAGTCGATGCTACCGGTGCGGAAACGTTCCTTACGCAGCTTACCGGCAATCTTATGCAACAGTTGCAGTTCGCTCACCAGCGTACCCTCGCCGTCGTCCAGCACCTGCTGGGCACCCTGGTAATCGAACCGATGATCGGAGTGGATAACGGCGCGGCCGAACCAGCGGTTCACCACGCGGTATTTTTCGTCGAACTCAAAGACGGCCGAAAAGGTCAGCTTATCCTCGTGCGGCCGTAGCGAGCAGAGCACGTTCGAGATGTTCTCGGGCAGCATCGGGCACACCCGGTCCACCAAGTAAACGGAAGTCGAACGCTGGCGTGCCTCGTTGTCCAGTGCACTGTTGGGGCGCACGAAATGGCTCACGTCGGCAATATGGATACCGATCTCGTAGTTGCCGTTCTCCAGCATCTGCACCGAGATGGCGTCGTCAAAATCCTTCGCATCCGTCGGGTCGATGGTAAAGGTCACCACCCCGCGCATATCGCGGCGGCGGTTAATCTCCTGCGGGCTGATGGTGTCGGGGATGGCATCGGCCTCCGCAATCACGTCATCCGGGAAGGTAATATCGAAGCCGTTATTGATCAAAATGGCCTGCATCTCGATGTCGCTCGTACCCGGCTCACCCAGCACGGCGGTGATCTCGCCGGTCAGGTGGCCCGCCTTGTCCGGCGTCCAGTCCGTGATGCTCACCACCACTTTCTGGCCTTTGGTCGCGTCGCGCCGTTTGTCTTCGGGCACGTGCACGTTCATGTCCTCCTGCCCATCCACGGCCACCACGCCCGCGCTGTCGCGCTGCGTAAAGGTGCCCACGAACTTGCTATTGGCGCGGGTGATGATCTCCACCACCTCGCCCTCGGGCTTGCGGCGGCCGCGCGGGGTCCAGAAACGCACCTTCACGGTATCGCCCTGCATGGCGGTATTCACGCGGCGGTCGGGCACGAAAATATCGTTTTCGCGGCCTTCCACCACGATGTAAGCGGACCCCGAGCGGGTCACGTCGGCGCGGCCGGTGAGGTATTCACGGCCATCGGATTTACCGCCGCGCCCATTGGACGAAGAGCGGTTATTGTTACTGTTGTTGTTGTCGTTTTGACGCACGTATTGGTACTTGAAGCCGTCGCCGGCGGAGATCAGTTTCTCCTCCACGAGTTTGTCGAGGGCTTGCTGCACGGTCTCTTTAGAGTTGGAAATCTCGAGCCGTTTGGTTAATTGTTTGGGATTGAGTTGCTTGCGCTGGTTGCGTTTAAATTCGCTCAGTAGCGCGTTGCGCAGGTCTTTGCTGCGTAGTTTTCGGCTCTTGGCCTTTTCCGGTTTCTTGGTCATTTTTAAAAATTGCTGGGAAGTAGTGGGGGGCGGTTTTCCGCGTCATGCGCTTTACTACCCGTCGGTCACTACTTACTAAACTACTAATTGGGCGTGTCCCCGGCTGGTGCCGGGGCCGGTACCTTTCGGGGTTCGCTAACGCTTCGTGCTACGCACCCTCCCTAACGGTCGTCCCTCCAGGCACCTCACGCGGTGCGAGGCCCCGAAAAAGGCGAGTTTCACTAAAGCAGTATCGTAGCGGGATAAATAAGTGATGGAGTAAAATGGTAAAAATTTAAAAAGAAAGATTCAATTGACGCTGACACCTATCGACTCCAATCATGCTGCGGCTGACCCATCTCCACCTACCAGGAAGAAGACCCAAACGTCGTGCATATTCGGTGAATAAACAGCGGGAAAGGAGGGAAAGTTCTTTTTGGCTGGTGTGTACCGGTAAGCTGACCATATGGAATAAAGCTATGGCGACGACGCCGCCTACTAAAATACACGCACGGCGTGCCCTACCTTTGTTCCCGATATGATTACCAAGCTTCGCTCTATTTTCTTTCGTCCCGTACCCATCGCCACCCTGGTCTGGCTGCGTATCGCCGTCGGTATCCTGGGCGTGGCCGACGTTATCGGCCACTTCGCCTACTACCACCTCTGGGAACATGCTTACGATGCCGACAAATTTCACTTCGGCTACTACGGGTTCCAGTGGGTACACCCCGTGCCGGAGCCATTCATGAGCCTGTTTTTCATCGTCCTACTCGGCCTGGGTTCCTGCGTGGTGCTGGGGTGGCGGTTTCGCCTCACGGCACCGCTATTCGCGCTGGGCTATACCGGTATTTTCCTGCTGGAAAAGGCCCACTACCTCAACCACGGCTACCTGTTCTGCTGGCTGCTCTGGATCCTGGCCCTCAGCCCCGTCTGGCGGGAATGGTCGCGCGACGTACGGGCGCGCCCCGACCTGCGGCGGACCACCATCCCCTACTGGAACCTCTTCATCTTCCAGGCCATGATGGGCATCGTCTATTTTTTCGGCGGTATCGCTAAATTGAACGCCGACTGGCTGATCGACGCCATGCCCCTTAAAATCTGGCTGCCCGCCAAGGCCGCCAAACCGATCATCGGCCCGCTGCTGGAACTAGAGGCCACGGCCTACTTCATGTCCTGGGGCGGGGCTTTCCTCGATCTGTTCGTGGTGCCGCTTCTAATTTGGAAACGGACCCGCTGGCTCGCCCTCGGTATGGTGGTGTTCTTTCACTTCTGCAATCACCTGATCTTTAACATCGGCATCTTTCCCTATTTGTCGCTGGTACTCACCTCGCTCTACTTTGAACCCGACTGGCCCCGGCGCGGCGTCGAATGGTTGGCCGGCCGCTGGGCCTGGGTCGCTCGTTGGCGGACGAACTGGTTGAAGCGGATGGCCGCCGCGCCCGCCGCCACTACTCCCATGTGGCAAGCTAATCCACGTTACGTCCGCCCTATCCTTATCGGTGTGGGTCTGCTGCTGGCGGTTCACGTCTTCCTGCCACTGCGTAATCATTTCTTCGATTCCGACGTGGCCTGGTCGGAGGAGGGCCACCGCTACAGTTGGCGGATGATGCTACGCACCAAGAGCGGCTACGGTCACCTAAAAATGGTAGATCGCGCCACCGGCAAGGAGGAGATCATCAATACTTATGATTACCTCAGCAATAAGCAGGCCCGCAAGATGGCTACCCACCCGGACATGATCCTCACGTTCGCGCATTACATCGCCGACCGGGAAAAGGAAGCGGGGCGCGACGTGGCCATCTATTCCAATTTCAAGGTCCGCCTTAATGGCCGTGACGGCAATTTCCTCCTCGACCCCGAGCGCGATCTTACTCAAGTACAGTGGACCTGGCGCAGCACCAAGGACTGGATTATGCCGGAGGTGAGGAAAGAGGAATAAAAAAGCCGCCCCTGCCGATGAACGGCGGGGGCGGCTAAGTAAAACCTAATTCATAAGCTTTTCCTCCAAGGCATCATTGCTTTTGGCTCTAGCCAAGCTAATATTCCTCGAAAGCGTATACGGACGAGTATTTACTCCTGAACCACTTCGAAGGCGACCTCCGGCTTCACCTCCGGGTGGAGGTTTAGCGTCATGGTATAGGAACCGATCTCCTTGATCTCTTCGGGCAACAGCACCTTGCGGCGTTCTACCTCGATGTCAAATTGCTCCTGCAGAGCGCGGACCACCTGGATGGCGGTTACACTACCGAAGATCTTGCCACTCGTACCGGCTTTGGCGCCGATGCGGAGGGTCTGGCCCTTCACTTTAGCGGCCATGGCCTTGTAGTCGTCCAGTTTCTTCTGTTCCTGGGCATTTTCGCGGGCTTCCATCTCGGCCAGGCGGCCGCGATTCGTCTTGTTGGCGATGATCGCCAAGCCGCGGGGTAGGAGGTAATTGCGGCCGAAACCGTCCTTTACCGTTAGGACCTCGTGCTTGTCCCCCACCTTTTCGACGTCTTTCAACAGGATGATATCCATGATTGCGTTGATTGATAGTTATGAAAAATGGTGTCGGCCTACTTCAGCAGGTCGGTCACGTAAGGCATCATGGCCAGGTGGCGCGCCCGCTTGATGGCGGTGGCGACCTTGCGCTGGTACTTCAGTGAGTTACCGCTGATGCGGCGGGGCAGGATCTTACCCTGTTCGTTGACGAACGAGAGCAAAAAATCCGGGTCCTTGTAGTCGATGTATTTGATTCCGAAGCGGCGGAAGCGGCAGTACTTAGAGCGCTTGCCCCCGATCTTGGGATTCGATAAGAATTTGATATCGTCGCGTGAAGCCATCGTTATCTTTTTTTAGCGGTTAAGTAATGTTATTCCTCTTCTTCCTTGGCAGCCTCGGCATCACCGGAAGGAACGCCGGATAGCGCGGGGCTATCGGCCTTCTTACGGCTGACCTCGTGGGCACGGGGTTCCTGCTTGGCGGGCTTCTCCTGCTTGTGCCGCTTGGCCTTGCCGATCTTGCCGTTACGCTTATCGACGTTGTACTGCACCCCGAATTTATCCAGGGACACGCTCAGGAAGCGCATGATACGTTCGTCGCGGCGCATGGCCAGTTCGAAGGGGTTAAGGAATACGCCGTTAGGCGCTGCGTACTCGACGCAGTAATAAACACCGCTGTTGCGTTTATTGATGGGGTAGGCTAGCGTGCGCAGGCCCATTTCATCGACAAAGACGATATCGCAGCCCTCCTTGCGGAGATGCTCGATGTACGTCTGAGCTGTCGCTTTAATTTCTTCCCCCGACAGCACGGGGTCTACGATGAACGTAGTTTCGTAATATCTCATTGGATCAGTCGTACGGTGAACGAATAAATGAAAAAATGCCTACCGACCGCAAACACGGGGCTTGGGCGGTAAGCGGGCGCAAAGATAGGTTAATTATTTTGCCGGACCAAGTATTTCGGGGCTGCACCCGTATTTTAGTAAGCGGTTGTGCCGCGGTATTATGTTATTTTGGATTAAGAGCGTGTGGGTGTGGGACGCATGTTTTAGTAGGCACCTAAAGTGGAAATGATTCTATCCTTTAATCGAGGTCTACTTATCAGTCTAAGGTCCTTTCTGGGCTTTGCCGGCAAAGCCGTCTGGTTACACGGTCATTCAGTCATTGGTTCCCCGCGCCCGCGTGAGGTGCCTGGACGGGGCGAAGCGTTAGCGAAGTAGCCCGCAGGGCCGACCGCCAGGGAGCCGGGAAGGGACCGACCCCGGCCCCAAGGCCGGGGGCACGCCCGAAAAACGCGCCGAACGACACCTTATATAGGGATGCCGGTTTAGATGTTGACCGCGCCGGAGAACCCGCCCTGCTCTTCGATCTTGCGGAACTGCGCCCAGGCGGCCTCGACGAGTTGGGTGGTGAGGGCCTCGATGTAGTAGCTGCCGGCGGCCGGATCGGCGACCCAGGCGAGGTCGGTTTCGAGGCGGAGGAGGTGCTGGACGTTGCGGGCCAAGCGGGCACCGCGCGGCTGATCGCCGTCGACGGAGGGAACGTAGACCTGGTCCGCTCCGCCGATGACGGCGGCCATGGCGTGGGTGGTGGCCCGCAGGAGGAGCTGTCCGATGGGTTCGTCGCCGTCTTCCGGGAACTGGACATGGGCCGCCACGGTAGGCATGCGCCCGTCGTGGATGCCGAAACCGTCCTGGACGTTGGCCCAGAGTACGCGCAGGGCGCGGAGTTTGGCGATCTCGGGAAAGTAGCCGCCGCTGACCGCCACGCTGAACTGGAGGTGATCGTTGACAATGCGGGGGTCCATACCGCTTTCTTTGACCTGTTGGAGGTATTCCGCGCCTTTGGAAATGATGAGGGCGAGTTCCTCGACGATCTGCTTGTTGCCGTCGTGAAACAGCCGGCCGTTGACCTGGAGCACCCGGAATTTGGGCATATAGCGGTTGACGAAACCGAGCAGGCGGATGAGGGGCGGGAAGGGCGGCTCCGACCAGTCGAGAAAGGGATCGAAATCGACCGAGCCGCTGATCTGGCTGAGGTCGTAGCCCTCGCCGCGCAGGTAGTAGACGAGGTCGCGGAAGAGTTCGGCGGGGTCGCGGCCGGGGTAGAGGGGGGCGCAGTTGAGCGAGATGAAATCGGCGCGGACGCCGCGCAGCATTTCGGCCAGTTCTGCGCGATCGGGCTGGTGCGAGAGGTAGAAGAGCGGGGCTTCCACGCCGCCTTCCAGCGCGTGGAGGGCGGCGGCGTTGACGGTGGCGGCGGGGCCGGCGGCCAGGTACTCCCCGATCTCCCAGCCGCGTTCGGCGGCCGGGTGGGCAGTGTTGCTCACCTCGCCCCGCGCGTAAACGGCTGACATACGGACGCCCTCGGCCAATTGGTGGTCCAGTTCTTTGACGGTCCGGCCCTTTAGTTCGCGTTCAGCGGCGGCCAGCCAGGCTGATTTGAGGTTGTTCGTAGGTCCCATGAGCGGATTTTGCCGTAAAGATGGTGTTTTTGTTTCGGTTGGGTAAATATCCCGCCCGGCTTTACAATGTTCAGGTCCGATTGCAACTAACTTAGGGAGTGCCTGTTGAATAACTGCTTTACTACTTCGACGAATTTCAAAGATACATTTCATGGGCAAGCGCCTCATCTACCTCGATAATAACTCTACCACGCCCACCGATCCGCGCGTGGTAGACGCTATGATCCCGTACTTTTACGAGCAGCCGGGCAACGCCGCCAGCCGCAATCACCCCGCCGGGTGGGTGGCCGAGGAGGGCGTGGATTACGCCCGCGACCAGATTGCCCAGCTCATCAACGTGGAGGCGAAGGAGATCATCTTTACCTCCGGTGCTACCGAGTCCGATAACCTGGCCCTCAAGGGTGTCTTCGAGATGTACGCCCGCAAGGGAAATCACGTCATTACCCTGAAAACGGAGCACAAGGCCGTGCTCGACTCCTGTGCCCGCATTGAAAAAATGGGCGGCGAGGTCACTTACCTCGACGTGAAGCGCGACGGTCTGGTAGACCTGGACCAATTACGGTCCGCCATTAAGGACAATACGATCCTGGTGTCCATTATGTGGGCCAATAACGAGACCGGCGTGATCCAGCCGATGAAAGAGATCGGCGACCTGTGCCGCGAAAAGGGCGTGCTCTTTATGAGCGATGCCACGCAGGCCGTGGGTAAGATCCCCGTTGACCCGAAAGAAGTAGGCGTACACCTGATGGCCTTTACCAGCCACAAAATGTATGGTCCCAAGGGCGTGGGCGCGCTGTTCGTCAACCGTAAGAACCCCCGCGTGAAGGTGACTTCGCAGATGGACGGCGGCGGCCACGAGCGCGGCATGCGCTCCGGTACGCTGAACGTCCCCGGTATCGTCGGTTTCGGTAAGGCCGCCGAACTCGCCCGTCAGGAAATGGCCGCCGATGCAGCCCGCCTGAGCAAGCTGCGCGACCGCCTGGAAAGTGCCATGATGAATAACCTGGAGGAGTGCTACATCAACGGCAACGTCGATCACCGCATGCCCCACGTGACCAACATCAGTTTTAAGCACGTGGAGGGCGAGGGCCTGATGATGACCTTTAACCAGGAAATCGCCGTTTCGTCGGGTTCCGCCTGCACCTCGGCTTCCCTGGAACCCAGCTACGTCCTCATCGCCCTCGGTTTGGGCGACGACCTGGCCCACTCCTCCATCCGCTTCTCCCTCGGCCGTTTCACGACGGAAGAGGATGTGGAATACGCCATCGAGGCCGTCAGCAAGGGCGTTACGCACATGCGCGACCTTTCCCCCATCTGGGAGATGTATAAGGAAGGCGTCGATCTGGACGCGGTCCAATGGTCGGCGCACTAATTTGATGGGTAGCAGGTAGTCGGGTAATTTCTCACATTCACTCGACTTACCGATTACATCTATTTCTCCCTTACCTTTGTTATTCACTTTACACCCCCCATTAAAATAATAAGTCATGGCTTACAGCGAAAAACTCCTCGAACACTTCAAGCACCCCCGCAACGTAGGTACGCTTGACAAGAGCAAAAATACGGTCGGTACCGGCCTGGTCGGCGCACCCGAGTGCGGCGACGTGATGCGGCTCCAGATTGAAGTAGATCCCGAAACGCAGTTGATTACCGACGCTAAATTCAAGACTTTCGGTTGCGGCTCGGCCATCGCCTCCTCCAGCTTGGCCACCGAGTGGCTCAAGGGCAAGTCGGTCGATGAAGCTCTGATGATCGACAATATGGCCATTGTTGAAGAACTGGCCCTGCCTCCCGTTAAAATTCACTGTTCGGTACTCGCCGAAGACGCCATTAAGGGTGCCATCGCCGATTACCAGAAGAAGAATGGCGTGGTTGTGGAGCAGAAGGTGGCGGTAGCGCACTAGGGTAGGGGGCTACGACGTGTTTCCCTCACCCCCGGCCCCTCTCCTCGGGAGAGGGGTGACGTTACTTGGTTTGCGGCGCAGCCGCAAGTGAAATCCCTCTCCCTAGGAGAGGGAAAATTCGACTTTGTCGAATAGGGTGAGGGCGTGTACGCGTAGGCTTATACTAAAGTAATTACCAGCGGCTCCGCAGGCTTATCTAATGTACCAAATTTAGCGGTTCCGCCGCAAAATCAACTATCATGCTATTCGTAGCCGATTCCGCCAAGGAAAGAATTAGTGAAATCCGCCAGATCCAGGGTTTGGCGGAGGACTACTTCGTGCGTGTCTCCGTCACTAGCGGGGGTTGCTCGGGGTTGTCGTACAACCTGGATTTCGATAATGAGAACCAGCCGCAGGACCAGGTCTTTGAAGACAATGGCGAGCGGGTGGTCTGCGACCTCAAGTCCTTCCTTTACCTGTGCAATACCACGCTGGAATTTACCGGTGGGCTGGATGGCAAGGGCTTCTATTTTAACAACCCCAATGCTTCGCGTACCTGCGGCTGTGGGGAGAGTTTTGCGGTTTAATTTATAATGAGGCGGATGATTGGTTACTTTGCTTTCGGTTAGCACTATTGCGCCAGAAGTGACGAACTAAGACCCCTGATGAAAACCGGCAAGCAAGCACTTTTTCTTCTCCCGTTTATCCTCTTTTTCTTCCTCGTCAGCTCCGAGATCGTCGAGCGAAGTATGTATACCGACGGCGTGGCCTACGCCGGACTGTCCATGAATATGGCCGAGGGGATCGGCTCGTTCTGGAACCCCAAGCTCTCCGAGATCCACCACTTTTCCTTTCACGAGCACCCGCCGCTCGTTTTCGGCATTCAGTCCCTCGCCTTCGAGGTATTCGGGCCGAGTATCGTTACCGAGCGAATCTATACCGTGCTGGTCTTTATCCTGTCCGCGCTGTTATTGATACTATTATGGCGGGAGGTATTCCGAAATAATCCGGCCGCCCGCCGACTCTGGTTCATCCCCCTCACCATCTGGTTGGCTAACGAAGTCGTCTATCACTTCTACGCGGCCAATATGCTGGAACCCACCATGACGCTGTTCACCTCCGGGGCCATTTACGCGTGCCTGCGGTCTAGCCGGGGCGGCACGCCCTTCAAGCAACAGCTAGCGGCGGCGGTATTCGCCGGCTTGTGCGTCTTCGCCGCCACGCTCTGCAAGGGTTTCGTAGCCCTCTTCCCCCTCGCTTTTTACGTGTTCCACTGGCTCATTTACCGCGATCGCCCGGTGCTGCGGCCGGTATTGCTCACGCTGGTTATGGTCGCCACACTTGCCCTGGCCTACCTGCTACTACTCCAGCATCCTCCCGCTTACGAGGCGCTGAAAACCTACTTCGATTCGCAGGTAATGGCCAGCCTGCTCTCCGAGCGCAGCTATGAACCGCACTTCCGTTCCAGCCGGTTTTATATCGTCGAAAAGGCTTTTCTGGTCCTCATTCCGGCCATGCTTATTGCGCTGATCACCATCTTTTCCGGGATTAAATTCAGCAGCATTCGCCGCGAAGTAAGCCCCTATTTGAAACCGGGCCTGCTCTTCATCGGCCTCGGTCTGGCCGCCTCGCTGCCGCTGGCCGTCAGCCTCAAGCAGTCGTTTTACTACCTGCTTCCCTCCATGAGTTACTTCGCGCTGGGTTTCGCCATTCTCACGGCGGCCGGCGCGGTTTCCTTATTCGCCCGGCCCATGGGCAACCGCTGGTCGCAAATCGTTACGGTCTTAATGGCCCTCTTACTCTTTGCCGCCCTGGCCAACACCGCCCGCCACTGGGGCCAGATTAATCGCCAGGATCGCGTCGTGCTCAACGACATCGACCAGATGAACACCGTGCTCGAACCCACCGCCGTTATCGGCTCCCAGGGCGATATCGCGGGCCTCGTCAGCTATTTTTACCGCACCAACCGCATTTCCGTCGACACCACGGCGGCCAACGTCAGCAGCTATGAGTTCATGGTGGCGCAAAAAGACACCACTTTTTCCGGCTATCAAGCGGTGCCCCTCACCACGGAAAAGTACGGTTTGTACCGCCGGATTGATTAGCAGGTAACGGGGGAGTGGGTAGTAAGTAACGGGTAATTGAATTAAAACGAACTCACCGTAAACGTACTACCTGCTAGACTACGGGCGTGCCGCCTCGGCTAACGCCTCGCCGTCGGTCCCTTCCAGGCTCGCTGTTCGCTCGGCCCCTCCGCTACGCTATGGGTCTCCGCCTTATCGGCGGCCCTTCCAGGCACCTCACGCGGGGGGCGGCAAGAAATACAACTACATTACTACTGCCTGTCTACTGCCATCCTGCGTATCAACGTTTAAAATTTCGTTTACCTCGTCCTCCAAATGAGAATCACTACCCTATTACTTTTTCTTAGAGCGTGTCTAAAATTTTTAAGAACTGAGGATCAATGATTCGCTTCGCGGCTACTTCGTGGTTAAGGTTCTGGCCAAACAAAAAATTCGCTTCGCGGCTACTTCGTGGTGCACGCATAGCGGGTTAAGTAAGTCAGTTTTTATGACGCCAGGTTCTTAAATGCTTGGTTCTCAGGAAGTAAAAATTTAGACACGCTCTAAGCCTGCTTTACCCCAAAAAAGAGTACCGGTAATCCGTCGGCGGGTTGAAGTTTTCCTTGAGCGTACGCGGGCTGAGCCAGCGGTAGAGGTTCAGCACCGACCCCGCCTTGTCGTTCGTACCCGATGCACGCGCGCCGCCGAAGGGCTGCTGACCCACGACCGCACCGGTGGGCTTGTCATTGATGTAAAAGTTGCCGGCGGCGTTGCGCAGGCGGTGCGTAGCCTCGGTCACGGCCGTGCGATCGCGGGCGAAAACGGCCCCGGTGAGGGCGTAGGGCGAGGTGGAATCCACCAGGTCGAGGGTAGCCGACCAGTCCTTGTCTTCGTAGACGAAAACGGTGAGGACGGGGCCGAACAGTTCTTCCTCCATCGTCCGGTAGCGCGGGTCGGTAGTTAGAAGGACGGTGGGTTCAATAAAGTAACCGGTCGATTTATCGTGGCCGCCGCCGGCGATGATCTCCACGGCGGGGTCTTCTTTGGCGGCGTCGATGTAGCCGGCGAGCTTGTCAAACGACCGCTCGTCGATCACGGCATTGATGAAGTTACCGAAGTCCTCGGGGCTACCCATTTTGACGGTTTTCAGGTCGGCCACCAATTTTTCCTGCACGGCGGGCCAGAGGCTGCGCGGAATGTAGGTGCGTGAGGCCGCCGAGCACTTCTGCCCCTGGAACTCAAAGGCACCGCGCAGCATCCCCACGGCTACCGCCTGGGGTTCGGCCGAGGGGTGGGCGATGATGAAATCCTTGCCACCCGTTTCCCCCACGATGCGGGGATAGGTCTTATACTTGGCGATGTTGGCACCGATCTCCGTCCACAGCGTTTGGAATACTTTAGTGGAGCCGGTAAAGTGCAGGCCCGCAAAATCGGGGTGCTTGAACACGATCTCGCCCGCCACGGGTCCGTCGGTATAGATGAGGTTGATCACGCCGGGCGGCAGGCCCGCCGCCTCGAACAACTCCATGATAACGAGGGCCGAGTAGATCTGCGTTTCGGCCGGCTTCCAGATCACGGTATTGCCCAGCATGGCCGGCGCGGCCGGCAGGTTGGCCGCAATGGACGTAAAGTTAAAGGGCGTGATGGCAAAGATGAATCCTTCCAGCGGCCGGTATTCCAGCCGGTTCCAGATGCCGTTGGGGCTAATGGGCTGACCGGCGTAGATCTCGGTCATGTACTCCGCGTTGAAGCGGAAGAAATCGCAGAGTTCCGCCACCGCGTCGATCTCCGCCTGGTAGACGTTTTTGGACTGCCCCAGCATGGTGGCGGCATTCATGCGGGCGCGGAAGGGACCGGCCAACAGATCGGCCGCCCGCAGGAAAACGGCGGCGCGTTCCTGCCACGGCAGGGCTTCCCAGCCCGGCTTGGCGGCGGCCGCCGCCGCGATGGCCTGGTGCACGTGCTGCTCGGTGCCCCGATAAAAGTGGCCCAGCACGTGTCCGTGCTCGTGGGGGGAGGTAAATGCGACCTTCTCCCCCTCCAGTACCCGCTGGTTGCCGATGAAGGCGGGCAGGTCGATGGGGTTGTCGTGCATTTCCCGGTAGGCGGCTTCGACCTCGGCGCGTTCCTCGCTGCCGGGGGCGTAATCGTAAACGGGTTCGTTATAAGCCAGGGGGACCTGGAAGTAGGCGGTAGACATGGTTGGTAGTGGTTAGGGTGGGCGAAGATAGGGCTTCGCCCGTACTTTAGTAGGATGCCGGGCTGCTGGCAGGTTAGTATGACGCCCCCCTCACTCCTGCATGGCCCGGTAATCCTCCCGCGTAGGACAAAACACGTCCATGATCCGGCAATCCGTTACGGCGCGGCCGGAGTGGGGGGTGTTGCCGGGGATGACCGCCACGTCGCCCGGTCCGCAGCGGCGGCTTACGCCGCCGATCACGAAATCGAAAGTGCCCTCCAATATGGTGCTGATCTGCTCGTGCGGGTGCTGGTGTTCGGGTAGTTCGGAGCCGGCGGCGATGGCAAAATCGCCCAGGCTGACCTTATCGGTATGGATCATTTTTCCCACGAACCCGGGCAGCAAGTGGAGCGGGGAAATGTCGGTATCTTTGTTTAGGTAGTACATAATAAGGAAGAGCTGTTTTGAGTACAATACCATTTTGAGAGCCGATCGTTTTACGGGCTGCGAAAAACGTCGTATTATAGCCCGCTCCAATCACTACCGATGCGTCTATACTACCTCCTTCTTGCCTTCTTACCCATTTTTTTGGTCGCCCAAACCGATACCCTGCCCACCGCTGCCGACCAGCGAATGCAGGCCGTCAAGCAGCGGCAAGCGTTGCGGCAAGCTAATCCTGCCCCCGGTCTGCGCTTCACCAACATCGGCCCCAGCGTGCAGAGCGGCCGCGTGGTGGATATATCCGTAAACCCGGAAGACCCGACCGAATTTTACGTCGCCTACGCGTCCGGCGGGCTGTGGCACACGGACAACAACGGTACCAGTTTCCGGCCCTTATTTCAGCATCAGTCCACCATGACCCTGGGCGCGGTGGCCGTCCACTGGCCCACGCGCACCATCTACGTCGGCACGGGTGAGGTTAACTCCAGCCGCTCCTCCTACGCGGGCGACGGACTATACAAAAGCACCGACGGCGGCGAGAGCTGGACCACTATCGGTCTGCCGGAAACCCACCACATCGGCCGCATCGTGATCGATGCCGCCAACCCGCAAACGATTCTGGTAGCGGCCCTGGGTCACCTCTACGGAGATAACTCCGAACGGGGCGTATTCCGGTCGACCGACGGCGGCAAGACATGGAACAAAACGCTGTTCGTCAACCCCGCCACCGGCGTAGTGGAACTGATTCAGGACCCCCGCCAGACCAACGAATGGTACGCCGCCGCCTGGCAGCGCACCCGCCGGGCCTGGGATTTTACCGAATCCGGCCCCGGCTCGGGCATTTATCACAGCACTGACAACGGCCTGACCTGGCAGCCGGTCAACGGCGGGTTCCCCACCGGCGCGGGCGGCGGTCGCATCGGCCTGACGATGGCCTACGACGCGGGCGGCAAGCGGCAGGTATATGCCTCGGTTGACAACTATTTTCGCCGTGCCGCCGAGGAATCCGATACCAATACCTTATCCAAGGAGCAACTGCGCAATATGCCCGTTGCGGATGTACTGCGCCTCAAAAGCTACCTGCTGGAGGGCTACCTGAAGAACAACGGCTTCCCCCGCGATCTGAAACCGGAAACCGTGCGCCAAAAACTGGAGAGCGGTGACATCACGCCCCTGCAACTGGTCGAGTACCTGGAGGATGCCAACAGCCTGCTCTTCGATACGCCCGTTAAGGGATTGGAAGTGTACGCGCTGGATGTCGGCAAAAAGCAACCCACCTGGCGGCGCACCCACGAAGACTACCTCGATGAGGTCTACAACTCTTACGGCTACTACTTCGGTCGTATCCAGGCCGAACCCGGCAACCCCGCTCGCCTTTACGCGCTGGGTGTACCCATCATCACCAGTGCCGACGGCGGCAAAACCTGGACCACCATCCAGGGCGACAACACCCACGCCGACCACCATGCGCTCTGGGTCAACCCGAAAAACGGCCGCCACCTTATATTAGGCAACGACGGCGGCATCAATATCTCCTACGACGGCGGCGAAAACTGGATCAAGTGCAACACGCCGCCCGTGGGCCAATTCTACTACATTGCCGCCGACGACCACCCCGACGGCTACCGCGTTTACGGCGGCCTGCAGGATAACGGCGTCTGGCGCGGCCCCGGCAGCTACGAACCCAGCAAGGACTGGCAGCAAACCGGCCGCTACCCCTACGAAATGGTGATGGGCGGCGACGGGATGCAGGTGGCCATCGACCCCCGCGACCACGAGACGATGTACACCGGTTTCCAATTCGGCAACTACTTCCGCATCAACCCACTCCAGGAGGAGCAAACCTACATCACGCCCCGCCACGAACTGGGCGAACGGCCCTTCCGCTGGAACTGGCAGACGCCCATTCACCTCTCGGTTCATAACCCCGACATCCTCTACATGGGCAGCAATTTCGTCCACCGGAGTTTCAACCGGGGCGACGATTTCAAGCGCATCAGCCCCGACCTCACGCAGGGCGGCCGCCCCGGCGATGTACCTTACGGCACCATTAGTGCCCTGCACGAAAGCCCGCTCCGTTTCGGTCTGCTTTACGCCGGCTCCGACGACGGCCTGGTACACGTCAGCCGCGACGGCGGCTACTCCTGGCAGCGCATCACCGCCGGTCTGCCCGCCGATTTATGGGTCAGCCGCATCCAGGCAAGCAACCACGACGAGGGCACCGTTTACCTCAGCCTCAATGGCTACCGCTGGGATAATTTTAACAGCTACGTCTACCGCAGCACCGACTACGGCAGCACCTGGCAGCGTATCGGCACCGATCTGCCCGCCGAGCCGGTCAACGTCATCAAGGAAGATGCCAAAAACCCCGACCTACTTTACGTCGGCACCGATCACGGCCTTTACGTTTCCCTTACCACCGGCTCCACCTTTTTCCCCCTGCACGGCAGCCGGGTCGGCGAGGAAGACTACCGCCTGCCGCAGGTGGCCGTTCACGACCTTGTGGTCCAGCCTACCACCGAAGACCTGCTCGTCGGCACCCACGGCCGTAGCATTTACAAAAGTTCCGCCAAGGAACTCCGCCTCCTCACCACCGAGCTACGCAATGAGGAACTCCACGTTTTCGCCCCCGACGTCACCCGCGCGGGCGGTCGCTGGGGCAGTGAGTCCTTTTACCGCCGCCCCGAAACGCCGGAGGTGCTCGTTCCTGTTTACAGCAAAACCGCCGGCACCGTCACCCTCGCCGTCGAGGTGGAAGACGGCGGCCCCACGGTTTCCGAAAGCACTTTCCCCGTGGTGGTGGGCCTCAACTACCTGCCCTATATCCCCCGCGTCCGCAGCGGCGGCACCGCCGAATACCAACGCGCCCTGAATAAGGACCGCAAGGAAGAATTGGCCCCCATCGTCCTCAAGCCCGCCGACGACGGCTTCACCTATTTGCGTAAAGGCAAGTACGTTATCCGCGTTAGCAAGCAGGGCACGAAGCCGGTGGAGGTCAAGTGGGAGTTAAAGTAGGGTAGGGGGTGCGGGGATTTTACCCGCGTGAGGGGCCTGGAGGGTGCGACCGCAGGGAGAAGTGCGTAGCACCGAGCGAATAGCGAAGCCCGGAAGGGACCGGCCCCGGCCCTTGCCGGGGGCACGCCCAAAAAGATCAGAAGGAGAGGTTCAGCCCTACGAACACCCCGCCCTCGCCGAGGTGATTGCGGTGATACTGGACGGAGCCGACCATGTCGTAGAAAAAAATAACGTCCAGCCCGAGGCCGGCACCGGAGAGCCAACGGTTGGCCAGTTGGTTGTCGACGCGGGTGAAGGGGGAGTTGGCAAGGCCCTGGTCGGTTTGTAGGGAGAGGTTGACGCGGATGGGGATGACGCGGAAATTTTTGAGTGGCATCCAATCGCCGAGTACGACCTGGGTGCGGAACAGCCGCCGCCGCAGACCGGCGCGGAGGATGAGCATGTCCAGCCCGTCGATGACGTAGAATTGGTAGCCGACCATGCTGCCCTCGCGGCCGAAACCGATGGCGCGGTTGTCGAGGAAGGGCTGGCGGTTACGGATGAGCGAGTATTTGCCCGATGCCCCGGCGAAGAGCGACCACTGTTGCTCCGGGCCGAGCGGCCAGTAGCGGTTGTATTCTACTTTGGTCCAAAGGCCGTTGCGCCCGTAGTCGGAAAGCAGGCCGAGGCCGGCCTTGTCGACGATGAACCGCAGTTGCTCGCCGCGCCAGGGGTAGGCGCGCACATCGCGGCGATCGTAGTCCAGGATATAAGTGTAGCGGAAAAATTTTTGCCGGTTGCGCCCCTCGCCGTAGAAATTAGGGTTGAGCCGGGCGACGGTATCCTTGATGCTGCTGACCTCGTAAGCGAGTACGGAAGTGTGCGTGGTAAATATTTTGCGCCGGTAGGAGGCATCGGCGGATACGCGGGTGCGCCGCCAGACAAAATCGTCTTCGTCATTGTAGAAGGCTTGGTCGTCGTTGATGGTCTGGTAATTGACCTCGCGGTTGCGGTTGGTGGACCAGCTGAAGCCCAGGCCGATGCTCTGAGCCTTGTTGATGTAGGGCAGGCGGTAGCCGGCCTGGTAGCTGCGGGTGTAACCGTACTCAAAACCGACCTTCAGTTTGTCGCCGAAACCGGTAAAATTATTGTGGGTAAATTTAAGGCCGATGTTAACACGGTCGATGGAGCGGTTTTGGTCCGTCCACCAGACGTTAAAATTTCGGTCGGCCAGCTCAAAGGTGGGGGTAGGGTAGATGTACCACTGCTCGACAACGCGGATCTCGAAGAAGACCTCGTAGTCGGGGGCCGTCCAGTCGAGGTACTTGATCTCGGCCGACATGAACAGGCTGGTGTTGAGGATTTGCTCCTCGGCGCGGGAGACGAGCAGCGGCAGGTCGGCGATGGCGATGCGTTGTCCTTCTTTGAAGGTCAGTTCGCGGCGGATGACGGAGGGGCGGGTTTTTTTGTTGCCGCTGTAGGTGATCGTGCCCACCGTGACGCTATCGGTAGCCGCCTGCGCGGAGCAAGGGGCGAGGGGTGCGAGGAGCACGAAAGATAGAATGAGTAGTAGTGGACGGAGCATGGACGGGATGAGAAACTCTAGTACGTTTGCGGCGGCCTGGATAGTACGTGGCGGCCTGACAAGGAATAAGGGAGTGAAGGAACGGGGGAACTAAGGGCCGCAAATGTCTGTTAAAGTACGCTGATTGTCAACAATATGGGTTAGGTTTACGTCTTATAACGATGGCAGTTTGGCAAGCTGCCCGACTGCAATCCTTAAATGGTAGTGAATGATGACGGAAGAAGTTTCCGATAGACGGCTTTTTCATGGGCTGTGCGGGATCATCTTTCTGTTTTGGTTTACGATTATTGCGGGTTTGTACGGTGTGCAGTTAGCTTTGATCGATTTGCAGACTGCCGTTGACGAGTTGAGTGTTTCTTGATTATATTGCCGTGGCCTGTTTTGTATGTTTTACCGTATATTTGTCGGCTAAAACATATCCTCTCTTGAAGAATTCAGATCAGACCACTCCTGATAATACCAGTCGACCTCGAAAAAGCGGCTCCTTCGTTGATGATCAAAGTAGGGTTCATCTTCGCCTTTCGGTTAATGGCATTTATGTCGCTATCGGTACGGTTATTACCATCACTATTACTCTGGTACTTCTTTATGCTGCACTGACCGAGCGAATTAGTATTGTTGAGGAAAGGGTAGACAATTTCAAAGAAGTAAATACTGCTACGCTGAAAGATTTTGGCAGCCGTCTGGATAAGATGGAAGATCGTTTGTACAATAACCGCCAGCAACCAAAATAACTGATTATGATTATTACAATTTCACACGGCAACTTGGTGAGAATACTGTTCTTTACTATTTTAGTCTTTTATGCCGTGGTAATCGGCTGCCTGGTTGATTTAAATAGATCGATGGCTGGTTTGGAAGAAGCTACGAAAGAGTTGTATGAAAGTGCGGTGCAAACGCGGGCTGAACTGGACCGAGGTGAATTTCATCTCACTGATATGGAAAGGATGCCAAGTGCTTTACCGGAGAGTGAATTAAACGAAGAACCAGGGTTTTACGACAGTCATCGACTCCGCATTGGTACCGGTAAGATATTATTAAGTGCCTCCCCATCAAAAGACTAAATTTTTCCTTTTTAAAATTATTTCCACCCCGCCCCCGCACCCCCTTGCGGCGGCGGGGTTTTTCACGCCCGGCCGCACCTAATTTTCTCGCCGCCGCCGCACATATCGCCGGAACGCCCTATCTTGACCGGCAGAACCACTTCCGGTTCCCCTCACCCCGCCCGCCCCGGCTAACTATAAACCCGCCGGGCGGCACCAAAACAACGCAATACCAATGCCTTTGACGGTTTATCAACTCCGCATCGACCTCGAGGATGCGAGTTTACCCATCTGGCGCCGGGTCGTCGTACCCGCCGACATCTCCCTGGCCGACCTCAGCGACCTTATCCAAATGGCCATGGATGGCTGGGACGGTAGCCACTTGCACCAGTTTACCCACAAGCGCAAAATCTACGCGCCTCCCTCCGAGTACGAAGACCCGGAAACCAGCTACGAAGGACGCCGCCTCAACCAACTCCTCAAAAAAGAGGGCGACGAGCTGACTTACGAGTACGACTTCGGCGACGGCTGGCGCCACGCCGTTAAACTGGAAGAAATCAGGGATGCGGACGCCGACAAAACCTACCCCATCTGCGTGGCCGGCGAAAACGCCTGCCCGCCCGAAGATATCGGCGGCGTATGGGGTTACCAGGTTTTCCTGGAGGCCCGCGCTAATAAAAAGCACCCTCAACACGAAGAAATGATGGAATGGTTCGACGGCGAAGCATGGGATCCCCACGCCTTCGACCTGGAGGGCGTGAGCAAGTACCTGCAGGAAGCCGAGTGGGAGTGGCGCGAGTAAGCTACGACTTATACACAAAAAAAGCGGCGGCCGATCCGGCCGCCGCTTTTTTTCATGTAACAACCTGACCGATAGCCCCAAACGCGATCAATAAGCCCCACTTGCCACCGCCGCCACCGAACACGAGCGTACGCCCCCGGGTTACAAATACATCCCCGCATTAGTTAACTTTATAACCCGAATCGAGATGCAATTCATCACGAACAACAGCGGCACGAACGGCCGCGGCACAAAAATCTATTACCAGGAATACGGGCAGGGCAAGCCCGTGGTGTTCATTCACGGCTGGCCCCTCAACTCCGATATGTGGGAGTATCAGCTCGAACCCCTCAGCCGCGAGGGCATGCGCTGCATCGCCTACGACCGGCGCGGTTTCGGCCGCTCTTCCAAGACCACCGACACCTATACCTATGACGCCATGGCCGACGACCTGCACGCGCTACTCGAAGAACTCGACTTGCGCGACGTTACCCTCGTCGGGTTCAGCATGGGCGGCGGCGAAGTAGCCCGCTACCTCGGAAAGCACGGCGACGACCGCATCGCCGGGGCCGTATTCGTCAGCTCCGTCACCCCTTATATGCTCGATACCGACAGCCACGACGGCGTGGAATGGAAAGTATTTCAGGGCATGATCGACGGCATCCGCAAGGACCGCCCCGACTTCATGAGCGATTTTGGCAAGCAATTTTACGGCGTCAGCCTGCTCTCGCACCCCGTCAGCAGCGAGCTACTCGCCTGGACCAAATCACTCGCCCTTCAGGGTTCCGCCAAGGCCACCATCGACTGCGTAACGGCCTTCGCCAAAACCGATTTCCGCCAGGATTTGGCCAAGATTAAAGTCCCCACAATGGTCATCCACGGCACCGGCGACGAGATCGTACCCATCAAAGTGGCCGGTGACCAGACCGCCCAGATGGTCGCCAACGCCCGCTACCACAAGTACGACGGCGCACCCCACGCCCTCTTCTACACCCACCGCGAGAAGCTCAACGCCGACCTGATGTCCTTCATCAAAAACGAGGTCAAGGCCCGCCATTCGGTGGCCGTCAATTAATCTCGGTGCTTGAATCCAGCATAAATCAGCCCCTCATTCAATTCGGATGGGGGGCTTGTTTTTTGGGCGTGCCCCCGGCTAAGGCCGGCGTCGGTGCCTTCCGGGCGCGCCTGACGGCTTGGTGCTGCGCACTCGCTCCTGCGTCGCGCCCCTCCAGCCACCTCACGCAAACCGAATCCCGACGACCACGTCGGGTACGCGAATGCGTAGCTGCGCCCCGCTCGGCCATCCCTATCCCTTATTCGATTCGTGGGTCGGCATTATTTAGTAGTCCTGCCCGACGTGGTCGTCGGGATCCAATTTAGCTATTAAAACGCCCCACCCGCCAAACGACAGCTCGCTAAAAACATCGTTTAAAAATTCGGCGGGTGGCGACGTGTCTCTGCTTGGGTATACTCTTTCTATCAGCTCCTTCTAGACGTGAGCGACCAAGAGCAGCAAAAATCACTATCTCCCGCCGCCCCCAAAAGCTAATTCCCCGCTTTGACGTAACTTTAACCACCCGCGTTAAAACGCTGTTACCGAACTACCGCCCACCAACCGCCGCCGCCATCGCCCGCCCCACCGTCAATCCGCGACTCCGCTTTCAACCAACGCCCCGCCCCGGCGCGGCCGCCCTACTGGCGGGCCTGGACCGGGGTGACCCGGCCGTCCTCAGTCAGGCCATCAGCCGCTGCGAAAGCAGCCTGCCCGCCGACGAGGCCGTGAGCCGCGAGCTGCTGGGCATCCTCACCGCGCGGCCGCCGCGGAATACCAGTATCCGGGTGGGCATCAGCGGTAGCCCGGGGGTAGGAAAATCCACTTTCGTGGAAGCACTGGGGCTGTACCTGGCCGATGCCGGTCATCGCCTGGCCGTGCTGGCCGTGGACCCCAGCAGCCCCCTCAGCGGCGGCAGTATCCTGGGGGATAAAACTCGCATGGAAGCACTGGGCCGCCGCCCGGAAGTGTTCATCCGCCCCAGCCCCAGTAGCGGGCAACTGGGCGGCGTGGGCCGCGCCGGGCGGGAAACGATCTTGCTCTGCGAAGCGGCGGGCTTCGATACCATCCTGGTGGAAACGGTAGGCGTGGGCCAGTCGGAGGTCACGGTTAAATCCATGACCGATGTGTTCCTGCTCCTCCTCCAGCCCGGTGCGGGGGACGACCTGCAGGGCATCAAGCGCGGCATCATGGAAATGGCCGATATTCTGGCCGTCAATAAGACCGACGGCGACCTCACCGCCGCCGCCCGCCGCACCGCCGCCGATTACCGGCGAGCCGTACACCTGTTCCCCGCCGCCCCCAGTGGCTGGACGCCCCGGGTTGTCAACTCATCCGCCCTGGACCGCACCGGTATCGAAGAGATATGGACACTGGTCGAAAAGTTCCGCACCGATCCCGCTCTCGTGCGTTATGTAAGCGGCCTACGGGTGACCCAACGCGCCCGGTGGCTGCGGGAAATCGTGGAAAGCAGCCTGCTGCGCTCCGTCGACCCGCTCCTGAAGAGGAGCGATCCGCCCACCTCTCAAACCAACCTTTACGAAGCGGCCGGCCGCCTGCTGGCCGATTTTTACCACCACCAACAACGACCAAAACCAACCACTCCAGAGAAATGAAGAATATCACTACCCTTGCCGTAGTCCTCGGCATCATCGCGCTGCTGTTCATCGGCGGCTGCTCCAGCTACAACGGCTTTGTCGATTCCGACGAAAACGTGAGCCAAGCCTGGGCCAATGTGGAAAGTGCCTACCAGCGCCGCTCCGATCTGATCCCCAACCTGGTCAATACAGTCAAGGGTTCGGCCGATTTCGAGCGCGGTACCCTGACCGACGTGATCGAAGCCCGCGCCAAGGCTACTTCAGTTAATGTAGACGCCAATAACCTGACGCCCGAAGCCATCGAGCAGTTCCAGCAGGCGCAGTCCGGCCTTAGTTCCAGTCTCGGCCGTTTGCTGGTGAGTGTAGAACGCTACCCTGAACTCCGGTCCACGGCTGCTTTCGTGGAACTGCAATCGCAGTTGGAGGGCACGGAGAATCGGATTAAAGTGGAGCGTGACCGCTACAACGAGGCCGCGACCGTCTACAACAAAAAGACCCGCCGTTTCCCCGGCACCGTCTTCGCGTCCGTTTTCGGTTTCGACCAGCGGCCGCCCTTCAAAGCCGACGAGGGTGCCGCCACCGCTCCCACGGTGGACTTTAATTAAGCCGCCGTGGTAAATTTCTTCTCCTCCGACCAGGAAGCCGCCATCATCGACGCCATCCGGCGGGCGGAACTCGCCACTTCCGGCGAGATTCGCGTACACCTGGAAATGGACGCCAAGCGCGGTGCCTTGGTCGAGGCCCAACGTGTGTTCAACAAATTGGGCATGCAGCGTACCAAAGATCGCAACGGCGTCCTCATTCTGCTGGAACCCGACCGCAAGGAATTTGCCGTAATCGGTGATTCGGGTATTAACGAGGTCGTACCGGATGACTTCTGGGACGATTCCCGTAACCTGATGCAGGAACACTTCCGTCGCGGCGACTTCGTGGGCGGCCTGCTGCCCGCCATCGCCCGCATCGGCGATCAGTTGGCCGAGTTCTTCCCCTACGACGCCGCTACCGACACCAACGAACTTCCCGACGACATCTCTTACGGTAACCAATGATCCACTTCCCCCGCCTGCTTGCAATTTTCGGTCTACTCCTCCTCGCCGCGGCGGGGCTGAGCGGCCAGAATCCGATACCGCCCAAGAAGGAATTTCTGGTGCAGGACCTGGCCCATATTATGACGGATCAACAGGCGATCCAGTTGGGGGAAAAGCTGAAGCGAGTAGCACTGGAAACCAGTACCCAGATCGTGGTACTCACCGAAGCAAGTCTGAATGGAGAAGATGCCTTCGATCGCTCTATCCGCATCGCGCAGGAATGGGGGATCGGCGGTACGGCCGCCAAGGATAACGGCGTACTCATCTATGTGGCCCGTGACGACCGAGCGATCCGCATTCAGACCGGCTACGGCGCGGAAGGTTTCCTGCCCGATGCCATCGCCAAACGCATCATCGATCAACAAATCACTCCGGCCTTTAAACAGGGTAACTACTACGAAGGCCTCGACCGCGCCACCGACGCTATCGTCCAGTTCGGTAAGGGCGAGTACACCAACGATGGCGGCGGTAATGGTAGCGGCGGTTTCCCAGCGCCGGTGGCTATTTTCTTGTTTATATTTATTGCCTACATGATCTATTCCGCCTATCGCCGCCGCAATAACGACGATGACGATGACGACGGCGGCTACTGGCGCGGCGGCAAGTACGATATGGACGACGGCCACCCCCGCCGCCGCAGGCGGCGCGGTGGCGGTTTGGGCGGCATGATCTTTTTCCCCGGCGGCTTCGGCGGCGGCGGCGGCGGAGGAGGAGGCGGCGGTTTCGGTAGAGGCGGTGGCTTCGGTGGCGGTGGTTTCGGCGGCTTCGGCGGTGGCGGCTTCGGAGGCGGCGGTGCCGGAGGGAGTTGGTAGAACAAACTCAGGTCGAGGATATCCAGGTCCGAGAGGGGCGGCGTAGCCGGCCGCCCTTATGCAAGCCGCTTTGACAGATCACTTCTCGGACGTGGACGTCCTCGACCTGAGCGGCGTGTACGAGCGGCGTATACGACTTGAGCGGCGTACACCACGTTTATTCACTCAATCACTCCTTCACTCATTGGCTAGCGTGAGGTGCCTGGACTGGCCGCCGTTAGCGCACCGTAGTGCCGAGCGAACAGCGAAGCCCGGAAGGCACCGACCCCGGCCCCAGCCGGGGGCACGCCCCAAACCTTTACTTCACCTGCTCACCGAGTAATTCCCGGAAATTGACGCGCTCGGTGATCTTAGCGTTGAGGTCACTAATCTTGACGCGCTCCTGCTCCATCGTGTCGCGATCACGGAGGGTGACGGTATTGTCTTCGAGGGTGTCAAAATCAACGGTGATGCAGAAAGGAGTACCCACGGCATCCTGGCGGCGGTAGAGCTTGCCGATGGAGCCGGTGTCGTCGTACTGCACGTTGTGGTCGAAACGGAGGGTGTTGAAGATGTCCTTGGCCGCGCTGACAAGACGTTCGTCGTTGCGCTTGAGGGGCATGATAGCGGCCTTGCAGGGGGCCAGGGCGGGGTGGAGCTGGAGCACGTCGCGGGTGCTTTCCTGGCCCTTGGCGTTCACGATGGTCTCGGTGCGCAGGGCGTTGCTGAGTACGGCGAGGAACATGCGGTCCGCGCCGATGGAAGTTTCGACGACGTAGGGCACGTAGCTCTCGTCGGTCTGGGGGTCAAAGAATTGCAATTTCTTGCCGGACAGTTCCTGGTGGGCGCCGAGGTCGAAATCGGTGCGGGAGTGGATGCCTTCCAGTTCCTTGAAGCCGAAGGGGAAATTGTACTGAATGTCCACGGCCGCATCGGCGTAGTGGGCGAGGTTATCGTGATCGTGGAAGCGGAGATCCTCTTCCGGGTGGCCGAGGGCGCGGTGCCAGGCCATGCGCTGTTTTTTCCAGTAGGCGTACCAGTCGCCCTGGGTGCCGGGCTTGATGAAGAACTGCATCTCCATCTGCTCGAACTCGCGCATCCGAAAAATAAACTGCCGCGCCACGATCTCGTTGCGAAAGGCCTTGCCGATCTGAGCGATGCCGAAGGGCAACTGCTGGCGCGTGGATTTCTGGACGTTGATAAAGTTGACGAAAATACCCTGGGCCGTCTCCGGCCGCAAGTAAAGCTTGCCCTCCTCACCGGCGATGTTGCCCAGTTGGGTGGAAAACATCAGGTTGAACTGCCGCACCTCGGTCCAGTTTTTGGAGCCGGTATCGGGTTCGCTGATGTCGTTGTCGATCAGAATTTGGTAGAGTTCCTCCATATCGCCGGCGGTCATCGCGGCGGCCAGGCGTTTGGCCAGGGCGTCCATGGCGGTTTGGTAACCGATCACGCGCTCGTTGGTGGCGCGGTACTGGGCCTCGTCGAAATCGTCGCCGAAACGCTTCTGGGCGCGGGCGATCTCCTTATTCAGCTTGCCTTCGATCTTGTCGATGGCGTCCTCCACCAGCACGTCGGCGCGGTAACGCTTCTGGCTGTCCTTGTTATCGACGAGCGGGTCGTTGAACGCATCGACGTGGCCGGAGGCTTTCCAGGTCTTGGGGTGCATGAAAATGGACGCATCCAGGCCCACGATATTATCGTGCATCTGCACCATCGAGCGCCACCAGTACTGCTTGATGTTGTTCTTTAGTTCCACGCCGAGGGGACCGTAATCATAGGCCGCCGCCAAGCCGTCGTAAATCTCGGAAGACTGGTAGATGAAGCCGTATTCCTTGGCGTGGGCGGTGATGGTCTTGAAGTCGGCGCGCTGGCTCATGCGGTTAAATTTATTTCCAAAGGGCGCAAAGATAGTACACGCCGGTTCTTAGGGCTACTTTTACGCCATGAACCTGTCTTTCCGGATCGCCCGGCGCTATCTTTTCGCGCGCCGCTCCACCAACGCCATCAACATTATCACCGGCATCGCCACCTTCGGCATCGCCGTGGGGGCCACCGCGCTGGTACTGGTACTGAGCGTGTTCAACGGGTTCGAGGAGCTTTTCCTCACGTTGTTCAATAACCTGAACGCCGACGCCCGCATCGAGTCCGTCAACGGCAAGACCTTCGAACCCGAACTGGAAACTCTGAATAAACTGGAATCCATTCCCGGAGTGCTGGTGCTGTCGCGCACCGTGGATGAGATCGCCTTCCTGCAATACAAGGATAATCAGATTCCCGGCCGTATCAAGGGCGTGGATTCCAATTACGTGCTGATCAACCGTCTGGACACCATGATCCGCGACGGCCAGTACGAACTGACGCGCAACGGCCGCAACCGCTCGGTCATCGGCCGCCAACTGATGATGGGGCTGGGGATCGACGTCACGGATGAATTTCAGCCACTCACCATCTACACCGCCCGGCGCAAGCAAGGCGGCGCGCTGACCAATCCCCTGGTCTCACGCCCCACCTACCCCAGCGGCACCATTCTCACGCAGCAGGCCGTCGATCAGCAGTACGTCATCATCGGTATCGAACTGGCGCAGGAGCTGCTCGACCTGCCCGCCACCGCCGTCTCCGCCTTAGAAATAAAACTGTCCCCCGGCTTCCTGGATGACCCGGCTACTTTCCGCTCCATCGAAGAAGTGATGGGACCGGGATTCCGCGTTACCGACCGTTTCGAGCAGGAGAAGACGCTGCTGCGCCTGATGCGCATCGAAAAATGGATCGGCTTTACCATCGTCGGCTTCATGATGATCCTGATCTCCTTCAACATCATCGGTGCCCTCTGGATGATCGTGATCGATAAGGAAAAGGACATTCGCATCCTGAAAAGCATGGGCATGACCGACGCCCGCGTGCGCGGCATATTTTTGCGGGTGGGCCTGTTGCTCTGCCTGGTGGGCCTGGCCATCGGTTTCGTGCTGGCCATCGGCGTGGCTTTACTCCAGCAGAACGTGGGGCTGATCTCTTTTTCCGCCCGTATCCTGGATGCCTATCCGATCGCTCTGAAGTGGTATGATTTTCCCATCGTGGCCGCCGTGGTGATCACCATCGGCATGCTGGCGGCCTGGTTGCCCGCGCGCCGTGCGGCGGGGATCGAGGGTGTGGTTAGGGAGGAGTAGGGCATCGCCCGGTATTTTAGTAGGCAGGGTTGCTGCTGGTATTTACCTGCGGCGAATGTCGCAAGCTCCTCGGAGTTGGGTACTTTCCACGCACGCATTGCCCGTGAGTCCGGAGGTCACGCACCGCCGCCCGCTTGCTCCAATCCCGCTACCATTTCCTCCACCGCCTGCTCGCGCATGCACCTAAAGTGCCCCAGCGGGCACGCCTCGTGGCCGATCTTCGAACAGGGCCGGCAGGCCAAACCCATTACTTCCATCCGCAGATCGGTACCGCCGGCGGGCAGATAGGGCGTCATGCCGAAGGCCGGAACGGTGTTTCCCCACACGCTCACGATGGGCTTACGGAAAGCCGCCGCCACGTGCATCAGTCCGGTGTCGTGGGTCAGTACCACGCGGGCCTGCCGCACCAGGTCGGCCGAGCCGTTGAGCGAGAATTTCCCGCAGCCGTTCCGCACGTGCTCGCCCGCGGCGGCGGCGATGCGGTCCCCGATCTCGCGTTCCTCCGGCCCGCCGAGGAGCAGGACGGGCAGCGAGCGGTAGGCGCGGCAGAGTTCCACCAGTTTATCCTCCGGCAGGCGCTTGGTGGCGTGGGCCGCCCCGATCACGAAGGCGGCATAATCCGCCGGTAGCCCGGCGGCGGCCGGGTCGATCCCCTCGCCGGGGCCGATGAAGTAATCCAGCCCCGCGCCGTCATTCACCACGCCCAGCGGGGCCGCCGCCGCCAGGTAGCGGTCTACGATGTGGAGGTCCGGCAGGCGGTCGATCTTCCAGCGGGTGAGGAGGTATTTCCGCCAGTTAAGCTTATCGAAGGAGTAGGAGCGGGCCGGGAAACAGACCAGTTTGGCGTGCAGGCTGCGCAGGTTGCGGTGCAGGTCGATCAGGTAATCGAACCGCTGCGCCCGTAAGTCTCCCGCGATCTCGCTCACGGATTTGTCAATCGTCCAGACGCGTTCCAGGTAGGGGTTATGGGCCACCACTGGCAGCATGGAACGCTTGGTGAGCAGGTGCACCTCCGCCCCCACCTGCCGGTGCAGGGCGCGGATAACCGGCGTGGTCAGCACCAGGTCGCCGATGGAGGAGAAACGAATCACGAGTACGCGGATGGGCATGGCGCAAAGGTAAGCCCCTCCTTGAGATCAGCGAATCAGTCCCGCAGCAAATCAATCAGCGCGGCACTCAGTTCCGGGAACTGAAACCGGTAGCCCGCCCCCTCGATGGCGGCCGCCGAGCAGCGGCAGCTGTCCAGCACGGTGTGGGCCATCTCGCCCATTGCCACTTTCATGGCCAGGGCCGGTGCGGGCAGTACCAGGGCTTTCTTGTCGGCGGCGGGCGGAATAGCCAACGCCAACTGCTTGTTGCGCACGGGGTTGGGCGCGGTGCCGTTAAAAGTGCCGACCAGGTTCCGCTCGATGGCATGGGCGTAAATGCCGATGATGTCGGCCATATGGATCCAGGAGTACCACTGCTGCCCGTCACCGAAATAAGTGGATACGCGGCCGATCATCGGCAGCAACATTTTCTCCAGCGCACCGCCTTCGGGCGACAGGACAATGCCCGTCCGGTTAATGAAGCACGGCACGCCCAGCTCGGCCACCGCCCGCACGGATTCCTCCCAGCGGATGCAGCTCTCGCTCAGAAAACCGTCTCCCGGCTTGGCGTCTTCGGTCATCACTTCCTCGCCCCGGTTGCCGTAGTAGCCCACGGCGCTGGCTGAGAGGTACAGTTTGGGCCGGTGGCCGGTGCGCTGCATGGCCGTGGCTAGCAGCTGGGTGCTTTCCGTCCGGCTGTCGATGATGACGCGCTTGCGCCGGTCCGTCCAGCGGGCATCCGCGATGCCGGCCCCGGCCAGGTTGACGATGTAATCTTTTCCCAGCACGGCCTCATCGGGGATCAGGCCCGCCCGTACGTCCCACTCGTAAGTTGTAAACTCGGCCTCCGGCCGCGCACTGCGGCTCAGGTGGCTGACGTGGTGGCCGTCGGCCGCGAGCAGTTCGCTCAGGCGGCTGCCGACGAATCCGGTTCCGCCGGCGATGAGGATGGAAGACATGGGGGAGGTGGTTTTGTGGTGGTATTCAGAAATCCGTTAAGACTAAAGCCCTGAAAGGTAACGGAACTCCTACAAGCCCACCCGCCCCCAAAAGTTCACGCACCCACCCCGCCTGCCGCCAAAACAAACATTCCGGCCCCCGGCGTGTACCTCTAGTTCGGAAGGTGCCGGAAAACGGTATTTCCGCTACCAATTATCTACTCCAATGACGGGCCGCCCAACCCCGCCACCACGCTACTCCCCCTAACCTCATGGCAGGATCCAACTTTGTCGATTACGTAAAGATCAATTGTATTTCCGGCCACGGCGGGGCCGGTTCGGCCCACCTGCACCGCTCCAAGATCACCTCCAAGGGTGGACCCGACGGCGGCGACGGCGGCCGGGGCGGCCACATTATCCTGCGCGGTAACCGTAACCTCTGGACGCTGCTGCAATTCCGGTACAAAAAGCACGTCAAGGCCGGGCGGGGCGGTCACGGCTCCGGCGATCATAGCCACGGGGCCGATGGCGACGACGTTATCTTCGAGGTGCCGCTGGGCACCATCGCCCGCGACGCCGAAACGGGGGAGGAAATGTTCGAGGTCACCACCCACGAGGAGGAACACATCCTGCTGCCCGGCGGGCGCGGCGGTCAGGGCAACAGCCACTTTAAATCGCCTACCAACCAGACGCCCCGCTACGCCCAACCGGGCGAAGAAGGACAAGAAAGTTGGATCATCCTGGAACTAAAGGTACTGGCCGACGTGGGCCTGGTCGGGTTCCCCAATGCCGGCAAATCGACCCTGCTTTCCGTACTGACGGCGGCCAAGCCGGAAATCGCCAACTATCCCTTCACCACCATCCGGCCCAACCTGGGCATGGTGCAGTACCGCGACGGCCGCTCGTTCGCCATCGCCGATATTCCCGGCATCATCGAGGGGGCGCACGAGGGCAAAGGGCTGGGGCACCGCTTCTTGCGCCACATCGAGCGCAACGCCACGCTGCTATTCTGTATCCCCAGCGATGCCGACAGTATTTCCGGGCAGTATGCCGTCCTGCTCTCCGAACTGGAACAATTTAATCCCGAACTGCTGGATAAACCCCGCCTGCTGGCCCTTACCAAGGCCGACCTGGTGGACGCCGAGCTAAAGGAGATGATCAAGCCGGATATCCCGACCGAATTGCCCCACATTTTCGTCTCCGCCGTATCGGAGGAAAACCTGCTGCAATTGAAAGACCTGCTCTGGAAGACGGTCAGTGCCTACCGCGAGGACGACGTGCGGCGCAGCATGGCCGAGGATGTGTGGGGGGAAGAGGAGTAAAAATTCAAGCTCCCCACCCACCGCTAAACCGGTGAATGAGGAGCATCGAATCCAACACGCTCTTGGGGGAGAGAGGCGTTATTTTGTCTCCGGGAAATAAGCGGTTTCGGGAGAAAAGTGACCAAAGTTTCCGACACGGGCGTCATGACTTCCATCAGGCGGCCGGCCCAGGCGTCGTAGTCCTTACCCATCTTCTTGTGATCGGCGGTGTTGGTGGCGTCGATCCACTCCTTGCTCTTGCCGTAGTCGCGCACGACGATGCGGTCCGAAGCCCCGCCCATTTCGTAGGTGAAAACCTGGAAGGGCACCAGGCCGCCGTACTTCTTGCACAACTCTCCGGCCTCCTTGATCACAGCCATTGCTTCCCGTGTTTTGCCGGGTTTGATGTCCATGTCGTACTGCTTGATAGCGGTGTGTAGGGCCGGATCGAATCGGTCCATTCCAAAACCCAGTTCCGGGTGTTCTTTTACGACTACTATTTCGTAGGAAGCCGGACTCTTGTCCATCACGGAACCGATTTTCGCCCAATCCTCCTGCTTTACCTGGTAGCTACGCTTCTTCATCTGATCCATTATGCCGTCGATGTCCGACATATGGTCGATCGGCACGACGCTATAGATTGTCCCGTCATCGAGCATCGAAGAACTCCAGTACAGGTCGGCACCGCCCTTGCGGAGTGCATCCGTCATCATTTTGTAACCGGCTAGATGATCTTTCTTCCGTTTAGGGTCGAAGCGTTCGATCTGCACGGCGTAAAGATTGGAAGGCGGGGCGGCACCCACTTGCGATAGGTCGGCCACGTAGGTCAACTCTTCCTTGCTTACCTGTTCCGCCAGGTCGCCGGCCCGTGCTTGCCACTTTTTCAGTGCGTCGCCACCCAGTTCTTTGCCCTTCTTCAGCGCGGCTTCCACGGCGGCGGCATTTGTGCCCACGTATTCCACCTGGAATGTCCGCGAGTTACCGCCGTACTCCATGGTGTAAAAATTCATGTCCAGCGGGCTTTTTGTTTCCTGCATAATGGAGACCAGGCCGGCGGCATGCTTACCCAGGTCGGTCCAGGTAACGCCTTCCTTCACCTCAAAGGTGAGTATTTTGGCGTAGGGGCAGGGTGTCAGATCGGTATGCATGCTGCCGGCGGGCCGGTAGCTGGCACTCGCCCGGCGGATCAGGACCATGGATTCCTGGCTGCTAACCATTTTATACCATTTCTCCTCGTTAAAGGCTGCCTTGCGGACGGTAGAATCCGCGCCGGCGCGGGCGCGGCTAAACTTAGCGTCAATCCGGTCCAGGTCGGCATAATCATTGATCGGGCTGACGACGTCATAGGTCTTATCGTCCACCCTGTACCACTGCACGTCGTGGTCCATGCCACCGGCAAAGTAAACGTCCGACATCGCGCGGATGGCCTTGGTAAAGTCGGCCTCCTGCCCGTCCGCCAGGTGGAAACGGTTGATGGAATAGAGTTGGTCCTTCTCGCCCTGCGCGTAGCCGTTTGCGGCCGTCACCAGGAGAAGGAGGAATAAACAGGTTTTTAAAAATCGCATGGATTGGAAAATTAGGTTGTGTGGATTGGATGAATCAGCGAGAGGGGTAAAGACGTGTAGTTCGGTTAAATTGGGGCGTGTCCCCGGCCATGGGCCGGGGTCGGTCCCCTCCAGGCTCGCTAATCGCTCGGCCGCTTGCGCGGCTCCGGCCTAGCGGCCGGCCCTTCCGGGCACCTCACGCGGTTAGCGGTTGCGGCGGGATGCCCTATTTCAGTAGGAGTAAGGTCGGGTATCGGCAGTTTTTGCCGTCGCGGATGCTGCTGGTGCCGGCAGATCGGCCGGGATGAGGAGGGAAAGGAACGTGGCGAAGAAGGATTCCGGGTTATCCGTCGTGCGGCAGGCGGCGGCGACAGGCGGTTGGGCTTGGTAGCGGCGCGGGCGGGCAGCGGCATGGCGGGGTCGCCGGTCACGGCCGGCAGTTCATCGCCGGCGGGGTGGGCGGCGGGCGGCAGGGCCGGAGGCGCGTGGATCAACAGTTCCAGGTTGCCCAGTTTGAAGTCGTCCTCCGTCGGGAAGTCGTAGCCGTCCGCGCCGGGTTGGATTTGGGTCTGGGCCGTGGCGGCGGTTAACAGGAAGCAGCAGATAAGGAAGTTTGAAAGTCGCATAGTCGGGTGTTTTTGTTACCCCAAAGATGCGGCCGCCCGGCTGCTAAAATCGGCCCCGCTTTCCCAATGTAATGGTTTGCTTTCCGAACGGAACGGTAGGCGAGGGGGAGGGAGTGGTTGTTTTCGGAATCACTCCTCCCAGGTACTTTTCATCGCTAACGAGATTGAAAAAGATACCCTGGAGGAGGATTCCGGGGGTTGCTAAACCGCTCATTGTAGGCGTCGGCCTCAAAACAGCAACACGTTTCGCATCACCGCCAGCGCCCCCGCAGGCCGGTTGGTCGCTTCCTTCCGCCGTTCCGGCCCTCCACCGAACAACAGTTCCGTGCGCAGGCCGCCGTCGTTCATCTCGGTCAGCTCACCGCCCAGTTGGCGGGCCAGCAGTTGCACCAGTCGGCTGCCGAAACCGGTGCCGGCGGCGGCCCGGCCGAAATCCTTGCCCGCGCCGTCGTCCCGCACGCACAGGCGGTAGCCGGTCGCTTTATCGCCGCTCAGGCTGATCTCGATGGTGCCCGCCCTGGATCGCCCGAAGGCGTACTTGATGGCGTTGGTCAGCAGTTCGTTCACGATCAGGCCCAGGGGTACGGCCGTGCCCACGTCCAGTTCCAGGGGCGGCATGCTTAGGTTGACGATGATGCGGTCCTCTTCCTCGTAGGTTTCCAGCAGGCCGGCGGCCAGGTTGTGGAAATAGTCCCGCATTTCGATGGCGGCCAGGTTGCTGCCCTGGTAGAGTTTTTGGTGCAGCAGGCCCATGCTCTGCACCCGGCTCTGGCCTGCCTGCATGGCGTCGCGGGCGGCGGCGTCCGTGAGGCCGGCCGACTGGAGTTCCAGCAGGCTGGCTACCACTTCCAGGTTGTTCTTCACCCGGTGGTGGATCTCCTGGAGCAGGAGTACATTTTCCCGGTTGCGGTTTTCCAGCAGGAGGTTCTTGCGGCGGTTGTTCCAGAGGCCGTAGAACAGGCCTATAAGCCCGAAAACCAGTAATGCCACCCCGCCGGAGGTGAGCAGTTGGATGCGCTGTTGCTGCGCGATGATCTCGTTCTGCCGGCTTACTTCCTCCCGGAACTCGTCGGTTTGGTAGCGGACGGCCAGGCCGTCTTCCATTGTCGCCAGGTCCCCCTGGAACTGTCCCTCCCTGATCTTCCAGGCGAGGCGGTAGTAGCCCAGCGCGCTCTTTGCGTCTCCGACCATTTCGTAAGCCAGGGCCAGTTCCATCAGTTCATCGTCAATGGCTACCACGTCATCCCGATCAATGGCGTGCTGGATCATGGGCTGGAGGTAGTCGATCGCCTCGGCGTAGCGCCCCAGGCGGTTGAGGTTTATGCCCACCAATGCCTCCAGTTCCATGCGGTAAAACAAATCATGGTCATCCAGCGGAACCTTTAAGCCCTCAAAGGCGGCTTTGGTAGCCTCACCATATTTTTCCTGGGAATAAAAAAGATTGGCCCGATCGCGGTAGGCGATGTAATAGTCCGAACTTACGGTCGAGTCGGAAAAGTTGTCTAGCGTGACTAGCAGTTCATCGCTGGCGCGGAGGGCGGCGGGGTAATTGCCTACTAATCGGTAACTCGACGAGAGGTGTTCGAGGGCTTGAATTTGGGTGTTAAAAGTAGGGTAATCGTGACCGGTTTTATAGGCTTTTTCGGCAAAAAACAGCCCCTTGTCGTTATCACCCATCGTACTGAACAGATAGCTGACGCAATTGTAGAGTGACGTAAGTTGTTCCCGCTTATTTACCGATTCATAGTAGTCGATGGCGGCAAACAACTCGCGTTGCGCCTCCCCGAACCGACCCGCTTCCACGAGTTCCTCGCCCAAGTTCCCCCGCGCCCGGGCAATGGTTTGCGGGTCGCCGTGCTGCCTTGCCTGCGTCAGGATCAATCCCCGGTACCGCAGCAGGGAGTCTACGAAGCCGGCCGGTCTTTCGTCGTAATAGTATTGCGCCACGGTCTCCAGGCTTTGTACTAGCTCGCCCGTCCCGGCGGCAAGGTCGGCCTTTAGTTGACGGATGCGCGGTGGGTCGGACTGGGCACCTAGCGACCCGCCGAAACCGAGCAAAAGCAGCACGTAGATCAGCCCCCTCATTTGATCAGGTTTACCCGCAGGGCGAATTCCTCGCGGTGTGATTTTCCGATCGGGATGGCTTTCCCACCGATGGCGAGGTAGTTGTCGCCGATCTCGTCCACTTGGGCCAGGTTGACCAGGTAGGAGCGGTGTACCCGCATGAAATCTACGGCACCCAACTGCTCCTCCAGCCGGCCCAGGGCAATGCTGAGTAAGTAGTCGGAGTCGCGCGTCCTGATTTTGCAGTAGGCGCGTTCGGCTTCCACATAGAGGATGTCGCGGAGGAAAATCTTCACCATGCGCTCCTTATGCCGCACGAAGATGCGGTCGCTCAGGATGTGACCCTCGTCTAGTGGGGGCAGTTCAAGGGTATCCGGCGGCGGGCGGCGTGGAGGATTGGGCGGCGTTGACGATGGCCAGTTCGATGGCGCGGGCCAGATCGCTCTTGCGGTAGGGCTTGGACAGGAAGGCCTGCGGGAAGGTGGTCTTGGCCCGCTCGAAGGTGTTCTCGTCGGAGTTGGCCGTGAGGAAGATAGTGGGAATTAGGATGCCCGCTTTGCGGAGCATCTGCGAGGTTTCCACGCCGTCCAGCAGGCCCTTGAGGTTGACGTCCAGCAGCAGCAAGTCGGGCGTGGCTTGGCGGCAGTGGATCACGGCTTCCTCGCCGCGGGGCAAGATACCGGCCACCTCGTAGCCGAGTTGTTCGAGGTGCAGGCTGATCTTGGCGGCGATGATCATCTCGTCTTCGACGATTAGGACCTTTATGGGCAGCATAGGGTTAGCGGGATGGTATGTAGTAGCAAGGCAAGTACGAGAGCAGGTTTAAAGGTAAACGAATAAATGACTGTCACGACAATAAGTGATTAGTTTCGGGTATAATTACTTACGCCATAGGTATAAGTACGGGGGTATTTTCCGAAATTTCAGCAGAACGCAGGTTGGGCCTTGGTGATTTAGACACGCTCTTAGTAAAATAAAAAGCCCACCCGCTGGAACGGCGGGTGGGCTTTTTGCGTGAGGTGCCTGGAAGAGGCGGAGCGATAGCGGAGCAGCCCGGAGGGCCAAGGCGATAGCCGCGCCTGGAAGGGACCGACCCGGCCGGCAGGCCGGGGCACGCCACGAAAAATTCTCCCTAATTTGCCATTTCGCTGAGGAATTTGATGCGCATCAGTTTGATCTCTTCCAGGGTTACGTCGTCCTCCTGGAGTTCCTGGAAGGCGGTATCCACGTCGTCCGTATCGGCTTGCAGGAAGTACTCGTAGATGTCCTCGCGGCCGTACTCGTCGACGTTGTCCTCGATGAAATAGTCGATATTGACCTTGGTGCCGGAGTGAACGATGGCGATCAGTTCGTCCATTAGTTCTTCCATCGACATGCTGTTGGAGCCGGCGATATCGTCGAGCGGGATCTTGCGGTCGATGCTCTGGATGATGGCTACTTTGGTGCGTGACTTGTTGGCCACCTGCCGGACGACCACTTCGGTGGGGCGGTCGATCTCGTTCTCCTCTACGTATTTTTCGATTAGTTTGAGGAAGGGGGCCGCGTAGCGCCTTGCCTTGCCGATGGATACGCCGCTCACGTTGGCCATCTCTTCGAGGGTGATGGGGTAGCGCGTGGCCATTTCTTCCAGCGAAATTTCCTGGAAAATGACAAAGGGCGGGATGTCAAGCCGCTTGGATTCCTTGCGGCGCAAGTCTTTCAAAATCTTGAAGAGCGGCTCGTCCAGGACGGCGGATTTTGCGTTGTCGCGGGCTTCCTGTTTGAGGTCGGCCAGTTCCTGCTCGAAGTTGTGGTCGATCGGGATCTGGAAGGAGGTCGGCTTTTTGAGGTAGGCGCGGCCCTTGTCCGTCAGGCGAATGAGGCCGTAGGTCTCGATGTCCTTAACCAACAGGTTATTGAGCAGGGCCTGGCGAAACACGCTGCCCCAGAAAGTGGCCGTTTTGTCCTTGCCGATGCCGTAGCTGGGCCGCTTATCGAAGCCGTAGTCCTTGATCTTCTTGCTGTCTGCCCCCATTACATAGTGGATCATCAGCTTGAAGTGGTAGTTCTCGTCCAGTTCCACGACCGATTTCAGGGCCTGGGCCATTTCTTTTTTCACCTCCACCCGCTCCTTGGGGTGGTGGCAGTTATCGCACAGTTCGTTGCACTCGGCCTGGTCATATTCCTCGCCGAAGTAGTGCAGCAGGAAGCGGCGGCGACAGGCCGTCGTCTCCGCGTAGGCCATGACCTCCTGCATGAGCTGAGCACCCATTTCGCGCTCGGCGACGGGTTTGTCGCGCAGAAATTTTTCCAGCCGCTGGATGTCGGCGTAGCTGTAGAACGCCACGCACTTGCCCTTCTGGCCGTCGCGACCGGCGCGGCCGGTTTCCTGGTAGTAATTTTCGATACTCTTGGGGATATCGTAGTGGATAACGAAGCGCACGTCCGGCTTATCGATTCCCATGCCGAAGGCGATGGTGGCCACGATCACGTCCACGTTTTCCATCAGGAAATTGTCCTGGGTGCGGGAGCGGGTCTTAGCATCCAAACCGGCGTGGTAGGGCGCGGCCTTGATCTGATTGACAACCAGGGCCTGCGCGATCTCCTCGGCCGATTTACGGCTCTGCACGTAGATGATCCCCGACTGGTCGGGCATGGTTTTTACGACTTTGATGATCTGGCCGATCGTCCAGTCTTTTTTCCCCTTGGGCCGTACCTCATAGTAGAGATTGGGCCGATTGAAGGACGACACGAAGGAGTTGTGGTCGTCCATGTGCAGGTTCTTCACGATGTCGGACTGCACCTTGGGCGTGGCCGTTGCCGTGAGGGCGATGACCGGAATCTCGGGTCCGATGCCGTCCAGCATCTCGCGGATACGTCGGTATTCGGGCCGGAAATCGTGGCCCCACTCCGAAATGCAGTGTGCCTCGTCGACGGCGACGAAGGAAATGTCGGAGTTGCGGAAGAACTCGATGTTCTCTTCTTTGGTCAGCGTTTCCGGGGCGACGAACAGGAGTTTAGTCTTCTTGTCCTCAATGTCCTGTTTCACCTGCTTCATCTGCGATTTGGTGAGCGAGGAATTGAGGAAGTGCGCCACCTCGTCCGAATGGCTGTGGCCGCGGATGGAGTCCACCTGATTTTTCATCAAGGCGATGAGCGGTGAGATCACCAGGGCGCAGCCCTCTAGCATCAGCGCGGGCAGTTGGTAGCAGAGGCTTTTGCCGCCGCCGGTGGGCATGATCACGAAGGTGTCCTTTCCGTTCAGGACGCTCTCGATGATCTTTTCCTGGTTGCCCTTGAATTTGTCGAACCCGAAGTATTCGTGCAGGGCCGCTTTTAGCGGCTGTTCTTTCGTTAAAGTCATTAGTTCAGCGCTTTGCTCTGAATAAGTTTGTTTTCGCCGTGGGGACGAAAAGCGGGGAATAGAAAAAGTGGTTAGCTAAGAGCGTGTCTAAATTTTTGCTTCCTGAGAACCAAGCATTTAAGAACCTGGCGTCGTAAAAACTGACTTACGTAACCCGCTATGCGCGCACCCGAAGTAGTCGCGAAGCGAAGTTTTTATCTAGCCAGAACCTTAAATCATTGATCCTCAGTTCTTAAAAATTTTAGACACGCTCTAAGGGAATCTACGAATCGTGAATCCGGCCTGAAGGCGCGTAGCGTTCCACAAAATAAGGATAGGTATCTCAGTCGGGGTAGTGGTAATTCATCAGAGGGGCAAACGCCCCCCGTTCTATGGTGTAATATAAGGCAGGTGGAACATCTTTCCCAAGTTCGGGAGTCTAAAAGTAGCAAATTTTCGCTAATCCCCGGCCGATCCGCCTAAATTTGCGCACCGAAACCGGAAACAACCGTAAAAAACAGCCATGAATAGCCGCGAATTGATTCGCCAAACGGCCCGCCAAACCCTCCAGATCGAGGCCGAGACCCTGACCCGCCTGGCGGAAGGCGTAGACGAAGCATTTATCGACTGCGTCGCCGCCCTCCACGCGGCCGAAGGCCGCGTGGTCGTCACGGGGATCGGTAAAACGGCTATCGTGGCCAGAAAGATTGTAGCTACACTGAATTCCACCGGCTCCCCGGCCGTATTTTTACACGCCGCCGACGCGATCCACGGCGACCTCGGTATGGTACTGCCGGGCGACTTCGTGCTGGTGCTTTCCAAGAGCGGCGAGACGGCCGAGATCAAAGTGCTGGCGGGCCTGGTCAACCGGCTTGGCAACACCCTCGTTGCCATGGTGGGCCGCCCCGATTGCAGCCTCGCCCGCCTGGCCGACCACGTGCTACTGCTACCCGTAGACCGCGAGGCCGACCCCAACAACCTGGCCCCCACCGCCAGCACCACCGCTCAGATGGCCCTGGGCGACGCCCTGGCCATGTCCCTCCTAGCCCTGCGCGGCTTCGGACCCGACGATTTCGCGCGCTTCCACCCCGGCGGCTCGCTGGGGAAGCAACTCTACCTCCGCGTCAGCGATCTCTGTAGCCGCCACGAATCGCCCCGCGTAGCACCCGATACCTCGCTGCGCGACGTCATCCTGGAGATGACCAACAAACGCCTCGGGGCCACTGCCGTCGCCGATCCCGCCACCGGTCGCCTGCTCGGCATCATCACCGACGGCGACCTGCGCCGCCTCCTCAGCCGCACCACCGAAAACCTCGACCACCTCCGCGCCGCTGATTTCATGACAGCCAGCCCGCGCACCGTCGCCCCCGCCACCCTCGCCATCGACGCCCTGCAGCGGCTGCGGCTGCACAGCATCACCCACCTCATCGTGGTGGAGGAGGACGGGACTTACGTGGGGCTGGTGCATCTGCACGATATTCTGCGGGAGGGGTTGCAGTGAGCGCTTCGCGCGTACTTTAGTAGGCGGCATTGCCGCTGGTAACTTGGTACTTTTGATTCAGCCTACGCGTACACGCCCTGCCGCACATCGCTCCTCCAAGGTATCCATTTTGCCCCGCAAAACGGTTCCTGGGAGGCGTCGATGGGTCGGTACGCCCTGCCGCACATCGCTCTTCCAAGGTATCCATTTTGCCCCGCAAAACGGTTCCTGGGAGGCGTCGATGGGTCGGTACGCTCCGCCCTGCCGCACATCGCTCCTCCAAGGTATCCATTTTGCCCCGCAAAACGGTTCCTGGGAGGCGTCGATGGGTCGGTACATTTTACGGGCGTGCCGGCCCGGCTAACGCCTTGCCGTCGGTCCCTTGCGGGCTTCGCTGACCGCTCGGCACTGCGTGCGCTAACGCCCCTCCAGGCACCTCACGCAGTGGAATAGCCGCTAATTTAACGCTATCGGTAAAAACCGCTCTGCGGCGGGTAATGAGCCAACTAATTACGGATTTACTTACCTTCGCGCCATCCATTATTAATGGGAAGAGCTTTGAGCGGCCCACGGCGTCCCCCCGTCGTTACCGCCCACACAAAAACGAAAGCGTGAAATTTCCTTCTACTTGGGCCGAGACCCAGGCGATCTTGCTGAGTAAGCGGAGCCTGACGGTAGCGGCGGTTACGGTTGCAACCGGATTACTACTAGCCGGCAGCATCCTTCTCTTCAATCATTTCCGCACCCCGGCCCCGGCTCCCGAGCTGACCGTCGGTGCCTACCCCGCCGTGGTACCCACGCTACGCTTCGGTATGGCCCTGGATACGCTGCTGCTTATGGATACCGTCATCCGCTCCGGCGAGACGCTGTCCGATCTGCTGGATGCCCAGGGTTTGCGTGGACAGCGGCTGCAAACCGCCATTTCCCGTGCCGATTCGGTCATGGACCTCACCGCCCTCCGCGCCGGCAAGACCTACTCCCTGATCTACGGCCCCGCCGATACCCTGGCGGGTTACCTGGTGTATCAGCCCTCGCCCTTCGAGTACATTAAATTCGACCTCAGCGAGGAACCCACCGTCGAGCGGTTCGCCTACCCCGTGGCCACCGTGGAATCACGGGCGGCGGGCGTCATCGAATCCTCGCTCTGGAACGCGATGGTCGGCAACGGCTACAGTTTCGGCCTGGCCGATAAGATGGAGGACGCCCTCCAGTGGGCCGTCGATTTTCACCACCTGCAACCTAATGACGAATTCCGCCTGGTTTACGATCAGTTGCTTATTAAAGGAGAACCCGTGGACGTGGGCAGCGTAAAGGCCGCCTACTACCGGGCCGGCAGCAAGGAATTCTACGCCATCTACTACGAAAGCGAGGACGGCAAGATCAAGGGCTACTACGACCCAGAGGGTAAGCCGATGAAGCGCGGTTTCCTGAAGGCGCCGCTGCGCTACAGCCGCATCAGTTCCGGATTCAACCTTAACCGCCTGCACCCCATCCTGAAGTACCGCCGGCCCCACTACGGCACGGATTACGCGGCTCCCTACGGTACGCCCATCCTGGCCGTGGGCGACGGCACGGTCACGCACGCCGCCTACACCGGTGGCAACGGTCGCTATGTGAAGATCAAGCACGACGGCATCTATCAAACGCAGTACCTGCACATGCAGAAGTTTGCCAAGGGCATCCGCGCCGGTTCCCGCGTCACGCAGGGCGACGTGATCGGCTACGTCGGTTCCACCGGCCTGGCTACCGGCCCGCACGTGTGCTTCCGCTTCTGGAAGAACGGCAAGCAGGTCGATCACCGCTCCATTAACCTACCGCCCGCCAAGCCATTGGAGGAAAGCGAAATGCCCGCCTTCAAAATTCTTTCCGAACGCTACCTGGCCGAACTGCAACTGGCCGTGCCCGCCGCCCCCGATACCACGGGCCTGAGTAAGCCCTGATCGCCGTGCGCCGCTTTTTACCGGTCTTGATCCTACTGCTGGCCGTGGGCGGCTACTACTTGTTCCGGGCCTGGTATTTCCAGCCGGCCGTGGGTGATGCCGATGCCGCGCCCCCCTTCACCGCCCGCCTGCTGGATGGCACTCCCTACAATTTCGGCGGTGAAATGGATACCTACGTCCTCCTCGATTTCTGGGGGAGCTGGTGCGGCCCCTGCCGCGCCGAGTTGCCGGACCTCCACCGCCTGGCCGGTCTCCCCAACCTCACCCTGGTCAGCATCGCCATCGAGCGCGATTCCGCCGCCTGGCTGACCGCCCTCCGGCGCGATAACCGCCACTGGCCCCACCAGGTCATGGATGCTTCCGCCAGCCTGCGCTTCCTCTCCGGCCCCCTCAGTGATCTGTACGGGGTAAATCAGGTACCCACCTCTTTCCTCATCGACCCGGCGGGGCGCATCGTGGCCGTTAATCCGGAGTTAGGGGTGTTGGAGGGGTTGCTGGAGTAGGGGGTACACATCATCCCCCAGCGTGAGGTGCCTGGACAGGCCGGCCCCAAGGCCGGGCCGCAGGGCCGAGCAGACCTGCGAGCTGGGAAGGGACCGACCCCGGCCCCCGGCCGGGGGCACGCCCAAAAAACTGCCTTGAAAAAAGATGATCAACCCTCCGCCGCTTCATTTTTTAATTCCTCCAACCGCTCGTAGAGGCCGGCCAGTACTTTGCGGGCCATGGACAGGCTGCCCACCCGCTCCTTAACCAGGATGAGGTTGCGGTTCGACTGCTTGAGGCGCAGGCCGCGCAGTGCCCCCTCACGCGCGATGAGGCCGCTGAGGCGCTGGAAAATGTCGCTTTCGTAGTAGAGCGACTGGGGGTTGTCGACGAAATAACAGCGGAGTTGGCCGTTTTTGAGGATGACGCGCTCGAAACCGAGGCGGCGGCATTCCCAGCGGAGGCGAAGGCCGTCGAAAAGTTCCTGGACCTCGGGCGGGATCTTGCCGAAACGGTCGTCGAGGGCGGCGGCGTAGGCGGTGATGCCCTCTTCGGTCTCGATATTGTCGAGGTCCTGGTAGAGGCGGAGGCGTTCCTGGGTGCTTTCGACGTAGGTGGTGGGGATGTGCATCTCGGTGTCGGTGTCCACCACCACGTCGCGGACGAAGTCCTCGGCCTGGGTCATCTGGTCGGCGAAAACGTCGCGGAACTCGTCCTGCTTGAGTTCGCGGACGGCTTCCTCCAGGATGCGCTGGTAGGTCTCGTAGCCGATGTCGGCGATGAAGCCCGACTGCTCGCCGCCGAGCAGATTGCCCGCGCCGCGGATGTCGAGATCCTTCATGGCAATCTCGAAGCCGCTACCCAGGTCGCTGTGCTCTTCCAGGGTGCGGAGGCGCTTGCGGGCGTCGGGCGTGAGGACGGATAGGGGCGGGGCCAGCAGGTAGCAGTAGGCTTTCTGGTTGGAGCGGCCCACGCGCCCGCGCAGTTGGTGCAGGTCGGAGAGGCCGAACTGGTGAGCGTTATTGATGATGATGGTGTTGGCGTTGGCGATGTCCAGGCCGGTTTCGATGATATTGGTGCAGAGCAGCACCTCGTACTTGCGGTCGATGAAGTCGATCAGCACCTGCTCCAGGGCCACGGGGTCCATCTGGCCGTGGGCGGCGGCCACCTGCACGTCGGGGCAGAGGCGGCGCACGAGGGTGAGCATATCGGGCAGCGATTTGACGCGGTTGTGGACGAAAAACACCTGCCCGCCCCGGTATACTTCCTGGTTGATGGATTCGCGGATCAGCTCGTCGCTGAATACCCGCACCTCGGTGTGAATCGGTTGGCGGTTGGGCGGCGGCGTGCGGATAACGCTGAGGTCGCGTGCGTTCATGAGGCTGAACTGGAGCGTGCGCGGGATGGGCGTGGCCGTGAGCGTGAGGGTGTCGACGTTGACCTTGATGTTGCGAAGTTTTTCCTTGGCCGCCACGCCAAATTTCTGCTCCTCGTCTACGATCAGCAGACCCAGGTCCTTGAACTGCACCGATTTGCCGAGAATGGCGTGGGTGCCGATCAGGATGTCGATCTTGCCTTCCTTTAGCCGTTGGTAGATCTCCTTTTTCTGCTTCGAGTTACGGAACCGGTTCACGTAATCTACCGTTACGCCGAATTCCTTGAGGCGGTCCCGGAACGTGCGGTAGTGTTGCAGGGCCAGGATGGTGGTGGGCACCAGGATGGCCACCTGCTTGTTGTCGGAAACGGCTTTGAACGCGCCGCGCAGCGCGATCTCGGTCTTGCCGAAACCGACGTCGCCGCAGATCAGGCGGTCCATCGGGTGGGGCTGTTTCATGTCCTCCTTCACGGCGTTGGTGGCCGTTAGTTGGTCGGGCGTGTCTTCGTAAATGAAGCTGGCCTCCAGTTCGGTTTGCAGGTAGCCGTCGGGCGGGAAGGCGTGGCCGGGCGTGGCCTTGCGCTTGGCGTAGAGCTTGATCAGCTCGCCCGCCATATCCTTCATTTTCTTCTTGGTGCGCGACTTGAGTTTCTTCCACGCATCGCTGCCGATCTTGTCCAGGCGCGGCAGTTTGCCGTCCTTGCCGGTAAATTTACTCAGCTTGTGCAGCGAGTTGATGCCGACGTATAATAGGTCGTCGTTCTTATACACCAGCCGCACGGATTCCTGCACTTTGCCGCTGACCTCCAGTTTTTCCAGGCCGCTGAAGCGGCCCACGCCGTGGTCGATGTGCACCACCAGGTCGCCGGGTTCCAGGTCGCGCAGCAGGCGCAGGTTCAGGGCCTGGTCGCGGGTGAAACCCTGCTTGAGGCGGTAGCGGTGGAAGCGCTCGAATATCTGGTGATCGGTGTAGGCGGCGATGCCGCCGCTCAGGTCCACGAAACCCTGGTGAATGCTGCGCAGCACGGGTTCGAAGCGGACGCCGGCGTCCAGGTCGCCGAAAATGGCGTAAAAACGCTCCACCTGCTTGGGGTTGTCGGTAAAGATCAGGTTGCGCAGCCCCTGGGCGGTGTTCTCGTTCAGGTTGCGGATCAGCAGCTCGAAATTCTTATTGAAACTCGGCTGCGGCTTGGCCCGCGACTCGATGGTGGCGTCCAACTTGATCGGCTGCTTGTAGTCGCTGAAAAACACGATGTCTTTACCCGCCACGTCGCTCAGTACCTCCTTGGGTTGGATGAAGGCGCGGTCGCGAAATAGCTCGGCCAGGTCGCTCTCGTCCATCACCGAGATCTGTTTGCCGTACTCCTCGGCGCGAATGAATGCCTCGCCCAGTTTGTCCAGCAGCAGTTGCAGGTCCTTGAGCCAAATGGTGGTATCCGCCGGCAGCACCTGGAAGAGGGATACTTTCTGCGTCCGCTCGAATTTGGTATTGATATTGGGCACGATGCTCACCTCGGAGATGTTGCGCACCGATAGCTGGTCCATCGGATTGAAGGTGCGGATGGATTCCACCTCGTCGTCAAACAACTCGATCCGGTAGGGGAAGTCGTTGCCGAAACTAAAGATATCCACGATGCCGCCGCGCACGGAAAACTGGCCGGGTTCGTAGACGAACTCCTCGCGGCGAAAGTCGTATTCCGCCATCACGCTGATCAGGGTCGGCACGTCCAGCGATTCTCCTTTCTTGATCTCGATGCGGGCCGCTTGCAGTACCTCGGGCGCCACCACCTGCTCGAACAGCGCCTCGGGGTAGGTCACCACCAGCTCGCCACGCGCGCGGCTGTTGGTCAGGTGGTTGATCGTCTCGGTCCGCTGTAATACATTCGTATTATCCAGTAGATCGAAGTTGAGCGGCCGCTTGAACGAATCGGGAAAAAACCGCACCGCCTTGGGTTGCAGTAGCGAGGCCAGGGTGTTTTGCAGGTAGGCGGCTTCTTCCTTATCCATCGCCACGATCAGGTGGTGGCCCGTGCGCGTACGCCGGTAAAAGGCGGCCATCAGGAAGGCGTCCAGCCCACCGGACAGCCCCTTTAGCTGGATGCGCCGGGGTTGTTCCTGGGCCAGCAGCCCGGCCAGCTCTTCCAGCCGCTCGTCCCGGACATAGGTATCCATCAATTCCTCCAGAACGGTGTCGGTACGGTCGTGCTTGACCTGCGGTGCGGTTGTCGTTGCCATGAATTGGGAATAACCGCTGAGGGGGGGAGGAGGTTTTGAAAAAGTAGTCGGGTAGTTCGGTAGGCGGGTCGCTGGAACACGCATTGAGCGAACTACGCACTACCTGACTACCTACTACTTGACCACGTAATAACCTCAGGGCATGTCCCTCCTACGATCGGGCCGGTCCCTTGCAGGCTTCGCTGTCGCTCGGCACTTCGTGCGCTGACGCCCTTCCAGGCACCTCACGCGGGGGCGGGCGGGCGAAATTGACATGGATTGCCAGTTTGGCAACTAAATTTCTGATGAGTACGTTTTCCTGATGACGAAATACTTATCAGCATGTCTTATACCATCGAACGAACGGAAAGCGAAATTTTAATCAAACTACCTTTGACTACTATGCCACAGGATATCCAGGGCATATTGAACTACTTGCGTTACATGGAAATCGGAAGAAAAAATCAGATGACCCAACAGCAGGTTGACGAGTTGGCACGGGAAGTTAAAGCCGGCTGGTGGGAGAAAAACAAGGTGAGATTTAAGGATGTACCAGGATTTGAAGGGTTAGTATGATGCGTAGTTATGTTATTGATACAAATCTTGTGTTTTCCGCAGCAATGAGCCAGAAAAGTGCTATTGCTCCGTTTATTATGGTGGAGAGTTTAGAAGCCGCCAGTTACTATGCTCCAGCCTACTTAAAAGAAGAAATTAATAATCATTTTGACAAAATTGTAGCGCAATCGAAGCTGTCTCCCTCCGAAGTGCGCTAAATCTCCGGTTAGTCTATACACGTATTGCCTTTATTTAGGATGATCAAATTCCCATTGCTTATTATTCTCGGGCAGCTGTTTTATAGTAAAACAACCTAGGATTTGTGAAAAGGCAGGAAGCATTACTTTTGAGGTAACTACACTTCATCAATATGCTTCCCCTCAGCCTCAGTCAAACTGATATCGAGACCATAAAGGTCAACAAAAATCTTCATACTTGCCCTGGCGTTCGTACGCGACTACTGGTTCTATGGATGGTTCATCATGGGTTTACCCGTAGCGATACCGCGCTTGCGGCCGGCTGTCACGTCAATTCAATTACTAATATTGTCCGGACATACAATGATGGCGGACTAGAGCGAATCATGCTGGTGCCAACTGGCACGGTAAGGCACACGCTAACTGACCAACTTGATGAGGTACGCCAACGGCTTAAGGAGAGTTCCATCCATACCCTCAAGGAAGGTCGACAATGGCTGGAGGATCATTTTGGTTACGAGGCATCAACGGAGAGCGTACGCAAACTCTTTCATCGCTTAGGCTTTCGCTGTCTTAAAGTCAATCCGTTTCCCGGCAATCCGAAGAAGTTGGAAGAATGGTTGGCCAAGCAAAAAGACTGGATTGAGCACTTGGAGAAACTGCGCAAGAAAGCCCAGGCGGACAAGATAGATATGGCTTTCTGTGATGCGGCACACTTTGTCCATGGTAAATTTTGCAGTTTCATGTGGACGGATGAACCAAAGTTCAAATCAACGGGTAGCGGTCGCCAGCGTCTTAATGTTTATGGTGCTTACGATCCCATTAGCGGCCAAGTACTGACCAATTATGGAGAGGGCAATATTGACGCGGAGTACATTGTCAATTACCTTAACTGGTTGCGCCGGAATCACTACCTGGACCGAACGCGAAAGTTGCATTTGATGATGGATAACGCCCGCTACCAGCACTGCCAATATGTTAAACGGGAAGCCGAAAAGCTGAACATTGAATTAGAGTTTCAGCCTAGCTACTCACCTAATTTGAATTTAATCGAACGCGTTTGGAAATACATCAAAGGCTTGGTGGGAAAGTGTCATTATCGTACGAAAGAAGAATTTTTCTCAGCCGTAACGGATATTTTGGAAGCTACGGGTGAAAAGGAACATCAGCAAAAATTTACCACATTACTCACTTTCAAATTTCAAACTTATGAAGAATCACAAATCCTCGGTTGTTAGACTATAGTACGGCAGGTAGACGTTAATGATATTGTCTTCGTAGCATTGGCAGCGTATTTAAATCAATCGCTATGGACGGGAGATCGTAAATTGTATCGTCATTTGGTTAAGGGAGGTTTTCAATCAGTATTGAATTTTTCGCAGTTGAAGAAGATACTTGGAATGGAGTAGCACAGCAGTTATAAATAATCTCTCCGGGTGTATTATATCTATACTTGGCTAAGTGCGCCTTTTTCTCATCTTTGGGTTCCAACGTATTATCGACATCCGCAATCAGGTTGTCAATACTTTCTTTTACTTGAATTAGCTTTAGACACGCTCTAAACCTTCCACGCCGTAACTGGCAATGTCGTAAACAAGCGGAGCGACGGAATCATCCTTTTCATCCGGGTCAATTATTTTCTTGTCCCGCTTTTTTATTTCGCTGCTAGTGGACTAAACGTGAAGTTTCGTTATACTAAGTCGCCGGATTTTTTGACTCAGGCGAGGCTTGGAAGACGCGTATAGCCGTAGCTACATAAGGATTTCCGTAACGAAGCCTGAGGCAAAAAAGACAAGACTTGGGTATAACAGAATTTTCCGGTTGGTCCACTAGTCATAGCATTTTAATTTAGGACCAAGGTACCACTTCTTTTGCTCCCTGCCGTCAGAGCACTACGCATGAACACAGCCGTTACTTTAGGGTGGAAAGCAAATAAGAAGCAACCTGCCACAAGCAATCCTTGTAGAAAACGGTACTAACCGTTCCTTTTTTCAGAGGCTCGGGAACCCTGCATTATTTACTAATTTTGCCCACCGTGACCGCTCCCCCCACCGCCCGTCAAAGATTTGAGTACGCCTTCCCCCCTCCCCCCAAAAACAGCCCCATGCGACCCCTCCTCCTGCTCTTCCTCATTTCCCTGCTCCCCCAAGCCCTCCCCGCCCAGTACGATCTGCCAACCACAACCCAGCTCGACAAGCAGGTGAAACTGGAAAACGCCGGCCGCATCAACGGCCCCGACAAGGAATTCAGCCCCGCCTACTACGCCAACGGCATCGTGTTCGTGAGCCGCTACGCCAACGGGCCGATCGACCCGGCTACCGGCCAAACCTTTTACGCGCTCTTCTACGCCGCGCAGGATCCCCTCGGCCGCATCGAAAGGCGGCAGCCCTTCAGCACCGCCCTCAACTCGGCCAATCACGAAGGGCCGGTCTGCTTCGATACCAAGGGAGATCGCATCTTCTTTACCCGCACCAACAGCAGCTACGGCGTGCGCAAAGCATCGCAGAAGGGGAAGGTCAACCTAAGCATTTATACCGCCACGCGGGGCCAGTTCGACTGGGAAAACGTGCAGGTACTGCCCTTCAACGACGGCGAGGCCAGCTACCTCCACCCCACGCTCACGCCCAGCGGCACCCGCCTGTTTTTTGCCAGCGACCGCCCCGGCGGCTTCGGAGGCATGGACATCTATTTTTCCGACTACGCGAACGGCCGCTGGGGCGACCCCGTCAACCTCGGCTCCGAGGTAAATTCACGCGGCAACGACGTTTTCCCCTTCTACCACCAGAACGGGACGCTCTTCTTTAGCTCCGACGGCCCCGCCGGCACCGGCGGGCTGGACTTGTTTTCCGTAGACATGAGCCAACGTAACTGGGGCCGCGTCCGCAACCTGGGCACGCCCTTCAATAGCCCCGCCGATGATTTCGGCATCATCCTCGACGAGGAAGGGACGGCGGGCTTCCTCACCAGCAACCGCCCCGGCGGCTTCGGGCAGGACGACCTCTACGAATTCTCGGCCCCCGGCGGGTTGGAAGGCGTGGCCGCCGTTCCCGGCCGGCGGGAGGTGGTCTCCGTATACGATGCCGCTTCCAGCCGGCGGGTCAGCGGGGCCAGCCTGCGGGTGTTCCCCCTCAACGCGCGCGGCGAGGCGGGCGAGGAATACTACGATTACCGCTTCGAGCCGGGGGAAGGCGACCAACTCACCCTCCAACTTCAACCCAAACCGGAACGCAAACTCCGTAGCCCCGACGCGGTCAGCGACAATAACGGACAGGCGGGAATCAACCTGAAGTACGGCCGCTCTTACCTGTTGCTGGTCAACAAAACCGGCTACCTTAGTCGGGAGCTAAAATTCGATTATTCCGAAAACGGCACCAGCCGGCCCCTGGAAATACTGCTCAACCCCACCAATTGCATCACCCTGGAGGGCCAACTCACCAGCACCGCCGGCGACCCGGTAGACAACGCCTACATCAACGTTACCGCCGATGATTGCGGCCCCGTGGCCCTGCCCGCCACCCTGCTGGTCAAATCCGACCTCAACGGCCGCTTCGAACTCTGCCTGGCCCCCGGGTGCACCTACACCGTCGGGGCCGCCAAGAGCGGTTTTGCCGACGCGGCCACCAACGTCACCACCGTCCGCCTGCGCTCTACCCGCACCCTAAAAGTGGCCCTCGCGCTGCGCCCCACCGGCCCCGCTTCCATCACCCAGGCCGGTGCCGCCGTCCGCGAGGGAGCGGTCTTCAACCTGGAAAACATCGAGTACGATTTCAATAAATCCGCCATCCAGAAGGGCGAATCGGCCGACCTCCTGGCCCTCGAACAGCTCCTGCTGGAGTACCCCGGCATGATGGTCGAACTCAGTGCCCACACCGACAGCCGCGGCGAGGCCGATTACAACCTCGATCTGAGCCTGCGCCGCGCCGAGGCCGCCCGCGCCTTCCTCATCGCCCGCGGCATCGACGGCACCCGCCTGCGCGCCACCGGCTACGGCGAGGCCCAACCCCGCAACGGTTGCCTCGACGGCGTCCCCTGCACCGAGGAGCAGTACGCGGAAAACCGGCGCACGGAGGTGAAAATTTTGCGCGTGAAGTAATCAGCTTGGATTCCGACGACCACGTCGGGCAGCAATAATTTCCCTTATTCATACTACTTTAGACGGATAAGACGCCTGATCTTTCGGGCGTGTCCCCGCCCCACCGCTAAGGCGGCGGTGCGGGGCCGGGCTATCCGGCACTCTCTCCATTCCGGGGCGTCCCGCCCCTGCATTCCGTTCAGACAACGCCTCCTATCCCTCACGCGAGAGGGCACTGTTGTCAACCATTTATCCGGGGTCTCACATAGGTCTGATTACTCGATCCGAAAGTCGCGACCTTTGTTAAGGGGCAACAAAAAATCAGGGGTAACCATTAAAATCTTAAATCTCTTGAATGATGACCTATGAAATCAAAAGTTACCTTCTCTTAATTATCCTCGCTGCCTTTTTTCTCCAACCATCCCTTTGCGCTCAAACCCACCTCCAATTAGGCATAGGCGTTCGGAAGTTAAACGTATCGGAAAGAACTTCGAATAACTTAGAAGGGTTTGATGTACATGGAAAACCATTTACCCAGGCTACTAAATTATTAGTAAGCTTAGGAGCGCGGCGTGAAGTTTCAGAAAACTTAAGTTTTGGGATGCAATTCACCTATCAGCAGTACGAAATGTCTGGTGATCCGCAAGATGGATTTATCAATACAATAGCTCTAGGATTTAATCATTATCGGGTGCACCTACCCATAAGTTGGGAGCCATTGTCGAACTGGGTATTTACGCTTGGACCAGAAATCAGTGTGCTGAGGGATCACTATTTTGTCTATGTACTCACTGAAAACTGGCGCGGAGATCAATCCCGATTCAACACCTTTCAGTACGGCTTGATGGGCGGTGTCGGTTATCGCTACGATTGTTTCCTGCTGAAGCTGGACGTGGCGAAAGGGCTGTTTGTGGGCAACCGTGAGCTGTATGAAAATTACATCAAGCCGGTGGCTACCATTGAGTTATCGGTCATCTATGAGCAGCCGCTGGGGAAAGGGGGTAAGAAGCGGGGTAGGCGGGGGTAATAAAAGCGCTTCATCAGGGTTGGTTGCTCATGAGGTCTATTAGGTGAACGAAAATTGAGGTGATCCTGTCGTTATAATATGCAGTGGCGCCAGTACACGAGATTTTAGACGAGAAAAAAGTTATTGGGATTGATCGACAAAATTTATGATGGTCGGTTAGTTTGTGCCAGGGGTGGAGTGTAAGCGTAGACCTGACTTTTTTACTACTGATAACCAGTGATTTGATAACTTGGCGTATGGAAACTGACTTAAGTAACCAGCTATGCGCGTACCACGAAGTGAATTTTTTTGTTTAGCCATAACCTTAAATCATTAGTTCTCAGTTCTTAAACATTTTAGACACGTTCTAAAAACTGACAAGCCCCGCCGCTCCGCTATGACCCCCACCCAAGTAACCGCCGCCTTCCAGACCATCACCGGCCACCCGCCTACTCGCCTGCTGCGCAGCCCGGGCCGCATTAATATTATCGGGGAGCATACCGACTACAACGACGGTTTCGTGTTGCCCGGAGCGATCGACCGCGCCATCTACTTCGCATTGCGGGAGAATGGTAGTGGCACCTCCAATTTTTATGCCCTTGACATTGATCAACAGGCAACCGATGTAAGCCTGACCGATCCAAAGCGGAGCGGCGAACTGTGGCTGGATTACCTGCTGGGCATTGCCGATCAGTTCCGGCAACGGGGGATCGAGTTACCCGGTATCGACCTGGTGTTCGGCGGCGACCTGCCGGCGGGGGCGGGAATGTCTTCCTCGGCGGCCTTGGAGGGGGGGATGGCTTTTATCTGGAACGAACTGACGGGGGCCGGACTCAGCCGCCCGGAACTTGCCCGACTGTGCAAGGATTCCAGCAATACCTTTCTCGGGATTCCCTGTGGGATCATGGATCAGTTTGCCAGCCTGAACGGCCGCGCCGGCGAAGTGCTGTTGCTGGACTGCCGCAGTCTGCAAACCGAGCGGGTGAGGAGTGAATTAGGCGACTACCGTTGGTTGCTGTTTAACTCCAAAGTGACGCATGAGCTAGGTTCGTCCGCATACCCCGTGCGGGTGCGGGAATGCACGGAAGGAGCCGCCGCCATTCGAACATTATACAAGGACGTGGAGAAACTGCGGGATGCCACCCCGGATCAAGTAGAATCCGCCCACCATTTGATGTCGGATACGGTTTACCGCCGCTGCCGCTACGTAACCGGCGAGGAAGAACGCACCCTGGCCGCCGTGGCCGCCCTGCGCATGGGTGATATGCCGGAACTGGGTCGCCAACTGACCGCCACCCACCGGGGGCTGCGCGATGACTACGAGGTGAGCTGCGCCGAAATCGACTTCCTGGTGGACGAGGCATTACGGCAAACAGGGGTGCTGGGTGCCCGCATCATGGGCGGGGGATTTGGGGGATGCACGCTGAATTTGGTTCGCACGACTGAATCGGAAACAGTAATAGCCCACCTAACCAAAGCCTACGAACAAGCTTTCGGTATCGCAGGCGAAGCCTATAAGCTGAATCTGGTGGATGGTACGGACTGGCTAGTGTTAAAGTAGTCCTAAACCAGTCAGGATAGTGGGAGGGTAACCAACCATAGCGGGGGTAAAATGCTTTTTAGGGAAAGACAGCAGGGCGGCATAAATTAATTCGGGTTACCGCGTGAGGTGCCCGGACGGGGCGGCCCGCCAGGGGCGCAGCCCGCAGGGCCGAGCGAACAGCGAGCCGGTAGGGGACCGGCCCCGGCTTTCGGCCGGGGACACGCCCTGATGCCGCACGACCCTGGCTGTCAAGAACTTACCCCAAAAAAGAAACCATGAAACAAATAGCTATCATCGTATTGGCCGCCCTGATCGGCGGCTTTGCGGCCCTGGGCACGGCCCGGTATTTTAATTTATTTTCCAACGCCGCCGCCCAGCGCATCACGAGTGAAGTGCCGGCGGCCGTGCAATTTGCCAACGTGACCGGTCCGTCAGCCGCCGCCGCGCCCACGGATGGGTTCGTCTTGGCGGCCGAGCGCGCCGTGCCCGCCGTGGTGCACATTAAGGCCGCCAAGCGTGCCGAGCGCGGCATGAACGGACTGAACCTGCGCGACCTGCCGCCCATGTTCCGCGAGTTTTTCGGTCCCGAAGGCTTTCGCGGTCAGGGCGATGAGGAAGGCGGCGAACTGCCCCTGCAGGAAGGCAGCGGCTCGGGCGTCATCATCGGCAGCGACGGCTACATCGTGACCAATAACCACGTAATCGAAGGAGCCGAGAACCTGGAAGTGGTGCTGAACGACCAGCGCACCTACCCCGCCACGCTGGTGGGCACCGACCCCAGCACCGACGTGGCCCTGATCAAGATCGACGCCACCAATTTGCCGACCATCCAGTTCGGTAATTCCGACGACGTGCGGGTGGGCGAGTGGGTGGTGGCCGTGGGTAATCCCTTCAGCCTGACCAGCACCGTGACCGCCGGTATCGTGAGTGCCAAGGGCCGCAGTATCGACATTTTGCGCCGCAAAAGCGACGCCGCCATTGAGTCGTTCATCCAGACCGACGCCGTGGTAAATCCCGGTAATAGCGGCGGCGCACTGGTGAACACCGAGGGCCGATTGGTAGGCATAAACACCGCCATCAGCTCGCCCACGGGCGTGTACGCGGGCTATGCTTTTGCCGTGCCCTCCAAGATCGTGGCCAAAGTGGTAGCCGACCTGAAGGAATACGGCGTGGCGCAACGCGCCTACCTGGGTGCCCGTATCCAGGAGATCAATTCCACGTTTGCCCGCGAAAATAACATCGACCGCGACAACGGCGTCTACATCGGCGAAGTGACCGCCAACAGCGCCGCCGAAGCCGCCGGCCTGCGCAAAGGCGATGTGGTGCTGGCCGTGGACGGCGTGCCGACCCTGCGCAGTAGTGATTTGCTGGAACAGCTGGGCCGCAAGCGCCCCGGCGACCGCGTGGAACTGACCATCCTGCGCGACAAGCGGGAGCAGATGATTCCCGTAACGCTGCGCAATCTGGCCGGAAATGAAGAGGTGGTGGTTGCCACCCCGCCGACGAGCAATGACGTTATGGCCGCCCTGGGCGGTGAGTTCAAGGAACTATCCCGCGAGGAAGCCAACCGCATGAACCTGCGTGGCGGGGTAGTCATCGATCGGGTCAACGAAGGTTTTCTGAAGGACCAGACCGAGATCGAACCGGGCTTCATCGTCACCCACGTAGACCGCCAACCGGTGGCATCGGTGGAAGACTTTGAGAAAATGGTCAAGCGCCACCGGGGAGACGGCGTTTTGTTACAGGGTCGTTACCCGGATAGCAGCCGGAATTATTACTACGGCATCGGTCTGGATTAAGTGTTCCGGCCCGCCTAGATAAAGTGCTAACCTCCTGTTGCCGTATGGTGGCAGGGGGTTATTTTTTTGGGCGTGCCCCCGTCCCTGGCGGGCCGGGGTCGGGCTATCCGGCACTCTCTCCCTTGCGGGGCGCATCGCATTCGCCGGGCGGGCAAATGCCCTTGGGCGAATGTGATGCGCCCCTCCAGTCCGTTCAAACAACGCCTCCTATCCCTCACGCGGATAATTTAAACAACACTATGATTTCTTGCCATTGATGACTTACGTCATAAAAACTACTTACGTAACCCGCTATGCGCGCAAGTTTTTATCTAGCCAGAACCTTAACCACGAAGTAGCCGCGAAGCGAATCATTGATCCTCAGTTCTTAAAAATTTTAGACACGCTCTTACCTGATGGCAACGGTAATTTCACGGCACTGCCAATAATTTTATCTGACACGCCAAAACGGATCATAGGACAAAATCAACCACAAAGTGTCATATAAATTAGCTAGTTTTGTCATACAAATAAATAGACATATGGATGATTCATCCCGCATATTGTCGGTGCTGGAGAAGGAGGGAGGTCTTAGTTCCACGGAAATCCACGATAGGATTGCTTCGAGTGGGACAATTAGAACGACTCAGCGCATCCTTAAAGAGTTAATAGCCAAAAAACTGATTGACAAAGAAGGAAATTACCGAAGTACCAGATACCGCCTGGGTCAATCCTACCGTATTCTTCACTCCATCGACGTGGACGACTATTTCGCCCGGGATATCGACGAGCGGAATAGTGGCACGGCTTACAATCGCAGTCTTATTCGCAAAGACCTGTACGAGGTGGCTATTTTTACTTCGGCAGAGCGGGCAAAACTTACCAACCTCCAGCAGATCTACGCAAAAAATATAGAGGGAATTAGCCTACAGGAATACCAAAGGGAGGTGGAACGCCTGGCGATCGACCTGAGCTGGAAATCCTCCCAGATCGAGGGAAATACCTACACACTGCTGGAGACCGAGCGACTGCTAAAAGAAAAGCAAACGGCGGCCGGCCGTAGCAAGGACGAGGCCGTGATGCTGCTTAACCATAAGGAGGCCATTGATTTTATCGTGTCGAATCCCCGCTATTTAGATGAATTGTCCGTGCGAAAGATCGAAGATATTCACAGCTCTGCTCATTAAAGAATTAGGTATTAGCCGCAACTTGCGCGCCCGGCGGGTGGGTATCACGGGTACCAACTACCAGCCGCTGGATAACGAATACCATATCCGCGAGGCATTTCAGGATATGTGTAACCTCATCAACTCCAAAACCGACGTATTTGAAAAGGCATTACTGGCGTTGGTGCTCATCTCTTATATCCAGGGTTTTGTGGATGGCAACAAGCGAACGGCGCGTATCACAGGTAACGCTATCCTGCTAGCCCATCAACAATGCCCGCTTTCGTTCCGCACCGTGGATTCACTGGAATACAAAAAAGCGATGCTGGTCTTTTATGAGCAAAATAACATCACGGCCTTCAAGCGAATATTTATCGACCAGTTTGAGTTTGCGGTCAACACTTATTTCTAAGAGCGTGTCTAAATTTTTACTTCCTGAGAACCAAGCATTTAAGAACCTGGCGTCACAAAAACTAACTTGCGTAACCCGCTATGCGCGTGAATTTTTTGTCTAGCCAGAACCTTAACCACGAAGTAGCCGCGAAGCGAATCATTGATTCTCAGTTCTTAAAAATTTTAGACACGCTCTTAAAAAAACGGGTTCTCCTCGCGCTCTTCCCCCACCGTGGTGCTGGGTCCGTGGCCGGGGTAGACCACGGTCTCATCCGGTAACGGCAGGAGCTGGGTGGCGATGGAACCGAGCAGGGTGGCGTGATCGCCGCCCGGCAGATCGGTGCGGCCGATGGAGCGGTGGAACAGGACGTCGCCCGCAATCACGTAATTTTCGACGCGGTTGTAAAAGCACAGGCTGCCGGGTGAGTGGCCGGGGGTAAAGAGCAATTTAAAAGTGGCATCGCCCAGCGTGAGGGTATCGTCTGCGTGTAGCGAGTAACTGGGTGTCGGCAACGGGTTCATCTTCGGCAAGCCGTACATCTCGTTCACTACCGGAGCGGAAGTGTAAACGGGCGTTTCCAGCTCGTGTAGCTCGGGGGTAAGGCCGTGAATTTTGTGGACGTAATGCAGGCCGTAGATGTGGTCCAGGTGGGCGTGAGTAAGCAGTAGTCGGACCGGTTTGAGATCGTGCTGTTTTAGATAAGCGGCGAAGGTCCGCTCCTCAGCCGTGGTCTGCATACCGGGGTCGATGACCCAGGTATCCCCGGTTTCGGTGTCGGAGATGAGGTAAGTGTTTTCCTGGAAAGAGTTGAACGTGAGCAGGTGGACCTTGGTCATGGAAGCGGATTTATTGCAGTCGTAATAAGGAGTAAGCGGGGGATTAGTTGCCGGTATGCCCTTCCACCGGCCATAGCAAATTTGGTACGCGGATAAAAAATACCGAGGTCGAGAAACAATAGTACGACTAACGAGTTTCGTTGCAAACGCAACTAATTGGATCCAGCCGTTCATCCTTACGAGAGCCTAATCTTCCTGACCAACCGGGTGGGGCGGCAACTAAGCCGCTGTTGCCTGACCGGCGCCGTAGATGCTCACGGCTGGCAACCTCAGCCCACTCAAATGGGCTTATTAGCCGATTTGATGCAAGCCGACGGCCAAACCCAGCAGGAACTGGCCATTAGTACCATCAAGGACAAAGGCACCGTAGCCCGCGCCCTGACCGGCTTGGAAAAGGCCGGCCTGGTTCGCCGCGAACACGACATTCGCGACGGCCGCAACAAGCGGATCTTCCTGACGGACGAAGGGCGCAGCTTTATCGAAGGAATGCTCCCCGTGCTGAAGGGAACCGCCCACGACGCGACGCAGGGCGTAGACCCGGCCGACCTGAAGATCTGCCTGGCTACCCTGCACCATATTTATCACAATTTACACGCCATCCTTTCTCCAACGGAACAAGCCGACCGATTATGAATAAATTGAACAAGCGACGGATTATCAGCGTAGTGGTGGGCCTGGTACTCATTGTCGGCGCATTTTTACTCTACGGCGTGATTGCCGGCATGAAGGAAGAACCACCCCGTAAGGAGGAGGTAGTCCGCAAGAAAGAAGTAAGCGTACGCCGGGTAAACAACGGTCAACTGGCTACTACCTTAAATGTAGAGGGACAGTTGCAAGCCTACAACAAGATCGGCCTCTATACGGAGGTCGGTGGGGTGCTATTAAGCACGAGTCGACCATTCAAGGAGGGTACTTATTTCCCGAAGGGAAGCGTACTGCTGCGGCTGGATAATTCTGAAAACCGCCTCGCTATCCAGGCCCAGAAAGCGACGCTACTCAATAGCATCGCCCAGATCATGCCCGACCTGAAAATCGACTACGCCGAGGCCTTCCCCCGCTGGGAAGCCTACCTGGAGAACTTCAGCGTAGACGACCCGATCAAGCAATTCCCCGAGCCGGCCAACCGCGCCGAAAAACTGTTCATTGCCGGCCGCAACCTGCAATCGCAGTACTACCAGATCAAGCAGGCCGAAGAGCGGCTGAGTAAATTTACCGTTTATGCTCCCTTCAGCGGCGTCCTCACCAGTGCGCTGGTGGATCCCGGCGCGGTAGTGCGTGCCGGTCAGGAGGTTGGTCAGTTAATGGCTACCGGCAATTTTGAACTGGCCGCCACCGTGCCCCTGTCCGACCTGAGCTACCTGGCCAAAGGAAACAAGGTCACCCTCTACAGCGAAGACGTGGCCGGCGAGTGGAAAGGCGAAATTCGCCGCATCGGCGAACAGATCGACCCCGGTTCACAAACCGTGACCATCTACGTGGGCGTGAGCGGCAAGAACCTGCGCGAGGGTATGTACCTGCGTGGAGAAGCCGCCGCCAAGACGCTGAATAACGTCATCGAGATCGACCGCAACCTGCTCATCGATGAAAAGGAAGTGTACGTGGTGGAAAGCGATAGCATCCTGCGCCTGCTGCCGGTAAGCGTGGAAAAATTCAACCGGACCACCGTGATCGTGAGCGGCCTGCCCGAGGGGACCGCACTCATTACCGCACCCGTAGCCGGCGGCTTTGACGGAATGCGCGTGAAGATGAAAGTAGCCAAAGCGGCGGAAATGCGTGCCGATTCGACGCTAGAACCGCTTACCAGCCTAAATTAACCGACCGTGCGAGGATTTATCGAGTATTTTATCAAGTATCCGGTAGCGGCCAACCTGCTCATGTTCGCCCTGCTGATCGTGGGGCTAATGAGCTTGCTGCGGATGAAGTCGACCTTCTTCCCGGAAAACCCCAGCCGGAACATTAGCATCCAACTTATCTACCCCGGCGCGAGCCCCGAGGAGATGGAGGAAGGCGTGGTCAATAAGATCGAGGAGAACCTCAAGGGCGTCACCGGCATCGAGCGCTACACCAGCGTAAGCAAGGAAAACTCGGCTACCGTGAGCGTGGAAGTACTGCGCGATTACGATACCGACCTGATCCTGCAGGACGTGAAGAACGCCGTCGACCAGATCAGTAGCTTCCCCGTAGGCATGGAGCCGCCGGTAGTGTACAAGCGCGAACAACTGGGGCGGGCCATTACCTTTGCTCTCTCGGGCGAGGGCGTGAGTTTGCAAGCATTGAAGGATATGAGCCGCCAGGTAGAAGATGACCTGCTGGCCATCGACGGTATCTCTAAGGTAGAACTGTCGGGTTTCCCGGACGAGGAGATCGAGATTGCTTTTCGGGAGGATAAACTGCGCGCCTACGGCCTGACTTTTCAGCAGGCCTCCGAGGCCGTGCGCCGTACGAATGTGGACATCACCGGCGGTACCATCAAGGGTGACGATGAGGAACTACTGCTCCGTGCCCGGAACAAAGCTTACTACGCCGATGGCCTGCGCGACGTCGTGGTCACCACTACCGCCGCCGGGGGCGTGGTGCGCCTCAGCCAGGTGGCCGACATCCGCAATCGTTTCGCCGACCAGCCTAACCGCGCTTTCCTGGACGGTGCCCCCTCCGTGGGCATCAATGTGCAGAATACGTTGGAAGAAGACATGCTCTCCATCACGGATAACGTAAAGGAGTACATCGAAACCTGGAATGAAACCCACCCGCTGGTAAAGGCTACCGTGGTAAATGACGCCAGCATCACCCTACGGCAACGGATGGATACCCTGAAGACCAATGGTCTGCAGGGATTCGTCATCGTGTTGCTACTGCTCGCGGTGTTCCTGCACTGGCGATTGGCCTTCTGGGTGGCGCTTTCCATTCCCATCAGTTTCGCGGGTATGTTTATCCTGGCTTCGGCGATGGGCATCACCCTTAACGTGATCTCGCTGTTCGGCATGATCCTGGTGATCGGTATCCTGGTGGACGATGGTATCGTGATCGGGGAGAACATCTATTCCCTGCACGAGAAAGGGGTGGACCGAACCGAGGCCGCGATTCGCGGTACGGTGGATGTACTACCCGCCGTATTCGCGGCCATCCTGACCACGGTCATCGCCTTTTCCAGCTTCCTGTTCATCGACGGGCAGTTGGGTGATTTCTTTAGCCAGATGGCTCTGGTGGTTATCTTCTCGCTTACCTTTTCGTTAGTAGAGGGTGCGATCATTTTACCCACCCACGTCTCGCATTCCAAAGCCCTGGATAAAAACGTTAAACCGAATTGGATCCAGCACCAGTTCGACCGTCTGATGAACCTGCTTCGCGACCGGATGTACGCGCCCCTGCTGGATGCCACGGTCAAGTATAAATTACTCACGGTAGCCGCGTGTTTCGCGGTGCTGATCCTGAGTTTTGCCGCCATAGCGGGAGGCTTCGTTTCCACAACCTTCTTCCCTAACATTGAGCGGGATGATATTGCGGTTAGCCTGCAAATGCCCGCCGGAACCCCGGAAGAAGTTACTCGCGAAGTGCTGGAGCGAATTGCCGCCGCCGCCGAACGCGTGAACGTAGCCATCAACGACTCCGTCTTTAATAATGAGCAAGAGATTATCGAACGGGTAGAGATCAAGGTCGGCCCAACCACCTACCAGGGAACGGCCTCCGTGGCCCTACTACCCGGCGAGGCCAGGGGCGAGGTACGCCTGCGCGATGTTGCCAACGCCATCCGTAAGGAAACCGGTGCGGTAGATGAAGCGGAAGTCCTTACGTTCGGCGGTCAGTCGGTATTCGGCAAGCCCGTTTCCGTTTCCCTCGTGGGCAGCAACATCGAAGTGCTGGAAGAAGCTACCCGCGCCGTGAAGGCAGAGTTGCAGGGCATGAGCGAATTGGCCGACGTGGTGGACAACGACCAGGAGGGCCTGCGCGAGATTAACATTAAGCTCAAGGAAAAGGCCCGCTACCTGGGGGTAGACTTACAGGACATCCTGGGTCAGGTGCGGGCGGGTTTCTTTGGTTCTGAGGCGCAACGCCTGCAACGGGGCGAGGACGAGGTGCGGGTGTGGCTGCGCTACGCCGAGAGCGACCGCAAGAGCGTGGCCGACCTGAGCCGAATGCGCATCCGGCTCGGCAACGGGCAGGAATATCCCGTATCCGAATTGGCCGAACTCATCCCCGAGCGGGGCGTGATCGCGATCAACCACGTAAACGGCCGCAGGGAAGTGAAGGTAGAAGCCGACGTGTCGGACAACTCGGTTTCCGTATCCGACGTGACGACCACGATCAACGAAGAAATCCTGCCCCGCGTGCTGGCCGATTTCCCCGGCGTGTCTACGGTGGCCGACGGGCAGGTGCGGGAGCAGCAGAAAACGGCCAAGTCATCCGCTCTGGTTTTTCCGGTGGTGCTGTTTTTAATGTTCTTCGTTATTGCGGTTACTTTCCGCTCCATTATGCAAACCGTGGTGCTGTTCACGCTGCTCCCTTTCGGTATGATCGGAGTGATCTTCGGTCACTGGCTGATGGATGCGCCCATTAGTTTGTTCTCCGGTCTGGGCGTAATCGCCCTGGTGGGGGTAATCGTGAATGACGGCCTGGTCTTTATCGCTACCTACAATGATAACCTGCGGTCGGGTATGTCGATGATGGATTCGCTGCACGATGCGGGACATTCCCGTTTCCGACCGATCGTACTGACCTCGGTAACGACATTCGCCGGATTGGCACCGCTGCTATTTGAGAAAAGTTTGCAGGCACAGTTTCTCATCCCGATGGCGATCTCGGTTGCTTTCGGCTTGCTGGCCTCCACCGTTATTCTGCTGGTGATGCTACCTTCCTTGCTGGTGCTACTCAACCGCAGCCGCTACTACCTTCGTCTTTTTTGGTACGATGAAAAAATTCGTTTCCGTGAGGTAGAACCCGCTTACAAAGAGACCCACCACGCGAATGAAAAACCCGTTCACGAAACCGAACCCGCCGAATGAGACCCATCCGCATTGTGATCGACATGGACGAGGTGATGGCCGATACCTACGCTAAATTCAACGACCTCTACGCCGCCCGTTTCGGCGAGCGGCTAAGTCCCGAAGCCTACCACGGCAAGAAAATCTACGAAGTGGAAGGGGCCGCCGAATTGCGCGATCACCTCAACGACCCCGGTTTCTTCCGCGACCTGGAGGTGATGCCCGATGCCCGGGAAGTAGTCCGCGAACTATACGATGAATACGAAGTATTTATCGTCACGGCGGCTACCGAGTTCCGGCACAGTTTTTTGGATAAATACGAGTGGCTGGAGGAACATTTTTCCTTCATCCACTGGTCGCGAATCGTGTTTTGCGGCGATAAAAGTATCGTCCACGGCGATTACATGATCGACGACAAAGCAAGTAACCTGGAGCCGTTCAACGGTGAGGGGATCCTGTTTACCGCCTCGCACAATGTACATCACGACCAGTTTCACCGCGTCCATACCTGGCTGGATGTGCGCGACTTTTTCGCCACCGAGCGGCGGATCCGCCTAGCCATGGAAGCCTGATGCAATCACCCGAACCGAATACCGATCCCGGCCTGTCATCGCGTGAGGTGCCTGGAGGACGCGAACCCGCCGCGGCGGGTGAAGCGGTGCGCAGCACGGAGCGATCAGCGAACCCCGGAAGGGACCGACCCGGCGATTACGCCGGGGCACGGCCCATGCCCCTCTGGAAACGCCTCTGGAAATTTGGCTGGGAAAAGCTGCCCTTTGCCCTCACCGGCCTGGTGTCCACGGGCATCAACTACGGGCTGTACCTCTGGCTGGTCGACCGCTATTTGCCACCGCTGCCGGCCACTACGCTTTCTTACGCCAGTTCGGTACTCGTTAGTTTTTACCTCCAGCGCTACTTTGTTTTCAAGCTCAACCGTTCCTTCCGGTCGGCCTTCGTGCTGGCCATGCTGGTCTCGCTGGGCGGTCTGCTGATCGACGCCGCGCTGGTCTACGGTTTCCACTTCATCCCCTGGCTGGCCGCGCGTGAGTGGCTGCTGAAGGGCCTGACTACCGGCCTGGTGTTCTTCTATAATTTTTACGGCAAACGAAGGGTATTTGAAGGTAAAAGAACTGCCGCGAAATAGTTTGCTCCGCCTGATCTACTAAACCTGCCCACTGCCCTGAACCGGGCAAAACCGCTATCGGCCACCGGCCGCCACAAACTCGTCTTATGCGATTATCCATCCTTACCCTCCTCCTTCTCGGTACCTTCGGCTGCCTCTCCGCGCAGACCGATTACCTGACGCTTTCGGAAGCCATTCAGCGGGCACTGGAGTACAATTATCAGATCCGGCTGGCCGAAAACCGGGTGGACGTGGCCAAGAGTAACGACGACTGGGCACTGGCCGGCCGTTACCCTACGATCAGCCTCACGCTGGGGTCGAATAACACCTACAACAACCGCAACGACCCTACCAGCATCGTCACCAGCACCTCCATTTACGGCACCGGCATCGCGCCGGGCGTGGCCGTCAATTGGACGCTTTTCAATGGTTATCGCGTGCGCACTACCAAGGAGCAACTGGAGACTCAGGTGGTTTTGTCCGAGGGGCAATTGAAGTTGCAGGTGGAGAATACGGTGCAACGCGTGATCCAGGCTTACAATACCGCCCTGGTGCAGCGCGAGCAGGTGGAATTGCTGGAAATACTGCTGGCCCTGGACCGCGATCGCGTGGAATACGACGATGTGCGGCGGGAATTCGGGCAGGGCAATACGTTCGAGGCCCTGCAAACCCAGGACGCCTTTTTGGCCGATTCCACGAACTACCTTATCCAGCAGACCAGCTACGAAAACGCCCTGCGCAACCTGTTGCTGGCCATGGGCGCGGAGGTGCCCGACATCAGCGGTCTGGACCTGGCCGACACCCTGACCTTCAATGACAACCAGTACGACCGCGCCACCCTGCAAGCCGATTTGCTGGCCGCTAACCAGACGCTGGAAAACCTGCAGATCAACCGCGAACTGGCGCGCATCGGAACCGAACTGGCCGAGACGGCGAAGTACCCCACCGTTACGCTAAGTGCCGGTGTTAATTACAATGTCGGCCTCAATTCCGGGGTACAGACCTTCAATTTCGGCGGAATGCCCGACGAGCGAGAGGTGCCGGAACTGGCCGTCAAAACTTTTACCGGTCAGGTCAACCTTTCCGCCAATTATCTACTTTTCGATGCCGGTGCGCGTCGCCGCCGCATCGAAACCGCCCGTCTACAGGAGATCGGTGCCCAATTGGACTATGAGGGCAACCGCCAGAACCTGGTGCAGACGCTGGCTAACACCCTTAATACCTACGAAAACCAGCGTGCCCTCATCGCCCTGTCCGATGCCCGCCTCACTAATGCCGAGCGAAATTTGGAGATTGCCGCCGAGCGCCGCGCGGGCGGTACGATCAATAGTTTCGACTACCGGAATATCCAACTCAATTTCCTCAATGCCGGTCAGCAGCGACTTAATGCGCTGCTCAATTTAAAGAACACGGAGACGGAACTGCTGCGGTTATCGGGGCGCATCGTGCGGTGATGGGGTAGGGGTTTGGGTTGGGCGGGTCGCCCCCGCCGGCGCGGGGCCGTCGGTGCCTTCCCCGCGCGCCTAACGGCTTGGCCCTGTGGGCTCCTCGCTCCGCTCGGCCGGTCCAGGCACCTCCCGCGGGGTTAATCCCAATCAAGTACAAGTTAGGCAGTTAGTCCTTTTTCAACCGCTGGATGATTGCACGAACTTCCTCGATGATTAATCCAGCGATGATAGCGATTGATTCCGGCTCCAAGTTATTTTGCCGGCAGCGCGCTACCGTCTATTTTTTTCTTCTAAGAAGGAGGAACAGCCGGACCTGACTATATTTAGGTCCACATTTTCTAAAATCTCCAATTCCTCCAGAATGAAACTACTACGCTACCTCTTCGCCGCCGCCCTGTGCGTCGCCCTCGCCGCCTGCCAATCGCCGGACCCCCCGCAGGCCGGTGCCACCGCCTCCGCCGGCCCCGGTTTGGCTACCTACCATGACCTTTCCGACACGCCCGCCGAGCAGCTCAGCGGGGGGGCACGGATGATACCCATTACAACGCCCAGCGGGGAGTTTAAGGTCTGGACCAAGCGCGTAGGCAATAACCCCGACGTGAAAGTGCTGCTCCTGCACGGCGGCCCCGGCGCCAACCACGCTTACTTCGAGTGCTTCGATAGCTACTTCCCCGGCGCGGGCATCGAGTATTACTACTACGATCAACTGGGCAGCCGCCTCAGCGACGTGCCCACCGACACCAGCCTCTGGACCATCGACCGCTTCGTGGACGAGGTGGAGCAAGTGCGTCAGGCCCTTGGCCTGGAGAAAGACAATTTCTACATCCTCGGCCACAGTTGGGGCGGTATCCTGGGCGTGGAATATGCCCTCAAGCACCAGGAAAAAATGAACGGTCTCATCATCAGCAACATGATGATGTCCGTTCCCGATTACAATAAGTACGCAGAAGAAGTATTGGGCCCGAAACTGGACCCCGATACCCTGGCCGCCATTCAAGCCTACGAGGCTGCCGGAGATTATGCTAACCCCGGTTACATTAATTCCATCGTCGGCAATTACTATCCCGAGCACGTACTACGGATGCCACTGGCCGAATGGCCCGAACCGGTCAACCGGGGGTTCGATAAGCTTAACCAGCAAATCTACGTGGGCATGCAGGGGCCGAGTGAGTTCGGTATCCGTGGCAATGCCTCCCTCCGTAACTGGGACCGGACACCCGATCTAGGGAAGATCACTATACCCGTTCTCACCATCGGCGGCGAGTATGATACCATGGACCCCGAGCATATGCGCCGCATTGCCCAGGATTTTCCGAACGGTAGCCACTTGCACTGTCCCAAGGGTAGCCATATGAGCTTTTATGATGATCAGCAAACCTATTTTACCGGCCTGATCGAGTGGCTCCGTAAAACGGAGGCGGCGGAAAAGTGAGTCGCCTTACCCCCTGAATAGGAATGGATAGCAAAAAAGCCCCGCCCGTCTGTAACGACGAGCGGGGCTTTTCAATTTACACTGACAAGAGATTACTGCCGTACGAAGCGGAGTGCCTGCTGCTCGCCGCCGCCCTGGTAGAAGAGCGTGTAAAGCCCGGCGGGAAGGCTGTTCACGTCGAAGGTCATTTGCTGAATACCATTACCGCCGGGAAGCGATTCGGTATGCAGCACGTTACCATTGAAATCAATGATGCTAATGGTGCCGGCAGCCAGCACATTAGAAACCTGGCTGCTTAATTCTACGGTCATCTGCCCGCCCGTGCTAGGGTTGGGGTAGCTTTCCATTAGAATAGCTTCCGTCGCGGATGCCTCGGCCTGAGCTATGTGACCCGTAGCAGGTACCGTGAATCCGTCACTTTCGATCCGGGTAACAATAACGAAGTCGTCTGACAGGTCATTGCAGTCGTCGCTGAATGTAGTAGTATCCGCCTGCTGGCCGATCACCATATTCAGGTCGCCCACGTAGGAGACTCCCCATACGCGGCAAACGCCTACGCCGGCATTGTTAAAGTTAACCTCATCGTCGGTCGTAATCGAAAGGATCACGTTGTCCGTGTCCGTTACGACATAAGCGTAGGGAAGATCCTCCTGCCCACTGTTGACGAAGGCCAGGGTAGCATCCTCGTCCGTGCTCAGGTCGAGTGTAACGTCGGTCTCGCCGTCTTCAGTAGTAACCGAACCGCCCTCGGGCGTGTAGCGAATCACGGTAATGTAGTTAAGGCTGAGTGCGGCGCAGGAGTCAGTCAACTCAACGTTGTTGATGTTCTGGCCGAAAAAAGCTGTAATGGAACCCGTATAGGAGAAACCGTATACGCGGCAGATACCGGGTACGGCTACATCGAAGTTGAGAACGTTCGTGCCGATTACCGGAACCAGAATGTTACCCGCTACGTCGGTAATAACATAGTTGTAAGGTACGCCGGTAGTTGCTCCTACCGTATTGGCCACCAGAATGTCGGGCTGGCCGTCCATGGGGCATACGTAGAAAGTATCCAGTCCGTCCATGGTGCTAAGGGTGCCTCCGTTAAGTTGGGCACCACGCTCCACCTGAATGAAGGAGGTCGTAAGTTCGGTGCAACTGGTAGCCAGGGCGGCCAATTCGAGGTCGTCTCCGACAACTACGAGTAGTTGACCGGTATAGCTTAATCCGTAGACGCGGTAAGGCCCGGCGACTAAGCCGCTGAAGTCAGCAGCCCCATTTGTGGATACGGAAACGACGATGTCGTTTTCATCCGTAACAAGGTAGGCGTAGCCGGCCTGTGAAGTACTGGTAGTCGTGATTTCCAGGTCCGTGTCTCCGTTCAGGATGCAAAAGAGGTCTTCCGTCTCCTCATCCGTACGGCTGATCTCACCCGCCTCGGGTTCGTCTACGAAAACAGTAATTCCGTTCTCGGAAACGTCGAAGCATTCGTCGCTCAACTGAGCCGTCAATAGCATGGTACCTACCGAAAGGTTCAGGTTGCCGGTATAGGAAACACCGTAGATCGTTACCGAAGGTACGGGTAGGCCGATAAAATTGAAACTATTGCCGGTCAGTACCTGAAGTACTAGTCCATCTGCTACTGTTGCGACGTAAACGTAATTGTCCATGTCAGCGTCACCGTTATTGCTGAAGGTCAGCGTTCCGGCGGTGACGTTACTGGGGCAGATATATACGTTACCGGCTCCCTGGTTTGAATTAATGCTACCACCATCTACCTGAGATACATTGACCGTAATGAAATTGTCCGTTAGGTCATTGCAACTGGTTGAAAGGTTGCCTCCAAAAATATTATCTCCGGGGATAACGCTAAGAGTTCCGGCATACGCTACGCCGTAAACCTGGTAGGTTCCGCTCAACGCGTTTTCAAAATCGAAGTTCGGGTCGGTAAACACCCCGGCCAGGAAGCTGTCCTGTACTACGAGCAGCGCAAAATTTCCGCCCTGGGCATTTAGGAACTCGAAGGTATTCATGGCAGACATTCCGTCACCGCCACAGATATCGATGGTGTCGCCCAGTGTGCTGCTCAACGTACCTGCTTCGGGTACGATCCGAACCACTTCGACGAAGTTATCGGAAAGCGCGAAGCAACCGCTGGCCAGATCGACGGCCGTGGCCGTATCACCAATCATGGCTAGTACGTCGCCCGTGTAGGTAAGTCCCCACACGCGGCAGGTGCCGGTGCCGGCGTCCTCGAAATCAACCGCGTCACCGGGTGGTACACCCAAAATTACGTTGGCCGAGTCGGTAACGACATAGGTGAATTGGCTGATGCCGGTAGTAATGGAGTCAAAACGAATGATATCCGCTACGCCGTCACCGGGGCAAGTAGCTACCATAGTCAGTCCGTCCTGGGTGCTGACAGTACTGCCCGCGATATCATTACCGCGATTTACGGTGATGAAATTATCCGACAGGTCGAAGCAACCGTCACTCAGGGCACCCGAAGAAGCAGTGTCACCCATCATGGCGATAATGCTACCGGTGTAAGCAAGACCCCAAACACGGCAGATACCGAGGCCGGAATTCTCAAAATCCAACTCGTCACCCGTAGGTAAACCTAGGATAATATTGTTAGTGTCGGTAATAACGTAAGTGAACAGACTCTGGGAAACTCCCATGGAGTCGAACTTGATCACGTCTTCAACACCGTCATTTACGCAAATGGATACTTCAGTAGCACCGTCTTCCGTACTTACCGTGCCGCCGTTGGGGTTTTGACGAACTACGGTAACGAAGTTATCGGACAGATCGCCACAACCCGTAGCCAGGGCAGGGTTGGCAGTAATGTCATTACCCGTAGTCAGTAAACGAGTACCCTGGAAGGACAGTCCGTAAATCCGGAAAATACCGGTACCGAGGATAGCCGTGTTGATCAAATCACCGTTGGGTACTCCGATAACGATGCCTGCGTTGTTAGTCACCACGTAAGTGAAACGCTGTCCGACCGCACCGAGCGAATCGAGACGGAGTAAGTCCAGAGAGCCGGTGGAGGGGCAGGAGTAGAAGATTGTCTGACCGCCGGTTCCCTGAATGGAAACTACGCCACCCATCGGCGTTTGACGAATCACGCCGATAAAGTTATCGGAAAGATCGAAGCAGCCGGTCGCCAGGGTAGTGCCGGGCTGAATGGTATCATCCACGCCTACCAAAAGTTCACCGGCGTAGGCTAGTCCCCAGATGCGGCAATTGCCCTCACCGGCACCTTCCACGTTCACTTCGTCACCGCTGGGTACTCCCAGGATAACGTTGTTCTCATCGGTAACGACGTAAGTGTATAACGGAGCGGAAACTCCCGTTGAATCGACGAGAATCAAATCGTCAATACCGTCGCCGGGGCAGGTGAAGACCTCCGTCTGACCGCTAGGGGTGGAAACGGTTCCGCCATTGGCCTCTACGCGATTAACGGTAATAAAGTTATCGGAAAGGTCGAAGCAGTCATCGCTCAATGAAACCGTATTGAGTATATCGCCTACTTCGGCGACCAGATCGCCCGTAAAGGCAAGACCCCAGACACGACAAACGCCAATACCGGCGGGGGCCAAATCAGCTGAGTCACCGCCGGGAATGGCGAGGATCATGTTGTCGGCATCCGTTATGATGTAGGTGAAGCCGGAACCGAACGTTCCAGTGGAATCGAAGGAAAGCACGTCCGAAAGCTCGTCGCCGGGGCAGAGTGTAATGCTGGTGCCGCCGCCCGTCAGGGAAACGGTGCCGCCCTCGGGACGCTGACGGATCACGTTCACGAAGTTGTCCGACAGGTCGAAGCATTCGTCGCTGGCGTCCACGCTGGTCAGCGTGTCACCGGCCTGCAGGGTCAGGTTGCCCGTGTAGGCTACACCCCATAGGTGGCAGTTGCCCAGTCCGGCTCCCTCGAAATTGACGGTATTACCATCGGGGATGGAAAGGATTACGTTGGCAGAGTCCGTCACTACAAAAGTGAACTGACCGATGGTGCCGGTCGTGTCGAAACTCACATTGTCGGGCTGACCGTCACCGGGGCAGGTAAAGATTTCGGTCTCCCCATCGGTAGTCGTTACCGTGCCGCCGTCAGGGTTGATGCGAATGGTTGTCACCCAGTTATCCGACAAACTGGAACAGCCGGTTGATAAATCAGCTACGCCCAGCGTATCACCGACCATAATGACAAGTTCACCCGTATAAGCGAGGCCGTAAATGCGGCAGTTGCCTTCACCGGCACCTTCCACATCAACGGAGTCACCGGGAGGTATGCCGAGTACTACGCCGTTTGCGTCGGTTACGATGTAGGTGAAGGAGTCACCGCCGGCACCCAGGGAGTCTACGCGAATAATATCCGCAATGCCGTCACCGGGGCAGGTCGTGATTTCCGTACCGCCGCCTTCCAGGCTGACGGTGCCGCCGGGGGGCGACTGGCGCGTTACGGTAACGGTGTTATCCGAGAAGTCAAAGCAACTGGTGGCTACGTCGGCCGTTGCAATATCGTCGCCGATACTCAGCAACAGATCGCCCTGGTAAACCAGGCCGTAGATCAGGCAAGTACCGACACCGGCACCCTCAACGTCTACTACATCGCCTTCGGGGATGCCGAGCACGATGCCGTCGGAATCAGTAACTACGTAGGTGAACGTGCCACCCGAGTTGCCGCCGAGCGAATCCAGGTTAATTAGATCGGCCAGTCCGTCGCCGGGGCAGGTGTTCAGTTCGTTTTCGCCGTCTTCCGTACTTACGGTTCCGGCATCGGGTACGAGGCGGATAGTTTCTACGAAGTTGTCCGACAGATCGGAGCAACCGGTAGCGAACGAGTCATCGGGGGCGAGGGTGTCACCAACCGCGACGGTCAGGTCGCCCTGATAGGCAATACCCCAGATGCGGCAATTACCCTCACCGGCGTCTTCTACATCCACTACATCCCCGCCGGGAATGCCGAGTACGACATTATTGCCGTCGGTTACTACATACGTGAAGAATTGACCCACTACGGCAGTCGAGTCAACGCTGATCAGGTCGGCTATACCGTCACCGGGGCAAGTGAGTACTTCGGTCTCGCCATCTTCCGTGGCGATCGTGCCGGCATTAGGTACTTCACGGATGGTCTCCACAAAGTTGTCGGTCAGATCGAAACAGCCGGAGGCCAGATCGACCAGGGCCAGGGTGTCTCCGGCGGTTACCAGCAAATCGCCGGCATAGGCCAGGCCGTAAATGCGGCAGTTACCTTCGCCGGCTCCTTCCACGTTTACTACGTCACCACCGGGCACGCTCAGTACGATGCCGTTGCCGTCGGTTACGATGTAGGTATAATTCAGACCACCGGCACCGGCGGAATCCACGCGGATCAGGTCGTCGATACCGTCGCCGGGGCAAGTAAAGACCACACTTTCGCCGTCTTCGGTGGCAATGGTGCCGCCTTCTGCGGTAGCACGATTGACAGTCACGAAATTATCCGACTGACCCTCACAGGAAGAAAATTCAACGTCGTTGAAATCGTCACCAATCATAATCGTAGTGCCGACCGATGTCGTGACGGCATACACGCGACAAATTCCCTCGCCCGATCCCTCGAAGTTAACCGTACCGTCGGGGCTGACACCCAATACGATCCCTTCGGAATCCGTGATGACATAAACTACGTCATTGTCCGTATCAATAGTGAATGTGATAATATCATCCACACCGTCGCCGGGGCAGGTGCTCACTTCGGTCTCGCCGTCGGTAGTAGTGATCGTAGCACCGGTAAAGGGCGCGTTGTTGTTTACGAGTACGAAATTGGTAGTTAGCCCGAAGCAGGGAACCGATAATTGTGCGTCGGAGAAGGTCTCACCGACACTGGCGGTAATCAGGCCGAGGTTCGAAAAAGCATAAACCCGCAGCGTACCGGCAGGCAGCATCTCGAAGTCGATGAAGTTGCTGAAACCAATCGAAACGATGATGTCGTTCGCATCGACGACCACGTAGCCGAAGGCCATGTGCAGCGAACTGGTACGGAACCGAATGCGGTCCATGACGCCGTCGCCGTTACAAGTGGAAATTTCGGTTTCGCCGGTAAAAGCGACTGACACGCTGGCCGAGTCGATACAGGCATTAGTCAGCGAGTAAAAATTCTGTGCCTGTAAACTACCGACCGTAAGGGTCGTGCAGAAAACTAGCAGACTGAAGAAGAGATATAATTTTTGCATAAACGGGCTCTGTTTTAACGTAGAAAATGAGATTACACACTGGATGTCGGTCCAGTAGCCGGTAAGGAAAATACAACTTAGAGCATGTCTAAAATTTTTAAGAACTGAGAATCAATGATTTAAGGTTCCGGCTAGATAAAAACTTGCGCGCATAGCGGGTTATGTAAGCCAGTTTTTATGACGCCAGGTTCTTAAATGCTTGGTTCTCAGGAAGTAAAAATTTAGACACGCTCTTACCGGACGTGTAGCACAACCTTCCGGTTGGTCGACTGCGCCATAAAGATAAGAAAGCTTCGGCAGCCGGCCCGGCAGAGAAGAATCTCCTGCCGGAACGACCCGTCCGACGGCGCGTAAATCCGTCGGGCAAAGCTTTGTCCATCAAGTTATTGGGGCGCGAAGAATCACCGATCCCACACGACGGGTCAAATATAAGTCTTTGCAGCGATCAAAATTAAATTTTTGCGATATGTACCCGTTATTTAACTTCAAATCGTAAATTTGGGGACCGATCGACCCTTTTTTCGTGATCGGATCCCTCTGACTATGTCGCTGTTCCGAATTTTGTTTCTCGCCCCGTGCCTGTCACTACTCGCGCTGCCGATTCTGCTGCCGGGACAGTCTTCTATCGTCGGCGACCCTAATTGGACGGCCGAAACCCTGGTCCAGGAGGTTTTTGCTTCCGGCACCTGCGAAACCATTACCAATATTAGCGGCGTGGGTTCACCGGCCGGCCTGGGTTATTTCACCAACGGGCAGGCCGCTATCGGCCTGGAGCGAGGAATCATTCTTTCCACCGGTCCGGTACAGGCCTGCGCGGGGCCGAATAATTTTATTGACGCCGGCCAACCGCTTCAGGGTAGCAGTCCCGATCCGTTTCTCGGTTCCATGGCTGCCAATCCGCTTTTTGACCGGGTCGGTCTCAAATTTGATTTTGTGCCGCTGGATAGCGTGGTAAGTTTTCGCTACGTTTTCGCCTCCGAGGAGTACTGCGAATTCGTCGGGTCGGCTTACAACGACGTGTTTGGTTTCTTTATCTCCGGCCCCGGTATTAACGGACCTTTACCGCAGGGGGCAAAAAACGTGGCCTTGCTACCCGGCACCGGCCAACCCGTTTCCATTAATACCGTCAACCACACCGCCGCACCGGACTATTACCGTGACAACACGTTGCCGGGCGAACGCATTCTCTGCCAATTACCGGCAGTTCCCCCCCCGGCTACCCTCAGCCTGATCGAATACGATGGCTTTACCCAGATCCTCACGGCCACCATCAAGCTCATTCCCTGCGAAACCTACACCATCCGCCTCCTGCTGGCTGACGTAAATGACGTCAACTACGACTCTGCCGTCTTCCTCGAAGCGGGCAGTTTCGATCTTGGCGGCTCCGTCCGCCTCACCGCCCTGCCGCAGGACACCCTGCCGACTGGTGCGCCCGTAGTCTATGAGGGCTGCCCCGGCGGCGGCTTCCGCTTCACCCGCGATCCTACCGCTGCCCTGGGCCTGCCCCAGACCATCCGTTACCGCATCGGCCAAAACTCCACGGCCGAGGAAGGGAACGACTTCGAACCGCTGCCCGGCCAGATCACCATCCCCGCCGGCCAGGGATACGTTGATTTGCCGCTGGTAACCCTCGCCGACACCCAGGACGAAGGCACGGAGGACCTCTGGCTCATCCTGGACATTCCCTGTGGCTGCTACACCGATTCCGTCCGCCTGGAAATCCGCGAAACCGAGCCGATCCTGATCGGACTGGAGCGGGCCGAGTACTGCCCCGACGAAGCTGTCGTCCTGCAACCCGCCGTCAGTGGCGGCCGCCCGCCCTACAGCTATCAGTGGTCCACCGGCCAGACCGTAGCACAGCCGCAACTCACGCCGCCCCTGCCGCCCACGTTATCCCTGACCGTCACCGACGGCTGCGCACGCCAGACCCAGCGTCAGGTACCCGCCCTGGTAGTACCGCCGCCTACCGGGCTGCTCTTGCCGGACACTGTCCGCGCCTGTATCGAAGACGGGGCCGAACTACGACTACAACTCAGCGGCACCCCGCCCTTCATCCTGGCCGCCCGCCGCGATAACGGTCCGCCCCAGACCTACACCTTTAATAGTACCGGATTTCAACCCTGGCCACTCTCGCAGAGCGGCCGCTACACCCTGACGGACATCAACGACGCAAATTGCCGGGGAGCCGTCTCCGGTGAGGCGCGGCTAGACCTGCGCGGCCCTCGTCTGGGACCTCCCGAAATTAGCCCGCCGGTCTGCGCCACGGATGAAAATGGGCGTATTATCGTTAATCACCAGGCGGGTTTTCCTCCTTACCTGTATATATGGAGTGATGGGTCACAGTCGGACACGCCCACGCTGGATGAGCTGGGCGGCGGAACCTATGCCTTGACCGTTACCGATAACCTGGGCTGCCGGGATGAAGCTACTTACCGACTAATTGCCCCGCCGCCCCTGCGGGGCATTCAGATCGACTGCCGGGAACTGCGGCGGCCGCCGCTGGTGTTGCAGGCGGCGGGTGGGCGCGGCCCCTACACCTATAGTACGGATGGCGGCAACAGCTTTTTTCCTCCCGAAGATTTTAGTTTGCTTCAGGCCGGCTCGGTTTACAACTTGCTGGTGCGCGATGCCGGCGGCTGCATCTTGTTGCAAAGTGACTGGCTGTACCCCACCATCGTAGATCGTTTTGCCCGCCTGCCCACCTTTGTTGAGAAAACACTGGGCCGGGATTATCCGCTACAGCCAATTTACCTGTTGCCCGCCACACAGCGGGCCGGTGTGGAATGGAAGCCTGTTACTGCGGTTGATTGCCCCACTTGCCCTGCACCAAAGCTGACCGTTAACGAAGCGCAGTCGATTAAACTGATCGTTACGGACATCTATGGCTGCCGCGACAGTACCACCACTTGGGTCGGTATCAACGGTCAGGTGCCAGTCTACGCACCTACGGCTTTTTCGCCTGACGGCAACGGCCACAATGACCTGTTTTTCCTCTACGCTGACCGGTCGCAGGTCACGCGCATTTTCAATTTCGGCGTCTACGATCGTTGGGGCGCGCAGGTGTATGCACTGGACGAGTTCTATCCCGGCCGCACGCCTACCGGTTGGGATGGAAAAGTGGGCAACCGCCCGGCTCCGACCGCCGTTTATGCCTGGACGGCCGAGGTAGAGTTAATCAATGGAGATCGGTTTCCGTTGCGGGGTACGGTGCTACTGGTTCGCTAATATTTTTTTGGGCCCCGGCCCCGCCTGCCGGCGGATGCCGCCGGGTCGTGCGTGGCTCCGCTTCGCTCCGGCCGCTGCGCGTCTCCCTCCCTCCGGTCGGGCCCACTACCACCCCTGGTCCGGTTGTTATGTCCTAAGCTCAGATTTCCCCCGGCCCTCACCCCGAAAGATCATTTGTGATCGAGAGAAGCAGCACTTGCACTGCTTCCATCCCCCACCCCGCAGGATCGTTTTGCGATCAAGAGAAGCAGCGCAGCAATCCTTCGTTCTTCGCCCGCTGCGTGAGGTGCCTGGAAGGTGACGACCGGAGGGAGGAAGCCCGCAGGGCCAAGGCGAATGCCGCGCCTGGAAGGCACCGACCCCGGCCCGTAGGCCGGGGGCACGCCCAAAAAACGGTTTGCCGGGAAAATAGCCGCTTCGGAAGGGCCTAATTCACGCTTCGGCTAAACCTATGACCGGCTGGGCGGTATTGATAGAAAATAACCACGCAGCAATGGACCAGCAACTTTTTGATTTCGGCATGATCGGCCTGGGCGTCATGGGGCGCAACTTCCTCCTTAATGTGGCCGACGACGGTTTCGGCGCCCTGGGGGTAGATATTGACGAGGAAAAGGTGGCGGCCCTGAATAGCGAGGGCCTGGAGGGCCACCGGGTGCGCGGGGTGAATACGCAGAAAGAGTTTGTGAGTCTGCTGGCGCGGCCGCGCAAAATCATGATGTTGGTGCCGGCCGGCAAGATTGTGGACGGGGTGATCGACAACCTGCTGCCGCTGCTGGACGAGGGCGACATCATCATGGACGGCGGAAACAGCCACTACGATGACACGGCCCGCCGCTACCAGTACCTGGCCGATAAGGGCATTCGTTTTCTGGGCGTGGGTGTATCCGGCGGTGCCGAAGGTGCCCGCCGGGGACCGAGTATCATGCCCGGCGGCGATGAATCTGCCTGGAAGGAAGTGCAACCGATTCTGGAGAAGGTGGCCGCACAGGTAAACGGCGAGCCGTGCGTGACTTACATCGGCCAGAGCGGGTCCGGCCACTACGTGAAAATGGTGCATAACGGGATCGAGTACGGCCTGATGCAACTCATTGCCGAGGCCTACGATATTCTGCGCCGGGCCGGCGGCCTGAGCCAGGAACGCCTGGCGGAGGTGTTTGACACCTGGAACAAAGGGCGATTGAACAGCTATCTGATTGAAATAACGGCCGATATAATGGACCACCGGGTGCCCGAAGGTGAGGGCTACTTGCTGGACGTGATCCTGGACAAGGCAAAACAAAAAGGTACCGGCAAGTGGACCAGCCAGAGTGCGATGGACCTGGGTATTCCGCTACCGACCATCGATGCGGCGGTGACGATGCGGGCCATCTCCTCGCTGCGTGATTTTCGCATGGATACCTCTAAGCTCTACTCGCACGTGCACCCCGACGAGCAGCCATTGGCGGGCGAGGCACTGGTGGAGCAAATGGAAAAGGCCCTCTACTTCGGGTTTATCGCCTGCTATGCCCAGGGTATGCACCTGCTGGCCGAAGCGAGCGAGGATAAGAGCTATCGACTGGACCTGGAGGGTATTGCCCGCATCTGGCGCGGTGGTTGTATCATCAGGGCGGAACTACTGGAGAAAATTCGCCAGGCCTATGCCAAGGAGGGCACCAAAAACATGATGACCCGCTCGGAGTTTCGCGATGAACTGTACGACTGCCGTTCGGCGGCGGCCGAAATCTCACACCTAGGTACCGAGCGGGGTATTCCGTCGCTCTGTCTCACTACTGCCCTGCATTACTTTGATGCCTTCCGCACGGAACGGTTGCCGCTAAACCTGGTGCAGGCCCAACGCGACTACTTTGGTTCACATACGTATGAGCGGATCGATCAGAAGGGAATTTTTCACACGGAGTGGAACTGACCCGATATAGTAGTGGCACATCTCGGCCAGACCAATTTTTGAAGGGTACCGTCTTGGTAAATTTTGCCCATTAGTGGTGCTTTTCGCATCTACCGATTTTAGGAGCAAAGCGATCTCAAAATTGCGGAGCAAGACGTGAGACAGGAAATATAAAGGTAAAAAAGCAGCTTTGGCGATCCGCCGGGGCTGCTTTTTGCTTGTTACATTATAGAGATGATACAGAACCGGACCCCGCTGAAAAATGGCCTAATACCTTATCATATAGTTAAATAGAACCTTTGAAGAGAGTGAGGCAGTACTATGTGTTGGAAAAATATATGTCACGCTAAGGTGTCCGAGCAGTAGATTCAGCCGTAAAATATTCCTACACAGTCCACTTAAGTAATATAATCGTCTATATTTGTGATGCATTCTTCTGATTTTTTTGGAAAAATGCGCAAAAGCACTACCGACCAGTAGTGCAGGGATAGCCATAATCGAATTGAAAAAATTACAAAGCCTGATCTGACTTGTTCAACATAAGTCCGGTTGTTCATTTGTCGTTTTCTTTTCAGCTGATGGAGTTCTTGCCTACCGTATCTAGTGTTAATTGGATAGACCTGGAGCAAGAATAATCTTATGAGTTGGAACTGGAAAGACGTTAACGGCCACAAGTCCGTAACTTCATATCGAAAAGGAACGATTGGTTCCTCACTAAAATCAAGTCGTTTGTCCTCACGGGGGCAGGGGACTTTTTCCAGTTTGTGCTCAAGAGAGAAGAAAAATTGCCAAGGAAGTTTTTGGAATAGTTTCAGCGAAAATTTTGTTTTTGACAAATCACTATATCACATGAATTACACATTTACACCGCACTTTTTGAATCTGACTAACATTGCACGGCGATCTGCCCTGATGCTAATGTTGGTAGCGGGTTTCGTTTTTTCCCTACAGGCGCAGGTGGTCATTACGGCCTCCGCCTCTTGTGACGGCCCCGCCGGAGCGATGGCGACGCAGGGGCAGTACTATGTAGAGGTTACCGACGTGACCAATGCCGATGTCGGTGCGACGGTTACCGACTTTGAGGTGTCGGTTGGAACAATGACAATGACTTTCACTCCGGGAGATCCTCCCCTCATCTTCGGACCCTTCGCCAATAATGCACTGGGCGGCGGTGTGCAGGTAGTGGAGGTAACCGACAATAACAACGGTGGGCCGATGACTTTCCGGGAAATACCGGAACTGCTTTGCGGTTATACGACTACGACCGGCGTTGTAGCGGGCGGCACAACATCCACTCCCGGCCTGAATGCCGCAGGTGCATTTTGTACCGGGCCGACGACCAGCCCAACGGTTATGACGGGTGCCGTAATCGTGCAATCCGCGCCGGGCAGTTTCATGTCCGGTGGTACTAGTGGACAGGTGCAAGCCTATATATTGGTGCGTGACGATATCATTGTCACTTCAAACATGACGGGCTTATTCACCGGCCTTTCCAGTGATGAATACGAAGTTTATGCGATCAACTACCGTTCTGATGAGCCGATTGGCGGCTTTCTAATTGCCGGTGAAAGTATCGTTCCAATCATCGAAGGTGTGGATAGCGATCCTGGAAATAGCCCACTCGATGGATTCTGCTATGTCGTGTGTAACATCGGCCAGGAAATAATGGTACCGGTCAATTGCATGAGTATCGGTTCGACGGTTTTTACAGACTTAGAACAACGACGGGCTATTTGACGAAACGGCTGGTAGCACCGAGATGGGTATTCCCAGTGTGACGATTGAGTTATATGCTGCCGGTGCCACACCGGGTACCGATACGCCCCTGGCCACCACGATGACGGACGGCGACGGAAATTACTTTTTCGGCGGGTTGGAGCAAGGCGATTACGTTGTTTATATCCCTACCGCTCCCATGGGCTTCACCAGTAGTTCTACCCCAATGGGTGGAGAGGCGGACGATATGGTAGACGGTAATGACAATGGTATCCAAGCCACCCCGGGTGCACCGGTTACCAGTGCGGTCATTACGCTAACTGCTCAAACGGAGCAGACGGCTGCGGAAATGGGTAGCGGAAGTATGCAGGACGACAATGTTGCCAATGCGGACGGAAGCATGAGTGATGACGATGCCAATGGCGAAATGACCGTTGACTTTGGATTTACCCCTACCATGAGCCTTGGTTCCACCGTATTCTATGATACCAACAACGATGGTGCGCAGGATGCGGCCAACCCGTTGGAGTACGGTATTGCCGGCGTAACCGTGACCTTATATATGGATACGGACGGCGACGGCGTTTACACGCCCGGCACTGACCTGCAAGTGGGTTCCCCCGTGCTGACGGACATGAACGGCGATTACTTCTTTGGTAACCTCGCTCCCGGTGACTACATCGTGGGCGTGGGTGCTCCGACGGACGCTTCCCTCGCTTCCATGAACACGGTAACCGATCCCGACGATAACGTGGACGGATTAAACGACGGTACGCAAGCCAACGATGGAGACGATTCCTACTCAATGGCCATCACGCTGGTACCTTTCATGGAGCCGGACAACACCGTAGAAACCGCTCAAGGCAATATGCAGGACGACGCGATGGACACCAATGGTAACATGACCGTTGACTTCAGTTTCCAGCCTTCGGGCAGCGTCGGTTCGACGGTCTTCTTTGATTTCGACAACAACGGCATGCAGGACGCCGCCAACCCCAATGAAGCGGGCATTGAAGGCGTGACCGTCCAACTCTTCGCCGATCTTGATGGTGACGGCACCCCCGAGACCCAAGTGGGCGAGGTGATGACCGGATCGATGGGCGAATACTACTTTGGAGACCTGCCCAATGGCACGTACAGCGTGGTCATACCCACCGCTCCGGCAAATGCAATGACCAACTCCACCGGTCAGGACGCCGGAAGCATTAACCCCGACGCGGAAAACGGTGCCCAAACCAACCCCGGCGACCCGACAAGCTCGGCACCCTTCATGCTGGTGGCGGGTAATCAACCCATCGGTGCCGATGAGGCAAACACTAACGACGCTCAGGATGACGGCACGATGAACAACCCGGACGAAGATGGCAACATGACCATCGACTTCGGCTTCATCCCCTCGTTCAGCCTCGGTTCGACGGTCTTCGAAGACCTGAACAACAACGCCGTTCAGGACGCCGCCGAAAACGGCATCTCCGGCGTTACCGTCACCTTATATAATGACACGGACGGTAGCGGCACGTTCACCGCCGGTGATATGGTGGTGACCACCGATGAGACTGATGTAAACGGTGACTACTTCTTCGGAATCTGCGCACCGGGTGACTACGTGGTGGGCATTCTGCCCATTGGCGACCCTGCCCCTGTCCTCGGACGAGGCGGCTGACGAAGACAACCCTAACGCCGACGTCGATCTTAACGACAACGGCATTCAGGTCGGCGGCGCGGGCACGCCCATCTATCCAACGCGGTCACGCTGGGTGGAACGACCCCCGAGCCGAGCGGCGCGGCTGAAATGGGTACCGGTGGCGCGCAAGACGACGCTACTCCCACTTCGGATGCCTTTGGTAACATGACGGTCGACTTTGGTCTGTTCCCCGGTCTTTCCATCGGTTCCGTTGTCTTCCTGGACGATAACAACAACGGGATGCAGGATGCCGGTGAGGCCGGTATTTTCAATGTCCCCGTCAATCTGGTTGATCCACTGACGATGAACATTATCACCACCGTATTTACGGA